>NZ_JBHIXB010000001.1:1535000-1833744 GCF_041986965.1 Hyphococcus sp. | reverse complement strand
GGACCTCAACCTCACGCAGCTTTGCAATAATTTCTTCCGGCTTGGCTCGTTTCGCCATGTCTCAGCTCCTCTTTCAAAGCCGAAACTAACAGATTCATCGGACCACTTTCCCGGAGGCAGACCAGCTGTTCGTGACAATCCTCTCACCAGCCACCGTTCGCGCCCATGCCAGCTCCGGCGGTAGCGGCGTCGGTGCATATTCGCCGTTGGATGTTGCATCGAGCTTGATTGGCAGCTTCATGATATGGGCCCGTTATTTGCGCTTGGCTTCTTCGATGTAGCGTTCCACAACCTGTTCCAGGATTGGAAGCGGCATCGCGCCGTTCTGCAGGACCGCATCATGAAATTCTCGAATATCGAACCGCTTTCCGAGTTCCTTTTCCGCTTTTGATCGTAAATCCTGAATTGTGCGCATACCAATTTTATAGGACAACGCCTGCCCGGGTATCGCAATATACCGCTCAGTCTCCTTGACGATATCGGCTTGTGACATGGGCGTGTTTGCCGTCATGTAGCCGATCACTTGCTCCCGACTCCATTTCTTGTGATGCGCCCCGGTGTCCACCACGAGGCGCACCGCACGCAACAACTCATACTGAAGCCTGCCGAAATCTGACATTGGATCGGTGAAAAAACCCATTTCCTTGCCTAGCGCTTCCGCATAAAGCGCCCACCCCTCGATATAGGCGCCGGTAATGTTAAATCTGCGGAATGCCGGCAGCGCCTCAAGCTCCTGCGCGATCGCAATCTGGAAATGATGGCCGGGCGCGCCTTCATGATATGCGAGCGATTCCAGCGTGTGAATTTGTTGGGCGCTCATATCCGCGAGATTGACATAGAAGATCCCCGGGCGGCTGCCATCCGGGGATGGCTGGCTGTAGAACGCGCCGGACGCCGTGGCTTCCCGCCAGGTCTCAACCGCCCGGACCTCCAGCGGCGCCTTGGGCAACAGGTTAAAGAAGTCGTCTGTGCGGCTATAAACATTCTCGAGATAGCCTTCGGCAAGCGCGAGGTAGGCTGCCCGTCCCTCCTCCGTATCTGCAAAAAAATTATTTGGATTTGTACGAGCGTATTCAAAAAAGTCCTGCAGCGAGCCTTTCACTCCTACTTTCGATTGAAGTTTGCGCATCTCTTTTTGAATACGCTCCACTTCAGACAAGCCGTAAGCGTGAATCTCGTCAGCGGTGAGATTTCTTAGAGTCGTGCCGTTTTCGATCTGGTTTTGATAAAACGCATCACCATCAGGCAGATTCCATACGCCATCATTGCCGTCGGCAAGGGCCTGTGTTTTCTCGACAACGGCAAGGAAGCGCTGATATCCGCGTGCAAATGGGCCGGTCAGTGCAGATTCCGCTTCAACAACCAGCTTCTCTTTTTCTTTGTCGCTTACCTCAAGGCCAGAAATTTTACTCTTGAAATCTGCTAAAATAGCGTTCTCCTCCCCGCTATCGTCAAAAGGGGCGCCGCTGATGATTGTCTTCGTGTCGTTCAAAACATGCGGGAAAGCAAACGCAGGGGGAATGATGCCCATCTCGTTGCGGGTCTCAATATTCGCAACAAGCTGGTCCATAACGCGTTCCGCATCTTTTAAGCGCGCAATATAAGCTTCAGCGTCTGCAATCGAATCGATCTGGTGCCAATTTTGCAGCACTACGGGCAGAAAAGTGGCGACAGAATCCATCTGGGTGACTGCATATTCATGAAACCGCCATGGGAAATTACGAATCTGCTGCTCAGTCTGGAATTTGAAAATATCGTAGCTTAGCTTCGATTCCGGCGACAGCTCCTCATAAGCGAACTCCGATTCCACTCGCGCAAGATCGGCAAGCGCCTCTTCATACTGTTTTTCGTCATGAGCGTCGGAATAGTCGCCCCAGCGGTAGTAATCCTCTCCCTTGACGCCAAGTTGCGCCTGAAACTCCGGACTGTCTTCGACCGCGCGCTGGAAAAGTTCTTCAAAGAACTGGTTCAGCCTTTCATCTATTGCGCCGCTGCGCTCTTGTTCAGAGGCCGCCGCTGCACCGCTCGCGCCTGCAAAGGCCGCAATCGCCCAGAATGCAAGTAGTATTTTGAAGAACTTTTTCATGCCTTTACCTTTCGACCTGGCGCACGCGGCCCGTCCCGCCGCCGAGCGCGGCCGGTTCGAGAACATCAATTACTTGTTCATTTTACTAGTTATATTTTAATTAGAAAGAAGCGCCGCCAGATATGCGACGAACCGAGATGGGAATACGACAAATCGAACCCCGGGCTTTCACGCCCTATTCCACCGGCTCCCCATCCAGCGTCCAGACGTCGACGGCGCCGATACCCAAATCCTGGATCGGGTGTTCAATGTTTTTCAGATCCCCTACAATCACCCAGATGAAGTCATCCGGTTTGATAACCCGGCGTGCAACCGAGCGAACCTCCTCCAGCGACAGATTTTCAAAAGCGCCCTTCAAGGTCTCGGGATAATTGAACGGACGTTCAAAACGCCGACTCGTAATCATTGAGCCCAGCACAGCGGTGGATGTTTCATACTGCCCGGGGAGAGAACGAATGCTGTTATCAACGACGCGGGTGAGCTCATCCTGACGGGCCGGCTGATCCGAGAGGAATGACTTCATCTCACGCCTTAGCTCCATGATGGACTCGGCTGTTTTATCGCTCTGGACAGGCGCATAGGCGAAAAAAGGACGCGGCCCCGCTGCGCTCGACATGAACGTATAAGCGCCATAGGCCCAGCTCTTGTCTTCACGCAGGTTCATATTGATGCGCGATGAGAACTGTCCTCCGATAATATCGTTCATGGCATCGATGGCGACGGCCTGCGGGTCCGTTGCTGACGGCGCCAGGATCCCGGCAAGAATCACCGATTGCGGGGAGTTCGGCTTGTCGATCAGAATGACTCTCGCCCGGCCTTCCAGCGGCGCTTGAAAGTTTTTCTGCGGTTTTGGCGTATCGGTCCGCCAGGCGCCGAAACTTTTTTCAAGAAGCGGCCTCACCTCATCGGCGTCAACATCGCCGGCGATATAGATGGATGCATTATGCGCCCCAAGCCATTTCTCTTTGAACGCGACCAGTTGATCCCGGGTCAGCGTCTTGATCGTATGTGCATTCCCGCTTCCGGTAAAAGGCACGCCATAAGGATGACCGTCGCCATAAAGAAGCGGAGGCAGGAGCCGCAACGCCAACTGCACCGGCTGGGCTTTTTCCTGTTCGATCTGGGAAAGCCACTTGACCTTCAACTTGTCGATTTCATCCTGCGGGAAATTCGAATTTCTCACAATGTCCGCAAACAAATCATAGGAGTCCGGCAAGCTGGACTTCAGCGCGGAGACGGAGACAACAGAAAGATCGGTGTTTGAAGATGTTGAAATGCTCGCGCCAAGCCGGCCGGCATCGGATGCAATTTCTAACGATGAACGTTTGCGGGTTCCTTCATCCAGCATAGACAGCGTGAACGAAGATACGCCAATCGAATCTGGGGCATCTGATGCATATCCCGCATCGAACACGATCGCCGTCTCTACGACCGGAACAGCGGACCGCTTCGCCAGATAAACCTTGACCCCGTTTTGCAGACTGAAACTCTCAACCGCCGGAAACTGAAGATCCGGGCTTGAGCTGGGATATGGCAATTTAGAGCGGTCAGCGTCTGTTTCGGTTGTGGCGTATTGTGCATAAGGCAGTACCTCAATCTGGTGATGCCCGGAGGAAAGCCATTTCTCGGCGGCGAGGCGCACATCCTCGACAGTGGCGTCGTTCACCCATTCAAATAACGTCAGATAGAAGTGCGGATCGCCCGCATAAAGCTCGCCCTTTCCAAGAATGCCTGCCTTGCCGTCGTCATCGCCCACCGTCTCAAGCCCGCGGATCAGGCCCGCATTAAATCGCGCCTTGGCCCGCTCCAGCTCATCTTGCGTCGGGCCCCGCGCCAGAAAGTCTTCAAGGACGGCGTCGGTTTCAGCAATAAGCCTATCCATTGAACCGCCGGCCGCCAGGTCCGCTTCAACGGAGAAGAAACTCGCCAGTTTGTGCGGCGACAGATATGCGCTCGCTTGCGTCGCGATCTGCTCATCCTGCACCAGCTTCTGATAAAGCCGGGAGGCTTTTCCGCCGCCAAGAATTGAAGCGGAGAGAGACAGGTAAGCCCGCTCCTTCTCTGTTCTGCCCGGCGTCGCCCAGTTCCGCGAAAGCCGGGCCTGGGGGACCTGATCGTAAAGAACCTCAGCGGTGTTCCGCTGATGCTCGGGAACCCAGCTTCTCCATTTCTGAAGCGGCGGACCGGCCGGGATGTCGGCGAAATACTTCTCAACCAGCGGGCGCGCCTCTTCGGCGTTTATGTCGCCAGCCAGAACCAGCACAGCATTCGCCGCGCCGTAATATCGCTTGAACCAGCCATGCACATCTTCCAAGGAAGCCGCGTCCAGATCTTCCATCGACCCTATGGTTGAGTGCCTGTATGGATGGCCTTCAGGGAACAAGCCCTCCAGCACGCGATATTCCATAAGACCGTAGGGCTGGTTATCGCCCTGACGCTTTTCATTCTGAACGACGCCGCGCTGCTCATCCAGCTTCTCCTGAGTCACTGCGTTCAGAAGGTGCCCCATACGGTCCGATTCCATCCACAGGGCCAGGGGCAGCGCTGGCGTCGGAACGGTCTCATAATAAACAGTGCGGTCAAACCAGGTGTTGCCGTTAACCTGCGTCGCGCCGACAGTTTCGAGGGGACCGAAGAATTCGTCATCGTAATTCTCCGTGCCATTATACATCAAATGTTCGAACAGATGCGCGAAACCGCTCCGGCCTTTCGGTTCATCCCGGGAGCCGACGCCATACCAGACATTGATCGCCACGATCGGGGCTTTGCGATCCTCATGGACGATAACCCGCAAGCCATTATCCAGCGTGAATTTTTCATACGCGATGACAGGCGCTTCATCCTGAGCAAGGGCCGGGATTAACGTGGCGAACAGGATAGCCATTGAGACCATTCCTGACTTGATGGCGTCCAAAGCCGCCCGCATAAGAGGTTTTTCGCCGCTCGATGTGATCGACATTTTGCACTTGCCCCCAAATCATGAGCAACAGCGCCCGCCATCGGCGCGCCTTTACTGTTTAAGTTTTTTATTTTTTTTAATTAGGTATGGGCGGGGATGCAAGCGCATTCGCAACCGGTCACCGTCATGAAGAGATAAAAATCCCCTTCCCGTCAGAGCGTGGCGCCAAAAACAACCTAAAACCCGAAGACCGGGGTAAACACGCCAGCCAGCGCCGCGCTGACGGCTGAGCCGCGACATCTATGGCAGGCCCGCTGAAAGAGGTTCTGGCCGACCGGCTTTCTCCTCATTCCCGCAGAAGGCCTACGCAGGCGATGTACGGCCCTCCCAGTCTATTGCAAATCGCCATATATTTTAAATAGGATGAAAGCCTCAGCGCTAACCTCACCCGCGAAACCAGACGTCCCTCGCCTCACTTCGAATGAAATTGCTTCCCAATCCCAGTTTGTGGAGAACCGACCATGTCTCGCCTGCTAAAATACGCTTTCATCCTGTCCGTAGCGACGACGCCACCCCTCTATGCACAAGACGATCCCTATCTATGGCTCGAGGAGATCGAAGGCGAAAAAGCCCTCGCATGGGTCGAAAACGAAAACGAAAAAACGCTTTCCGACATGACCGCCGATCCGCTCTATCCCGTTCTTTATGAAGAGGCGCTTGAGATACTGACCAACGAAGAGCGCATTCCCTATGGTTTCATCTATCAAGACTATTACTATCATTTCGACCAGAATGCGGAAAATGTACGCGGCGTTATGCGGCGCACACCCGTCGCCGCGCTCGCAGAGCAAAACCCGCAATGGGTTGAAGTTTTCAATCTCGATGAGATCGCTGAATCCGAAAAGAAGAACTGGGTGTATCAGAGTTTTAACTGCACGGCGCCGGACTATGACCGTTGCATGCTGGAAATCGCCGATGGCGGCGGAGACACTTCTACATTCAGGGAGTTTTCCATATCTTCCGGCGATTTTGTGGAAGATGGTTTTGTCGTTCCCGAAGCCAAATCATTTGCCGATTGGGAGGATAAAGACACTTTGCTCGTCGCCACGGATTGGGGCGCAGACAGCCTGACCAACGCCGGCTACCCGCGGATCGTAAAACGGTGGCGCCGGGGAACGCCATTATCCAGCGCGGAGACAGTTTATGCCGGGGATATAACGGATACGCTGGTCGCAGGCGGCGTCTACGAGATTTCCAATCGCAATGTTATGTTCGCCGTCCGCTATCTCAAGGACTGGAACCAGACCGAATATTACTTCCAGACAGAAGGCGGCGAAGTCCGGAAATTGCCGCTGCCGCTGCAAACGAATGTCTATGGCGCGCTTGAAAATGAATTGATCATAACGGTCCTTGAGGATTGGCAGTCTGGCAATGGCCTTATCCCCGCCGGTTCGCTGGCGGCTTTCGATCCGGCAACCTCGAGGGCTCAGATCATTTTCACACCGAGCGCCAATCAGGCGATCGATTCTGTTGAAGTGTTAAAGAGCAGCATCGTTATCGAACTTCTCGACGACGTCAGCGGCAAGGCGTTGCGCATCCAAAAGCAAGGTGATGATTGGGCGCAACAGGCGATTCCCTTGCCGCCGAATGGCGTGATTGTGCTTGCCGCCGCTAGCGACAAGTCCGATGCGCTGTTCATTTCTTATGAAAGCATCACACAACCCAACACGCTTTATTATGCCGCCGCTGACAACACTGTTGCTGAAGTCATGAGCCTGCCAACGCTTTATGATTCGACAGACATTGTCGTTGAACAGCGCTTCGCCGAAAGCTCTGACGGCGAGCGCATCCCCTACTATATCGCCGGCAAATCCGAAGTTCTCGCAGCAGGCGATGCGCCGACCGTTCAATACGGATATGGCGGATTCCTGAACTCCATCACGCCTCTTTATTATGAGGACCCCGCCCGCCCGCAACATGGCGCCTTGGCCGGCAAAATGTGGATGTCGCGTGGCGGCGTGCTTGTGCTCGCCAATATCAGAGGCGGCGGCGAATATGGTCCGCGATGGCATCAGGCGGCGTTGCGCGAGAACCGTCAGCTTTCATTTGACGACTATATCGCCGTGGCCGAAGACCTTATTGATAGCGGCGTCACCACGTCGGACAAACTTGGCGCACTCGGGCGTTCAAATGGCGGCCTACTGTTGGGCGCTGTTTTAACACAAAGGCCAGCGTTATTCGGCGCCCTGGATATCGGCGTTCCGCTCTTTGACATGTTGCGCTACACGCAGTTAGGGGCCGGTGCGAGCTGGGTTGGCGAATATGGAGACCCGGCGATCGCCGAACAGCGTGAGTATATTGCGGAATACTCTCCTTATCAGAATCTGAAATCAGACCAGCCTTATCCCAAGGTATTATTCTACACTTCAACCAAGGACGATAGAGTGCATCCGGGGCATGCACGCAAGGCCGCCGCGCGCCTAACGGAGCTTGGTTATGACTATTACTATTACGAAAACATGGATGGCGGTCACAGCGGCACCTCAACCCCGCAACAGCTCGCCATGCGCACCGCGCTTGAATATCTTTATTTCATTCGGATGTTGATGTGAAAAACGCATCCATGGATGGCTTTTCCCTGGCGGATGTTTTTGGATCCAAGCAAAGCCTGTTCTGATAAAAAAAGCCCCGCTGATGCGGGACTTTTTTCTGTTAATGGTTCCGGCGATTACCAACCGCAGGAGCGGTCCCGGTTCTGTTCTCGCAACCAGACCATCAGGGGTTCAAAATACTCAAGCACCGCTTCGCCATCGATCTCGCGCACGCCCGTAAAGGCTTCGAGCGCATCAGGCCAGGGCTGCGATGCGCCCATTTCCATCATCGCATTGAATTTTTCGCCCACCTCTTTCGATCCATAGATCGAGCAACGATGCAACGGGCCTTCCCAGCCGGCTTGTTCACAAGCCGCCTTATGGAACTGAAACTGGAGGATCCGTGCAATATAATAGCGTTCATAAGAGACATTGGCCGGAATGTGATATTTGGCCCCCGGATCGAAATACCGGCCGCCCCGATCGACAGGCGGGCGAATACCCTGATATCGAGTTCTAAGCTCCCACCAGCCATCGTTATAGGTTTCGGGCGTCAGCTCACCGGAAAACACCTGCCAACGCCATTTATCCATGATCAGGCCGAAAGGCAGAAAAGCCACCCTGTCGAGCGCCTGCGCCATCAATAGGCCAATGTCTTTTGAAGCGTCGGGCTCATCCTCCAGCAAGCCAATTTCCGTCAAATAGCTGGGTGTAATCGACAGCGCGACAAAATCGCCAATCGCTTCGTGAAAACCGCCATTGGCGCCGTCCTGATAAATCGGAGACTGGTCTTTATAAGCCCGCTGATAGACATTGTGACCAAGTTCGTGATGAACGGTCTGGAAGTCGTCGGCATTGACCTTGGTGCACATCTTGATGCGCAGATCGTCCCTGGCGTCGATATTCCAGGCAGACGCATGGCAGACGACTTCACGGTCCCGAGGTTTGGTGATCTGAGAACGCTCCCAGAATGTATCGGGCATCGGTTCGATGCCCAAGGACGTAAAAAACTGTTCCCCCGCCTTGACCATTTTCACTGCGTCATAGCCGTTCGAAACAAGCAACTGTGTTAGATCATAGCCGGGATCGGCGTTGCCCGGCGCGACCATGTCATAAATATTGCTCCAGCTTTGCGCCCACATATTTCCAAGCAGATCAGCACGGATCGGCTGGTCGAGCGGCACGATGTCATCGCCATAACGCTCATTCAACTTCGCGCGAACATGGCAATGCATCTCATCGTAAAGCGGCTTTACCTGAGCCCAAAGCCTGTCAGCCTCCGCCTCGAACTCCGCCGGCGTCATATCATATTGCGAGCGCCATTTGGCGCCTGCGTCGGCAAACCCTAATTCTGCAGCCCCCTCATTGGCGATCTCAACCATTCGGGCGTAATCATCCCGCATAGTTGCGCCGGCATCGTTCTCAGCGACGGTAATCTCGCGCCACTTGGTCCATATTTCCTGGAGTTTTTGCGGATCGCGAACCGTTCCCATCATCTCTTCGAGATCGACGCCCGGCTTCATTTCACCATCGAGATCAATTTTTCCCGTCGCATAGGTGGAGATCATGCGCGTATTGATTTCCGCGAGCTGAGCTGCGGCGCCGGGCCGCTCCGGCGCAGGCAGATTTACGTTCACTTTAATTCGTTCGATCTTACGGCGCATGTCTTGAGGCAGATCGACGCCGTTAAAGCGCTTTGCTTCATTGGCGAACTTGACTCCCATTTCAGTGGATTGCGTCGCTACTTGAGTATTCAGCCATTCCGTATCGAAAGTGATATTGGTTTCATTGACCCAATTGATGCGGGAAGAATATTCACCGAACTCTTTCATCCATGTTTCAACGCGCTCGATAAAGGCCGCCGCCTCGGCAACAGTCGGCGCCGCATCTTCTGTGAGGCTAGGCGCCCGGGGTGTTGGCGTTTCTGCAGACATGTCCGGCTGCGATGCCGGGCCGCCGCAAGCCGCCGTCATTGCCAGCAATGAAACGGACGCATATACGCCAGCCATGTGGCGCGAGATATGAAGTTGCATGAAGTCACTCCTCGGAACGATGTGTGTGGAACATCATAAATAGCCTTCTTATTTAATTATAATGTATTTTTTTAATAATAAAAATCAAGCGCTTTCCCGTGTGGTTATAGAAACTGACACGCCGCAGCTGAGAACACGGCAAGCAGGGCCTGGTCGTACGCTTGGGGTCCGGCTCGTCGAGAGCGCCGCGGTCCTCCGCGAACCATCACTATTCTTCCCAGACTACAGACAAAGTGTGCGCGGCCAGCTGGCAGGCATTTTTTCCTGTTGATAGGAAGAGCGCTCACATATATCAAAGCACCACACTCTAATGAGAAGCCGATGCCAAAGAAGAACAACGCGCCCCGCCGCCAGCCGGTGTATTATATTCTGGACCAGCACCAATTACAGTGCATGGCTTCGCCGGTGCGTCAGGATATGGTGGATCATCTGAGTGCGCATGGCGTCATGTCGATCAAGGAACTTGCGGCCTCAATCGGCAAAAAGCCTTCTTCAATTTATCATCACCTGAAACTTCTTTTAGAAGCCGATCTAATCGTCGAAACAGGCTCGCGTGTTGTTAACCGGAAGCTTGAGAAACTTTACGCCACCCCATCTCGGCGGATGCGGATGAGCAAAGCACTCGAAGATCCGGAGAACAATGAAGAGCTTCGTGAAATAGTCGGCGCGCTTTGCCGTCAGACAGATCGCGACTTTTCGAGAGGCCTGGAAAACGAACAGGCCAAGCGTGGCGGACAATTTCAAAATTTGAGGTTTTTTCGGCTCGTCAATCGGCCTACGCCCCAGTCACTTCGGCAAATAAATAAGAAACTTGACGAGATAGCCGAGATTTTATGGAGCGACCCGGATCCGAACAGTCCACTCGTCGCTTTAACCTGGATACTCGCCCCCAAAGACACGGACGAGGCTGAGTAAAGTCGCCTCGAGCTGGAGGCCTTTATCTATTCCACGCCACAGGCCGCTTTCTATTACTGGCGCATACAGCAGCCTTCAGTGAAAATTTTCACAATTGATTTTGGCGGGGAGCCTGACCCCATGCGTCTTAAGTATTTTAGGCAAGACCGCATAGCATGAACCCGCTCAATGCCATCATCCATGGAAATACATGACTGCGACTGCGTCGTCATCGGCGCTGGCGCCGTCGGGCTTGCCTGCGCAGCCGAACTTGCGCGCGCAGGCCGAGAGGTCCTTGTTCTTGAAAAGAATAAAATGATCGGGGGCGAAACCTCTTCCAGAAATAGCGAAGTTATTCATGCCGGCATTTATTACCCGCCACAATCACTCAAAGCGCGGACATGCATCGCCGGGCGCCGCATGCTCCTAGACTATCTGAAGGCGCGGCATATTGAAAACCGTATGTGCGGAAAATTGATCGTTGCGAATGATGGCAGAGAGGTCGACGGATTAAAAAAACTCGAGGCGAACGCCAACGCATCTGGCTTGACGAACCTTACCTGGCTTGAGGGAAATGACATTGGGAAAGCGGAACCCGCCCTCACCGCCAAGGCCGCATTATTCTCCCCCGGTACAGGTATTTTCGACAGCCATCATTACATGACTTCGTTAAGAGGCGACTTTGAGGATCATGGCGGGGTAATCGCTTTTGAAACAACGGTGTGCGGCGGTGCAGTCGAGGACAATAAGGTCATGGTGTTCGTCGCGGGCGCGGAGACAACACGCTTGTGCTGCGCCACTGTTATCAATGCGGCCGGTCTTTATGCCCCTGCGATCGCCAGAAGTATTGCAGGCGTAGATGCAGGGTCGATACCCCGGCAATATCTCGCCAAGGGGTCATATTTCTCTTCCTCCGCCCGCGCGCCATTTTCTCATCTTATATACCCTGCGCCTGCTGACGGCGGCCTTGGCGTTCACCTGACTCTTGATCTTGCAGGACGGATGAGGTTTGGCCCGGATGTAGAGTGGCTTGACGATGATAATCCGTCCACGATTGATTGGACTGTCGACCCTGCTCGCGCCAATGGCTTTTACGCAGCTATTCGCAAATACTGGCCCGGCCTTCCGGATGGCGCTTTGACGCCCGATTATGCGGGCGCACGGCCCAAGCTCAGCCCAAGGGGAGCGCCGCCGGCCGACTTCCGGATCGACGGCGAAGCAGAGCATGGCGTTCGAGGACTGATCAATCTGTTCGGCATTGAAAGCCCGGGGCTCACAGCGTCACTCGCCTTGGCGAAAATTGTCCTCAGAGAAACTCTTGTTACACTGTAAGCATTTGATCTCGTTAAGCCTGAGGCGTACTATCAGCTTGCTGTTATGAGCTGGCAGAGTGCGCCAGGATAGGCTGAAGAGTGCATGGCGGAGCGAGACCAACGCAACGACACCAAGACGGCTCCCGCCACGACGACAGACGCGTCAGGCGATCAAGATCTGGAAGCTGTTTTCCTCGACTGCCGGCCAGAGTTGAAAACATTTATTCAGCGGCGGATTGACGATCCGCATATGGCGGATGATCTCGTCCAGGACGTCTATATAAGAGCGGCGCGGTCGGAGATTTCCGGCAAGGCGCGGCAGCCGCGGGCGCTTTTGTTTTCTATCGCGCTAAATCTCGTTCGCGATCTCTATCGGCGGAAGAAAGTCCGGCGGCAGGCCCAGATTGATCGCGTTGACTGGGTGCTGGGCGAACCGGCTGAAACGCCTGAGGATGCGCTGATCAGAGGCGCCGAGAGTGAAAAGGTGAGAGCTGTATTTCAGGCGGCGACAGAACGGGAACAGGCGGTGTTTGTGATGCATTGGCAGCAAGGGCTGGTGTATGCGGAAATCGCGAAAAGATTGAATGTCTCCATACGAACGGTTGAACGCGACATGAGCCGTATCGTTAAACGAATGTTGCTGGAACTCGAGAGTTAACCCGGGATGATGTTCAGACAAATACAACGCTGGAAATGGCAAAGACGACTGGCTGCTATCGCAAAGGATTTTGCGTTGGAAGGCGGGTTTGAAAATGACACCTTTGGTCCACCGGCTGAGATCAGCCGGCTGAAGTCCATCCTAAGTGATATGGATCCCTTACCCGCGCCTGCCGCCTATATAGAAAGCCGCGCTCGCTCGCGCGCTTCCCGCGAAGCAGCTCCCTTAAATCTGTCGTTTTCCCGGCGGCGATTCGCTCTCCTGACAGGCGTCGGCGCGATCGCAGCGGCCGCTATCGGGGCAGTCTTGCTGATACCGCCGGCGGCGATCGAATACGCCACACCCATTGGACAGACCACCACAATCGCACTGGAAGATGGAAGCCAGCTATTTTTAAGCGGAAACAGCTCGGCGACGGTGCGCTTCGCCCCAAAAACGAGAGAAATCACGCTCGTATCAGGCGAGGCTTCTTTCAAGGTCGCCCATGATGCGGCGCGCCCGTTCTCGGTTGAGGCCCGGCACGTCCAGATTGTCGCCGTCGGCACGGAATTTTATGTGTCTCGCCGAAACGGCGTTGAAGTGGATGTTCTTGAAGGGCGCGTTCTTGTTCAGGCGCCGCAAGACGATGTCAAAGCTGTTCCCGTTTCAGCCGGCGGCAAAGCTGTCGCCAACCTGGAGACCGGCGCCATTACCCTCTCCGCCGCCGAAACAACACGAATCAGATCCCTGCAACAAGGAAGACTCTATTTCGACAATACCCCGCTGGCGGAAGCGTTCGAGGAATTTGAACCTTTCTCCCCAGTCCGGGCTCGTTTTACTGACGCCAGTCTGTCCCAACTTACTGTTAGCGGCGCCTTTGAAATCAGCGGCATTGAGGATTTTATTTTATCGTTGGAACAGTTGACCAATTCCAAAGTCAGACGCAACGGCAATAATATTACCATCAGCCCCACGCCATAGCGCTCCCGGCCGAGGGAGCTTAGCCTCCGGTTTTGGAATCATTGCGTTAGTAGCCCATCTTTTTCTATGACTCTCCGGATCTCGGCGTGGCGTTTACGATCTATCGGGAAGTGCCAGAAGAGGACGGCGCCCACGATATAAAGCGGCGCCGGCGCCACGAGATACAATGCACGGATTACCGGTGCGAGACTGTCGCGACTGACGGAAGGATCATCAAAACCGAAGAATGCGAGCAAGGGCAACCCCAAACCAATTGCAAAGGCATGCACGAGCTTTTGCATGAGGCTCCATGTTGCGAAATGCAGACCATATCGCATCCGACCTTTTTGCACAGCGTCATAATCGACAGCATCCGCGATAACAGCGGCAGGCAAGACCAGATATCCGGCCGCGGCGAGGCCGACGAAAAATTCGATAAGAACAAACCTCCATCCCTCGCCCGGGCCCAGAGGAACCGCAAAGATCATCAGGATTGAAACCGCCAGAACCAGAGACGCAGAAACGCTTTTATGTTTTCCAATCTTCTTGCTGATGGCAACCCATGCAGGCGTGCCGAGGATCACACCGCTAAAGGCTGCGAATAGAACATACCCGACCACTTCTGGCTGTTTCAGAACATAGGTGGCGTAATAAACGGTCATCGCGTTCTGAACGCCTTTCGCCAGCCCCATGCAAATGTAAGAAACCAGAACCAGAATAAATGGCCCTGTGAAGTTTGCGGACCGGAGACGAGCAATCAACCCTTCCCGCAATGATGGCTGAAACGAATCCGCTGGACGGTCTGGGAACGAAGCGGAAGCAATTAAAACTGTAACCGGCATGGCGAGCATGACAGCGCCCCCGATCATCGCCATCACAAAACGGTCTATGGAATCGTGACCAAAAAATACAGCGGCAATAATCGGTATGCTTGCAGCGCAGACGATTCCGATATTTGTAAATGTCTCTCGCGTGCCAGAGAGCACAGCGCGACGGTCATAGTTTGTAATCGTTTCTGCACCCCAGGCCTGATAAGGAATTTGTATGCAGGTCCATCCAAGAAAGACAGTTGTTGTCGCAAAAAAAAGATAAAGAACTCCCGCCTCTTCCGGCGGCATAAACATCATCCAGGCGCCGGTTATGAAAATCGGAACGCCGATTAACATCCAGGTGCGTCGCCGTCCTATTTTCAGCCGAGTGCGATCCGATATCCAGCCGACAAGCGGATCAGTGACGACATCAAGCAGCCGGGAATACAGGAGAATCATCCCAACGAGGCCCGCCGAAATGCCAATTACGTCATTATAAAAAAATGGAAGAAAAGCGTTGACCGGTATCAACATGACCGCCAGCGGCAAGGCTGGCGTACTATAGGCCAAAATACGCGCAATCCCCGGCGAATAGCCAGTGGATAACTGTTCTGTTTTCATGCTGCGGTTCCGTTAAAGCCGCCGCCAGCGTTTCCACCAGCGACGGCCCAGGGAGGAGTTTTAGAAACGCCCTGTAAGGGACACGCCAAAGGTTCTCGGCGCGCCATACCATGTTGCGGTTCCGTAAAAGCCTGCGCTCCTGAGTATATTCACAGCATAGGCTTTGTCGGTGATGTTCCTCGCCCACAAGTCGACAGTCACATTGCCTCCCGGCAATGTGTAGCCAATTTTACCTGAAAGCGTGGCGAATCCGTCCTGCGAACGCGATGTGTAATTGAACTCATCGAAATAGACTTTCGATTGATAGCTCACATCGCCGCGGATCAGCAAAGCGCTTTCATCGCCGAGATCCCACTTATATTCCGCTCCAGCGGATAGCTGCAGCTCCGGCGCTCTCGAAAGACGATTCCCCGCCAGGTCGATCACTGTCGCTGGCATGGCGCTGTCCGGATCGGTGGTCAGGAATTCTCCAAACTCCGCATCAAGCCATGACGCATTCAGATTAAGTGCAAACGCATCTGTCGGATTCAAATTGAACTGACCTTCGACGCCTTTAATATCGGCTTTCGCAGCGTTGGAAACGCCGCTGATAACGCCGCTAACGAGTGCACGAACCTGAAGGTCGCTATAATCGTAATAGAAACCCGTCAGGTTGGCGGTAAACAATCCGTCCCCCCAGACGGAACGCAAGCCCGTTTCATAGCTGTTGATCTTTTCTGGATCGAAACCAGGGACAGCCGTTGACGTTGCGTTGAACCCGCCTGACTTAAATCCTTTTGTGTAAGACGCATACAGCATGACATTATCTGTTGGCGTATATTCGAGCGCAACGCGGGGCGTAAAGGCGCTCCAGTCTTCGGAAGCCGAGTTGAAAGCGCTTGGCGGGTCGCCGGCCGTACGAACCATCGCCTCCTTGTCTTCACCGCTCCAACGGGCGCCAACCGTCAATCCGAGCTGATCCGCCAAACGGAACGTCGCCTGACCGAACACCGCATAGGCGTTCACGGTCGTGAAACCGTTCGGGACCACTCGGGTTGATGGAAGAATATTGATATCGAACAGCGTCGAGGCGTCCTCATTCAGATAGAACCCGCCAACCAGCCAGTCGAAATTTTCACCGCCGCCATAAATTTGCAACTCTTGCGTGATCATATCGGAGTCTTCTGTCTCCGGGTCGACGAAAGAGTGCGCGTTATCGCTGGCGTCAAGGTCAAGCGACAGTTGGAATTCACTATGACGAAGCGCTGTGATCGACTTCACATTGACGCCGCCAAGCGCCAACTCCCCGGTCGCGCTGACGCCATAGGCCTTGGTGTAAGTGCGCGCCGGATAATCCTTGCTGACCATATATGGATCGTCAAAAAATGTCGCACCTGCTGAACCGCCTCCTGGCTCCGTGACGCGGAACCCCTGCCCTCGCGTGCTGTCCTCGCGGCTGTAATCGCCGGCGATCAGCATTGAGAAGTTATCGGACGGCTCGAACAACACCTGTCCGCGAAAACCCCAAATATCCTGTCCGTCGAGCGTGCCTCCATCAAACGCATTATCCGTGAACCCGTCACGCTTCGCCCTGAAGCCAGTCAACCGGATGGACACGTCCTCTGTAATAGGCCCGCTGACTGTCGCATCACCGCGAAGCTGATCGTAATTGCCATATGTGAATCTGGCGGATGCTTCAAACTCGTCTGTCGGCTTTGCCGAAATGATATTGAGGACACCGCCGGTGGCGTTTCGGCCGTAAAGCGTTCCTTGGGGACCTTTCAGAATCTCGACGCGCTCAACATCGAAGAATTCCTGATAGGCGGACATGGGGCGCGTCAGATAAACGCCGTCAAGGTGAACAGCAACACTGGAATCCGACCCAATAGTCAGCGTACCATTGCCGATGCCTCGGATGTACGGTTGTCCAAAGACAACATTCGACCCCATGGTAAAACCCGGCGTTCTAAACTGAAGATCCTGAACATTTTGAATGCCCTGATTATCGAGATCTTCGGCGCTGAATGCCTGAACCGAAAGCGCAACATCCTGCAGATCCTGCTCCTTCTTTTGCGCCGTCACGACAATCGTATCGCGCCTCGACGATCCGCCGGAAGCGCTCGTCGCGCCGCCACCGCCGCCGCTTTGTCCTTGCATGAAAGACGCTTTGCGCACCACTGCCGTGCGCTCATTCACCATGGAGAACTCGAGGCCCGTACCACGCAGCGCTTGATCAAGCGCGCCAGACGCGGAATCAGTCTCAAGAACCGCGTTGGTGACAATGCCGTTTATATCATTGTTGGCGTAGAGGATTTGCAACCCGGACCGGCTTGATATCCCATCGAGCGTCGACGACACGTCCTGAGAAGGAAAGGCATATTTCTTTTCCTCCTCGGCCAACGCCGATTGCCCATAGGCGACCGCCAGCATGACTGAACCAGCCAATAATCGCTTCTTGAATGTTGAATTCATACCGACCACCCCTGCTATCGCATTATTCCAATGCATTTCACCCTCCCGCGTTACAGGCTTTAGCCTTTGTGTATATTGCTTAGACGCGCGTGGCCGCAGAACCCGACAGGGATTCCTATTAAAATTTTATTCTATTATTGAATTTGATAAAACACCAATTCCGTCGACTTCGATTTCAAGCCGGTCTCCGCGCGACAGCCACCGGTCAAGCTCAATCCCGCTGCCGTTTTCAATGCAGCCACTGGAAATTATCTCGCCTGGACAAAGGGTTTCTCCCGCACTTGCGAAACGCACGATGGATGGCCAGTCAAAAGCGGCGCCGGCGATTGTTGTTTCCGACCAACGCTCGCCATTGACGCGAATTTCAACAGCGCCGCATGAAGGTGAAAACTCGTCAGCCGTGACAATCACGGGACCGATTTTCATTCCCCCGTCGAATCCTTTTCCTTTGCAAGGGCCGACGCCAAACGGCATTTCCTGCAGCTGCGGAATGCGAGCGCTAACATCGTTCAAAATGGTGTAGCCAAAGATCGCATTTTCGGCGTCATTGTCAGTGAAATCCGCGCCACTCAAACCGATGATTGCGGCGATCTCGCATTCGAAATCAAGGTAGCGCGCAAAATCCGGCCAGGCGATTACATCGCCCGGACCGCCCAGCGCTTTATGATTGCCCCGGTAAAAGAACGGATGCTGAAAAAACAAAGGCGGAGGCTTGTCGGGAAACTCAGCCGGTTTCGGCGCGCCTAATTCGCGTTCGGCGAGCAACGCGGCGGCGCGCCGAGCACGAACATAATGCCCGGGATAGGCCGTACATAACCGTAATGCCGGCGGATTCGGCAAGGGACAGACAAGGTTGGAATATGGGTGTTGAGAAACATGGCCATCACAATCGCCTGCCGACGCCCTGTCCAGGCACCTGCGCGCTGCTTGCAACGCCTCATCTCCGCCGGAGATAAGCGTCATCATGCTTTCGAAGAAATGCGCCGGCTCTTTAATTTCCACCGCCACGGCCGCAAGGTCCGCGATCCCGCCCGAAGCCGTCAAGGCGCCCAGCCTGATCCGCCCATCCGTCGATCTGAATTGCGCCAGCCTCATTTCTTTTCGGCTGACCAGGTGAAAACAGAATTCACAATCCTGCTGCGAAACCTCCAACCGGGACCGTAACGCTCCAGGTCATCTTTATAATCCGCCACGACGATCAGAAAAGGAGAACCACCGTCTTCAGGGCCACGCATACCGAAACCCGCCGACCTGACTTCCATGTGATCGGAATTTTTCAGGCGCACCGTAACATTCCCGATGATATGACGGCTCGCGAATGGTCTTTCGCCCCGCCATCGCGCAAGAATTTCATCGCGCCCTCGCAACACTTGTCGCCCCTTCGGGGCCTCCAGTGACGGCAGGTCAAAAACAGCGTCCGGCGCGAACATCCGCTCCAGACTATCGCAATCGCCGGCGTCCACCGCAGTGGCGAATGCCGTGAGAAGCATCGTCGCCTGATGGAACGCTTCGATATCAGCGTTCAAAGACAAGCTCATACCTGACCCGCATCGCTGGCGAGTTCCGCTGTCGTTACGCCAAGCATTTTTCCTGTCTCTTCCAATAAGCGCCAAGCGCCATCCGAAAGCTCAAACCCTTCGACCAGGCGCATTTTTCGCGCCGCCGCCTCCGGTTCCCCCGGCGACAGGACTTTGTCTTGTCCTTCGATGGGCCGTGTCGCTTCAAGCCAGCCAAGGAGCGCGTCAGCTTCCTGTTCAAGTCGATCAGCAGGCAAGAACCGTGATGGATCAATCACGATGCTGAGCATGTTGTTGATAATCTTATTTGGCGCCTGCCGGTTTGGAAGACAGGCATTGCCTGCAAGGGCGCCGCCCAGAAGTTCGCACATCACCGAAAGCGCGTAGCCCTTATGGCCGGCCATGGGCAACAGCGCGCCGAGCGGCGCTTCAAACAGTCTGGCGGCGTCCGTTGTTGGGGCGCCTGTTGCATCACACAATGCGCCTTCCGGCGCGGGCCGGCCCGCCTCATAGGCGAGCCTTACTTTTCCGGCTGCAAAAGCGGACGTCGCAAAGTCGCATATGACAGGCGCACGCGCACCCATGCGCGGAAACCCCACACAGACGGGGTTAGTGGTCAACCGGGCTTCACGCCCCCAATGTGGCGCGACAAGAGATCGTGAAATAGCGCCAACAAAATGCACCGACACCAGACCTTCTCCAGCGCATTGCTCCCCCCAGGCGCCAATCCTGCCGAGGTGAAAGGAGTTTGCGATAGAAGCAACGCACACACCTTCCGTCTTTGCGATTTCGCATGCCGCTCTCATCGCTTCGCGGCCGACACGCTGTCCCAGCCCCTGATTTCCGTCGACGATTAAAATCGCACCTTGCCGACTGGAGTGAAGCTCAGCATTCAAACACAGATGCCCCGCACGCGCCGAGTTTGCATACATATAAAGAACGCCGATTCCGTGGCTGTCATGCCCGGCGAGATTGGCGTCCGTAAGCCCTTCCGCGCCGATCTGCGCTTCATCTTCATCGGCGCCCATGGCGGCGAGAATCCGTTTTGCAACAGCAATCGAGGCGGCTTTCGTCAGGCGCACAGCGGTCTCATCGATAACTCATCTGGTCTTAAGACGCATATCAACGCCAAACCCGACAGCAAGCGCCGGAAATGATTTTGTCAGGTCAGCTCGCAACCGCAGCGACAGCAAGATCAAGCAACGATTGGTGAATTTCTGCGTAAGCGAGATCGACCGTATTGATCATCAGCGACACAGCGAGATCATATCTGGGGAGATATTCGGTCTTTGCGATATATCCAAGCATATACCCGCCGTGAAAAAGACGGTCACCGAATTTCGGATCCTTGATGAACTGCAACGCAAGCCCGTATTCCGCACCCAAGGCGTCTACCGCTTCAGCGCGGCGAGATGCGTGCATTTCGGCAAGATACGAACCCTTCATCGCCGCTCCAGAGAAATACAGCTTCCCCCAGCGCGCGAGGTCTCCGGCCACCCCGACATAGCCGCCCCCGCCCCATTCGAATTCCGGGTCGTAAACGAACCCGTCATCATTGGCGGATTTTAACGGAAGCCCGCCAAACTGCTGCGCAACAGCTTCCGGCAAATATCCCGGCGCAACGCCCGCCATAGTCTTGCGTTGCGCTTCAATACTCGAAAGCTGAAACGGCTTCAGAAAGCCTTTCCTCACCTGCGCCTCAATTGATGCGCCTGCTGCGGTTTCCGCCACCATCGCGGCAAGAACATAATTGACGTCGGTATAGTGAAACCCTTCTCCCGCCGGAAATTCAGCCGCAGCCCCGGAAAGCGCGGCGGCGTAATCATCATGGGTCACCCCGAGCGCCGCAAGCGTCGTTCTTTCATCTATCGTTTGCTTGAGTTTTGCGAGGAGGTCCGGACGGTCTATGTAATCATATGGTGCGCCGGTTGAATGATTAAGCAGCATTCGAACGGTAATCGCATCGGCGTTCGGCCATGTTGGATACCATGGGCGGTCGCCCAGATAGGTGTGAACCTTGTCATCAAGCCGCAACACGCCATCCTGAACCAGGGCCAGAATAGCGGCTGCGATAAAGGTTTTTCCAATGCTGCCCATTGGCATGCGATGCCCGGGCTTCATCGCTATGGACTTCTCGACATCAGCAAACCCCGTCGCCGCCTCAAGCATCGAACCGTCAGGCAGAAGGATGGCGGCGCTGGCGCCCGGAAATCCATGCTTTGCCTTTTGCGCATCGAGCGCCGTCTGCATTGCGGCTGCAAGCTCGCGATGCGACTGCGCAGGGGCCTGAACATCCTTGCCGCGGCCTGAGACGGAGGCGCAGGCGGCGGGAAACACCGCCGCCGCCATCAGCCTGCGCAGAAACTGGGCCCGGTTCACGCCCCTGTTCCCGCTTCCGCATCCCAGATCATTTGCAAAACTTTCCAGCCGTCATGCGCGCGCACAAGTTGCAGACAGTTCACGCCGCTCCACTCTTCCGGCTGCGCGCCGCGGTTCAACCAGGCATGAAACCCGCTTCTGACATCAGCAACATCGCCGTAAACTTGGGCTTCATGGCTGATTTCTTCCTCACGAAAATCGAATTTGGCGAATAGCGCCCCGGCGCCCGCAATATACTCATCGACCGACATGATGACGCAACGTTGATCGCCGCTCCCTGTCTGCGCCGGCTGGCCACGGTCGGCGCGTCCATTCACCCGAATCAGCCTCGCCTGAGGGTGATAGGCGCTGCGAAACCGTTCCCAATCACGCTGACCGGCCGGGCCTGAAATCACGTCATACATGTCGCGCATCAACGGCAGAAACTCATCAGTTTTCATACAGGTGTCCTTGTTCCGGGAAGATACGAATGCAGCCATGACAGCAGAGGCGCACAACCCATGAGAGAGAGCTTTAGAAAAGGATTGCAACACCTCTGCGCCACGACGCCTACCAGATTTGCACGCGCTCTTCTGGAGGCAGGTATAGAGCATCCTCCGGCTTCACATTGAACGCTTCATACCAGGCGTCCATGTTTCGAACGATGCCGTTAACCCGATATTCCGCCGGGCTATGAGGGTCGGCAACCATCCGCCACTTCATATCTTCTGCGCGATATTTGCGTTTCCAGATTTGCGCATAACCGAGGAAGAACCGTTGATCGCCCGTATATCCATTCAGTATTGGCGCTTCTTTACCACCTAGCGACTTCCGGTATGCGTAATACGCAACCGCCATGCCTCCGATATCGCCCACATTCTCGCCCATCGTCAGCGCAGGGTCGATTTTCATACCGGGAACCGGCTCATACTCGGCGAACTGTTCTCCGAGACGGTCTGTTAGCTCCGTAAACCTTTGCTCGTCGCCCGCCGTCCACCAGTTACGCAGTCGACCGTCGCCATCAGACTTGCGTCCCTGATCGTCAAATCCATGACCGATCTCATGACCGATTACCGCGCCAATGCCGCCATAATTAACAGCCGGATCTGCTTCTGGATCGAAAAATGGCGGCTGAAGGATGGCAGCCGGAAAATAGATTCCGTTTCGCGGCGGACTATAATAAGCATTGACGACGTCCGGCGTCATGCCCCATTCATTTGCAGCATCCACGGGCTTGCCCAGCCTATTGGCGTAGTATCGCCAGTCCGCTTCATTTGCGCGTTTCAAATTCTCTAACGCATCATTCGAACTGACTTCCAGCGCGGAATAATCTCGCCACTTCTCCGGGCCTCCAATAAACGGCCGAAATTTCTGCAACTTATCCTTTGCTTCAACCTTCGTCTCTTCTGACATCCACTCGAGCCCATCGATTCTTTCATCAAAGGCATCGATAACATTATCAATCAACGTATTCATTTGCTGCTTGGCCTGAGGTGGAAAATATTTTGTCACATAAATCTCGCCGACCGCCTCGCCGAGGGCGCCGCTGACGGCTTCAATCGCCCGCTTGCGGCGGTCCTTTTGCTCCTGCTGACCTGACAATGTCGTGCCGTAAAATTGAAATACCGCGTCATCAATCTCACTGGGAAGCACGCTTGTATGAGCGATGAGATAGTGAAATTTCAGGTACTCGCGCCAAGTCTCTACGGGTGTTTGACGAAACAGCTCACCAAGAGTCTGTATTGCGTCAGACTCGTTCAGGACAAACTCATCCTGCCCTTCAATGCCAGCTGAAGCGAACAAGACCGCCCACGGGAACTCGGCGTATTGCGTCTCCAGCTCCTCTTTAGACACAAGGTTATAAGTCAGATTGGGGTCGCGTTGCTTTGAAATAGGCCAGTGAATAGCCGCAATCCTGGTTTCAAGGTCAAGCAGAACACTTTCCGCGTCTGCAAGTTTTCGTGCGCCCGCAAGGTCAAGCACCCGTCCGATAGTGTTTCGATATTGAGCTTTTTGAGACGCGTAGCGATCCTCCAGATAATATTCCCGGCCCGGCATGCCGAGCCCGGACTGGGTGACATGCACCAGATACCGGTCAGGCTGTTTCTGATCGATATAGACATATGGCGTGATCGGGGACGCCGACAAAAGACCGGGCCGCGTAAATGCGGCCGCCACATCCTCATGTGTCTGCAAGGCGTCAAAATAGGCCAGATCATTCGCGAACGCCTCGGCGCCACGGGCGTCTATGGCGCCCTGATCCAGGAAGGCCTCGTAATAATCGGCGATCTTGCGTTCGTTTACGGTCGGATTTTTAGCGTTGCGCGCCGAATCGATAATTTCGCCCAACCTGGCTTCCGAACGCTCTAACAGCATCGTGAACGAGCCATAATTCGAATATTCAGCGGGAATCTCAAAACTGTCCAGCCAATCGCCATTGGCGTACTGAAAAAAGTCATCCCCGGGTTTCACGCTCTCCTGCTGATATTGAAGATCCACACCCCATTGGCCGATTTCAGCACCGGCCGTGGCCGCCTCAACACCCGCGGCCTTGTTATTAGGCACGGTCACGCCTGGCCCATCGCAGGCGCTGACAATGAGCGCAACGCCGGCGAGCCAGGCGCTCTTGCGGAGATGATTTTTCATGTACTTGGTCTCTCTTCTCGCTCTGAAGCGTGCACTGGCAAGTGCTTGCCCGCAGCCAATATCCCCCGTCCCAGCTTTCGATTATGTCAGCATGGTTGATTATTCTTATTCATTTTTTTATTATTTTTTCAAGAGTAATTCGATGAAACGAGATATTTGCATGATGAAATCCTGCCTGCGTCTTTTCCTGATCTGCATATCCGTCGCGGTAACGACAAGCCCGGTTTACGCCCAGAAAACGATCGCCTTTACCCGCGTAAATATTGTCTCGGTTGAAAACGGGGAAATCATAGCGGGGCAAACGGTCGTCATCTCAGACGGACGGATCGTCGCTGTCGGTCCCACCGGTGGAACTGCAACGCCCCAATCCGCCACGATTATCGATGGCGCCGGCCAATATCTCATGCCCGGACTGGCCGAAATGCATGGCCATATTCCTGGCAACAATAGTTCATGGCCGGCGGAAGACGTTCTGTTCCTCTATGTCTCCCAGGGAATTACAACCGTCAGGGGCATGCTCGGCGCAGAAGGCCAGCTCGAGCTTCGCGAAAAAGCTGCAAAAGGCGAGATTATCTCTCCCACCCTCTATTTAGCCGCCCCTGCCCTTGGCGGGCATAATGTGGAAAGCCCGGAAGACGCCCGCGCAAAGGTCAAACAATACGCACAGGAAGGTTGGGACCTGTTAAAGGTTCACGAAGGGCTCAGCGCCGAAGCTTATGATGCGATCGCAGAGGCGGCGAATGAAGTTGGCCTTCCTTTCGCCGGCCATGTGACGGACAAGGTCACTCTTCAACACGCACTCGACAAGGGCCAGCGGACCATTGAGCACATGGATAACTACCTCGCATTTATCGGCGCGGAAGAAACGGCAGTGACCATAGCCCAGCTTCAGCAGGCTGTTGACATTACGCTAAAGGCTGGCGCAGGGATTGTCCCCACCCTCGCCCTCTTCGAACATTATGAAACATCTCCTGATGTGCTGGCGTCTTACGGTGAGCTTCGCTATGCGCCGCAGGACGTCACCGACAACTGGGCGAAGATAAGCAAGCAAGAATACGAACAGAATGCTGAGAACATGCAAGAAATTGTGCTGTTTCTTGAAAATCAGCGAAAGTTGTTAAACGCCTTGTCCAAAGACGGCGTTGAGATACTGCTCGGCTCTGATGCGCCCCAAGTCTATTCCGTTCCGGGCTTTTCTCTCCATCGTGAAATGGCGAGCATGGAAAATGCCGGAATGAATCGCAAAGACATTCTCTATTCGGGAACGGGAGCGGCAGGCGCCTATTTCGCTAGCGACGACACATTCAGCGTCATCGCACCCGGAGCCCGAGCTGACCTCGTGCTGCTCAGCGCCAATCCACTCGACGACCTTGCCAACACACAGCTTATCAATGGCGTTATGTTGAATGGGCGGTGGATTACAAAATCGGAAATCGCTGAGCGGTTAGAGGAGATAGCCGAACGCTATTTGAAAGACGAATAAATATCGCTTTCAAAATTCGCCTTTCTCCAGCTATTCCAAACTAAACGAGCCTTCCGCAGCGCAAACAGCCGACATATAAAAAATATCCGATGGTATCATAGGATCTTCCGCAGCGCGCTGGACAGGACGACTGGACCAATAGAAAGTTCCATCGAAGACTCTCGCGCCATCTTCGTATCCGGACTTGTTTACTGGCCCACCAAGCATGCGCGCTTCAGTCCAACGTCCATCTACACGCGTTGACGCATAAATGTCGTCACCGCCGGCGCCTGATTTCCGAATTGAACTGAACAACAGCGTGTCCGACTCTTCGATGTAAGCGCTGGGCCACGCGCCATCATCTGTGTTTATACGGCCTTCCAATTTTTCGACGATATAACCATTTGCTGCAGGCAGGGCGCGATAAAGACTCCACGGTCCATTCCTATCGGAAGAGAAGAATATCTCACCTCCCTTTCCGAAAACCGCGCAACATTCATTTTTGTCTGTATTGACGGGTGCATTCAAGAAGGCCGCCTCTCCAAAACGCCAGCCAGCCCCCTCAGTCGATACAGAAACGCTCCATATATTCCAGTTTCCTTCCGGCGCCACGTCGCTTTCCCGTGTGGATGTGAGAATCAGGCGCTTCATATCTTTCGAAAAAACTACACCCGCGTCATATCCGCCATTCGAGAATGGAAGCTTCTCGCTCCGCCACCCCGCAGCCTTTTTTGCTGCGAAATAGATTTCCGATGTAGAGAAATCAGGCGCGACGCGGGTGAATATAACCTTGTCCCCTGTCCCGGAAATCCAGTCCAAGCCTTCATGGAAGCCATCGCTCGATATTTCTCCGGGTACGAAAGTCTCAGGAGGCTCACATAAAGCACTCGGAGCCAGTTCCATCATTTCCAGAAGCATCGTTTATTCCCCTCTCCCTCTCATTGGCACGGATTTCTGGCGGCCACCTACGCGTCGCGCTCATTACCCATTCACTTTTTATTGTTTTTCTGATTTAGTAAAATGCAGAAAGTGTTGCTTGCGACCAACCGAAGTCAAACTGAGACGAAACGTTTCGGCCTCATAAACCCTTTTCGGCGCAGGCGGTGAGTTTAGCTTGGGATCAGGAGTATCCAGATGATGTTGAAGAGACTGCTCGTAGCCGCCGCCATTTCGGCAATCATAGAGCCGACGCCAGGCATGGCGGATGAGGCTTTCACTTCTATTACGAAGGAAGATCTTGCAGTTCATATTGAATTGCTGTCGTCAGACGCATTTGAAGGGCGGGCTCCGGGTACGGCAGGTGAAGAAAAAACTGTTTCTTACGTTTCCAGCCAATTTGAACGCGCTGGCGCCCAGCCCTGGAAAAGAAAAAGCTATGAACAGCCAATTCCGCTTGTAGAGGTGACCCGCAAAGACGGCGCCGTTTTCAGCGTCGAAGCGAACGGCGCCAAGGAAACCTTCAAACTTCTAGATGAATTTGTCCCATTTGCGGGCACGCCCAAAGGCGCCGCGGATCTCAAAAACGCCCGTCTTGTATTTGCCGGATACGGCGTTGATGCGCCCGAACTTGGCTGGAATGACTATCAGAATATTGATGTCGAAGGCGCGATTGTCGTCCTCATGCGGGGCGAACCGGCGCGCGAAAATGATGAAGATTTTTTCTGGGGCCGCGAACTTACGGAATACTATCACTATCAGAAGAAGTATGAGACAGCGGCTCAAAAGGGCGCTGTTGGAGCAATCTTGATTCATACAGAGGAAAGCGCGGGCTGGCCTTGGTCGCTCTTGAGCGGCGGCGGCGCAGGCTCATCCCAGTATTTTATCGACGAGGCACAATCGGAAGCATCGCTTGAAGTGTCTCTTCAAATCAGCGAACCGGCCGCCAAGCGCCTCTTTTCGCTTTACGGAAAAGACTACGATGATGTCATTCAACAAGCTAATGAATCAGCGGACGCAAGCTTCGTATTTGACGGCACAGCAGACATTCGCTTCGCTGGCCAACGCCGCAAACTTTCTTCAAGCAATGTTATCGCGAAAATACAGGGCGCATCGCAACCTGACGAGTGCGTTATTTATACCGCGCATTGGGACCATGTCGGCGTCAATACCGAGCTTGAAGGAGATCAAATCTTTAACGGCGCTCTCGACAACGCAACCGGGATTGCAGCGCTCATAGAACTGGCCGAAGCCTTCAATAAATTGCCTGAGGCTCCGCGCAGGTCAGTTTATTTCATCGCAACCGCGGTCGAAGAGAAAGGACTGCTTGGCGCGCAATATTTGGTCGATCATCCGGTTTGCGCACCGGAAAAAACGGTTGCTGTTCTCAATATCGATTCGCTCTTCCCCTTTGGTTCGTTTGAGGCGATGACTATCGTAGGATATGGTTATTCTGAAATTCAGGATGAGTTCGCAGCAGCCGTGAAGACGGTTAATCGCGTTATCCAACCGGACAGCAATCCGGAGATCGGCGGTTTCTTTCGTAATGATGCTTATCCCTTCGCCAAGGCAGGCATACCGGCGATCTATGCCGTCGGTGGACCGCTTAATGAAAAGATTGAAGATGATCCAGCGCTGCTCCAACGCTTCATCGACTATGGAACAAACAAATATCACAAACCCGCAGACGAATATGATGCGGAAACCTGGGACCTGCGCGGTGTAGAAGAAGACGTCAAGGTGTTCTTTGAGGTCGGTCGGTCACTGGCTGATAGCGAAAAATTCCCCAATTGGCGATATGATTTGCCGTTCCGCACCCTTCGCGATCGTATGATGGCGAAATGACAAGGCTTCTGACGCCCGGCGTTCCGGCGCCGGGCGGGCTATAAAGAGAGGGCGATGATGATGAAGTTTTTATCCCGCTTTCTTCTGCTCGTCAGCGCGCTTTTTATCGCAGCGTTCATAAGCGTGCTGCTGCTAAAGGTTGAAAGACCAGCCGGCGCAGCGCCCACCGATATTCAGCTCTCTCCAGTCGCAACGCTGGCTTACAACAGCGCAGCGGAAAAGGCGCTTCAACGATTTGATGCGCTGCAAAGGAGCAAGGCCTACCCTTCCATATCGGCAAGCGTCTTTATTGGCGCCAAACATGTGTGGTCCGCCAGCAAGGGATATGCAGACCTTCAATCTGCGTCACCGGCAAGCATTCAGTCCGTCTACCCGATTGGCAGTGTGTCAAAGCCTTTTACCGCAGCCTTAACAATGAAACTTGCGGAAGGCGGAGCGGTCGATCTGGATGCCCCAATCGGCATGATGGCAGACGGTCTTTCAGACGAATATGCAGCCCTGACGCTTCGCCAACTTTTGTCTCATCAGGCCGGCGTGCGCCATTACAAATTCGCCTGGAAGCCGCCTGTCTTCACTGAAAACGGACTGAATCATGAGTATGAAAGCATCCAAGACAGTCTTTCGATATTTATCCATGACCCGCTCTTGTTCCCGCCAGATGAGGGATTTGAGTATTCAACATATGGCTACACGCTTGCGAGCTATGTTCTCGAGCAGGCGACAGGAAAAACCTTCCTTAAACTACTGAATGATGAGCTTGCGGCGCCATTGTCGCTAACAACCCTTGCCGCCGACCGGCAAGGGGAAGCCATGACTGAGCGCACGAGCGATTATATCAGCGCCCTAAGGCGGCTTGCGATTTTTCCGTCACCCCAGACAAATTCCAGTTACAAATGGGCGGGCGGCGGCCTGATCGCAACACCGGAAGATCTTGCCCGCTTTGGCGCCGCATTGCTGAACAATGATTATTTGTCTGAGGCGTCATTTCTGGAAATGACGACGCCAAGAAAGACGAAAGATGGCAACAATAACCCCCAACATTATGGCCTCGGCTGGCGTAGCGGAACCATGACGTATCCGCGTGAAAGTGAAACAGCGACGCCCATAATACATCACGGCGGCACAGCCTTGGGAGCGGAATGCGCTCTTCTGCTGGCCCCAGAGCTTAATATTTCGGTCGCCGCGTGCGGCAATGCGTTCACTGGAGGATCAGGGCATGTCGTGCAACTTGCCGCCGATATTGCTCGCGATTTTACCGAAGCAGACCTTTCGAATTTTGACTCATTGATAAATGAAAATCTTCGGTAGCTTGAAGCTAATCATTCGATCAGAACAAGCTCGGAAGGATACGAAATTGGGGCTCAGGCTACGGCCAACGTCTAGTCCGATGCGTCTTTGAACTTTTCTTTCGCCGAATCCGCCGCGGAGGTGATCGCGTCGCCGGCCTTGCCAAGCATTGAATCTTCGCCGTGATGGGCGACAGCGATTTCTGTGAATACCAACGCCGCAGTAAGGATAATCGCCCCGGCGGCGACAATTCTGTTTCCAACCATTATTGATCTCCTGGAGTGCAGCGGAACATGACGCCGCTGCGCATCGCGCGAGGAGTCTCGCGCACTCAGAAGATTTGCCGACTTTCAGCGCTTGCCAAGTGGACAAAACGCCCGGCCTCAAAATAACACGGAACCGCCCTTTACACGCAATAATCGTTCCTGCAGGAACAATTTATCACCTCGCCCATCAGGCGCCGAATTTCTTCGATGTGGGGAACCCTTTCGGCGCAATCTTGCCCGCCTGCGCGCGCTTGCCCAAATAGGATTTCCAGTCCTCCACCGTTTGCGTGCGGCCTGACCGGTCGGTCCAGGTGAGACCTTCCTTCTTCGAGAAGAGTTTGGCGTCTGAAAGGCCGTCCTTTTGATATTTTTGCAGGACGACGCCCTTGCCGCGCGTCATCTCCGGCAGCTCTGACGCCTCGAAAACAAGGAACTTCTTGTTGTCCCCGACAACGGCGAGCATGTCGTCTTTAGAGACTTGAGAGGGCGCCGGGCGGCAGACCGCAGCCTCGGCGCCTGAAGCGACATTCAGGACCTGCTTGCCTTTGCGGGTGTTGGACAGACACTCGTCTTCCGGCGCAATGAAGCCATGCCCCGACGACGACGCCAGCAGGAATTTTCGTCCGCCTTCGTAAAGAAACGCCGCCACGACCGCATCGTCATTGCCCATGTCAACGATCAGGCGGATCGGCTCGCCATGGCCGCGCCCGCCAGGCAGGTTCGCAACGTCGAGCGCATAGAACTTGCCATTGGTGGCGAAGAGCATGAGCTTGTCCGTCGTCTGGGCGTGGACGACCCAGTGCTCACGGTCGCCCTCCTTGTACTTGATGGACTTCGCGTCCTCGACATGCCCTTTCATGGAGCGCACCCAGCCCTTTTCCGACAGGACGATGGTGACAGGCTCTTTTTCCACGAGAATGTCGAGGTCGATGTCGTCGATCGCGGGCGCATCGGCAAGATCCGTGCGGCGCCGGCCAAGGTCCGATTTCGGATCGAAGAGTTTTTTTACCTCTTTCAGTTGATCAGCGATTTTCGCCCACTGCTTTTCCTCTGACTTCAGGAGCGCCTTCAACTCTTTCTGTTCTTTCTTGAGGTCTGAATGTTCGGTCTTGATCTCCATTTCCTCAAGCTTGCGCAGGGACCGCAGGCGCATATTGAGGATCGCCTCGGTCTGCGTCTCCGTCAGCTTGAAGGTCTTCATCAACTCCGCTTTTGGATCGTCCTCATAACGGATGATGCGGATCACTTCATCGAGATTGAGATAGGCGATCAGGAAGCCGTCAAGAATCTCAAGACGCCTGGCGATCTTGTCGAGGCGGAACTCCGTGCGCCGGCGCAAGACCTCTTTGCGGTGATCGAGATAAGACTGCAGCACCTCGCGCAGCCCCATGACGCGCGGGCTCCCGTCGGCGCCGAGAACATTCATGTTCAAAGAAAAGCGCGATTCAAGATCGGTCGCCTTGAACAGCGATTCCATCAGCGCCGCCGGTTCGATATTCCCGGATTTCGGCTCGAGAATAAGACGAATATCCTCCGCGCTTTCATCGCGTATGTCGGCGAGCGCCGGGAGTTTTTTCGCCTGCATCAGTTCGGCGATCTTCTCGATCAGCTTTGACTTCTGAACCTGATAGGGAATCTCGGTGACGACGATCTGATATTTGCCGCGGCCAAGATCTTCCTGTTCCCACCGCGCCCGCACGCGGAAACCGCCGCGGCCCGTGGCGTAGGCTTCCTCCATGGAGGCCGCGTCTTCGATGCAGATGCCGCCGGTTGGAAAGTCCGGACCTTTCACATAGCCGAGCAGGGTCTGTGTGCGCGCATTCGGCGTTTTGATGAGATGCAAACTCGCGTCAATGAGCTCGGCCACATTATGCGGCGGGATCGACGTCGCCATGCCCACCGCGATGCCGCTCGCGCCATTGGCCAGCAAATTCGGAAACGCGGCCGGCAGAACGATGGGCTCTTTGCCTTCGCCGTCATAGGTCTCACGGAAATCGACTGTATCTTCATCAATACCGTCGAGCAGCAATTGCGCGGCTTCCGTCAGCCGGCTTTCCGTGTAGCGCATGGCCGCGGCGTTATCGCCGTCGATATTGCCGAAATTCCCCTGCCCGTCGATCAACGGCACCCGCACGGAAAAATCCTGCACCAGACGCACCATGGCGTCATAAATCGCCTGGTCGCCATGGGGATGGAAGTTGCCCATCACCTCGCCCACGACTTTCGCCGACTTCTTGAAGCTCCCCGCGGGATTCAGCTTCATCTGGCGCATGGCGTAGAGGATGCGCCGGTGAACCGGCTTCAGCCCGTCGCGCACATCAGGCAGCGCCCGCGCCGTGATGGTCGACAGCGCATAGGCGAGATATCGCTGGGACAGCGCCTCGTCGAACGGCTCGAGAAAAATCTCCTCGGGCTTCGCCGGCTTCTGGGCGGATTTTTGGGATTTGGCGGATTTGGTCTTGGAACGCTTCATAGCGCCAGTCTCTAGCAGAGTCTCGGGGCTTCGCCAGTCCCTTCCCAGGCTCTGCACGGGACCGGGACGGGCGGCGTTTTCCCCAGCCACGCAATCATGTATTCCGGGCTCATGCTCGCCTTGCTCGCTGACATTGCCGCCTTCCCGCTCATGATGCTCACGCTGGCCGGGGGCGCCATGCGCTTTTCAGCGGAGACCTTCGCCAGTGCAGCCTATTCCGGCGAGGCGCAGACGGCCGCGCTCGCCATCGCCTTTCTGGCGGGGGTTTCGGAAATGCTGGGCCAGTCCGTGATTCTCGTCATCAACCGCGTCGCGCTATACCGGTTTCTGGCGAGCCTCGCCTTTACCGGCTTCACCTATGTGCTGACAGCCCTCGCCTGGGCGCTGTCCGCCGTCGCCGTCGCGCCATTGACGCGCTTGGGCGTACTCGGCCCCCACGAGATCGCGGGGGTGTTCGGCGTGGTGTCGCTGGCTTTCGCGCCGCGCCTGTTCGGCGTTTTTTCAATAGCGCCCTATTTCGGTCAGGCCCTCGGCAATGCGCTTGAGGCCTTCGCTATGGCGCTTGCGATTTTCGGATTGCATGCAGGGTTTGGTCTGCCGCTTCCCGCCGCTGTTTTTTGCGGCGGCGCCGGCTGGATCCTGTCTTACGGCGTCAGGAGCTATCTCGGTCACTTGTTGGCGAAACCACTCGGGCGGGTGCGCGTTTTTGTGTCCGGATCGGCCCTTGAAAAGACACCGAAGCAAATCATTGAGGACCTGGCCCGACGGCTCGGCGTAGAGGGCGACGCATGATTTCCGACGTCCTGCTTGTCGCGTTCGGCCTCGGTCTGTTTGCGCTCATTTTGACCGCCGCCCTCTCGCCGCTTGAAACCTTGAGCTGGTGGGCGGGCTGGACCGAAGAAGAGCTCGATGAAACATCGCCGCCGCCGCCGAACCCGGACGGCAGGCGCAGGCGCTACATCGTCTATCTTTCCGGCGTCGCCTCCCTTTCGGGTGAATTTCTGTTGCCCCGGGAGAAAGCCTTTATCCGCCGGCTCCACCAAAAGTTTCCCGACGCTGTCATCGTCTCGGACGTCTTTCCCTATTCGCCAAACGGCATGCCCTTGCTTGAAAGTCCCCGTTTGTTCGACCGGATCTGGCGGCGCGCGCAAATGCTGAAATTGCGCGAGCGCCAGTCTCTGTTTCACACCCTGATCAACCTGCGGAATATTTTTCAGGTCATGGTGTCCGCCGATCATCGCTATGGCCCGATTTTCAACCAGGGCGCCGCCAGCGTTATCGAAAACGCCCTCATCGAAGACGGTTATGTTCGCGGCTCGGGCGCGCCGGTGATTATTATCGGCTATTCCGGCGGGGCGCAGGTGGCGGTCGGCGCGGCGCCGTTTCTCAAAGCGCGTCTCGGCGCAGATATCGACGTCATTTCCCTCGGCGGCGTGCTCGCCTCCGATCCGGGCCTCAACTATGTGCGTCAGTTGCATCACCTGACCGGCGACCGCGACAGGATTGAACGGGTCGGCGCCGTTCTTTTTCCCGACCGCTGGAAGGTGTTGGCCTATTCCGACTGGAACGCCGGAAAAAAGGACGGGCGTATCCATATCCACCGGCTGCCGCGCATGAGCCATGCAGGCGTGAAGGGATATTTCGGGCGCCCGCCAGTGAATGGCGTCTCAAACGCGGAACGAACGCTGGAAAAAATCGCAGAGTTGATCTGATCGCAAACATAAAAAGAGCCGCAAGCCCGATATTCCGGCGCTTGCGGCTCAAATAAACGCAACAGGAGGGAGAAACTAGAAGTTCACTCTGGCGCCGATCACAAAGCGCCGGCCAAGAACATCGAACACACTTTGGTTATGCTGCTGCGTATAGCCGAAGAACGCATTGTAGTAAGGCGTGATCGGCGGGTCTTTATCCAGCAGATTGGTCATCGTCCCATAGAGTTCAATGCCTGATCCGCTATCCAGCTCGTGGAAATAGCTGAGACCAAGGTCGACATAGAACGCGCCATCCACATGATTGCTGCCGATGTCGACGCCTTCTGTGAGACTGTTCTCGATTGTGCCGCTGCCGATATAGCGCCCTTGCAGGAAGGTGCGGACCGGCCCGTTCTGATAAGTGAGATTGGTTGTGAACTTGAATTCCGGCAACGCATAGGCGATGCCGTCGGACTGTTGCAGACCCGTCTGTCCGGCGCGGTCGATCTTGTTCGTGCCGGCGAGCGTTTCGGAGTTTTCATCCAGCCAGGTGCCGAAAAATCTCCAGCCAAGAGATTCATCGCCGCCAAACAGGCTGACATCGCGCTGGTATGACGTTTCAAGATCAATACCGCTGATCTTGGCCTGATCGACATTGATGAAGACATCGCCGATCAGCACGATCCGGTCCGTCATCGTATCGCGGCTGACCAGATCGCAAAGCTCAAGAGCGCCTTCTTCACAACGGTCAGCGACGGCCTGAACGCCAAGCTGGCCAATCGCGTCGTCGATCTTGACCTGATACCAGTCCATCGAAATCGAGAAACCGTCGATATATGACGGCTGGTAGACGAAACCGACCGTGATCGTGTCCGCTTTTTCAGGCGACACTTCCGGGTTGCCGCCGGAGAAACGGGTTACGTTGATAACGCCGTCGCCCGGATAGCGGGGATCGGTGATCGTCGCCGAACCACCGGTCTTGTCAAACCGCTCCGACAGATTGGCGGCGCGCACGTCGCGCGAATACGTGCCGCGGAGACGGAAATCCTCCGTCACCTGCCAGTCGAGGCCGCCTTTCCACGCCCAGATGCTTCCCGAACCGGAATAGTCGGCCCAGCGGGCAGCGCCATGCAGGGTAAGCTGCTCCATCATCGGCGCATCGGCGACAAGCGGCACCAGCACTTCGGTGAAAGCCTCCGTCACCGTGATCTTGCCGTTGATGTTCGAGACTTTCGAATATTGGAGGCCCACCGTGTTGCCGCAATCCGGCGCGCTGACGCCGCGCAGTCCCGCCGCGATGGCTTCAGGATCTGTGTCGCAAAGCACCGGATGACCATTGTCATGATCCGAAGGCGGGTTGGTGGGATCGCGAACGATCTGGCGGATTTTTTCCTCCCGGTGCGACCCGCCGATCGCCATGGAGATCGGACCGGCGCCCCATCCCTCATAAACTTCACCGCTGGCGGACAGCTCGAACAGATGCTGGCGCATATTGGTAATGTTCACCTTGGCTTCCTGCGTCGAATAGGTGTCCGTCACGCCAAGATCAAAACCGGTGTCCGCGAAGTAAATCGGCGTCGTTATCGTCTCGCCAGGCTCATATCCAACGACCCAGTCGACCGCCGCCTCAGAAGCATTGCCTCTGCCAAAGAGGTTAAGCGGTTCGCAGCCGGCGAAGGTATCGTTGAATAAAGTGGTACGGCAGACGATGTTGCCCATACCGTCATCGACAGCGTCGACAGCGGCGTGAATACGGTCAACGCGCAGGCCGACCTGATACCATTTCCGCGTGTTGCGGCCATATTGATAATAGCCGTCCACTGACCAGTCATTCATGAAGCCGCCATTTTCAATCCGCCAGTTGAAGCCGCCGGTGATGGAATGCATCACGCTGTCGTCGTAAATCCGGATGTCACGGCCAATATCTTCAAGGCTGCCCATGCGCTTCAAAGTGAAGGAATCGATGCTCTCATCCATCATGATCTGCCGGACATCTTCAGGCAGGAAAGCGTTGTCGGCGAAAATCGTGATCGCCGTCGGTGTGCCGTGGAGAGAACCGCGTGGATAGTTCGGCTGATTGGTTTTGTTCTGGCCGCGAATATATTGCCCGAAGACGGTGAAATTATCCGCTAGCTCATAATCCGCATAGGCGAAGATGTTGTTGCGGTCCACATCCGGATAGAGCGACGGCGCCTCAGCGCCGAGATCGTCGCCGCTGCCGCCATTCGCAATGGAGTGACGCGCCGGGGGAATGCCGAACGGAAATTGCGACTGGGCGCCGAGCACAAAAGGCTGAATGCCGGACCCGTCAGACAGAAACTCGGTCTGGTGGAGAGGGGTGCCCGGCGCAAAGATGAGGCCGTCAAAACTCGAATTGGTCGAGACGACATTGGGCGTAAGCTGCGGCACGCCGCCCGCGTCATTGATAAGGCCCCAGCCCTGATACCAGTCGCGGTCCTCATAGCTGAAGACGCCGTCCTGCTCGAACAGTTCGCCGGAGATAAGCAAATGGCCGCGATCGCCGATCTCGGTTCCGAATGAAAGCGAAACTTCGTAATTGTCGCTATCGCCCCGGGTTGTGGAGCCCCACTGGCCGTGGGCCTGCAGCCCTGTGAAATCCGTATCCAGGATAAAGTTGGTGACCCCCGCCACCGCGTCGGTGCCGTAAGCGGCGGACGCGCCGCCGGTCACCGTCTCCACCCTGCTGACCATCGCTTCAGGGAACGCGTTGATGTCAACGCCCCCGAAGGCTGTAGCGGAAATCATCCGCCGGCCGTTCAGCAGCGTCAGCGTACGGTTAATTCCAAGCCCCCGCATGTTGAGATTGCCATACCCGCCGCGCTCGAACCATGTTTGCGAAACGGAGTTCGGCGTCTGGTTGCCAAAAAATTGCGGCAACTGTCCGATGCCCTCGATCATGTTGCCCGGCGCCATGGTGGTGAGCAATTCCGCATCCACCGAAGTCACCGGCACCGGCGTTTGCATGCCCGTTTGCGCAATGCGCGTGCCGGTCACGGCGATGATATCGGAATTGTCTCCGTCGTCCTGCGCCAGGGCCGGCAACGCGGCGAAGCTGAGCACAGCCCCCGCCGCGACGCAGCATGACAATTTTCGTTTAAAGCTCACCGCCCTGCTGGCGGTTCTCTCGCCCCGATTTTTCATTTTTCTACCTCCCTATTTATCTCATGTTATCGCCCAGCTTTCGCAGCCAAGGCGTTCTTCCCTTCGTCAAGGCCGCAGCCCGTTCTCCTCGTGATAAGTCCGCCAGAGCGAAATCATGGTCTTCAGCCGTTCGGTTTCGACGTCGCTCAAATCGTTTTGTTCCTGTGGATCTTCCGCGATGTTGTAGAGCTCCCAGGCGGCGTCATCGGCTTTCGCCGCATCCCAGACGAGCTTCCAGTCGCCGCGGCGCAGCGCCCTGTGCCCGTAAAGCTCCCAGCCGACAGCATTGGAGCTGTCGTGAATTTGCGTCTTTGGATCCTGCAACGTGGCGATGAACGAACTGCCCTTGACCGGAAATACGGTTCGACCGCGATAAGCCCCGTTCGGAAGCTCCGCATCGGCGAGGTCCATGAATGTCGGCAGGACATCCATCGCCGTAATGAACTGATCGTTGCGCGCGCCGCCGTCGATCATCGCCGGGTAGCGCACAAAAGCGGGAACATGAATGCCGCCCTCAAAGCCGGTCGACTTGGCGCGATAAAATGCGACGGAGCTCGCCCGCGCCCAGTTCGGCCCGTACATCACATAGGAATCGCCGTCGCCAAGATTTTCGTAAGAATTGTCACAGCATTGTGCCACCCAATCGGCGATCGCCTCGTTTGTGAGATCGCGGCGCTGGTTTTCAGGCCCGTTGTCGGACATGAAAAAAATGAACGTGTTGTCGTATTCACCGATCGACTTCAGGTAGTCGACAACCTGTCCAATATAGACATCGAGATCGCTCACCATCGCCGCATAGATTTCCATCTTGCGCGCTTCGGTTTTCTGTTCTTCCGCCGTCAGATCTTCCCAGGCGGGCTGGCCTTCGACAGGCGGCAGTTCCTCCGCATCGGCTGAAACGAAACCAAGCTCTTTCATCCGTGCGAAACGGCGCTTGTAGAGCGCCTCATAGCCGTCGTCATACCAGCCTTTGAATTGCTCGATGGAGCTGCGCGGCGCCTGCAACGGCCAATGCGGCGCGGTATAGGCGAGATAGGCGAAAAAAGGCTTGTCGTCGGCGCGATCGGCGTCGATGTAATCAATCATCCGTTCTGTGTAGAAACGCGTCGTATAGAAATCATCGTCGACGGTGACCATCTCTTCGCCGTCGCGATACGGCGCCAGCCCGGGCCCGTTCCAGGACAAGCCGCCAAGATGCGCGGCGCCGTCGATGGAGACGAAAGATTTTTCAAACCCCCGGGCGCGCGGGCCCGTTTCAACGGTGGCGCCAAGATGCCACTTGCCGGTCATGTAGGTGTGATAGCCGGCGTCTTTCATGAGGTTCGCCATGCTGGCGACGCGAAAGTTCAGATAGCTTTCATAGCCAGGCTGGCCTTTTTGCGCTGGATCATTCGACGGATTCATCACCCCGAGACCGGCGATGTGACTATCCGTTCCTGACATCAGCATCGCCCGGGTCGGCGAGCAGGCCATATGGGCGTAAAAGTTGGTCAGCAACATGCCGCTTTTCGCCAGGGCATCCATGTTCGGCGTTGGAATTTCACTGCCGAAGACGCCTAAATCTGCGTAGCCGAGATCATCGGCGACGATCAGCAAAATGTTGGGGCGTTTTTCTTTCGCGTTGCTGGAAGGTGCTTGCACAACGGGCTGGGCCGCGCTCGGCGCCGCATTGCCTTCGCCGCCATTTTGGCAGCTTGCGGCCATCGCTGAAAAGACACAGACAATGGCGTAGCCAATGGTTTTCCAGCGCCGCACGCTTCCCTCCCGCCGCGGGCGCCGCCTTTTATCTGGCTTTAGTTAAAGCGCGCCGCAGATCGAATTTCACCGCCCCTTTTCCGGCGCCGCTTGATGGCGGGTTCCGGATGAGACTTTTCATTTCAGAGGGACGTCGGCGGAAAACCGCACTGGCAACCATGTGCAGGGAGTGTTGAAGGCGGCGCATGGCCGCTCCCGAAAACGCTCCCTTTGCATCGCCGCCGAAATGACGCAAAAATCCATTCGAATCGAAACGGAGTAATGCGGCCATGCGAACTAGGCTTCCACCAGGTAGCCCCTCTTGTGAATATGAACTCATATTCACATAATATTGTCAAGAAGGGGGAAGGACGCCTATGGCTGAAACAGTCGAACGCTTTCCGCAGCAGAACCGGAGCCGGGTGACGGCAGAGCGGTTCATCGCAGCGGCATTTAAATTGTTGGAAAAACAGACCTTTGCGGAACTTTCCGTGGGCGATTTCGCGCGCGCCGCAAAGCGGTCAGTGGGCTCGTTCTACCAGCGCTTCGGCAGCAAGGAAGAGTTTCTGAAAATCCTCATCGTGGATTTTCTCGAAACCGGGGTCGGGGACGAAGCGACATCCTATCTGGAGGGAAAGACCGCCAAAGAGGTCTACTCAAAGTTCCTTCAAAACACCTATGACCGCATCCTGAACCATCGAAATCTGTGGCATGCGGTGCTGGAAATGTCCGCCAGCGATCCCGCTTTCTGGGGGGAGTTCGGCAGCTATCGCGAACAGCGCCTTCAGGACCTGATCGACGCGATCGAAAAGACACCGCATGGAAAACTCTCACAAGCCGAACGCACCCGGCTTGCCGTTGCAGGCCAGGTGTTCAACAGCGTCATGAACAATCAGATCATCAATAGCCCGGGCCCCCTCGCGCTCGACGATGACCAGTTTTTTCCGACCATGGCTAAAATTGCACTGGATGTCGCTGCTCTCGAAGACTAGCCGCACCGCCGGCGCATACTTCGTCAATCAAGCCGGTCATAGACGATGCGAAAGCCGATATGATTGGTGCCAAGGCCGGTCTCTTGCGCGTGGCGTGCGGACGGCCGGTAACGAATGCAGTAATTTTCCGCACACAGATAACTGCCGCCTTTGATGACGCGCACGGGAACGCCGGGGCTTCTCGGATCATAACTCCGGTCAACCGCAGGCCCCTGGGGGTTTGCCCCCTCGCCTTCCTCATGGCCGGGCGCGTACCAATTGGCCGTCCACTCCCAGACATTGCCAATCATGTCATAAAGGCCAAAAGCGTTCGGCGCGAAACAGCCTGCGGGCGCCACCCCTTCAAACCCATCGCGCTTCGTATTCTGGACTGGAAAAATCCCCTGCCATGTATTGGCGTCAGCAGGCGGGCTTGAAGTTGTCTCTGATATGGTTCCGCCAGCCTTGGCCGCATATTCCCACTCCGCTTCCGTGGGCAGGCGGCCGCCCGCCCATTGCGCGAAAGCGCGCGCATCTTCAAACGCGATTTGCGTGACAGGCTCGGATAAAGCTGCGCGCGGCTTTTCGGGGCCTTGCGGATAGCGCCAATTGGCCCCGGCCACATATTTCCACCAGTTAAACGCGCTCAACGACATATTAGGCGATGGCTGGAACACGGCGCCCCCCGGTTCAAGCACGGAAGCATCTAGACCAAGCGCGTCTTCGACTGTCGCCGGGTCCATTATTTTTTCAGCGACGGTCACATAACCGGTCGCCTCAACGAAGGCGGCGAAACGCGCCACGGTGACTTCCGCAGGATCAATCCAGAAAGACGATACCGTGACCCGGTGCGCCGGTCCCTCTTCGGGATAAGCGTCATCCGCGCCCATGACGAAGTCGCCGCCCTCGATGAAAACGGGCTCGGACGGCGCGGCGCAGGCGTTTTCTTCAGCGCTGGTTTCAGACGCAACATCACTGTCGCCGCCGCAAGCGGCCATGAACAGCGACGGCGCGAGCAGCAGCGCCCTTAATCTTTTCAGGTCCGGCATGGTCATGGAACAGCTCAACCTCAACGAACCCGCACGCTGTCAAGATCGCGCGGCGACGTCAAGCTGGCGGCCGCGAGCTACTCAACCCAGTCTTTTCTGAGGCGGCGTGAGGTCAGAAAGAAAAGCCCGGCGGCGATAACGTAAAAGACAGTCCCGCAAAGGATCGCATAACGCAGGCTTTCATCACCAAATTCGGCTTTCAGACTGTCCGAAATCGCGCCAATCGCAAGATTGCCGACGCCGATGCCGATCAGATTGTTGATGAAAAGAAAAATCGCCGATGTCGTGGCGCGCATATTCGGCGGCGCCAAATGTTGAAACGCCGAAAGAACCGGTCCCAGCCAGACAAGGCTCAACGCTTGAATCACAAGGAACGCCGGAAACGCGATCCAGAGCAACGGCGCCGTGACCCCGATCACGAAAAAAGGAATCGTCGCCGCAAAAGCGAAAGCCGGCACCAGCGCATAGGCGCCCTTGCTCTTCGCGCCATAGCGGTCCGCCATGGAGCCGCCAAACCAGATGCCGGCAATCCCACCAATCAGCAGGATCGCTGCGTAAAAATAGGAGGCGTATAATAACGGACCCGGATTTTCCGGCACGAGAAAATCCGGCATCCAGGCAAAGAAAGCCGGCAACTCGTCGCCATAACTACGCACAAAGAAAGACGGCAGCCAGAAAATGAGACCATACCCCATCATGGAAGAGCTTGCGGCGCCAAGGGACAGGCCCCAAAAACTCGGCTTGCCGATAATCGTGCGCAGGACCTCGCCAATAGCAGCAGGCGCCGCCGGGACGCCGGCGCGATCAAGTCCGCCGCGTTTCGGCTCACGCATGGTCAGGCGAAAGACCGGCACAATCGCCAGCCCCGCAAGCCCCACAATGATAAAAGCCTCGCGCCAGCCGAGATAACTCGTCAACACACCGCCGAGCAAAATACCAAGGGCGGAGCCGATCGGAATGCCGAAAGAATAAATGCTGAGCGCGCGGGCGCGTTTTTCCTGCGGGAAATAATCGGAAATAAGAGAATAAGCCGGCGCAACGCCGCCCGCTTCGCCAACGCCGACGCCGAGGCGCGCCAAAAAGAGCTGCGTGAAGTTCTGTGCAAAACCGCAAGCCGCCGTCATCGCGCTCCATACCGCGAGCGCGCCCGTCATGATCCATACACGGCTTTTTCGATCGGCGAGCATCGCAATCGGAATGCCGAGAAAGGTATAGAACAGCGCGAAGGCGAGCCCACCCATCAAACTTAGCTGTGTGTCGGAAAGCGCAAGCTCCGCCTTGATCGGCACGGCGAGAATGCCGACGATCTGGCGGTCGATAAAATTAAACGTGTAAACGACAACGAGCGCAAACAGAACATAAGCGCGATAAAACGGTGTCGGCGCGTTCATCTACTCGCCTGCCTTGTTATCGCCGAGACCATCCAGAAACGCGATCGCATCGGCGACGGTTTCCTCCGGCGCTTCTTCCTGCGCTGCGTGGCCGACCCCGGGATAGGCGATGAGCGCAGCATTCGGCATTAACGCCTGCATCCGCCGTCCTTGTTCAATGGGAATAACCGCATCCGCCTCACCCCAGAGAATAAGCGTCGGCGTTTCAATCTCTGTCAGCGCCGCCGAGGGATCAGGCAATGTAAACTCTTCGAGCGACTTGATCATCGCCGCGCCGTTGCCTTCCCGGCGCATCATGTCGCGCATGGTGGCGAGGCGCTCAGGCGTCAGTTTGTCATCATCGCCATAGATGATGCCCGCGCTTGCGGCGACGCCCGCCTCAGGCGCAGTCATGAGATAGGCTTTCATCGCCGCAGGGATTTCCGCGGGCTCGTCACTGACGCCATTTAGTGAGAAGACGCCAGGCGACACCAGCACGAGCGCCGCCGCGCGATCCGGATGGTCATGGGCGAAGCGCCAGGCCGCCAAGCCGCCAAGGGAGTTGCCCGCAATGATGGCGCGCTCCACGTCCAGCGCATCGAGCACATCGCCGACAACGACGGCGCGCTCGGTTGGCGCATAGCGTTCCTGTGAATCGGGACCCGTCAAACCATGCCCCAGCAAATCATAGCGCACGACGCGGTAATCGCTTTTCAACGCCGCCGCCCATGCGTCCCAGGTTTCAAGACTGTGCGTGAACCCGTGGATGAGCAAAATCACGGGAGCGTCCGCAGGCCCTTCTTCGCGCACACGCACCCGCGCGCCGGCGATATTCACAAAACGGTCCGAGGCTGTGAGATAGGTCTTTTCAAGATCGCTCGCCGGCGCGCCTTCGCTGGCGCGCCAGTAAAGAACGCCTGCTGCGACCGCGAGGATTGCGGTAAGCAATAATATAAAAACAAGAAACTTTTTCATCTTGGTCCTGCGCTCCAAGAGATGAAGGAAAAACGGGGCGGCGGCAAGGAACGCAAGCCGCCGCCCCGTTTCGCGAGGAAGGGATTTCTCCCTAGAACTGCACCTGCACCGTTCCCGTGATCGTGCGCGGCGCGCCGTAGAACGCCGTCAGCACGCCTTCAAGGCCAAGGGTCGGCGTCAGCGGCGTCGCCAAACTGCCGTCTGCATTCTGAGCGACGAAGTTGTAGCCCGCGACCTTGTATTCACGGTCGAGGAGGTTCTTGCCGTGGACGCCAATCTGGAGCTTGCCGTCTTCCGATGTCCAAACAAGGCTCGCGTCAAGAAGGCCGTAACCGCCCTGATCGAGATAAGCGTTCGGCACTTCGAACTGGTTGGTGCGCGACTTGTAGGATGTCTGCGTGATGAAGGCCACATCGCCGCCGCGGCTGAAGAAATTCGCCGGATGCGTATAGGTCGTGGTGAGCGCGCCTGAAAATTCCGGCGTGTTCTGAACGACGCGCTGATCGGAAACATCGACGGTTCCGACCAGGAACTGGGTGTAGTCGGCGTCGATCCAGCCGCCGCCCCAACCGATTGAGAACGCATCGCCCGCCCCGAACATGTCTTCAGCGAGCAGCGCCGTCCCTTCCCATTCGACGCCGAAGAATTCTGCGCCGCCGGCATTGGTGGTGACGCCGATAAAGGTCGGCAGCATGGTGACCGGATCGGTCCCGCCCTGCGAGCCCGGAATCTGGACATTGGTGTAGTCGGCATAGAACAACGCGAGGTTCGATGTGATGCGGCCATCGGCAAGGCGCGCTTTCCAGCCGATCTCATAGGAGTCGACTTCTTCCGGTTCAAACAGGAAGAATTCAAACACGTCGTCAGCGTCAACATCGCCGTCGCCGTCAAAGTCAACCGTCACCGAGCTTGACTGACCGCGCGGATCGAAGCTGCCGCCTTTAAAGCCCTGGCTGTAGGAGGCGTAAAAATTATGGTCGCCATTGGGGCTCCAGGAGAGCGAAACACGCGGGCTGAAATCGGTGAAGGTTTCCTCGCCTTCAAAGTCCGACGTGGTGGCGATCAGAACAGAGCTTGTGCCGCCAAGCGCGGGTGTGTTGCCGCCAATAAAGGTCTGGCGCAAGACGCGCGAAGACCGCTTGTCGCTGGTGTAACGGCCGCCGACCGCAAGTTCGACGCCCGAAAGGCCGACAAGTTCCTCAAGGTCAAAGGTGAGATCGCCGAACACCGACCAGGACTTGGTGTCGACTTCGCCGGTCGTATTGGCGTTGAGGCCCGGCAGCGGACCAAACGGCGCCGGCGTCAAACTGCCGGTCAGGTCAAGAACGACATCAAACGTATCAAACGCGTTGGCGTCGATATAGTAGAAACCAAGGACGCCGGCGACGGCGTCGCTTTCATAAAGAAGCTGAAGTTCTTCAGTGAACTGCTCGTTATCGTAAATGACGGGAACATCCACATCCACCGCCGGCAGCGCGTCGAAATCAATCTGCTGAAGATTGTCGTCCTTGCGCCATGCCGCAATGTTCTTGATGGTCCAGTTGTCGTTAAGCGAGAGCTCGACGTGAAGCGCCGCACCATAGGCTTCCGCTTCATTTTCGCCCGTGATTCCGCCGCGGGAGTCGTAGACATCGTCGAGCACGGGCGCTGCTGAAAAGAAGCTCGGCAGCAGGCGGTGGCCGCCCTTGGCGCTGGATTTGTCTTTCAGATAGTCACCCGCGAGACGGACGAACAGAACATCATTGTCATATTCGGCGCTGGCGCGGAAGGCGAGGAGATCCTTGTCATAATTCTCCTCGCCCGTGGTCAGGTTTTCGCCAAACCCGTTCCGCGACAGATACGCAACTGATCCCCCTACTGCGAAATCATCCGTCAACGGCATTTCCGCCGTACCAACAACATCGAACTGTCCATAGGTGCCGCCCGAAGCGCGCAGTTTGAATGTCGGCTCATCGCCCAGACGCTTGGTCACATATTTAACGGCGCCGCCCACGCTGTTGCGGCCGTAAAGCGTGCCTTGCGGCCCGCGCAACACTTCGATCCGCTCAACATCATAAATATCGAGCACGGCCGCCTGAGGACGATTGAGGTAAACATCGTCCACGTAAACGCCAACACCCGATTCAAATCCTGCGACGGGGTCCTGCTGGCCGACGCCGCGAATGAACGCAGTGAGCGTCGAGTTCGTGCCGCGCGACACTTTTAAGGTCAGGTTCGGCACTGACTGGGTCAGATAAGTGATGTCCTGCGCGCCCTGAAGCTCAAGCTGTTCGCCGCTGATGGCCGTCACTGCAATCGGCACATCGAGAAGCGATTCATCCCGGCGTCGTGCCGACACGACAATGACGTCGCCGCTCGCCTCGGATGCGGCGTCCTGGGCGTTCGCAACGCCGGCGCCAGCTACGACGGCGGCGCTGGCGCAAAAAGCGGCCAGACCGGCGCTGCCGGCGGTCTTCAACAAGGCGGATTTCAAGCGTGATCTCATAATAGCCTCCCTAAACATCGGTATTGTTGTTTTTTCCCACGTTAGAAGGGATTGCCGCGCCGCAGAACGACCCTAGCGCTCAGAGTAACAAGACAAATTCGCTCAATATTCACTCCCGAAGATCGAAATTATGCAAGACGGGAGGCCACTCGAACAGCCTCAGGACTGGCTTGTAAAGGCTTTCGGGGTGACGCCGTTCCAGTCCTTAAAGGCGCGATTGAAGGCCCGCGCATCGGAAAATCCGAGCGCCTCGGCGACGTCTGACACGGACTTCCCCTCGGAAAGAAGGCGTCTTGCCGTTTCGTTCAGCACCTCTTCGCGCAAGGCGCGGAACGTGAAGCCCTCCCCCGAGAGCCGCCGGCGAAGGGTGGCGACCGACAGACCCATCTGGGCTGCAACATCGGGTTGTTCGACAACCCCGCGCGCGAGCGCATCGCGAACACGCGTCGCGACCGGATTGATCATGCCGAGCGCGGCGTGTTTGCCCGCGACGGTCTCCACAATCATCTGGTAGACGGCGTTTGCCGTCAGCGCGTCAGCAGAGGGCATGCGGAGCGGCGCAAGTGCGACGTCCCTATCGAACGAAACCGTGTAGACGTCAGCGCCAAACCGGATCGGCGCATCCCAATAGCCAAGGTGGCCGCAATCGCCGCCGGGGCTTGGTCTGCGAATGTAAAGGCCCGTAATGGCGTCGCGCGCCGAAGGAGAAATCACCATTAAAAGACAGTGCAGAAAAATCAGAATGCACTCGCACTGAAAATAAATGTCTTCCGGCGCCGCCATGCCCGCATAAGGAAAGTCGCGGTCGTCGATAAGGTAATCGACGGAAGCGCGGCGCTTTTCCACCTGATTGAACTGGCCCCCGTGAAGAAGGTTATAGGACTTCGCGACAACGCCCATAACTTCGAATAGATTCTTGCAATCGGAAAGGTGGGCGAGCACGAAATCGGTACTGCCCGGCAATAATTGCCGGGATGACAAATGCACCGTCTCGTCACCTATCAGGATCGAAAGCCGGTTTTGCAAACGGTAATAGTCGGCAAGCGAAATGAACTCATTGCGCCCGTTTTCAACCAGGCGCACCGGCAGATTGAGCGCCGAAAACAGCTTTTCAACATCGACGCCAGAAGCCCGCGCGCTGTCAATGAGCGGCGTCACCCGCTCAAAACGCACCGAAATCGTGTGCTCTCCTGCCTCCTGCATGGGGCGACTGTGCCGCGCCGCTTCCTGCTTCGCAAGCCGCATAGGCTGTGGCTTCCGGAAGCGCCGTCCGCCTTTCGCCCCCTCTTTTGAATGGCCGCGCCCTGTGATTTCACGCACAGCCCCCGTCCCCGCCCCTAACTATCCTCGCCCTATCAGGTTCTCGAAACACCGACACTCAGAGAAGGGGTAAACCATGTTGAACGCTCGCAAGACAATGATGAACGGCGTCGCCGCAATGGCCGGCGCCCTGTGCCTTTCCGCAGGGGCCGCCGCGTCGGCGCAAGACGCGACGCAAGAGGCGCAATCGGCCATGATGGTGCTCGACGGCTCGGGCAGCATGTGGGGCCAGATTGACGGCGTCGCCAAGATCGAGATCGCGCGCAATGTGATCAACGACATGCTGGATGGCTGGAACGACAGCGTGCATCTCGGCGTCATGGCTTACGGCCACCGCGAAAAAGGCGCCTGCGCCGATATTGAAACCCTCGTCAATGTGGGCCCGGTCGACAAGGCGGCGGTGATGGCGCAGATCAACGCCATCAGCCCCAAAGGCAAGACCCCGATTTCCGCGTCTGTTCGCAAGGCGGCTGAAGCGCTGAAATACACCGAAGAAAAAGCAACCGTCATTCTGGTGAGCGACGGCCTTGAAACCTGCGAGGCCGATCCTTGTGCGCTCGCAAATGAACTCGAAGCTTCGGGCGTCGATTTCACTGCTCATGTCATCGGCTTTGACATCAACGAGGAAGAAGAGGCGAGCCTCGCCTGCCTCGCAGAAAACACCGGTGGGCGTTATATGCGTGCGTCGAATGCGAGCGAGCTTACGACCGCACTTGCAGAAACGGTGGAAACCGTATCCCAGGCCCAGCCAGAGCCGGAGCCTGTGAATGAAGGCCCGCAAGGCGTGCGCCTGCGTGCAAAACTCTGCGAAAGCTGCGCCATTGTCGAAGACAATATGTTCTGGTGGGTGTTCGAGACCGAACAGGATCTCGAAGGCAACCGTAAACAAGCCGCCATTGACAGCGACGCCACCGCGATTATCGAACTGCCGGCGCGGGAGTATCTGGTGCGCGCGCGTTACGGCCAGTCTTTCACGGAAACCACGATCACCGTCGAACCGGGCAAGCTCACCGACACGGTGGTGAACCTCAATGCCGGTCACCTGCGCGTCAAAGCGGCGGCGACGGAAGGCGCAGAGGCGCTGAAAGACAACATGTTCTACTGGGTGTTGTCGCTGACAACCGACCTTGAAGGCAATCGCAAGCAGATCGCCATTGACAGCGATGCGCAGCCGATCTTCCGCCTGACCGCCGGTGAGTATCTTATTCGCGCACGTCACGGCAAAGCGTTCAAGGAAGAAACCGTCACCATCAATCCTGGCGCGCTGACCGATCTTACCTTTGACATGGACGCCGGCTATCTGCGGGTGAACACGGTGATGGCGGAAAATGGCGATCCCCTGAAGAAAGACATGTTCTACTGGGTGCTGTCGCCGACAACCGACCTTGAAGGCAAGCGCAAGGAAATCGCCATCGACAGCGATGCGCAACCGATCTTCCGCCTTCCCGCCGGCGACTATACGCTGAAAACGCGTCACGGCTCCGCTTTCAAGGAAACGCCGGTCACCGTCACCGCCGGCGCCGTTGTCGACAAGACCATCGTTCAAAACTCGGGCCGCGTAAAAGTGAGCGCCGTGCAGACGGCTGGCAGCGCGCCTTTGACGACCGGCGTCTTCTGGTGGATCTATGAGCCCACCGGCGACATTGAGAAGACGGAAAAACAGATCGCCATCGACAGCGACGCCTCGCCCATCTTCATTCTGCCGGAAGGCGAGTATGTCGTCGCGGTCCGCTATGGCGGCGAGATCACCCGCACGGAACTCAATGTGACTTCAGGCGAAGAGAAAAAGTTTGAAGTCGTCCTGAACTAGCCCGAACGAACAACAAATACAGGCGAGCGGCTTACCCGGCCGCTCGCTTGTATATTTTCCGAGTGGGAAAGGACTGCTTCAGCGCATAAAAGTCGGGATTAAACAGCTCATCCGCATGGGGCGCCGCGGCGCCCGCCTCGCGCAACGCCGCGAGGCGTTTTTCCGTTTGCGGATGCCCGGCGAATAGAGATGTCGTGCCCTTCGCTTTCTCTGGTATGATGTCCAGTAAGGTTTCGTAAAACCTTGATCCGCGATCGACGTCATATCCGACCTTCTGAAACGTCTCGACGATATAGTTATCGGCTTCGTATTCGAGATCGCGCGAATAGCCTGACGTCACGAGGCGCAACATTGGCAAGGCGATGCTTTCCATCCCGGCGCCGGCGCCGATGCGGCTCGATCGGCTGTCCGCGGCCGCGACCGCCGCGGCCTGCGCCGCCGTAGACAGTCCCGCGTAAAACGCTTTCTTCTTCATTTCCTTCGCGGCGTGGCTCAACTCCGCATGACCCATTTCATGGGCGAGCGCCGCAGCGAGTTCGTCTTCGCTGTCCACATATCGCAAGAGGCCCTTATTGACGCCGATCTTGCCGCCAGGCAGCGCCCAGGCGTTCACTTCGTTGTTGTCGACAACGACCGCTTCCCAGGAAAATGCTGACCGTGCGCTGGTTTCAAACAGCTTCACGGCAATCGAAGACAACGCCTTTTGCGCATCAGCATTGCGATAAAGGCCGCCCATGGTCTGGATCAGCGACCCAAAGAGATCCTGCCCCAGCGCAATCTCATCTTCCTCATCGAGATTCATGCCTTTGAGCATGCGCCCGATATCGCCGATCTTGCCGAGATCGAGACTGAACTGCGCCCGCGCCGGAAGCACCGTGCCGCTGACGGACAATCCCGCGACTGCGCCCATCATGGCGCGGCGTGTGAGCTGTGACTGCTGATCGCTCATAATTGCTCTCCCCTGTTCCGCCGCCTTCAGATTGCCCCATCCGTGTTCGCCTCGCAAACAACGCGGCGAACGCCTGAATTTCCTAGCTTTCTTCCCCTGCAGTATAAAGCTTCGTCGCAACGGACTGACCGCGCAGCACGGTTTCGTCAAGAAAGCGCGCCTTTGCATTTTCACTTAAATGGCTTGCGATCGACTCGTCGAACAGAATGCGCGTGCCATGACGCTTGTTCTCCGGTTCGAGCCGCGCGGCGCGGTTCACCGCATCGCCGATCACGGTATAATTAAAGCGCCCTTTCGACCCGAGATTACCCGCCACCACTTCGCCGGCGCTAATGCCGATGCGCAAGTTGATGGGCATATCGACATCTTCTTGTGCATTATATACGTCCACCGCTTTCAGACAGGCGATAGCCGCTTCAAAAGCGTGTTGTTCAGGATTTTCAAGCGCCACCGGCGCGCCCCAAACCCCCATCACCGCATCGCCGATGAACTTGTCCACATAGCCCTGATGCGCTTCGATGGTCTCGGCCAGAATTTCAAAATACTGATTGAGATAAGCGACAATCGCCTCAGGTTCATTCTTCAACTCCTCGCTCGTGGTCGTAAAGCCGGCAAGGTCAGTGAAAAGGATGGCCACACGGCGGCGTTCACCACCGAGTTTCAGCGACGCCGGTTCTTCCGCAAGCCGGTCAACAAGCGACGGGCTGAGATAGTGACGGAAAGCGTGCGTCACCCAGCGTTTCGCCTGGTCTTCCAGAAAGACGCGATAAGCATAGATCGCCACGTAAAGCGCAAAGGCCGAGACAAGCCATGGCAACACCGGCGCCAGCACTTCCCGTGACAGCATCCATGCGCCATTCGCCCAGAGCGCGGCGGCGTACACTATGTAAACGCCGGCGCCACTCGCCGGGTTTAATTTGAAAAAGACAAGGGCGAGTACGCCGAGCCCAAGCAGCGACGAAAAGAAAACCGTATAGCGGTTTAACGTCTCGGGGCCCATGTCGCTCAGAAAAGTGCGAACAGCGCGCGCCTCGATAAAAACGCCCGCTGTTGACGCCCGGGAAACGGAGCGCATAGGCGTTTGAACCGCACCCTGGCATGGCAAGGTGAAGATTGGCGGATCTTTCTCGGCGACAAAGCGATTGCCGGCCACATGACGGTCCTCAATGTCCAGCGCGGTGCCGATGATGACGATCTTGTCTCGAAAGACGTCCAGCGCCTCAGTCTCTCCGCTCTCAATACAGGCGTAAACATCGGAAAACCGGTAAGTGGGAAATCTGATCGCGGGGGTCACGTAATCGATAAGTATATTTTCATCCGGTGCCTTTCCATCCCATGCCGCGCGCGCCGCAAGTTCAGCCGCAAAGGAAAGCACACGGCTACCGTCTTCCAGCGCAAAAGAAAACGGGTGACGGCGCACCACATTGTCGGCGTCGGGCGTCAGGTGGACGGGCCGGATGTTGCCCGCGCCGCCCACGGCCAGCACCTGTCCCTCATAAGGTCTGATCGGCGTTTCAGAGAGTCGCGCTTCGGCGAGCACCAGCCGCCCCGTGCGCCCCGATTGCGCCAGCGCCTGAAGAAAGGTCCGGTCATAGCCAGGCGCCAGCGTGCGGCCCGCAATCGACTTCGGGAAAATCATGTCGAGCCCGATGACTTTGGGTTCGGTCTTGTCGATGGCGGAAATCACCTCGCCGAGAAACGGCGTCCACGCCACTTCCGGTGTTTCGGAAAAAGGCGGCGTGTTGTGCGTAATCTCGTCGATAACGACAAGAGCATAACCAGATGGCGTGTCAAAACCGAACTGCCAGCGCGACGCGAGCGGCGTGAGAAAGTCGCCGCTAAGGCGGGTCAGATAATCCGTTTGCGGCAAGGAAGACCAAAGCGCGAGCGCAAAGCAAATAATCGCCGCGAACGGCCATCGATAGCGCTTCGCCCGGTTGCTGAACCCGCCTTGATTAAAGTCCAAGTGGCACCGCTGTGGTCAGGACGCCGTCAGGCATTTCAAGATCGGGGTCAATGGAAAACACCGCTGCATTTTGTTCCTTGCCGTCAATGGCAACAGCGACGCGATAAGGCAGTCCGGTTTCGAGCGCAGGCGCGTCTTCAGGATAAACGAGAGAATTCCCCGCCGCCTCGCCCTGCCAGATGAGTTCAGCCGGATCGGCTTCCAACAGATAAATGCTGACGGTGGCTGTTTTTCCAGCCTCTTTCTCATGCGGCCAGACAAAACGCGGCGTCGTTGTGGCGATGGAAATTTCCCGCCACTCGCCTTCATCAAATGGCGAAACGCGCTTCACCGCCGCAGCCGCCTCCTTGGCTTCGTTTGAAAGCGCGAGCGCAGCTGTCTGACAAGGGCGCGCTTCACGGTTCGAAACACCGCCTTTTGAAATCTTCGCCTCTTTTTTCTTGTCCAGCTTGACGACGCCGCCAGTGAAAGTTTCCACGATGCAGCTATCGAAATAGGCGATGCGCATGACGCCATCGGGACGAAGATCAATTTTGTCATCGTCATAGAGATAATCGAAAGCGCCGATCTCCGCCGCCGGGGCCGTCACATGCTCAACAAGGGCAAGCGGGCGGTCCTGTGCAGCGGCAAGCGTCGGTGACGCGAAAAACGTGACGGCGACCAAGATACGGGTGCGGATCATTTTGAAATCCCCCGGAGCGCAGCGGCGCCCCTCTTCTCTCCGGTGTTTACTATAGCCCCCGCATGGCTGGCGGCAAAACAGGGTGAATCCCCGGAAACCAGTTAACCCTGTGCGTCCACTCACAGCCCGATTCCGGCCCCGGACCTAGGGTCTTTCCTGACACCAAACAGCGCCCCGGCGCAAACTCAGGAGAGGCACAATGACCAGCAACACACTGAAAAACGTAGGTTTTCTAAAATCCGTATCATGCGCCGCCGTGGCGGCCGTGATGATGGCGGCGGCTCCGGCCCCGGCATTCTCGCAAGGATTTGAAGCCAGCGAATACGCCCAGTCAGAAACCCGCATGGGCCCCAAAAAATCCGTCGCCGTCGTCGATTTCGGCGCCAATGGCGGCTTCCTTTTTCAATATGGCGAATGGCAGGCCGGCGGCGGCCTCGCGGCCATGCTCGAGACGGAACTTGCAGAAACCAACCAGTTCCGCATCGCCAGCCGCAGCCATCTCGATGCCGCGCTTTATGAGCAACAGCTCAGCAATAGCGGCCTCACCGCCCGCCAGACCGCGACGCCAGGCCAGTTGCTCGGCGCGCAATATCTCGTGCGCGGCACGGTGACCGATTTCACGCTGTCGGAAAAAGGCGGCGGGATTTCCGTTGGCGGCTCGATCGGCGGCGTCCTTGGCGGCATCAGCCCGCAATCGCGCACCGGCCGCATCTCCATCGACTTCTCAGTGATGGACTCAACCACCGGCGAGGTCGTCGACAGCTTTTCAGTCGACCGCAAAGTCAAAAGCAAATCGATCGCTGTTTCCGCATCAAAGAGCGGTTTCAATGTCGGCGGCAATACGTTCCAAAACACGCCCCTCGGCAAGGCCGCACGTGAAGCGATCTCCGAAGCGGCCGTCCGCATTTCAGACGGCCTTCGCGGTCGGTCCTGGTCGGCGCATGTGGCGCAGGTCAATATAGACTCGCTTTACGTCAATGTCGGCGCCGACGCCGGCCTTGAGCCTGGCGACACGCTGAAAATCTCTCGCGTCGTCGAGCAGATCAACGACCCGATTACCGGTGCGCTTCTTGGCCGGGAAGTCTCCGAAATCGGACGCGCCACGATTGTCAGCGTTTCCGAACAATACGCCCGCGCCAACTTCAACGCCATGTTGCCTCCCGAAGCCGGCGACATCCTCACCTATTCCAACATGCAGCTTTCCCAGCTCGGGGGAGCGAACGGGGCTGAGTAACCGCCCCGGAGCCGCCCGGAACCGGTTGTTCCGGGCGGCGCGCTTTTTTGAAAGGAACCGCCACCATGACCGCCCTCACCATAACCGCCCAAACAAGTTCAACCCGCTCCACCAATGGAGATTCAATCATGAAAACCATTCAAAGAAAGATTACAGCCATTGCGCTTGCAACCACATTGGCCCTGACAAGCGCGTCGCCCGCCTTTGCGGACAGTGAATCCGCCAAGGCGGCGAACCGGCTTGCCGAAATGCAACAACGCATGACAACGCTGGAGCAAATCAAGAGTGAAGTCGATAATTTCACGATTAGAGATTCATACTGCAAGAAAGTTCACAAGAACGACAAGCGAGCCCATGAACAAAGACTGGCGACGCTAAAGAGCCGCGCCAACACGGAAATGCGCGAAATTTCCAATATCCGGCGCATTTTGATTCACACCGTCAATCGCAATCAGGCGGCGCGCACGAAACTCGACCATCTTCTCCCCGGCGGCAGCGGCGTCATAGTCGACGGCAGCTTCTTCCGCCCCTTCTTTAATCTGCGTAGAACCGTCAACGAAGCGCTCTCCAAGAAAAATACGGCGCTTTCCGGCGCCGACACTTATGAGTGCAACAAGACCGCCGTAACAACGCAAACGGCTTTTGTCGCCGTCAACCCGATTGCTGAAGTCCCGATGACGACAGACTATGAGGAAGCGGTTTTCATAGAGCTTCCCGATAAATTCTGTCATCGTGACGAAAAGAGTGAATGGTATGACGCCATTGATCGCCAGCGTGAAACGGCGCAGCGCAATGAAGTCGCCGCCGACCGCCTTCGCGACCGGCTGCGCGAGTTGAAAGCGGATATCGCGGCCAAACGCCAGAAAACCTGGAACGACGCTGACAACGCGGCAAAATCCGGCAAGACGCAAACACTCAATAATATGACGTCGCAACTGAAGCTTTATGATGCGGCGCTGAAAAACCTCACCGCCGCGATCCGCGCAGCCACCGCGGACATTGCGCACTGGAAAAAGCTGGATCTTCAGCTTCTGTCGCAAAGAGAGGCTTTGACAGCAGCGCCCATCACCGACTGCGTGAAAGCGGATGTTTCGCCACAGGACACGTTCGATTTCAGCAATTATGGCGGCCTGCCCGAGAGCATTCCCGCCATCTCATTGAACGGCATGGAGCTTAAGGATGTCGAGTTCATCAACATCCCTGCGCATGTTTGCGAAGAAGCAATGAAGCGCAGCGTTGAAATGAACGCCGACACCCAAAACAGCAACGCGTTTGCGAATATTACGATGTGGAGCAAACGGCTGGAAGCGATCCGGGTTGAACTTCTCCGCCAGGACAATGCCGGCGAAAAATCGTCGGACCTTTACAAGAAACTGACCTTCGCTCGCCGTGAAGCGCGTCAGGAACTCGCGAAATGGGAGAAGATCCAACTCAAAACCCAGGAGATCGTCGAGAAAGCATATGCGCTCAAAGTCATCGACTGCTCCGGTCCCGGCGGTAAGACTGAGATCGGACGCATGGACCCAGGTTTTGAGGAGGTTTCAGACGACATCCATACACCCAATCTGCAGGAATATGATCTCCCGGCGATCCCTGCAAAAATCTGCTCATGGGAAGAACTGCAGGCCTTGCGTTTGCGCGCTGCGAAAGCCCGCGAAGTCTCGGCCCACAATCGCCAGGAATGGGGCAAACGTCTGACCCAGCTCGGCAAGCTTCTGTTCAACGGCCAGCCGGGCAGCGCCTATCCCATGAACGCGGAATATGCGGCTCATCTCGATGCACAGCGCCAGTATGATTACTGGAGCGGGCAGCAGGCCATCTCGCACAAGGTCTATTGGGAGCTCATGAAGCGCAAAAATGTCGACTGCACGAAGGCCGACAAGAAAGTCTCGTTGAACGATGCGCTGCAGAACGCCCGCAATGACGCGCCGGCCTTCGCCAGCGGCCAGAACAGCGGCTTCGGTAATTTTGGCGATGCGTCCTTTGAACGCGATTGCCTTCTGAAAAAAGGCGGCTGCCTCTATCCCGATCCACGCAAGGACTGGATGATTGACCGCACGGGCGGGTTTGACGGCAGCGAAGCCGAGCATGCGCTGAACCGCACGCTCGACGGCGTCAAGATCGAACCGAAGCATGATGACGACCATCATGAGCAGCCGGTTGATCATCCGAAACCGCCTTATAAGGGCGCCGTCAACAGCAAGAACGGCAAAACGCTGATCGAGACAATGCCGGATGTCAAAAAGACCCCGGCTATGGGGCAACCGGTCCCGGTTCCCTATCCGAATGTCGCCATGAGTTCCGACACATCGAAAGACGTGAAATCTGCGCCAGTCGAGACCGGCGGTGAGCAAGGCGTCAAGCAGGTGAAAGTGAAAACACCGGCAACGCTTGATAAGCGTAATGTCACGCTGAACATCCCGGCTCAGTCGACAGACGGCCAGATGACAGCGCTGAAAGGACCGCCTCTCGTTCTCAACGAAACCGCAACCAGCGCGCAGAACGCAGGAAAGACCGGCGGCTACGGCGCCAGTGACAAAAACTCTCAGACGGGGGGCATGGTCCAGATTGCGCCGCCGCCGAGAGTATATGTGCCGCACACAAGGACGCCAGACACAGATGGGCAGTTTGTCCAAACGGCGCCGCCAACGCTGGTGATCACACCGCAAGGCGGGTCGGCGGCGGACCTGAGCGCCGCAGAACTTGAACAGGCGCAAGAAGGCCAGAACTAGGCCAACACGCGAAATAACGGCCTGAAGATGATCTTCAGGCCGTTTTCTTTAAGGCCAAACATCCGTAATCTGACAGCGAGGGGAAGCGACATGAGCGGTTTGAACGACAGCCTGAAATGGGAGCTCAAAAAGAACCCGCTTTTTCGCGAGCTTGACGACGGCGCTTTCGACAATCTTCTGCGCGCCGCTCAGCCCCGGGTTTATAAAGCGCGGGCAGCAATTTTTCATGAAGGCGATCCCGGCGGCTCCCTGCTGATGGTTCTGTCCGGTCAGATCAAGATTTCCGGTGTGACGCCGAACGGTAAGGAATGCGTGCTCGCCTTTATGGGCCCCGGCGATGTCATTGGCGAAATTACCTTGCTCGATGGCGGCGCGAGGACGGCGAGCGCAGAAGCCATGGAAACGTCCCGCGTTCTCGAACTGACGCGCGGCGCCTTCATGTCGGCGCTCGACGACAGCCCGCCCACCGCGCTCAAGATTATCGAGATCCTCTGCAAAAGGCTGCGCACGACATCGCAGATGGTGGAAGATTTCACCCTGTTGACGGCAGGGCCGCGGCTGGCGCGCACGCTGCTTCGTCTCGCTGACTCCAATGGGGTTGACGATAAAGCCGGCATGCTGATCGACCTTCCCCTTTCCCAATCGACGCTCGGCGCCCATGCCGGTCTTTTGCGCGAAAGCGTCAACCGGCAATTGCGCGCTTGGGAGGGCGAACAGGTTATCCAGAGAGCACATGACCGCATTGTGATTGTGCGCAAGGATGTTCTTGTCGACTTGAGCGAAGGCGGCTCCTAAGTCCAAAAGCCGTCCCATCACAGGTCTCGGCGAGACGCATCGCAGCAAGAGAGAAATGGTGGAGGGGGTTGGATTCGAACCAACGTACGCTAAGCGGCCAGATTTACAGTCTGGTGGATTTAACCACTCTCCCACCCCTCCACGAGGCGCTGAAACCGTGGCCGGGAGCGGCTTGATTTCAACCATCATGACAACGAAAAACCGGGCTGCGCCCGGCGCTCCATCATCGGGAGAACGGGGTCTATAGCGGCGCTGCGCCGCCTTCGCAACCGCCCCTGTGGCCGCATGAGGCAATTTCCTGTTTCCCGTTGAATAAGAACCGGCTAGGCCAACGCCATGACCCAAAAACACCACGCAGGCCCGAGAAAACAGACCCGAAAAGACGGCGCCCGGCCAAGGTCCGGATCAGTATCCGGATCGGGGGCCAGATCCGGGCGCAGCAAGAGCCCGCGGAAGAAAGGGACGGCCCCCAAAGGAGAGGACGGCGTCTGGCTTTACGGCCGCCACGCCGTCGCGGCGGCGCTCGCCAATCCGCGCCGCAAGATCAAGCGCATTCTCGCCACGAAGAACGCCGCCGCCTGGCTCACTGAACATGGCGCAGACGAGGCGGTGCTGGCGCGTCTTGAAGACATGAAGCCCGACGCCATCGACCGGCTGCTCCATGACGGCGCGGTGCATCAGGGCCTCGCCGCCGTCGCGGACGAACTTCCCCGCGCGCGCCTGAAAGACGCTTGCGCGCCGGCGGAAACGCATGCGCCCGTCCTTGTCCTCGACCAGATCACCGATCCGCAGAATATCGGCGCCCTCTTTCGTTCCGCCGCCGCTTTCGGCGCCAAGGCGGTTATCGTTCAGGAGCGACGCACGCCGCCGCTTTCCGGCGCACTCGCCAAAGCCGCCGCCGGCGCCATCGAAGTCATTCCTTGCGTACAGGCGGTGAATATCGCCCGCGCCCTCGAGGCGCTGAAAGATCTCGGCTATCACTGCGCCGGCCTTGCCGGTGAAGGAGAGGACGACATCACCTCACTTCCCGATGCGCCGCTGGCGATTGTCATGGGGGCCGAAGGCGCAGGGCTGCGCCAGCTTGTGGCCGCAACCTGCGACAAACTCTACCGCATCCCGATTGCCCCGGGCGTTGAAAGCCTCAACGTCTCCAATGCCGCCGCCGTCTCCCTATATGAGGCGCAGCGCCAGAGAAGGCCCTGAGGCGCCAGGGCCGACGAAAACACGGGAGACACGACGATGTTCGGACGTTCGCTCAAGCTGTTTCGGGTTCTCGGTTTCGACGTTCGCGTCGACATAAGCTGGACGTTTTTCGCCCTCCTGATCGCGACGTCGCTGGCGCTCGGTTTTTTTCCCGCGGTCTATGAAGGCTGGCCAGCCTCCACCTATTGGTGGATGGCCGTCGGCGGCGTCATCGGCGTCTTTTTCTCCATCGTCATTCATGAACTCTCGCATTCGGTGGTGTCGCGCGCCTTCGGCACAGGCATGACCGGCATCACGCTGTTCCTGTTCGGCGGCGTTGCGGAAATGAAGGGCGAACCCGAAAGCGCCAAGGCCGAATTCTTCACCGCCATCGCCGGCCCGGCGATCAGCATCGTTCTGGGGGTGATATTCTTGTGGCTCGCGTCTTTCGGCGGCGAGGCGCCGACGCCGGCCAGCGCCCTCGCCGGCTATCTCGGCCGCCTCAATCTCGTGCTGGCCATCTTCAACCTCATCCCCGCTTTTCCCATGGATGGCGGACGCGTCTTGCGCGCGATCCTCTGGGCCATGAAAGGCGATCTTCGCTGGGCGACAAAATGGGCGTCGGGTCTCGGCGGGCTGTTCGGATTCGCACTGATGATGGCCGGGCTCTGGGCGGCGTTTAGCGGCAGCCTCGTCGCCGGGCTCTGGTGGTTCCTGATCGGCATGTTCATTCGCGGCGCGGCGCAATCTTCCTACCAGCAAATGGAAGTGCGGCGCCTTATGGGCGGCGTGACGGTGCGCGATCTTATGCACAAGGACGCCCATGTTGTTCCCCCCACGCTCACGCTTGCGGAACTTGTCGACCGCTATGTCTATGAATTCCAGCAAACGGCGTTTCCGGTCAGCGAGCACGGCGACTTCGTCGGCGTGGTGGATACGGCGCATGTGAAATCGACGCCGCGCGAGGAATGGAGCCGCGTGACTGTCAAAGACATCATGACCCCGCCGGAACAGGCGCCCCTCGCCGCTCCGGCGCAGGACGCAATCATTGCGTTGCAGTCCCTTCAGCAAACAGGCGCAGATACGTTGATTGTCACTGACGGGCGCGGCGTCCTCGGCACGCTGTCGCGCGGCGACGTCATGAAACTCCTTGGTCTTAAAATGGATCTCGAGTCTGTTTGAGATGACGGCGAAATTTCTTTGCCTCCGGCGCCGCGCAGGCGTTATGGTGCCCGCACAAAATGGGAGAGACTGATGGCGAAACCGGTTTTCTATTACTGCCCGCGCACCCGCGCCGACACGGTGATGTGGATGAATGAGGAGCTTGGCGGCGTCTGCGACATCAAGCTCATCAATCTCAAGGCCGGCGAACATAAAAGCCCGGACTTTTTGACAATCAATCCCATGGGCAAAGTACCGGCGCTTGTTCATGACGGCGTCAACGTCACGGAGAGCGCCGCGATCTGCGCCTATCTCGCCGACGCGTTTGCGGAAAAAGGGTTTGCGCCCGCGCTGAACGATCCCCAGCGCGGCGCCTATTACCGCTGGATGTTCTACGCCCCCTCCTGCATCGAACCGATGATGCTCGACAAGCTCGGCGGCGTGAAGCGCGAAAACGCGATGTCGGCCGGCTATGGCACAGAAGAAGACGTGTTGAAGTCGATTGATGTGATGCTGTCCGCCGGTCCCTACATTCTCGGCGACACGCTGAGCGCCGCCGACATCGTCATGGGATCGCTCCTGAATTTCGCGATCATGTTCGGCGCCATCGAAAAGAAAGGCAAAATCGCCGACTATGTGGATCATATGACGGCGCGCCCGGCTTTTGCGAAGACGCAGGAAATCAGCGCCAACTACGCCGCCGAACTCGGTCTTTGAATGAGCGCTGAACACCATCTCGCGTCATGCCAATGCGGCGCAGCCAAGGCGGAAATGACCGGCGCGCCGAAATTTGTCAGCAATTGCCATTGCGAAGCCTGCCGAAAGGCGACAGGCGGCGCCGTCTCCACCTGGGTCGGTTTCAACAATGAGCAGGTGCGGTGGTTGACGGACAAACCATCTTATTATGAAAGCTCCATAGGCGTTCAACGCGGCTATTGCGGCAAATGCGGCACGCCGCTGACCTATGCCGGTGAAAAATGGGCGGGCGAGACGCATTTCCTGATCGGCGTGATGGAAAAACCGGAAGCCTATACGCCACAAGGAGAAGTTTTCGCCGACGAGGCCCTTCCCTGGGCGCAACATATCGAGAAGGCGCCGTAAGTGTCCTTTGAAGCCGTCATCTTCGATTTCGGCGGCGTCTTTACGACCTCGCCCGTGCAGAATTTCGCCGAGTTCGAGCGAAAACATGGCCTTCCTGAAAAATTCATCGGCGGCGTCATCAAGACCAACATCCATGACAACGCCTGGGCGAAATTCGAGCGCGCGGAAATCTCGCTCGACGACTTCGACTCTGCTTTTGCAATGGAAACAAAAGCGGCGGGTTTTGAGGTGACCGGCAAAACGCTGATCTCGCTTCTGTCGCTGCGGTTTTATCCGGCGATGGTCGACGCCCTCGCCCGCGTGAAAACCGCCGGCTACAAGACCGGCTGCATCACCAATAATCTGCCGAAGATCGATTCCAGAGGCATGCTGGCCCCGGATGAGACGCGCGAGACCGTAACGCGTATTCACGAAAATTTCGATCACATCATTGAATCGTCGAAAGCCGGTGTCCGGAAACCGGAGCCGCGCATTTACGAGATGATGTGCACAGCGCTTGCCGTTGCGCCCGATGCCTGCATTTTCCTCGATGATCTTGGCGTCAATCTGAAACCCGCCCGCGCCATGGGCATGACGACGATCAAGGTTCCCATCGGCGATGTAGCCCCCGCGATCGCTGAGCTTGAGCAGCTCGTCTTTGCGGACTAGGCGCTGCTTAGGGCGCTGCGCAGAAAGATTGCGGCCGCGCACGCCGGCGCGCACAATAGACGAAAGATCACAGGGAAGCCGCCCATGTCCCATTACCGCCCGCGATCCGAACTTCAGACCCACGAAGTCGCGAACCAGCCGCCGCCTTTTGAAGATGTGAACATCTTCGACAGCGACGCCGCGCTGAAACAAACGGTGGAGAAACGCGGCGGCGGATCTCATAAAAAACAATTGTCCGCCTATGGCGCAGCGCTCGGCTCTGCGGAGATGGTGGAGAATGCGCGGCTCGCCAATCAAAACCCGCCCAGGCTCGTCAGCTTCGACCGTTACGGTCACCGCCTCGACGAAGTGGAGTTTCATCCCGCCTATCACGCGCTGATGGATCTCGGGCTTTCGTCCGGCTATTCGTCGATCGCCTGGACGGCGGAGGACGGCGGTCATGTGGCGCACGCGGCCATGGCTTATATGCAGGCGGGCGGCGAAGCGGGCGTCGGCTGTCCCATGACCATGACCTACGCCGCGATCCCGGCGCTGCGCCGCGAACCCGATGTTGCGAAGGAATGGGTCCCGCGCCTGACCGCCGGCCACTATGACAAGCGCTTTATTCCCGCTTCTGAAAAACGCGGCGCGACCATGGGCATGGCCATGACGGAAAAACAGGGCGGCTCTGACATTCGCGCCAACACGACCGTTGCGACGCCGATCAGTGGACATGAATACGAACTGACCGGGCATAAATGGTTCTGTTCGGCGCCCATGTGCGACGCCTTTCTGACGCTGGCGCGCACTGACGAAGGGATCACCTGTTTTCTTGTTCCGCGTTGGCGCCCGGATGGAACGCGCAACGCCTTTCACATCATGCGGCTTAAAGACAAGCTCGGCGACCGCGCGAACGCGTCGTCCGAAATCGAATATCACGGCGCCTATGCGGTGAAAGTCGGCGAGGAAGGCCGCGGCGTCAGAACCATCATCGACATGGTGCAGCATACGCGGCTCGATTGCATCGCCGGGTCGGCAGGCGGCATGCGCGCGGCGCTGGCGCAGGCGCTTTGGCATACGAGCCATCGCTCTGCATTCCAGAAAAAACTGATCGACCAGCCGGCGATGATGATGGTGCTCGCCGATCTTGCGCTGGAGACCGAAGCGGCGACGGCGCTGGCGCTGCGCATCGCCGAGAGCTTTGACAACATGGACGATCCGCGCGAGGCGGCCTTCATGCGTCTGGCGACGCCGATCGCCAAATACTGGGTGTGCAAACGTCAGCCGGGCGTTGTTTACGAGGCGCTTGAATGCCATGGCGGCGCCGGTTTCGTGGAGGAAGGCGTCATGCCGCGCCTTTTCCGACAGTCGCCCCTGAACGCCATCTGGGAAGGGTCGGGCAATGTCATCGCGCTTGATATTCTGCGCGCCCTCGCCCGGGAACCGGAAAGCCTTGACGCCGTGCGCGGGGAAATTCTGTCGGCCCGCGGCGCCAACACCGCGCTCGACCATCACCTTGCAAGCCTCGATGACTGGCTGAAACCCGGCGCCCTCAATGAAGCTACGGCGCGCGCCTTCGCCGAGGATATGGCGCTGGCGCTTTGCGCCGCCGCCCTGAAACAGACGGCGCCCGATTATGTCTTTGACGGATTTTGCAATGCGCGTCTTGACCCCGGTCAGCGTTCTTACGCTTACGGCGCCGTCACGGCGAATATCGACACACGCGCCATCATCGACCGTGCAATTCCGCAATAGCGCGTTCATCGGCGGCAGAACTCCTTCTTCAACCAACAGGAAGGAGTCTAAGCGCCACTGGCGAGTGGTGGATAAGTCTTCACCAAACCTCAAAAAAGAGCGGTTTTTCGCCTGAGAGGATATGCCGGAACGGCCGCCGCTCGCCTTATGCGTGCGTTCATTTTCTTCCGGTCTGACGCCCATTGCGCCTTCATCCGCAAGGTTAAGCGCAATCCCGCATATTCCCTTAAATCTCTCTCAAGAGCCGCTTTCTAGGTTGTCCTTACGAGGCTGTAACAAACCGATTGTAACAAACGGGGCCGCAAATCCATGGCGCGTAAAATGAACCCTTCTTCTTACGCCGCAATTCCTGCAATTCTGGCGCTTGCGGGCGCGGCGTTTGTGATGAAGCCGGAAGAGCTTCGCCGCGATCCCCTGCTCGAAACGCAAGGGCTGATCGGCATGGCGGCGAAATATGAAGTGATGTATTCGCGCTGCGATGTCAGTGCGGCCACAGGGTTCGCCGGCGGCTTTTCACACCGCTTTCCCGCGCGCAGCGACCAGGACGCTGCCCTGTTTGTGCTCAAGGCGCGGCCGCAATGCGATGTCGCAAGCCTTTACCGCCTCGACGGCAAAACGGCCGGCGCCCATCACCCCCGCTATCGCCGCATCAGGATCGAAGTTTAGGCGCTGTCGGCAGCGGCGCAGCATCGGTATGATCGCAAGCGTCGCCGCCCATAAGCGCGCAGGCGCGTCCGAATGCGCGTTCCGATTCTTCCTGGTTTTTCCGCGCGCCTTTGCCGATCTCATAGAGACGTCCAAGACTGGAGCATCCTTTTCCATAGCCATGCTCGCAGGCAAGGCGGAAATAGCGAAGCGCTTGTTCGTCGTCGCGATGAACGCCGTCGCCTTTGATCTGGCGGCCCCATAAATCCCTGCGGGTCTCATAAGCGTCGCCAAGGATGTAACAGGCGGACCCGTCGCCAGTGGCGCAGGCGATCCGCCAGTCCGCGATCATCTGCTGACGGGTCTTCGGTTTTTCTTTTTCCTCGGCAGGCGCAGACGACGCCGCGGCCGGAGAAACCGGCGCAGCGATCCATAAAAGCCCGACGCACACGCTCAACAGGCGCGCATACGAACGGCCACTGCCCTCACAACAATGGCGATGCAACATAGGTATCCCTCAACAGCGGAATCCACGCGACAGGCGTTTTTTTCTCACAGGAACCTCCACCGAAGTCCTAAAGAAAATCACCGCATTTGAGGGGGTCATGCTTACCTTTGCGGTAACCATGAAGCCGCTTTTGCGCACTGCGTTTTCGCCCGTGACTGCGTTGGCGAAATCAATTTCGGAGGGAAGAAAACGGTTCTCCGCGCGGCGCAAGGATGCGTGAAACATGAATAATTTCGGCCAGCCATGCGCCGCGATCCCGGCTCGCTTTAAGACGCCGGAAAGCAGGCGGCCATGGCGCCTTTCATGTCGTCGCTTGCACGGGCGTTCCAGTCATCTTCGTTTTCGAGGCTGAGATAGAGGCTTTTATCTTCTTCCGACAGAGAGTCTTCAAAACAGGTGCAGCCGCCATTGGCGTCTTCCATGCCCATTTCGGTGATGACGGCGCCGCAAAAGTCAGCAACGTCCCCGGCGCTGGCCGCGCTAGCGATAAACGAACTTGCAAAAATGAAAGCAAAAAGCGTTTTCTTGATCATGGGTGTTTCCTCTTGTCACGCTGATATTGATCGACATTCGCAACAGGCCGCCCGGCAGTTGGCGCCGCCGGACTTCTACTGATCGTACAATTAAATATGGCGGCGACCCATTGGGCCGATGTCGCGATGCTGCAATCACTCCCGACCAAAGGCGCAGCTGATGTGCATTCCGATGGGAACATCTTCATGGACTCGCTTCGGAATCCAAAAGCACTTTACCTGACGGTGATAAGTGGTTGTTTGAAATGGTCGGAGCGGCGGGATTCGAACCCACGACCCCTTGACCCCCAGTCAAGTGCGCTACCAGGCTGCGCTACGCTCCGACCTTACGCACGGGGGCGAAAGCCGCCACGCGCGAGCGCGTCTTATAGGCGCCCGGCTGAGGCGGGGCAATGGTGAAAATCGGAGAATTCCCGGGTCCGCGCTTACTCGCGCTCCGCCTCAATGGCTTCAAGCGCGAGCGACGCCTGGTCGAGGGAATCCTGAACGCTTTCAAGACGGGCGAGCAGCGCCGTCAGCGTCCGGCGCAGCTCCGGGGAGAGGGACGGCGTTTCCTTCAGGGCCTCGGCGGCCCCAAGTTCGAGCATATCGCCCTGTTGCGCCTCGCCATTCAGCGGCGCATCGTTTTCCGCTTCAAGCAAGGGGCGAACATCCGTCGACTCGCCGGCGGCGGCCCGGCGGCCGAGTTCGGAAACATATTTGACGCCCTCGTCCTTGAAGATCTTCTGGACGCCCTTGGTGGTGTAGCGCTGTTCATAAAGAAGGACGCGGATGCCCCGCAACAGATCGAGATCGAGCGGGCGGTAATAGCGCCGCCCGCCGGCGCGGCGCATGGGCCGCACCTGGCCGAACACTTCTTCCCAATGACGCAGAACATGCTGGGGCACATCCAGCTCTTCTGCGGCTTCGGAGATCGTGCGGAACGCTTCGGCAGATTTCGCCACGGGGGGAGCGCCTTCGTCAGTCAGAACGGAAGTCGGCCTACTCGGCGGCTTTCGCCTGCCGGTGGGTGTTGTTGATTTGGTCTTTCAGCACATGCGAGGCGCGGAAGGTGATAACCCGCCGCGGCTCGATCGGCACTTCTTCACCAGTCTTCGGATTGCGGCCCATTCTGAGCTTCTTGTCGCGCACCGAAAATGTGCCGAAGGATGAAATCTTGACGGTCTCGCCCTTTTCGAGCGTCTGGGCCACTTCGTCGAGAATGCGCTCCACAAAGGCGGAGGATTCGTTTCGCGAAATTCCCAGGGAGCGATAGACCGCATCGGTCAGGTCCGCTCTCGTGATGGTTTTTCCGGCCATGGTTTGCCTACCCGCGTCAGTCCCCAAATTAACGCCAAGGTTAACGGCTAGACGCCTCTTTGGTCAATAAGTCTTTGAAATATATTGCCTGTTTTTTATATGGCGGCGCGCAGCGTCCTAACCGGAGGATCACGCGCGCATCAGCGCGGCGCCCCAGGTGAGCCCGCCGCCCATGGCTTCAAAGAGGACAAGATCGCCGGTCTTGATCCGGCCGTCGGCGACGCCCGCGCAATAAGCGAGCGGGATCGAGGCTGCGGACGTATTGCCCTGACCGGAGATCGTGGAAACCACCTGATCGGGACGAAGATCGAGCTTTTTGACAACGCCCTGAATGATCCGCTCATTGGCCTGGTGCGGCACGAACCAGTCGATCTCGGTGACGTCGACTTTGGCCTCGGCGCAGACCTTGACCATGGCGTCGGAAATGCGGGTCACCGCCTCGCGGAAGACCTTGTTGCCCTGCATGCGCACATGGCCCGTGGTCCCGGTCGATGAAACGCCGCCATCCACATAAAGGAGGTCCACCATGCGCCCGTCGCATCTGAGATAACTGCCCATGACGCCGCGGTCGCCGGCTTCCTCCGCAGACTGAGCTTCCAGAACGAACGCCCCGGCCCCGTCGCCAAAAAGAACGCAGGTGCCGCGGTCTTCCCAGTCGAGAATGCGCGAGAAAGTTTCCGCGCCGATCACGAGCGCGCGCTTGTGCTGTCCTGAAACCAGGAATTTTTCCGCCGTCGACAACGCATAGACAAAGCCCGTGCACACAGCCTGAATATCGAAGGCCGCGCCCTCGCCCGCGCCGAGTTTGGCCTGAACAATCGCCGCCGTTGACGGGAATGTCAGATCCGGCGTCGTTGTGGCGACGACGATCAGGTCGATGTCATCCGGCGTCAGCCCGGCGTTCTTTAACGCCGCCTTCGCCGCCTCAGTCGCAAGATCGGAGGTCAACTCCCCTTCCGACGCAATGTGACGCTCGCGAATGCCGGTGCGCTCGCGAATCCACTCATCGCTCGTATCCACGCGCTTTGAGAGATCTTCATTCGTCAGGATTTTTTCAGGCAAAAACGCGCCGCACCCACGCAGCACTGCTTTCAAACTCATACCGCCGCCGCTTTTATTGTATTTTCACTCGCCGATGCTTCGGCGATACGCTGACGCCGGCTCATCACTGATTTCACTGTAGACGCCACTTCATCCCGGAACGGACGCGCCGCCAGGCTCGCCGCCATGTTGACCGCGCTCGCCACGCCGCGCGCATCGGCGCCGCCATGGCTTTTCACCACGACGCCGTTCACGCCGAGAAAAACGCCGCCATTATTCGAAGACGGATCGATGCGATCCTTCAGCTTTCGAAGGCCCGGCGCCATCAACAAGGCGCCCAGCTTGGCGTTCAGCGTGCCGGTCAGCGTCTCTTTCATCCAGCCGCCCAGCAGCCGCGCCGCGCCTTCCGCCGTCTTCAGGGCGACATTGCCCGTAAAGCCGTCGGTGACGACGACATCGACGGTGCCCTTGGAAATGTCATTTCCTTCAACAAAGCCTTTAAACGCCATATCCGGGTCCGCCTCACGCAACACGCGCGCGGCGGTGCGAATCAGCTCGTGGCCTTTCAGGTCTTCAGCGCCCACATTCAATAGGCCGACTGTGGGTTTTTCAACATTCATCAGGGAACGGAAGAACGCCTCACCCATAATGGCGAATTGCACGAGCTGGTCTTCATCCGCCTCGACATTGGCGCCGACATCGAGAACGACGCAGCGCCCGCGCGGCGTCGGCCACAGCGCCGTCACAGCGGGGCGTTCAACGCCCTCAATCATGCCGAGCTGTTTGCGCGAGACCGCCATCAGCGCGCCAGTATTGCCGCCGGAAACAACCGCCTGCGCATCAGCCTCGGCGACAGCGGTTACGGCCGCCCACATGGAGGTGTCGCGCCCGCGCCGCAACACATGCATGGGCTTGTCGGTCATGGAAACGACATTGTCGGCGTGCCGGATTTCGACGCCGACAAGATTTGTGTGCGCGGCGATCAGCGGTTCAAGCTGCGCCTTGTCGCCAAAGAAAATGACCCGCGCCTTGAGGCCGCGCTTCACCGCATGCGCAACGCCGTCGACGACCGCTTGCGGGCCGGCGTCGCCGCCCATGGCGTCCACCGCCAACGCCAGATCGCGTCCGTCAGTCATGGCCTCTGTCATGGACTTGCCCAACCAGCCGTCTCCATTGCCGCAATGCCGCGCGAGGACCCAAGTCTGCGAAGATATCGCAGCGCAAAATCTGCGGCGCAGAATATGAGCGCCCGCGGCTCCTTGCAACGCGGCGCCCATTGCGCCTTTTCGCGGCCCTTATAGCCCCTTCGGGCCCCACGTAAACCTATTGATTATCATCACTTTTTCCCACGCGCCCCTTGAGCACGGCGAATGGGGAGACATTCTCGGCCGGTGCATAGGCTTCTGCGAGGCTTTCCGCCCCCTCCTTGCGCGGAAACGGGTCCATGGCGAGGGAAAGCTGCTGCACCAGAAGTTCGCCGAGATCGAGCGCGGCGCCGTCGAGATATTCAGGCGCGTCGAGATCTTCCTCTTCCGCCCCATCGTCTTCCGGCGGGACACGCGTAAATTGGACTTCGAATGGCTCCGCGATCGTTTCGGTCATGGACTCGAGGCTGGCGACGCATTCGCGGGTGAGCGCCGCTTTTATGTCGCCGGTGATGCGGATCATTGTCCTGGAGGCGGTGACCGTCATCTCGCCTTCAAGGCTTTCCACCGAAGGCGTTTCAAGACGCGCAGCGATTCTTTCGCGCTCTGCCTTACTGGCGCTCAGCTGGAATTTTTTTCCGGCGCGGCCGACATCGTCCACATCGACGACATAGCTGAATTCAGGCGCAGGCCCGGCGCCTTGCGTCATGACAGCGCCCCTTCCGCCACCGGCGGAAAAACGACGATGCCGCCGGCGATGCGCGCGTCCGGCTGGTTTTCCAGATGCGCATTTGCACGGCGGACATAATCGGCAAAAGCCGGCGCCGTTTCCGCCAGTTCCTGTTCGAAGATATTGCGCGACAGCGCCTTCGCCAATTCATCTTCGGCGGCGCCTTCTTTCATCGCCTCTTCATAGGCGCCGATGCGGCCGTAGAAATTCTCGGCGAGTTTGCGGATCTTCTTGCCGACCTGAAGGTCGCCGACCCCAAGCTCGCGCAAGCTGTCATCCAGATTCTGGAACATGGCGTCGAACAGGCACTGGCTCACCTTCTTCGCCGCCGCGTCGCCGCGCAGCCGGCGCATCACCAGCCAGACATGGAGCGCCACCATCTCAAACCGGCCCTCAACCGTGTCCGGCGCGCTGAGGCTTGCGTAAAGAGCGGGACTTCTCGCCTGCTCCACCGCCGCCGCATAGAGCGCGCGGCCGGCCTCCAGCGCCGGGTCCTTCCTGAACAAGGTTTTGAACATCAAGGGCTTTCCTTCGCGCCGCCGGAATATTACCTAGGATTTGCGGCAATTTGAAATCACTGGTAGATCACTGCTACCCATGGGGCGAGGTATTCCCGACAGCCCCCGGGATCAAGTCCCGGCCCAAGTCCCGGCCCAAGTCCCGGCCCAAGTCCCGGCTCCGGCCGGCGAATGGCGTAGCAGCGTAAAGAGAGCCCGATGACCCGATTCCTTCTTCTCGCCCTTGGCCTTCTCATGCTTCAGGCCTGCGTTTCCGTGCGCTCAAGCCACGGTTACGTCCTCGAAGCGGACCAGAAAGAGCTGACAGCGGAAATCGGTTTCGACACCAAGGATTCGATCCTCGCCAAATATGGCGAGCCCTCGATGATCGGCGTCTTTGACCGCGACGCCTGGTATTATCTGCACTCCACAGACCAGACCCGCGCCTTCTTCAAACCGAAGACCCAAACGCGCCAGGTCATCGCGATCCATTTCGCCGATGACGGTTCGGTTGAGGAGTTCAGTGAATATGATCTCGCTGACGGTGAAGACATTCGCCTTGTCCAGCGTTCGACGCCGACACGCGGGCGCCAGCTCAATTTCTGGGAGCAGCTCCTCGGCAATGTCGGCGCCCTTCCCGCCTCGCTCGGCGAAGAAGGTCCGGTTCCGGGGCAGTAATTTAGGCTCTTGCAACCTGCCGCTTACCAATTGACTTGAATCAAGCGTGAGCTTTCGCTCCTGGGGCATGCTGTATGGGTCCTTTTTGCAGGAGCCATTCAGCATGAAACTACTCAACTTGTTGAAGGTCGCTGTTCTTGGCGGCGCTGTCGCGGCGCTGACAAGCGGCTGCTGGTATCACTCTCACTATCGTCACGGTCCGGCGCCTGTGGGAATAACCGTTTCCTATATTCGTGTTGCGCCGCCGCCGCCGCGCCGCATCGTCATTCCACCGAGACCGGCGCCCGCGGCAGTTTGGGTCAACGGTTACTGGCGCTGGACCGGCGCAGACTATGTCTGGGTCGACGGGTTCTGGGAGCGTAATCCGCCATCGCGCAAAGTCTGGAGCGACGGTCGCTGGGTGCATACGCATCAAGGCTGGTATTGGCTTCCCGGCCGCTGGCAATAGGCGAAGACTTAACGCTCACTCTTGAAATGATCGTAACCGGTCTCCGGAACGAGGATCGGCGCGCCGTTTTCATCGAGGAAAAGAACGCCATCGCCGCGCGTCAGGGAGCCGATGCGCGAAACCTCCGTACGCGATGCTTTCGCCGCCATCACAACCGAGCGGCGCATGGCGGGCGGCGCCGCGAAGAGAATTTCATAATCGTCGCCAAAGCCGGCAAGCGTCGCCAGCGCCTTCCAGCGGTTCTGCTGCGCCGCGACCCAGTACGCCGCCCCTTGGGAACGCGGCACAGCGACGGCGTCGATCTCGGCCCGCAAACCATTGGCGCGCGCAAGATGGCCCGCATCCGCGATCAGCCCGTCGGAAACGTCGATCGCCGCTGTCGCCAGGCCGGCGAGCGCGGCGCCGAGCGTCATCCGCGGCTCGGGCAGATGGTAGCGGCCGGACAGCGAGGCTTTGTCCACCGTCGTGAATTTGAATTCCTTGCGCAGCGCCATCAGGCCAAGACCGGCGTCGCCGATCGTTCCTGAAACATAAAGGTCATCGCCAAGGGAGGCGCCGGTTCGCGCTGTCATGCCCTGCTTCGGGGGCGCGCCGAAAAACGTCGCCGACAGGGTGAGCGGCCCCGACTTCATCGTATGCAGGGTGGTGTCGCCGCCATAAAGCGCAATCCGGAAATGCTCCTGATCCTCAGCGAGGCCGCGCGCGAAGAGTTCGATGGAGGCGCGCTTGACATTGTTCGGCCAGACGCAGCCGAGAAAATAACCGATGGGTTTGGCGCCCTTGGCGGCAAGGTCGGAAAGATTTGCACGGACCAGTTTCCTCGCGACAAGATCAAGCGGGTCCTTGGCGAGAAAATGCACGCCCGCCACCATCAGGTCTTTTGTGACCACCAGGTCGCGGGCCTCCAGCAAGGCGGCGTCGTCTACAAGATTGAATGCGCCCGGCGCATTGGCGGTGAGCGGCGCGAAAATCTCGCGGATGATGTCGAATTCGCTCATGTCACCGTCTGGTCAGACATTCACTTCGTCGCTGCGCGCTTCCTTCGCCGCTGCGTCGAGCACGGCATTGATAAACCCCGGCTCGTCACCCTCGAAAAAGGCGCGCGCAATATCGAGATACTCGTTGATCACAACCTTGAAGGGAACATCCGGCCGGCGGATCAGCTCATACAATCCGGCGCGCAGGATCGCGCGCACCGTTGCATCGAGACGGGCGAGCCGCCAGCCTTCAGCGAGCTGGCGCTGCAGATAGGGATCAAGCCTGGCTTGCGTCTCCACGGCGCCGCGCAGAATGTCAGCGAAGAAGGCGGCGTCGGCTGCCTGAAGCTTTTCACCTTCAATCTCACCGCCAAGGCGGAAGTCCTTGAATTCACGGATCGTCGCCTCGACGCCCTGACCGCCCGCCTCCATCTGGTAAAGCGCCTGCACGGCGGCGAGCCGTGCGGCGGACCGGGGCGGCGCGCCTTCTTTCATTTTCTTGTCGCCAGAAGCCATTGGGCCCAATCTTACTTCGTATCTTACTCTTCTTTCGCCGCCGTCTCAGCGTCATCCATGCCGCCAAGAAATTCGCCGAAGTCCTTCGCCTCGCGGAAGTTTTTGTAAACCGAGGCATAGCGCACATAAGCAACGTCATCGAGCTTGGCGAGCCCTTCCATGACCAGCTCGCCAATCTTTTGGGATTCAATCTCACTATCGCCAGTGGCTTCGAGACGCCGGACGATGCCGGAGACCATCTGCTCCACCCGCTCGGGCTCGAAATCACGCTTGCGGAGCGCCACGAGGATCGAGCGCATGAGCTTGTCCCGGTCAAAGGGGGCTCGCTTGCCGGTGCTCTTGATCACCACAAGTTCGCGCAATTGCACCCGTTCAAATGTCGTAAAGCGCCCGCCGCAGGCCGAACACTCCCGGCGCCGGCGCACCGAGGCGCCGTCCTCGGCCGGGCGGGAATCTTTCACCTGGGTGTCGTCGCTGCCGCAAAACGGACATCGCATGGGGCTGTTCTCCCAAATCTCAGTCCGGCGGTTCTACGCGAGTCAGCGATAAATTGGAAACTGCGCCGTCAGGGCTTTCACCCGCCCCCCGACAGCCTCCTCGACCGCCGGATCAGGCTCCCCCTTGGCCGCCAGCGCGTCCAGAACCTCAGCCATCATGTCGCCGACTTCCTTGAACTCGGCGACGCCGAAGCCCCGGGTCGTGCCCGCCGGCGAGCCGATGCGGATGCCGGAGGTGATGGTGAACTTCTCCGTGTCGTAAGGAATGCCATTCTTGTTGCAGGTGATGCCCGCCGCTTCGAGGCTTGCCTCGGCAGCATTGCCTTTGACGCCTTTGGGGCGAAGGTCGATCAGCGCAAGGTGTGTGTCGGTGCCGCCTGAAACGACCGCATAGCCCGCATCCACCAATGTCTGCGAAAGCACATGGGCGTTGTCGATCACGGCCTGCGCATAGGTCTTGAATTCCGGTTGCAGCGCTTCGCCAAAAGCAACCGCTTTTGCGGCGACGATATGCATGAGCGGACCGCCCTGAATACCGGGAAAGAGACCTGAACGGACTTTTTTCGCAATGTCCGGATCATTGGTCAGCACCATGCCGCCCCGGGGGCCGCGCAGCGTCTTGTGCGTGGTTGTCGTCACGACATGGGCGTGTTCAAGCGGATTGGGGTAAAGCCCCGCCGCAACAAGCCCGGCGAAATGCGCCATATCCACCATGAAGAAAGCGCCGACGCTGTCGGCGATCTCACGGAAACGGCGGAAATCGATAATACGGGAATAAGCGCTGCCGCCGGCGATGATCATTTTCGGCTTGTGCTGGTTCGCCAGCCGCTCGACCTGATCGAAATCGATCAGGTGGTCATCTTCGCGCACACCATAGGAAACGCAGTTGAACCATTTTCCCGACTGATTGACCGGGCTGCCATGGGTCAAATGCCCGCCCGCCGCGAGGTCCATGCCCAGAAAGGTGTCCCCGGGTTTCAAAAGGCCCATGAAGACGCACTGGTTGGCCTGACTGCCGGAATGCGGTTGTATGATCGCTTCTTTACAACTGAAGAGCTCTGTCGCGCGGGCGATGGCGATCTCTTCGACCTCGTCAACTTGCTCACACCCGCCATAATATCTCTTGCCCGGATAACCCTCCGCGTACTTATTAGTCAGGACCGAGCCCGCCGCCTCCAGCACCGCCTTCGAGACAATGTTTTCAGAGGCGATCAGCTCAATCTGATCTCGCTGGCGGGCAAGCTCGCCCTGCATGAAACGGAAGACCTCACCGTCCTTGTCGGCGAGTGATTCGGTGAAGAATCCATCGGGTAGGCGATAGGATTGGCTGGCGCTCATCGCGGCGGCTCCTGACTGCGAAAGAACCCCTTCGTGAGGCTCAACAAACAGCGGCGACATATAGGGGGACGCGGCTCTTGCCGCAATGCGAAGCGCGATCTTCCTTTGCGTGAAGGCCGGATTTTTCGCCGCACTCGTCAGCTTGAGTATAGCTGGAATTAGCCCAAGTAATGACCAAAGCATGAACCCGTCTACATATCTTACGTCTGCGATTTAATGTGTTGGCGGCCCAGCCATGCTTGCGGCGCAGGGCAAGAAGCGCTACCGCCTTACCGGGGCAAAACCCGTCGCCGCGCTTCTTGCGGCGTCAATGACCCGCGGTTTTCCGGGAACGGCAATGGGGCGGCTAGAACTGCTGTCCGCGGAACATCCGCATTGGAGATGACTAGAATGGCAAGTAAGAAGACGGATTCCGTCGGACAGAACGACGCAATCCAACTGGCGGGAGAAATCGTCGCCGCTTATGTCGGCAACAACGCAGTAAAAGCAGAAGAACTGCCGACACTTTTAAACAATGTATATGCAGCGGTGACAGGCCTGTCGGAAGAGGGAGCGGCGTTCATTGCCAATCGCGAGCCGGCTGTACCAATTGCAAAGTCAGTGACACCCGACTTCATCATCTGTCTTGAAGACGGGAAAAAACTGAAAATGCTGAAGCGCTACCTGCGCACGCATTATGATCTGTCTCCTGAAGAATATCGGCGAAAATGGGGTCTGCCCGCGGATTATCCGATGACCGCGCCCAATTACGCCAAATCGCGTTCACGTCTCGCCAAGGAAATCGGCCTAGGTACGGCGGCGACATCTTCCGGCCGCAAGCCGGCCAAGAAGAAAGCGACGCGCCGCAAACGAAAATCCACCTGACGGCCCTTCACTCTTCATGACCAGACGACTGGCGATGTTCGCCGGGGAGAACCGTTTGCAAACGCGCCTCCCCGGTGACCGCGCTCGCGCCGATGCGGACGCCGCGTGAAATGCGTCCATCCCTTAACAATCCCGTCACTGTCAAAATTACAAATTTATCTTTCGCCGGGCGCGACGCATTTTTTTGAATTTATTCAAAAGAAATTTCCGCGATCTTTATCACGTTTCCTGCTTGCGCGCTGTTAACCCGAAAGGTCTCGAAGCGAGACGAAGTCTTGTTGTCTGACGAGCCGGACGGACGAGGATCCCGTGCATTTTGCTGTGTTGAAGTCCGCGCGCATGACTGCGCGGCGCGCGCGTAGCAGCCTTACAAGCCTTGAAAACAGCCGGTATTTCCATGCGCCAGCCGCATGGTTCAAGGGCGCATGCGCCGCAGTCATGACGCCGCCCCAAACTGGCGCAGTTTCTCTTTTTCAAACGGCGCGAAGTTAAAATTGTAGCTTGTTGAGAAAGTGGAAACTCTGTTTTTTCACGAACAATCAACCACTTATAGAAGCTTTTACCTTGCTGTTTATGAGTTTTTTTACAGCGCCCGCCTACTGTCGGCGACAACAAGTTGTGTATCACGGGGTTATTGATCTCATGTCTGTCGTTGCTGACAATGCCGCGCCGTCCGATAAAACCGATGCTTATGTCATCGGTCCGGACGGTACGCCGCTAACCTTGCAGGACCTCCCGCCGCCGACCACGAAGCGCTGGGTCATCCGCCGCAAGGCCGAAGTCGTCGCCGCCGTGCGCGGAGGCCTGTTGACGCTTGAAGAAGCGTGCAACCGATACACCCTCACTGTTGAAGAGTTTTTGTCCTGGCAAAAAGCTATCGACCAGTTCGGTCTGCCGGGGCTGCGCGCGACGCGCGTTCAGCAATACCGATAATCCCTCCTAGACTTTTCGGTCTTCGAAAACCCGTCGCGGCTACGCCCGGCGGGTTTTTCTTCACCTTTGCGCGACGCGGCCTGTTTTCCGGCTGTCAGCGCCCTTGGAACAGAGCCTTCCTTCGGGCTATGCTCAGGGATGTGTCATTTCGGGCCATGACGGCCCCAGTAGCTCAGCCGGTAGTTCGCCCATGATGAAATTCATCGCCTCTGACCTCGATGCGGCGAAGGCGAAAGCGCATCGTGCGCTGGGCGACAAGACGGTGATTATTTCCGTTCGCAACCTGCCGAGCGGCGATGTTGAGGTGACGGCCTCGGACAAAGCCGCTCCCGCTGCGCCGGAACCGGCCCCCAAGGCGCAGTTCGCCGGGGCCGCGCGGGATGCGGTCGATGAAGGCCCGTTCAAGATGGGCGCAGGCGCCAGGCTCAACGAAAATATCGAAACGAAATTCTCCGCCGACGCCCTCTCCAAGCTCTCTTCAAAGCTCACCGGCGGCAAGGGCGGGCGCAGCCTCGACATGTCGGACGCCACCGTGCGGGCGATGGCGGAAATTCTGGCGCCTCACGGCGTTGGCGAGCCGCTCCTCGCGGCGCTGATTGAGGGCGCCCGCAACTCGCCCATCGACGAGGATCTCTATCGCCTTGAGACCGGCTTTCGGGAGGTTTTCACATTCGCCCCGCTGCATCTGGCCCCGACCGCGCCGGTAATGCTGGTGGGTCCCACAGGCGCCGGCAAGACATCGACCGGGGCAAAGCTCGCCGCCTCGGCCCAGGAAAGCGGCGCCCAGGCGACCATGATCACCGCCGATGTGGGCCGGGCCGGCGCCATCGATCAGATCAAGGCCTATGGCGAGGCCCTCGGCGCGGATTATTTCATCGCCGAAAGCCCCCTCGACGTCGAACAGATTCTGCGCAGCCATCGTCCCGGGGGCGCGGTGATTTTCGACACACCCGGCGTCAGCCCGTATGACGCCGGCGATGTGGCGGCCCTGCGCTCCTATCGTGAGGCGGCGGACGCAGAACCGGTGCTGGTCCTGCCCGCCAGCGGCGACGCCGACGAATATGTGGACTGGGCGATGGCCTTTAAGGAAATCGGCGTCCGGCGCTGCATCCTGACGAAGTTCGACGCCACCAAACGCGTGGGCGCCGGATTGCGCGCCGCCTATGAGGCCGGGCTTGGCCTGGCGCATTTTTCCGAAACCGCCTTCATTTCCGAAGGGCTGTTGCCGGCGAGCCCGGAATTTCTCGCCCGTCGCCTGATCGCCTCACGTCCCGGAAAGTTTGGCTGAGCGGAAAAGAAAAAGGCGGACCGAAAGGCCCGCCAATTTGATACGCAACGTTTTTTCTTCTTTATACTGAATACGCAACTCGTGCTGAAAGCCCCCGCTTTTTTGTAGGCGCGTATTATATGCCCGCCCCTATTAAGGTTCGCCGAGAAGCGCAACCGGATCGACGGCCTCGCTCTCCTGGCGGACTTCGAAATGCAGCTGCGGCGTCGTCACAGAGCCGGTTTTGCCGACTTTGGCGATGACTTGGCCCTGACGCACCTGATCGCCCTTTTTGACAAGCATGGAGTCATTATGGGCGTAGGCGGTCACGAAGCCGTCCTTGTGTTTGATGAGCAAGAGATTGCCGAACCCTTCAAGCTCCGAGCCGCGATAAACAACCTGCCCGTCAGCGGCGGCGCGCACAGCCGTGCCCGCCGGGGCGGAGATATTCACGCCATCATTGCGGCGGCCGAGATTGCCGGCGCCATAGGCGGAAATCACCCGGCCATGAACGGGCCAGGAAAACATGGATTTAGAGGCGGCCGCAGGCGGCGACGTATAAGAGACATTGCGCGTGATTTCCGCCACATTGGCGGGCGCTTTTTCTGTCTTAGCTTCTGCCGCAGGCGCAGCGGACGCAACACGCGCCGAGGTCACCGGCGCCTGGGGGATCAGAACCTGCTGACCCACTTCAAGCGCATAAGGCGCAGCGATATCGTTCGCCGAGGCAATCGTCGTCACCGGCACGCCGGTCTTGCGCGAGATGGCGTAAAGCGTGTCGCCGGAACGCACCTGATAGAGCTGGTCCTTGGCGACAACGCGCCGCGTCGATGACGGTTGCGCAATCGTCGTTGAATGAGAGGGCGCATCGGCGACCAGCGCCGCGGCGCCGTTCGGCAGTTTCAACACCTGCCCGACGTTCAGCGCGTAGGGTTTTTTAAGATCGTTCTCATCAATCACATCGGCGGGCGAGACATTGAACTTGCGCGCTATGGCGTAAACCGTGTCGCCGCGCTGAACCTCGATATAGCCTTTCGCCTTGTGAAGATGGGCGGGCGGGGTCGCAGCGGCGGTCCGGGCCGTCTGGCGCGCACGCGCCGTATCGTCGAGATAGACCGCGGAGACAGGCTGAAGCTGCACCGGCTCGATGGAGCCTGCCGGACGGGCCTTGAACTCAGGCTGGCGGTAGACCGGGGCTTGCGCCGTCTGCGCGACCTGACGCTCACGCTTGATCTCATTGGGCGAATGATAGACGCGGGTCTGCCGCGCAGGGTCAGAGCCATACACCACAGGCGCATGATTGTGAGACCCGCAGGCGGCCGCCGCCAAAAAAGATCCCGTCAACAACGCTGCACGAACGGTGTTCATCGCCCCTCCTCGCCAAGAAAAATGCGGAAAAACGCCCGCAGAACTGTCCGCCGATTCGAAACGACGTTTGTCTTCTTTGGTTAATGAAGGGTTAACAATCGTCCAATTCGTTAAGGAATCGTCAGGCTTTGCCGCCCCGGGCCTCAATCGTCCTGGCGAGCGCCGAGCGCGCCTCGAAATCCGTGAGCGACAGATGCAAGGGCGTGATGGAGATCCGGCCGTCATAGATGGCGCGGAGGTCCGTCCCTTCGGGCGGATTGGAAAGCTCGCCGGTGAAGCCGTACCAGTAATAGCTCCCGCCCCTGAGGTCCTGGCGCTCTTCTGCAAAGAGCTGCACGGCGTCACGATGGCCCTGCACCGTCGCCTCGATCCCGGAGACATCGTCCGGCGCCCGGTCGGGGAAGTTGACGTTCATGACGACATTTTCCGGCCAGCGCGTCTCCAGCAGCATCTTGACGATCTTTGCGCCATGGACCTCGGCCGTCTCCCAACGCGCCTTGTCGCGCGCAAGCCGCGAGAGCGACAGCGCAATCGATGGCACGCCCATGGACATGCCCTGAAAGGCGCCGGCGATGGTCCCCGACACGGTCACATCCTCGGCGAGGTTCTGGCCGTTATTGACGCCCGACAAAATGAGGTCCGGTTTTTCACCGCCGAGAATTTTATTGATCCCCATGAGGACGGCGTCGCTCGGCGTGCCGGTGACGGCGAAACGGCGCTCGTCATATTGGCGAAGGCGGACCGGATGAGCGAGCGTCAGCGCACGTGCGGCGCCCGACTGTTCTTCCTGCGGCGCACAGACCCAGACATCGTCGGACAGTTCGCGCGCAATTTTCACAAGGCTTTCCAGCCCGCGCGCGTAAACGCCATCATCATTGGTGCACAGAATACGCATTTTACCCTACTCTTTTCCGGCGTTCGCCGTTTCTTTCTTATCGCGCAGAACGCCCCACGCGAAAAGCCACCAGAGCGCCGCCCAGGCCGCGCCCAGCGCCCAGCCGGCGATGACGTCTGTGGGCCAGTGCACACCAAGATAGACCCGGCTCGCTCCCACCATCATCGTGACAAGGACGGCGTAAAGCATAATCAGCGCGCGTTCACGCTTTCTTTTGTGAAACCGCGCCAGAAGCGCGCCAAGGGTCAGATAGATGACCGCCGACAGCATGGCGTGGCCGCTGGGGAAGCTGAGTGAATGCACTTCCGCCAGTTGCGGAACAAGGTCAGGGCGCGGCCGCCCAAAGCCGACTTTCAGGCCCTCACTCAACGCCATGCCGCTGATAGAGGCTCCGGCGATCATGACCGCATTTTTCCATTTGCCGGTCATCAACAGATAGATGACGACGTTCAATACGATGAAGGTGAGAACCACAAACCCGCCAAGGCTCGTTATGTCGCTCATGGCGAGATCGAACCAGCCGGGACCGATGGGATCGTCTGGATTTCCCGGCATTCTGAGCGCCAGAAGAATGGTCTCATCGAAGACATGCGTTTCGCCTTCGCTGGTTTCGTCGGCGACGCCTGCGAAAACCAGAAGCCCGAGCGCGGCGATGGCGAAGGCCGCGAGCGCGCCGATTTCGGCGCGGGCCCGCTCCAGCATCATGCCGACAAGGGGGTGCTCTTTCAGGAACTTGATGTCGTGAAACTTTATTTCTGCGCCTCGATCTTTTCCACGCCGCCCATATAGGGTTTCAACATGTCCGGCACGGCGATCGATCCATCCGACTCCTGATAGTTCTCAAGGATCGCGACAAGCGTGCGTCCCACCGCGAGGCCGGAGCCGTTCAGCGTGTGGACCGGATTGATTTTCTTCTTCTCGCCGGCGACGCGATAGCGCGTGTTCATGCGCCGCGCCTGGAAGTCGCCGCAATTGGAACAGGACGAAATCTCGCGATAAGCGCCCTGCCCCGGCAGCCAGACCTCGATGTCGTAGGTTTTCTGGGCGCCGAAGCCCATATCGCCCGTCGACAGCACCATGGTGCGGAATGGCAGGTCGAGACGCTTCAACACTTCTTCCGCAGCGCCGGTCATGCGCTCATGCTCGTCCTTCGACTGGTCCGGCGTGGTGACGGAGACAAGCTCAACCTTCGAGAACTGGTGCAGGCGGATCATGCCGCGCGTGTCGCGCCCGGCCGAGCCCGCTTCCGACCGGAAACAGGGCGTCCACGCCGTAAAACGCAACGGCAATTCTTCTTCGGAAAGAATCTCGTTGTTGACGATATTCGTCAGCGAAACTTCGGCGGTTGGAATGAGCCAGTGTTCGCCCGTGGTCTTGAAGAGATCTTCGGAAAATTTCGGTAATTGCCCGGTGCCGTAAAGCGCGTCGTCTTTCACAAGCAGCGGCGGGTTGCATTCGGTGTAGCAAAACTCACCCGTGTGGAGATCGAGCATGAAAGACGCGATGGCGCGCTCCAGCCGCGCGAGCTGGCCTTTGAGCAAGACAAACCGCGCGCCGGACATTTTCGCGGCGGTTTCAAAATCCATCTGGCCGAGCGCTTCGCCAAGATCGAAATGTTCTTTCGCATCGTTGAGGCGTTTGGGCCCATTTTCTGATTCTGGCCATTTGCGGATTTCGACATTCGCCGCTTCGTCTTCACCTTCGGGCACATCGTCGGCGGGGATGTTCGGAATGCCGGAGAGAATGTCGCGGATCTGGTTCTGGTATTTCTTCTGTTGCTCTTCCGCGACCGGCATCTGGTTCTTGATGCTCTCGACTTCCTCGCGGAGGCGGTTGAATTCCGCCTCATCGCCCTTGGCCTTGGCCTGTCCGATCTGCTTGGACGCGGCGTTGCGCTTTTCCTGCATCTCGTTGAGAGCGTGGGTGAATTTGCGCGCCTCTTCGTCGAGGGCGAGAATCTCCCCGGCGCGGGGGGAAAGCCCCCGGCGCGCGAGACCGGCGTCGAAAGCGTCCGGGTTTTCGCGGATATAGCGGATATCAAACATGGGGCGCGGTTTAGCCTGCTCCCCGGGCACGGTCCAGCCTCGGCGTTAGACTGAAGCTTCTTCCGCGCCGTCGACGCCCTCTTTCGCCTTTTTTTCCGCAAAGCGCACCGAGAGCACCGACACCTCATAAAGCGAGATAATGCAGGCGCCGAGGATAAGCTGGCTGAAGGGGTCCGGCGGGGTCAGGAAGGCCGCGATGACAAAGATCACCACAATGGCGACGCGCCGGTTGCGGGCGAGAAAGCCGGAGGTGATGAGCCCCGCCCGGGCGAGCAACGTTAAAAACACCGGCAACTGGAAGGCGAAACCGAAGGCCATGATCAAGGTGGTGATGAGGGAGAGATAATCCCCCACCCGCGTCAGGAGTTCGATGGAAACGCCCGAGCCTTCGGCGGCGTCCTGCTCCATCCCCACCGCAAAGCGCATGACGAACGGCATCAGGATAAAATAGACAAGCGCCGCGCCGGCCGTGAACAGAAACGGCATGGCGGCGAGAAAAGGCAGCGCCGCCGCCCGCTCGCGCCGGTAAAGACCAGGCGCGACGAATTTATAGATCTCGTAAGCGACAACCGGGAACGCCAAGGCAAGCCCGCCCATGGCCGCCAGCTTCACCCGGGTGAAGAAAAATTCGAGCGGGGCGAAATAGAGTTTCGGCTCAACGCCGGCGGCGATCACGGCCCGCCGGAACGGGATCACCAGAAACTCATAAAGCGGAATTGAAAACGCAAAACAGACGGCAAAGCCCACCGCAACCGCGATCACTGAAACAATCAGGCGCTGGCGCAACTCAACAAGATGATCCAGCAGCGGCGCAGAAGAGGCTTTGAGTTCATCTTCTTCCGACGGCTTTTCATTCTTCTTTGTCGCGCTGTCGCCGCTCATGTCTTGGCGGCCCCGGCTGTCGTCGTTGCTGTCGTCGTTGCAGGCCCCTCAGGCGTCTCGTCTGTTTTGGCGCCAGGATCGGCGGCGTCAGCGCCGGTTTTCGTTTCGGTCTTCGTCTCAGTGGTCGCGGCTGTCCCGGCCTTGTTCATTTCGCGCGCTTCATCGCGCAGCTCTTTTTCGATGGGCGCAACAGCCTCCGACATAGCGCGCTCCGCGTCCGCGACGGGATTGTTTTTCTTCAACTCGTCGATTTCCTTGCGGAGTTCTTCCATCTCCGCCTCGCGCGCCATCTGGTCGAAGGCGGCGGTGAACTCTCCGGCAAGCGAACGCGCCTTGGCCACAAGACGGCCTGCGGAACGCATCAATTTCGGCAGATCCTTGGGGCCGACGACGATCAGCGCCACCACTGCGACGAGGATGAGCTCAAAAAACCCGAATTGCGGGAGGAGATTCATGACGGCCTAAAACCAATCTGGCTTGCGCTGATCAAGCCGGGGCTGATTACGCCTTGTCCTTTTCCTCGACCGGCGTCACGTCCACGGCCTTGTCGCCATTATCGTCGAGGGCCTTGTCTTCTTCCTGCAGGCCCTTGCGGAAGGACCGGATCCCCTTGGCGAAATCGCCCATGATCGAGGAGATCTTGCCGCCGCCGCCAAACAGCAACAGCGCGAGAACAAGGATAATGACAATCTGCCAGGGTCCGATTGCGCCCATGACGAGCCTCTCAACTTAAATTTCAGCCAATTGGTAATGCCCGAAGGCCCATTACGCAAACGCGAAACGGCGCAAATTTATGCGCCAATCAGGCGTCTGCGGCCTCATCCCCATCTTCGCCGAGGAAATCCTGAGAGAATTCGCCGGATTCTTCCGTCTCATCCATGTCCTCGTCGTCCCCGTCGACGGGCGACGGCACGGAAAAGCCGGGCGGCAGGCGGGCGTCGAGGAGCCCCGCGGCCTTCAAATCCGCCAGCCCCGGAAGGTCCGTGACGGTCTCCAGCCCAAAATGCTCCAGAAACCCTTCGGTCGTCCCGTAAAGGGTCGGCCGGCCCGGCACGTCCTTGCGCTTGCCGCGCATTTTGACCCAGCCGATTTCAAGGAGCTGGTCGAGGGAGCCCTTGGCGACCTGAACGCCCCGCACGTCCTCAATATCGGCGCGGGTGCAGGGCTGGTGATAGGCGATGATCGCCAGCGTCTCGAGCGCGGCGCGCGAAAGCTTGCGCTGCGTCGCCTTTTCCTTCTGAAGCACATGGGCGATATCCGGCGCGGTTACGAAGCGCCATTTCTTCTCGACCTTTTTCAGGGTGATCCCGCGGCCTTCATAATCGGCGGCGACCTGTTCAATCAGCAGGCTGACCGCCGCGCCGGCGGGAAGACGGTCGGTGATCGACTTTTCATCGAGCGGCTCGGCGGCGGCGAACAACAACGCCTCCACCATGCGCTTGTGCTCGGCGAGGTCCTCTTCGCTCCACTCGACTTCCGGCGCCGCCGCTTCTTTTGTTTCGGCCTCGCCGGTTTCCGCCGCCTCAGCTTCGCTCGCTTCAGCCTCTTCAACCTCGGGGGCGTCAGCTTCTGGGGCTTCGGCTTCTATTTCTTCTGTCTCTTCGTGCACGGCCGTCGCTTCGCTTTCCTTGTCCGAGAGTTCCTCTGCGAGCGCTTCCTGCGCCTCGCGGGCGTCGAGGTCCTTGAAATTGCGTCCTGCGTCTTCTTCCATCATGACGCATCTCCTTCGCCCGAGTCACGCTCCGGCTTCTCCGGGCGGGCCTTGATGTAAATCGGTTCAAAAGCGCCAATCTGGCGCAACTCAATGCGGCCGGCCTTGGCGAATTCCAGCGCGGCGTTGAATGAGCTTGCAAGCACCGAGGTTGGCGGCGCCTCAACGTCATAGGTTCGCGTCAGGCTGCGCAGCTCCGTCCATTCCGGAATGGCGCCGAGAATCCGCTCCAGCCGGTGGCGCGCCGCTTCAACACTGTAAACCGCCGGCGGTTCGACGTGATATTCGCGGTCGATGGCGACGATCCGCTGGGTCGTATAGGCCTTGAGAAGGTCGAGAATGTCCGCCTGCCATTCCGGCTTTTGCGTGACCCTGACGCCCTCGGGCGCGCCGCGCGGGAAAAAGTCCCAGCCAAATTGCGGCAATCCCTGAAGGTCTTCCACCGCTTTGCGCATGGCTTCGAGGCGCTGAAGCTGAAAGGCGAGACGGGCGGCCATTTCGTCCGCCGTCGGCTCGTCGCCGTCATCTTCCGCCGCCGGCAGGAGCATCTTGGATTTGAGATAGGCAAGCCACGACGCCATCACGAGATAGTCGGCGGCGAGTTCCAGATTGCGGTCCTTCGCGGCTTCAACGAACAGCAAATACTGGTCGACCAGCGCGACCATGGAGATCTTGCGGATGTCGACCTTTTGGTGACGCGCAAGATCAAGGAGAACATCGAGCGGGCCTTCATAGCCCTCGATATTCACCACCAGCGCGTCAATCGCCTCATCGGTCGTCGTCACCCGAACAGGCGCATCAAAGGCCTCTTCGCCTTCGCCGCCATTCTCCGGGGCGCTCATCGCAACCACCTGAATATTTTCACCATCCGCCATCAATTTCATTTAACGCCGATTCCGGCCCCCGCCTATCGGCTTTCCCACCCTGTTGAAAACTAGAACCATTGCATGGTTCCAGTCGGTTTAAGTCCGCGTTTTCGAACCGCAAAACCGAAAACACTTTTGCCGAAAACGCGTCAGGCAAGCGCTGGTTTTATGAGCGCATTCAAGCGTTCATAGGCCTCATCTGTCGCGCCTCGCTCCGGCGTCCTCAAATCCGCCATGGCGATCTGCGCGCGTTCAGCGGATTTGCCCGCAAGATCGCGCAATGCGGACGCGCTGTCTTTCTTCTCGGCAAGCGAAAAATTGCAGGCCAAAGCAATATCGCAGCCGGCGTCATAAGCGCCGGAAATGCGTTCGGAAATGGCGCCGCCCAGCGCTTTCATCTTGAGATCGTCCGTGAACAGCAAGCCGTCAAACCCGATTTCGCCGCGGATGACGTCATTGACGATCACCGGCGACAAGGTCGCCGGGCGGTCGGCGTCATAGGCCTCGTAAACAATATGCGCAGTCATGCCCATTTTCTCATCGCGCAAGGATTTGAACGGCTCGAAATCGCAAGCCTGCAGATCGCGTTTTTTGGCGCAGACGCGCGGAAGATCGTGATGGCTGTCGCAGAGCGATCGTCCGTGGCCCGGCAGATGTTTGATCACCGGCAGCGCGCCGCCCTCCTTCAATCCTTCAATATGATGAAAGGCGATGGCGGCGATGATGTCCGGCCATTTGGCGTAGGCGCGGTCGCCGATCACCACCGGGTCGGCGTCGATCTGCGGCACATCGAGCATCGGGATGCAGTCCACGGTAACGCCGCAATCGGAGACAAGCCGGCCCAGGAGATAGCCGTTGAGACGCGCCGCCTCTGCGGCTTTTTTGGGATCGAGTTTCCAGAGCTCGCCAAACACCGCCGGCGCCGGATGCGCGGGAAAGGCCGGCGGCTTCATGCGCGCGACGCGCCCGCCCTCCTGATCGATCAGGATCGGCGCGTCTTCCCGGCCGACGCAGTCGCGCAGTTCGTCACAATGGGCGCGAATCTGATCGGCGCTTTCGCAATGGCGCGCAAAGAGGATGAACCCCCACGGGTCGACATCCTTGAAGAAGGCCCGCTCCTCATCAGAGAGGCGCGGGCCTTCGCAATCAAAGACAGCGGCTGTGGGCATGACGCAACCCGGCCCTTAGCCTAAAGCGACTTGATCAGGCAGTCCTGTCCACGCTCTTTCAGATCGGCGCAATAGGTCTTGGCCGCATCGGAAGAGCTGAACGGCCCGATACGCAGGCGATGATAGACGCCGCGATCACCCAGATCGGCGCGCTCTACATCCGGCGACTTGCCGTTGAGGAAATCGCCAAGCTTGGTTTGCATCCGACCCCATTGCGCCATGGCTTCGTCATTGGAGCGGAACGCGCCGACCTGCACCACATGGGTGCCGGAACGGGCGCCGGCCGATGCTGTCGTGGATGAAGACGCAGCGGATGTTGAGGAAGGCGCAGCCGGAACCGACGGCTTGACGCTGACGGTGGGCGGCGCCGTATCGCGGGGCTCTTCCGCCGTCGGATTATTGTCGAGCGCTTCTGCGTCCTCAGCCTGGAGGCTGGCGAGGCGGTCTTCCACTTCGTCGCTGACATCGGCGGCCGCCTGTTCGGCTTCCGCCGCCAGCGCGCCAATCGTGTCTTCAGCGGTGCGGCTGACGGGTTCTTCAGGACCTTCCGCGAGCGTCGTCACCGGATCGCCGGCCTCGCCGTCGAGCGCGTCATAGACTTCGCGGTCTGCGACCGGCGTGCCGTCTTCGGCGGTCTCAATCTTGATGGGTTCGGGATCGGCGGCGACGTAAGGCGTTTCAATGGCGCCGCCGTCACGGCCCACTTTCATGCCCTGCTTGTAAGCGATCCACACGACCGACACGAATGCGCCGATCATAACGATGCCCATGATCAGGACAGCAAAGCCCGACAGCCCGCGATCTTCTTCATCATCGTCGAACTCGTCATATTCCTGATAGTCTTCTTCGAAGGCTTCTTCTTGTGCTGCATTCGCCATGTCTTAAACCGCTCCTTAAGCGCCGTATGAATTGCGCCCCGTCTCTCTTGGACATTTGCACTCTTGCGCCAGCGCCGCATCAACGCCAACCTAAAAGTTTTTCACCGGCCCGGCCTCACGAAAGAACGCCGCCGAATCGTTGTTCCGGCGTATTCTAGCACTCCCGGCCACGGGAGTCGCAGCTTTAGCCGTCAAATTCGACGCCAAAAAGGCGGCGATATTCTCTGACGGCGTATCGGTCCGTCATCCCGGCGATGTAATCGCAAACCGCCCGGGCGCGGCGCGCCTCGGACCCGCCCTCATAGCGCTCGCGCCATTCCGGCGGCAACGTCTCCGGTTCGGTGAAGAACAAGTCGAACAAAGATTTAATGATTCTCTTCGCCTGGCTGCGGGCGCGATTGACCTTGTAATGACGATACATGTTTTCGTGGAGGAAAGACCGCAAGCCGCCAAGGTCCTTCTCCATTCCTGTGGAAAACGCGCAATAAGCAGCAGAGGCCCTGCGCACGTCATCAGCCGAAGCCGGGGGATTGGCCGCAAGACGTTTTTTCGTCTCGGCAAGCACGTCCTCGACCATGGCGCCGATCAGGTCCGACACGGCCTCGGCGATCAGGATGTCGCGCGGGGCTTTGGGGTGTTTCGCCTCCGCCGAGCGAATCGCTGGCCCCACCAGCGGCAGCTCCCGCGCTTCGGAAAAGCCGAACAGCCCGGCGCGCAAACCATCATCCACATCATGATTGTTATAGGCGATATCGTCGGCGATGGCCGCGACCTGCGCCTCCAGCGACGCGAAACTGTCGAGCCAGAGATCGTGGTTTGCGGCGTATTCGACGATGGCGGCCGGCAGCGGTTCTTTCTTTTTCGCCAGCGGCCCCTTCAGCGGGCCATTGTGTTTGACCACGCCTTCCAGCGTCTCCCAGGTGAGATTGAGACCGTCAAAAGCGGCGTGGCGGCGTTCGAGCTTGGTGAGGAGCCGCAGCGTCTGCGCATTGTGATCGAACCCGTCAAAGGGCTTCATGCATTCGACCAGCACATCCTCGCCCGTATGGCCGAAAGGCGGATGGCCGAGATCATGGGCGAGCGCCAGACATTCGGCGAGGTCCTCGTCAAGCTGGAGTGCGCGCGCCAGCGTCCGGGCGATCTGGGCGACTTCGAGCGAATGGGTCAGCCGCGTGCGGTAGTGATCGCCCTCATGGGAGATGAAAACCTGGGTTTTGTGCTTGAGACGGCGGAAGGCGACGGCGTGGATCACCCGGTCGCGGTCGCGCTGGAACGGCGTGCGCCCCCGGCTCTCGGCCTCGGGATGAAGACGGCCGCGAGTCTGCTCCGCCCGGGCCGCATAGGGCGCGAGCGGCGCCGGGAACGCCATGGGCCCCTCTTTGCCTGAATCAGCGCCATAGGCCCCATCGGGCATGTTTTCCGTGATCTGACCCTGTAATCGCAAAATACCGCTCCGCTTCCGCCAGAAAGCTTATTTGGGCCTTGTCCGCCGATTCCGTTAACAAGGCTTCCCCACAAATATAGGGAATCTACACGCGATTGCGCGAATTTCTGAGGCTACGCCCCCTCGAAATCCGGGCGTTAAGCCCCTATTTTGGCTGAAACCGTAGAGTGAGCCTTATGACCGTCGCTGAGACCACCCCCGTCACCGTATCGGACCGCGCCGCCAAGCGCATCGCCGCGATCCTGTCGAAGGAGCCCGCGGGCGCCATGCTGCGCGTCGCGGTCGAGGGCGGCGGCTGCTCCGGTTTTCAGTATAAATTCGACATCGTCACAGACCGTGAGGATGACGACCTCGTTCTCGACGCGGACGGATATTCCGTGCTCGTCGATTCCGTTTCCGTCGACTATATGGCGGGCTCGGTGATCGACTTTTCCGACGAGCTGATCGGCGCGGCGTTCAAGATCGAAAACCCGAACGCCACGGCGGCGTGCGGGTGCGGGACGAGTTTTTCTCTCTAGGCCTCATTTAAACGCATTTCGTTTTCTGGCTCGACAAGGCGTTTTTCGCTACTCTCTGAGGATAATTATCAGGGAGGCGAAGATGCGGACATTCATTCTACTCGGCGCGGCGGCGCTGGCGCTCAGCGCGTGCAAGACCACATCCAACATGGCGGAAGATTCCCAGGCCGCGCTTGAAGAAGCCAACAAGACCAAAGCGCTCTACTGCATGGACCTTCTCTTTAACCAGAAAAACATCGACGCCGCGCGCACCGAATGCTGGGGCGAGACCTATATCCAGCACAACCCTTATGCACCCGATGGACCGGAAGCCTTGTTCGCCTTCATGACGCCGTTCTTCGAAGCGAACCCGGATTTGCGGATTGATGTGAAACGCGTCGCCGCCGAAGGCGATCTCGTCTGGATTCACTACAATAACAAACCGACGCCGGATTCCCTCGGCATGGCGGTCGTCGACATCTTGCGCATGGAAGACGGCAAGTTCGTGGAGCACTGGGACGTCGTGCAGCAGGTGCCGGAACAGTCGGCGAATGAGAACACGATGTTCTAAGACTGCGTCTGCGCATCTTCTCCTCCCCCGCTTGCGGGGGAGGTGTCAGCGAAGCTGACGGAGGGGGTTAAGCCCCCATCGCCTCGCCCCCGCGCGCAATTTATTAATTGGCCGCCTTCGCGGCCGGGGCGCGGCACTTCCCCCGTAAACGGGGGAAGAGAAACTCCCGGCAATATACATTTCACTTACTGGTTCGCCGCTGAAATGATCGGCGACAGATCGCTCCAGTGTTTTTCAAGCGCGGCTTTCATCTCGCGATAGCCGTTGGCGACGGCGACATCGTATTTCTTCCAGTCCCGAAGCTCGACGCCGGGCACTGGCGGCGTCACCATGATGTCGGCGGGGCGCGGCGTTTCTGTATGCTCGCGGCGCGCCGTCGCCGAGCGCATCAACAGGGAAATGATCGGCGGCGCGGCGCCGAAACCGTTATTGGCGACCCAGGAGAAAAAGCCCGGCGGATCGCGAAACGCCTCGATGTCGATGACGCCTTCGCGCGCCACATCGACGCCGATGGTGAGGCCGCGATGGGTGGTCGTCATGATGTCGGTCGGGAAATTGTTCACCACCGCTCCGTCGACGAGCAAGGCATGATCGTCGATCACCGGCGGCAGGATGCCCGGCAGCGCGATGGAGGCGCGCAGCGCATTGCGCAACAGCCCCTGATTGTGAACGCGCGCGGCGCCGTTGATGATGTCGGAGGACACGCAGAAAAACGGCGTCTGAAGGTTTTCAATGAGCATGTTGTCGAAATGGCTCTCAAGCCGGGTCTCGACGCGCCCGCCGCGCGTCAGCGCCACCACCGGCAAGACATGATCGCCAAGCGGGTTCGACGCGACGAAAGCTTCGCGGATGCGCCGGTCCATCTCCTCCTGCGGCCAGCCCATGGCCACACAGGCCGCGACGACAGCGCCCATGGAGGCGCCGCAAAGGAAGTCGATGGGAACGCCGGCCTCGCGCAAGGCTCTGACCGCGCCCACATGGGCGTAAGCGCGCGCGCCGCCGCCGGACAAGACAAGCCCGATCGACTTGCCGGCGATGATCCGCGCCAGCCGGTCTATACAGGCGTCATTGTGGAGATTGATGACGCGCGAGGCGCCGATCGCCTCCATCCACTCCGCTGTCCGGCCGCTATGGGCGCCTTCATGCAACATGACGAGATCGACGAGACGGAACTTGCGCGCCCGCGCGCCGTCTTCTGCGGTCAGGGGAAAGGGTTTTGACGGACGGCTGTCGCGGCGCGCCAGCACCAGGAACCGGTCCGCATGGCGGAGCACAAAACGATACCACGGACTATGATCGACCCTTGCGGCGAGCAAGACGACATCATGGGCGTTTTCAACGAGATCGAAAGCGCTTGTTTCCGGCGGTTCGTCCGTACAGGGAAAATGCGTGACATTGACCTTATATTTCGAGATGCGCCGCGCCAGCTCCCGCGCCCGCGCATCGACGTCAATCGACGGCGATGTGGCGATCAGCGCAAAGATGCGCGGCGCGGATTGCTGAAAACTCGCTTGCGGGTGGCGGGACCGCGCCAGAACAACCCGGGCGAGCGCCGCCGCGAAATCGCCATGAGCCTCGATCAGGCGGTCAACCTCTTCCCGCGGGATCGCCAACAGCTCGGTGTCGCGCAAAGCGAAAACGCTCGCCGAATGAGGCTCGCCCGACAAAAGCGACATCTCACCCACCGGCTCGCCGGCGCGCACATATCCGACGACTTCATCCGGGCCGTCGGGAGGCTCGCGCACAACGATCAGCCGACCGGTCAGGTTGATATGCAGCGCATCGGAGGATGAGCCTTGCGCGTAAAGCTCCCACCCTCCGGCGAGCGACAGCCACTGGCTTGCGTCAGCGATATCATTGATCGTCGCGGCCGACAGACCGGCGAAAAAAGGAAGATTGCGAAGGCGCGTGCGGACAGCATCCATGCGCGCGATCTAGCTTGTTTTGAAAATCCGCGCCAGCGGACGAAGTGCGGCGCCTAATTAAGCTTTTTCGAAGCCGCCGGGGTTTTGGGGGCTTTCGCCTCATCCGGCTTGGCGCCCGGCAAGGGAGCAATTTGCACACCCTCATCAATCAGCTCTTTGACTTCCTTGCCGGAAGCTTCGCCATAAATGCCGCGTTCTTCGGTTTCGCCGTAATGGATCTTGCGGGCTTCTTCCGGAAATTTCTCGCCGACATAATCGAAATTCTTTTCGACATAGTCGCGCGCGCGGGCGACGGCCCCGGCCAGATCCTTGTGGATGGCGGCGAGCCGTTCGGTCCGGGATCCTTCGCGGCGTGCGACAGCAGGCGCCATCACCGCCTTGCGAACCTCGTCGGAACCGCAGGAAGGACAGTCGATCAGGCCTTTTTCAGACTGAACATCGTAATCGGCGCTGTCACGAAACCAGCCTTCGAATTCGTGGTCGGCGTCGCAAATCAAACGGTATTTAATCATAAATCTAAGATGGCCAGTTTGAAGGATTGTTCAAGAGCGAGATTGGGGATGCGCTGGCGGGCCTTGTGCGCGGCGGAGGGGTCGATTTCTGCAAGAACGATGCCCGGCTCGTCCCCCGGCGCTTCGGCCAGCACCTTGCCCCAGGGGCCGATAATCAGGGAATGGCCATAGGTCTCGCGCCCGTCCTCATGGGTCCCGCCCTGAGCGGGGGCGACGACGAAGGACCCGGTTTCAATCGCCCGGGCCGTCAGCAGGGTTTTCCAATGGGCCTCGCCGGTCTGGCGGGTGAAGGCCGCCGGCACGCAGAGGACTTCTGCCCCGGCTTGCGCCAATTGCCGATATAAATGCGGAAAACGCACGTCATAACATATGGTTAGACCAAGTTTTGCAAGCGGCGTCTCGACCTCCACCGCCTCCTCGCCGGGCCGGTAAACTTTGGATTCTTTCCAGCTTTCGCCATTCGGCAAATCCACGTCGAACATGTGGAGTTTGTCATAGCGGGCGGCGACCGACCCGTCCGGGGCGAACAGATAGGCGCGATTGGCGGCCCGGCGCTCCTCCAGCTTTACGGCCATGGACCCGATCAGGAGCCAGATCCCGTGGGTCTTCGCGGCCTCGGAAAATGTCCCGATTTCGGTGAGGCCGTCTTCCCCGGGCAGGCTTTCAAAAAGCCGTGAGGCTTTGCGGTCGACCACATTGGTCATCTCCGGCGTGGCGACAAACCGCGCGCCCTTGCCCGCCGCCTCGGCGATCAGGGCGCAGGCGTCAGCGGCGTTCTTCGCCCGGTCGAGGCCCGACCGCATCTGAACGCAGGCCGCGAGGAATGGCGCGCGCTCAGCCATTCAACAAGGGATCCAGCTTGCCGTCGCGCTCCAGCGCGGCGAGGTCGTCATAGCCGCCCACATGGGTCTCGCCGATGAAGATCTGCGGATAGGTCGTTTTGCCATTCGATTTCGCCAGCATCTCCTTGCGCAGGTCCGGGTCGTAAGCGGCGGAAATTTCCTTGGCCTTCACACCTTTCTTGTCGAGCAGCGACAGCGCCCGAAAACAATAAGGGCAAAGGGGTTTCGTATAGACAACGACTTCTTTCATCTCAGCTCCGCAATTCCTCTTTCACGTCCGGTTATAGCAACAAGGCGCTATATGGCCCCGATCCCGCCTTTGACAACGCGCGCCAAAACCAGCGCATCCACTTGTGAAGCCCCCGCCCGTTTGAGCGCGCGCGCCGCCGCCGACAAGGTTGCGCCGGTTGTTAGCACATCGTCAACAAGCACCACATGAGCATCGCGGAAGCGCAAACGCGCTTTATCGTCCCGAACACCGAAAGCGCCGGAAACGTTGCGTTTTCGTCCCTCTGCAGACAGATCTTTCTGGGGCGGCGTCGCGCGACGGCGCAAAAGCCCGTCGAGACAAAGTCCGGCGCCTGTCTCCCTGGCGAGCGCCTGCGCCAGAAGCGCCGACTGATTGAACCTGCGCTCGCGCAGGCGCCGAGCATGAAGCGGCACCGGAACGAGAATCGACGATCCTGTCGCCAAGTCCTCTCCAGCCCGCGCCATCCAGCGCCCGAACATCGCGGCAAGCTCCGTGCGATCGCCGTGTTTAAACCCGACAATCAGGCCGTGAGAAGCGTCGTCATAAACCAGCGCCGCTCGCGCATGAGCAAAATCCGGCGGCTCGGCGATACAGGCGGGACACTCAATCTCCTCACCATAATCGGCGGCAAAGGGAACGCCGCAACGCGTACAATATGGCGCCTCGATGAAATGCGCGGCAGCCCATGCGCGGGGGGCCAGCGCTTCGGATGAGGCGATCTCCTCGCGCGTGACCGGACAATGGGGCGGCATGGCGAGATCGAGCGCCTTTTGCGCCGCGCCTTTGCTCCAGGCCCCGAGCCGAGTGAGGATTTGCGGTTTCACGCCTGATAGACTAACGCCCCGGCCAGAAGAGAACCAGCGAGCCTTATGACCGCCCCGCCGCAAATTTTCGACCGCAGGCTTTACGCGCGCCGCCGCGCCCGCGCAGCGAAAGGCTTTGCGGCGTTCGATTTCCTCCACCGGCGCGTCATGGAAGACGTGATCGACCGGCTTGAAAGCGTGACCCGGGGCTTTCCCCTCGCGGCCTTTGACGGCGCTGGCGCGCTCGCCGACATGCTGACGCCGGACTGCGGGGTCGATGAGGCGGTCAGCCTTGATCTCGCGCCGGAGCGTCTTCCCGCCCAAGGGCGCCGCCTCGCCGCCGACGCCGAGGCCTTGCCGTTCAAACCGGAAAGCCTCGATCTCTTCGTCAGCATACTGACGCTTCACGCCGCCAACGATCTTGTCGGCGCGCTCGCGCAGGCGCGCATGGCCTTGAAACCCGACGGACTTTTCATCGCCGCCATTTTCGGTGAAGAAACGCTCGGCGCTTTGCGCGCAGCGCTTTACGCCGCGGAAGCGGAAATCACCGGCGGCGCCTCGGCGCGGATTGCTCCCTTTGCCGGCGTCAAGGATTACGGCGCCGCCTTGCAACGGGCCGGTTTCGCGCTGCCGGTCGCGGATATCGACAAGGTCAGCGTGACGTATGACGAACCTCTGAAACTTCTTAAAGACCTGCGCGGCATGGGAGAGACGCGCGCGCTAAAAACAAAAGCGGCGCCCCTGCGCCGCGACGTCGTGATGTGGGCCTTGGCCCTGTTTGCGGAAGCCGGTGGAACAGAGCGATTTGAAATCGTCTATCTCACCGGATGGGCGCCCCATCAGAGCCAGCAAAAACCGCTCAAGCCGGGGTCGGCCCAGATCTCGTTGAAGGACGCCATTAAAGGCGCATCCTGATGCGTCAGCTCAATCAGCTGCCTGCATCATCCATGGCTGTGCCAATATCGTCATAAACGCCGCTCGCAGACGACGAGTAAGACCGGATCGCTGACACGATGCCGAGAAAAATGAGGGCCACGATGAGTCCATACTCGATCGCCGTGGCTCCGGACTCACAATCGCGAAAGGCTTTCAACCGCCGGCGGGCGCCCCGCAATGGCGTAGCCTCGAAGTTCCAGAATTGCGCCATCACAACAAGTCCCTTAGTTGCGCCGCCAGAGGACGATCCGCCGGCGGCATCTCCATCCGGGTCAATCCTTCCGGCCTGACCCAGCGAAGCTCCTGCCCTTCAAGCGGCATCGGCGTCCCCTTCCACTTCCGACAGACATATAGGGGCATCAAAAGGTGAAATTCCCCTAAAGCCTCGGACGCGAAGGCCGCCGGCGCCAGGCAGGACGCCTCTGTGTCTATGGCGAGCTCTTCCTTTAACTCACGCACCAATGCCGCTTCCGGCGTCTCGCCTTCTGCGAGTTTGCCGCCCGGAAATTCCCATAGTCCCGCATGGGCCTTTCCTTCGGGCCGGCGCGCCATCAAAACCCTTCCATCCCGGTCGATAAGCGCGCAAGCCGCCACGAGCAAAAGCTTCGCCATATTCTCGCCTTAATTTCTACGTGACGGGATTTAACAGAAAGCTGGCCGGATCGCTAAAATTTTAAGTATTCCGGCGCCCTTAACGTGGTTAAGGCGCGTTTACGGTCCCGTCTCTTCAACGCTCGTCGCTTCAGCAGCGTCTTCATCGGGAATCGTAAAACCGGGATCGTCAAGCGGCGGATCGGAAAGGTCCGGCGGATCAGCGCTTGGCGTTTCATCCTCCACTTCCGGGCGGAAATAGACGACCTGACTTTCTTCTTCCAGTTCACGCAAGGACGATTCAATCGTCCTTTTACGGAGGAAGTTCTCAATTGGCGCGCGCACACGCGAGAACGGCACAGCGCTTGTCGGCCGCCTGTCAGTGACTTCGAGGATGTGCCAGCCGAACTCGGTCTCGAACGGCGCAGCAAGTTCTCCCGGCGTCGCGGAAAAGGCGGCGTTCGCAAAGACGCGGGTCATCATGCCTTTTGTAAACCAGCCCACCTCGCCGCCCAGCGGCGCCGTCGCACGATCGAGGGAGCGTTCTTTTGCAAGCGCAGAGAAATCGGCCCCGCCTTGCAAAAGCGCGACGATCTCTTCGGCCTCCTCGCCCGTCGCCACCAGAATATGACGCGCGCGCACCTCATCGCCGAGGCGGGTCACATCGGATTGCGACTGGTAAAGCCGCTCGACCGCTTCCGGCGTGACGACGTCACGCAATTGCGAGTCCATATAGGCGGCGGCGAGCACCCGGTCGCGGGCGGCGTTGACCTTGCGAGCGACGGTGGGGCTGCGCTGGAGGCCGTCATCAAGCGCCGCCCGGGCGAGCAGGCGCTGCTCCACATAGGATTCCACCAGTTCCCGTTCAAAAGCGCTGCCCGGGGTCAGGACCTCGTCGGGCCTTAAAAAGCCGCCGGCCCGGGCAGACGCCTCAATTTCGGAGAGGTGGACATAGCGCCCGTCAATGCGGGCGAGGATCGGATCGTCCTCATCCACCGGGGCCCGCGCCGAAGACGCGCCGGAAGCGTCGAGCGAGGGAACCGACCGCAAAAGGTCGATCATCCATAACCCGCAAACCATCAAAAAAGCGCCGAACAGGGATGAATAGGCTCGGCCGGTCCGGGTCGGCAGCCAGGCAATGAGCCCGCGGAACGCCGTCAGCGCGATCCCGCCCGCATAAGCGAGCCCCGCGACAGCCTGCCGCGTCAAAAGCTTCACCGCCCGCCACAGCGCGGAATCTAAGGCCGCCGCAACCCGCCAGGTGGTGATGGAGACTTTGCCGATCGCCCGCGCCAGGATGACGATCCCGGCCCAGATCAGTCTCGCCAGCCAAACGGTCCCCGCTGCCAGCGCCCGCCATGCGGCGCCCGCGGCTGCGGCGGCGGCCGAGCCTCGTTTTGCCGTGTCGAACTCTTTACCGTCCGGGGTTTCCATCCTGTTCCGCTCTGGGCGCCCCGGTCCTAGTCCCGTTCGTTGACAGGACCAAAGGCGCTCACTATCTCTCCGGCGCGCCCGTCGCGGCGCGCCAAATCCAACCTGGCCGATGAAAGGCGCGCCCCGCGCTGGTCTGACGAGGGCGCTGACCGCCTTTTCATCGCAGCACGAAGGCTAAAGTCCTCATGGCGTTACTCGGTATCGCAAAAAAAATCTTCGGCTCCTCCAACGACCGCCGCCTCAAGCCTTTATTCCGCCGGGTGGAAGCGATCAATGCGTTTGAAGACGACCTCTCCAAGCTGACTGATGATGGCCTGATTGCTCAGACTGAAAAGTTAAAACAGCGCTATAAGGACGGAGAATCTCTCGACAATCTGCTCGAAGAGGCCTTTGCGACCGTCCGCGAGGGGGCCAAACGCGCCCTTGGCCAGCGCCATTACGACGTTCAGCTGGTGGGCGGCATGGTGCTCCATTCCGGCGATATCGCGGAAATGAAGACCGGCGAAGGCAAGACCCTGGTCGCCACCCTGCCCGTCTATCTGAACGCGCTGACGGGCCGCGGCGTGCATGTGGTCACCGTGAACGACTATCTCGCCAGCCGCGACGCCGAATGGATGGGCCGGGTCTACACCCAGCTCGGCATGACCACCGGGGTCATCGTCCATGGCCTCAGCGACGAGGAACGCCGGGCGGCGTATGCCTGCGACATCACCTATGGCACCAACAACGAATTCGGGTTCGACTATCTGCGCGACAATATGAAATCGTCGCTCGATCAGATGGTCCAGCGCGGGCATCATTTCGCGATTGTCGACGAGGTGGACTCGATCCTCATCGACGAGGCGCGGACGCCGCTGATCATCTCCGGCCCCACGGACGACAAATCCGAACTCTACATCACGATCGACGCGCTGATCCCGCAGCTCACTGAAGAAGATTACGAGATCGACGAGAAACAGCGCTCCGTGACGCTGACCGAAGAAGGCAACGAAAAGATTGAAGAGCTTTTGAAAGAGGCAGGACTTCTTCAGGGCGACAATCTTTATGATTCCGTCAACATCTCCGTCGTCCACCACGTCAATCAGGCGCTGAAAGCACACAAGATTTTCCAGCGCGACAAGGATTACATCGTCCGCAATGACAAAGTGACGATCATCGACGAGTTCACCGGCCGCATGATGGAAGGCCGGCGCTGGTCCGATGGCCTGCATCAGGCGACCGAAGCGAAAGAAAAAGTTCAGATCCAGCCGGAGAACCAGACCCTCGCCTCGATCACCTTCCAGAATTATTTCCGCCTGTATGAAAAACTCGCCGGCATGACCGGCACGGCCCTCACCGAAGAGGCCGAATTCGCCGACATCTACAAGCTCAACGTCAACGAGATTCCGACCAACAGGCCGATCGCCCGCATCGACATGGATGACGAGCTCTACATGACGGCGGAGGAAAAATATAAAGCCATTGCGCTTGAGATCGCCGATTGCGTCAAGCGCGGCCAGCCGGTGCTGGTGGGCACGGTCTCCATCGAAAAATCGGAATATCTCTCAAATCTCTTGAGCGACAAGAAATTCTATAAAAACCTCGCCAAGACCCTGCGTGAGCGCGCCGCCAATCTGAAAGACAAGGAAGCCGACCTCAAGTCGAAAATGGAAGCCCAGGCCGCTTACCTCTCAGAGCTTGGCGACCGCAAAGAGCCTGTCCCGCATAGCGTGCTCAATGCGCGCTATCACGAACAGGAAGCGGAAATCGTCGCCCAGGCCGGCGCGCCCGGCGCCGTCACCATCGCCACCAACATGGCCGGCCGGGGCACCGACATTCAGCTCGGCGGCTCCGTCGACATGCAAGTCATGAACGCGCTTGAAGAAGGCGACGACGAAGAAACCATCAAGCGCAAGCGCGTCGAGATCGAAGCCAAGATCGCCGCCGACAAGCAAAAAGCGCTCGACGCAGGCGGCCTTTTCGTGCTGGCGACAGAGCGTCACGAAAGCCGCCGCATCGACAACCAGCTGCGCGGCCGTTCGGGACGTCAGGGCGACCCGGGCACCACCAAATTCTTTATCTCGGTCGAAGACGACCTGATGCGCATTTTCGGCGACGGCATGGAAAAGATGCTGAAGCGCTTCGGCATCCGGCCCGACGAATCGATCGAACATCCCTGGTTCACCAAGGCGGTCGAAACGGCGCAGAAGAAAGTCGAACAGCGCAATTACGACATGCGCAAAAACGTCCTCAAATTCGACGACGTCATCAACGACCAGCGCAAGGCGATCTTCGAACAGCGCATCGAATTCATGTCCACCGATACGGTCGACGATATTATCGGCGACATGCGCAGCCAGCTTGTGGACGATCTCGTCGCCGCGCATATGCCGCCGAAATCCTACGCCGAGCAATGGGACGTCGAGGGCCTGAAAAAAGACCTCGAGGAAATTTTCGGCAGGGACCTGCCCGTCGAGGAATGGGCGAAAGAGGAAGGCGTCGCCGACTCAGAGATCGCCGACCGTCTGGTTGAAGAAACCGACAAAATCGCCGGCGCGCGCGCCGCGGAAATCGGCCCCGACATGATGCGCCGTATTGAAAAGGCGATCCTTCTCAACGTCCTCGACACCAATTGGCGCGAGCATCTGCAAATGCTTGACCATCTGCGCTCGGTGATCTGGTTGCGCGGCCATGGCCAGCGCGATCCGGTGAACGAATTCAAGACCGAAGCGTTCGCCCTGTTCGAGGGCCTGCTTGACGGTCTGCGCCGCGACGTCACCCGCATGCTCATGCATGTTCAGGTGCGCGCGCCGGAACAGTCCGTGCCTGAACGCCGCGAGGTTCCCATGACGGAGACGCATGTGAACCCGAGCACGGGTGAAAACGAAATGGCGGCGCAAGACCCGCGCTCGCGCCTATCAGCCGGCATCGGCACCATGAAAGGCGCCGCCCGCACCCAAGGCGTCGATCCGAACAATCCGGAAACCTGGGGCCGCGTGCCGCGCAACGGTCCCTGCCCGTGCGGGTCCGGCAAGAAATACAAACACTGCCACGGGTCGATTTAACACCGAACCTTGCTTGCGCCGCGCTTATCTCAGGACAGACGTAGGCTTTTCCAAATCGACGATCGCCTCGCCGATTTCTTCGATGCGCTTCGAAAGCAGCGCCTGCGCATCATATAAGCCGCGATTGTAAAAATAGCCGCCGATTTTCTCGGCGAAAAAATCCAGAAGAAAACCAGCGTCGACCCCGCCGATTTCAACATCAAGGTCGTCACGGAGATAGGCTTTTATCTCCGTGACGATGGCCTCTCTTTCTCCAGCCGAAAATTCAATATCTGTCATTGAATCTCCTCGCTCCCAATCACTCCCACCAGTAGGGCGGGCGCTTGCGCGTTCCGGTCACTTCTTCATTCAGTGTTGCGGCATCGTACAGACGCCCGTTCAGCATGACGTGGCTGATGTCATCCGTGTTCTGAATATCGTCGAGCGGATTGGCGTCGAGAATGATGAGATCGGCGAGCTTGCCGGGCTCCAGCGATCCGATATCCCTCGAAAAGCCGAGCGCCTTCGCCGGCGTGATGGTCGCCGTCTTCAGCGCTTCGAGCGGGCTCATGCCGCCGCGGGCGAAGGACCACATCTCCCAATGGGAGGCGAGCCCCTCTTCCTGACCATGGGCGCCGATAGAAACCATGACGCCGCGGTCTGAGAGCATCTTCGCGGTCCGCGCGCTCACCTGATCCACATAGTCTTCCTCCGGCGCTTTTTCGCGGCGCGCGGAACTCGCGGCGAGAAAGCCTGTCGGCGCATGTTTCGACAGGATTGGGTGCAGCCACACATCCGTCGCCTGACGCCAGTAAGGATCGCCCGCCGGTCCGCCATAGGTGACGACAAGGGTCGGCGTATAGGCGACTTTCGTTTGCTCCCAGAAACTCAGAACGTCTTCATAGAGCATGGCCACCGGCACATTGTGTTCGATCGTTGTATTGCCGTCGGCGATCAGCGACATGTCCATATGAAAGAGCGAGCCGCCTTCCGGCACCACGGCGACATTTTCGTTGCTGGCGGCGATTGCAACCTGCTGGCGCTGTTCGCGGCGCGGCTGGTTGTAGTTCTTGATGGAATGCGCGCCCTGGGCTTTCAGGCGCCGCACATGAGCAAGCGCATCGTCATAGCTGTCGATGACTGCGTAAACGCTCGGCGCCTTGGCCCCGTAGACAACCTCGCCCGTGGAATAAATCCGCGGCGCCAGAATCTCTCCCGCCCGCTGATATTCCGAGGCTGAGAAAATATGACTCGCGGAGCTCGACGGGTCGTGGATCGTCGTCACCCCGAGCGCCAGATGCGCCATCACCGACCAGTTCTGTTCCGGGATGATGTCATCGGTCCCCTGGGGTCCGTGCGCATGAGCGTCGATGAGGCCGGGCATGATCGTCTTGCCGGAAAGATCGACCGTCGGCGTTCCCGCCGGATAGGTCAGCGCGGCGGAAGACCCCACCGCCGATATGCGATTGTTCTCCACCAGAATGACGCCGTTCTCGATGACGCCGCCATCCTCCTCCGCCATGGTGATGATCCGCGCGCCCACAAGCGCGACAGTTCCCGACGGCTTGTCCGCCGTGAAGGTCATGGTGAGGTTTACGCCCTCTGACGGCGCTTCATAGGAAGCCGCGTCTTCATCATCCTCGCCCTTCGGCGCGGCGGGCGTCAGCTCGGCGACGGAGGCGGAATAAAGCGTCGGCCCAAGAGTCCAGTTCAGGCGCCCGCGTGACCAGTTGAGATAGGTCGCGCCGTCGCCGCTCGCTTTCGTCACCGGCAAGGCGGACGCCATCCGCCCGGCGCCGACTTCCTGCGGGCCCGGCGTCATGGGCATCACAAAGGCGCTGTAGTTTTCGACAAAGGCGAGATGCCTGCCGTCATGGGAAGCTTCGAACTCGGTGATGAGATCGCCCGCCGCATGGGTGCGTTCTTCATTGCCGTTGAGATTGACACTGACGAGCATGCCTTTGTCGCCGTCGAAGCGCGTCATGAAAATGCGGTCATTGGCGGCGGCGAAATGCGGGTTCGACCCGTCGTCGGTGACTTTCGTCATGGCGCCGCCGCCCGCCGGCACAGTGTAAACGCCCGGCGCTTCAGACCATTCTTTCTTGGTCAGATACCCGCCCTCGCCTTTCTCAAACACGACAGTGCGGCCATCGGGCGAAAAGCGCGGCCGGCGATAATGCCCCGGCTCGCGCGTGACAACGCGGCCCGCCCCACCGCCGGCGCTGGTGACGCGAATGGCGCCGAGCCCCTCATCCGTCCACGCCACATAGGCAATGCGCGATCCGTCATAGGACCATGACGGGAACAGCTCGAACCCGTCGCGCGTGTTGGTCAGCCGGCGCGGCGCGCCATTAGGCAAGGTCTTGATGTAAAGCTTGCCGAGCGATTCAAACACCGCGCGCTTGCCGTCCGGCGACACGGACGCAAAACGCGGCATATGCGTCTGGAAACTGTCCGGCGCGACATCCACTTCAGGGCGCGGCGGATCGATAACAGCGCGCGTATCGCTCACATGGAACGGAATTTCAGCAACCGCACCCGTGGCGACATTGATGCGGCGGATCTTGCCGCCGGCCCAGAACACAAGGCTCTTTGAATCCGGCGTCCAGTCCATATTCGGATAGGCGCCCTGCACCGCCCATGTTTCCTGCATATCCTGATCGAGATCGTCATAGATTTTACGCTCCGCACCCGAAGCGAGATCTTTGACATAGAGCTTCGACTGGGTGCGCTCGCGCCTGACAAAAGCGATGGATTTTCCGTCAGGGGACGGCGCGGCGCGCACGGCGCCGCCAAGCCCCGACACGGCGGTCGTGATTTCGCCTGTGGCCATCTCGTAGCGATTGATGTGGAAAAGGTCGCCGTTGGAATCCTGCGCGTAGATAAAGGTCGAGCCGGGCGTGATGTTCTGCGAATAATAAATATATTTTCCGTCTGCGGAGAAAATCGGCTCGCCGAGTTCCTTCTGATGAGTCTCACTCGGTTTTTTGACGAGCGGCACGCCGTCGCCGCCGGAAATATGATACAGCCAGATCTCACCGACGCCGGCCGAACGCTGTGTCGTGTAATGTTTGCGCGCCGCGAGATATTGCCCGTCCGCAGACCACGTCGCGTTGTTCAACAGCCGGAAATTTTCCTTCGTCACAGCCCGTTTGTCGGAGCCGTCCGCATTCATGATCCAGATATTGTCGCCGCCGCCGCGGTCGGATGTGAAAGCGATTTTTTCTCCATCCGGCGAAAATCGCGGCTGCATCTCCCAGGCCAGGCCGCTGGCGATATTGCGCGCCTCGCCGCCGCTCATGGGGATTGTGTAAACATCGCCAAGAAGGTCGAAAGCGATGGTCCGCCCGTCCGGGCTGACATCGAGGCTCATCCAGGTGCCTTCGCGCACATCGAGTTGTACGTCCCGCGTCGGCAATGGCGGCGCCGAGACATCCCACTTTTCTTGCTTTTTGTCTTCGCCCTCCACATCCTGTGCGGCGACAGCGAAAGGCGCGAGCGCGACGGCTGCGAACAGCCAGATCTTTTTCTTCATTGAATGACCCCGGAATGATTCCCTCGAAAGGATCAGCCTAGGGCGTTGAAGCCGCGCGCGACAACCCTAACAGGGCGCAAGAAGCGCAGCCTGCGGCGCAAAAAGCTCACTTCATGGTAAGCAGCTCGTTAACCCACTGCGGCACGACTTCTGTCGCGGGGCCGTAGCGGGCGTCCGTGAAGAGATGCGCATTTTCCGATGGCTCCAGATTGAGCTCCATGGCCGGCACGCCGAGCGCCCGCGCCTCAGCCACGAACCCCGCCGCTGGATAGACAGACCCCGAGGTGCCGATAGAAACAAAAAGCTCGGCGCCCATAATGGCGTCCGCAGCCTCTTCCATGTGCCGCGGCATCTCTCCGAACCAGACAACATGAGGCCGCATGCCCCCGGCGCGATTACAGACACCGCAAACGCTATCGAGGGAAAGATCTTCCCAGCAATCGATCACGGCGGCGCAGGACGCGCATTCGGCTTTCAACAACTCGCCATGCATATGTAAAATATGTTGCGTCCCGCCGCGCTCATGAAGGTCGTCGACATTCTGCGTGACGAGGGTCAGGCGCCCGCCTCTTTCCACCAGTCCCTTTTCAAGATCGGCCAACGCCCTGTGCGCGGCGTTTGGATTGACTGACGGCAAGGCGCGGCGGCGCGCATTGTAGAACTCATGCACCAGCGCCGGATTGGCGGCGAAGCCTTCAGGCGTCGCCACCTCTCTGTAATCATATTTCGCCCATACACCGTCCGCATCGCGAAAGGTGGCGACGCCGGACTCCGCCGATATGCCGGAGCCCGTCAGGACGACAATGTTTTTTGGCGCAGGCAATCTCTATTCGCCGAAGTAACGCGCAAGCCCCATCAGATAATCTTTCTTGCCAATATCGAGCCCTAAATGGCGCAGAATGAGATAGGCCGCCGTTACATGGAAATAGAGATTGGGCATGATCCATTCATGCGCGAAAGCTTCGCGCGGCATTGTGACCTTGCGGTCCGGTCCCATGGGCACCGTGATGTCCGCCGTCGGATTGGCGTCAAGCGCCGCAAGGTCCAGCGCTTTCACGATGGCGCTCGCGCGTTCAAGGCGCGCGCGCAGCTCGGCGAAGGTCGTCTCGTCATCGGCGAAGCTTGGAAGTTCGGCGCCGGCAAGCCGGGACAGGCCGCGCGCCGGGATTTCCGTAGCAAATCGAACCTGCGTCACCAGTGGAAACATGTCCGGCGCAACGCGCCAGTTCAGATAGACGCTCTCCTCCACTTTTGTTTCCTCACAGCGCTCCACGGCCTTGACGAGAAGATGGTCAAGCGCGGTGAACATGTTATGGACGGCGGGAATAACGGAAGACGAAATTGTCGTTGTCATGGAGATGTCCTGGGGTTTGTCCTGATTGACGGGCGCAGTGCGTCTTGCACAGACCGGCAGTTTAGGCGATCAATGCCAGCAGACAAAAGCCCTCCCGGCGAAGCGCGCAAAAACGTGACATGAAAAACGTCCTCTTTGTCTGCCTTGGCAATATCTGCCGCTCACCGGCGGCGGAGGGCGTCTTGCGCGCCAAGGCCAAGGAACGCGGGATCGACGTCACCATCGACAGCGCCGGCACCGGCGGCTGGCATGCGGGCGACCCGCCCGATGCGCGCATGGCCAAGGCCGCGTCCAAACGCGGGGTCGACATCGCCTATCAGCGCGCCCGGCAGGTCGATCTTTCTGATTTTTACCAGTTCGACTATGTGCTCGCGATGGATCTGTCGAACCATTCAGACCTTCTTGAAATGGCGCCGCCGAACCGCACTTGCGATATTCGTTTGTTTTTAGACTTCGCCGATTGCGAGACGCGCGAAACCCCCGATCCCTATTATGGCGGGACCGACGGTTTTGAGCACGTGCTCGATCTGATCGAGCAAGGGGCTGAAGGATTTCTCGATCACCTTGAAGACGAAAGCGCGTAGCTCGCCTCGATTTCATAAACGCTCGTCGTATTCCCAAGCTTCGATGAATAGAGGTGAAAGTCCTCCACCGGAAAAGGCCCGCAGGAAAAAAGTCCGTGCTGCGCGGCGTAACTTTCGGCCTCATGCAGTGTTGTGCCCTTGAGATAAGCAAGCGTCACATGGGGCTTGAATTTGCGTTTTTCGAGATTGAAACCGGCCCGGCGCAGCGCCGTCTCCACTTTCGCCTGTAGATGCAACAGCGCCGGCGCCGCATCGGCTCCGGCCCACAGGGAATGAGGTTTCTTGTCGCCGAATGTGCCGATCCCCGCCAGGCGCAAGTCAAAGGACGGTGCGTCTATGTCCGCCAGAGCGTCGAGCGCCGCGTTAAAACCATGCCGGTCCGCCTCGCCGATAAAGGCAAGCGTCAGGTGAAAGTTCTCGACCGGGCGCCAGCGCGCGCCCTCAACGCCGTATTGCAGCGTGGTGAGGGCGTCAGCGACAATCTCAGGCAGGGAAAGAGCGACAAACAGACGGTGCATGATTGAACAGGATCGGTTTAATATGTTTCCGCATAACAGCTTTCGCCCTGAAATCGAATATGAAGTCGAATATTTACCCACAAACATGACCGACGGCCCGAAACTTCTCTGCCTTGGCTATGGCTACACCGCCCGCGCTTTCGCGGCGCTGAAGCGCGCCGAAGGCTGGCGCATTGCAGGCACCACCACCTCCCCTGAAAAAGTAGCGGCGATGAAAGGGGATGGCGTTGAGGCGCATGTCTGGAGCGGCGGCGGCTTCGACGCGTCATGGCTCGACAGCGTTGACGCCATCCTTGTCTCGACCCCGCCCGGCGATGCGGGATGTCCCGCCTTCAACGCGGCGTCGGCGGCCATTGCGGAACGTGCAAAACAATTTCGCTGGATAGGCTATCTCTCCACCAACGGCGTCTATGGCGATTATGACGGCGCCTGGGTGAGCGAAGAAAGCGATCTGCGCGCCACAAGCCCCCGCGCCTTGCGCCGCATCGAAGCGGAACAAACCTGGCTCGCGCTTGCGGAGGCAAATAACCTGCCGCTCATCGTTTTTCGCCTGCCGGGAATTTACGGCCCCGGGCACTCTGCGATCGACACCGTGCGCGCGGGCAAGGCGAAACGCATCTACAAAGAAGGTCAGGTTTTCTCGCGCATGCATGTAGACGACATCGCCGCCGCACTCGCCGCGAGTATGGAAAAGCCGCAGACACATCATCTCTACAATCTCGCCGACGACGAACCGGCGCCGCCGCAGGATGTCATTGAATATGCCTGCGCCTTGTTGGGCGTCGACCCGCCGCCGCTTGTCGCCATTGAAGATGCGGATCTTTCACCGATGGCGAAAAGTTTTTATGCGGACAACAAGCGCGTATCCAATCAGCGATTGAAAGACGCGCTTGGGATCAGCCTGAAATATCCGACCTATCGTGAGGGGCTGAAAGCCATCCTCGCGGCGGAGAAAGAGGCGCTTTAGGCGCCGTCCTCATCATCCATCATATCGTCATCGGCAGGCGCTTCTTCGACGGCGTCTTCATTCCATTCGTAGATGCCGGTGATAAAACAGCGATTGGTGAAACCCGGGCTGTCCCTGACGATAATAACGTCGCCCTTGGTTACACAACCGCCCGCAGGGCTGCTGTCGAGACCGATGCTGAGCGCCGAGCGCAAGGTGCTCGACCGGCAATTTCCGGAAAGCTCCGTGTAATACCAGTCGTTCACCCCCTTCTCCAACAGGACGACATTGTCGACGCCCTTGAGGTCTTTCCAGCCGTTGATCGTGCTGCCGAAACAGATGCGATTGACCTTTTCCCCGATGCGCGGATCGGGGCCGTCCTGTTCCTCACCCTCATGATGACTGGCGCATGCGGCCCCGGTCATCAGAGCGGCGCCGGCGATTACTGACAGAAGCTGTTTCATGAAGTCCCTCCACTTGTCGTCGCGCCCAGCACGCTAACGCGTAACATGAAACACGATTGCAAGGTTCCACACAAATGCGCGAGCGCCGCCCATGATGAACCACCATGGCGAAAATAAACGAATGCAGTCAGACAGTTGCGCTTTAGGAGGCAATCATATTGGGGTAAGCGACTTTGTAGAAGCTTTTCAGCAAGCGGAAGACTTCCTCGCCACGGCCTTCATTGTGCAGCGCTTCAAGCGACGTTCTGGTCAAATCGAAGGCGGCCCCCGGCGCACGCGGCGTCGTCAGTTTTGGGCAGCCCATAGACCAGTCCGGAAAATGCCGCTCTGAAATGGGCGTGCGAAAAAGATCGATAATCTGGCGATGACGCGGATCGGCGGCAATCCGGGCGTAAGTCGCATCGAGCGCGTCTTTGGGCCCTTCAAGGGCCTGAATGAAGTTGCCTTCGGCGAATAACAGCACGCCGGTCAGCCCGCGCTGAGCATTGTTGCACCGGGAAACCTCGAGGATCCCCTCAAGATCGGGCGCGGCCCGCTGCGCAGCGCTCGTATATACAACGACTTCCATGGTTCCACCTCCGGGCTTGCCTCATCCGGACTTGGTAGTTTTTCTACCCGTCTAGCCTGATCAGGATAGCGCGGAGGACTTGATAAGCAGTTGACGGCGCGTCCATTTACGAGGGGACATAAAGAAATCTTTATATGTCTCTTGCCGCCCTATCGCGCCCCTGTTATAGCGCCGCCATACTTCTATTAGCAGATCAGGGAATCATCGACATGACCGCGCCCGCGCATCACGATTATCACGTCAAAGACATCAACCTCGCGGATTTCGGCCGCCGGGAGATCGAGATCGCCGAAACCGAAATGCCGGGCCTGATGGCGACGCGCGAAGAATACGGCAAAGCGCAGCCGCTTAAAGGCGCACGCATCGCCGGCTCCCTGCACATGACCATCCAGACCGCCGTTCTGATCGAGACATTGAAAGAACTTGGCGCGGATGTGCGCTGGTGCTCGTGCAATATCTACTCAACGCAAGATCACGCAGCGGCCGCCATCGCCGCCGCCGGCACGCCGGTCTTCGCGTTCAAGGGTGAAAGCCTCGAAGAATATTGGGACCTCGCCGACAAGATTTTCGAATGGCCCAATGGCGAGACCGCCAACATGATCCTCGACGACGGCGGCGACGCGACGCTGCTCGTTCTGCTCGGCGCTGATGCGGAGAAAGATCCGTCGCTCCTTGATAATCCGTCCAATGAGGAAGAGACCGCGCTGTTCGACACGATCAAGCGCCGCCTCGCCAAACAGCCGAACTGGTACTCCACCGTCAAAGCCAACATCCAGGGCGTGACAGAAGAAACCACCACCGGCGTGTTGCGCCTTTATCAGCGCCAGAAAAAAGGCCAGCTTCCGTTCCCGGCGATCAACGTCAACGACTCCGTGACAAAATCCAAGTTCGACAACAAATACGGCTGTAAAGAATCGCTCGTCGACGGCATCCGCCGCGGCACCGATGTGATGATGGCCGGCAAGGTCGCGCTCGTCGCCGGTTATGGCGATGTGGGCAAAGGCTCCGCCGCGTCGCTTCAAGGCGCCGGCGCGCGCGTCATGGTCACCGAGATTGATCCGATCTGCGCATTGCAGGCCGCGATGGACGGTTTTGAAGTTGTGACCATGGAAGAAGGCTGTCCGCGCGCTGACATCGTCATCACGTCGACAGGCAACAAGGACGTGCTCACCGTCGATCACATGCGTCTTCTCAAAGACATGGCGATCGTCGGCAATATCGGTCACTTCGACAACGAGATTCAGGTCGAAGGCCTGAAAAACTTCAAATGGGCGAACGTCAAGGATCAGGTGGACATGATCACCTTCCCTGACGGCAAGCGCATGCTGCTTCTTAGCCAAGGCCGCCTGTTGAATCTCGGCAACGCGACGGGGCACCCGTCTTTCGTGATGTCGGCGTCCTTCACCAACCAGACGCTGGCGCAGATCGAACTCTGGACCAAGGGCGACGAGTACAAGAACGAAGTCTATGTCCTGCCCAAGCATCTCGACGAGAAAGTCGCCGCGCTGCACCTCGCCAAGGTCGGCGCTCAGCTGAGCAAGCTTTCCAAGGAGCAGGCCGACTATATCGGCGTTGACGTCAACGGCCCCTATAAGTCGGATCATTACCGCTACTAAATTTTCAAACGCTATTGCTTTACTTGGAAATGCGGATCAGATGGGCCCATCTGATCCGCATTTCATTTTCACCGGCATATTTGCGTAAGCTTGGGGTGATAATCCGCCATTGACGCCATATACGAGCATTTGGCGGAATCCATGTTTTCCTGGTTCTCATAGTTTGTGACATTCGGGCGAAGCAAAGAAGCCGCCGATGCCAGTCAAAAACGCCGTCGGAGTTACAGCTCTGTTGAGCTGTCGTGACCATTTCCATATTTTCGAGGCTCTCTATGATCGCGCATCTATGAGCCGACATTCATATCTCTTGGGCGCATGGCCCCTCTGGAAGAGCATCATGGCAGTGCTGTTCTTCCTGTTGTGTCTGCAAGCTGTGCAGCCAGCGAAAGCCTATGACGCCAAATGGCGGCAAGGCGATTCCAATGAATGGTCCTCAACCGAACTGGATGATTCGAATTGGGCCGACCTTAATGACTTCCCCGGAGCGCCAAACGGCCCCTTCTGGATACGCTACAAACTCGCCCTTGATGCTGCGGCCGTCCATCCGGCCAATCAAGTGCTGAGTTGCGAAGGCGTCGGCGCGTTCGAAGTTTATTTCGATGGCGCTTTGCTGGGCTATTCCGGACGTGTTGGCGGCGCTGGCGTTCCGGAAAGGCCGGGCGCCTTGAAGTTTGCTGTCAGCGTTCCCGCAGCCTTTCTGTCGCCGGGAGAACATTTGGTTGCGCTGCGCGCCTCCGCTGCGCGACTGCGGTCGCCAACCGATTTTCGAGTTTCGTGTGATCTGAAAAACAGCAGCGACCATTTCGGCGCCATCGTCTTTAGCGTGCTGTTGCTTGGGTTTTCCGGGGCCGCCTCGGTCATTTTGTGGTTTTACTTCATGCACGCCTTGCCTTCCGGCCGGCAGCGCGCGAGCTCACTGGCTGCACTAAGCGTCGCGATCGCTACAACCATTCTCGCCACGACCGAGGCTGCATTTCAAACCGGCATCACGAACTACACTCAAGTGAGGATGAGCGACCTTGTCGCCTTGATTTCGGCTTTGGCGATATATTTCGCGCTTCCGACTTCATTGCTGTTGCGTCTGGGCATTTCATATAAAAGGCGCTGGCTTCTGGGCGTTGGCGCACTTTTGACGCTATCGCTCATTCCATGGCCTGACCGTTCTTTCGACCACGATGCGCGTGCTTTTCTTTTATTGTGTGTCTTTTGCGCCGTCATGTGCCTTACAGCAAAGCGGGCGGTAATTTTTCAGGCGCGCATATTTACACTCGTTTTCATAATCTGCTTTGCCGGAATTTTTGTCGATCCGCAAAACTTATATGTGTTTCTGGTAATGCTGGCTGTGTTCTTGTCCGCCAGCCTTGTCGATCATCTGCGCACACAAGAATTGCAGGCCAAGCAAGCGGAGGTAACGGCCGCCCGGCTTGAAGCGGATCTCATACGCCGAAACATTCAACCCCATTTTCTGATGAACTCTCTCACCGTGGTCAGCGAATGGATCGAAACCTCCCCCTCCAACGCCTTGAAGTTCATCAATGGTCTGGCGAAAGAGTTTCGGCTTCTCGCTTCTCATTCGGAGAAAAAGTTAATTCCTCTGCAGGACGAATTGACCCTCTGCCGCACGCATCTTGAACTTATGGGAATGCGTCACAGCCGCAAGTTCGAACTTGCGACAGAGGGATTGGCTGGAGATGAGCAATCACCCCCGGGGCTGTTCCATACGCTCATTGAGAATGCTTTCTCTCACAACCGCTATAAGGATGATCTGGTTACATTCACCCTGATCAAGCACCGTGAGAAAGGACGAATCCGGTTCGAATTCAGAGCGCCGCTAGGGCAAAAAACCAGACATGCTGAATCTTCTACAGGTGCGGGCTTGCGATATGTTCGGTCCCGACTTGAAGAAAGTTACTCGCGTCGATGGACGCTGAACTCATACCATCAGGGCGACTACTGGGTCACAGATATTCGCATTGCCGCGCAATGACGATATAGTCGTCTAATGAAAGTACTTTCGATTGAAGATGAGCCCGTTATCATAGAACGCCTCGAACGCATGACGACGGCGTTGCTCGGCGAGAAACTTACATTGTTCAAGGCGTTTGAGTCGGTTGACGACGCGCTCGATCAAGCCAATGTCAGCGAATATGATCTCTATCTCCTAGACCTCAATTTGCATGGCGCCGACGGATTTGAGTTTTTACGTACGTTCACTTCATATGCCGGACAGACTATCATCATCTCCGCCTATAAAGAAAAAGCAGCGCTCGCTTTTGATTATGGCGTTATCGATTTTGTCGCCAAACCGTTCGACCAGAAAAGACTGGCCTTGGCGTATGATCGTTATTTCAACACGTCTACACGTAAGCATTTCCCGCGCTTCCTGTCATTTCGCAATCACGGAAAAACAACTGTCGCGCCGCTGGAACAGGTCGTCTCAATCGCCGGCGCTGATAAATATTCCGAGGTGACTTTGAAAACAGGAGAGACTTTGCTCCACGACAAGTCACTGCAACAACTGAACGATGTTTTGCCCAGCAATTTTGAACGAATACATAAGTCTCATATTGTCTGCTGGGATCAAATAGAAGCAATTGAGACACAGGCCGGCAGCCGATATTTTGTCAAAATGACCACAGGACAAAAACTGCCGGTTAGCCGTTCCCGTTACAAAGAAATCCGGAAACGGCTGATTTAAGCCAACGTCTGAGACTCTAAAGTTTAAGCCGCAGACCTAGACCAAAAGTGTAAGCGTCATAGTCAACATCAACGTCGCCAGACCCGGCGGATCCTTGAAGCGTCATCGTCGTGTTGAACACTTTGAAGTAGCGAAGATCTGTAAAGATCGAAAGACGATCCGAAAGACCGACGTCAAGCCCGACCACGCCTTGCGCCGCAAGACTTGTGGCGCTTTCGTCCAACAAATTCGCCCCGTCCGAAATGTCCGAAGACAACCGAGCAACGCCGAGACCGCCTCCAACATAGGGTGTAAATCTCGACGCGTTCTCAAAATCCACAAAGCCGTTCGCCATGAGGCTGAGCGCCGCGACACCTTTTCCCGCAACTGCTGCGCCAGCGCCGTTTACGGTATACATGCGGATGTCGCCGCCGCCGCGCCACGCCGTTTCACCCTCAAGGCGAAGATTTATGGCGCCTGCTTTAAACGCCCTTCCGATTGCTCCGGACCCGTAAATCCCGTTGTGAAGCTCGAAATCAACGGCAAGTCCCGGAGCGCTAATTTCTTCACGCTCCACCGCCCGAACGCCGAGTTGGCCCGAAACATACCACGCGTCTTCTTTTGCATAGGCGCCTTGCCCGCCCGCCAGCGCCACGCACACAGCGAGTATCGATAGACCCTTCAACATCATTTTCTCCTTCAACCTGTTGAAACTGTCCCGGGCGTATCGCCGGCTTTAAGGGCGCGACAGCGTGAGCTCGTGAACGGCTCAGGACAGACGTGACTTGCTCAAATTGAAGGAAAAGAACTTGCTACAAATGTCGCAACACGCTAGTGTGCGACTAGTGTAGCACGGGGGCGTGCTAGTGATCGAGTGGCTGAAAACGCCTTCCGTCAAATCAGTAGCCGCGCCGGTAATGCGAAAAACCGGCTTCCACTTTTCGCCCGGCGCTCGGGCGGGCTCTCTATTGAGCCAGAGCATGAAAGGAATGCGCTATGTTCTTGATAAGATGGATTGTTGGGATGCCGATGGCCGCACTGATCACAGCGGGCCTTTTCTTCATGATGGCGCAACTCATCAAGGACCGGAATGAGCCGCTGCCCCCGGCCAAGCCCAGTCTGAGCCTGAAAATCACACCGCAGACAAAAGAAACCGACCCCTATGAAATCAAGCCGCCAACAAAAGTTCTTAAGGAAACACCGCCGGAAACAGAGTTTGAGTTTTCCCCGGTTGACCGCGTCGGCGGAACGCGGATCGACCCGGCGCCGTTCGAGATTGAGCGCACTCCGCCGACCGACAATGGCGTCATGGCCGGGCCGACGATCAAGGTGCCGCCCGCCTATCCGGAAAATTGCCGCTCGCGCGGGATTGAGGGCGCGGTCACAGTCGAGTTCGACGTGACGCCGGAAGACAATGTGGTCAATGCACGGGTGATCTCGGCGCCCCATGGCTGTTTCCGGCGCACGGTCCTGAAAGCCGTCTCCGGCTGGAAATATCCGCCGGCCTCTAATGGCGGCATGCGCTACGGCGTCATCGAGCGGTTCAATTTTCAGTTGCAGGAATAACGGTTTAGGGGCCGTAAACCTGTTGAAAACTTCATCGAAAGTGCGGCCCCAATTCGATGTTTTGCCCTAGTCGCATCAAACGAACACAGTACATATTGTGCAGCTCAACAGTCAGTGACGCAAAATATCGCGAATCTGTGTATTCAGCGATTTGGGGAGAGCCCATAACGCTGTTACTGGCGCGACGGCGAGCAGGTGCGTGAATGCGGCGATACGCGAAGTTCTTGATGGCGGGCTCGACCCTTTCCGGGGTTTTCGGCCTGTCTGGCGCATTCGCCCAAAGCGCTCCCGAAGCTGTAGAAACTTCCGGCGGCGCGCTCTCTTTCCTTTCAGGCGTTGATCCCCTTGTTGCTGGCGCGGCAGGCGCTGTTGGCCTCGCTGTGGCGGCGGTTGTCTGGGCGCTCCGGGTTTCAGCCGCGACGCGCCATCAGTCGCTGCACTGGTCCGACACGCTGGCGGAAATGGAGGCGCGGCTCGAAAAAGCGGACTCTGTTCTCTCGGCCCACCCCGGCCTCGTCCTCGTTTGGGAAGACGACACGGACAGTTTAAGCGCCGGATGGGGCGAACCGAAAATTCTCGGCGGACCGGCCGCCCTCGCCTCGCTGCTGTCCTTTTCCAAGGAAGGCGAAAACGCCAAGACCGCGCCCGTCGACCGGCTCTTGAATGCGCTTGGCGCCCTGCCGCTTCAGGATGACGATGCGGAAAAGCCGGAACCTTTGCACGACAAGATCGCCAATCTGCGCGCCCATGGCGTTGCCTTCTCCGGCAATGTGGTCACCGCGGACGGCCGCTCCATCGAAGTCGACGGCCGCGTCGCCGGCGGACAGGTGGCGCTCTGGATCACCGACCCGGCTGTGCGCATGGCGGAAGACGGCGCCGTCATCGGCGCCTTCCGTGAGCGCGCCGTCGACCTGCACGGGGCCCACGCCCTTCTTGAGCGTTCGCCAACGCCCGCCTGGCGGCGCAATGCAGATCTGCAACTCGTCTGGGTGAACCGCGCCTATGCCGATGTGGTCGAGGCGCCGAACGCCGCCGACGTCATCAAGCAACAGATCGAGCTCGACAACTCCATCAGGAAACTCGCCTCCACCGCCGCGTCCGAGCGCAAGGCCAATGAAGGCCGCGCCGTGATCAACTCGCGCGGCGAACGGCGTGTCTTCCGGATTGTTGAAACGCCGCTTCACGGCTCGGGCGATGCAGCCCTTGGCGGCGTCGCCATCGACGTCACCGAACTCGACAAGGCGAAATCCGATCTCAAACAGCAGATTGAGGCGAACCAGCGCACGCTCGACCAGATCCAGACGGCCGTCGCGATTTTCGGCGCCAGCCAGAATCTCATCTACTACAATCGCGCCTTTCAGGAGCTGTGGTCCCTCGACGACGCCGAGCTTTCAGGCCGTGTCTATCACGGCGAAGTGCTCGACCATCTGCGCATGAAAGGCCGCCTGCCCGAACCTTCCGACTATGACGAATGGAAGGAACAGCAGCTTGCTCTTTATACGGAAGGTCTCGCCGAACCCGGCGCCGAACGCCTGGGCGGCGCGCCGGACGAGATCTGGCGCCTGCCTGACGGCCGCACGCTCCGCGTCGGTCGCCTCCGGCATCCGCTCGGCGGCGTGATGCTCGCCTTTGAGGACATCACTGAAAAGATTTCGCTCGAGGCGCAGTTCAACACCCAGATCAAGGTGCAAAAGGCGACGCTCAACAATCTCGCCGAGGGCGTCGCCGTGTTCGGCGGCGACGGAAAGCTCAGGCTTTACAACAAGGCGTTCCAGAAGCTCTGGCGGCTTGATGCGCGCCATCTCGACGCTGAGCCCCATATCGACGCCATTCTCGACGGACTGAAAAAGCTTGCACGCGAGGCTGACGCCTCTTTCGATGCGCTGCGCCGCTCTATCGTCTCTAAGGCCCATGAAGACCGTCAGACTTACGAGTTCCGCGAAATCCGCCTTGCGGATGGACGCACGATTGCGATTGGCGCGGAGCCCCTGCCCGACGGCGCGACGCTCGCCCATTTCATCGACGTCACGGATTCCAAAGAGCGCGAGAAGGAACTGAAGGAGCGCAATGCGATCCTTGAAAATGCGGATCGCCTCAAATCGAAATTCGTCGATCACGTATCCTATCAATTGCGCACGCCGCTCTCGACCATCATCGGCTTTTCAGAAATGCTCGACGGTCAGATGTTCGGCGTTCTCAACGATCGCCAGAAAGATTACATCGCGTCGATCCTGTCCGCGTCTTATCATCTGCGCGATCTCATCACCGACATTATCGATCTTGCCGCGATTGACGCCGGTCAGCTCGATGTAAAATTCCAGAAAACCGACATCCGCAAGCTTCTTGAAAGCGCCGCGACCTTCGCAGCGCTCAAAGCCGAAGACACCCAGGTCGCGCTCAAGGTCGATTGCCCCAAGGATATCGGCGAGGCGGAGCTGGATGAAAAGCGCATCAAACAGGTGCTGTTCAATCTCCTGTCCAACGCCTTCGCCTATACAGGGCCCGGCGGCGCGGTCACCATCGGCGCGCAGCGCGTGGGCAAGGCGGTGAAGATCTGGGTTTCCGACACGGGCCGCGGCCTGTCGCCGACGGATCAGGCGCGCGCCTTTGACGCCTTTGAAAGCCGCGGCCCCTCGGCAGGCGCCGGGCTCGGCCTCGCCCTCGTCGAACGCTTCGTGAAGCTTCACAATGGCTGGGTGCGCATGGAGTCCAAGGAAGGGCAAGGTGCGGTTGTGACCTGCTTCCTGCCTGAACCGGTCGCCGGCAATGAAGCGGCGGCGCCCGGCGACAAGGGCGAGCCCGAAAAAGCCCCCGACGCCACAGCCAAAAAGAAACCGGCCCGCAAACGCGCCAAGGCCCGCCGCACCGGCGAAGCCCCGGCCCGGCCGCAAGCCGCTGAATAGACAGCCCAATAGGCGGCCCAATATGTAGCATTGGCGGCGATTGTCGCTTTTTTTGACTTAGCCCCTTTTTCGCCGCGTTCCCGGCGCTAGAGTGCGCGCCATGTTGGCAACCCTCTTTCTTCTTCTCGCCGCGCCGGCGGAAACACTGAGCCCGCGCTATGCGGACTGCATCACTCTGATCGAAGCGGATCTGGAGCTTGGGCGCATCGCCGCGCAGCAATGGGTGGGCGAAGGCGGCGGCGCGGAAGCGCGACATTGCCTTTCCGTCGCCGATCTCAGAGCAGGATTCCCGAAACTTGCGGCGCTGCGCCTTGAAGAGATCGCGCAGCGCAATGACGCGGGCGATGATTATGTGCGCGCACGGCTTTTGTCTCAGGCGGCGAACGCCTGGCTAGAAGGCGAAGAACCCGATCGCGCCGAAACCGCGCTCAATCAGGCGCTTGCGCTCGTGCCCGACAGCGCAGAGTTGCAACTCACCGCCGCCAAAGTCTACGCCGCGCAGAACCGCTGGCCGGAAGTCGTAACCGCTGTTTCAACGGCTGAAGACGGCTCGTTCGTCAGTGCGGAAACTTATGTGCTGCGCGGCAAGGGCCGTTTTATTGTCGGCGCCTACGAAGATGCGGCGCAAGACGTTGTCGCCGCCCTCACCCTCGACCCCACCAATATCGATGCGCTCGTACTACGCGGCGATCTCGCACAGGTGGGAATCAGCATCGACGTTTTTCTGGAGCCGGCGCCGCAAGAATAAGCTGGCTTTTGGCGTTTCCACCTCGACGCGCGGGGAAAATCAGCCCACAGCCTTTCCCGGAGAGGCTTGTTAACCTTTGGTTAAGGATTGTTGCCTCCGATGGGTTAACAAGAGGTTGGGCGAAAGGTCGGCGCCATGACAAGCGCATCATTGCAGGGCGAATCGGTTCGCGAACTCCAGGAGCGCGTTGCGCGCGAAGCCGGCGCGCCGCGCCAGCGCCGCAATCCGGGAATTTCCCGCGCCGCGCGCCTCAACCTCATCGACATTCTCTCACGCTGGAGCGGACCGGGCCTCGCGCTCGTCGCCGGCGTCGCTGTCTATCTCGCCATTATGGCGGGCCGCACCTATCCGGGGCGCGCAACCGCCTGGGCGCTGATGATGCTCGGGGCGCTTTGGGTGACGCGCCGCCTCAGAAGCGATTTTCGCGCCGGCGGGCGTCTCACCTCGCGGCCTTTCCGCTGGCGGGCGTCCTTTACGGCCAGCCTCAGCGTTCTTGGCGTTATACTCGCCTCGGCCCCTATTCTCCTGGCGCCGGCCGGCGCCTCCGCCGCTTTCGGGGTCCAGATTCTCGCCCTCACCGTCATCGCCTCTTTCGTCACGGCGCTGATGCTCTCGGCGCATCTGCCGAGCGCCGCGGCGCTGGCGCTTCCGGGCGCTGCTTTTGCGGTGCTGACGGGCCTTCGCGCGGGCGACGCCGGACTTCTTGGCGGCGGCGTCGCCATATCGCTGCTTAGCATTTCCGGGCTCTATCTCGCCAATCGGTATCTCGAAAAGTCTGCGGCGAAGCGCTATCCGCGCACATCCTTGCTCCGCCGCGAAGTGGAGCGCCGCGCAGGGTCCGCCGTCGCGGCGCCGGGAACCCACCACGCCGCGCAAGCCTGATCGCGCACTCGACATCTTATCGTATTTTTAACACTCTATTTAGCTGCTGCAGCATTTTGTGCAGCGCTGCAGGCGTTATATCGCAGCAGCGTGATTTCACGCGGTTTTCGTTAGACATTTTCAAAGCCTTCACGTTATGACGGCGAAAAATTCTGATCGCAAAGGACGCGATATGCCTGAGGGCTTTATCACCGACACAGACAGCCGAATCCTCGAAGACGTCATTGCCCTGGCCGAGAAGAAAAAGGCTGGCGATATTGATGAAAACGGCGTGCTGGCGCCCGCTTTCAAAAGCTATCTCGAGCAACTCGTTCTCTACGCCACCGGCGAAGACAAAATCTGGACCGAGCCGCAAGCGCTGCTCAATCGCGCGAGCGCCGCATGGAAACATGCGCAGACACGAAAGCCCGACGAAAGCAGAGTTTCTCTGCGCATCGAGGAAGGAAAAAGCTGGACCGAACGGCGCATGGTCCTCGACATCGTCACCGACGACAAACCGTTTCTCGTTGACTCAATTTCCGCAGCGCTCGCCGATCACGGCAAGCCGGTGAGTTTTTTCTCCAACGCTGTTGTCGCCGTGGCGCGCGATGCAAAAGGCAAGCGCGACCCGAAGGCGCCCCAGGCGAGCTTCCGGGAATCCATGATCCATGTGGAAATGGATCCGCCGGTTGCAGAGAACGAACTCGAGGCGCTGCATGATGAGATCGGCGCTGTCCTGAATGATGTCGCCATCGCGGTCGAGGATTGGGAGCCCATGCGCGCGCGCCTCGGCGCGTGCATCGCCCAGCTCGAACGCTCGCGCCTTCCCGGCGTCAAACCCGATGAACAACGCGAGGCCGTGCAATTCCTGAAATGGCTTTGGGATAATCGCTTCGCCTTTCTGGGCGTGCGCCATTTCGACAAGGTCGGTGAAGGCGACGACATCCAGCTCGCCGTCGATGCTGACAGGGATCTCGGCATTTTAAGAGCGCCGGAACGTCAGGTTCTGCAATCGACGTTCCAGCCGGACGGCAAGCTGTCCCCCGCAGTCGCCTCCTTCCTTGCCTCGAAAGAGCCTATCCTGGTCGCCAAATCGAGCACCAAATCGCTCATCCACCGCCGCGTCTATATGGACTATGTCGCGGTCAAGAATTTCGCGCCCGACGGGACCGCCATCGGCGAAGATCTGTTTGTCGGCCTGTTCACTGCTGAAGCCTATAACCGCCCGGCGTCAGACATTCCGCTTGTGCGCGCCAAAGTACATGCGGTCCTTGAGAATACCGCCTTCACGCCCGGTGGGCACAACGAAAAAGCGCTCGTCAACATTCTTGAATCCTGTCCGCGCGACGAGCTGTTTCAGGTCGATGTCGAAACGCTGACAGAAATGGCGCTTGGCATTTTGCGCCTGTACAAGCGCCCGCGCGTCAAGCTATTCATGCGCCGCGACCGCTTCGACCGGTTTATCTCGGCCATGCTGTTTGTGCCGCGTGATCGCTTCAATTCCGAAGTCCGTGAACGCACGGCGCAATTGCTGGCGGAGACGTTTGACGGGCGCGTTCTTTCCTTCACCCCGTTCTTCGGCGACGCGGCTTTGGTGCGGGTTCATTACATTATCGGCATTAAGCCCGGCGCGCCGGAAGGCCCCGGCATGGGCGAGCTCACCTGGCAGGTGCGCCAGATCTGCCGCAACTGGAATGACGGGCTTCTCGAGGCGATGCGCGAGGCTCATGACGGCGCAACGCCGGCGGCGCTTTACGCCAAATATGAAAAAGCGTTTGACGCCGGGTATCGCGAGCGCACCTCGCCCAAGGGAACGCTTTACGACATTGATGCGCTGGAACGGCTCGAGAACGAGCCGATGGTTGTCCGCGCCTATAGAAGGCCGGATGACAGCGACAAAACGGTGCGCATCAAGATTTACAAGCGCGGCGCGCCGATGACGCTGTCGAAGCTGATCCCGACCATCGAAAATCTCGGCCTCAGCGTGCTGCAGGAAGCAAGCTATCAGGTCTCGCCCTACGGCAAAAAGAAAGACTGCTGGATTCACGACTTCATGACGGAACAATCCGGCGGGCAGCAAGTCGCGCTGGATGAGGTCAGGGAAGCGTTCGAAGAAACCATCCTCGCCGTTCTCGAAGAGCGCACCGAGGATGACGGCTTTAACGAGCTGGTGCTGACCGCCGGCGTCAACTGGCGAGAAGCGTGGCTTCTGCGCGCCGCCGCGAAACACCACATGCAGGCCGGTTTCGCTTATTCGCAAAGCTACATTCAAGAAGCGCTTGGAAATCATCCGGCCATTGCGCGATTGTTGATCACCGCCTTCCATGCGCGCTTCAATCCGGACGGGCCGTCAAACGCTGACGCCCGGATCAAGGACGTCGAAGCCGCCGACGCGGCCATCGAAGACGCTCTCAACAATGTTGCAAGCCTCGATGAAGACCGGATCATTCGCCGTTACCGCACGCTCTTTGCAGCGATCACGCGCACGAATTATTACCAGCGCCTCGCCGACGGCTCGGCCAAAACCTATATCTCCTTCAAGGTCGACAGTTCGAAAGTCGCGGAGATTCCCGAACCCAAACCTTATCGTGAAATCTTCGTCTCCGGCCCACGGGTCGACGGCGTCCATTTGCGTTTCGGTCCGGTCGCGCGCGGCGGTCTTCGCTGGTCCGACCGCCGTGAAGATTTCCGCACCGAAGTGCTGGGCCTCGTGAAGGCGCAGCGCGTGAAGAACGCAGTGATCGTGCCCACCGGCTCAAAAGGCGGATTCTATCCGAAACAATTGCCGCCGGGCGGCGACCGCGCCGCGATCTATGAAGAAGGCCGCGAAGCCTACAAGGTGTTTATTCGCGGGCTCCTCGATCTCACCGACAACATCGTCGGCGGAGAGCCGAAGTCGCCGCCGCGCATTGTCCGCTGGGACGATCCCGACCCTTATCTCGTCGTCGCCGCCGACAAAGGCACCGCCGCTTTCTCAGATACGGCGAACGCCATTTCGGAAGAATACGGCTTCTGGCTCGGCGACGCCTTCGCGTCTGGCGGATCGGCCGGTTACGACCACAAAGTCATGGGCATCACCGCCCGCGGCGGCTGGGAAGCGGTAAAGCGCCACTTCCGCGAGATCGGCAAAGATATTCAAACCGAACCTTTCACCGCAGCAGGCGTCGGCGATATGTCCGGCGACGTTTTCGGCAATGGCATGCTGTTGTCGCAACAGACAAAGCTTGTCGCCGCTTTCGACCATCGCGATATTTTCATCGACCCCGATCCCGATCCGGCGAAATCCTGGGCCGAGCGCAAACGGCTTTTCGACCTGCCGCGCACATCCTGGCAGGACTACGACAAGAAACTGATTTCCAAGGGTGGCGGCGTCTTCTCGCGCGCAGCGAAGTCGATCCCGCTGACGCCGGAAATTAAAAAGCTCCTCAATATTTCGAACAAAGAGCTGGCGCCAAACGAGCTTATCCGCGCAATCCTGAAAGCGCCGGTGGAGCTGTTCTGGCTCGGCGGCATTGGCACCTATTTCAAAGCCGAGGATGAAGAAAACTGGCGTGTCGGCGACCGCGCCAATGACGCCGTCCGGATCGACGCCAGCGACATGTGCATGAGCGTGGTCGGCGAAGGCGCCAATCTCGGTCTTACCCAGCTTGCGCGCATCGAATATGCGCGGGACGGCGGGCGCATTAACACCGACGCCATCGACAACTCCGCAGGCGTCGACTCGTCCGACCATGAGGTCAACATCAAGATCCTTCTGTCTAACGCCATCGAGCATGGCGAGTTAAAGCGCGAGGAGCGCAACGATCTTCTTGCGTCCATGACCGAAGATGTGGCGGAACATGTCCTGCGCCACAATTACGACCAGACCCGCGCCATCACACAGATGGAAAAATCGGCGCCCGCCGATCTCGACGTCTATGCGCGCTTTATGACGACACTTGAACGTGAAGGCCGTCTTGACCGGGCGATCGAATATCTGCCCGATGCGGAGCGGCTCGCCGCTATGCGCCAGCACGGGCTCGGGCCGACGCGTCCGGACCTCGCTGTCCTCCTCGCCTACGCCAAGATGTGGCTCTTTGACGAACTCGCAAAATCGGAAAGCATGGACGACCCGCTTTTCGAGCGCGAGCTGGTGGCCTATTTCCCGGAAGCCCTGCAGCAATATGGGCATGCCATGGTCACCCACCAGCTGCGCCGGGAAATCATCGCAACGCGGCTCTCCAATGAAATTGTCGACACCTGCGGCGTCAGCTTCGTGCAACGCGCGGCGGAAACGAGCGGCGTCGATTTCGCTACAATCACCCTTGCTTATGAAGCGGTGCGGCGCATTTTCAATCTCAATGATTTCGCCGCCGCCGTCGACGCGCTCGACAATGCCGCGCCGGCGTCGCTGCAAACGGGTCTCTATCTGGAAGCGTCGCGTCTGCTGCGTGAGCAAACATTCCACCTTCTCGGTGACCAGGACGCGAAGGAAAGGCTCTCACGCAACGGCCTGAACGCCGTCGTCGACCAATATGAAGCGGCAGTCGCGGAGTTCAAAACCGCGCTTCCCAACATTTTACCCGAGGAGGCGGCGGCGGCGCTCGAAGACCGCCGGCAAGCCTGGATCAACGACACCGCGCCCAAAGACCTCGCTGGTGAAGCGGCGGCGATTCCGGCGCTCGAATTCGCCTTCGACATCGTCAATCTGGCCGCCGAAACCGGGTGGTCAAATCCCGGCGTCGGCGGCGTCTTCTTCGCCGTCGGCCGTCTCTTTAATATCGACGCCATGCGCGACAAGGCGCGGCGCGAACCGCCGGCCGATCATTTCGACAGGATCGCCATCCGCCAGATCATCGAGGACCTCACCGCCAGCCAGCGCGTGTTGACGACGCGCGTGATCGCCGCTGCCGGCGCCGAACCAAAAGGCGCGCCGGCGAAATGGACCGAGAAAGTCATCGAGAAATGGTCGGCGACCGCCGAGGACGCCATCGCGCTTTATAATGAGTCGACGGCGTCTCTCGATCTGACAGGCCCTGTCAGCGTCGGCAAGTTCTCGCTGTTCACCCGCAGGCTCGATGAGCTTGCAGCGAATACGGCGCGGTAAGATTAGTGCCTGAAATGCCGTGCGCCGGTGAAGACCATGGCGAGCCCGGCTTCATCCGCCGCCTTGATGACGTCTTCATCGCGCATGGACCCGCCCGGCTGAATGACCGCGGTCGCGCCCGCTTCCGCCGCCGCAAGCAATCCATCCGCAAACGGAAAGAACGCGTCTGAGGCGACGACCGAGCCTTTGGCGAGGCTTTCGCTCCCGCCTGAGGATTTGGCGGCGTCTTCGGCCTTGCGCGCGGCGATACGGGATGAATCGAGGCGGCTCATCTGTCCGGCGCCGATGCCGACCGTCGCGCCTTCTTTCGCATAAACAATAGCGTTCGATTTTACATGTTTGGCGACTTTAAATGCGAAGAGCATGTCGATGAGTTCCTGATCCGTCGGCGCGCGCTTGGTGACGACTTTCAAGTCGTCCTGCGTCACGACTTTTGAATCGCGCGATTGAACGAGGAACCCGCCTGCGAGCGGTTTGACGGTGAGGCCCGGCGCGTCCGGCGCGGGCAGGCCCCCGGCGATGAGCAACCGCAAATTCTTTTTGGCCGCAAAGGCGGCGACAGCAGCCTCATCGGCCTCGGGTGCGATGACGACTTCGGTGAAGGTCTCAATGATCTTTTCCGCCAGTGAACCCGTCAGTTTCTGGTTCAAGGCGACAATGCCGCCAAACGCCGACACCGGATCGCATCTGAGCGCAGCGAGATAAGCGTCCATCATGTCCGCGCCGGTCGCCACGCCGCAGGGGTTTGCGTGCTTGATGATGGCGACCGCAGGCTTTTCGCTCCCGAACTCGCCGATCAGTTCATAAGCGGCGTCGGTGTCGTTCAAATTGTTATAGGAAAGGTCCTTGCCCTGCACCTGACGCGCGGTCGCGACGCCGGGGCGCTTGTCGCCGGTCTTGTAGAACGCTGCGTCCTGATGCGGGTTCTCCCCGTAACGCAGAACGTCGTCGAGGCGCCCCGTCATGGAAAAGTCTTTCGGGAAAGTTTCGTCCAACTGGACGGCGAACCACCGCGAGATTGCGGAATCGTAAGCGGCGGTTTTGGAAAAAGCCTTCATGGCAAGACGCTGTTTCGTTTCGTCTTTGAGCGCGCCCTCTGCTTCGACCTCGCCAAGCACAGTTTCGTAGTCGGCTGGATCCGTGACGACGCCGACAAAACGATGGTTCTTCGCCGCAGCGCGGATCATCGCCGGACCGCCAATGTCGATATTCTCAATGCACTCGGCGAAGTCGCCGCCCTTCGCCACGGTTTCTTCAAAGGGATAGAGATTGACGATCAACAACTCGATTCCATCAATGCCGTGATCGCGCATGGACTTCAGATGTCCTTCATCGTCGCGCAATGCGAGAAGCCCGCCATGCACGCGCGGATGCAGCGTCTTGATGCGCCCGTCCATCATTTCGGGAAACTCGGTGATCTCGGAAACATCGGAAACGTCGAGCCCCGCCTCGCGCAGCGCCTTCGCCGTTCCGCCGGTGGAGACAAGATCGACGCCCGCGCCCGCAAGGCGTTTGGCGAAATCCACAATCCCGGTCTTGTCGGAAACGGAAATCAGCGCGCGGCGCACCGGCGTTTTATCGGCCATCGGAGTCATCCCTGTTACCACAGGCGCCGCCTTAACGCCGGGGCGCCCCAAGGGCAAGGCTATGGCTAGGTTCAGCGGGAAATTTAGCGATTCGACTGGTTCGGCGAATGCGCCGCGGCGCCATTCAGCGCGTTGAATTCCGGCACCAGATGATGGACCGCCTCGTCAAGGGACGCCTGCTCGCCGCGCAGCGCCGCATCAATCACGTCAGACAGCCGGGGATTGAGGAGCGGCAGGTCGATCATCGCCGGCGAAGCAAGCAAAACGCCCTCCGCGCCGGTCTTCACGAGGGCGTCGGTGTCGAGGAAGATTTCCTCAAACAGCTTTTCGCCGGGCCGCAGCCCCGTAAATTTGATTTCAATGTCTTTGCCGGGCGTCAGGCCGTAAGCCTCGATCATGCGTTTGGCGAAATCGAGAATCTTCACCGGCTCGCCCATATCCAAAACAAAGACGCGGCCGTCATGGGTGACGATGGTGTTCTCCGCCACGTCGAGGCTCGACGCCAGCAGCACAAGCTGGATCGCTTCGCGCGTGGTCATGAAATAGCGGATGATTTCAGGATGGGTCACGGTAATCGGACCGCCCCGCTCAATCTGGCGCGTGAAGAGCGGCGCAACAGAGCCGGTCGATCCCAACACATTTCCGAAACGCACTGTGACAAAGCGTGTGTCGTTCTGCGCGACGTCGAGCGCTTGGGCATAAAGCTCGGCGATGCGTTTCGTCGCGCCCATAAAGCTTGTCGGGTTCACCGCCTTGTCGGTGGAGATAAACACAACCGACTCCGCTTCATGCTCCATCGCGGCGTCGAAAACATTTTTCGCGCCGAGTACATTTGTCAGGGCGCCGGCGCAGCGGTTTTCCTCGACGATGGGCACATGTTTGAACGCAGCTGCGTGAAGAACGACGTCAGGCTCAGCGCGCTCAAATACGCGCTTCAAATGTTCGGCGCGGCAGACATCGGTGAGCTCGGATTTGATAATGCCGCCATGGCCCGCTTCTTTCAGCTCAAGATCAATCTGATAGAGCGCGAATTCCGCGTTATCGACAAGCGTCAGGCGCGCCGGCTCAAACGAAACAATCTGGCGGCAGAGTTCTGATCCGATGGTGCCGCCAGCGCCAGTGACGAGAATGCTTTTGCCCGCCATCATTTTTTTGGCGGCTTTGAGGTCGATCTTGCGCGGCGCCCGCGGCAGGAGATTAGCGATGTCGACGGTCTGTCCCGGGCGGAGCCGTGTCCGCTCCGAGCCCAAAAACGCCCGCACTGTCTCCACTATTCCCGGCATCGCCCGCGCCCGCTCCCGTCTTTTGTTATTTATGCACATCGCCGCACGATGCGCCAGCCGCTGCGGGCTAGGCGAGCCTTTGCAGCGCCCATTTTACATTGAGCGCCGTTTCTTCCCGCCGGTCAAAAGCGCCGGCGCGAATGACGATTTGTTCAGACGCCGCCGGTGCCCCGCCCGCGCCGCAATAGACGCTTTTTTCAAGCAGCAATTCCGGACAACTGGATTTAAAGCGCCAGCCTTCCTTGTTGGAAAGAAGCAGGATCACCGACTTTTTGTCCCGCGCGAGCGACGCCCTGACGCCCGGATCGAGATGAAACCGCCAAACCGCGGAATCGATTTCACGAGACGCGCAGCCCGCCAGCATCTCCTCCCCGCGCAGATCAGCGCCATTGGCGGCGAGAAAAAGCCGCCGCAAATAGGACGCGCCCTCAGGGTTGGCGGTCTCAATGCGGCGCTCAATTTCTAGCAGCCTGCCGGTCGTTTCCTCGCCGCGGCGTTGCGCCACCTCTCCGAACACCGGCGACGGCCCGCCTTCGGCAAAGGAAAGCGCCGTGTGGGCGCTGCGCTGTTCGAGCGCTTTGCGCCACGCTGCGCCGCGATGAACGCCAGAGCCGCAATTGACTAAAATGCGGCTTCGGCCGGATGAGAAATGCAGCGACCCTGCGCTCTTATAGGGAGCGGCGCTGTCATCGGCAGTGTCCGCGATGAGTAAAGCACGCGCGGCCGTCAATTTATGGTAGCGGGAGTGACGCGCGAAATCTGCAGGGCCGAGATCGGCGCCCGCTCCGGTCTGGACAGCGATGAGCGCTTTTGAATCGTCTTCATACCCGCCATTGAAAACGGCGAGCTTGCCATCGGGGCAGCGAAAGAACGCAGCCATCGCGCTCGCCCGCTGCACCTGATGACGCAAAAAACCCGGCGGCTGAAACCCGCGCGTTTCGATCGCCTTGATCAACGCCTGCAATCGCAGTGCAAGTTTTAGCTGCCGCGACGGGTTGCGGCTCACATGACCGCCATCAGGCCGCAATTGCAGACGCAATTCGCGCCGCGCCATTTCAAGACCGCGTTCGGCAGGGCCTTCACAGCCCGGCAGGGAATAACCGGCGATCCCAAGGCCAAGCGCCGTCATCAGCCGATCAAAGCCCGTCGCCGCGCGATGCGCTGAGCGCGCAAGGTGACGGGTCTGACGCGCCATGCAGGCGAGCACGCGGCTGCGCCACAGGGCATCGGTTCCTGAAAGAATAAGCGGATGATGCGCGCAAAGCTCCACCAGACGCTCCGCAGTGAAATAAGGCTCCCAGCTTTCCGCTGACCAGCGTTCATGGCGGTCGAGCCAGGCTTTCATCAGGATATGCGCCGGCGCCTTGCCGTCATCGCCCAGCGCCGACAGGTGACGCAGCCAGGAAAACTCCTGCAACCAGGCGTTCAGCGCGCCGTCGGGTTCGACAAGGTCCCACAGCTTGTCGAGTTCTTCTTCGCAGTCGACGCTTTCATCTCCAAGCGCAATCCGTCCGCGCGCCAGCGCCTGCGCAATGGTTTTATCGGGCGCGTAAGGATCATCGGGCTTGAACAACAGCCGGTCCGGCGCCGGGCCTTTGAGCTGGGCCTGATAGAACGGACTTTCCCCCCAGGCGCGGCGCACACGCGCGATCACGTCGCGGGAGGCTTTTCCGGAATGTCGCTGCGCGCGCGCCATGGTGCTATGATCCCGGCCGCAGGGCGGCGATATTGGCCGCATACTGACTTTCGCCGCCACGGAAAACAGCAGAGCCCGCCACCAGCACATCGGCGCCCGCCTCAATCGCGAGCGGCGCCGTTTGCGGATCGACGCCCCCATCGACTTCCAGATGAACCGATTTACCCGACGCATCGATCAGCTTGCGGACCGCTTCGATCTTTTTCAGCTGCGAGGAAATGAATTTCTGACCGCCGAAACCGGGATTGACCGACATGACGAGAACCAGATCGAGATCCTCGATGACCGCCTCAATCGCGCTCGCCGGCGTCGCCGGATTGAGCGCCGCCCCGGCCTTCACGCCCGCGCCCTTGATGCGCTGGATCGTGCGGTGCAAATGCGGGCCTGCTTCCGGGTGAACGGTGAGGATGTTGGCCCCCACCGCCGCAAAATCGTCGATATAAGCGTCGACCGGCGAGATCATGAGGTGGACGTCGAACGGTAAATCCGTCGCCCCGCGGATCGCTTTTACGACCATGGGCCCAATGGTGAGATTGGGTACGAAATGCCCGTCCATCACATCGACATGGATGAAATCCGCCCCGGCGGCCGCAATGGCCGCGACCTCTTCGCCCAGACGGGCGAAATCGGCGGACAAAATGGACGGGGCGATCAGAACACGACTCATGGATTTCAGGTATCGTGATGCGCCGTCAACGCGCAATAAGCACGGGACCGAAATCAGCCTTGCTGTGCATAAATTCCCGCAAGAAAAACCCCGCCTTCTGGCGGGGTTTTCTTTGGGGGGGTGCGTGTAAGAGCGTCAGGGACGGACGCTTTTGGATTTCCGGTGGACGATTGCGCCAACCTGATGAGGGAATTTGTAGGCGGCGAATGGGGCAAAAGTAAGACGAAACCGCCTTAATTTCATTCAAATTATTGTTTTTATTAGTTAATTTCCGTTATCCTTTACCGGATCAGGCTTCGCCTTAACCCTGACCGGCTTCAGGGCCAGCCGAGTTTTCCACATACCGAAAAGCGTCGCGCCAGTCAGCGCCGCGCCCGAGACAAGCCCGCCGATCCACTCGACGTCATAAAGGCCGATGCCGGCGAGCGCGAACAGCGCCAGGCCCAGAAGCGCCGCCAGAAAACGCAGGGGCGAAGACACCGTCCGCCCCACCGCCCGGGCCGCGCCGGAGGCGGTGGAAGCCGCAACCCTGGCCGTTTTGACCGCTCCTTGGGCGACAGCGTCGGCCACCTTGCGGGCGCCGATGAGCTTGATAATGCCGGCGAGCGCACTGGCTGCGACAGCAAGCAGCGCCCATTTCTTAGGGCTCAGGGGCGTCTTTTCCTGATCGCCATGATCCGCCGCATGGGCGATGACCGGCGCTTCCACCGCCACGGTGGGCGATGTCACCGCGGGATCGAAGTCGCTGGCGCCCGCAGGCGAAAGCGCCACTGTCGCCGCCGTGACGGACACGGCTGCAAGCAAGCCCGCCTTCATTTTCTTGAAATTCGTCATGTCGTCCCTCCAGAACGCTTTGCTTTGTAAATGGTGATGCAAAACAGCATTTTCAACAGGGATTGCGCTTCCCTATCCGCCGCGATCCTTCACACTCAAACCGTCACTATGCATGAAAACGGAGCCATACATGGAAAAACGCCGCCTTGGCCGCACGGATTTAGACGTTCCCGCCCTTTGCCTCGGGACCATGATGTATGGCGATCAGATCTCCGAGGCTGACGCCGTTTTGCAAATGGATGCCTGCCTGGACCGCGGGATCAACTTTCTCGACACCGCGGAAATGTACACCGTGCCGCCAAAGCCGGAAACGCAAGGCGAGTCAGAACGCATTGTCGGGCGTTGGGCCGCCTCCCGCAAAGCGCGGGACAAGATCATTCTCGCCACCAAGGTCGCCGGCCGCTCTCCCGCGGCCTATATGCGCCCTGAAGGCGAAGAGACGCGGCTAACGCCCGAGCAGATCCGTTTCGCGGTGGAACGCAGCCTTAAAAATCTGCAGACGGATTATATCGATCTCTATCAGCTACACTGGCCCGATCGTCAGGTGTCTCTCTTCGGCGGCGGCCGCACGGGCTATATGCATTACGAAGACAAAGGCGTTCCCATTGAGGAAACCCTCTCTGCGCTGGACGATCTCGTGAAAGAGGGCAAGGTGCGCCATGTGGGCCTTTCCAATGAAACGCCTTACGGCGTCATGAAGTTTTTGAACGCATCGCGCGATCAGGATTTGCCGCGCGTCGTTTCTATCCAGAACGCCTATAATTTGTTGAACCGCTCTTTCGAGTCGGGCCTTGCGGAAATCGCGCTTGAAGAACAGGTTGGCCTCCTCGCCTATTCTCCCATCGGCCAGGGCGCGCTCACCGGAAAATATCTCGATGGCGGCAACCCGCCAGGCTCACGCAAGGCGCTGTTTGACCGGCTACAGCGCTATGAAACGCCCATGGCGGATGAGGCGGTGCGCCGCTATCTGGCGCTCGCAAAACAGTTCGACGCCGATCCCGCCGCCTTCGCCATGCAATTTGTGACGACCCGGCCTTTCGTGACGTCGAACATTTTTGGCGCGCGCAACATGGACCAGCTCGAGGTGATTTTTGCGTCGCTCGATATCGCCTGGACAGATGAAATGGAAAAGGCCGTGAACGACGTGCACGGGCGCATTCAGAATCCGTGCCCGTAAGGCGCTACACCTCAACCGCGCCCAACCCTCTCCGACGTGCGGCGGCAAGCACCGTATTGCGCAACAGGCAGGCGATGGTCATGGGGCCGACGCCGCCTGGCACCGGCGTGATCGCGCCTGCGTTTTCCGCCGCCGCATCATAGTCGACATCGCCGACGAGGCGCGTCTTGCCGTCTTCCTCGATGCGGTTGATCCCGACATCAATGACGATGGCGCCCTTTTTCACCCAGTCGCCTTTAATCAAGCGTGGAATGCCGACCGCCGCGCAAAGAATGTCCGCCTCGCGGCAAACGGCGGCGAGGTCTTTCGTGCGTGAATGCGCCATGGTGACGGTGCAGTTTTCCGCAAGCAGCAGCATGGCCAGCGGCTTGCCCACCAGAATTGAGCGGCCAACAACCACCGCATTGAGGCCCGAGAGGTTTTCCGTCACTGTTTTCGCGAGAATGACCGATCCCTGCGGCGTACACGGAACAAGCCCCTCCTTGCCGAGAATCAACCGCCCCGCGTTCACTTCAGTCAGACCGTCCACATCCTTGTCGGGGTGAATTTCATTGATCACGCGGTCGGAGGAAATATGCTTCGGCAGCGGCAGCTGAACAAGAATGCCGTCCACCGCATCGTCGTCATTCAGCTTTCGGACCAGCGCGACAACATCATCCTCGCTCGTGTCTTCGGGAAGCTTGTGTTCGATGGAGCGCATGCCGGATTTTTCCGTCGCGACATGCTTATTGCGCACATAGACCTGGCTTGCGGGGTCTTCGCCGACCAGCACCACGGCAAGCGCCGGTTGAAGGTCATGTTTTGCTTTGATGTCCGCAACCGCGCCTGCAACTTTTTCGCGCACGCTTGCGGCGATGGCTTTTCCATCAATGATCGTCGTCATGTTTCCTCACCACCCTCACTTATCCCCCTCGCCGGCGAGCTTTTCCAGCATCGCCGCGAGCGTCTCTTTTTCGGCCGTTATATCAACCGTTTTCAAGCGCGATGTTTCACCGGAGGCAATCAGGAACGCTGATTTCGGCAGGCCAAGAGCTTTGGCGAGAAGTTTGACGATCGCCGCATTCGCCTTGCCCTTGTCCGGGGGCGCGGCGACCTTGACCGCCAATCGCCGCATGCCGTCGGCCCCGCGCCACAGCCCTGTGATCTCGTTCGCTTTGGCGCCGGGGCTTGCGCGGACAAACAGCCGGGCGCCCTCTTGCGTCATTTCATAGAATTCAGGCCCGCTCACCGGGAGCGCATTACTTCAGCGCGAGCCGCGCCGCGAGCCACCAGTTCATTTCCCGCAGGAAGTAAATGCCAAGCAGCAAGACGAGCGGTGAAATATCGATGCCGCCAATATAGGGAATCACCTTGCGAATGGGCCGCAGCGCCGGCTCCGTCAGAGACGTGACGAAGCGCCAGATCATATCCACAAACTGGTTATGGCGGTTGACCACGTTAAAGCTGATCAACCACGACATGATCACCGAAATGAAAACGATGAGCGAGTAGATCGACAACACCGCGTCGATCAGCGAAAACACCGGCATAGGGATCATGGGCTTTAAAGGCTCCTCATCAGGCGGTCCATGGGGACTTAAGGGCAGTCGGGGAGCCTTGCAAGTTTAGACACCCCGCCGCTGGGGCGAGGCAGGCGGGGCGAGACAGGCGGCCTATTCAGCAAGGTCTTGATCCACCGGGCGGCGGGCGCACAGGAGCGGCGTCGCAATCCCGCCGGCGCGGACAAAGCCGACCCCTTCCTTTTCAATGATGAGAAGCGTCACATCCGCCTCAAACCCGCCTTCGGGCCTGGTGGAGAATGGCGCGCCGTCGCCCGCCCACAAAAGCCTTCCGGACTGGTCGATCAGGGTGGTTTTCCCCTCCCAGCACCCCGTATAGGCGCAGATCGAAAAAGCGCCGTCGCGGCTCGCCGTAATCGACATGGGCGTCATCTCGCCGTCCGGCTGCGCCGCGCAACCATCCACCGCGCACCAGACCTCGACCGTGTTTTCACAGTCCCAGACATCGGGAGGAACCTCCGATTTTGATGAGGATAACAACGCGGCGAGAAGAAGCGTCAGCATGGGTCGGGACCTTCCATAGCGGCGGGAAAAGCTTAGCCCGCCCCTCGCCTTTGCGCCAGCACCAGCCGTCCCCGGACGCTTACCCGAACGCTTCCCTGCACGCCTGCCGGTAATTGACAGCCCGGCCTGCGAAGCCGTAAGACGCCGACTTCCCGAACGGGGCCTTTCCCTGACATTGGACGCGGCCCCGCCATTCCTGGAATGGGGCTGTAGCTCAGTTGGGAGAGCGCGTCGTTCGCAATGACGAGGTCAGGGGTTCGATTCCCCTCAGCTCCACCATTAAGTTCTAATTTTTTCAGAATGTTAGAACACAGCCGCGTCTGATCAATCCTCAACAAATTCATTCGGTCACACCTGTGTCACACCGATGAAGAGGAAGTCATGGCAACCATTAGAAAGCGAGATGAACGCTGGCAGGTTCAAATAAGGCGGAAAGACGCTCCATTCATTTCAAGAAGCTTCGTTCGAAAAGCGGAGGCTTTAGCTTGGGCAAGGGAAATGGACATTGAAGCTGATCGCGGCCTGTTGCAGAGCGATCCAAGAACGTTGCAACGCATTACCTTAGGCGAATTGTTGAACCGATATAAGGATGAAATCTCAATTGATAAGGGAGCGACTGAGACGGAAACGATTTTCATCTCAAACCTTCAAGAACATCCCTTGGCATCAAAATCACTGGCAACAGTGAAAGCCTCTGACTTTGCAAAATACAGGGATGAACGCCTCACTTGTGTGTCAGGATCAACAGTGAATAGGCACCTTTGCATCATCCAACATGCATATGAAATAGCGGTCAAAGAATGGGGCCTGCCAATAAAAGAAAATCCGGTAAAACTTATTCGCAAACCAAAGAACAATCCACCAAGGAATCGGCGATTACGAACTGGCGAATATGAAAGGCTACTACGTAGCGCAGAACAATCACGAAACAAACTAATCAAACCAATAATTATTCTCGCGGTTGAGACGGCTATGAGACGTGGCGAAATCCTAAACATTCGAATGAACGATCTAGACTTAAGTACAAATCTCCTTTGGATACCAAAGACAAAAACAGGGGTGCCCAGAACAATTCCACTATCATCAATAGCCTTGGATACAGTTCAATCTGTCATGAATGACGGGAGTGACGGCAATGACAGGATATTTCCTTTAACTCCGAACGCCTTTCGATTGGCTTGGGAACGAGTGAAAAAGAGAACGGAGATTGACGATTTACATTTTCATGACCTTAGGCATGAAGCCGTGTCGAGACTGTTCGAGCAGGGATTGGGAATTGCCCATGTTGCAGCGATTTCCGGGCATCGTGACTTTAGAATGCTGGCGAGATACGCTCACGTTCGTCATTCTATTGCTTAAAAGTATGATTTTCTATGCTTGTGTGTAGATCGAATTCATTAAACTGAAATGTGATGGCAAAAATGAAGCTTACCCACATCGCCTCATTGATTCTGCTTATGGCACCGAGCCCTTCCAAAGCAGAAGCATTCGACCGCACTCAAGAAGCTTTAGATGTATTGGAGAGGGTGGATAGTGGCGCTGCCTCGATGTTGGATTTTGAAGCAATACACGTAGATGATGTTCAAGCCATATACTCTAAATTTGACGATACTGGTTTTAAGGTGACCCCGATCTCGTCCGACAGAAAATTGGCCCTGATTTCCGAACTAGAAAGTTCTAATATTTGGTGGCATTACGGTGATGGAGGTGTGATACACATTCGGTTTAAGACTTCAAGGTTTGACTTGTTGCCACTCGGATATTCAATTGCTGGATTGAGACTAAACTTTTCACCGGATGATTGTGGGGGGACAAATTCTGTTAGCTTTTGGATTAGCCCAAAAGAAGCTGCGATAATTGGAAATGGAACAGAATATGTTGCGCGTACGAATCTAATTTATCCAGAAGATGACACAGATGGCATGGGCTGTCTTACAATCACCGATGTTATTCTCGCGAATTGGCAAATTACCGAAGCACTTCCGAATTCGAGACCGATGATACAATCTCGCTATTACATCCAAACTGCTCATAATGACGAGCTATTTGTAATTAACGATGAAGTTTTTTCGGCGCAGACTTTTTGTTTTGACATGGAAGCAGGGGATGAGGTCGTATTTGTTTCCGGAAGCCCGCTTGGTGCATGTGCGTCCGCAGAATTGTTGAATGTTCGAACAAAGAAAATTTGCAAAGTCTGGTGTGAATAGGTTGATTATTATCCCGATAAATTAGGCCAAGAGAAAGCCTTGGCCTTTCTTCTGGTCTGCTGCTGTCATCAGGTGGCGGTCATAGCACAGCAAATCTGGCACTCTGTCTCTTTGTGTGCCATTGTCTAATTCAAGCTTTGATCGGGGGCAAAATGAACCGGCTGATAACACTGATTTTGCTTGGTTGGGGTATGATTTCCACCTCTGCTAATGCAGCACCCTTGACTTATCGGATGATCCTTACAGGTGAAGGCTATAACGAACTCACGGGATTGACCGAAACATTCTCAGCAATTGGCACATTCGTTTGGGATAGAAATAACACTGTCGACTTTAACGAGTATTGCAGGGCCGAATGCTCGGAGATTCCAGAGTTGGCATTAGTTTCAGGCTTCAACCTATCAATCCCCGAACTTGACGTATTTGTTGATGGAAGCGATGACGAGTTTGGTTTTTTCAACTCCGAGTTCGGCTATATTGCATTTGATGGAGAGTCCCTCTCAGGATTCTGCCTTACTGAATACGCCGAAATTCGCGTAGGTTGCGTTCAGGCAAATACCGGATTTTTCAGCGACGAATATAGCCGAGAAACCTTCGTGTACGATAATAGCGACGCCTTTGGCTGGGCCTTTTATCTTTTTTCAAATAATAGTTGGCAATGGGCTTACGACAACCAAGGTGACTTCCGAGGGCAAATCTTTGGGACTGTTGACTTTCAGCCCGTACCTCTCCCCGCCGCTTTTTGGCTTTTTCTTGCGGGAATGGGAGGCTTATGCGCGACTCAAAAAAGACGCCTAAACATTCACTAAAAAGCAGCCTTATCAACAGAATATTTTAAAGCGTTTCGCACGTAATTGAGACCAAGCCCACCAGCGGAAAGTCTCAACGATTTACCCATGGGACGAACGCTTTGGTAGCTCCATTATGGGTTGCACTGAGCACAACTGGAAGGCAGTGATCGCGCAGGAAAAAGGGGCCAAGCAAATATCTTGACCCCATAGTCTTGATTAATTTGCCGTCATCGCTGTCATTCCGTCATGCGATAGAGACGCGAGCATATTCCTCAACCAGTTTTGTTATGGAGGATGCACGGCTTAACCTTATGGTTCGGGATTTTGCCGTCCGTTCTTTCTCATACTTAATGCCCATCCCCAATAAATTACCTTGGAGTCGATTCAGGTCTTTTGAGAAGTTTTCGACCGTCTTGGGCCAGTTTGATGGCCTTGGAATGCCGTCGGCGCTAAAGGTTTCTCCCAGAAGGTTATACAACTCCGTCGCTGTCCCATCCCATTCGGTGACCTTTTCCATAAGGCTCTGCACTGCTTGAAACACGGGATCAACCGACGCAATGTAGAGCCTTTGGTTATCTTGGACCTTCTCCATTGCCTTCACAACGGCGTCCGGTGTTGAGCCAAAAGCAGGTGATGCGCTGGCTGCAAACTTTGCACAGTCCGCCATCCTTGGTGGCTTAAGCAGTTTCGTGACCTTCCGCATCTGCAGGCCCATCTGAATCGCCTCACAAATTCCACGGAAAATTACAGGCTGATCTTCGACAAAGGATTTCTTCAACTCGGATTTAGTTTTCCGGTTCTTTTCTGATAGGCTGGTTAATTCGAGGATGTAAGTCCTTTGCGCTAGGTCTGGCTTTGAAACCAAATCGACGATACTATTCATGATGACGGGCTTAGAAAAATTGATCTCTAATACGTCTGTGTCTGTGTAAAGTCTTCGGATTTCAAAGGTTCCTCCTGTCGACAAACGGCACAGAAAATCCGAGATATTGAACCGAATTCCGGACAGATTGTCGAAGGTCATAAGATGAGAGCGGGATGCCGAAATTGCTAACTCGCGCTCGTTCTGGTTCATCGCCCGGTTAACACCTGTCCGAGGATCAATCACCGACGATAAAAACTCGGTAGCACTAGTTTTGCCGGAGCCCTCTTGCCCGGTTAAGATAAGCAACGGATACGGCCCTTCTGGCAGCAATGCATTGATGACAAATGACAGCAATGTCAGCCTTTGTTCATTTCCATCGACATTGATGTAGTCGAACAATTTCAAGATATCACCGCTGTCAGCCGGTTTTGGTAGAGGTAAAAGATTCTGCGGCCTTAGGAAGAGCACCGAAGGCTGATCAACTTCTATACTGTTCTTGGTAATTCGAACGCATTCACCTTGATCATTTCCAAGATCAATCTCTATTCCCTCGAAAGGGTTTGTAGGATCAATAGGAGCAGTTCGGATGTAGACGTTGCGTTTATCCTCTCCGAATAGCGCCTTGGCTCGACATGCCACAGCAATGGTCTTTAGCTGCCGGTCATCCATAGCTTTCCCGAACTTTTCGTATATCCGCAGCATCACGAATTGTTTGAAGTCGCCGGAATCCAAAGAAAGCGCGTAGGTTGCATCGCCTTTGCTAATTTTAGCATAGCAAAGCCCTTGGTCCGATTGAAAGAATTCAATCCCAAGTTCCTGAAGGTATTCTATGTACTGATTTTTAGTCACAAATTTTCTTCCTATAAAATCACTAGCCCGGACTTCCGGTATTAAAATTTCTAAGTACCAAATTTGCCCAACATGATGGGCTAGTATTTGTTTCAATAGTCTACGTTCGAAATACGAACGTTTCTCCCATGTAATACGATTAGGGAGTTTCATGTATAACGTCTCTGTACTGATGATTGCGGCCTAAGTCAATCTGGGGTTTTGTTAAAATAATCTAATGAAAATAGCGGTTTACTTTATCGCAAAAATATGCAAGCCTTTTTGCATATTAGCAGTTAGCCTCGAGTTCGCCTGCCCCCACCCAATCACTCTGATTGCCACTCCCGAGAATCACCTAGCAAAGCTAACATTCACCAAGGGTCAACCTGAGGAATCCCACTGCTCGCATAGGCTTTAAGTCAGCGGTGATTTATTGCTAACTCTGGGCTAATCCGAAGCTTGGTTGTACCAATTCACCGAATGTTAGCTCCAGATTTTTCATGTGCATATTTCTGTTCTGTTGAGCCGGGCCATTTTTTCCGGGTACCCCTTTCTCGGTCACACCTGTGTCACAGCAGGTCACAAGATATCGACATGAAGAGCAGGTATTGCCAAGGGAGCTTTCAGGGCTTATTTTGGTTTGTCCGTTGTATTTGCTAAGGTATTTTGATCAGACACTGTAGCTCAGTTGGGAGAGCGCGTCGTTCGCAATGACGAGGTCAGGGGTTCGATTCCCCTCAGCTCCACCAGGCTTTCTGAAAATATTTTTAGACTACCGTGACCCGCCTTTGAGGCCGGGGGGATACTTTATCTTTTTCTAAAGCGCCTAGATATTCCAATCAGCCGTTCATGCGCGCATGAATTTCTTACTCACCATCACACTCAACAATCTAACATGATTATGGGCGGCAAGCGGTGCGGGCTTGCGTCGCCATCTGGACATGCAAGGTGGATTTATAGGCGGCATCGCTCTGGAGCCAGAGCGCCGCAACTTTGTTTGCCGAACATGCGCAATACGCATCAACATCGCCGATATTGGACATCGTAGATGCGGACCGGCGGCATTCGTCATTTTCCTTCGCCTTCAAATAAGTATCGATTTTGCAGCTTGCGCCTTGATAGGTATAAAGCCCGACATTGCTCACTGGATGAGACATGGGATCAGGACGCGTTCTCAATTTTTCGAGTTCTTCTTTTGTGCGGGCGATCCCCTGTTTCAGGCTTGCAATCCGTTTGGGATCGGTTTCCTTCGCCAGACGCTCCTCTGAAAGGCGCAGCTGGTTTTCGCGATAGGGAATCCACTTTTCTTTCGCTTCAGCGAATTGTTTATCGCTGATATCCTCGCGGACCTGTTTCGCTTTTGTGTCGATGCAGCTGCAATCATAAAGCCCGCTCAATCTGCTGTCGCGCCCGCACGCCTCGCCGACTGGATCGGTGAAACTGACTTTCTTCAAATCAGCTTGTGGTTCGGGACTAGTAGAATGGTTTTTTTCCGGCGCCTTGGCTGCAGGTTCAGGTGTTTTCTCCTGAACGGCAGACGCCGGCGACGCGGCGGTTTTAAACGGCGCCAGAGACGCCATCTTCATATCCGCTGGAGGCACTTCAAGCGAAATGCGCACCGTGCGGGTTTCCTTGGTCGAAGGCGAATAGACATTGATGGCCTGCACGCCCGGGCGGAAAGGTTTTTCCGTCAGCAATCGTTGCGCCGCCGCGGATGACCCAACTTTCACGATCATGTCGCCGGAACGCAGGCCGACAGCATGCGCCGGACCGGCTGGCGCCATGTCGCCGAGGACAACAGCCCCTTCGGGGGCGCCGGCCCCCGCCGCTGAAAACCGGGCGCCGAACAGAACCTCCTGAATGCTCAATTGACCCAGGAGAGGGTTGGCTTGAATATTCGCGTCGCATTTCGCCTGCGCAGTTTCAAGCAACGGGCCAGCGTTTCCGTAATGCATGCCTGCAGGGGCTTCGAGAACAAATGTGTTTTGAACGCATGCGCATTTGTAGCTGAACTTTCCCTCACGCTGGACGCAACGATTTCCGATATTTTGCGAGAGCATCAACGCGCCCTGTTCGACATCAATGTCGGCCGGGGAAAGCGCATCTCCAAAACCTGAGAGAGGCAAGGTGACAGCCTTAGGCGCTGCAGCGGCGCCGAGTTCAATTGTCAACGCTTTGCCGGATTTCATGTCGTCGATGACGGACGCTTCGCGAAATCCTCTGGGGCGGTCCATGCCGCCGAAAACTTCACTGGCGATTTCAGCGCCGTCAACCTTGAGGCGGATCACACCTTGTGAGGGGGCGCTGTCGCTCGTCAATACAAGCGTATGGTAATTCGGCCCACTGGACGGGCGGCGAATATCGATTTCCAGTCCGCGAATTCCCGTCTCCGCAATGATGTTTGGATCGTGAATAAATGCGCGCACCGTTGTCGGCGGCTCAAACGGTTTGCGCTCCGCGACCCAGGCCATCTCGCTGGCCGGGACATCGATGGCGCCGGATGCTTTCACGGATTTCTCGGGAGCGGGTTTCTCACTCGACGGCGCAGGCTTTTCCGGCTTTGGCTGGTCTTTCGGGCCCGCCGCATCACCATCATCATCAGACTCTTTCAGGATCGCTTTTTCGGCTTCGTCTTTCGCTTTATCGAGAAGCTTTTTTCCAATACCGCCAAACTGAGCAGAGGCTGGGTTAGCCGCTGCGACGATGACGCATAACGCTATGACAGTTTTCTTGAGCATGATGTTCCCAGATTTCATGTGAGTTTTGGAAGCCGTGTGTCGTTCCCTGCCCCAAGGCTCAGGGCGCAGTTGGCGCCCCCGCGCGGCTTCCCGCCCCTTTGCGCGCCGCAAACAGACCGCCAAGGCCGGTAAGCAGCAATATGGCGGCGCCGGGCAAAGGAACTTCGCCTGGCGGCGTTGTCACATCGAGGATGTTGAAAGCGACGGAATTGATCGCCAGCGTGGTCGTCCCGATATTGTCCATGGCGTCATTGGTGAACACGACCTGCACCACGCTGTTGATCAGCATGGCGGTGATGAGACTGTCCGCGCCTGAAAGCAGCGCATTCGGGTCGCTGAAAAGAACATCGCCGCCGGGATTAGGGTTGGTCTGCAGAACGAGATCGAACGAAATCGGCGTGAAACCGGCGAGCATGCCGTCAAAACCGTCATAATCAAGCTCGTTCGAACCAAAGCTAAGGCGGCTTGTCTGCTGTTCCGCAAGGTTTTCCTGCTGCGTGAAGGTCATCACATTCGCCGGCTGACGGGATGGATCGGGCGCATAGGAAAGCCCGCCAAGCGGCGTATTCAGTTCAATTAGTAAGGGTGAAACCTCAAAAGACCCGAAGCTCGGCGACGCGCTGTCATCGGCGACGGCGTCCGTTTCATAAATAACACGGCCGCTAAATGTTCCGCCATCAGGATATGTCAGATTGCCGCCAGCGCCGTCGGTGGACCCGGAAAATGAAATCTCCACCGTCGCCGCGGCGGCCGGCGCCGCTACGATCGCGCCCAAGGCCGCAACCGCCGCAACGGCGCCGCTGCGGATCATCGTTCTTTGCATCCTCAACATTTACGCTCTCCTCAACCACACCACACGAACACGGGAGGGCCGTCGGCATCAGCCTCAAGCCTGATCAGGCTGAAACCTGAAACGCCCGTGTTACTTATGAAAACGCCATTGGCTCGGAGAATGGGTCAAAGTTTTTTTATTTTTTTGGCGGCCACCCAAAACGCCTTATTTCACCCGATTGTCAGGAACTCAGCCCGCATCTTCACGCCTGACAGCCCGGCAAGCGTTATAAATCCTGCGCGGCGCATTCCAGGAGAAATTCCTCAAGATCGCGAAGATTTTGCTTCTGATAATCCGCCGGCGCGTCAACGAGGGAGGCAACACGCTTCATTGCGTGCTCGGCCCGGCCAAACCCCGCACAAGCCGCCGGCCAGTCGCCCTGTTGTTTCGATAAATTCGCAAGAAGATATTCGATCCGATAAAGATGCTCCAGGTAATCCGGGTTTTCCGGTTCACGCGCCGTCTGCGCCTGACGCCTTTTCAGGAGGCGCTCACCCGTCGCCATCGCCGCCTCGACGTCGCCCAATCCGTTCTGGCACTCGCTTTTGACATAAAGAATATAGGACAAGCGCTCATTGAATAAGTCGTTATTCGGCTCATTTGCGAGAATTGACTGTGTCAGCGCTTCCGCCGTGCTGAGATCCTCGACCCCACCCGCCCGCGCATCGTCAATCTGGCATGCCGAATAAGCGCGCTTCAACAAGCCGGAAATATATTGCGCCCGTGTCAGCGGGGCTGCGTCTTCGGCGCTTGCAAGCGACCGCAGTAAATCGACCCCCTTGTCGAAATGCGGCAACGATTCTACCGGAAGGGCGCCAGCATACACCTCTTTGGACGTGCTCGCTTCACCGAGATAAATATAGGCATGCGCAAGGTTGAACAGCGTATCGAAATCATCCGGATGTGTTTCCTGTAGCGTTTCCAGCTTGGCGACGCCGCTTTGGGCCGCTGCAATCGACCCATCATAGTCGCCCAGGAAGCGCAGGCTTTGACTGAGGCTGAGGCTGACGGCGCCGTCAAGGACGCGATCCTCAAGGCGCGCTTCCGGCATTTTCTGGAGCCGTGAAAGCGCGGATTCAGCGGCGGTGAAATTTTCACGCGCCTTCTCGAAATTGCCTTTACTGGTCCATTCCAATGTGCCGAGGGCCCTGTGTATCTTTGCATGCGCGCGCAACGCCTCGGCGCTCGCGTCCGAACCTGTCACGACGAAGTCAATTTGCTCCGCCGCCTTGGTCAAAAGTTCGCTCGCTTCTGCGCGGCGCCCGAGATTGACGCTGCCGGGACTGCCCGCAACCTCGGCAAACCGCTGATACCCGCGCGCAATCTCGATGCGAAGCGCGGCGGGCGCTTCCGGCGCGGCGCCAATGGCGTCGAGATAATCAAGCGATGTCGCCACAATTTTCTCCCGCACCTTCAAAGAACCGTCGAGTTCCGTAACGTCATCATAGATGTCGAACATCATGAAGCCGGCAAGTTCACGCACTTCGTCAAAGCGATGCTGCGCCCGTTCTTCCGCGGCGTTGGCGCGAACATAAAGCGCGGACATAATGACGCTTGACGCAAGCACGGCGATGACGGCAAGACCGCCAATCGCGACGGCGAATTTTCGCCGACCGATAAAACGCGAGAGCGGATAAACCCAGCCTTTTTCAACAGCCGTGACCGCGCGCCCTTCGCGATAAGCCGTGATATCCGCCATGAGCGCATCGACCGTCGGATAACGTTCCTCCGGTTGCGCAGCAGCTGCTTTATGGGCGATAGCCTCAAGGTCGGACCGGCGCGGCGCCGGCAGGCCCTCAATCATGTCGCGCAAAATAACGCCGAGGGAATAAACATCCGTAATTGTCGAGGCGGGCGCGCCTTGCTTGCGTTCGGGCGCCCCATAGCCTTTCGTCATGGTCAGCGCTGACGCAAGCCCATCGTTGTCTTCTTCAAGACTTTGCGCAATGCCGAAATCAATCAGTTTTGCATGTCCGTCTTGCGTAATCAGGATATTAGACGGCGCCAGGTCACGATGAATGACCAGGTTTTTGTGCGCATAGGCCACAGCGGCGCAGACATCGGAAAAGATATCAAGCCGCGCCGCCAAGGACGGCGTCGCCTCCTTTAGATAAATGTGCAAAGGCGCGCCAGACGCATATTCCATGACAAAATAAGGCTCGCCGGCCGGCGTTTCGCCGCCGTCATACATTTGCGCTATATTGGAGTGCTTCAATTGCGCGAGCGTGCGCCGCTCAAATCGCAAACGCTCTAGAAGACGTTCCGATGTAGCGCTTCTAACAACCTTAATCGCAACCGCATGGTCAAAATCGGCTCCCGGCCGCCGCGCGAGATAAACCGCGCCCATGCCCCCACGCCCGATCTCGCGCTCAATCTTGAAGCCGCCGATTTCGTCAGGCATCGCCTCGCTCATCGCATCGGCAAGCCCCCCACCCGTTTTCAGGGAGCGATGACCGTCTGACCCGGCGCGCAACATCGCCATAGCGCGCTGACGCAACAGAGCGTCATCGCCAGCGGCGTCCGCAACAAAGGCTTCGCGGCGATGTTCGTCAACAGATAACGCGGTTTCGACAAGATCAATCGCACGCTTTTCAAGATCGTTGTCAGCCGATGTCATATTCCAGCGCGTCCTTCAGCCACAATCGCGCAGCCTCCCATTTTCTCTTGATTGTTGATGCCGATACTTGTTTTAAAATGGCGATCTCTTCGACCGTAAGCCCGCCGAAATAGCGTAATTCAACAATTTCTGCGCGGTCGGGATCGATCGCAGTCAGCCTGACCAGCGCCCGCTCCAGTGCTTCATAATCAGCGGTGTCGGACAGATTGCCGCCATGTGTGTCCGTAAGCGTGACATGCAAACTGCGCCGCTTCTGGCGATTGCGGCGGCGCGCGCCATCGAGCAAGACCTGACGCATGACGCGCGCCGAGAGCGCCAATAGATGCGTGCGGTCGGCAATCTCAATATCCGACGCATTAAAAATGCGGATGACGGCTTCGTTCACCAGGTCGCTTGTTGCGAGGGACACCGGACCGTTTTGCCGTCTCAGCAGCGTGGAAGCGATCGTCGCAAATTCGCTGTAAAGAATAGAAAACAAGCGGTCTCGCGCGCTGTCATCGCCGTCGCGCCAACGGCGGATAAGACTCGATGGAATATCAGCAACTGTCATGTTTGGGAGAGGTAAAGAAAACCAGCATACTCTGGGAGCTTAGAGCAACGAATTATGGATTTGCAATGACAAGGCCTCAGATCAGTTGCCGATCTACTATTTCTTCCTCCAGGTTCGCCTGAAATAGACGCCTACGCATCTCGTCGACACCCGTCTTGTTGCAGCTAAAGCCCGTTCCCGAACTTAAAGTCCGAGATCGTGAAAGGCATGACGGCCTGAATGCCGTTTTCGAAAACGATCAGTGTGGCGGAAAAAGACGCAGCATCCGTCTGATCAACAAGCCTCTTCCCCCCTTCAGAAAGATAACCCCAAAACTTAATTGAAACCCGCGTTGGCTGATTTGGCGTGAGAATGGACAGCTCGTTGTTGTCAAACATTCTCTTGCAGGAGCTGCCCCCCGGACAGCCCACAATTCCCGCCACATCTTCCTGCCGGTTCATGATCGCTTCTCCGTTTTCAGGCGTAAACGCAATTGATTCATCTTCCCCAAGCAACGCGACGGCAATGGGGTCGGGTCCGGTGTAAGTCACTTCCAAACCAATGCTCACCCAAACGCGCCCTTCAATCGAGTCCGGCGTCAGCGCGGCTGATTTTACGCAAACTGTCATATCGAAATTTTGTTGACAATTTTCACCGCTTCCCGATTGGGCCGCTGCATTGGCGGCGGAAACAAACAAAATAAGGAAAGCGGCGGCGATCTGCACAAATGATTCTCTGACTTTCATGGCGCGTCCTTCGCGTTTGAGTGATTGAGACAATCTGAATGAGGTTCAGGCGCTACTGGCGTCTCGAATTCTGGAAGTTGAATGCCGCTCGAAAAATCAGAATGAACCCGATAAAAGCGTAAATGATGCGCAAATTCGGATCACCGAGGAGGCGCGCTGACAGCGTGAGCGATATCCGGTCGCCTGTAGGAGAATCGGCCGAACTGCCGGAAGCGTCAAAAAGGGCAAGATTGTTTACAGACAATTCGTTTGCCGTCACGGCCGCGCGCACTACCATATCGTTGCTGCCTTCATCAAATGATAAATCAGCATTGCCCCACCAGACAGCGCGCTCCAGTTTGCCATCAACCAGCCGAGCTGCGCCGTCTATGTGCGAAGAGGGCGGCAACGGAAAACCATCCGCAACGTAAAACGCACCAGGTTCGAACGGGCCGAAGTTGAGCGGCAAAAAGAAAAGACGCTCAACAGCGCGCGCATAAACAGTAATCTCCGCACTGCTCATAATCGCGGGCACGAATGAGGGATCGAGGGCGATTTGAGGCTCCTGCCCGATCTCAAGATCGCCATTAAGGGGAAGCCGCAGTGACGATGGAATGCTGCAACCGCTGTTGGTATCGACCGTGATGCGCGCAACCTGGTCCGTTCCTAGCGCAATGACCTCCCCTGCGGCCTCAACGGTGGCAGGAGCCGAAACCACAACCACCAACACGCCGTCCTGATAACGGCGGTAAGTTACGTCCGAGCCCACGCCCGGACTGACATGGGTCGGGTCTTCACTGCACGCCGCTTCCGTTTCCGCCGCCTGGCTTCCGAATATTTCGGTCTGCCCGCCTGTAATGAAAAAAGCAGACTGATCCGGGCTTACGATCTTTTGACGAACGCTCTCCGTGTGCGCCTCAACTGCCAGGACCGTTCTTGGTTCCGGCAAGGAAAGCAGAATAATCAGCGCAACAATTGCGAGCAGTATAAAAGCGAAATTTCCGACAAAGGAAAGAATAGCGCTGATCAACGACCTCATGGCGACACACTCCCCAATTTCGAAAACTGTATATTCACGGCGTCCACACGGGTTGGCCCGCGTTCAGGCACGCGCCGTATAGCAAGCTCAGCTATTCCATCGATGTCCGGCGGAAGACTAAAAAGACATTGCGAATCGAAAGCGCGTGCAGCGGAACCTCGTAATGACGCGCAATCACCCTGTACGGATAAATCATCCCCCATCGTGATTGTTGCGGAAAGCTGAAGCGCGCGTTGCGAATTCAGGCTCACGACAAGCTGTTCGTTGCCCTCCCCTGTTGAAACTGGGGCTAGCGCCGCTTTTCGATTGGTTTCGCAATTCTCACCAAGACTAATCCGTGCAGCGAATTCTTCATGCGTGTAACGGCCGGCTTGATTGGCTAGCGCCCACGCATTCTCTTCGCGAACGCGATAGTAACCCGCAGGCGCGTTCGGTTTGGTCAATTCCCCTGAAGCAAAATAATACCCGTCTTTACTGACAGCGCGGAAACACACCTTTCCAGCATCTTGCGGCAAGAAAACCCCAAGCGTCCTCAAATCAACATTCTGCTGTGCGTCAGTTTGCGATTGAAACTCCAATCCAACAACCAAGCTTCCGCTAACCCTGACGAAATCGGCGAAGGTTTCCTCAATATCGCCATTGAGCGTCGCCAATTGCGCAGCGGCGACGCTTGGCGCCAAAAGGGAAGCGGCGATCACTATTGATTTCAACATCAAAGCTCATCCCTTAATACCGTGAGGTTGCTGATCGCGTCGGGCGGCATTCGGATGTCCACCCATACGCCGCGAACAATTCTGTTTTCGCGCGGCACGCAAACTGTATAATCAAAGCTTCTCATCGTGGACGGATCCGGGCGACAATTGATCAACTCCCATTGGGAATTCGCTCCGGGACGATTTTCCGACACGTAATAGCGGATTTCAGGCCGGCGTCTTCCCAGATACCGTAGCGATATGCCTTTGAAGAGATTATCGCGATCGCCAAGATCGAACTGCACCGAAAAACTCGAGAGCTTTTCAAAATCATGAAGGACAGGCGGGTCACGCTCATCCCCCCTTGCTACCCGGTAAGCCGTCCAGGCTGCGTGGCCACGATCAATTCGTGTCACCAGCCCATATTGGGAAGGCGAAATCACCTTGTTGGGGTCAATGGGCGCGAGCGCGTTATAAACCATTTCCGACGCCGTTTCGGCCGAGACTGCATCAACGCCTTGCGGAGAAACGCCGCGGACAAATCCGACTAGACGCGCGCGCTCCAAAAGGTCCGGATTCGCCGCATTCGGAGCCGTATCGGTAATGCTCCAAACCGGCATGCCGCTATCGGATTGTATGACAGCGCTTTGATTGGCCGGCTCCAGCGTCAGGGTTCCATTCGATACATTGCTGATACGCATGGGAATGAGCTGAAGTCCTCCCGCGCGCGCCGCAATACGGGTTCCAAATACGCGCGCCCGCAAATATCTTGCTTCCAATTCACTATCGGCGACGATCTCCGATAGATCGCGAACATCGCCGCAACGCTGCAGGCTGATGCGCTGGTTAAACATCGGATTTTGGGACTGAACATTTTGATCCGCAAAATCGAGAAGGGCCATGTCAAGACTGTCATCAGCAGCTTTAACAAAGCTTTTGCTGACAAAACCGGTCTGATCCGTAAGGCTGGCCGAAGCGCCGGCGCCGCCAACGACATGTTTGGGCGTTACGCCATAGCAGCTGTTTACCGTCGATCGGAAAAGAAGACCTTGACCATCTCCAACACCTCCCTCCACGTAAACAGGCACTGCTTGCGCATTTACGGCTCCGCTCATGCACCACAAGAATGCAAGCAAAAACACTACACTTCTTATCATGATTTCCCCGGAAGAACGCCCACACCCATCTCCAAATGCAGTTAAGCATTACTGAGCACTCTTTAAAAGGGGCCCACAAGCGTATCCAGCCGGATAAAATACGAAACGGAATCAATATGATCAGGCGCAGCTCAAAAACAAACGCGCCTTCCAGACCCTCAGGAGCTGTGACGTGGCGCATGCGTCATGACGACAGGAAGCGGTCAATCGTTTCGATAAAGGCCTTTGATGCAGGCTCGCGGCCCAGCAGAAGATGATTGTCGCTATCGAGGCCGACAAACTGTGCGTTTGGTATAGCCGCGGCGAGTTCCGTGCCGGTCTTCACCGGAATCCGATGGTCTCCGTTGCTGTGAAGCACCAGCGTCGGAACATTGATCGACGACAAACGCTCGCGCACATCAATATCGGCAAAGGCGTGCAAAAACCGGACAGCATTTTGAGGCGACGTGGTCTGGCGTTGAAACTCGTCGAACCAGGAAAGCTCCGCCGCTGTCGCCGACGGCATGAAGGTGCTTGAGAAAATATGCCTGTAAGCGGGGTCGTCACGGCCCCAGCCCGCTTGTGTCAGCACCATCACGGCCTCACGCTCCTGCGCCTGCTCAGGCGTCGCCGTATGGCGCCATCCGGCGGCGTAACCGCCAAAAAGGATAAGATGCGACACCCGCTCCGGATGGCGCGCTGCATACTCAATCGAAACGGATGCGCCTTGCGAAATTCCCAGCAACGGAAACCGGTCGATGCCGGCCGCATCGACCACCGCTTCAAGATCGGTGACGAAAGTTTCAAAGCTGATCTCCGCGACATTCCAGTCGGAAAGACCGCAGCCGCGCTCGTCATAACGGACAAGAGGACGCTTTTGCGCCAGGGCGCGAAAGAGCGGGCTCCAGATCGGCGCTTCCCAGTCGCGTTCGAGATGCGTCAGCCAGTTTGCGGCTTTCACAAGCGGCGCGGCGTTATTTTCAACGCCGACCCTTGACCAGGCGAGCGATGTGCCATCCGACGCTTTGCAAAAGCGCACGGTCTGTTGCGCTTGCGGTGAATTGGCGCTCTTCGTTTCGAGCGCGGCGCCCGGTTCGCCGTCTTCACGTAGCGATTTTCCTTTGTCATGAGGAATTTGTTCCACCGGCGGCAGGAAGCGATAGCCGCGCCCATGGGCGGTCTCGATAAAACGCGGTTGCCGCGCAGGGTCGTTAATAGCGCGCCGCAGCTCCTTCATCGCGGTCGCCAGGACAGAATCGGAAACGGCAAGCCCGTCCCAGACCTCCTCGATCAATTCGTCCTTGGACCAGAGTTTTTCCGGCCGGGACATAAGCGCGACAAGCAGTTGAAAAGGGCGGTTACTGAGGCGCACGGCCTCACCGTCCAGCCAGACGCGCCCTTGCTCTATATTCAATTCAAGCGGGGGCGCAGAGAGGCGCATGCCTTTGGGGAAACGATCAACCTTGTGATTCACGTCCATCGGCCTTTGGTGAGCGGCGGTGAAATCAGCTCATAAGTCACTCATAAGGACTATACCACAAGCTTTTTGCGGCTGCTCACTCCCAACATTCGTAAGTATTTTGAAGGGGTTACGGAAATTTCATCCGGCCCAAAAAGAAATCATCTCTTTCTCAAGATTTTTGCCCCGGCAGGTTCCATTCCGCAGCCATCGACGCCCCCACAAAGCGAAGAACGAACGGCGATCCCGCAGGTCACTCTGCGGGGAACAGAACCGACCGACAGAGTGGAACGGCGCCAGCAAAGAAAAGGAGAACGAACATGTCTAACTCAGGAGAACAGGCGATCGAAGTCTTCGTATTTTCGATCGCGATCGGCCTCGTCGCAATTTGCGTCGGCCTGATCATCTGACGTTCGGAGACCGCGGCTCAGTCGCACATGAGCGACGCTGCGGTCTCTGACCGTCCAACCACCACTTAAAAAGGAAACAAGACCATGAAACGCATTTCGCTTCGCGCGCCGCTTGCGGCCGCGCTCTCTACGGCCGCCCTGTTCGCAACATGCGCCGCATCGGAAATTAACGCCGTCTCCACTCAGGAAGGCGTCCTTCAATTTACAGCGGTTGAAACCGACCGCGCATCCTGCCGTCCTTATGGACCGCGCTTTTCTGAGAGGATGCAACGCTATCAGCGTTGCCTTGGTCAAAATCGCCGCCTTGAACTGGCGAAAAAAGCGTCCTTCCAGCAAGCGCAAAACCAGTCGAAGTAAGGAACAAGTCATGAGCTTTGCAGAATATATCTGGCTCGACGGCGCCGAACCGGTCAGCGAACTCCGTTCAAAGACCCGCTATGTCGGCGCGTCCAAGCAAGCCCCGGCCTTGTCGGACTTTCCTGAATGGAGCTTCGACGGGTCTTCAACCAACCAGGCGGCCGGATCGGACTCCGATTGCCTGTTGCAGCCGGTCGCTTTCTGTCGCGATCCGATGCGCGGTGAGGGAAATTACCTTGTGCTATGCGAGGTGCTTCGTCCCGACGGCGCGCCGCATGAGACGAACACGCGCGCACGGTTGCGTGACGTCCTTGACGCCGGCGCCCATGCACACGATCCGTGGATCGGTTTCGAACAGGAATATACGCTGTTTCAGGGCGGTCGCCCGCTCGGTTTTCCCGAGTCCGGTTTTCCCGGGCCGCAGGGACCGTATTACTGCTCGGTCGGCGCCGACCGCGCTTTTGGCCGTGCAATCGCAGAGCGTCACGCCGCGCTTTGCGTGGAAGCAGGACTTCTCTTCTACGGCATCAACGCCGAAGTGATGCCGGGCCAGTGGGAGTTTCAGGTCGGTTATCGCGGCATCGACGACGAAGACCCGTCGGCGCTGAACGTCGCTGACCATCTGTGGCTCGCACGCTGGCTCCTCCATCGCATCGCAGAAGACGCTGACATTCGCGTCTCTTTCGACAATAAGCCGATGAAAGGCGACTGGAACGGCGCCGGCATGCATACGAATTTCTCGACCTTGCTCACGCGCTCCGCCAATGGCGGCATCGAGGAAATCGAACGCGCCGTCTCGCGTCTCGCCGAAAACCATGAAGACCACATCGCTCTTTACGGCGACCGTCTCTCCGAACGCCTTACGGGCCTTCACGAGACATGCTCTATCCGCGAGTTCCGGTCCGGCGCGGGTGACCGCGGCGCATCGATCCGGATCCCGCTCGGCGTGGCGCAAAAAGGCAATGGCTATTTTGAAGATCGTCGGCCAGGCGCCAATGCCGATCCCTATCTTGTCGCGGCGCGGTTAGCGGCGACTGTCTGTGACGTCGACGACTCCGGATTGCGCTTCTACCGCGCGGACCGGAAAGAGGCGGCGTAACGCTCGCCCCCTCCCCCCGAGAGAGAGGACGCAGCGGCGGCGACGCCGTTGCGTCCGACCCACCCCATTAAATGAGGACGCCGACCATGAGCCCTGCAGCATTAGATCTTGCACCGAAGAACGCTCCCGCCGCTGAGAAACCGTCCGCCCCGGGGCGGCGAAGCACGCCTCAACAAGAAGGCGCGCAGCATGAATTTCGAAAAGCAGCGCCGACAAATCTGTTCAGCGCGCTCGAAGCCGACAATGATGGCGGGGTATTCGCCGACACTGTAATCGACGCTTTACAGCGGCAAGGCATACAGGATAACGACCCGCGTATCGCGTCATCCCTGCGTGAATTGCGCGCGCAGCCAGGGACGATGACGCAAGCGCGTTGCGCCGATCTGTTCCGCGAGAATTTCACGCTTGTTGAGCGCGCGATCCGCGATGATTTCGTGATCCCGCGCTTCTACGAGTTTCAGGAAGAAATCGGAGAAATCTTCGAATCTTGCACCGGCATTCGCGGCGGCGCCGTCGCCAACTACATACCTCAACTCGCACAGGTCGACCCGGAACAGTTTGCAGTCTCGGTGACGACAGTTGACGGGCAGCGCGCCGCCTTTGGCGACTGCGACACACCCTATTGCGTTCAATCCTCCTGCAAACCCATCAACTACGCCATTGCGCTCGAAGAACGCGGAGAGAAATTCGTTCACCGCCATGTCGGCCGCGAACCAAGCGGCCGCAGCTTCAACGAACTGGCTTTGAACGCGTCCGGATTGCCCCATAACCCCATGATCAACGCCGGCGCCATCATGTCCTGCTCCATGATCAGGCCGAAAGCGCCCCTGGCGGATCGTTTCGTTCATGTGATGGACACCTGGAAACGGCTCGCAGGCGGGAGTTCGCCCGGCTTCAACAATCCTGTTTTTCTTTCCGAAAAAGCCACGGCGGACAGAAATTTCGCGCTTGCGTATTTCATGCAGGAAAAAGGCGCCTTTCCAAAAAGGACCAATCTCCTGGAAACGCTCGATTTCTATTTTCAGGCATGTTCGATTGAAGTCACGGCGCGCAACATGTCGATGATCGCCGCGACGCTGGCGAATGGCGGCGTTTGCCCGGTTACAAACGATCGCGTTTTTTCCAACGACACCGTCAAGAACTGTTTGTCGCTTATGTATTCCTGCGGCATGTACGATTTTTCCGGCGAGTTCGCCTTCACCATCGGATTGCCGGCGAAATCCGGCGTTTCCGGCGCGCTGATGGTTGTCGTGCCGCAAGTCATGGGTTTCGCCATCTGGTCGCCGCGTCTCGATGCGCTGGGAAACAGCGTGCGCGGCGTCGCGTTTTGCCGCGAGCTTGTCAAGCGGTTCAGCCTGCACAATTATGACAGCCTTTTGAATCAGCAGACGAAACGGGACCCGGCGAGAAGAGATGCGCAGCATCGCGGCGATCAGGTCTATCAACTCATCAATGCGGCGAGCCTTGGCGATATCGACGAACTCTCACGGTTGATCGCTCAGGGGGCAGACATCAACGCCGCCGATTATGACGGCCGCTCTCCGTTGCACCTTGCCGCCTCCGAAGGCCGGAAAGACGCGGCCGCCTTTCTTGTCGCAAAGAACGCAAATTGCGCGGCGAAAGACCGCTGGGGCGCCACGCCGCTCGACGATGCCAAACGGCACAACCATGCTGACTTATTTGAGCTTCTTGCCTCGCCGCCTCAAAGCGCGGAGAGAATGCAGTGAACCGGGCGCATGCATTGACCGACACCGAAGACAAACTGTTTCCCGGCCCCTTTGAGAGCGATCAGGAAATCCGCCGGATTGGCCAGGGACTGCTTGATCATTCGCTGCCGAAAGAAGAGTGGGGCCACGCGGCCCATTGCGCGGCTGCAATTTATTTCACGCTCGAACGGCCGGAAATCGAGCTGGGCCGGCGCATGCCGCTCATCATTCGGTCCTATAATGTGGCGACGGGCGTCGAGAACACGCAAGATAGCGGGTATCACGAAACGATTACCCAGTTATACCTGAAAGTCATCAGGCAATTTCTCTGCGTTGTCAGCAACGACATGGCCCTGCACGAAATCGTCAATTTCTTCATGTGCTCGCCATTCTGCAAGCTTGATTACTTACTGCTATTTTATTCCCGCGATCGCTTGTTTTCTAAACAAGCGCGTCGCCAGTTTATTGAACCAGACCTGAGGCCGTTTCCGGCCTAGGCCTCGCGCCCGCTTTTTTGGCGCTGTCTCGCCCCCATATTTACAAGCGGCAATTTCGGAATCCATTCCGTTTTTCAGACGACTTTTTTGAAACGCATTCCGCATTTCACCGGTTTCATATAACGAAACCGGTTCCAGAAAATAAAACACCGCATACTGATGGTCTTTACCATGTTTTCATGCAACTGCGCGATAGTGCCATTCCGTTTGAACAAGAACATAAAAATTTCGGAGCCGGCTCCATGAAATATGTCGACAACATCAAACTCTCTGTCAAAACGCCAGCCCTTATACTGCCTATAGTGCCGGCGACCGCCGTCATGACATATTATCTGGGCCTGCCTCTTGCGGCGCTGATTGGCGCCGCGCTCGCCGGCGCGGCGAGTTTCTTCCTCGTCAGAAGCGTCACGGACCCGCTTCAGACCATCAAGAACGCGATTTCGCGCCTTACTGCGTATGAATTCACCGACACCACCGCAGAAGAAGGCGCCATTCGAGGCGATGAGATCGGCGATGTCGGCAAGGCCGTCAGCGAATTGAACGCAAGCCTCAAAGCGGACCTCGAACAACGCCAGAATGAAGTCTGGTCGGCGAGATTTAAGAGCTCCGCCTTTGAAGGCTCTACAAACGCCATGATGGTGATCGATCGCGACTTCAGAGTGATTTTTGTCAACGACGCCACCAATAAATTACTGACGGACAACATTCACACCTTCCGCGAGATCTGGCCGAATTTCGACCCGGAAAAAATCATCGGTTCATGCATCGATATGTTCCACAAAAAGCCGGAACACCAACGCCAGTTGCTTTCCGACCCGTCTCGCCTGCCTTATAAAACAGACATCACTGTCGGCGAGCTTAAATTCGAACTGGACGTCCGGGCGGTCAAGGATCGCGACGGCGAATATGTCGGAAATGTACTGCAATGGAATGATGTCACCAGCATTCGCACCAATGACGGCATCCTGAAAGCGCTGGACCGCTCACAAGCGGTGATCGAATTCACCCTCGAAGGAAAAATCCTTCACGCGAATAAAAACTTTCTCGATGTCACAGGTTATTCCCTGAACGAAATCATTGGCCGCCATCATTCCATTTTTGTTGACCGCAAGGAAGCCTCCTCGCCGGCTTACAAGGCCTTCTGGGAAAAGCTCGGCAATGGGGAATTCGACACCGGCAAATATAAGCGCGTAACCAAGGCTGGCGAAGATATCTGGATTCAGGCGGCCTACAATCCCATCCTCGACGGCAACGGCAAGCCCTTCAAAGTGGTGAAATTCGCGACAGACATTACCGAATCGGAGATCGCCACCAATGAAAACAGCGCCAAGATCAGCGCAATCAGCCGGTCTCAGGCCGTGATCGAATTCGATCTCGACGGAAATATCACGACGGCGAACGACGCCTTCCTGTCTGTCATGGGCTACAGCCTCAATGAAATTGTCGGCAAGCACCACCGCATGTTTGTCGATGAGGAATTTTCTAAATCGAGCGACTATCACCATCACTGGGAGCGTTTACGCAACGGCGAGTTCGTCGAAGGCAAGTTCAAACGTGTTTCAAAAGACGGTGAAGAAGTCTGGATTCAAGCCTCCTATAATCCCCTCTTCGATCTCGACGGAAAGCCCTACAAGATCGTCAAATATGCGTCCGACGTCACACAAGTCGAATTCGAACGCCGCCGCAATGAAGAAGAGCGTGCAAGAAAAGCTGAGAAAGTCCGGACGGTCATCGACCGTGTCGGCGCCGCTCTGCGCCGTCTTTCCGATGAAGATTACAGCCAGACTATTGATGACGCCTTTCCGGAAGAATTCGAACAGGTCCGGGCCGACATCAACAGGGCGATTGGTAAAATGGCTGAAGCCGAGCGCCAGCGCGAACTTAACGATCAACAGATGGCGAAGGCGCGTGAAGAGCAAAATGAGGTCGTCCAGGCCCTCGCCTCTGCGCTTGAGAGCCTGTCGGAAGGTGATCTGGCGATTGAAATCGAAAAGGCCTTTCCGGAAGAATTCGATCAGCTGCGACTCGATTTCAACAGTGCGATTTCGAAACTCTGCGACGCCATGCGCGGCGTCGTGATCTGTGCGGATGGCATCAAAACCGGCGCAGGCGAAATCACGCAGGCGGCCGATGACTTGTCGCGCAGAACCGAAGGACAGGCCGCGACGCTGGAAGAAACCGCGGCTTCGCTGGAAGAACTGACGGTCGGCGTCAAAGCCGCCGCCGAAGGCGCTGATCGCGCCAATCAGGTTGTCGGCGAGGCGAAGCGCAATGCTGAAGAAAGCGGCGAAGTCGTGCGCCAGGCGGTTAGCGCCATGGCCGAAATTGAGAAGTCATCAGAACAGATCTCGCAGATTATCAGCGTCATCGACGACATCTCGTTCCAGACGAACCTTCTTGCGCTCAACGCCGGAGTTGAGGCGGCGCGGGCCGGCGACGCCGGGCTTGGATTTGCTGTCGTCGCAAAAGAAGTCGGCGCTCTCGCGCAGCGTTCGTCCACCGCCGCAAAAGAGATCAAGGTTCTGATCAAAACGAGCTCGCAGCATGTGGAACATGGCGTCGACCTCGTCGGACAGGCCGGGAAGGCACTCACTGAAATCGTCTCTTCGGTGACGAATATCAATGAACTTGTCTCTGCAATCGCTACATCGTCGAAAGAACAGTCGACCGGCATCGGCGAAATCAACGTCGCGGTAAACCAGCTTGATCAGGTGACGCAGCAAAACGCCGCCATGGTCGAGCAATCAACCGCCGCCAGCCACTCCATGGCGCAGGAAGCCCAGGAGCTTGCAGCGATGGTCGCCGCCTTCAAGACAGACCATGCGATCAGCAGCGTCACGGGCAAGGCTCAACCGTCAAAGAAAAAAGCAGACGACGCCAAGCCGCAGGCGGCCGCAAAGGCGCCCGCCAGCGCTGTCGTCGCCAGTCATCAGACCACAAGCGGCAAGACCGCGAATGGTGCGGACAATTGGGAGGATTTCTGATCCTCTAACAATTGCGGAAGCGGCTGGGTTGAACCGTCGCTTCCGCGGCCGTTACAGAGACGGCTCTTTCAGTACAAAGATTAAGCAATTGATACAATCTAATGACAACGCCCGGTTCAAACGGCATGCCGCGCTGTCATGGACGGGGTCTCCATTTCGGGCGCATCGCTGACCAACGCCCGGGAAGGCGCCAGATCTGCTGGACATTGGATCGCTGCGCACTAGAATCATCGAAAATTTCGAGGATTCCCCATGCCCGCTGACACAGCGCACGCCGCCCCCGACCTCAGTGAAAACACCGTCGAGCTGAACCGACTTTTTGCATTGCAAAAGAACGCGTGGGCTACGGCGCCCTTCCCGTCCTATGATGAGCGCATCGCCAATCTGGATCGCCTCATTCGCCTGACGGAAGCGAATGAAGAAGCCTTCATCACAGCAATCAGCGAAGATTTCGGCAATCGCGCGCGCCAGGAAACCCTGATCGCGGAAATTGTAGTGACGATTTCCGGCGCGCGGCACGCCAAACGCCATCTCAAAAAATGGATGCGCCCGCGCGGCGTGCCGACCCCCGTTCATCTGCTCCCGGGACGCAGCCGCATCGAGCCGCAGCCTTTGGGCGTTGTCGGCATTATCTCCCCCTGGAATTACCCCCTGCAGCTTGCGCTGGCGCCGGCCGCCGCCGCCCTTGCCGCCGGCAACCGGGTTCTGATCAAGCCGAGCGAGCTAACGCCGCGCCTCGCTGAAGCGTTGCGCGCGGCCATCGCCGCCGAATTCGATGAAAGCGTTTGCGCCGTCATCACGGGCGGAGTCGAAACCGGACAAGCCTTCACCGAAACGCCTTTCGATCACCTTCTCTTCACCGGATCGACGGCGATCGGCGTTCGCGTGGCCGAAGCCGCGGCAAAAAACCTGACGCCGGTGACGCTCGAACTGGGCGGCAAGTCGCCCGCAATCATAGACGACAGCGCCGATATCGACGCTGCGGCGCGCTCCATAGCCTATGGAAAAATGCTGAATGCGGGACAAACCTGTGTCGCCCCGGATTATGTGCTCGCGCCAAGAGAGAAACTCGACACGACAGCAGACGCCATCGCCGGCGCCGCACGCGCCATGTTTCCCACCATCGACACCAGCAATGATTACACATCGATCATATCCGATCGGCACTTCGCACGGTTGAAATCGCTCGTCGACGAAGCCCGCGACAAGGGAGCGAAAATCATGGAGGTGGGCTCCTCCAATGCGCTTCATCCCCAGCGGAAACTGCCGCTGACCATGGTGATCGACCCACCGGCCGATATCGGTCTCATGAAAGAAGAGATCTTCGGGCCGATCCTGCCAATTCTGCCGGCGCAGTCGGCGGCAGACGCCATTGACCATATCAATCGCGGCGACCGGCCGCTCGCCCTTTACTGGTATGGCGAAGACAGCGCCGCCCGCGACAAGGTTCTGCAAAACACGGTCTCCGGCGGCGTCACGGTAAATGACGCGCTCTGGCATGTGGCGCAGGAGAACCTGCCCTTTGGCGGCGTTGGCAAGAGCGGCGTCGGCGCCTATCACGGCGAAGCCGGGTTCAACACCTTTTCGCATTTAAAACCGGTCTTCTATCAAAGCCGGTTTTCATCCGGCGCAATGCTACACCCTCCCTATACGGAGAAGACGACGAAAATCCTCTCCCTGTTACGCAAATTCATTTAGGGCGACATGGCGGATACAAAAAACGGGCGCGAGAGCGCAGGCGATTTCGATTATGTAATCGTGGGCGCCGGATCTGCAGGCTGCACCCTTGCGGCGCGCTTGTCGGAAGACCCTTCCGTCACTGTCTGCGTTCTGGAGGCTGGCGGTCCTGACACCAACCCGCTCATCCATGCGCCGATCGGCTTTGCGTTTTTCGGCGACAAGGCGCCCTTGAACTGGCGCTTCGAGACGACGCCGCAGAAACATTTGAATGGGCGAAACGGCCACCAGCCGCGCGGGCGAACGCTGGGCGGATCAAGCTCCATCAACGCAATGATCTATATCCGCGGCTCGCGCGCCGACTACGACCGCTGGGCGGAACATGGCGCCGCAGGCTGGGGCTGGGATGACGTCTTTCCCTATTTCCTCAAAGCCGAAGACAATGAACGCGGCTCCGACGCTCATCACAGCATTGGCGGACCTTTAGGCGTTTCCGATTTACGCTACAAAAATCCGCTTTCCGATGTTTTCCTTGAAGCCGCTTCAGAACTGCAATTGCCCCCGAACGCCGATTTCAATGGCGAGCGCCAGGAAGGCATGGGCTATTATCAGGTGACGCAGCGGGGCGGCCAGCGCTGTTCCGCCGCGCGCGCCTATCTCCACCCGGCGATGGAACGGCCAAATGTCACGGTTATCACGGACGCCCATACTGAAAGGGTCGTCTTTGACGGAAAGCGCGCGCGCGGCGTTCATTTTTTGCATCATGGCGCGCCGAAAACTGCAAACGCCAAACGCGAAGTCATTCTTTCCGCCGGGACGTTTCAGTCGCCGCAAATTTTACAACTATCAGGCGTCGGCCCCGGGGCGCATTTGCGCGAGCATAGCGTTGAGGTAATCGCTGATCGCAGCCAAGTCGGCGAAAATTTGCAGGACCATCTCGACTGGGCGGCGCTCTACAAGGCGAAATCATCCGACTCGATCGGCATGCATCTCGGCATGGCGATGCGCGCCCTGCCCGCCCTTAATGCTTACAAGAAGCGCCGAGACGGACTTTTCACCAGCAATATCGCCGAGTGCGGCGGGTTTTTGAAAACGGATCCGTCAGAGGCGGAAACGGACGTGCAATTGCATTTCCTGCCCGCCATCGTCGACGATCACGGACGCAAGAAACATCTGGGCGGCGGGGTTTCCTGTCATGTCTGCGTCTTGCGCCCGAAATCGCGCGGAACGGTGCGTCTAGCCTCCGCCGACCCACAAGCGCCGCCCGCCATCGATCCGAACTTCCTATCCGATGAAGACGATCTGAAGCGCCTCAAGAAAGGCGCGCGCATGGTCGAGCGCATATTCGACGCGCCGGCGATGAAAGCGATCCGCGGGAAAAGATTGTATCTGGATGAACCGGCTGATGACGCCGCGCTTGAAGCCGATATCCGCAACCGCTCCGACACGATCTATCATCCGGTCGGCACATGCCGCATGGGATCGGACGCCGACGCCGTCGTCGATCCGCAATGCCGGGTCAACGGCGTCGACGGGCTTCGCGTGATCGACGCTTCCATCATGCCGTTGCTCATTTCAGGCAACACCAACGCCCCGACCATCATGATCGCGGAAAAAGCAGCGGATATGATTAAGGGGAGCTAGCCTGTTCTTCGGATACAGGCGGCTCAATCATCGCCGGTTTCACCGGCGCGGCATCCGACAAGGTCTTCGACAGCGCCACGCGTTCTTCCGGCGCGCGGTTTTCATCGCCCAGCTTCATGGCTTTTTCGAGCACAAACCCGAGCCCCTTGCGGTTGGCGATCTGAATTGAAATGCCGGGACGCGCATTGAGTTCAAGAAGGAGCGGCCCCTTCTCCCGGTCGAGCACGACGTCGACGCCGAGATAACCGAGCCCCGTCACCTCATAGCACTTGGCCGCCATCATCAGGATGTCGTCCCAATAAGGCGTCTGGATATCTTCAAGCGGATGCGCCGTGTCAGGGTGAATGTCGATAAACTGGTCATGCTGCATGGCGCGCATGGTCCGCCCCGTGGCGAGATCGATGCCGCAACCGACGCCGCCCTTGTGCAAATTCGCCTTGCCGTCGGATTCGGCGGTCGGCAAGCGCAACATCCCGAACACGGGGATGCCTTTCACGACAATCACGCGAATATCCGGCACGCCGCGATAGGAAACCTTGCCGAACACGTCATCGAACTTTACGCGATACTCGATCAGCGCCTTGTCCGGCTGGCCGCCAAGGGAATACATGCCGGACAGCATGTTGTTGATCTGGAATTTTATGGTGTCGAGGTCGATGCGCCGCCCGGACGACAAGCGCCACCCGCCTTTCAAGGGGCCGTCGACGACGATGATGCCTTTGCCTTGCGACCCTTGCGCCGGCTTGATGACGAACCCATCGGGATGATCGATGAACTCCGTCAGCCGTTTCATGTCGCGCGCATCCTTGATCACGCCGTAAAGCTCGGGCGTCGGGATGCCTGCAGGCGCAGCAAGCTGTTTGGTCAGAAACTTGTCGTCAACACGCACCAGAAATTTGCGCGGATTGAGCGCGTTCACATATTTCACGTTGCGCTCATTGATGCCGATAACGCCGTTGGCCCGTAACGCTTTAAACGTGTTCAGCATGGCCTACCCCGCCAACGCCTTGAACCGCCAGAGTTCGGAGAGGCGAAGCCCCGTATAGCGGCCCATCAAAACGCAAAGCCCCATGAGGACCAGCAACAGCTCCGGGAAGCGGTACATCAGATACTCAACCTGGCCGTTGGTCATGGCGAGATAGGTGATCGCCGCAACCGCCAGCGACCCGATGCCCTGTTTGATCGCCTCCGAAGCGGAGTTTTCCTCCCAGACGATGGACATCCGCTCGATCGTCATGGTCAGGATCACCATGGGGAAGAGCGAAATGGAAAGACCCATGGCCTGGTTGGTCTCCGCCATCAGGACCGCGAAGCCCGCCATCAGCATGACAATAAAGATCAGCACCACCGCCAGTCTCGGCACAAGGAGCAATTGCAATCGTTCAAGATAAAATCTGAGCGCGAGCCCCAAGGCGATCAGCAGCGAGAACAACAGAACGCCATTCAATAGCGCCGTTTCGCGAAAAGCGATGCCGATCAGCACGGGCATGAAGGTGCCGAGCGTTTTAAAGCCGATAAACTGCCGCATGAAGACGAGCATCGTAATGCCCACCGGAATTGTAATCAGCACCTGATAGACGAGCTGCGTTGTTAGCGGCAGGCCGGAAAAACCGACCGTCCGCGCCATCGCGCCCAACGGCCCCGGCGCATTCTCCGCGATGGCCGAGGCGGATGTTTCAAGCGCGCGCAGCGCAATCTGCGCATCAAGATTTTCTACGCCATCCGCCTGAACCATCGGTCTCGTTCCATACCAGATGGTGAAGAACCGCGCCGGATCGCCGTCCGGGAAATAACGGAAATCATCGCCGTCAACATGATATTCAAGCCAGCGATGGGTTTCGACGCGACGGCGCGCCTCCGCAAGATAAACCCCGCCGGCGATACGCGCGGGAACGCCCTGCGAGCGCAGCAGCTGGCGCACAAGCTCAAGACGTCCGGCGTCGCCGGTCGTCTCATCCAGAAGCGCTGAGATTTCGTCCGCATATTGCTCGCTGCCCGTGCGCTCGCCAAAGGTTTCGGCGATGGCGAGGTCGGCGAAGGAGCGATCGTCGGCGGAACGTTGTCTGAGATTGCCGGACCAGACGATAAAAGCCTGACGTTTGACGGGATCGGCCTCGAACGGAACCGGCCCCGGCCCTGATTCCCGGAACGACAGCGGCAGCGGCGTCGACTTTGTTTCACCGAGGGTCTGCGCCGCATAGCGCAAAACCTTGCGGTTCGCCGGGTAACGATAGGTCCAGACCGCCTTGCGGTTTCGCGTCTCCGGTTCGCCGACAAGCGACAGGCCGAAAGAACCGTTGTAAAATTCCTCCTGCGGGAAAGCCCGCTCCACATCGGTCGTCGGAATATAAGCTTCGATGCGCGCCGGCTGGTTGCGGCCGTCAAATTCCAGAAACAGTTCGAAATCCCAAAGCGTCGCGCGCGCGCCCGGCTCCAGCGGATAATGGAGCACCGCCGCCTTGATGAAAAATATGGAAAACCCGGCGGCGATCAGGGCAAGGCCCAAAACCACTGCATGGCGCAGCTTAATCTTCATTCACTGGTTCGCATTCTTCTTCGGCCATAAAAGTGCGGCTCGCATCCACCAGAACCCGATTGGCGAGAAACTCGCGGCCGATCAGAATCTCATATTCAAAATCGCCCCGGTCCGCCAGATTGATTTCAGCGCGCCCCCACTTGCCGCCGACGCAAAGCGGCAGGTGGATAACCGGGCGGCGGATCAATCCACCTGTCTTGGTCTTGATCGCGGCGAAGCGGATGACGTTCTGGTCATAGCGGATGGCGCGGCCGTCCTTGCCGATCAGGCGGAAGCGGACCCAATTGTCCCGCTCGCCGCGCTTATAGACCTTGACGTTATAAGCATGGACGGAACTGGTGTCCGCGCCTGTGTCCAGCTTGCCCTTCATGGAAAGCGCCAGATTCCCGAGCGCTACATTTTCAATATAACCGAAGGTGACGGGCTCGCCGCGCGCCTCGCCCTCATCATCGGCGAGGGCGTGCGCGGACTGCGCGGCCAGTCCGGCAAACAAGGATAAAAACAGGGGCAGGCGAAGTCGTCTCATCAATCGTCTCCGGCGGCTTTTCTGGCTGAGGGGCTGGCCGGGCGACCAGTCCCTTGGGACCGCGTGGGGATAGCAAAGCCGTTTATAAAGTAAACGGCGCCCCCGTGTACAACGGGCCATATGCGTCTTAACTAACGGAAAGCTGGTCAGGTTCCCTCGGTAACCCTTTAGCGGCCAGAATTTTGCTATATTTCAGCCGATAACCCCTGAAATAGACGGCGATAAGCTGTTTGGGCGGCGAATCTCACGAGGTCGAAGCGAAATGTGTGGCATTATTGGCGTTCTGGGCTCCAGCGAAGCGGCTCCCCGGATCATGGCTGGCCTGAAACGGCTCGAATATCGGGGCTATGATTCGGCCGGCGTCGCGACGGTTAACGGCGGCAGGCTCGACCGCCGTCGGGCGCCGGGCAAGCTCGGCAATCTCGACGCCGTGCTTGCCGACAATCCCCTGCCCGGCGCAGCCGGCATCGGCCACACCCGCTGGGCGACCCATGGCGTGCCGAACGAAACCAACGCTCATCCCCATTCAACCGGGCGCTGCGCTGTCGTTCATAACGGCATTATCGAAAACTTCGCCGAGCTCCGCCGGGAGCTGGAAGACAAGGGCGTCGTCTTCGAATCGGAAACCGACGCCGAAGTCTGCCCGCAGCTCATCACCCATTATCTTGAAACAGAAAACATGACGCCGGCTGAGGCGTTCAAAAAAGCCATCGACCGGATGCGCGGCGCCTTTGCGTTCGCGGCGATCTTTTCCGGCGAAGATGACCTCATGATCTGCGGCCGCAAGGGCAGTCCGCTCGCCATCGGCCGCGGCGACGGCGAAATGTTCCTCGGCTCGGACGCTTATGCGCTGGCGCCGTTTACGAACCACGTCACCTATCTTGAGGAAGGCGACTGGGCCGTCATCACCCGCGACACAATCGATGTCCGCGATGAGAGCGGCGCAAAGGTAAAACGCGCTGAAAAAATTTCCGCCGCCAGCCAGGGTCTCGTCGACAAGGACGGGCACCGCCATTTCATGGCGAAGGAAATTCACGAACAGCCTGAAGTCATCGCGCACACCATTTCGCGCTATGTGGACCCCGTGGCGAAAACCATTCGCCTGCCCGAAGGCTCCTTTGATTTCGCCAGGCTCGACCGGCTGACGATTTCCGCCTGCGGCACAGCCTATTACGCCGGTCTCGTCGCAAAATACTGGTTTGAAAAATGGGCGCGCCTGCCGATCGAAATCGATGTCGCCTCTGAACTGCGTTATCGCGACGTTCCATGGACGCCGAATGGCGGCGCGCTCTTTATCTCCCAGTCAGGCGAGACCGCCGACACGCTGGCGGCCTTGCGCGAAGCGCGCGCCAACGGCCAGCAAATCGCCACGGTCGTCAATGTACCGGAAAGCTCCATCGCCCGGGAAGCGGACACCATTTTCCCCATGGCGGCGGGGCCTGAAATCGGCGTCGCCTCCACCAAGGCTTTTACGTGCCAGCTTGTGTCGCTCGCCTGCATCGCCATCGCGGCAGGACGCGCGCGCAATGTTCTGTCGCCGCAAGAAGAACAGGAGCTCGTCTCCGGCTTGCTTGAATTGCCGCGCCTTGTCACCGAAGCGTTGAAGCAAAGCGATCATATCGAGACGATCGCCCGCGATATCGCAAAAGCCACCGGCGTTTTTTATATCGGCCGCGGCGTTTCCTATCCCATGGCGCTCGAAGGCGCGCTGAAGCTCAAGGAAATTTCCTACATTCACGCCGAAGGCTATGCGTCGGGCGAATTGAAACACGGGCCGATCGCACTGATCGATGAAAACCTTCCCATCGCCGTCATCGCGCCCATGGACGCGCATTTCGAAAAGACGGTTTCGAACATGCAGGAAGTGATGGCGCGCGACGGCAAGGCGCTTTTAATTTCCTGTAAGGACGGCATCGCGAAAGCCGGCGCCAAAGCCTGGGCGAGTATTGAAACGCCGAAAACGCACCCGATGCTTTCGCCGATCGTTTATGCTGTTCCGGTGCAACTCCTCGCCTATTTCACGGCGACGACCAAAGGCACTGATGTGGATCAGCCGCGCAACCTCGCCAAGTCGGTGACGGTTGAGTAATTCGCCGTTCTGGGTGAGACTAATGCTGCAGTTGCGAAGGGCCGCCTCAGCGCCATGACAGGTCTTCAATCTTCCCTGGAGCGGTTTCGCCACTGGTTCGTTGCGGACAGTCTGCCTTTTTGGGCCAAGCACGGCGTTGAAGCGGACACCGGCGGTTTTTACGAAGCTCTCAATTACGATGGAACGCCCTCGACTGGCCGGCCCCGGCGCGTGCGAACCCTCTTCCGTCAGGTTCATACCTTCACCCAGGCAGGGCTGCTCGGCTGGCTCGATGGGGCTGATCCCATCGCGGCGCGCGGCTTTGATTATCTCCTGACGCATGCCTGCCCCGAGGACGGCGCGCGCGGCTGTGTCTTTCATCTCGGCGACGATGGACGGGTGCTCGACGAGCGACGCGATCTTTACGATCAGGCGTTTCTCCTTCTTGCCTGCGCTTCACGCATCAAGGCCGGAGACGGCGCCCGCGCAAAGTCTCTTGCAGACAACACCATTGCTTTTCTCGACCGGGAGCTCGCCTCACCTCATGGCGGCTGGCTTGAAAGCGACCGTAAAGAACTGCCGCGGCGCCAGAACCCGCATATGCATCTTTTCGAAGCCTTCATGGCGCTCCACCGCGCGACCGGCGAAAAGGGGTATCTCGACTACGCGGACAAAATCTACGACCTCTTCTGCTCGGCGTTTTACGGCGCCGCCAACAGCATCGTTCGTGAAAATTTCGCCGAAGACTGGAAACCGCGAGAAGATGACCCCATCGAACCGGGTCACATGCTTGAATGGGTCTGGCTTTTGAACGCCTATGAAGCCTGCGGACGGCGCACGCCCCTGGATATGCGGAAGCGGCTTTACACAAACGCGCTCGCCTTCGGCGCCGATCCCGGTTTTCATGGCCTGATCGACAATGTAGCGGCGCCGGTTGTGAACAAGATTCACGGCGCCAAACGCCTGTGGCCGCAGACGGAATATCTGCGCGCGTCCCTCGTCATGGTGAAACACGGCTCAAGCGACGCCCCAGCATATGCACAGAAACTGATCGCTGATCTTTTCGAGACGTATCTCGCCGTCGAGCCCACGGGGCTCTGGATTGATGAATTCGACAGCGACGGCGAGCCTCTCGCCCGTGACGTTCCTGCCAGCATTCTTTATCATCTGTTTGAAGCCGTCGCCGAAGCCAACGCCTTTTTGAAAGCAAGAGTCCCATCGTGAAAATTCAACCAGTCATCATGTCCGGCGGATCTGGAACACGGCTCTGGCCGCTTTCGCGCAAGGCGCGCCCGAAGCAGTTCCTCAATCTTGTCTCCGACCGCTCCCTGTTTCAGGAAACGGTCCTGCGCCTTGATGATGGCGGTGAAAATTTTGCGCCGCCCCTGGTGATCTGCGGGCGCGGACATGCGGGCCTTGTCGCCGATCAACTCGGCGCCATCGGCGTCAAGGCGGCGGACATTATCCTTGAACCCTGCCCGCGCAACACGGCCGCCGTCGCGGCCGTCGCCGCCGCGTGGGTCGCCGGCAACAATAAAGACGCACTGGCGCTGATTGCACCCGCCGACCACCATGTCGAAGACGCAGGGGAATTTCGCCGGAACGCCCTGACCGGAGGCGCCGCCGCCGCCGACGGCGCGATCGTCACCTTCGGTATCAAGCCGACCCACCCGCATACAGGTTATGGCTACATCGAGTCAGCGGAGGAAATTTCCGGCGGCGTTTATCGCGTCGCTTCTTTCCGCGAAAAACCCGACGCCAAGACCGCCGGCGATTACCTTTCCAAAGGCGGTTATTACTGGAACGCCGGTATTTTTCTGTATCATCCAACAACGATGCTCAACGCCTTCGCCGCTTATGCGCCCGAAATCGCTGAAGGCGCCCAGAAGGCGCTTGCAGCAAGCACGCCTGAAAATGGGGCGCGGCTTCTTGATGAAAAGATCTTTTCCGAAACGCCGAGCGATTCCATCGATTACGCCATCATGGAGAAAACCGACAAGGCCGCCGTCGTGGCGCCCGTCGATGTAGGCTGGACCGATATCGGCAGCTGGAGCGAGGCGGCAACGGACCCAGACGCCGCAGGACACATGACCGTTGACAGCGCCAACGTCACCTTGCGTTCAGACGGCCCCGTAATCGGCGCGGTCGGCGTCGACAATCTCATCATCGTCGCGACCGGCGACGCGGTGCTGGTGGCGCGCAAGGACAAGGCTCAGGATGTGCGCGCGATCGTTGACGAATTGAAACGCCGCGGACGCGAGGATTTATTATGACCCGGCGCATCGTTGTCGCCGGCGGGGCCGGCTATATCGGCAGTCATGTTTGCGTCGAGCTTTTGGAGCGCGGCGACGCTCTTTTGATCATTGACGATTTTTCAAACTCTCACCCTGAAGCTGTGGCGCGCATTCAAGAACTCGCCAAAGGCGATGTTGACCTGTTGAAAGCCGACATGGCCGACGAAGCGCAACGCGATATGATCATCAAGGCAGTCAAAGCCTTTGGCGCCGACGGCGCGGTTCATCTCGCCGGTCTCAAAGCCGTCGGCGAATCCGTCGCCGAGCCGGCGCGTTATTACCGCGTCAATCTCGGCTCGGCGTTGACGCTCGTCGCCGCGCTCGAAGCCGCTAACGCTAAAACCATCGTCTTTTCGTCTTCCGCGACCGTCTATGGCGAGCACAACCAGAACCCGGTCGATGAGAACGGCGCCAACGGCCCCACCAACCCCTATGGGCGGACCAAGTATTTCATCGAGGAAATGCTGAAAGACATCGCCCGCTCAGATCCTGAATGGCGCGTCATCAATTTGCGTTACTTCAATCCGGTGGGTGCGCACCCCTCGGGGCGTATCGGCGAAGACCCGAACGGCATCCCGAACAATCTCTTTCCCTTCATCGCGCAGGTCGCTGTGGGCAAGCGCGAAAAACTGTCCGTTTTCGGCGACGATTACCCAACCCGCGACGGCACCGGCGTGCGCGACTATATTCATGTGACCGACCTTGCGCGCGGCCATGCGGCGGCGCTCCACTATCTTGGGAATCTCAAGGAAGGCGGCGCCACCGACATCAATCTCGGCGCCGGAGTCGGTTATTCCGTGCTCGAAGCGGTGGCCGCGTTCAAGCGCGCATCGAACCGCGACATCCCTTACGCCGTAACGCCCCGGCGTGACGGCGACATCGCCGAAATCTACGCCAATCCGAAGCGGGCCAGAGACCTGCTCGGCTGGCGCGCGGAAAAAACCCTCGAGGAAATGTGCGCCGATCACTGGCGCTGGCAGAGCAACAACCCGAACGGCTACAAAGACTGACTATGCGGCGTGCTCAGCGAATTGTCCGTAACGGCGATAGCGCACCATGTATGACGGCAGAATGGATTCGACCGTCTGCGCGGCGACGCCAAGATCAGCGAGCGTTAAGGCGCCCTCGCCGACCACATTGTCATGCTTTAACAGCTTCACCTGATCGCGGGTCAGCGGCGGCTCTACAAACGGCGCCCAGCCGGCGATTTCGCCGCCAAGCCCCATGAGCGATGCGATCGGGAAAGGCACGGGCAAAAGAAGCCGGCGCAGGCCCGTTTCCGCCAGCATCAACTCCATCAGTTCACGGAAGGTGTAAATGCGCGGCCCGCCAATCTCGTAAACCTTGCCGGCCGCTTCCGGCCGGACAAGCGCTTCACAGATCGCGTCGGCGACATCGTCCACATAAACCGGCTGAAACTTCGTCTTGCCGCCGCCAATCAGCGGCAGTGCGGGCGCAACGCTCGCCATGCCAGCGAACTTGTTGAAGAACTCGTCTTCCTGCCCGAACACAATCGATGGACGGATGATTGTCGCGGAGGGGATGGCCTCGCTCACGGCGCGCTCCGCCTCGCCTTTGGTGCGGGCGTACTGGCTTTCGCTCTCGGCGTCAGCGCCAATCGCCGACATATGGACGAAAGTCTTAACACCGGCCTTCGCCGCAAGCCGCGCCACCGTCGCGGCGCCGCCAGCCTGCACCGTATCGAAACGCTGCGCCCCGGATTGATACAAAATTCCCACAAGATTAACGACAGCATCCGCATCCGTGAGCGCATCGGCGACCGACGGTGCGTGGCGCACATTGCACTGCTTCAACTGGATCTGGCCGACCGCGCCCATGGGTCTCAGGAACTGCGCGTGATGGGGCCGGCGCACAGCGACCCGCACCCGCCAGCCGCGCCGGGCGAGCTCACGCACCACATTGCGGCCCACAAAGCCCGATCCTCCGAAAACGACCGCCAGTTTTCCCGTCACGTCCTACGTCTCCTTATCGGCGCGGAGGCGCGCCCGAAACCGGCCGCCCCCTATCCTTCAACGGCCCCGGATAGAGCCGCGAATGCTCCATGGGGCCTATCCGAATTCCGCCGCGGGGACAATCGCCTAGCTTGCCGCAGACAGCCCGGAAACGGCTTTTGGCGCGGGATTTGCTGGTCACCCCCTATACGGGACGGGGAAACGGGGGAGCGCCAGGCCTGGCCATCACCAGGACGGGCGCGCCGAAAAAGCGTCTCGGGCCCAGGCGGATGAGCGGCCGCAAAACGTTTGGGACCCGGTGGGGGGGCGTTATCGGCCTTGGCCGGCGTGGCAAATGCGCAGCGATTGCGCGGCGCCCACAAGCCCGGCGGAAGCCAGCAACCCCAGGCCATCAGCCATCAATTGACATCGCGCCCGCGCGCCCCTAAGTCAGCCGCCTTCACCAGCCCAGGTGGCGGAATTGGTAGACGCGCTGGCTTCAGGTGCCAGTGGCCTTACGGTCGTGGAAGTTCGAGTCTTCTCCTGGGCACCAACCACTCTTTTCTCATGTTTGCGGACCGGCGCTGAAATTTGTTCAGCGCCGTTTTACTGTCTTGAAAAGCTTACGCTTTTCGGCATGGCCGCAAACCTCCCCCGACATCCGCAAAAATGCGCAGCGATGGCCGAGCTGTTGGAAAAGTTGGTACGATTGTTGGTCGTCGATTCCCGTTTGTTGGTACTTCGTTTCCAACAAATCTGCGCGGAACCGAATAGAGGAACCTCATGCGCTTAACTGATTTGCAGTGCAGAACCGCAAAGCCCGGTCCCAAGGTCCGCAAGCTGTCAGACGGGGGCTGCCTCCAATTATGGATACAGCCGGCCGGCTCCCGGCAATGGCGCTTCGCCTATCGCTTTGACGACAAACAGAAAGTTCTCGCCATCGGTCCGTATCCCCTGGTCTCGCTCGCAGAAGCCCGCGCCGCGCGGGACGACGCCAAGCGCCTCCTGCTGCAGGGCGTCGATCCGCAGGCGAAGAAGAAAGAGGAACAGGCCGCGAAAGTCCCGTTCCGTGTGTTGGCGGAAGAGTATCTCGACAAGCTCCGGCGCGAGGGCCGCGCCGAGCAGACCATGCGCAAGCTTTCCTGGCTTATGGATATGGCGAATGCGTCGCTTGGGGATAAACCGATCCGGGAAATCACCGCGCCCATGGTGCTTGAAGCGCTGCGGGTTCTCGAAGGACGCGAGCACTATGAGTCCGCACGGCGGATGCGCTCCACCATCGGCGCCGTCTTTCGCTACGCCATGGCGACGGCGCGGGCCGAGACAGATCCGACCATCGCCCTGCGGGACGCCCTTATCCGACCGCAGCGGACGCCCCGCGCCGCCATCACCGACCCAAAGGAATTCGGAGGGCTCTTGCGCGCCCTCGACGACTTCACGGGCCAGCCGACGACCCGCACCGGGCTCCAGCTTCTCGCCCTTCTGTTCCCGCGGCCCGGCGAGCTGCGCCTCGCCGAGTGGAAGGAATTCGACTTCGAAAAAGCCGTCTGGACCATCCCCGCCACGCGCATGAAGATGCGGCGTCCGCATAAGTCGCCGCTCTCCCGCCAGGCCCTGCACATCCTCATGGAGCTGCGCGAAACCGTCGGCGGACGCCTCGTGCTTCCAAGTCTGCGCTCCATGGAAAAGCCCATGAGCGACAACGCCATGAATGCAGCGCTCCGCCGCATGGGCTACGCCAAGGACGAAGTAACCGCCCACGGCTTCCGCGCCACGGCGGCGACGCTCCTCAATGAAAGCGCCAAATGGCATCCCGACGCCATCGAACGCCAGCTCGCCCATGTCGAGGAAAACGAAGTTCGCCGCGCCTATACGCGCGGCGAGCACTGGGATCAGCGCGTCGAGATGATGCAATGGTGGGCCGATTATCTGGACAAGTTGAAAAGGCCAATGCGGCCTAAACCTGTGGTGCAGCACGCAACCGGCCAGCGCGACTTCATTATTATCGGAAAATAATCGCATTAGGGAACCGCCAGCATGAGTTTATCCGACATCAGCGATCCGCAATTCGTTCTCAATGCCATAGAGGAATGCGACCGCATGGGCCGCGAGGCGTTTCTCCTTGAATATGGTTATGGCGCGGCGAGAGCCTATTGGCTCCTTCACAATGGAAAGCCTTACGACTCCAAAGCGATCCTCGGCGTCGCGCATAAATATGCAAGGCCCGATCTCGGCGCATTAGGCGCGCATGATTTTGTTGGCGGCGACAACACTGTCCGCCGAAAGCTTATTGAATTGGGATTTGACGTCGAGGTGACAACCGATGTTGACGCCCAAGGGGCGCGAACATCTGACTCGCTCAGCCCTGGCGAGGTATACACTCGCAAAGACCTTAAAGAGCAATTCGACATCACCGACGCAACTATCAATACGGGCGTCTTTCAGCCCAAAGGCACTCCATCCATATGGCTCTTCGTAACGGAGGACAAAACTGCCGACCGCACGCAATATAAAGACCGCCTTGAAGGCGACATGCTCTACTGGCAAGGTCAACTCGCCGGCCGCAAGGATGCGCTCATAATTAATCACAAAACCCGCGGGCTGGAGTTGCTGGTCTTCTTCCGCAAAAACAAAGGCGAGTTCGCCGGTGCAGGATTTTGCTATCTCGGCTCTTTCGATTATGTGGAGCATTCCGGCTCCGCCCCCGCCAGCTTTGTCTTGCGCCGGCAATCGCCCGGCCCGCTGATCGACGCTCGCACTGCGGATGAAGGGGAGTTCGATCCGGCGAATATCGATGACGCGCGCAAGAAAGTCATGCGCGCCATCGCTGTGCGCCGTGGCCAGCGCGCTTTCCGGGAAGCTCTATTACAAGCGTATGATTACAGATGTGCGATCACTAACTGCAGCATTATCGATTTGCTCGAAGCCGCACACATTCATCCATATCGGGGCGAGGACACCAACCGCGTTGACAACGGCTTGTTGTTGCGCACGGACATTCATACGCTCTTCGACTGCGGCCTATTGGCAATTGATCCCGAGTCTATGTGTGTCGTTGTCGCCGACCCGCTGAAATCCACCGAATATGGCGACTTAGACGGCACCGCGCTACGCCGGCCGCAATCGCCGGAGACGGCTCCAAGCAAGAAAGCGCTGCAATCGCACCGGGAGGAGGCAAAGCTCTGACGGGGCTTTTTCGATGAGTGTCACGACCCGGAACTCCTTACGAGATACATAGCCCGCGGAACGTTCCTTGAAGACCACCAACGCAGGTTTCTTCGTTTCGCCGTAACCGATGAAGCGATTGAGAAAGCCCGACGCTATCCAAATCAAACTGTCATTCGCCAGGCGGGTCTTGGATTGTCTGGGGCGTGAATTGGAGGAACGGCGCTCGCGCCAGACAAAATTTAACCGTTTCCTCGAATGGAATGCCAAAAAACGAACTCGCATCAATTTCGACTGAACAGTTACGCGACACGCAAACGACGCAGCAGCTTTTCAAGTTCGCCTTCGAACTTTTCGTCGTCGCGGAAGTCGGCGTAAAGTTTTCCTTTCAGGAAGCCAGGCAAATTGCACTCCTGAAACAAGAGCGGCAAGACTATGACCTCTTCTCCCTTGATTTCGTTGGTCATAGCGATTTCTACTTCTCGCTGAACCCATTCTGCTTCGACAGCTTGCGGCGACAGAACAACCCCGAAATAGCGCGATTCATCAATGCCCTTTTCAATCTTTCGAATGAGAGAATCGCCAATCTGAATTTCGGCTTCATCGATCCAAACATTAGGAACGCCGCGCTTGATGAGTTCATCGCGAAGTTTGCGGGCAAATGGCTTGTCTTCGCCCGTATGGCTGAGAAAAATGCTATGGTAGGCTTCGCGCTTGCCATTCTCGCCAATAAGGCCAAGCGCATTTCGGATTAGCAGATTTGCGCTTGCCTGATCCGTCGGCGGGGTCACAAACCAACCGACCGTGTCGTCCAGCTCGTCCACGAACCGCCCGCCCAGCGTGTAGCCGTCTGGTGTTTCTACGAATGATCGATAATGCACCGGCGTCTCGGCAAAGCATAACCGCCACCCTTTGACGGCAAGCGATTCGTAATACTCCGCAAAAGGCGTTTCGCGATCCGTAATGTTGAGGCGGCGCCCCTTTTTGACCTCAATGCCGGCGTCCCGCACCGCCTTTTCGGCAGCCGCATGAACATACCCCAAATGGGTTGTGCGATATCCGAAGAAATTCCTGCGCCGGGGTTCGGAAAGACACCAAACCACCGCTGCGCCTTCCTTCAACGCCGCTTCTAACTCGCGCTGGCGGTCATCGCCGTAGAACAAAGCATCAAGGTCGTAATCGTCCTTGAAGCTTTTAAGATCCGCCAGTTCAGTTTCCGAATCGGAGAATTCGCCGGGCCCGCCAAACAGAAAATGGCTATATGTGGCGGGATTAATGATGATGAGGTCGTATTCGTAAAGTGGGTACGCAGCATGTTCGTCGCTTATGGCGCCCCGGCAAAGACCGAGATTATCGATCTCGACATCGGCGATCTTTTCACCTTCATATTTCAGGCCGACGGTAAGAACTTTCAACATGGCTGTTCTCAATCTTTCGCTGCGAAATTAGCTGCAATCGCGCAAGCCTTTTCCATGCGCTCCCATATTTCCTGAAGCACCCGATCCAAGGCGATGCCTTCAAGCTCCGTGGACTGCGCATAAGCGTTCCATTGCGTTATCTTCTTCTCCTCGGTCAAAAACTGAGGCGAAAGCCCAACGGGGCGTTCGACGGGTATTTCCGTCCTACGCATTTCAAATGTCGCCTTGATTGATTGCGCCAGTTCGTTGTCATCGATTTCGACAGCCTTCGGCACAGCCCACAAATCATAAAAGTCTTTCATCCGGCCATTGGCGAGGCCGAGATTGACGACTGCTTGCAGTTTTTCGGCGATCACCGTCGCCGGCGAATAGGCTCTAATCGTCGCCGTCGGAAGATCGAGAAGCGATCCATAGTCGACCTCATGCTTCGGATCGCTCAGCGCGTCGCCAAACCCGAGATCAATCGTGATTGGAATTTTCGTCTTGCCGAGATAGGCGGTCGTTTTAAGACGCATGCCGCCATAGACCTGATCTTCACGGATTGGCGCTGCTGTGATGTTCGCTGCGTCGAATGCAAGCCCGTCGCCGCCATCTATGGTGAGTATCTCCGCAAATGCGGCTTTGAGCTTGTCTTCGTCTTCAGCGCCGAACGCCAAGAAATCGACGTCGCGCGTAAACCGCCCAGGATCGGCGGTCCAGAGCGTGACGAGCATCCCGCCCTTTAAGACGAATTCGTTTCGATATTTGGAAATCGATAGCCTGTAGATCAAACGCTCCAATCCGAATGCGACGAGAACAACGTCAAACACCCGTTCTTCTTCGCGCGCCAGATTGAGGAGGCGTTGACGCACGGATGCTGCGAGGTCTTTCGGTTCCCTAGCCATTCGATGTCAGCGCCTCCAGATAAGGACGCATTTGCGTCCAAGCGCCATAAGCTCTGGCGGCGTCAGCAAGCTCGGCGGGCCGCGCGTTTTTTTCATCGAGCGCATTTCTCAGGCATTCGACGGCGACCGACCGATCAACCAGTTTTGGATTCCTGAAGGCGTCCGCTATCGATTTCGCCGCAGAGTAAATTTTAACGGTCGCGCCTGTGACCTTGTGCGTTTCGACGCCTTCGGACAGATAAGGCTCTCGAAATCGAACCGTTCGAATTTTTGGATAGGAAATCTTCGGCTCCCAGTCTTTGGCGCCAATGGCGATCCAGACTTTTCGGGGGAGTTGATCGGTCAGTCCGTGATAAGCCAGCGCCGACATTAGACATATAATCGCATTGGGCGCGCGCTTGGCGATTTCCGCAAGACTTGCATTCGCGTCAATCTCAGCGTCCGGCAGTTGGTAGAGACCGCGGCCCAGGCGCAGGATATCGCCGTCCGCAACAGCTCTCGATATGGCTGTGGCGGAAACGCCGATTTCTTTCAGCTCCCTGGCCCTGGCGATGGCGTGTTCGGCCATATACGCCATAAGCTGGTCATGTTCTGTCGCTCGCTGCGGCATCGATTTGTTACATTTCCTTGGACAAAAACCATTCTTGTCCGAGGTTTTGTAACACAAAAAAGCTAAACATTCCACTATCAAGCGGCATGGCGCCCACCGCCGGGAACGCTGGAGGACCAGCGGGAGCCATAATCGTTGACGAATTCCTTTTACAACATTATTGTTGTAATCATGATTCCGCCCCTTATCTCTTTGTCAGGGTCGCCCTGGACGGTTTTGCCCCCCGGCATTCACCCCGGCAGCCTTGAAGACGTGGAAACAGCCTTCGCGACGAATTCTTGGCGCAGGCAGTTATTCGACGGCCTCGTAGACGCCGCCGGGCAATTGCGATCCGCAGGATGTGGGCAGGTCTATTTGGATGGAAGTTATGTGACCGGCAAACCTCGACCAAACGACTACGACGCATGCTGGGAACCAGCCGGGGTTGATGGTCAAAAGCTCAACCCGGTGTTTCTCAACTTCAACAACGGAAGAGCGCAACAGAAAGCGACATTCAAAGGCGAATTTTTCCCCTCCTCAATGATATGCGCCGATGTTGGACGAGCATTCGTCGATTTTTTTCAATTTGATCGTTTCACCGGAAAGGAGAAAGGGATCGTTTCAATTTCGCTTGCGACAGATCCAATTCTGTCATGAAGGACGCAGCCATGATTTACAGCGAAAAGCAGTACAAGGTATCTCGAACCGCGCTTGCAAAACTCAAAGACGCGCTCTCGGAGGCTCAAAAAAGCGAGTCTGATAAGCTATGGCTAAAGCAAGCTGAACTAAATGCATTAAAGAGCCAAATCGCTGAGATTGAAGCCGAGATATCCGAATACGAACTTCTAAAGTCAGGGCAAATCTCATTCTCGAAAGCATACGCGTTAGAGGAATTACCACGCGTTCTTGTCCAGGCGCGAATCGCCGCCGGGATAAGTCAAAGTGATTTGGCGGAGCGGCTTTCCATGAAGCCACAACAAATTCAGCGGTATGAAGCAACCGATTATATGGGCGCAAGTCTCGCAAGACTCATTGAGGTCTCGCGGGCTTTAGGCGTGAAAACGTCAGGATCGTTTCAGGCATCAGGCAAAACCGGTGGATCGATATTCGCCTGGGCTGACGCTGACGATATTGCTTGGGCTCGCCTGCCATACAAAGAGATGATAAAGCGAAAATGGTTTTCGGTTCCTCGTGATGCAAACATTATAGAGAAAACGAAAGAATATTTTCTAGAAGCCGCAGGCTCTCAATTCGCCACCGCCTTTCACCGAAAGAAAATGCGTAGCGGCAACGTACCGAATGAATATGCATTGCTTGCATGGCAAGCACGCATCCTAGAACGGGCGCGCAATAAGGTCGTGCATGGCGAAATCGCAGATTTCGAATTGAACGACCGATGGACAATCGAACTGAGGAAATTGACCAAGCGCCAGGATGGCCCCGCGCGCGCGCAGCGGTTGCTTGCCGAGAAAGGCATTGTTCTTGTCATCGAAAAGCACTTACCGGGGTCTTATCTAGACGGCGCCGCGATGCTTGGCGAAAATGAACGACCAGTTATCGGCCTCACCCTTAGATATGATCGATTGGATAATTTCTGGTTTGTCCTACTTCATGAACTTGGACATGTCTTTTTGCACCTATTTGATGGACTACACTATGACTTCTTCGACGAAGAGAGCGCCACAAACGATGACTCAATAGAAGCGGAAGCGGATCGATTTGCTCTCAATACGTTGATTCCAGACGACTTGTGGGATCAGTGTCTTTCGCGCTTTGCCCTATCTGAGGAAGCAGTACGCATAGATGCGGAAAATTTAGGTATTGATCCCAGTATTATTGCCGGACGCATTCGAAAAGAACGCGGCAACTACACAATTCTTAATGAACTCGTAGGCCAAGGTCGGGTTCGAGAGCAGTTAAAGGAACAAATCGATGATCTTGACTAACGATATGTATGTTCCCGGCCTGCGTTGGCGGCAGGGCGAATATCAAGCCCTCATGAGGCTGCATGCAGACGCCAAGCTAAGAACCGTGCCCTTCATCACTATTCCCGATGTAGAGTTCGACTTTGAAATATGGGCGCCCAAAAAGTCAGTACAGCAACATGTTCATCCATTCATTGCGCGATATAAGGCAAAATGGGGGAAAAGACCTGGGTGGATCTCAGTTCATAAGAACATAGTTGAAAAGCCGATGGACGATGGCCGCGACATCCTTACATATGTATTCGATGGTTTGCGCGCATTTGAAGCGAACGCTGTACCCGCGATACCGTTAAGTGCAGCGCCTGGAACTATAAATTCGTTAGCGCAGATCGTAAAAAGAGACACCCAGGGTGCCGCCTTCGTGATTCAGCTCGAAGACCTAATGAAGCCGAATCTTGCAGCAGTCATTCGAAACCTAGCGAAGGCTGTTCGGGCAGAGATCGACGAGGTAGACTTGATAGTCGATCTAGGCGCTCCCAATTTTGAGCCCTATCCGACATTCTCTGGGGCCCTCATTGCCTCACTTGGAAAGGTCGATAGCCTAAACAGCTTTCGTAATTTTGTTGTTTTGGGCACCGCGATCCCTTACTCGTTCAAAGACGTTGCCAAGGGGCATGACGCAATCGTCCGGCACGATTGGCTTTTTTACAAAACTTTTCTCGAAAATTTGCCCGACGCCGTTAGGCGGCCTGTTTTCGGCGACTATACAATCGTCCATCCCGATTTTGTTCCGCTCGATATGCGAAAGATCAAGTCTGCAGGCAAAGTAGTCTATACGACGCCGGACTTCTGGTGGGTGCGTAAGGGGGGCGCTTTCCGCGACAATCCCGAACAAATGCATGACCATTGTTCAGCGCTTGTAAAACAGGATTTTTTCTGCGGCGCCGATTATTCAAATGGTGACGAATACATTGCGCAGTGCGCGAAACGCGAAGTCGGCCCTAGCAATCAAACGCGGTGGAAAGACATCACAATTAACCACCACATTACGCGCGTACTAGACGATCTTTCCAGGCTTGGCGGCGTGGCATAAATTCACGAATGGCGGCAGTTATCTCGCGCGGCGTTAGCGTTTCAGAAAGCAGCTTGTACAAATGTTTGCGCGGTTGACGTAATTCCTTAGCCGGATAGCCATGGCGTTTGAGTAAAGCAAGCGCTTCCGGACGCCAAAGAAGGTGCGCCAACATGGCCGGCTCAACATCCGGATTGAACTGCGCCGACCTGATTGCAATAAAGCTTATGCCGCCGCGAGGCCCACGTTCCACCTCGATTATACCGCACCACTCCGGCACACAATCAGCGATGGATTGCAAATGTTTCGTATCTGCGACAATGGTCAATTTTTGCAGAGTTCGGCGATAAATGCTCAATTGATTTTCTAGTCGGACCAGATCGTCTTGGCCGCTCTTAATCTCATATCCGTGGACGCACCCGTTTATAACCGCAATATCAATCCGGCTTTGGGCGTGCGCCAAACCTAGCTCATCAATAACCAACGTATTCGGCTGCCGCCTTTGACGGTTCAGCCGCCGCCGATGAAGGGCAAGGCGAATTTCAGAGTCACTTGTGGCGGCCGGAGCGGGCATATCAGACATTGAGTTGAGGCTAATGAGGCACTATTGCTCAGTTTCCATTCAGCACCAAGGTCCAATTCAGCAAAAGTTAGCGCTAGAAGAAATGGCGCCCCCGGCAACGCCCGAAGCTGAGCCCTGTCGCGCCTGACAATGCGCAATTATGTCGGCAATGTCTGAGGCTTCGAGAAGCCCATTTGCCTCATCTCAGCATAACGCCGCCTCTAAGAACGGCCAAACTGTGCCTTTTGGGGAAAATTTGAGGCCCAGAAAGGGTCTGCTGACCTAGCTGACCGGCTCCGACCCGCGTTTCGGGAAAAACGCCGCTAACGAGGCGGCGAACTGCAACCACAAAGGGGCTTGCACCGCAGAGAAGGCACCCCATCTACAGCCTATATTTTTGGCTGTATTCAAGGAGCATTGCATGGCTGATTTATTGAAAAAACAAGACACAATAGGAACCGGCGATATCTGGGACGTCTATCTCAAAAGCGGTGAAGTGAAGCGGGATGCGACCTGGCGCGGCGATCATTTTGTCGGCGCGGACGGAATGCCCATTCCTAACGCTGATATCGCCGATTGGGGCAACGAGCGTAAGAAGCAATCGGCTGAGTAGCGCTCGCCTTGTCGCGGCTGTCGGGATGCTGTCGTGGCGCGAGGCGGTCTTCGTTGGCTACCTTCCGTGGAAAACGAGGAGACCTAAATGACCGTTGCTGAACCCCAATTTATTAAGCCTTCGTCGCTGGCAATATGGATTAAATCGCTCCGGACCGCACAAGACCTATCACAAGAGGCCGTCGCGGTCGCTGCAGGAATTGACGTTCGGTCCGTACAACGCGCCGAAAAAGGGCTCGCGGTGAGCCGCCAGACCCGTCTCTCTTTGGCGCGTGGATTGGGGTATGACAATATTGATGTTTTCGACAACCCGGCCTCTGCGGAAGTAATCAACGGCTTTGTGTCTGACTTGGCCGCTCTTGCAGAAAAAGAAGAACTTAGAAAGCTGGAAGAGGCATATCCCGATTGCATTCGCCTGAATGCGCATCGGGCGAAATCCGCCCGCACCTTGTGCGATCTAGCCTGCGGTTGTCAGGGACTCAGTATTCACTTTGGTCATGATTTTCCCAAAGAGCTGGAAGACCTCGCAGCAACAATATCCGATTGGCTTCGCGACTTTGGCGACATCGCCGATGAGTTGTCCATAGCCGACAAACTCTCCTTGGAACGAGAACTCAATTCTCTTGTCGACGAACTGACCGAGCAAAGCGGCGCGATATTCGCAGCTCAAAGAGATGTTCGATTTCGAAGCAGCCAGAGACCGGAAACCAAACCGTTTGAATGGACGATTGGCTATTTGGCTTTTGGCGGCGGAGGCAAAGACGAGGCGCTGATTATTGCTCCGCGCCAAGTGCGTATGACTTGAACCCGTGTACTAGAGTCCGACTAAAGCTCTCCTGTTGACGGACTGCTCAGGGCTGGACGCGGGCTCGGACGAGCCTCACCAGGAGTGCCACCCAGCGGAGCGCTGCACCTTAAATCCCATGTGCCACGTGCCAGGCGGTTACGGGCAAAGCGCGCTCCCTCTTCGGCCTGGCCCCACCCTAAGGGCTAAAAAACTTCGAAAAACGCAACGACGAAAATTGTTGGCGCCTCACTTGGTATGGCGCACGCCCGCGCTCCGTAATCAGCTTCTTCGAGAAGCTGAATCGCCATGTGTGTGTCCTGGGGGTGCAATCGGTTCTGAGAACGATCTCGAAGCTTTTCCGATTAGATTAGTGGTGCTACCGCTTCGCAGCCAAGATCAAATCTAGTTCAGCGAGGACATATTCCAAGTAGTCACGTCTTTTCCGATCGCGCGCTTGTTGCAACGCACGATCCAAATCATGGCGCAGGCTTTTGAGATCACTATGAATGGCAGACGCAACCACGGCATATGATTTGTCCCCTGTTCTGAATTTGAATAGTTGATCAAGAACCGCGAGGTACTCCTTTTGAAGCTGCTGGCGATAGGCCGTAATTTCGGCATTTTCATCTCCGAGCTCCGACCAGATCGCATGCCGAACATCGGTCAAAAATTCCTCCTGACTGTAAATATCGACATTCGCTGGGGCGGAAAGCTCGAATTCAACCAGAGCCTTCAACCGCTCATATCTTACAAGCCCCTTCAAAACACGGGATTGCAGGCCGACAACATGATCGACGCTACCTAGAGGGGGCTCAAATCGGTTAGAGATTGCAGGATTTATCAAATAAGCAGGCGTTTGAAAGGCCGCCTCGCCAAGATAGGCCATGGCTTCACGCTGTCGTTCTGCCGGAATGGGGGTGTGGACCGGACCAGGCTCAGTCGCGCTTTTGGGGGCGATCGTATAACCGCCGACCAAAGTCGCGACGTGACTCATCAGGGTCACCCAATAGCCAGTAGCGTCAAAATACATCTGCTCAAGGAGGAATTGCCCGCCCCCTTCATGCAGCGTGGCCTCCGGCAGCCTGTTGATTGCATTTTTCAGATTATTGAGGCCAAGCTTCGTCGCCATAACAGGATCATCGCTATCGACGGCATTATGGTATCGCTGCGGGATATTGCTTCTTCGACCTTCAATATAAGTATACCATGGCTTGGCTTTCATTTCTTTGATAATCGCCTCAAGAAACGGCGACTCATCCTGCCAGCTATCCGCTTCAATAAACTGTGTATAGGCCCATTTGATCATGTGAATATCGGCCGGACCCACTCTGGGAAGCAGGTATTCAGCCGGAATCTTATCTTGCGGCTGTGCAACATAATTACAGCGCGAGTAATTCATCACGCTTGGGGTAAAGCCCATACGCGATAGCCATTCTTTATCGCGCAATTTTTCCGTCGGGTAGACAAATTCACCATAATTTCCATCGATGATACCAAACGCATGCCCCGATTCATGGGCGGCGGTGTTTTGCAAGAACGCTCCCTCCAATGATTCGGGAAAAGGCGCGCGTCGCGCCCTGGAATCCAAAACACCACACAAGGCAAAATAAAGATTTTGCATCAATTCGTGTGGCGCAGTTACAATAATATCTGCTTTCAAGATTTCTCCGCTGCGTGGATCGATAACCACATCCACGGTTCCACCACCGCTCGCTTCATCATGTGGGTCCCGATATCGCCAGAACTGTTCTCTATTCCTGACTTTTACAACGGAGTAACGCATACTGCGCCCGTCAAATTCTGCATCGTTATCAGGCGTATCCCGCACGATCACCGCGTCTTTAAACCCCGCAGCCTCAAATCCTTTTCGCCAGGATTCAATTCCAGCCTTTAGCCAAGGCTTCATCCATGCGGGGGTATTCTCTGCGAAATAGAATACAATCGGCTTTTTTGGCTCGCTTAGACTTTGTCCGGAATCTTTCTTTTCCAGCCGCCATCTCGCAATCCCAGCTGGAGACACAGGACTTCTCAAGTCCCACGCATCGGAAAAAAATCCCATGCGTGTATCGTATAGCCGGGGTCGCATGTGCGTTTCCGGCAATTTCAGAAAACTCCAAAATGCAGATATGGTAAGCGGTTCCTCTTCGTAGCGGTCCCGGTCATATTTTATAAGACCTGCTGCTGAACGCGTCATCGTCGCGCGTATTTCAACCAACCCTTTGTAAGAAAAAACTTTGTTTACCCTGCATTTGTCGTAATCGATCACGCCTTCTATAGAAGGCAACCCTTCAATCCGTTTCAAGAAAAGGTCCGTTACATCGATCTCGTATCCAATTTTTTTACTCTTCGTACGGATCGGAAAGGTCGCCAATATGGAAGGCCGCCATGCATCAAAAAGGTCATTTCTGAGTTTAACGCCGACGTGGGCGTCACGACCAATCGATTTCTCAACTATCGGCGCAATGAGTAATATTTTGTCGCCCTCGCGAACCCAGCGCACAAGCTTTTGGCCAATCCCTGCTCTTACGACGAGGAAATCTTTATCCAGTTCGGCAGGTGGTACCGTTAAGATCACGCGGTCTTTTTCGAGGCGAGCAGCAAATGCAGTTGCATCTTCCTCGCCGGAACCACTGATCGCCCCGGCCTCTATTGTCATACTTGTTAGAATGGAAATCGCAAGAAGCACGACCACGATCTTACGTTTCATATTATCACCCACGCTTGCCAGTCCGCCGCCGACGCAAGATCGCCGGCGGCAAAACGCATGCTAAACTTTTTTCAAATTAAAGACTAAAAGGCGCCCGTAACGCCAATCCGAAATTGGCGGCCGCCGAAATAGTTTTCCAAGCGAATATATTTCGACGTATAACCATCATCCGCGCCAACAGATTGTGAAATGCTGGGGTCATTAGCGCCGTGCAACAGATCCGCACCCTCCAGATAAATGCGAAAATCTCCAAAACTCTGATCGAATCGATATTCGAGTCGCAAATCGAGTGTTCCATAGGCTTCCTCGTAGCGGCTCAAATTGTTTTTCTCGAAGCTAAGTTGCCGGCGCGCCTGCTTGGTATAGGCAAGGTTAGCGTCAATCCCGTATTTGTTATAAGTTAGTCCGGCCGTCCCGGAATGCTTAGCTTGCCCGTTAAAGGCAACATTCGGGACGGTGATATCAGCCGACTCAAATCCGCTGACATTACCGTCTCCGTCTAAAACCGGACGCTGCGACCAGTTGATTGGCTGGTTCTTCGAACTGTCAGTAAATGTGTAATTGGCATAAACCCCAAACCCGCCCCAGAAACCAGGCAGGAAGGTGAGCTGTTTTTCGATAGAGGTCTCAATCCCCCAGATTTTAGCGCTATCCGGGTTATTCGCAGGAACTTGCAAGATAAGGTCGTAATCTTGCGGATTGTCCAGCACATCCTGGAACCTGGGATCGTCGGGTAGAATTTCTCGTACCTGATCCAATACCGCTTCGCCTGAAGTTACATTGCTTTCCAGAAGATTGGAGATATTTTTGTAGAAAGCACCAATTTTTAAAACGCCGATATCTCTGTCATAATATTCCGCGCTGAAATCCAGGCTATGAGTTCGCGCGGATTTAAGGTCTGGGTTTCCTTTGCTCACGAAAAGCTGCGGTTGATCTCCGTTCGGACCAAAAAAAGGCAATAAAAAAAGAAGCACGGTTGGCTCACTTGAAAGGAGTGACACCTGCGGTCGTGCAATGGACATATAATATCCGGCGCGGAAAATTAAATTATCACTTTGACGATAGTTGATAAGCATACGCGGCAGGTACTCGGTCTGAGTCGCTTTCTCTGACACAAGCCTAATATTGGATTCTCGGAAGGCGATATCATAGCCGCCGGCCTCATATATGTTCGGGCTGTTCAGGTTTGTAGCCTCGAGTTCCACCCGCGACATTCGCACGCCGCCAATGAATTCGAATTTTCCGACATCGACTTTGCCCTGAATATACGCCGCGAACTCATTCTCCTTTGTGAAAGCCTCCGAGAGTCTTGGATCACGGTCAAAAACGCTTTTATAAATCAGCGCCCCCGTTGGACATCCCGATACTGAAGAAGGATCACATACCAATTCCAAGTCTGGGACAGCATCGATAAAACCTATCAAGTCCTCTTTGCTGATGAGGCTTACTGGAGAGTCAATCCCAATGGAAGACAGACTGCCTTCAGAAAACCCAAGGCCGACATCACTAAGCGAAGGAAAGGAAAACAACGGAGGCATCCTCACGCCTGCATAACTCACCGAACCGGGATATCCATTGGAGAATTTGGACACCTCATAACTGGCACCGAAGTCTAGATAGTCGAGATATCCATTTTCGAAGTCACGACGCACGCTAGCTTCACCACTAAATTTCTCATTGCGCCCCCAAAATGTCGTTTCAGCAACACTGCTGAATGCAGTGTTATCCGGGTTTTGAAAGTAATCGAATCCAGCTTCCGACAAAAGAAGATCCGGCAATCCTCCCTCACCAGCGGTTCGCGGAGCAAAAAGTGATAAAATGCGCCCCTCAACAGTATCCGTTGCTGAAGAAGCAACATAGCTCGAATCTAGAACCTGATTAGGAAACGACGTAGTGAGAGTTCTTTCAGGATTTGTTCTGCGTCCATTCGCATAACCGGCTGCATATGTGAACCGCCACTTATCAACTTCCGATTGCCCTCGAAAACTGTAGACATCTGTCAGCTTTTCTTCATTTCGAAGAGCGTACAATGAACCGCCGTAAACTGATCCATTCCAGCCCAGGGCCGAGCGTGCCTCTCCTCCCAACGCCAGAACCGGTCGCACACTATATGAATTCGATGAAGACAAACTCGATTGCCGCCAAACTGTAACATCATCTTGATCCAGCCTTTGAAAATCAAATGATAATTCTGTGTGATCGCTAATCCGCCATGCTCCGGAAATAGTCAGCGCAAGATTTTTTGTCTCCGCGTCATCAAGATTTACACTAAATCCGTCGGCATAAACTGCGGCAGCGGCGCCTTCATAAGGAAAAGGAGTGCGTGGATCAATTTGTGAAACTGAGGTTACAGGCGAACCGTCCGCGTGCAGCGGGAGATATTGACCAAATCTCAGGTCGGTAGAAAGGCGCACTTTGCTAACGTCGCGATCGCGATATTGGACTGATGCCGATAGTCCAAACTGATCCTCTCTTCCGAAGGTGCCCGAAACTGTGCCTGCAGCCAGAAACGATTCATTAAAGTCATTCGCCCGCTTTGCGCCTTCCAGCGTAAAGGAGGCATATCGTCTAGGCCGGTCCAGCGGCGTTTTGGTCTCGATCTCGATGAGAGCGCCCGTGCCTGAACTGTCCTGATTGGGCATCAGCGTTTTCGAAATCGTGACCTTGGATATGGATTCGGTCAGCACATTGCTTAAACTGGCCGAGCGTCCAGTGCCGCTTCCCTCCGGTAATTCGACGCCATTCAGCTTCACCGTGTTCAAATCGGGCTCCAACCCTCGCACGATGATGTTCGCGCCGTCGCCCGTCTGCGCATCACGTTCGAAAATTACACCGGGCGCACGGCGGAGCGATTCCGACAATGTCGTCCCCGTAAAATTACCGAGCAGATCTCCCGATATCACCGTCGAGACATTCTCCGCCGTTCGCTCTTGGTTGAGCGCCTGCGCCCGCGCAGATCTACTGCCATAAACGACAACAACATCGTCGCCCGAACCGCCTTTCATCGCGAAACTTTGGTCGAAGCGCCGTCCCGGTGCGACGTCGATCGCCGCCACAACATCGCGATACCCGAGATAAGAAATCCGCAAAGTGTAAGAGCCAGGGCGAACGCTCGGAAATCGAAAGTTACCCAAATCGTCAGTCGATGTGGACTGACCGGTCTCCTCGATCTCGACAAGCGCGCCTTTAAGGTTGCCGCCGGTGCGCTCGTCCTTGACGCCGCCGGTTACCGTGACCGGCGCGCCGTCGCCGGACGGGCCCGTCGCGCGTGGTTCGACCGACATGCCTTGCGTCGCGTTTTCTGTCTGCGCCACCGTAATGACACCGCCGAGATCGGCCTGCCTTGCATTTGCGCGAACAGCAAATGCGCCGCCTTCGCCAGCGAATACAGAAAGGCCGGTGCCGTCAATCAGCTTACCGAGCGCGACATCCGGCTCGAATTCGCCTTCGAGACCGTTCGTTTTGTAACCTTCGACAGCGTCATAAGCGAAAACCACCGAAGCATCGGCCTGTTTGGCGAAGGCATTCAGCGCTTTCGCCGCCGGCCCTGCGTCGATGTCAAACTTTTTCTCTTCCGCCAATGCTGGCGCAGTTGCGGACACGAGCATTGCGGCAAGCGACGCGCCTGCCAGATAACGCGTCTTGCGGCGCTCGATTTGCGCGTGATCCCCTTTGAAGTTATTGGCGGATTTGGTCATGGATTGACTCCTTCGTTCCCCTCCGGCCGCTCCCTTGCGTGCAGCCCTTCAATCCACCGACGCCTCAGCTCCTTTGCGCCGCCAATCGGATTTCAAAAAAACTTCAAATTATTCGCCCACGGAAATCCCTGTTGCAAATTAGCCACGCACTGAATTGCCGCGCGAAGTTGCGATCAGCACTAACCGTGCGAAGCGTCACGCAGCATAATCAGTCCATCGCCCTCGCGATCGACCTCGATGGAGAGGCCATGTTCCAAGACACTCAAGAGACTCTCGACATCATCGGTCCTGAAATACCCCCCGACGCGCCGATCCCGGATTGAATCATCAACGATGATAAAGCGCGCTTCGGAATACCGGCTGAGTTCAGACACAACATTTTCCAGCGGCTCGCCCTCAAAAATCAGCATGCCGCGCCGCCAGGCGAGCTCCCGGTCGATTGCGGCTTCGGAAACAGACGTAACTTTCTCCGGCTCCGTCATGTCGGCGCCGAGCCGTTGACCGGCCTCCAGATAAACCGTGGCGAGCGGTTTCGGTTTTTCAACAACTTCTGGTTTGTGCGCCGTTGCTGGCCGGGGCGCCGGCATATCTTTCTTCGTCACCTCGACCTTGCCTTCGGTGACGAGCACTTCGACCGGCGCATCCGGCGTCAAGCGAACATTGAAGGCGGTGCCGACGGCGCGAACCGCGGTATCGCCCGCCATTGCGATGAAAGGCCGGTCGGGATTCTTCGCCACCTTGAAATGCGCCTCGCCCTTGGAGAGCCGCACCAGGCGTTTATTGTCCGCATATTCGACATCGACGATCGAATTCGTATTGAGCTCGATGACGGACCCGTCCGCCAGTTCGATGGTGCGCTGCTGGCCGACGGCCGTCGCATAGCTCGTTGGCGGATGGGGCGCATTGCGCGGCGTTGCGATAAATAATGTCAGCGCTACCGCCAAAATCAGCGACGCGGCGATTGCGCCATAGCGCAGCACGCCGAGCGGGACCGGAACAAGACGCTGGCGTTCTTCTTCATCAACGCCGCGCTTGACCGTTTTCAGTTTTGCGTCCTGCTTCAGAACGGCGAGCTCATCGAGCCGGCCCCAGACCTTTTTGAACTCTTCGACGGCGCGTGCATGGCGCGGATCTTTTTTCAGCCATGCATTGAATTCCGCGCGCAGCTCCGGCCCGGCGTCTTCCGCATCAAGGCGCCAGACCCATTGAGCGGCCTCTTCTTCGAGCGCAGTCCGATCCTTAAGATGGTGCACGCGGTTATCGCGATCGGACGCCGTCATGAGCGGCCTCCGCGTTTATCTGCACCCGACGATGCTGAATCCCTGTCGTCATAACCGTCGTCATGCACATTCTCGCCGGCGTCATGGCGCGTAAGAAAGTCCCGGCACGCGACAATGCCGCGGCCGACATGTTTTTCTATGGTGCTGGGGGCGATGCCAAGCACGTCCGAAATCTCCTTATGGGAAAGGTTGTAGACTTTCCGCATGATAAAGACGCGGCGCGCCTGCGGCGGCAATCGATCGATCGCTTCCGCGAGCGCCCCGAGCCGCTCGCGCGCCACCAGCAGATCATCCGCCGCGGCGCACATATCCTTGACGCTTAAGGCGTCCACATCCTCCACTGCCTCGATCGGCGAATTGCGGTTTTTCCGGTAGCGCTGAATGAAGAGATTGTGAGCGGTGCGAAAGAGGAATGCGCGAGGGTTCTCGATGTCCTGGCCGCGCTGGGCTTCGTAGACTCGGAGATAGGCTTCCTGCTCGATTTCTTCGGCCTCATGCGGCGAGCGCGACAATTGCAGAAGATAGCGTTTCAGGGCCGCGGAATGCCGGTGGACATGGGCCAGGAACCAGCCGCTCCCCCCGTCGGTCCTTTCTTTTTTTTCGTCCTGGTCGGCCATATCCTGCAGGCTCCGTCACGCCCCATCAAACCACGCCCGGCGCGCCATTCCCCTGTTTTTGCTTAGGATTTTTTACCCGCCGGCAAGGCTTAGGATGACGTTTTTTTGAAAGCCCGTCCAGATGTGGCGCCGGGAACGCAGGGCCGGCTGAAAAAACTTTCAACATCGACTGGCGGCGCCCGGGGCCCCAGGCGTCAAAGGTATGCAGGCATTTTGCAGCGACCTATCGGTGCCCCACACAGCCCTCTAATTTCGCCGGTCTGGCGGAATTTCCGCTCCAGAGCGTCATAAACCATACGGGATGCCCAAGAGGGCGCGGCGGCGCAAGCCGGCGCGGGGATTTTCTATGAAACCAAGATTTTTATTGCTCGCTTCACTTGCGCTCACTGCATGCGCAACCGGCTCGTCCGGCGGACCGGAAGATGCGGGGCGCCGCGGCGAAGAAATCGACACCGTATGTTTCACCGGCGGGCTCTCCGGATTCTACGAAGCGGGGAGCAACGCGGTCATCCTGCGCCGCAGCCCGAGCGAGTCCTATCTCGTCGAGACCGGCTACTGCCCCAATATGAGAGCCGTTGAAGGCCTCAAAATCGACGACCCCAGCATGTGTCTGAAGCGCGGCTCGCGGCTTCTCGTATACGATACGCAGTTCCCCCGTTCCGGCGAACCTGCCGACCGGCCGGATCGCTGCCTAGTGAACCGGGTCTATGAATGGCTGCCGGCGCAAAACGAAGAAATGATCGCGCTCGCTGCGCCGCGACAGGCGACGAACAAAAATACGCAATAATCGCCCCTTCACTCCGCATAGATCAGCAGAATTGCGCGCCGCCCGCGCGGCTTGCGATGGATACACGCGCAACGCCTCTGAATGCAGCGTTAATGCGCGCTTGCGCGCCTGTCCCCTATCGGCCAACCGTTTGAAAAACACGATCAAATGAGCGCTTCTGAGTGGCGGCATGGTCGCCGCTCTGCGTCTTATCAAATGGAACGCGCGTGCGTGAGGCGATCCTCAATGCGCCGCGCGCCGTTTCGGTAAAGCGCCCTCTGGACCGGAGCAGCGTTCCACCTATTCGCCTGAAGCAGCGCGGGACGCCGTGTTCCCGCGCTGCTTCTTTTTCAAGTTTGTGACCGGAATGATGACAATGAAACAGACGATGTTGAAGCTGACCAAAATCGCTCTCCTCGCCGCAGCAAGCCTCGCCGTACTTTCGGCATGCAATAATGAGCAAGCATCGACGCCCAAAGCAGCGGCGGCCGCGGCGGAAAGCGCAATGACGGCGTCCAAAGTCGACGGCGTGCGCTTCATCGAAAAGGTGACGCGCGGGGAAGGCGACGACTTCGTCATTCCTTATGAAAAATACGCGCTCGACAACGGGCTCACCGTGATTCTTCATGAAGACCATTCCGATCCCCTCGTTCATGTAGACGTCACCTATCATGTCGGCTCCGCGCGCGAGGACATCGGCAAGTCAGGCTTTGCGCATTTCTTCGAGCACATGATGTTCAACGGCTCCGAGAATGTCGCCGATGAAGAGCATTTCGGGCTGATCACCGACGCCGGAGGTACGCTGAACGGCACCACCAATACCGACCGGACCAATTATTTCGAGACAGTGCCCAACAACCAGCTCGAACGCATGTTGTGGCTCGAAGCCGATCGCATGGGCTTCCTTCTGCCCGCCGTCACCCAACGGAAATTCGAAATCCAGCGCGCGACGGTCAAGAACGAGCGCGGCCAGCATATAGACAACCAGCCTTATGGGCTTGTAGGCGAAAAGCTGAATGAAGCGCTCTACCCGGAAGGTCATCCCTATTCCTGGCAAACCATCGGCTATATGGAGGACCTCGACCGGGTCGACGTCAACGACCTCAAAGACTTCTTCCTACGCTGGTACGGGCCGAACAACGCCGCTCTAACTATCGGCGGCGATTTCGACCGCGACCAGGCGCTAAGCTGGGTCGCAAAGTATTTCGGATCGATCCCACGCGGACCTGAAGTGGGCGAGCCCGAAGCGCCGACATTTACGATCAACAAGAACCGCTATCTTTCCTACGAGGACAATGTCGCCCTGCCGCTTATAGTCATGTCCTGGCCGACAACCACACTCATGGACAAAGACGAAGCGCCGCTTGACGTGTTGATGTCGATCATCGGCACCGGGGATACGTCGCTCCTTTACAAAAACCTCGTCAAGAACGGCCTTGCTGTGCAGGCGCAGGCCGGCCATGGCTGCCAGGAGCTTGGCTGCACATTCACGGTGAATGCGCTGCCAAACCCCAATGGCGGCGCGAGCCTCGCCGATCTCGAACGTATCATCCGCGAGACGTTCGAGGAATTCGAAGAGCGCGGCGTCTCGGACGCCGATATCGACCGGTTCAAAATGCGCATTGTCGCGGGCAAGGTCTTCAGCCTCGAGAGCGTTTCCGGCAAGGTCTCGCAGCTCGCCGCCTATCAGACCTTTTTCGCCAATCCCAATCTCTCGACGGAAGACATCGCACGATATGAGACGGTAACAGCCGAAGACGTGATGGCCGCGTATGAGAAATATCTCAAAGGCAAGCCGGGCGTCATCCTAAGCGTTCTGCCGAAAGGCAAAGCGCTCGCGCCCGCCAAGCCCGACAACTGGACCTACACGCCGCGCACCCTCCCTGTATATCAGCCGCTCTCGGAGAATGATCTCGAGTTCAGGACGGCGACGGATGATTTCGATCGCGGGGAGAAGCCGCCGGTTGGACCCGCGCCCGAAATCCACACACCGCCGATCTGGCGCGACACGACGCCGAACGGCATCGCGGTTCTCGGGGCTGAAAACAATGAAACGCCGACGACGGCGCTGCAATTGCAGATCCATATCGGTCAGCGCGAGGAGCCGCTCGACAAGCTCGGGCTGACGGCGCTCACATTCGCCATGCTCGATGAAGCGACCACCGGCGCCAGCAAGGAGGAGTTGAGCGACAGGCTGCAACGCCTCGGCTCCGGCGTCTCGATCGGCGCCGGTGACGATTATGCAAGCCTCGTTGTGTCAACGCTTACGGATAATCTGTCCGACACACTCGACATCGCCGCCGCGAAACTGTTCTCGCCTGCGTTCAATGAGGACGACTTCTATCGCGTCAAGGACCAGTTCCTGCAGGCCATCGCCCAGAAGGAAAAGAACCCGGGCGCGCTTGCCGATGACGTGCGCCGTCTCCTCATTTATGGCGGCGACAACGCTTTCGCGAATGCGGATATGGGAACCGCCGACACGATCAGCGCCATCACGCTGGACGACGTCAAAGCTTTTTATGAAGAGAAAGTTCAAAAAGCGAAGGCTCAGATCGTTGTCGTCTCGGACCTGCCGCAAACAAAAGTGATCAGCGAGTTCTCGGCTTTCGCGCAATGGAAGGCGGGCGATGCAAAACGCGCTGAGATCCATGCGTTCCCCGCGCTCGAAACCAACGCTATCTATCTCATCGACAAGCCAGACGCGGCGCAGTCGGAGATCCGCATTGCGCGCCGAGCCATGCTCTGGGACACCGCCGGCGAATATTTCAAAGCGAACATCATGAACTTCCCGCTTGGCGGCTCGTTCAACAGCCGCATCAATCAGAACCTACGCGAGGACAAAGGCTATACTTACGGCGCGCGCAGCGGCTTCGGCGCCAACGACTATGCGGGAGCCTTCACAGCTAGCGCCGCAGTGCGCGCCAATGCGACCGGCCCTGCGCTTACAGAGTTCTTCAGGGAAATAGACGCCTATCGCGAAGACGGCGCCACGGACGAAGAACTCGTCTTCGCCAAGAACTCGATCGTTCAGCGCGAGGCCCTAGCCTATGAGACGCCGGGCAAGAAAATCGGCTTCCTGTCGAACATGCTCACCTTCGATCTGGAGCCGGATTTCGTCGACGATCAGCGCGCGGCGCTTAACGCCATGACGCTAGCGGACGTCAAATTCCTCGCCCGGCAATATCTCAATACGGACGACATGATCGTCGTCATTGTCGGGGATCGCGACCTCATCCTTGAGGATCTCAAAGGCTTTGGCCGCCGCATCATCGAAATCGACGCAAGCGGCGCGCCGATCGCGGCAGAATAGTTGCGGCGGGGTCATGCTGATTTCGGCGCGAAAACGCCCCCCGCAGTTTTCCCTCATTCTGAAGCGGCCCGGCGCCGGCTCCATAAACTCAACCTGGGCTGAGACAATCTCGCGGACCCAGCGTTATCCCTCCTACGTTTTTCCGAAAGTCAGAATATCGCTCCCCAGGAAGGCGCTGCCGACGGCCGGCGCCCGCTTGCCTGTGGGGAAAGAACGGACCGGGCCGGAGTAGGAGAGCGCCATAAGAGCCCCCCTCGCCTGCAACTTCTGCCGCGACGCTCGCGGCGGATAGGTCGCGAATCTAAGTGGCGTGCCTTGCGATCTACAATAACGTATGCCTGCACGGGGCGTGGATCTAGTATGGCACCGCAGACGAGGTTCGCAAGGCCGTCGCCGTCATGCTGGCGGCGAGTCCTGACTCGGACGCAGAAGAACGGGCGCCATGGTGGTTTCGAGGGCACGAGCGTTTCGGAATATGCCGTGTTTGACGAGTTTGTGCCCTTGCCGAATTCATCGGGGGCACGGGAGACTTGGATCGATGCTCGGGGAGCTAGTATTAGAAAGCGTAAAATGCTCGGCTTTACGCAAATTCAGCAAGGTCAGGTTGCGTTAAGATCGGCGCAAAAAGTTCGAAGGATAAACGAGGTTGAGAATGGAAAAATGGCTATTGCAAATGGCTATTGCACACCCTAATGCACCTGCGGTGCGGACGGGCTGGCGCCCGCCTGACCATAAGCATTTGAATCTCCGGACTGAAACTTTCAGCAAGGCCGTACACAGAGTAGCGCCACGTCGATTACCCCGGCGCATGCGGCCTGTCTTATGACGCTGATCGCGTTGTCTCTTTTCCTCCGTACACGCGATTACGCATTTTCAATCCTTGCGCATGTTTGTCCTCGTTTGCGCGCTCTAACGTTCGGGCTCGCGATCCATGGCGCGGTTGCGCTGTTTCAGGTCCGGTCCGCGCGACGATCCGCCGTGCTGTGCGGGCCCCATGATTAGCTGAATCTGGCGCGCGATCTGCGCCAGTTGCGCCGCAATTTTCGCGCTCGACTGACGTTTTTTTGTATGTTCGAAGGCTCGATTTTGCGCGGGATTCAGCTCCCGATTCATTGGTTTTTGATCAAGCGCCGGCCGCTCCAGTGCGGATGAGGGCGCGCGAATCTGATCTTGCTTCAACACAAATCCGAGCGTTTTTGCTTCCTCCCGCCACGCTGAAAACAGCACTCTCGTCTCGGTTTTTTCTTTCGCCCGTCGGGTTCGCAGCGTCGCCAATTCCATGCCGCGCGGGGTCGAATAGCCATGCGCTTTTGCGGCTTCCGTAATGGCCTCGCGACGTTTGGAAAAGGCTTGTTCGACATCGCGCGGGATCGCCGCCACGCGGAAATTTTCAGCGGTTCTTTCAAGCGCGATGCCTTCGCGTTCGAGGCCTTTTGCGAACTCGTTCCGGTATTCAAGGCCGGCCTGTTTCTGGGCGAGATAGAGTTCCTTGCTGAGGATCGCGCCCCAGCTTCCGTCGCGGCGCGGCGCCAGGTTGAAGATGAAAGTATGGGTGTGAATCTGCGGGTCAAGATCGCGGCTCGTGTGGTGATCGAACTGCGCCGTGAGGAGGCCGGCCGTGCGTTCGCGAATGCGCCCGCCCTTGCCTCTGCGGGCCCAGGCGGCGTTCTGTTCGAGATATTTTGTGGCCTTCAGGACCGCGTTTCGCTGCGCGGCTTCGATGATCTGACGGTCCTGTTCTGACGAAAGCGCCCACAGGACGGAGACGGATTTGGGCGCCGAGAACGTCATGTCCCAGCCGGCGGAATGGGTGTTCTCGCGCCCGCCGCGGGCGACAAGGTCGAGCCCGGATTTGGGGTCGCGGCCCATCAGGGCCGCCTCGAATTCATGTCTTGTGACCGGGCCTTCAAGAGAGAGCTGGTCGGCGCCGCGGCCGGCCCAGCGGCCCGGCGGCTCGCCCTCACGGGCGTAGTAATTGTCGGCGCCGAGATGGCTGTAATAGGCGAGCGCCGCCTTCGCGCCGCCCCTTGCAGAGATGGTCGCGACCATCAGGATTTGAGCTTCCGGATCGCTTCGGCGCGCGCGCCGGAAATCCCTTTTCGGACCCTTCGAGGGCGCGTCGGGATCGGGTTCCGGCGGCTCTTCATTCGTCTTGGGTGGCTTTGAAGCGGCCCTTGTCCAGCGCGCCGGGACGGATGAAGGGCGCAGTTTTTCGAGCGTAATGTAAGGGAAAGTCAGCTCGAAAATGTCCTCTCCGACGCCAAGGATGAGCGCCTTCACGCCCTTTCGTGTCGGCCCGAGCCGGGTAGAGAGTTCAGACGGCGAAACGACGAGGCGCCGCTCGCGGTCCTTGCGCCAGGTGACGCTCATTCCGTTCGGGGTCTGCGTGCGGCTCTTGACGGTTTTTTCCACTTCCTGAAAGCCGATCAGCTCCGAAATTTCCTTCGCGGCGTGGGATAAATTGAGGCGCCCGACGATCTGCGTGCCGATCATGCTCATCCAGCCGTCGCCGCGATTGCGGCCGTAGGTTTCGCGCAATTGCGCGATGTCCTGGGCGCCGATCACGGTGATAATGCCCTTAGACCGGCCGAGATCGATGAGCGTCGAAAACTGGTCGAGCCGGGGCAATTGCGGGAATTCATCGAGGAAAAGCCAGATGCGGCGGTGCTTCGATTCCTCAAGCGCGGGGCTCCCCACGGCCGAGGCGAGAAGCGAGATCAGCCCGCCCATCCACGCCGCCGAAAGCTTCGGATAGCGTCCGTCCTGCTGCAGGATTACGGGGCGGAACGGCGCCGGATTTTCGAGCCAACGCGACACGGAAAAACGCTGGTTTTCGTTTTCCTCCCAGGCGTCGGCCAGCGTTGCGACCACGTTCATATGCGACTGGAAGGTCGAAAGGATGCCTTGCGTCGTCTTCGATTCTGGATGTTCGAGGCTGCGGGTTGCGTTCGGATGACTGCGCGTGGCGATCTCCAGAAGCTTGTCGGCGCTAAGCGTCGCGGTCTCCTGAAGGTCGCGCCAGGTCCAGTTTGCACCCTTCGTTTGCTGCAGATGGACGGCGCAGGCGACGAAAATCTCGCGAGCGGCATCCGCCCACATGGGATCGGAACTTGCCGGAATGATGCGCGCGGCAAGCTCGCGCGCGTCCTGCTTCGTGCGGCAGTCGCTCGCCACATCCCATACGGCGGACCGCGCGTCCTGAGGCGCGATCAGGACCGGATCGCCGGGGAGCGATGCGGTCATGTCGCCCTTCACATCGAGCACGATGACGCCGTCGCCGCGCTTAATGGCGCCAAGGATCAGGCCCAGCATGATCTGCGTTTTGCCGGCGCCGACGCTGCCCGTAACGAGAAAATGCCGGGATTCCCGGTCTCGACTCATGGGCAGGCCCCGCGCTAGATCGAGCCCTTCTCCGGAGAGTTCGCATTCTTTTCGAAGAGCCCTCTTGATGGCCCGTTTGGCGTTCGCGCCTGCATACCGCACCGGGCCCCAAACCACTTTCGCGGCCGGTTGCCTCAGGCGCGACGCGATGGCGAAGGCGAAGAGCGAAAGAAGGCTCAAGCCTGAGAACGCCAGCAGCGCGTTGATGCGGAATTCGAGCGCGCCGAGCGCGCGGTATCGCGCGAAATGCACCTTGCAATCGTTCCAGTAATATTGCGCGGCCTTGTCGCCGAAAAGGCTTAGCGCCCTGTCATGCAGACACTGGCGCATGTGATCGGCAGGCACGGGATAAGGGCCGTTCTGCGTCGCCGCCATCACGGGGAATGCATCGCCAAGAGCGAATTTATAAATGGCCACAGCGATTGCGAAGCAAAACACGGCGGCGAGAATCAACATGCGGGCTATGTTCATCGGTCGGGCTCCTGGATTCCTGAATCTTCAGTTTGTTTGTCGGTCAGCGCATCGAGCAGCGCTTCGAACATCGCGAGAAGCCGGTTCATCGATTGAAGGGCTTCCTCGGCCTTGCCCTCGTGAGCGGCGAGACGCCGGTCCATGGTCCGAAGTCGCTCGGCGATTCCCTCGAAATCGGCGCCGGACAAGCCTTTCAGGATCAGATCCCGCGCGACGCCTGCGGGCGTGCCGTTGACTGTGTAGGCGCGCGCTTTCAGCGCCTCGTGGGCGTTTGCGGGCAGTCGCAAGCTGAGCGGCCGCGCGGGGTCAGGCACGGGACTTTTCCGCATCGGCGGTCGATGCGCAGACCTTCGAGCGCATCCAGCTCAGGAGTTCGCGCCGCGGATAGCGCACGGTTTTGCTTCCGAGCTTGACAAAACTCGGGCCGCCGCCGCGCGAGCGCCAGGTTTCCAGCGTTTGCACGGGAACGCCTGTCAGCTTGCTCGCGGCTTTCGTATCGATCGCTTCTTCGAGCCAGCCGGGATTGTCCGACAGGATGGTTTCGAGCGACGGAAGGGATGGAGGAAGTTTCAGCATGGGACGCTCCGTTCACGAAGGAAGAACGTCCAAAGCCAATCACTGGAATGATCGGCGAAAAAGCAGTTTCATTTCCTCAAAACACCGCAGAGTTGCGCCGGTTTGGCGCCATTCGCGCCAATGTTCGCAAAAACGAACTACAAGGCTAGTTGTTGAGGATTTCCTTCATGCGGCGAAGAATGGTGTTCTCTGAGGGCACATCGAGTTCGTCGCAGTGCTTCAACGCTTCCTGGCGCGCCTCATGGGCGAGAACCTTATACGGTTTCTCGGGATCGGCGTCGCGTAATATGACAATGTGCTCGCGCACGATCCGCCAGCCGGGCAGCTCGGGACGGCCCTGTTCTTTCTTCCGTATGATGGTCTCGGGTATTTCAGTCGCGGCGCCTTCAATCGTTAGACGGATATCGCCTAGCTCCCTGAGAATTGGCGGCGCCGGATAGCCGTTTATCGCCAGCCATTTGGCGATGCGCGTCCGCGAAATCCTTATATCCCCTATCATTCTCCGGCCGGTCTCGGGGAAATCCGACAATGGGGTTGCCGTGAGGTGGTTGAATACCTCGCTCCTTTGAGCAGGATCATATATCCATTGATGGAGAAGGCCCTGTTCGCCCGGAAGACCGCCCTCGCAATAAATGACGCTGGCGATGGAGTCCCGGTTCATCTCGTAATAGCGAGTTACGCGCGTTTTCAGTGCGCGCTCAATCTCGGTCATTTCGCATTTCGGAATGACGACCGCAATCCGTAAGTATTCGCGACCTGGCTTGGTTCGCTCACGAACCGGCGCATCGAACTCACCGCAAAATACTGCCTGCTTGAGCCGTTCCAACATCTGATCGGCGGTGAGAAACGCATCCTCGCTTGCGATAAGCTCTGCGGCGCGCTTCAGTGCAAGATATTGCGGGCCGTCTGCTGCTGCGGATTCTGACATGATCTCACTCCTTACTCTTGGCACGAACAATACAGATTGGCAGCTGGACGAGCCGTGTCAATGTGCAGTGATCGTGCAATGAGCGCCTGAGATTGTCTGGCGTTGTCTGGCGTTGTATGGCGTTGTCTAACGTTGGATATTCTTCGAAATTTTTAGAAGGATTTTTCGCTATAGTTCAGGCGATGGTATTCCGAGCCGTGTTGCGCGCCCGGCTTCAGCCGGACCGGGCTCTCGTAAACCGAGCCCGCTTACGCGGTCTCGGCCATCCGGCTTCGATCCCTCGCGGGGTAACGGCCCGTTACCACCGGCCTTCGGCCAGAGGCCGGGCCTATTTTGTCCTTGCCACTGCGTTCCGCAGGGGCGGGCTTTATTGTTTTAGTTGCTTAGGGGCCAGCCCCTCGGCGCGCTTCAAGAGAAACAGGCGGTCTCCCGAGGCTCGCCAGCGATAGGGGCCGGCTGCGCCCGCCGCCGGTTTCTCTCTTCCGCTTGCACACCCCGTTCTCGGCGAAGGCCAGGGTTGCATTTGCAACCCCTTTCTACGGGAGAACTTCATGAGCAAGCCGGAAATCGAAATCAGAATCTATGTCGCCTGCCTTGCGGCGTACAACAATGGAATCCTTCACGGGCGCTGGATCGACGCGCTTCAGGACGCGGACGCCATCCTTAAAGAGATTGGAGGGATGCTTAAAGCGTCGCCTATTGCGGGCGCCGAAGAGTTTGCAATCCATGACTATGAGGGATTCGAAGGCGCGCGGATTGAAGAATATCAGAGCATCGACAGCGTGGCCGAGATTGCAGAGTTTATCGGCGAACACGGGAAGCTTGGCGGGAAGCTGCTGGAATATTTCGGCGACCTTGAAGACGCGCGAACTGCGATGATGGAAGATTACAGGGGCGAGTATTCATCGCGCGCCGACTTCGCGCAGGAGCTGACCGAGGAGACGACGGAAATCCCTCAAGCCTTGCAATACTATATCGACTATGAGCGCATGGGGCGCGATCTTGAAATTAACGACGTGCTCGCCGTGGAAGCGGGATTCGAAGAGTTTCACATATTCTGGCGGCGATAACGTCTAATCTTGCCCCCTCGGTATACAATTGCACCTCGGGCGAGAGACGCCCTACCCCTGCCGGGCTAGTATGTCCCGTATCTCCCCGGGATTGAAAGCGACGTCCCAGCACCATACTCCAAACCCGCCACAACCGTTGATGGCCTTCACCCATTGATCGAGAGCGTCGCGTTTCGCCTTGTTTTGGGGACTGTCTTTTCCCTTGATCTCGAGTGCGAGGATTTTCCCGCTTTCGAATTTCACCAGAAAGTCGGGAAGGTAACGTCGCCGCGATCCGCCCCACATGTACTGAATCTGGAATCCCAGATGATCGTTCTTAGCATAGGAGGCAACTTTGCCGCTCTGTTCAAAAACGTTGGCGGCATGCCCTTCCCACGCGGAGTCGCCCACAAGATGACTGATATGAGATTTGACCGCTGGAAAGCATGGTTTCGCGGTATACCACGTCCGCATGTGGCCAGTCGCACCGATCGGCCAGTCTTCATCGAAAATTGGCGTCAATTGCTGGGTATTCTGTTCGTTCACATACCGCATCAAATGCTGCACCACGAGATCGATGTTCAGCGCAATCAGAATGCGCCTGCGCAACGGGTCGGAATGGAATAGCGAGGGAATATCCAGCCGATCCGAATTTAGAAAGGTCTCGACGATTCGTACTAGTTGCGACGCCAGATAATCTTCCGTGCCCCTGAAATTGTGCCTCAGTTCCGCAAAGCCCTTGCGCGTCGCCTGAAAGACAAGACGCTGAAGTCGGAATCCATCTGGGAGTTTTTCAAGATCAATCGCCGAAACCTTGCTCATGTCAGTGGCGCCGCCAAGCGCCGGCGCCAGTTCCGCTGTGATAGGCGTAGACGCAGGATCGAGCGTGAGCGGCTCTACCTTGTCCCAGTCAACAGTCAGCTTTGGCGTGACGATTGTTTCGATGCGGAGAACATTCGGCCATTTAATCTCGAGGCTTGCACGTTCGGGCACCACTTCGATCTGCGTTGTCGGCTTTGGAGGAGGTGGCGGGTCACCGCTGTCCCCTGCTTCGGAGATCGAAAGCGGTACGCCAAAGACATTGACATATTCGGGAAGGAAAAGTCCGTTGTCGTCGGTATCGTATGATACGCGCCGAAGGCCGCGACCCACGACCTGTTCACAAAGCAACTGTGACGTAAAGGCGCGAAGCCCCATGATGTGCGTGACATTCTTGGCGTCCCAGCCTTCGGACAACATCGCCACCGAGATGACGTTCTGCAAATCTTGGCCTGCCGCTCCGCGTTTGCCTACATTGTCCACGATCTCGCGGAGCAGCTCTTCCTTCTTCAATGCTAGAAGTACTTCCTTGCGCGTTTCGGGAATGTCAGCTGCGCGGATAATATCCTGAAGTCTCTCTTCGTAGTCCTTGTCGGAGGTGGCGGCTTCGCCGATTTCCGCCTTGTCGAGCACTTTGGAGTCAACTCGCAATGTGCGGTCCGGCGATTGCAGTTCAGGCCAGTGCGAATCGCCCTGATTGAAATAGTGCTCGACCCGCGCCGCCGTCTCTGTCCTATTACAGACCGTCAGCATGACCGGAGGTGAGTGATGTCCTGCCGCCTCCCAGTCGCGCTTCGCTTCGCGCCAGTCCGCGCCAAGCAGCGTGTAGGCGTCCTGCACGAGCTTCGGCAGCGGCTCATGCTGTTCGGCGCCGGACCGGTTCAAGTCCTCCGAAACCGACGGATCGCGGTAAATATGATAGAGCTTTGACTTGAGCGTTTTCGCGTCAGGCAACGCATCATCGCGCACGACAATGCGTGGCGTCTTGACGAGACCGGACTCGATGGCGTCGTTCAAACCGAAATCCGAGATGATCCAGTCGAACAGCGCAGTGTCGGTGCTCTTCTTGCCCGTCGGGGCGAAAGGCGTCGCGGAGAGGTCAAAGCAGCGCTGTATGCGCCGGCACTTGTGTATGCGGTCAAGGCCCTCGATCCAGCGCGTCGCCTCATCAAGGTCGATGCCCTGTTCCGCCGCCTGCTTCTTGCTAATCTTGAGTTCCGGCGGCTTGCGATAGGCATGGTGCGCCTCATCATTGATGACAATAATGTCCTTATGCGCAGCAAGTTTGCCAAGAACCCGCCGCGTAAAGGCTTCATCGGACTCCTTTCCTTTCTTGACGACGGAGCGCGCAACCTCCTTCGGCGGCATCAGCGTGTGCCAGTTCTCGATCAGCACGTCGGCCTGATTGAGCTTTGATCGCAGCGCCTCCGAAGGGCACATGTTGAATTCGTCGTAATAGCTACCTTCTGTCGGCAGCAACACCTGAAGCCGACCTTTCACCGTCAGCCCGGGCGCGACGATGAAGACCGCCTTGCTGAAATCCTTGTTGCGTTTCGGGTAGGTCAGTGCATTCAGCACCTGCCAGGTGATGATCATCGCCATCACCGCGGTTTTGCCAGCCCCGGTCGCCATCTTGTTGCAGAGCCGCTGCCACGCGCCGCCATCCCCTGGTATGTAAATGCCCTGTTTGTAAGCTTCTGCGCCCTCAACCCACCAGATCAGCGTCTCGATAGCTTCAAGTTGACAGAAATAAAACGGGTATTGACGAGCCTCATGATCATGCCAGTGCCCAAGAAGTTTGCGCGTAACAATTGTAACACCAGGATAACCATCGGCGCGCCATTGATCGACGCGCTCGCGGATCGTGTTGACGAGACCAAGATTTTCCGTGCGTTTAGTATTATTTTGCGCGTCGAATATGTCATAGCTTGCCGGACGGCGCACCTGAGTGACTTCAAGCTTGCCACCCCGGGCTTCGGTCCAGTGCTGTTCCGGTCGCACATATGGGGAATTGATGATCAGGGACACGAGGACTCAGTCTTCCAGGGAAACGATCTTGAGGGACTCGATCCCGCGATCATCGACGATTTTCACCGCCACGCGTTTGTTGTCACCCGCCTCGAATGGCAGAGAAATGGTCCCATGAAACTGGTCAAGCAGGTCCTCGTCGAGTTCCGCGCGGATCGTCTTCTTCAGGCGGTTCCATCCGCCCTTGGCGTCCGCCATTGGAAAGAACACCTGATGCGGCATCAGCGAGCGCTGATCGTAATCGGTATCGAGCGACCACATGGCGATCTGTTTCGTGCCGCCGCTCTCGATCTCACCGGTCTTCGGATTGAAATAATCAAATCCATGAACCTCGACTTCCCAGTGGTCGTCTTTGCGCTTGCGCACCTCGACGTCCGGCTGTCCCATTAGCCAGAAGCTTTCGTTCGACGCCCGCTTCTTCTTGAGGTCCTCTGTTAGGAGATCGGTGTTCATCTGAACTTTGAGAAAGGTGACGCCCGGCACGTTCAACTCATCAATGTCTTTCGCCGCCTCCGGATCGAAGGTGAAGGCGCAGAATAGAATGAATTTCGGCTTCGGCATCAGCGTATAGGCTTCATTCAGCGCCTCCTCGACCTGCCGCTGTTCCAGCGCAGCGTGCTCTGGGCCGAAACTGACGACGACGCGCTCGCCAGTGTCGGCCAGCGCGCCCGACGCGTGGAGATAGCGCGTCCCCGGCAGCGTCTCGAATTCAGCGAATTTCAGCATGGCGCCGTCCTTTCCGCGCACGCCTGTCTTCAGGAGTTCATCGCGCCAAAGCGACTGGCGCGAGGTCTCGCCTGAGCGCGCGACGCTGTCGTCCGCTTCCGCCGGCGTGAAGTTTTCATCAAGCGACAACACGGTCGGCGCCGGCACCGCCTCCACCGAGAAAGGCCCGGTGATCCGTAGACGGTTCTTATCAATGGTCGGCTTGTCGTAGAGCGTTTCTTGTTCGGAGTGATCGGCGATGGAGGAGTCCATCTCCTTCTGCATCGCCTGTCGGGCCCCGTGGAAATCATCGAATGCTTTCCGCGCCAAATCGGGCCAGTCATCAGGCCAGTCGAACGGAACCTCCCACTCGTGCAGGGACTCGCCCTGGGCGAAATTGACAGCCTTGCCCTTGCGCACGCCTTGCAAGGGCGTCAGCGGGCCGGGCGGATTGGCGATCAACGCCTTGTTCAGCGCGCCGAGCGCCGCTTCGATCTTCGGATGATGCATTTCATAGATGGTGTCGATGTCCGGGTTATTCGCGATGCTGCTCAACATAATATGAGGCACGGTTTCGTAATCGAAGCCGCCCTTCAACCCCTCATGTGGGTAACGCAGGGCATAGTAGTCGAAACCGGCGGTCATCAGCCGCTGCTTCGCCAGCGTGATGGCGACGCGAGATGTGTCGCAAGTGATCCAGCGACGTCCCCATTTTTCTGCGACGAAGGCGGTGGTGCCGGATCCGCAGGTGGGATCAAGCACGAGGTCGCCAGGATCGGTGGTCATGAGCATACAGCGCTCGACAAACTTTGCTGCCGTTTCGACAACATAGCTCTTCCCCTGGGCGGCTGGCTTATCAGTCCAGCAATTGTCATATTGCGACAGAGGGAAGTCGCGTTGATATTGTTTGTAATAAGGGTCTTTGCCGAGCTGAAATAGTCTGTCGGCTTTAATTACGCGAGCCATTCCCTCAAAATTGCTTGACCAACTCTTGTTGCCGGACGGCGGAAATTTCATGCCTAAAAAAGGTAGATCGAACGTGCACGAGGGGGTGAAACCGGACGAAGTTGCATTCCGGCGACGATAGACTCGGGCGAGGAATTCCTTGCTCTTTCGATTTATGGGGGTTTCCACATCTTTGATCGGATCTATGAAACGATATTCCTTGTCGTCGCTGACGTCTCGATCCCGGTAAATTTGCCTGAATTTCAAATCGGGCAAAGATTTGCCGTACCAAAGGATATGATCATAGACTTTCGCAAGTCCCTTCTGGCCAAGTGGGTCCGTGGCTTTAAAAGCAATTTGAGCCGCGAAATTGGTCGGCCCAAACACATCATCAAGAATGTTCCGAACAGTGTGGAAGTTTTCATCGCCAATCTGGACGAACACCGACCCGCTCTCGCTCAGCAGTTCCCGCGCAAGCATTAGCCGGTCGCGCAGATAAGTGAGGTAGGAGTGGATACCCAATTCCCACGTGTCCCGGAACGCCTTGATCATTTCGGGTTCCTGGGTGAGGTCGTCGTCCGAGCGATCCTTAACGTCCCGCTTGTTCGTGAAGGGCTGAAAGTTTGATCCATATTTGATCCCGTAAGGCGGATCGATATAAATCATCTGAACCTTGCCGCCCATGCTCTCCTTGGTGACTAAAGAGTTCATGACGAGAAGCGAATCGCCCGTCACCAACCGGTTCGACCAGCCCTTTTCATGTTTGTAGAAATCGAGCGCCTGCCGCAGAGGGAGGTTTTCAAACGGCGCAGCGAACAAATCCGCCTGTTGCCATTGCGCCTTCGCGTCTTTTCCCTTTAGTCGCTTCGCCGCGTTTGACAGGATGGTCGACGGGTCCACGCGTTCATGAACGTGGAGCGAGACAGTATCGATCTCGAAGCTGGTCTTTTCCGCCTTGCCGGTCCAGTTGAGATAGGGCGCCTGCAGCCGCTTCAGCTCCGCCAGCGCATCACGCATTCGGTCCGCGTCGCCGCTTTCCAGCGCATCATCTATCAGCTTTTCAATACCGGCCCGCGCACTATCGAAGTTGAGCGCCGGGTCCAGATGCGGATCATAGGCCCATGTTGTCTTCGCGCTATCTGGGTCCGTATCCGCATGAACCATCCCAACTTCTGGGTTGTTCACCCGCATGTCGCCATGGCGATAAGCTGACACCTGAACAGGCTCGCCGGATTTCTTTGTTGCCTTCTTCTTTTTCGTTGATTTTCTCTTTGCAGGCTTAGCCGGCTCAATCTCCTGCGTCGTCAATTCGAGGTCCGTTATGTCCGACCGATAAATCGACCCGCCGCGGCCCTTACCCTTTGCCAAAACGCCCTCATCAACGAGCCTATCTCGTGCGGCCTCGTAATCCGCGTCGCTCACATTGGGTAAGCGTTCGCGCAGCAACGCGAGAAGAGCTCCGTTGCCGATGGAAGCCCCATCCTCAGGGGTGAGAGCTAGAATTAGGTCAGCAAGTCGGTCCGCCATCAAATACGCGCCATTTTCTTTCAAAACTTCAGATAGTTACCGTGAGTCATCAACGGGGGACAGCCGAGAATCACCGGTCAGGATAGATTTGAAACTACAGTATTTTCTAAGTAAAGCTGTAAATATCCGCCATGCGCCTCACAAAGTCTCTCATAGCTGCCTTTGATCAATGTCCGAAGCGCCTATGGCTTGAGGCGCATAAAGGCGCGCCAACCCAGGAAAGCCCTCAAGCAGAGCTCCGGAAGGCCGAAGGAGAGCGCATCGGCGTTATAGCACGAACGCTTCGGCCTGGTGGAACCCTTGTCGACTCGCATCTCGGTCAGGAAGAAGCCCTTGCATTCACGCAAAAACTTCTGGCAGCGACGCCGCCTGCTCCGATCTTTGAGGCGGCTTTCCTTCATGACAATACCTACATCCGTGTCGATATACTAACGCCGTTGCCGGGCGGCTCGTGGTATCTTGTTGAAGTCAAAAGTGCGGCGAGCCTCAAGGATCATTATGTGCGCGACCTCGCCACCCAGCTCTATGTAGCGAAAGGGGCTGGATTAAACATAGGCAAAGCAAGCGTATGGCATATCGATAGCTCATTCATTCTCAGGGCCATCGATGAGTATGACGGTCTCTTCTCCGAACAAAATGATACAGAGAACTTTGACGTAATCGTTGACGGGCGACCGCAGGATATCTCTACCGCGCAGCACATTTTAGATGCTGATGAACCGGATGTTGATGTGGGCGATCACTGCACTTCGCCGTACGATTGTCCGTTTCAGGATTACTGCTCTTCGTTGCATCCAAGCCCACCCGATTGGCCGACGACCCTGTTACCTGCCGCCGCCGGTAAGAAAGCCGCTGCCGCACTTGCCGACCTAGGAATTGAGGACCTTTTGCAGGTTCCTATCGGCTACTTCGACGATCCAAAATTGCACCGCATCCACCAAGCCACCGTTTCGGGTATTGCCCATCACGAGCGAGAGGCAATACGAAAGAAGATCGCAGAATGGCGCTATCCACTTCATTTTCTTGACTTCGAGACCATCCAATTCGCCGCGCCTATCTGGCTAGGCGGGAAATCCTACGCTCAAACACCATTTCAATTCTCAAATCACATTCTTCAAGAGGATGGTGCGCTATCACACCATGAATTTCTTGACCTGTCAGGGAACGATCCACGACGCGCTTGCGCTGAGGCGCTAGTTGAAATTCTCTGCGCGCCGGATGTGGAGGAAGGCTCCATCGTCGCCTATTTCGCCGGTTTTGAGAAGCAGTGCATCAAGGGCCTCGCGCTCATATATGACGATCTGCGCGAAAGCCTGATGGGCATTCACGAGCGCGTCGTTGACCTGCTTCCAGTGGTGCGCGAGCACTATTATCATCGAGATCAGCGCGGGAGCTGGTCGATCAAGGCAGTGCTTCCGACCGTTTGTCCGGAACTCGACTATGCTGATCTTGAAGTGAAGGATGGAACAAACGCTCAATCAGCTTATGTTCAGGCAATTGATCCCAGCACCCCGCCGCAGAAAAAATCTGCAATCGGCAGTGCGCTCAAAGAGTATTGCAAGCGCGATACACTAGCTATGGTGAAGCTGTTGTTGGCTCTATCCGAATAGCCAATATCAATGTCTTGATTACAAAATTCCCGCTTGACGGGTAATACCGCGGATCTGAATTCCGATAAGAAAATTTGTGGCAATGCCCTGCAGAAACGCAGAGGCACTCGAAAGTTCCGCACCGCGATTATTCGCCATCCTCTTCCTCGAGATCTTCATCGTCATCGTCGTCGTAGTAGTCCTCTTCGTCATCATCATAGTGAAACGCGCTATCATTCCAGATGGTCGCAAGGCATTTTTCGTCGGCCTTAGGAGTCAGCGAAGTGCGCCCCGTCAGTAAAAGTAAGTCGCGATAGGCGGCGAATGCGAGCATGTCGAAAGGATTGTCGAAGCTCCGAGCGTCATGATCGGTGAGGCGCCAGAGAATGAGCTTCTGCGCAATCTCTTCGAAGGTGCCGGCCCGCGTTCGCGCTCCGAACTGGATGAGTTTCTTCTCAGCGGCAAACCAGGCGCGCTCATTATCCTCGACCGCTGCAAGTTCAGGGCAATCGTTGAAAGTTTTGTACCGGGCTGACGCGTCTGCTTCGACACGGTTTCGTTCGGCCATAATACTTTCGAGTTGGGCGACCATGTGACGGTATTCGCTGATTAGTATGCCGAATGGCGACTCTGCCGCCGTCACGTCAAAGGGATTGTTTAGATCGAAATCGGCCGGGGCGATCAGCGAGGCGGCGCCTTGGAGAATTGTTCGACGAGTTGTCATTGGGCTTTCTCTCCCGTCTCGCGGAATGCGAGATATTTCGAAGGAAGATTCGAGATTTTGCGAATCGTTAGGCGCATGGGTGACCCTCCACGACTTGCCAAAAGTAACGATAATTTATATTCTAATACTATTTTTTATATCTTGCGACAAGCGCTTTTTTATATTTAGTTGCGTTTTTTGATATCCTCTGCCCATTGTTCCGGGATGATTACCCCAGAACAGTGTCGGGCGGCTCGTGGCTTGCTGGATTGGACCCAGCAGGAGCTGGCGGCGAACGCCAAGATCAGCAATCAGACTGTCCGGAATTTTGAACACAGAAGCAGCGAACTGCGAGACAGCACCGCTCAGCTTTTGCGGATGTTGTTTGAGGCCAATGGCGTCGTTTTCATCGACGAGAATGGTGGCGGTCCGGGTGTGCGGCTGGAAAAACCTGTGAAAAGCGGTGATTAGCCGAAGCCTCAATTTCGGACGGCCGTCTATTCGCAAGACACCGTGTCTTGCTTCGCGTCATCGCAATTTACCGGCAAAACAGAATTCTGCCGGTAAACCGGGAACGGCCTATCGTCCACTGTCCATGGACCGTGGACATTCGTATCCCCCGAGAATGGCGGCGGGCCGGCCGTCCGCCAGGCAAAACCTGCCAGAAATTAGGAGGGGTAGTTGGAGCCTTTAATAGCGAATTTTCTTATTAAAGGTTCGCGCGCCTACCTTAAATAAGGCTCTCCGGACCGCTTGCTGAAAGGCTGTTTCTGGTTCAAGACTATACCACAAATTATCTTTTGTGGTATATTGAGCGGCTATGACACCGATCCCACTGACTTTGCAGACGCTCTATCAGGACCTTCTTCAGGCCCATCTCGACCGCGCGCCTGAAGAAATGACCGGCTCCCCGCATATCAGGAAAAGCGGCGGAAAGTCATTCTGGTATGTGACGGTGCGGGCGCCTGGCGGGGCGCACCACCAACATTTCGTCGGTCCTGACAACGAGGATACGCGGGCGCGCATCGAGCGCTGGAATGCGGCGCGAAACGACGCGCGCGCATTCCGGGCGAATGCGTCCGAAAAGGCAGCGGCCTTGAGATCTGCGCGTCTTCCCGCGCTCGACATGACCACCGGCAAGGTTTTGCGCGCCATAGCGCAGGCCGGCGCATTCCGGCTCGGGGGCGTCCTTGTCGGCACGCATGCATTCCGGCTCTATGACTTGGAGCTTGGGGCGCGGATTTCATCGGGCGCAACTGCCATCACCGCCGATATCGACGTGGCCTCATTTGAAAAACTGTCCCTGGCCGTCGATGACCACGCCGAGCCGCAACTTCCTGAAGTCCTGCATTCTCTCGGCATGAGCCCCATCGGTTCGCTTGATGCAAAGAAACCGACACGGTGGCGCATGGCTGACAGCGATTTCGTTGTCGATTTTCTGGCGCCATCGTTCGACGAACGGGAAGGACCGCAGAAGCTCGAAGCGTTGGGCGTGTGGGCGCAAGGCCTGCATTTTCTGAATTTTCTAATCCGCGATCCAATATCGGCGGTAGCGCTCTATCGAGAAGGCGTCCTTGTGCAGATTCCGCGCCCCGAACGCTTTGCAATCCATAAGCTGATTGTCGCTGCGCGTCGCCGCGGCCCCGGCAAAGCCAAGACGGAAAAGGATATCGAGCAAGCGCGAGCCCTGATTACAGCACTCGCCGAAATGCGCCCCCAAGAACTTACGAGCGTTTACGAAGAAGCTTTGCAGCAGGGAGAAGCATGGCGGAAAGCCATCGAAGACTCATTGAAGCGCGCGCCTGACATACGCGAACTTATCAAAAACGCGATTTGAATATGCATCGAAAATTATTTCGTCCTAATGCTGACAAACATGCGCAAACGTGATACAGAATAGATCATGTTTGGGAACTGAATTACCCAAGCGTAATGAAGTGTTGGTATGATGCTTGGTACACGGATGAACAACCTCTCGCAGCATTTTGATAGTAAAATCAGACTCGGGACGGCTGATTCCTCTCCTGGCACCAAAATCATTGAAATATTTCGCAGATTCCGCCTTGATGGCCCTTGCCCGCGGCAACCGGTTGATGTCGCTCATATTTGACCGGACAATTTCCATCTAACACACTCATATCCTGTGGATTGAGGAGTTTCGGGCAATTCCGACCGACGCCCGTTTTGGCAAGGATATGCATCAAGCAACACCGCCCGGAGGCGCAGACAAGCACGCCTTCGTGACAACGGACCTGTCAAAGGTCTATGGCGAAGGGCCGGCGGCGGTTCACGCCCTGCGCGGCGTCGACCTCGAAATTCCCACCGGGGAGCTTGTGGTCCTGCTAGGTCCTTCAGGCAGCGGGAAGTCGACCCTTTTGAATATTCTCGGCGGGATCGACCGGGCCTCGAGCGGGCGCGCCTGGTTCAAAGGCGACGAACTCACCGCCATGAATGATCGCCAGCTGACTGCTTATCGGCGCCGCCATGTGGGGTTTGTTTTTCAGTTCTACAATCTCATGCCGAGCCTCACCGCGCTTGAAAATGTGGACCTCGTTGCAGAAATCGCCGCCGCGCCGATGCCGGCGCTGGAGGCGCTCGATCTCGTGGGCCTTAAAAATCGCGCCACGCATTTTCCTTCCGAACTTTCAGGCGGCGAGCAACAGCGCGTTGCTATCGCCCGCGCCATCGCCAAAAACCCGACCGTCTTGTTTTGCGATGAACCCACCGGCGCCCTCGACAGCACAACCGGCGTCGGCGTCCTGAAAGCCTTGCAGGAGCTCAACACAAGGCTCGGGACAACGACGCTGATCATCACGCATGCGGCGGCGACCGCCGCCATGGCCGACCGCGTCATCCACTTTGCCGACGGACAGATCCGCGAGGTCGTCAAGAACGACCACAAGGTCTCTCCCGCTGAAATCAGCTGGTGACGTTTCATGCTCTCGCTTACCAGTATTCTTGACCGCAAGCTTCTCCGTGATCTCTGGCGCATCAAGGGACAGGCGGCGGCGATCATCTTTGTCATCGCCGCCGGGATTTCCCTGTTCGTCATGTCCCACGGCATGATGATCTCGCTCGATGAAACCATGCGCGCCTATTATGAGCGCTATCGTTTCGCAGACATGTTCGCGCCGGCGAAGCGAGCGCCTGATCATATCCTTGAGGAGTTGCGCGCGCTGCACGGCGTCAATGACGTCGAGGGACGCATCAGCGGCGGCGGGCTTGTCACCCTGCCCGGCGTGTCGGCGCCGATCAGCGCGCGGGTTCTGTCTTATGATCCGGAAGCAGCGGCGCCGATCAACGGCGTTCATTTATCATCGGGGCGGATGATCTCGCCAACGCGTACGGACGAAATCTTGCTGCTCAAATCTTTCGCCGACGCCCATGAGCTTGAGCCGGGGGATACCCTCCCCGTCACCATGAACGGCGTTCAGCATGAGTTTATCATCGCCGGCCTCGCTTTGTCGCCGGAATTCATTTACGCCCTGCCGCCAGGCGAATTCGTGGTCGATCCAGGACGCTTTGCAGCTTTGTGGGCCAGCAAGGAAGCCATGGAAGCCGCCTACGACCTTGACGGCGCGTTCAATGAAGCCATCCTGACTCTTTCTCGCGGCGCCAGTGAACAATTTCTAATTGATGAGCTAAACCGCATCCTCGCGCCCTATGGCGCCACCGGCGCATATTCTCGCGCCGATCAGATATCCAACAAGTATCTTGTGGAAGAACTGGCGCAGCTCGACACGATGGGCCGTGTCATGCCGCCAATCTTTCTCGCTGTTTCCATCTTTCTATTAAATATCGTTATCACCCGGCTAGTGCAGACCGAGCGTGAACAGATCGGCCTTATCAAGGCGTTTGGGTATTCAAACGCGGATGTCGCCATCCACTATCTCAAATTCGTGCTGGCGATTGCGATCGGCGGCGCGCTGGTCGGTTGGGGCGGCGGCGTATGGCTTGGACGTATGATCGGAGAGATCTACCGGCTCTATTTTAATTTCCCGTTCCTCGTATTCATCGCTGATTTCTCCACGCTCGGCTTCGCTCTGGCGATCAGCGCCTTCGCCGCCGCCGCCGGCGCATTTTTCGCCGTCCGCTCCGCCATCGACCTGACGCCGGCCGTCGCCATGCGCCCGCCAGCGCCGCCGAAATTTGCAAGCGGAAACGGGTGGCAACAAGCCGTCAGCCGCTTCATGGACCAGCCGAGCCGGATGATCCTGCGCCGCCTTGCCAGAAATCCAACGCGCGCATTGCTGACCGCGTTCGGCATCGGCGCGGCTATGGGCCTTTCCGTAATGATGCGCTTCAACATCAACGCGACCGATTACATGCTCGATGTCAGTTTCAATGTAATCGACCGCAGCGATGTTCTTGTCACTTTCGTCGAACCCATGTCCGACAAGACCATTCTTGAAATTGCACGCATTGACGGCGTCACCTTGGTGGAGCCGTTCCGGTCAACAGCCGTCATGTTCAAGAATGACCGAAAGGACTATCTCGGCGGCATTACGGGGCTGCCCGATAATCCGGTGCTGAACCGCGCCGTCGACTCCAACCTCAATGACGTAGACATTTCAGGCGACGGCATCGTTCTTTCCGAACAGCTTGCGGAAATCCTGAACATCTCCGTCGGCCAGACCTTGACCGTTGAAGTGCGCGAAGGGCGTCGCCCGACGCTCGGCATTCCTGTGGTTGGGCTCGTGGAAGCCTTGATCGGCACACCCGCCTATATGGATATGGAAGCGCTCAACCGCCGGCTGAAAGAACCGAACCATGTTTCTGGCGCTTACTTGAAAATCGACCCCCGAATGCGCGCGGAGGTCTATGATCAGATCAAGGCGATCCCCATGGTCGCCGGCGTCAGCCTGCGGCGGGAGGCCTATGAAAATTTCGCCAAGATGATTGACGAAGGTCCTGGCGTCTTCCGCTACATCATGACCGTCTTCTCGATCGTGATCGCCGCAGGCGTTGTCTATAACGGCGCACGCATCGCCTATATCGAGCGCCAGCGCGATCTCGCGAGTCTGCGTGTGCTTGGCTTCACCAAGATCGAGACGGGCTATGTTCTGCTGGGGGAACTGGCTGCGCTCGCCATCATCGCCCTGCCTATCGGCTCGGCGCTCGGCTTTCTGCTCTGGTCTTATATGGCGACCGCCCTGTCAACGGAACTTTACCAAATCCCTATTATCTACAGGGAAGATGGGCTTGGCTATGCAGCGATTATCATTTTCCTGGCGACCGCAGTCGCCGGGGCGTTTGTACAGAGCGACGTTTCAAAAATTGATTTGGCGAGCGCGCTCAAAACCCGGGACTGAGTAAGATGAAGGGATTGAAATCACGCAGCACGGTCATCGCCGCCGCCCTTGGGCTGGTCGGCCTGTTCATGCTCTACGCCTTTTGGCCGCGCCCGATGGCTGTCGACCTCGGTGAGGCTGCGCGCATACCGATGATGGTGACGATCGACGAAGAAGCCAAAACGCGAGTCCGCGACGCCTATATCGTATCAGCGCCGGTCGCGGGCAGGCTTTTGCGCGTCGATGTCGAACCGGGCGATGAAGTGATTGAAGGCGAAACCGTGATCGTGCGCCTAACCCCTGCAAGCCCCGGCGTTCTTGATGTGCGCACCGAAGAACAGGCGCGCGCCGCCGTGGAAGCCGCCGAAGCCGCGTTGACGCTCGCCAAGGCGGAAGTTCGCCGCGCCGCCGCCGATGCGGACTATGCGCGCGCCGAACTGAACCGCACCCGGACATTAAGAGAGACGGATACGGTTTCCGAAGCCGCGCTCGACCGCGCCGAACGCGCTGAACGCGCCGCCAGCGCCGCACTCGACACCGCGCGCGCCGCCGTATCCTTGCGTGAAGCCGATCTCGACAACGCCCGCGCCATGTTGATGACGCCGACAGAAGCCGATGCAAAAGCGGCCGGTACAAACCCGCACCCGCAAACCTCAATACCGCTGCGCGCCCCCATATCCGGCCGGATTCTGCGCGTTATTCAGGAAAGCGAGACGGTGCTTCCCGCTGGCACGCCAATTCTTGAAATCGGCGACCCCCTGGGCGATCTTGAAATCGTGGCGGAGCTCCTCTCCACAGATGCCGTCAAAGTGTCGCCTGGCGACCGCGTCATTGTCGACAAATGGGGCGGCGATGATCCGCTTGAAGGCCGCGTTGAAAAAATCGAACCCTGGGGATTTACGAAATACTCCGCGCTCGGCGTCGAGGAACAACGCGTCAACGCCGTGATTCAATTCTCAGGACCGGAGGATGCGCGCGTAAAGCTCGGCCATGGTTTTCGTGTTGAAGCGCGGATTGTTATCTGGGAGTCCGAGGACGCGCTGGCGATCCCTTCAAGCGCCGTTTTCCGTCATGGCGATCAATGGGCGGTATTCGCCGTGGATAAAGGGCGCGCGCGTTTGCACATTATCGACGCCGGCCGCAATAACGGAATTATGACAGAAGTCCGCAGCGGCCTTGAAGACGGCGACAGCATTATCCTGTATCCAGGCAATCGCGTCAGAGACGGCGCGCGGGTCAAACAGCGCGAACTCGAATAAGTTCGTTCTTACCAGTGTTCGAGCTTACCGAGAAAATACTCGTGCAAGTCGCGCTCATTCTCGTTGGTGAGATCCTTGTCGTAAACGCCAATCAGTTTCGCCGTCGTTTCCGCAGGCAGTTTTTTTCGCAAAATGCCCAAGGCCGCTGGCGGGGCCGCCACCACGAGTTGGTCGAACCGGCCTTTCCTGTCTGCTTCCGCCACTTCCTGCGCGCAATCGACAAGAAAATCCTGTCCTGCCTTGTCATGCTCGGAGCCGCCCTCTACGGCGAAAGGCGCGCCGGTTCCGATCGTGCGCCCGCGCGCCGGACGATCACGCCCAAGATCGCGTGAAGGTTTGCGCGCATCATCGTCAGCGACGTCTTCTATCTTTGACCATGTGCCATGAGGCCCGGAACTTTCAATGATGCGGGACTTTGCGCTATCGGCGATTAAAAACCATGTTGTGCGTTTTGGCAGCTTCATAAAGCCTCCCTGTCGTCAGCCATATTGAAACGGCCCGGCGGGCTATCCTGAATAGACATTAAGGATATAGGCGCGGTATGACTTGCAACAAGGCCGTCCGCAGTGCGACGTTTACGCATGCCGAAGGAACTTTCCCCTGAAACCGCTCTCTCCCTGGCATAGCCTTTCCCCTCATGAAGCGTTCGAAAAGCTCGACGCAAAAAGCGAGGGACTGTCCGAAGCGGAAGCGGCGCGGCGCCTTGAGGCTGACGGTCCGAACCAATTGCCGGAAACCGGCCGCCCATCGCGACTGCTAATCATTCTCCGCCAGTTCAATAATCCGCTGATATTCATCCTGTTCGCGGCGGCCGCCGCCGCCTTCATCCTTGGCGAGACAGCCGATGGAATCTTTATTTGCGCGGTTGTCGCCATCAACGTGCTTATCGGCGCGCTACAGGAGTGGCGCGCGGAAGCAAGCGCCGCTTCCCTGAAGAAAACCTTGCGCATCAAACCGACAATCATCCGCGACGGCGTGCGCCGAGTTGTCGACATTGAAGATATTGTCGCCGGCGACATTATCTGTCTCGAGTCCGGCGCCGTCGCGCCAGCAGATATGCGGCTTGTCTCGGCGCACGATTTGCGCATGGATGAATCCCTCCTCACAGGAGAATCGGCGCCCGTCGCAAAGCAAAGCGATATTGCGCTCGCAACGGAAACAATGCTGGGCGACCGGCGCAATATGGCGCTCGCCGGCACGATGGTCGTCGCCGGCCGCGGCGCAGGGCTTGTCTGCGCGACAGGAGAAGATACGGAACTCGGCGCCATTGCGACCATGCTGGGCGCGCGCGGGGCGCGGCCGCCGCTTCTTATTCGCATGGAGGCCTTCTCTGCGCGGGTCGGCCTCTTGATCGTAATGCTCACGGCGCTTCTGGGCGTCGCGTTTTTTGTTCAGGGCGCATCCTTTTCAGACGTGCTTCTCCTTTCGGTCGCCCTCGCCGTATCGGCGATACCGGAGGGCCTGCCCGCCGCCATCACCGTCACGCTCGCCATTGCCTCCTCACGCATGGGCAAACGTAATGTCATCGTCCGTCGATTACCCGCGGTCGAAGCGCTTGGCTCCTGCACCCTCATCGCAACCGACAAGACCGGCACGCTGACTGTCAACCGCCTGACGGCGAAGAAAATCATTCTGCCCGACGGCGCGGAATTCGATGTCACCGGCGAAGGGCTGGAGCTCTCCGGCGAGCTGTGCGCGGCGCCCGGGGCGCCCGGCGATGAAAGCGGAAGAAGCCGCGTCCTTCGCCTTTCGCGCGCGGCGGCGCTCACCAATGAGGCTGACATCCGGGAAACCGACGGCGTTGTCGAAGCGCGCGGCGATTCGGTGGACATCGCCTTTCTCGTGCTGGCGGAAAAACTCGGCGCCCGTAAAAAGGACCTTCAGGATACATTTCGCCGTCACTCGGCCCTGCCCTATGAACCGCAGCACGGCTATTCCGCATCCCTCGATATCGAAACAGAGAATGGTTTTATCTCCGCAAAAGGCGCGCCTGAAATTGTTCTCAAAATGTGCGCCGGCGTTGACCGGGAAATCGCTGACGCGGCGCTGCACCGTCTCGCCAGCGCCGGTTATCGCGTGATCGCGGTGGCGCAAGGCTCTGCGCCTTCGGACGGCGCCGAGCTCTCCGTCGAGCATCTCGGCGATTTGGAGTTTCTCGGCTTCGTAGGGCTCATCGACCCCCTTCGCAAGGAAGCGCCGGAAGCCGTCGCATCCGCGCGCTTAGCAGGCGTCGATGTGCGCATGGTGACAGGCGATCATCCCGAGACCGCCCTCGCGATCGCCCGCCAGCTTGATCCGTCCTGGGCGCCGGATTGCGTGTTGACCGGCGCCGAACTTTCCAAACTCACAGGCGATGCTTTACGCAGCAGCATCAATAACGCCCAAATTTTTGCGCGCGTTGAACCGGCGCAAAAGAACCTCATCGTTCGCGAGCTTCAAGCCGAGGGCCATTTCGTCGCTGTCACCGGCGACGGCGTAAACGATGCGCCGGCGCTGAAAGCCGCCAATGTCGGCGTCGCCATGGGCGCCGGCGGCACCGATGTCGCCCGCGCCGCCTCCGATCTGATCATCACCGACGACAATTTCGCCTCCATCGTCGCGGGCGTTGAAGAAGGCCGCGCCGCTTATGACAATATCCGGAAAATCGTCTGGCTGTTGCTCGCCACCGCTGTGACTGAAGTCCTGATCTTTGTTCTGGCGCTCGTTTTCTCCATGCCGATCCCGCTGACGGCGGTTCAAATCCTCTGGATGAATCTCGTCACGGAAGGCGTTCAGGATGTGGCCCTCGCCTTTGAAGGCAAGGAGCCCGACCTCATGAAACGAAAACCGAGAAAACCGAATGAGCCGATTTTCAACCGGCAGATGATTGAGCAATGCCTCATCATTGGGCTTTATGTCAGCATCATTTCCTTTGGTCTGTACTATTACCTTCATGAAATTCTCGGATTTGACGTCGAAACCGCGCGAAATCTCAATCTGTTGTTTCTTGTCTCCTTCCACAATTTTCACGCCTTCAATTGCCGGTCTGAGACCCGCTCTGCCTTTCAGGTTCCGCTTAGCGCAAACCCCATTCTGATCTTCGGCGTCGCCGGGGCCCAGCTCATCCATATTCTGGCCATGTACACGCCCGTGATCAGCGATGTTTTGGAGATCGAACCTGTAGCGTTATGGGAGTGGGCGGTTGTATTTACGCTTGGAGCGACCGTTGTGCTGGTCGGCGAGCTTTATAAGTTTTTTATCGCCCGCCCCCGGGCGCAACGCCGCCACACCGGACAGAGAGAAAGTCCCGTCCATGCCTGATGACAGCAGCCAAAACGATCTGGAAAGCGGCGGCGGCAAGCCTGCGCCAACTCAACAGCAGCGGCGCACGCCGCGACTGATCGCAATCCTTGCGGGCGTCTCCGCTCTTGCCGCGCTGGTTCTTTTCATCGCCCATAGCGGCGATATTACCGCTTTCGCCCGGCAAGCCGCCAACGCCAAGGCAGGCCCGCTTGCCGGCGCTGTCGCTGTCCAAAGCCTTCCCTACATTCTCGCCGCCTATGTATGGCTTCTGTTTTTGAGACGCATGGGGACAGCGCCAAAACTCGCCTCGCTCATTCCTTTGTCCTTCGCAAAATTGTTCGCGGATCAGGCGCTGCCGTCCGGCGGCATATCGGGCGCCGCGTTTTTCCTGTTTGCGCTCACGCGACGCGGCGTGCCGGACAAGACGGCGTTTCGCACCTTCGTTTTTGCCACATCCGCCTATTTCCTCGCTTTCCTCATTGCGGCGATCATCAGCCTGATCGCGCTTTCCACGGCGGAAAAAGCCCCGCCCGCGCTTTCGGCCAGCGTCTCCGCCTTTGCCGGCCTGTTCTTGCTGCTGACGCTCATTGCCGGCCTTGTCGTTCTTTACAAACCTGAAACGGCGCCGGCTTTCGTGCGTAAAAGACGGCTGACGGCAAAGGCGGCGGAATTCGCCGGAGCCGCCATCCATGACATTCGCACGATGCCCTCGCTCTTTATGAGGATGACAATCATCCTCATCGCCGTGCGGGCGGTCGACGGCTTTACGCTGATGCTGATTTCAGAGGCGATCGGCGCGCCCATCAGCTTTTCCACCGGCTTTATCGCCGTCGCCATCGCCTCTATCGCCGCCACCATAGGCCCCGTCCCCATGGGGCTCGGCACTTTTGAAGCAGGCATGATCGCAAGCCTCAGCGTTTTTGGCGCTTCAGTCGAGGATGCGCTCACCATCACCCTGATTTACCGAGGACTGACGCTGTGGCTGCCGCTCCTGCCCGGATTCCTGATTATTCAGCGTGAGTTCTTGCACCGCCCGGCTGCTCTTTCCGTGAAAGGGACTGATGCTGATCAATCTTGAAATGCGGGTTTACAACTAAGATATGAAATAAAGGCAGAAAAAGGGAGCGTTCCCTTGTTCAAGGACCGCCAGCAGGCTGGAAGATTGCTTGCGGAGAAACTCTCGGGTTTCGCCGCTGCAAATCCTGTTGTTTATGCCCTGCCGCGCGGCGGCCTGCCCATTGCGGAAGAAATCGCCCGCCGGCTGAATGCACCACTCGATCTGATCCTCGTGCGCAAGCTTGGCGCGCCGGGGCATGAAGAACTCGCCATGGGCGCTCTTGTCGACGGCGCCGCGCCCACGACGATCCTTCACGACGATGTCATTGCCGAGCTCGCGGTTCCGGAAAGTTATATCGAACACTCAAAAGCCGCCGCCTTGCGTGAAATTGAACGCCGGCGAAAGCTTTACATGAAAGACCGCCCTGCAATCTCACCGCAAGGACGCACCGTCATCATCGCCGATGACGGTCTCGCCACCGGCGCAACCATGGAGGCGGCCGTCGCCGCCATGCGCAAGGCGAAGGCGGGCCGCATTGTCGTCGCCGTTCCCGTCGCGCCGGATGATACGGTTCAAGCCCTCCGGCACAAAGCCGACGACGTCATCGTGCTTCAAAAACCGAATCCATTCTGGTCCGTAGGGTCGTGGTACGAATCCTTTCCACAGCTCGCCGATGAAGATGTCATCGCAACGCTTGAGCGGACATATGCGGCGCAGGCGGCGCCATGACCGGTTATATCGCCTGGTTCTCCGACATATCGAGACATGATGTCGTGCGCGTCGGCGGCAAGAACGCGTCCCTCGGCGAACTTGTCAGAAATCTTTCCGCCGCCGGAATTCAGGTTCCGGGCGGTTTCGCTGTCACTGCCGCGGCCTACAGAAAATTCCTGGAAGCGAATGAGCTTGGTGAAAAGCTCTCGCGCGAATTGGCGCGATATGAACAAGATCCGACCATGCTCGCCGATGTTGGGCGAAAAGTGCGCGCGTTCATATTGGACGGCGACATGCCCGCCGACATCGCTGATGCTATCCGCGATGCTTATAAAAAACTTGCGGGAAGCGGTCCGGCGCCCAGCGTCGCGGCGCGCTCAAGCGCCACGGCGGAAGACCTTCCCGAAGCGAGTTTCGCCGGACAGCTTGAGACTTATCTCAACGTAGAAGGCGACGCCGCCCTGATCGACGCCTGCCGCAAATGTTTTGCTTCCCTCTATACGGACCGGGCCATCAGCTACCGCCGTAATCAGGGATTTGGCCAGATGGATATCGCCGTGTCCGTCGGCGTTCAGCGCATGGTGCGGTCGGATAAAGCATCTTCGGGCGTCATGTTTTCCATCGATACCGATAGCGGCTTTCCCAATGTCGTCTTGATCAACGGCGCCTGGGGCCTTGGCGAAACTGTTGTTCAGGGCATGGTCGACCCTGATGAGTATGAAATTTACAAACCGCTATTGAGCGACGAAAAGCTGACCCCCATCCTGCGCAAAAAATGCGGCGCCAAAGAACAGAAAATGATTTACGCCGACAGCGGCGACCGTCCGGTCGCCCTGACGGACACATCGACACAAGAGCGCAAGGCGTTTGTCCTCAGCGAGTCTGAAATCCTGACGCTCGCGCGCTGGGCGGTGAAGATCGAAGACCATTACGGCCAGCCCATGGATATGGAATGGGCGAAAGATGGGGAAACGGGCGAGCTGTTCATCGTTCAGGCGCGCCCGGAGACCGTGCAGGCGCGCAAGGCCGCTGGCGCGCTCAAGACCTATCGCCTGAAACAGAGCGGAACGCGGCTGCTTGAAGGCGCCGCGATTGGCGACGCAATCGCCTGCGGCAAGGTCTGCCGCATTGAAAGCGCGGACCGTATCGCCGATTTTGAAGAAGGCTCGGTGCTGGTCACGCAAACGACTGACCCCGACTGGGCGCCGATCATGAAAAAAGCCGCCGCCATCGTCACCGATCATGGCGGCCGCACCAGCCACGCCGCCATTGTCAGCCGTGAGCTCGGTCTTCCCGCGATTGTCGGCGCCGCGAACGCCACCAGTCTGCTTCATGACGGACAGGACGTCACCGTTTCCTGCGCCGAGGGCGAGACCGGTTATGTCTATGACGGCCTCCTCGACTTCGATTCAGCGGATCTTGACCTGACGGCCATGCCGGAAACGCGCACCCAAATCATGCTCAATATGGCCAATCCCTCAACCGCCTATCGCTGGTGGCGGCTGCCAAGCGACGGCGTTGGGCTCGCGCGCATCGAATTCATTATCAGCGATATCATCAAGATCCATCCGCTGGCGCTGGCGCGTTTTGACAGTCTCGACGATGAGGCGGCGCGCCGCGAAATTGAAACGCTCACAAGCGCCTATGAAGACAAGGCGGAGTATTTCGTCGATCTCCTGTCACGCGGCGTCGCACGGATTGCCGCTGCGCATTACCCAAAGCCTGTCATTGTGCGGCTGAGTGATTTTAAAACCAACGAATATGCGAGTCTGATCGGCGGCAAGATGTTTGAACCGCAGGAAGACAATCCGATGATCGGCTGGCGCGGCGCCAGCCGCTATTATCATGAAAATTACCGGGACGGTTTCGCGCTTGAATGCAGGGCAATGCGCCGCGCGCGCGAGGCGTTGGGGCTTTCCAATATCAAGCTGATGATTCCCTTCTGCCGCACTTTGGAGGAAGCCGATCAAGTGCTTGAGGAGATGGCGCGCAACGGCCTCAAACGCGGCGAAAAAGACCTTGAAATTTACGTCATGGCGGAAATTCCGTCGAACGTCATTCTCGCCAATGCGTTCGCTGACCGGTTCGACGGTTTTTCCATCGGTTCGAATGATCTGACCCAACTGACGCTGGGGATTGACCGGGACAGCGCCATGCTGCAACCGCTCTTCGACGAGCGCAACGCGGCCGTCACGACACTCATCTCGGAGCTTATCAAAAAAGCCGCGGAGACAGAGACCCCGGTCGGCATCTGCGGTCAGGCGCCAAGCGACTATCCGGAATTCGCGGCGTTCCTCGTGGAAAAAGGAATAAGCTCGATTTCCGTGAACCCCGACAGCTTCCTCAAAGTGAAAGAAGCCGTCGCCGCTGCGGAAAAAACCGCTAGCGCATCATAAAGACCGGCATTTTCGCTTCATGAATCATGTGGCGGGTAAAGCCGCCCAACACCGCCTCGCGCCAGCGGCTATGGGAATAAGCGCCCATCACCAACAGGTCGGGCTTTTCCTGGCGGATTTCTTCATCAAGCCGCGCAGTGGCGTTTTCGTTATCCTGAACCTCGACCTTCTGCCGCGCCGCCTCGACGCCATGAAGGCGCAAATAGGCCGTGATTTCGTCGGTATTGATGAAAGGATCATCGGCCTTGCGCACGGAGATCACGGTCACTGTTTCGGCGTCTTGCAAAACCGAAAGCGAAGCCGCGACGGCGCGCGCCGCCTCCTGACTGCCGTTCCAGGCCACGACAATCTTTTGCGGCGCCGCCGCAAGGCCGCTTGCCGGCGTCAGCAGCACGGGCCGGCCCGACTGAAACAACAGACTTTCAGCGACGCTTTCTTCCATGGGATTGGCGTCATCGCCGGCGGCCGCAAGAACGGAGAGATCGTGCGCCGTCGCCTTTAGCGCGTACTCCACCAGCACATCCCCCTCTCCCTCAGACCAGGACGCCGTCGCGCCATGATCGTCCTTGTGCTCTTCAAGACTGACGACGCCAGCGCCAATCTCCGTGCACAGCTTGCCAAAAAGCGCCTTCAACCCGTCAGCGAGTTTTTCTTCCGCCTGTTGGAAGCTTTCCGTAAATTCCGTGGAGACGCCGCCAAGAGGAAAATAAACTGTCGTTGCAGGGACCGGGCGACTGCGGACATGAACAGCGGAGATATGCGCCTTGCTTTCCTTCGCGAGCGCCGCCGCCGCGCGAAAAGCGGTTTCAGCCGACTTTTCCTCAAAGAACGGAACGAAAATCGATTTTAGCGCCATGATCGTTTCTCCTGAAACAGGAAGGCTACCCTACGCCGCAGCGGCGTTTGTTGATCAGCGTCAACGCGCCTTCCTTTGCGTATCTTACTCTTCTTCAAGGGCGCGGCGCAAACGCCGCAGGATCACATTCCGGGCGCGCTCATCCGCCGCGTCTTCCAGCGCTTCGCGAATATCAAGGGAAAGCTTGGCCAGATCATTGTGCCAGTCGAGATTAACGACCCCCGCCTGCCCCAGACGCCGGGGGCCGGCGCGCATAGCGACGCCTTTCCTGCCGAGTAGATCGACCTCGTCATCGAGCTGCGGAATAATAACCCGATCTTTTTCAAAACCGCGGGCGACCAGACGCTCTTGCAGCGCATTAAGCCCTTCCTCTTCGCCATGCGTTAAAAATACGCCCCGTGTCACGGGCTGGCGCGCCATCATCCAGTCAACAAGGCCGTTGGCGTCCACATGTCCGGAATAAACATCTATGGACTGAATATGCGCCTTCACGCGAATTTCCTCGCCTTGAATGCGCACCGCTTTGGCGCCCGCTTCAAGAATGGCGCCCAGCGTGCCCGGCGCCTGATAGCCTGTCATCAAGATTGTGTTCTTCTCATTCCACAGCCGGCGTTTCAGGTGGTGACGAATCCGGCCGGCTTCGCACATGCCGCTGGCGGCGATGATAATGACGCCGTTTTCGTAATTGTTGATAGCTTTGCTTTCATCGACAGTGCGCGTGAAGTGAAATGCAGGATTTTGAAAAAGCTGGCCATTCCGGCCGAGATCTTCAAGATCGCCCGCATGACGCTGGAACGCTTCCGTCGCCTTGATGGCCAGAGGCGAATCCAGAAATACGATCCGTTCTTCGATGTCGCCGTTCTTCATCAACATGCTGAGGTCGGCGAGAAGTTCCTGTGTGCGCTCGACGCTGAAAGCGGGAATAACGAGAACGCCGTCGCGCGCCATCGCCTTGCGCACAATATCGGCCAGCACCTTGCGCCGCGCATCGGGCTTCAGGACCGGGCGCTCGCGCGCGCCATAGGTCGATTCGCAGATCACATAGTCGAGATTGCTTGGACCGTCAGGATCAGGATGGAACAGTTTATGATCGGGCCCGATATCGCCGGAAAATAAAAGCCGCATGATGCGCGCATCATCTTCGCCCGTTTCGATTTCCACTTCGATTGACGCAGAGCCGAGAATGTGACCGGCGTTCCAGAAACGCGCCCGCACCCCCGGCCCCGGTTCAAACCAGCGTTGATACTCTCTGGCGATAATTTCTCCCGCGGCGGCGGCGCCCTGTTCGCTGGTGTAAATCGGTTCAACCGCCTTTCGCCCGCGTTGCGCATTGCGGCGATTGAGATAGCCGACCTCCATTTCCTGTATGTAGCCGCTGTCCGGCAGCATGAATTGCAAAAGATCTTTCGTTCCTTCCGTCGCATAGACCTCGCCGTCAAAGCCATTGCACATCAGTTTCGGCAGCAATCCACTATGATCGATATGCGCGTGGGTGAGCAGTACGAAATCCGCATCATGGGTTGGAAATGGAAAGTCGCCGTAATTGAGTTCCTTCAGGGTTTTCGATCCCTGAAACATGCCGCAGTCGATGATAAAGGCGCCTTTTTCATGTTCTATCCAATAGCAGGAGCCTGTCACCGTCCCGGCGGCGCCGCAAAACTTCATACGCATGCTCATTACGCCTCATCCTTTTCCACTATCGCGGCCAGCAGCGGTGAAATTTCTATTGCATTCGTCTCATGCGCAACCGTGTCCGTAGACCGGATCGACGCGATGCCCGCCTCCAGCATGCGTTTTTCATCGGCTTTATTAAATAGCGCATGCACGACAAGCGCATCGATGCGCGCAGCGCCATAGCGCTTGAGAAGCGAGGCCGCAGCTGAAAGCGTCGCGCCTGTGGAAACGATATCGTCCACAAGGTAAACATGTTTTCCGGCGATGTTTTCCGTTTCCTGCGCCAAAATAGAGACGTCACGGTCGCCGCTGCGATGTTTTGCAAGGATCATGAAAGCCGCCCCGGCCGCAGCGGCGACGGACGATGTCCAGCTTTGCGATTCGGCGTCAGGTCCGACAACAAGTATGTCAGCGGCGACCTCTCCGTCGCGCCGGATCAGCGCCGCCAACAACTCGGCAGCCGGCAAAGCCGAACTTTCAATGCCCGGCATAATGGCTGTCAGTGTTTTGGTGCGATGAAGATGCGGCTCCACGGTAATCACACGATCGAACCATTGCGCCAGCAGCGCACCGATAAACCGTTGTGCGACCGCTTCGCCCGGATGAAAGGCTTTGTCCTGGCGCATATAACAAAGATAAGGCGCAATCAGCACAAGCCTTTTCGCGCCCGCCTCCCTCAGCGCGGAGGCCGCCAGCCCAAGATCAACCAGCTTCCCGTTCGGATCGTTGAGTGAACAATACAAAAACACTGTTTCCGCCGCAGCAGGCGCCCGCACAAGACTTTCCCCGTCCGGGAATTTATGGACGCCGATTTCGGCGAGCGGAAGGCCGGTTTCCGCCTCAAGTCTGCGGGCCGGTTCAATATCCTCCGGCATCGCCGCAATCAGGCGCTTCATCATTCCTTTATGCTCCCGCGCACGGCGGCGCCGTTCACGGTGACGCCGGAATCTTCATGCGCCATCGCCTTGGCGAATTCAAAGTCGGACGCAAAACAGGAATGAATGCGATAAAGCGGCTCGCCCTGTTTTACGGAATCGCCAATCTTCCTGAACAGATCGATGCCAGCGCCCTTATCCATCGGCGCGCCTGCAAGGCGTGCAATACGCGCCAGACGGAAACAATCCATGGCGGCGACAATACCGTCATGGGTGGCGACAATCTCCGCCGCCAGCTCGCCCGCGCAGGCAGGTGACGCAGCACGCCCCTGCGCCTCGATGATGCGCTCCATGGCGGCGAGCGCTTTTCCGGAATCCAGCAATTCCTGCGCTCGCACCCGCCCGGCGCCGCCGCGAAGCGCCGGATCGAAATCGAGCACATGCCCCGCAAGCAACAGCGATCGCGCGCGCAAATCCGCCGGCGCATCCGGCTCATTTTTCAAGACCGCCATCACATCCCGCGCTTCCAGCACCGGGCCAACGCCGCGGCCAACAGGCTGGGCCCCATCCGTAAAGACAACATCGATCACAAGCCCGATTTCCGCGCTGACATATTCCATGAGTTTGCGCAGGCGCACCGCGTCGCCTTGTGACCTGACCTTCGCCGTCGGTCCAACCGGAATATCGAGCACAATATGCGTCGATCCCGCAGCCAGTTTTTTCGACAGGATCGACGCGACCATTTGTTCGCGCGTATCAATCGCGAGGGGTCGCTCCACCGTAATCAGCACATCGTCAGCAGGCGACAGATTGACATGCCCGCCCCAGGCGAGACAGGCGTTCTCGCGATCCACAACGCGCTTCATGTCCTCAATGGAAAGCGCCACATTAGCGAGCACTTCCATCGTGTCGGCTGTGCCGCTGGGCGATGTGATGGCGCGCGAAGAGGTTTTCGGCATTTTCAACCCATGCGCCGCAACAATAGGGGCCACGATCATCGACGTGCGATTGCCCGGAATGCCGCCGATACAATGTTTATCGACGATCAGCGGCGCGCCCCATTTGATCTCTGCCCCGCTTTCCGCCATCGCCCGCGTTGTCGCCAGCAATTCGTCCGTTGTCGTAAAACTTGCTGATGCGATCAGATAGGCGGCAATCTCCATAGGCGAATAACGGTGCGCGGCGATGTCCGAGATAATCGCCCCGATGTCTTCTGCGCTCATCACTTCGCCGCCGATCTTGCGGCGCACGGCATCGAGACTGCGCGGCGGCGTTGCTTGCGCAATCTGCACTTTCGCGCCTTCCGCGAGGCCGAGCCTTCGAAACGCCGGCGCCCCGACGCCAAGCTCATCGGGGGCTGTAATTGCGTGATCATCGGTGACGACAAGCGTCGCGAGAAGTTTTTTGGGCCCGGCGTTGACCTCAATCTTTTTCAGCGCCCGGAATTCTTCCGGGCGGTAAACGGTGCATTGGCGGGACAGAAAGACGGTATTTTCCGGCTCTGTATCAATCGCAACGCGCTTTATTTTGAGATAATCAGTCTGCGCGGCCATTTTGTCTGCTCCGGGCTAATCACTGAGCCTGATTCTGGCGATATCATTTATCGCCGGTCATCCGCAATCAGGCTATGTGTCACTCTTGCTCTATCGGAGGCCGCGACGGCTTTCATCAAAGTACTGGAGACTGCTTTCCAGAAATTGATCTGGTGCAACCGATTATCAAAAAGAGGCCACCTTAAGCGTCTCACTACCGGTCGTCAGCGCGTAATCCGCTTACGCATCCAGCAACGGCCCAGCCGCGCCACGGCGCGCCTTGCCAATGACGTTGATTGGTGCTGCTATTCGCCCGTACAGGCGCTAACTTTGGTTAGGCGCCCGCCCCTGTCGGAAGCAGATAGCGCCGGTCCCGAGGATGACAGACTCTCACGCCGCCATGATCGATCAGGATCACCTGCGCGAGATGATCGAGGTCATCAGCGGGGAGCTGGAGCTGCGCCCGCTATTGACCATTATCGTCCAGAAAGCCTGCGAGCTCCTGCACGCAGACCGGGGATCCATCGGCCTCGTCGTTCCCGATGAAGGCATTGTCAGGATCGAAGCGGTCTACCGCATGCCGAAGGAAGAACTCGGCTCGATCTCTCAACCGGATGAAGGTCTCGCCGGCAGCGTCTACGCCCGTTGTGAGCCGGTGTTGCTCGAAACCTATGGGTCGCTCAAAACGCCAAAGCTGCGCGGGATGGATGAAGATAGCGTCATCGGTATGCCGATCATGTGGCGCGGCGATATTATCGGGACCTTCGGCATCGGCGCCGCTCCGCCCAAACGGTTCGGCGACAATGACATCCGGATGCTCGGCATATTCGCGCGGCACGCCGCCATCGCCATTCACAACGCCCGTTCCTATCAAAGGGAAAAACATTATGCGGGGATGAAAGAGCGGCAACGTCTCGCCCGCGACCTTCACGATAATGTCAGTCAACTGATCTTTTCCCTGTCTCTGGTCGCCCAATCCATCGGCGCCGGATATGAGCGCAGCAAGGAGGAAGGCGACGCCCGCACTTCCCGTCTCCTCGATATCGCCAGCCTCGCCCAGCGCGAGATGAAGGCGCTCCTGTTTGAGCTGCGCGGCCCGCCCGATGACGACAATTCGCTCGCCGCCTACGCCCGCGCCAACGGGCTCGCCAAAGCACTGGCCCGCCATTGCGGCCTCACGGCGAATGAATACGCCACTGTCTCCATCGACGTGGATGACAACCGCCTCGACCAGGATCAGACCGAGGCGCTTTTGCGCATCGCGCAGGAAAGCGTGGCCAACGCCATCCGCCATGGAAAAGCCGATAACATCTTCATATCGTTGGAATATCAGGAAAATGACCTGACTTTTCGCGTGCTTGATGACGGCCGCGGCATGGCGGCCGGGCGCCCGGAAGAAAGCGCCTCGACACAGATTGGTCTTGCCAGCATGCGCGCGCGCGCCGCCCGCCTTGGCGGTGAGCTCCATGTCGCCAATCGCACCCCCCGTGGCCTCGGCGTTGAGGTTCGCCTCCCCCTCGCTTAAAAGACTGCCGAGGGAGAAGGCCAGATGACGGAACGCGCCGCCATACGCCTCATGATCGTCGACGACCATCCCATCGTCCGGGAGGGGCTGCGCACGCTATTGAGCGACGAGCCCGGCATCGAGATTGTCGGTGAAGCTGGTGACGCCGAGGAAGGCGAGCGACTCGCCGCATCCTTGAACCCTGACGTCATTTTGATGGATGTCGCCCTGCCAGGCCGCAGCGGCATTGAAGCGGCGGCGGCAATTCGCAAAAAAGGATTATCGTCACGGGTGATCTTGTTGACGAGCGCGCTTGGCGATGACCTGAAACTTCAAGAGGCCATCGACGCTGAAGTTATGGGCTATTTGCTGAAAGACGTCTCTCGCGGCGAATTGGTCTGGTCCATTGAAAGCGCTCATCGCGGCGCGCCGGTTTTCCATCCCGCCGTTCAAAAACAACTTTTGCGTCGCGCCACCGGCGAACGGTTGCCCCATGAAAAGCTGACGCCGCGCGAACTCGATATCCTGAAAGCCATCGCCAACGGTAAGAGTAACAAGGTCATCGCTTACGACTTCAATCTGACGGAAGGCACAGTGAAGGGATATGTGAGCGTGGTCCTGTCAAAGCTCGGCGTCGCGGATCGGACGCAAGCGGCGCTTTACGCCGTCAAAAATCAACTTGTCGACCAATAAAAGCGCGCCCGCCCCCCCAAAAAACATTTGCGCTAGTAACAAAACAGGCTCTTCCCGCTGGGAAAAGCCTGTTTGAAACGCAGCAAGCAAAGTCTTTTAAATGGCTCGCCTAACTGGGGCCCCTTAATTGAGACCCGGCAGGAAGAAGCTTTGCGAGACGACCTGCGACGTGACATTGCTCACACGTCTTAAGTTCATGGCGAAATCGTAATTCGTCACCTGAACGTTCATGATCCTCTCCTGAGAAATGAACACGTTGTTGCGCGAATTATTGATGACGGTGGTGAGCCCGTTCGCTTCAATGCCCCGAAGGCCTTGCGGCTCAGGCACATCTTTCAACGTTGCCGCCATGTTCGCCTTTGTTGCTGGCGGGGTCTGTGCGGCGCTGGCCGGAGGCGGTGCGCTCGCAACTGAGGTCGGCTGCTGCTGTTGTTGCGACTGCTGTGGTTGCGGCTGAGTTGGCGCCGGCGCCGGAGGAGTTGACGCGACCGTAATAGCGGGCTCTTGCGGAGCTGGCGGCGTCCCGACCGTATTTTGCGCTGACTGTTGCGGCGGGGGAGAAGCAGGCGCTGGCGCAGGGTTTGAAACCGTCGGCGCAGGGCTTGGCGCATTCGTCACAGTATTTGTCGTCTCGACAGGCGAAGGAGCCGGCGCTGGCGCCGGTTGCGGCGTTACAGTCACAGCAGGCGCCGATGGCGCAGGAGCCTGTTGCTGGGGCGACGGCGCGCTGGAGGATGACGGCGGCGTCGCGGGCACAGCCGGCGCAGGAGGCGGCGCCGATTGCTGCTGTGTGGGAGGAGGAGGAGCCGCAGGCGGCGGCGTTGCTTGTGCAACATTCTGAGGCGCAGGAGGGAGCGTATTGTTCTGATTGGCGTTGTTGTTATTGCTGTTGCCATTTCCGCCAAATGGTCCGCCATTGCCACCGAATGGGCCGCCATTTTGTCCGAACGGACCTCCATTTTGACCGAAAGGTCCGCCGTTAGATCCAAAAGGACCGCCGCTGGACCCGAAGGGACCATTGGGCAAAGGATTGACAGTCGGCGGCAAGACCTGAACGCCGATATTGAAGTCCAGGCCGCCGAAGCTGAATCCGCCGCGCGCTTCGCCAAGCTCATTCACCGACATCGGCTGTTCATCGAGCTCAAGCAGCCCTGCTGAGAAAAGATCATCCGGCTCGCTGGCGGCCGCCGCGCTGATCGAAATCAGGCTTGCTGCGCCCATGATGCTGGCGGATTTCACGAATAACATTACCGAACCTCCACAACAGTATTGATCGTGAATCCGGAGAAGGACGGACGGGTCTGGTTCAGATAGAGCGACTGAAGCGGCTCATCATCACGCGCCCGGTCGTGCGGCGCCGAAGGCGCAAGGCGCCAGTCGGCAATCTGATTGAAACTTTGCTTACCGCGCACAACATCTGAACGAATGAACAAAATCGTTCCATCCCACCGTTGCTCAAACATGTTACGCGGCAACGATACAACTCCTGCAGACGGGTCGCCGATCAATACGACCTCGTCCGTTATGCCTTTAATGACGACGAAATGTTTGTATCCGCGCACATCGACAAGCGCGATGCCGGGAACGCCAATCTCCTGAACCCGGTCGAGACTTAAAACAAAGCCGTCGGCTTTCAGGTCAAGGCTTTCAAGGTAACGCTTCATTTCCAGAAGCGAGAAGCCAAGTTCGCGAATGCGGGCCTGGTCGCCAACATCCCACATGGCCTTGAACGCGTCGGTCTCCGACGTTTCCCGGCCGTAATGATAAGTCAGTAGAGTCGCCAGCGCCGCAGAGCCGCAGCTGAAATCATATTCCTGCTTGACGACCGTCGTGTATTTGCGTTCCGCCATGCTGACGACGGGAACGCGCGCCGAAGCGCCGCCGACAAAAAGGTCGATATCGCCCGCATGCGCGCCGGTAGAGCCGAAAAAGGAAAGAGCAATCGCAATCGCCGCCCCGGCGCTGAAGCGCCGTCCGCCGCTATTAATGCGATCAAAGAAGCTCATTTTTCCCCCAAAGTCTCTAACGCTACTGCCCTGCGCCTTGCAGGAAAATGTTCAAGTTGACGACGCTCTGCATCACAACGCCGGTCCCGGTGTTGTTGAACACGGTGGTGATGCCGCTGTTGTCGGAAACAACGTTGTTCGACACGTTGCCGCTGGTGGAATTGTTGGCGTTAACGTTGTTAACGCTGCCATTGTTCTCCGCGATATTGACGCCGAGATTGGCGATGTCGATCGCCGTCTGAGAGCCGCCCGAAGCCGTCGCCATGGTCGCGTCATCAAGCGCGCTCACACCGGCCAACGAGGCGACTTCATCAAAAACATCTAGCATTTCTTCGGCGGCAACTGGCGCGTAAGCGTCAAGTTGAGCCTCTTTCTGTACATCAGAAAGTTCGGGGTTCGATGCGATCAGCACCGGCGTGATAATGAAACCCCACGCACTCATACCCATTGTTTATCTTCCCCCTGACACAACTTCCCGGCGCCTTTCGAAAGTCATTTCGCGTCTTATGCGAAGGCCGGAAAGTTGATGTCTGTAATCTAACACTGTTTTCAAGATCGAATAGTTATCTTTTATTAAGGCAGACGCTGCAGGGAAAACTCCCTGCAGCGCCCAAGGCTCGCGTGCTTAGTTAGGCACGTTGACCGTACCAACGTTGACGTTCTGCGAGTTCGAGAAGCTGCCAACACCGGTGTTGTTGTTGTTGATCGTCAGACCACGGTTGCTCGACATGGACTGGTTGTCGATGTTGCCAGTCGTAAGCGAACCGTCGAACGACGGCGTACCGAAGTTCACGTTGCTGACGGAAGCTGAAAGCTCGTTCGCGTTCAGCTGGACGTCGCCGATCGTGAGCTCCAGCGTCGTGTTGTAGGAGTCATTGATCGAGTTGTCGGAGTTGTCCGAAGCATCGACGTCAACATCAACATCGACATCGACCGAATTATCGGAGTTGTCGACATCGACCGAGCCGCTGTCGTTAGCGACGGCGGAACCGCCATCGGCCATGTTGTTGTCGGAGTTGTCGGAGTTGTCCGAATTGTCCGAGTTGTCGGAGTTGTCCGAGTTGTCAACGCTGACAGAACCGCTGTCGTTAGCGACGGCGGAGCCGTTGTCGGCGTCGTTGTTGTCGGAGTTGTCCGAGTTGTCGCTCGCCGAAATGGCGATCGAACCGTCATTGGCCGACGCGCCCTGGTCACCAGACTGTGCATTGTCGCTGGCGTCAACATCCAGGTTGCCCGAATCGTTGATCGAGTTGTCGGAGTTGTCGGAGTTGTCAGAATTGTCCGAGTTGTCCGAATTGTCGATCGACGAACCGTTGTTGGCCGAACCATTGTCAGCCGACGAGTTGTCGTTGCCGGAATCGGTGACGTCAAGATCGAGGACATCGCTGTCTTCACCCGTGAAGGCGTCAACAGAGTTGTCCGAGTTATCGGAGTTGTCGGAATTGTCCGAGTTGTCCGAGTTGTCGTTCGCGGTTACGGCGATAGAGCCGTCATTTGCCGCGGAAGACTGGTTATCGGCGCCGACATTGTCCGAATTGTCGGAGTTGTCGTTGCCGGAATTGTCGACATCAAGAACGTCGTTATCGGAACCGTCGCCCGAGAACGCGTCAACTGAATTGTCGGAGTTGTCGGAATTGTCCGAATTGTCGTTGAACGAATCCGTCGTGTCGACGTCGAGCACGTCACTGTCGTCGCCCGTGAAGGCGTCAGTGTCGGTCGAGTTGTCCGAGTTGTCGTTACCGGAATTGTCAACGTCGAGCACGTCGCTGTCATCACCCGTGAAGGCGTCAACAGAGTTGTCAGAGTTGTCCGAGTTGTCCGAGCTGTCGTTGCCGTTGTCCTGGACATCGATGTCATTCACGTCGTTGTCAGAACCATCGCCCGAGAACGCGTCAAAGTCGGCATTGCCCGAATCATTGATCGAGTTGTCCGAATTGTCGGAGTTGTCCGAGTTGTCGTTGCCGGAATTGTCAACGTCGAGAACGTCGCTGTCATCGCCGGTGAACGCGTCGGTGTCCGTCGAATTGTCGGAGTTATCCGAGTTGTCCGAGCTGTCGTTGCCGTTGTTATAGATGTCGGCGTCGAGCACGTCATTGTCGGAACCGTCGCCCGAGAACGCATCAGTGTCGGTCGAGTTGTCCGAATTGTCGTTGCCGGAGTTGTCAACGTCGAGCACGTCGCTGTCATCACCCGTGAAGGCGTCGACAGAGTTGTCGGAATTGTCAGAGTTATCCGAATTGTCCGAGTTGTCCGAGCTGTCATTGCCGTTGTCCTGGACATCGATGTCGTTGATGTCGCTGTCCGAGCCGGTGAAGGCGTCGAGATCGGCATTGCCGGAATCGTTCACGGAGTTGTCGGAATTGTCCGAATTGTCCGAGCTGTCGTTGCCGTTGTCATAGATGTCGGCGTCGATGACGTCGCTGTCGTCGCCCGTGAAGGCGTCGGCATCAGTCGAATTGTCGGAATTGTCGGAGTTATCCGAATTGTCCGAGTTGTCCGAGCTGTCATTGCCGGAATTGTCGACATCGAGAGCGTCGTTGTCGGAACCGTCGCCCGAGAACGCGTCGAGATCGGCGTTGCCGGAATCGTTCACGGAGTTGTCGGAATTATCCGAGCTGTCGTTGTCGTTACCGTTGTTGCTGAGGATATCAGCGTCAACAACATCGTCGTCCGTGGACTGGTTGCCGTCGCCGCTTTCCTGAGCGCCGGTGCCGGACTCAGTCGGTTGGGCCCAGGCGGCGCCCGCAGAAGCGAGCAGCGCAGAGGCCGCAATCGTTGTCAAAAGCTTAAGTTTCACTTGATCGTCTCCCACTATGGTTTCACTGCAAAGCGACCCTCGCACCCCTCCCCAATCTCTCTTTGGGAAAGCCACGGTGATCGCTATTGGGAGCTTGTCCCCCCCAACGCCCACTTCTTTTGCAATCGCTGTGCCAAATCGGGTCGGAGCCGCGAAAAACTTCTTTAACAATCTGTAAATGCTGGATGTTCTTTGTTACGAAACGGAAAGAAAGCGGGAATGCTGCGCTGCAAAAATGTGTTCAGATGCTGATCGAAATGCACAGCCGGTTGCGCATTCCCCGTCCCGCCATGTTGCGGACGCCGCGCTCGGATAACCGGCGGCTGGTCCCTTAAATTCATGGCCCCGGAATTGCTCGACAAGCCATCATTGATGATCTTCAATATGCGCTAACGCAGCGTCCGCCGCCGCTGTCGTTTGGGAAAGTCGGTTGGGGGAACAAGTGAACGTCACAACAAATCGGCGCCAAAAGGAAACGTCATGAACCGGTTTCTACCGGCGCTGGCGCTTGTCGCGGCCGTAGCCGCCCTGCTTTTCCTTGAAACGTCGCGTTATTCAGAAATCCGGCGCCTGCGCGACCGCACCGACACGCTTGAGCAGGAAGTGCGCGCCGCCGGTGAAAAAGCCGACGCCGCCCTTTCCGCCGTTATCGCACCGGATACGCTCGCCCATGCGACAGGCTCCGTTTATCTCATTGTCGTCAATGGCGCATCGCGCGGCACTGCGTTCGTCATCGACCGGGAGCGCGGTCTTCTCGCGGCGGCGGCGCACACCGCAAACTCGCTGCCGCTCGACGAGCCGGAGGCCAGCGTTTATCTCCTGAACCGCGCGTCGGGCGCAAAAATCCCCGTTGTCTCGCGGCGCCTTCACGCCGGCTATGGCGCGTTTCGCGCGCTGGTCGAGGATCACCAGCCGATCCGCCCTTATTCCTCCGTTTATGAGCCGAAAACAGCGCCTTTGCGCGATCTCGCCTTTGACGCTGCGCTGCTCACTGTTGATCCCATTGATCCGGAAACCGGCGAGAACAGGCTCGGCCCTGATCTTCCCATTGCGCCGGAAGAGACGCTGCTCGCGCTGGAGTCCGGAACGCCGATCGCCGTTATCGGCTATCCTTACGATACGCTTGATGATGGCTTTGCGCCTGACGCTGCAACCCCGCGCGTGGAGCGCGGCGTGATCGCCGCCATTACGCCGCCGCTCGATTCGGCTGCGGAAAAGCCGGACCCCGCGATCGCCAATCTGATCATCCACCGTCTCGCCACCGCGGGCGGCAATAGCGGCAGTCCCATTCTCAACGCAGCGGGCGAAGTGATCGGCATTCACACGCACGGCATCGAATCAAAAAGTTCGAACGCCGACGGCGCCGCGCAACGCGCCGAAGTGCTTTACGATCTCATATCCGAGACGCGCGAACAGGGGCGCCTGGATGACCTTTTCCTGCCAGCGTGGAAACGCCTGCTTGATCACTGGACGCGTGCGGAAGTGGCCCTGCCATGGTCTTTCTACATGGAGTACGCCCGCCCCGGCGAAAAACCGGCGCCGACCGTCGGCGCACTGGCGTCCACCGCCGCGCCGCCTTTCGCGCGCAGCATTGAAACCCTGGAATTCGAACCCGCAGCGCAAACGCGCCGTGTCGAAGCGCCTGAATTATCGGCCGCACTCACCGCGCCGGACGGCGTCGAGACCGGCGCACGCAGCTTCATGATTCGCGAAGAAGGCGAATATGCCGAGTTCTGGCGCACGGTGGACCGCCGCAGCGAACATGTGCTGTTCGCGTTCGATTACTCCTTGCGCTCACGCACAGGCTTTTGCCCGCTGACATCTTACTGGCGCAAAAAAGGCGATGAGCGGCTCCGGGCGGCCCGCGGGCGCGCCTCCTTCGAATTGCACTTGCCGGCCCTGCCGCAAGGGGGCGTCGAAGATTATCAGGTGCTGATCCGCCGCTCTCCAAAATGCGACCCGGTGAGCATGGAGTTTCTGGCCGGCGCGATCAGCTGGCCCGGCGGCGATGACACTGGCGCGCAAACCGTCGCCTATTCGACAGCTCAAGACGAGGAACGCCAGAATACGGCGACGAGCCGTCGCCCGGGCGCGGTTGCCGGCGCCAACGCGGCCTGGCGGCGCTTCCGCGACTGCAGGCTGAAACCCCGCAGCGCACGGCCGGACTATTGTCTTCCGCCGGAATATATTGAGCTCGACGACGCTGCGGACGGCGAATAAAGGCGCAAGTCCGTGTTTCTTTCGCGCTAAAGGCGAATTTTAGCGGGCCTCATGAATATTTCCCACCACGCAGCCGAATTCAGTTGATTCCTGCCGCGGGTGGTCTAGCTTAGCCGGCACAGCACGTTCTGCTGTCGTGTGGGAGATATAGGCCAAGCTCTTGGGAGAGGGACTGGCTGCAAAAGTGGGCGCCGTCTTCGGTGGGAAGACGACAGCGTCTATATGCGCATCAATTCCATAAGACTGAAGAACGTCCTACGCAGCTTTGGGGGAAGCGAATGGATGATCAAGAGTACGACGGCGCAAGCCGTTCGTCTGCCTACGACCAACCTTATACGCCAAGCGCGTATTCGCAGGAAACCTATATTCCTTCGAATGCAGTACGGCGTTCGGAAAGATCCCCGGCCAAGAGATCGCCGGAATCAGTTCCATCTAATCTGATCCAGCTCCGACAAGAGCCTCGCGTCAAATCGCGCACGATCCTGCCGCCGCCGGAGATTATCGGCTCCAGCAGCAAGGCCGTCCGGCTTCGTGAAGAGATCGAAATCTACGCCGATGACGACGCGCCGGTGCTGATCACCGGTGAGACCGGCGTCGGCAAGGAGCTTGTAGCGCGCCATCTGCATCTCGGCGGATCACGCGCAAAGGGCGCCTTCTCGCCGCTTAACGCCGGCGCCATGCCAGAAACTCTCGCCGCATCGGAATTATTCGGTCATGTGAAAGGCGCCTTTACCGGCTCGGTCGCCGAGCGCGAAGGCGCAATCGCGCTGGCGAATGGCGGCGTGCTTTTCCTTGATGAAATCGGCGACATGCCGCTCTCCGTTCAGACCCACCTCTTGCGGGTGCTCGAAGACGGCATGGTGACAAAACTTGGCGGCAAGACGCCTGAAAAAATCGACTTCCGTCTGATTTCCGCCACCAACGTCAATCTTCAGGAGAATGTCTGCGCCGGAAAATTCCGGCCTGACCTCTTCTACCGTATCAATGTTTTGATCATCGATGTGCCGCCCTTGCGTGAACGCGGCGATGACATGATTGAAATCGCGGAGCGGATGATCGCCAGCCACGGCGACGAACGGAACCGGAAATTACGGTTAACGCCGAAAGCCGCAGACCGTCTCAAATCCTACCGCTTCCCGGGTAATGTCCGCGAATTGCGCAATGTCCTGTTGCGGGCCATGCCTTATGCGCGGCGGGAAAAAGGCAAGATTTTGCCGGGACATCTGCGCTTCGATTTTGAGCATGCGGCGACAACGACGACGTCTTTCGCCGTCGAAGACGCCACCGCGCTGATGAACCGCTATATGCTGTTGAAAGCGCTGAACGCCGCGGACGGCAACATCGCCAAGGCCGTCACCCTTTCGGGCCGGTCACGCGGAACCTTTAACACTTTGAAGAAAAGTCTCGAAGGCGAGGATTTTGCATCGGCCTACCGGTCGGTTTGCGCCGAAGTGAAAGCCTTGTTGAACGATTGCTAAGAACCCCAGGGGGAAGCCTACATGAAACCGCACCTGCTACGCTGTTGCGCCGCAGCCGTTCTCGCCACCGCGTTAACCAACACCGCCTATGCGGAACAGGATCCGGCCGTCACGGACACGCCGGCCGGCAGCGACACGGCGATGATGCCGAAGCCCACGATCGAAGAAGACCTTGTCTATCTGAAAGACATCGTGGCGCTGCAAACCCTGCGTCTTGACGAAGCCGAAGAGTTGATCGCCAGACAGGCCGCCCTGATCGATGCGCAGGCGAAACAGATCAATGCGTTGAGCCAAACAGTCACCGCCATGAATGACGGCGCGGCGCCGCGATACGCTTCCGCCACATCAGATTATCGGGTGAGAAGCGGCGATACGCTCAGCTCTATTGCACGCCGCAACAACACGACCGTGCGCGCCATCGCCGAAGCCAACAATCTGCGCCCGCCCTATCCGCTTCGCGCCGGCGCGACGCTGACGCTGCCGGGCCAGCCGGCGCCGATGCAGGTTGCGCAGGCAGACGCCACCCCCCAACCCGCAGCGCCGACCCAGAAAGCGCAGCCTAAAACCTCGAACGCGCCGCAAGCCGCGGCGTCATCGCCGCGCACACAAACCGCCTCTGCATCTGCACCCTCTTCCAGCGGCGCGCAGCCGACGCGAGTCGCGGCCAATGATACAAAGCCGAAACCCCAGGACGATCCGAAACGCGATGGCTCCTTGCCGACGGAGGTGGGCGTCAGACCCGAAGATGAGGACGAACGGCCTTATCTCGCGATTTTCTCTGACATTGGCGGCATCCTGACGCCGCGCGGCACCATGTATGTGGAGCCGGCGATTGACTACACCGTCGCGTCCGACAACCGGTTCTTCTTCCAGGGCATTGAAATTGTCGACGCGGTGCTGATCGGCGCCATCGAGGCGACCGACACCGACCGCCGCGCCGTCACCGAAAGTCTTTCCGTGAAATACGGCATCACCAGCCGTTTTGAAATTGACGCCCGCGTGCCTTACGTATCGCGCACCGACCGCATTTCCGGCGTCGCGATCGACGACGCCACGACAACCGTTCGCGATCTCAGCGGCAGCGGCCTCGGCGATATTGATTTCGGGCTCCACTACCAGCTCAACAACGGAACGAAATGGCCTTACGCCATCGCCAATCTGCGCGTGAAAGCGCCGACGGGCACGGGGCCGTTTGATGTTGCGCGCAATACAGACAATGGCGTTGAAACAGATCTGGCGACCGGTTCAGGCTTCTGGACCATCGAGCCGAGCATGACCTTCATTCTGTCGAGCGATCCCGCCTCGCTCTACGCGAATTTCGGCTACCAGTATAATATGCCGACATCCCCGAACGAAGTTCTTGTTGATACCGAATCAGGGGTTATGCCGGCGCCCGGCAATGACAGCTTCGTTCTTTCCGACGTGGCGCCCCGGCGGTCAACATTGCTCGAATATGATCCGGGCGACGCGATCCGCACCAGTATCGGCGTCGGCCTGTCGCTGAACGAACGCCTGTCCATGAACTTCGGCTACGATCAGAGCTTCTTCCTGAGATCGAGCAACGAGTTTGAAAACATCTTCCGCAACCAGATCTTCCAGGTTGCGACAAGCACGGCTGAGAATCCGGATTATGACCCTGCCGGCGATCCTGTGCCGGCGCTCGATCCACAATCCAGAACGCCGATTCCGCTCATGATCGGCGATCAGCTCGTCTTTGGCCCGGCGCAAACAAATCTTATCTTTTCAGAATCACCGGCGACGACCGTGGGCTCCTTCCTGTTTGGCGGGTCCTACGCGGTCAACAGCCGCCTGCGCATCAATCTCAGCGGCGCCATCGGCGTCACAGAAGAAGCGCCGGATGCGCGCATCTCGCTCCGGGCGCAATATCGCCTGTTCGACTAAGCAAAAAATTATCCGAACGAAAAAGGCGGGGCCACGAGGTCCCGCCTTTTTTATTGCCGATTTTATTGCTGGCCGCCGGCGAAGCTGACAAGCGCGGCGATGCGTTTTTCAATCGGCGGGTGGGTGGCGAAGACGCCCGCAAAGGGTTGCGTATTCTCCACCATCATCTGCTGAACGTCATTCGGCGCATCGATGCGGCTATGTCCCGATATCTTTTTCAACGCCGAAATCATGGCGTCCGGATTGCGGGTCAGTTCCGCAGCGCCTGCATCCGCCAGATATTCGCGTTTTTGCGACAGGGAAAACCGGATCACCAGCGCCAGAAGATAGGCGATCACGATCATCGCAATGGCGATGAGAATGAGCACGCCGCCGCCGCGGCTATCGCCGCTTCGGGACCGCGTATGCCCGCCAACGCGAACGCCGCGATAAAACATATTGCGGAAAACAAGCTCGCCAAAGAAAGAAAAAACACCAACGAAAATCACGGCGATAATCAGCAGCCGCACATCTTTATTCATGATGTGGGTGAGCTCATGGGCGAGCACCGCCTCTAGCTCATCCTTGTCGAGCGTCTCGATCAACCCGCGCGTCACCGTCACCTTGTAGCTTTTCTCGGTCAGTCCGCTGGCGAAGGCGTTGAGCGCATCGGTTTCGATAATATTGAGCCTCGGCATGGTGAGGCCGCGCGAGACGCAGAGATTTTCCAGAAGATTGTAAAGTTCAGGCGCTTCCTTGCGCGTCAGACCGCGCGCGCCGACAGACGCTTCGATCATTTTCTGATAGGAAAAGAACGCAATCACAAACCAGAGCCCGGCGCCGAGAAGCGCGAACGGCCAGAGACGGCTCATGTGATCGGCGGCAAGAACCATCCCCTCGCCGATACTGTTGATCGGCTCCACAAGCCCGACATAGCCGACGGACAGACCATAGATCAGCAACAGGAGGAGCACCGGAAACCCCGCCAGCAGGAAGACGGATTTCAGATTGTTGTTCCAGATATGGGTTTGCAGGCCGAAGGCGCCCACCGCGTCACTCCTCCCCGAAAATGAAATGCGCAGCGGTGGCCGCATGAAGGCCCGTCGTATCAAAGACGGGAATATCGCAGTGCTCCTGCCCGAGGATCATGCAAAGCTCCGTACAGCCGAGAATGACGCCGTCAGGCTTGATGCGGTCGATGATCGCCAACAATTCCTTGCGCGAAGAATCGTACACATTGCCGAGCACCAATTCGTCGAGAATGATGCGGCCCACTTCGGCTTGCTCTTTTTCAGCCGGAACCAGAACCTCGCCATCATAGCGCCTGGCGAGCTCATTGCGGTAATGCGCCTCACCCATGACGACAGGCGTGCCGAGCAGCAATGGCCGGCGGGTCTTTCTCGTCTTCAATTCGCCAGCCAGCACATCGAGCATGTGAATGAGCGGAAGATCGACGGCGGCGCCGACGGCGTCAGCGGCCACATGCGTTGTGTTCGAGCAGATGACAAGCCCATCAACGCCCGCAGCTTCAAGATGTTTGGCGCCCTTCACCACTTCAGCGCTGAAGGCGTCCCAGTCGCGATTGTCGTAATGCTCGACCATGACGCCGTAATCGAGCGCATACAGCATTACATTCGCCGAATGGAGCGGCCCCAGACGCGTGCGCGCCGCCTCGGTCAACAGTCGATAATAAATCGCCGTCGCTTCGGGGCTGACACCACCGATGAGCCCGAGAAGTCTCATGATGCGCCTCCCGCCAATCCTGGCTGCGCAGGCCGCATCATGGCGAGCAGCGGCGGCGCACCGTCAGGCAATGGCAGCGGCGCGATAACTTCAAAGCCGAGCCGTTCATAAAGCGGCGTGTTTTTCGGATTGGAGTTTTCAAGATAGGCGGGCGCCCCGTCTTTTTCCGCGCGTTTTAACCCCTCGCGAATGAGCCGTCCGCCGAGCCCGTTGCCCTGGGCGCTGTTTCGGACGCCCACAGCGAAAAGATAGTAATGGGGCTCGTGAGGATGATGCCGGGCGAGCACTGCCGCCGTTTTCTGCGCGCGCCGGATTGAAGCCGGTCCATGATGCAGCAGGGCCGCAGCGGCAATGCGCAATTCGTTCGCCATGGGCAGCTTGATCTCCACGCCTTTGGGCAGCCACAGCGTCGCCGCCCAATCTCCTGAACTGCCGCCCGCCAGATGTCCGAAACCGTCTTTCAGATAGACGCCGCGCGCAAGCTCGCGAAAGACCGTGCGGAACGCCCCTGCGCCGCCAAAGGTCCAGTTCATCACCGGATCCCCGGCGAACGCCTCTGCAAGGATGTCGGCGATGAGGTCAGCATCGCCTCGCTCCGCGGCGCGGATTGCACAGTCCCGCCGCGCCCCGTCCATGCGCTCTAGAATTTCACTTCCGGCGCCGCCTCGATCTGGCCGCGGCTTCCTTCGGGGATTTCGAAATATTCCTTGGATCCGAACCCGCCCATGGGCGCCACGAGATTGCCCGGAATCTGCTGGATCGCCGTGTTGTATTCCTGAACCGCGTTGTTGAAGAAGCGGCGTGCGGCGGCGATCTTGTTTTCAACGTCGGAAAGCTCGCGCTGCAACTCCATGAAGTTGGTGTTGGCTTTCAGGTCCGGATAGGCTTCTGCGAGGGCGAAAAGCTTGCCCAAGGCGGCGCCAAGAACGCCTTCCGCGGCGCCTTGCGCTGCGGGCCCATGCGCGGCTTGCGCGGCGTTGCGCGCCTGGATCACAGCATCAAGCGTATCTTTTTCATGCGTCGCGTATCCCTTCACCGTCTCGACGAGATTAGGGATCAGGTCATGGCGCTGGCGCAACTGCACGTCGACATCGGCGAAAGCCTGCTCCGTGCGCTGAGAAAGCGCGACGATGCGGTTATAGATGCCGATAATGAAGACGGCGAGAACGACGATAAGGCCAATGAGAATGAGAATGCCGGACATGCGGTCTCCTTTAGCGTGGGCGCGCGAAGCAATATGGGGCGCAAGCCCCTGATATATAGGGCGCTTGCCGATCCCCCGCAATGTTTGCGGCGTTATTGCGCCGTGATGCCGCCGTCAATCTTGAACTCGGAAGCCGTGATATAGCGCGACTCGTCAGAGGCGAGATAAAGGACGCAATATCCCACATCCTCCGGCTCTGCGAGACGCTGCCAGGGGATCTGTTGCACCAGGCGCTTCTCGCCCTCATCGCCGCCGCCGCCCATGGCGATCAGCGGATCGATGATCGGCGTTCTGGTGAACACGGGGTGTACGGAATTGCTGCGAATGTCATAACCCGACCTTGCGCAATGAAGCGCAATCGATTTCGACATCATCCACACCGCCGCTTTCGCCGTGTTGTAGGCGAGCATGTTGCCGTCGGCGATCATGCCGGCGACGGACGAGATATTGATGATAGAACCCGGCTGGGAGTCTTTCAGATAAGGCATCGCCTCTTGCGTGCCCATGAAAATCGAATCGACGTCAATCGCCTGCGTCCGGCGCCAATCTTCGTCTGTTGCGGTTTCAATATTGCCGAACGTGCCGATGCCGGCGTTATTGATAAGCGTGTCGACGCCGCCCATGGCGCCGGCGGCGGCTTTAAGCGCGGATTTCCATTCGTCGCGGCTGGTTACGTCATGGCGGGCCGCAGCCGCGGCGCCCGGATGTTTTTCGTTGATCTTGGCGGCGGTCGCCTCAGCCCCCTCGCTATTCACATCAGTGATGAAAACTTTCGCGCCTTCGTCGGCGAGCATGCGCGCAAAACAGGCGCCGAGCCCCTGCGCACCGCCCGTGATAAACGCCTTTTTACCGCTGACCCGTCCCATGAACCGTCTCCTCTTGATCTCTTGCGCGGCAGCTTATCCCAGTTGGGATGGAAACGAAGGCGCTTTAGCAGTTGCCGGCGCTATGCGGGCGGCGTCATGCCGCAATGCACAGCGCCCTCGCCGGCATTAGTTCATAGCGTGGAGGCGTTGCGCATGATGAAGACACCCCACCGGAAAGGCGTCAGCAAGGGCATTGATTGGCGGTTGACCAGATTTTTGCTCTCACATCTCGCCCTTGGCGCGGTGAGCGGATGGATCTTTGTGGGCGCGCTTTTCTATTTCAATGTCGGCGGCCTTGGCGATCTGATCGCCGATCCGGTTTCAGGCCCGCTCGCCGCCGTCATGCTGTTGATCGTGGTGACAATCACCTGGGGCTCCGCCGCCATGGGCACGGCGGTTTTTCTTCTCCCGCGCGATGAAGAGGATGAAGACAAAGGCGGAGGACGCCGGGCGGGACATTCACTTCTGGCGCCAGCGCTGCAGCCCGCGCCCGTGAGCGTCAAAACGCGCCGCCGGTAAAACGCCTACTTGGCGCCGGATGTCAGAAGATAAAGACCGAGACCGCCATAAACGCTCGCTGAAATTGCTTTCATGCGGTTCTGGGCTGTGGGCGATTCAACAAGCCTGCGCCGCAACGCCCCGGCCGCCAAAGCCACCAGGATCAGGACGCTGGTTCCGGTAAAACTGAAAAGCGCGCCAAGCGTCATGATCTGAAGCCAGACGGCGCCTGTTTCCGGATTTGCAAAACCGGGCAGAAAAGCGAGAAAGAAAAGCCCGACCTTTGGATTAAAAAGATTTGTAAACGCGCCGGCGCGGAAAGATTGCAAGGGGCTCGCCCGGCCCTCCGCCCCGATGGGCGCAGGCTTTTCGACAATCGTGCGAACCGCCAGATAAAGAAGATAAAGACCGCCGACAATCCGGATCAGTGTCAGCGCATGCTCAGACGCCGCAAGCATGGCGGCCAGTCCCACCGCCGTCGCCAATGTCCAGCCAAGCGCGCCGGCGCCGACGCCGATCGCGGCGGCGATGCCTGCGCGTGCGCCGCCGCGCGCCGTTGAGGCGAGCGTGAAGGCCATGTCCGGCCCTGGCGTGATATTGAGGAGAAGCGCGCCGCCGAGAAAAAGTGCAAACGGCGCTGCTTCCATCATGTCACACCACCGCTATGTCAGGCTTATTCGCCGTTTTGAAGTTGTTTCACAGCTTCGGTCATCATCTCCTCCATATGGCGGCGGATCTGATGATCGGACTGGTTGACGCCCGCAGCGTCGAAATCGGCGCGCAGCTTGCGGAAAACGTCTTCATCGCCGGCTTCTTCAAAATCAGCCTTGATGACTTCCTTTGCGTACGCGTCGGCCTCGTCTCCGGTCTTGCCCATCAGCTCAGCGGCCCAGAGCCCCAGCAGCTTGTTGCGCCGGGCCTCAGCCTTGAAGCGAAGCTCCGCGTCATGGGCGAATTTGTTTTCGAATTTGTCCTTGCGGTCGTCGAAGGTCGTCATCGGGGCAAAACTCCAGATCGTCAGCAAAATCAGGTCGGCGGGCTGGCCGGTGACCGCGTCTTTATAGGCGACCGGGGCCCGGCGCAACGCGCCTTCCTAAAATGACGCAACGCGCCTGTGGAAAATGTAGCCCCAATGTAAGGGCTGAGGACTATCATTCAAAGGACAAGGAGCGTAAACCCCCGCTTCTCCCACCGCGCCAGCCGTGCTAGCGAAGCGGGAAGGCCAGCCTCTTGAGTCGGCTGGACCCGCCCCGAGCCGCTATTGCCGCGCCGGAAACATGGCGCGCAAGGCACTGAAAGGATTACGGAAATGGCCCGCCGCAAGCAGATCTACGAAGGCAAGGCGAAAATCCTGTTCGAGGGCCCGGAGCCAGGCACGATCATCCAGTATTTCAAGGATGACGCAACGGCGTTCAATAACCAGAAAAAAGCGGTGCTGGAGGGCAAGGGCGTCCTCAATAACCGCATTTCCGAATTCATCATGATGGGGCTGGAGCGCATCGGCGTTCCCACCCATTTCATCAAGCGCCTCAATATGCGCGAGCAGCTGGTCCGCCATGTGGAGATTGTGCCGCTGGAAGTCGTCGTCCGCAATTACGCCGCCGGCTCGATTTCCAAGCGCCTCGGGATTGAGGACGGCGTCGCCCTGCCCCGCTCGGTGATCGAATTCTATTTCAAGAATGACGATCTCGGCGACCCGCTGGTTTCCGAAGAACACATCACCGCCTTCAACTGGGCCAACCCCCAGGAAATCGACGACATGATGGCCCTGGCGCTCAGGGTGAACGACTTCCTGTCCGGGCTCTTCGCCGGGGTCGGCATCAAGCTCGTCGATTTCAAGATCGAATTCGGCCGCCAGTATGAAGGCGATATGATGCGCCTCATTGTCGCCGACGAGATCAGCCCGGACTCGTGCCGTTTGTGGGACATGGAAACCGGGCATATCATGGACAAGGACCGTTTCCGCCAGGATCTTGGCGACGTCACCGACGCTTATCGCGAAGTCGCCCGGCGCCTCGGCGTCCTGCGCGAGGCGGAAAGCTCCGGTCAGAGCGGCCCCGTTCTGGTCAGCGACAACGAGAAATAAACGAAAATTAAGCTGGCGCTAAGATTCACCGGGCATGGTCCCGCAACGCGCCAGAAGGCGCTCGTCTATCCAGCCTCAAGGAACTGTGCGGGTTTGAACGGCCGGGACCGTTCAAGACCTTGGTAAGCATGGTGAACAAAGCCTTACCGCATTAGATACAATGCAAACGGTTTTCCTAAGCCGCCAGCAATCTGTGTTCTGATAGCGTTACAAGGTTATGCCATACGCGGTTTACACATACGGCTCCGGACGAACTGGCTCAACGCCAGTGTCGGCTCTGCGCGCGACAGCGCCGGGCCGGCAGCCCGCGAGCGCGCCCAGCCGGGAGGACGACGCCCTTTCGGGCAGCTCCTTACGCAACGCTGACGCCCGCAAGCAGGAAGCTGCGCAGGCGACGTCCACAGACCGGCAAGAGGCGGAGCGCCGCGTCGCCGATCGCGCGGATGACCGCCAGCTTCAAAATCAGCGCGCCGCCGAAGAACGCGGCGCCGCCGCAGACCGCAATACCGAAAATCAGCGGGTCGCCGTACAGAAAAACGAAGCCGCGCTGCGTAACGCCGAAGCTGAGCTTCAGCGCATCGAAGCCGGCAAAAAATCCGATGAAAAATCGGCTCAGGCCGAGGCGGCCGAGGATATCGACGTCAGCGATGCGGAGGTGCCAGCAAGCCGGGAAGTGCGCCCCGAGGACATCAAAAAGCTGGAGCAGATCCGGGCGGATGCGCTTTATCCGTCTCCCCCCACCGCAGAGTCGCGTGAAATCGCCCAGCGCGCCCACACACAGATCATCCGCGCCGAGGCGGAACTCAAGGCCACGCGCCTTGAAGAATCCATGCAAAAAGCCCGCGACCAGGCGATCGCCCAATTTAACGCCGATCAGGCCGCCGCCGCCTACCGCCAGCTTGAGACTTACGCCGGCGAAGGGACCGGCCTTCTCAACTGACAATCAGCCTTCATGGCCGCCTTCATAGCGCCAGCATGACGCCCGCCCCACATTGCGCCGCCTGACGGCCCGGTGTATCAGCCCCTGACAGGCGAAAAGCGGGCACAGCTCATGAAAGCGAAAATCACTATCACCTTGAAAAACGGCGTTCTCGATCCGCAAGGCGCCGCGATTGAAAGCGCCCTCGCCGGGCTCGGCTTTGACGGCGCCCAAGGCGTGCGCCAGGGCAAGGTGATTGAGATGAAACTCACCGAAACCGACGAGGCGGCGGCGCGCGCGACAGCCGAAGAAATGTGCAAAAAGCTGCTCGCCAATCCGGTGATGGAAAACTATTCGATTGAAATTCTGGCGTAGCCTTCGGACGGGGACGTGTTCGCACAACCACATTACATACGCGAATACCAACGGCTCCTGCGCAATCTTCGCAAGACCAGCGCCAGCGAAACCGAAGCTCTCGAACGCGCCGTGGGCGGCTATTACAAAGCCGCCGGAAAAGCCCAGGCGGCGATCATTTCCGATCTTGCGCCCGATGGCCCGTTCCATGTCATTGATGTCGGCTGCGGGTCGGGCCGGCTTGCCGCCGCCTTGCGCGACGATGAGCGCGTCGCCTATTCCGGCTTTGACATCCTCCCCGACCTTGTGGCGCACGCAAAGAAAGTTTGCGACAGGTCCGACTGGCGTTTTGAAACGATTTCGTCGCTGGCCTTGCCCGTCGATGATGCAACCGGCGACATGATCGTCTTCATGTCGGTGTTCACCCATCTGAAGCCTGACGAAATCAAAACCTATCTGGGCGAAGCTGCGCGCGTCCTGAAACCGGGGGGCCATATCGTCGCCTCCTATTTCGACGCCGGCGATCCCAAACACGCAAAACTGTTTCCGCCGAAGCCGGTGCAATATCTCGCGCGCATCCTGGGCCGGGACGTCTTGCGCGTCCGCCAGCCGCGCGAGGAGCTTGAGGCGTGGATGCAGGAAGCGGGCTTTAGCGTGGAGCGCGCCATTACGGAAAGCCCGCTTGGACAACATGTGCTGATCGCATGCAAACAAGGCGGCGCCGAACCAGACGGCCAGGCGCCGTCATGATCACGCTCGCCGCCCGTCCTGATCCGGTTGACGTCGCGCTCGATCAATCCGCGCTCGTCGTCGTCGACATGCAGAATGCATTCGCCTCCAAAGGGGGCATGCTCGATCTCGCCGGTCACGATATTTCGGCGGCCGCGGCGGTCGTCGACATCAACAAAAAGATCATCGCCGCCGCGCGCGAGGCCGGCGTCAAGATCGTTTATCTTCAGGTCGGTTACAAACCCGATCTCAGTGACGCCGGCGGGCCGTTATCGCCGAACTATCACAAGGAGCTTTCCTTGCGCACCATGCGCGAGCGGCCGGAGCTCGACGGCAAGCTGCTCATCCACGGGACATGGGACTGGGAAATCGTTGACGCCCTCAAACCGCAGCCGGGCGATCTTGTGATCCGGAAATCACGCTATAGCGGCTTTGCGGGCACGACCCTCGACAATGATCTGCGCGCCCGCAATATCCGCTATCTTTTCTTCACGGGAATCGCCACAAATGTCTGTGTGGAAAGCACGGCGCGCGACGCCTATTTCGAGGAATACTGGCCCATCATGGTGGAGGACGCCATGAACCACGCCGGCCCCGATTTTGTGCGCGATGCGACCATATGGAACTTCGAAAACGTCTTCGGCTGGGTGACCGACTCGGACAATCTGATCGGGGCCTTCAGGAACAGAACCAATCTCTCATGAGGCAGTCATGAAAACCGCAGTCATTGTCTTCCCGGCGTCGAATTGCGATCGCGACATAGCGGTCGCGCTGGAACAGGCGACGGGCAAGAAACCGGCCATGGTCTGGCATGGCGACACGGACGCGCCGGAGGTCGACCTCATCGCCCTTCCCGGCGGCTTTTCTTACGGCGACTATCTGCGCGCCGGCGCCATGGCGGCCAAATCACCAATCATGCGCTCCGTCATCGAGAAAGCGAAAGCGGGCGTGCCGGTCATCGGCGTTTGCAACGGGTTTCAGGTTCTGTGCGAGACCGGACTGCTGCCGGGCGTTCTCATGCGCAACGCCGGGCTCGATTTCGTTTGCCGCGACGTCTCTCTGCGGGTCGAAAACAACCAGTCGATCTTCACCCGCGGTTTCGAAAAAGGAAGCTATGTCACCTTCCCGGTCGCCCATCATGACGGCAATTATGTTGCCGATGAAGAAACGCTCGACCGGATCGAAGGCGAAGGCCGCGTCGCGTTCCGCTATGTGGAAAACCCCAACGGGTCAGCCCGCGATATCGCCGGGCTTATCAATGACGCGGGCAATGTCCTCGGCATGATGCCCCATCCGGAACGGGTGATCTCGCCGCTGCTCGGCGGCATGGACGGCGCAACATTCTTCAAGGGACTGGTCGAGGCCGTTTCCTAACCGAACACCGCTGGCTTGCGCCCGGCCCAGGGCCGCGCCTCCTCCATCTCGAACCCGAGACCGATCAGCAGGTCCTCACGTCCCATGGCGGCGCCGAACATGGCGCCGATGGGAAGCCCCTCCGGCGACATGGAGAGCGGCAGGGAGATCGCCGGCGCGCCGGAGACATTGTAAAGCGGCGTGTACTGAACGTAGTCGGTGAGCCGCCCGATCAAGGTTTCATAATCAAGCGCGCCGTCCATATAGCCGATTTCCGGCGGCGGTGTGCACAGGACAGGCGACAGGATGACGTCATAATTTTGGTGAAACTCCGCCATGACGTTTTCAATGGCAAAGAGGCGCGCAAGCGCGTCTTGAAACCCGGCCTGATTGGCCTGAAAGACTTCAGCAAGGCCAAGCGTGAACGGTTCGAAAGCGAGCCCGTTGCGCGGCATGCCTGTCGCCTGTTCCCAGCTTGTCATCACCTGGTCTGCAATCGCCGCCCAATAGAGGCTGAAATCGGCGGAAAAGCCCTCATCCACCGGAAAGACGGCCTCTTCAACATGATGGCCGAGATCGGCGCACAGCGCCGCGACGCTTTCCGTCGCCTCTTTCACGGCGGGGTCGGCGGAATAGCCGCCGCCGGGCCCATCCATGACGACGGCGATCCGCAAACGCTCTTTGAGCGGCGCCGTCACAAGCTCCAGCGGGGGCAATCCGCTTTCCGCCGATGGCCGCGCCATCGCCGCCGAAACCGCCGCCGTATCGCGCATGGTGCGGCTTTCAACGCCATGGGTCGACAGCGACAACGGCATGTCGGACGGCTCGCCCCGCGGCGTGCGCCCTCTTGAGACCTTCAAGCCCACCGTGCCGCAACAGGAGGCGGGAATGCGAATCGACCCGCCGCCATCGGTTGCATGCGCAATCGGAACCACCCCGCTCGCCACAAGCGCCGCCGCGCCGCCCGACGATCCGCCGGTTGAATAATCGAGATTCCAGGGATTGCGCGTAGCCCCGGTGGCGATCGATTCCGTCGTCGCCGTAAGGCCGAATTCCGGCGAAGTCGATTTGCCGAGACTGACGACGCCGAGATTTATAAACTCCGTGACAAAAGGCAGTTGCTCGCCGCCCACATAGCCCGGAAAGGCGCGGCTGCCGAAGCCGGAAGGAACGCCGGTGACGTCATAAAGATCCTTGATGAAGGTCGGCACGCCGGCCATGACGCCTTCAACATCAGCAGCGTCTTCGCGCGCCGTGTCGAAGGTCTGCGTCGCGATGGCGTTGATCTCTTTGTTGATCCGTTCCGCCCGGTCAATCGCCGCGCCAACCGCCTCACCCGCGGAAATCTCGCCGGACTTGATGCGCGCCGCCGTTTCTGCGGCGTCAAGATCGGCGAGATTGTCCGCCTGTTTCTGATCGGACCGCGAACAGGCGCCGGCCGCCGTTAAGAGCATGGCGCCAAGGCCGCCCGACTGCATCAGATGTCGCCGCGTTAAAGACATGCAAAGCTTCCTTTTATTCCCGCCCCGATTCCGGCATCATCGGATGCTGAAAGGGCGCGCGCCCGAAATCAAGGCAGATGCGCAGGAACATGCGCAACGGGACCAAGGGGAACAACATGAAAAGCCAGGCCTTCGCGTGTGCAGCATTATTGCTCGTAACCGCATGCGGACAAAAAGACGAAGCGGCGGCGCCGGCGGACGCCTCCTATCAAGAAACCCTGATGAGCCAGCTTCTCGATGCGCAGCCCGGAGACACGATCGAAATTCCCGAAGGCCGTTTCGCCTTTGACCGTTCGTTGAGCCTCACCGTGGACGGCGTCACCATTAAAGGCGCCGGGATGGATAAATCCGTCCTCAGTTTCGCCGGACAGATCGCCGGCGCCGAAGGGCTTTTCGTGACAGCAAATGATTTCACGATTGAAGACCTCGCCATCGAAGACACAAAAGGCGACGCCCTCAAAATCTCGGAAGCGGAAAATGTCATTATTCGCCGGGTGCGCACGGAATGGACCGGCAAGCCGAAAACCGAAAACGGCGCCTATGGCATTTACCCGGTGCAGGTGAAAAACCTGTTGATGGAAGAGAGCGTCGCCATCGGCGCCTCCGACGCCGGGCTTTACATCGGCCAGTCGCAAAATGTCGTCATCCGCAACAATCGCGCCGAATACAATGTCGCCGGCATCGAGATCGAGAACACTTTCGACGCCGATGTCTATGGCAATGTCGCGACCAACAATACCGGCGGCATTCTCGTCTTCAACATGCCGAACCTGAAACAGCCGGGCGCGCGCACTCGCGTCTTCAATAACGAGATATACGAGAACAACACGAAGAATTTCGGTCTCGAAGGAACGCCGGTCGCCTCTGTGCCCGCCGGTTCCGGCGTTGTCATCAATTCAAACGATGAGGTGGAAATCTTCGACAACGATATTCGCGACAACAAGACGGCGAATGTCATTGTCTCCAGCTTTTATTCGTCCGGTTTTTCCGAAGACGGCATGCAAAGCGACTTCGACCCCTATCCGCAGGGGGTCTATGTTTATGGCAACAGCTTTGACGGCGGCGGCGACAACCCGGACGGCCTTAAATTGCAGGCGCTGAAAATCGCGGTCGCGGGCCCCCTTGGCCGCATCCCCGATGTGTTGTGGGACGGTTATGTGGACCCGGCGCTCACCGGCGCGAGCGATGTTCTCTGCGTCCAGAATGGCGAAGCGAAGGTCCTCAATGTGGACGGACCCAACGACAATAAGAGCCCGCAAGTGGCGGAAGACGGCGTCCATGACTGCGCCTTTGATAAACTCCCGGCGATCAGCCTGACCGGGCCGCTTTCCGGCTTGTAGACGCCACACGCAAGGCGGGAAAAACACCTCAAAAAGCATGAATTTGGCCGGTTTTTTGAGGTTTGGTGAAGAGTTATCCACCGCCTTTGCGGCTGGGTTATGATGCTCACCGTCGTCATCCCGGCCGTTACAGGCGCCAACTGCGAAGCATTTGGTTTGCGTCTGTTAGAGCCGGGATCTCGTGAAGTTTGGCGGGAGATCCCGGGTCTGCGCCGCAACACTGCGTGCTGCAGCGCGCCCGGAATGACGAGAATGGAACCAAGGCCCACGAAAGCAGAAGACATGCGTAGCCAAGAGCAAAAACCAGACAACGCCAGACGGCGCCAGAAAAATGCGGTTCTCGCCGCTGCCGTACTGCTGCTTTCGGCCTGCTCACAGCAACAGACCGCGGCGCCGACTTATCACGCAGAAGAAAACCCGGCGCAGTTGAGCGACTGGGGCATGGTGAGCGTGAAGGACCGCGCACTGCGTCTTGGCGACGGCGTCACGCCTTATGATCTCGCGACGCCGCTCTTTTCCGATTACGCGCTGAAGCTGCGCACTGTGTGGACGCCGGACGGCGCGCCCGCAATTTACGATGCGGACGAAGCCTTCGACTTTCCCGTGGGCACGGTCATCACCAAGACGTTTTATTATCCGACCCCGGAGAATGAATGGAACGGCGATGTTTCCTTTGGCCGCGAGCGCAGCATCAATGACGGAGAAATGTCGCTCGATCACCTGCGTCTTGTCGAAACGCGCGTGCTGGTCCGGCGCGAGGCGGGATGGGACGCCCTGCCCTATGTCTGGAACGACGACCAGAGCGACGCGGTGTTAAAACGCACCGGCGCGGTGATCCCCATGACGCTGATCCGCGATGCTCATGAAGATGGGGGGCGCATGGAGCCTTTCGCCTATCTCGTGCCCAACGCCAATCAATGCGCCGGCTGTCACGCCACCAACGCGACGACGAAGGCGATCAAACCCATCGGCCCGAAGGCGCGGCACCTGAACAAGCCGTCAAGCTTCGCCGAAGGCTTCAACCAGCTCGATCACTGGCTGGCGAAAGGCCTCCTCACCGGAGAGATCGCGCAACCGGCGCCGCGAAACGCCGTGTGGACCGACCAGGCGGAACCGCTAAACACCCGCGCGCGCGCCTATCTCGATATCAATTGCAGCCACTGCCACAATCCGAACGGCCCGGCGGATACGTCCGGCCTCAACCTTGAACCTGACGCAGCGGGCCCGGCGCTCGGCAATTGCAAGACGCCGGTGGCGGCGGGGCGCGGCACGGGCGGGCGCCCCTATGACATCGTGCCCGGACGGCCCGACCTTTCCATCACGGTGTTCCGTATGGAAACCACTGACCCCGGCGCCATGATGCCGGAGCTCGGCCGCGCGGTGAGGCACGAAGAAGGCGTGAAGTTAGTGAGCGAGTGGATTGCGGCAATGGAAGGCGGATGTAGTTGAGCGCCGCCCCGCCGCCTGATAGCGTCCGCCCGCATACCATAAGGGGAGCGAGATGAGCGATCTAAATCCGCAACGAATCATTGAGACCGGTATGGCCTTCTGGCCGTCTAAAGTGCTGCAGTCGGCGACCGAGCTGGAGCTCTTCACAAAACTCGACGATAAGGCCCTCACGGGCGGAGAATTATGCGAGCTGCTTGAGTTGCACCCACGCGCCAATCCTGATTTCTTCGACGCCCTTGTCTCAATAAAATTTCTGGAACGCGATGGCGACGGCCCGAACGCACGCTATCGCAACACACCCGAAACGGCCGCTTTCCTTAACAAGAACAATCCCGCCTATATGGGCGGCATGCTCGAAATGGCGAATGAGCGTCTGTACCCGTTCTGGGCTGATCTCACCGAAGCGCTGAAAACCGGCAAGCCGCAATGTGAAATCAAACATACAGGCAAGCCGATGTTTGAAGAACTTTACTCAGATTCCAAGCGGCTTGAGCAATTTATGGAAGCGATGACAGGCGTTTCCGCCGGTAATTTTATGATGCTTGCGAAAAAATTCGACTTTTCCAGCTACAAGACGCTTTGTGATATCGGCGGCGCCGCGGGCGTGCTTTCCATGATGGTCGCGCAAGAACATCCGGATCTCGCCCTGATCTCAGCGGATCTTCCAAGCGTTACGGCGATCGCAAAGAAAAAGATAGCGGCGGCGGGGCTTTCCGATCGCATCGACGCTGTCGACCTGGATTTTTTCAAGGATGATTTTCCTAAAGCGGATGTCATCACCATGGGAATGATCCTTCATGACTGGAATCTCGACAATAAGATGATGCTTATCCGCAAGGCCTTTGACGCCCTGCCTGAAGGCGGCGTTTTTATCGTTGTCGAGCAACTGATTGATGATGCGCGCCGGGAAAATGTCTTCGGCCTGATGATGTCGCTCAACATGTTGATCGAATTTGGCGACGCGTTCGATTACACCGGCGCCGATTTTGACGGCTGGTGTAAGGAGGTTGGCTTTTCCCACACGGAAGTCATTCCCCTTGCAGGGCCTTCCAGTGCGGCGGTGGCGTATAAGTAGCTAGGCTCCAGCCATCATTTTCCGCACGCGCCCCATCGCCATCAGCGGGAAATAGTGGCGGTAAAGATTGTAGTTGATCATGAAGGCGCGGGAGAGTTCAGGCCCCTGCTTCAGCCGTTCTTTCAAGAGCGGATCGTTGAGCTTGATGGTTTGCCCGACGCCGTAACCGGGAAAGCCCGTGCCGGTATATTCCGGCTCTTCCCAGGTGCCCTGCTTTTGGCGCTCGATCAGGAACTGTATGCCGTCGGCGATGGCGCGTTCATCCTCCGCGCGGCCCACCGCGGCGAGCCCCATGAGCGCCCAGGCGGTTTGTGACGCCGTCGACTTGCCGCGGCCCATTTGCGCCGGGTCCATATAAGACGCGCAGCTTTCACCCCAGCCGCCATCTTCATTTTGATGGAGGATCAGCCAGTCCGACGCCTTGCGAATATAAGACTGCGTCATGTCTTCGCCGATTTCCCTCAGCGCCGGCAGGACTGCGCCCGTGCCATAGACATAATTGACGCCCCAGCGGCCGAACCAGGCGCCGTCCGCCTCCTGCTCCGCCCTGATGTAATCAAGCGCACGCACCATCGAGGGGTGGTTCTTGCCAATGCCGAGCTTGCCGAACGCCTCGATGATGTGCGCCGTGACGTCGACCGAAGGCGGGTCGAGCGCCTCGCCAAAATCGCAGAACGGAATCTTGGTCAGGATCTGTTTGTCATTATCCTTGTCGAACGCGCCCCAACCGCCATTCTTGCACTGCATGCCGATGAGCCAGTTGAGCCCCTTTTCAATCGCGGTCTCAACGCCCTTGCCTTTCCAGTTCGCATCATTGCGGAAGGGCGCCAGCGCGATCAGCGCTACCGCCGTATCGTCCGTATCGGGATAGAAGTAGTTTTTATATTCGAACGCCCAGCCGCCGGGTTCGAGCTTCGGCAATTTGATGCTCCAGTCCCCGGGCCTCAGCACCTGCTGATCGAGCAACCAGTCTATCGCCTTCTCAACTTCCTTTTCCTGACGCTCGTTGAGATCACAATCCTCGAACGCAAGCAACGTCAACACCGTGTCCCAGACCGGGCTCGTAGAGGCTTGTATCCAAGTCGCCTCGCCCACATCGACGCGCCAGCGCGGATCGTCGAGCGCGGCGAGCCCCTTGGCGACCACCGAATGATCATGGGCGTAGCCTTCATTGTAGAGGGCCATCAACGAATAGATCCATGGCGGCTGGATGCCGCCCCAGACGCCGTCGGCGTCCTGATGCTTGATGATCCATTCCAGCGCGCGGGAAATGGCGCCCTGACGCAGGAGGCCAATGCCCGCTGTTGCGCCCAGGCCCTGCAACCCGTGCAGGATCTTGTCCGCGGTCAGGAAGAAGGCGTCGAGGAAACCGGCGCCCGGTTTCGCCGGATAAGCGTAATCATATTTGTCGCGGCCTTCGGGAAACAGTTCGTCCAGCCGCCGCGACGCGGGCAAGGCGCGCGACGGGCGGCGCGCCGACAACACAGCGATCGGCATCAAGGTCGCGCGGGCCCATTGTGCGAAATTGTAAATCGAAAACACAAACCAGTTCGGGAAGAAAATCACTTCCGGCGGCAGGTTCGGCGTCTTCTCCCAAGGCCACTCGCCGATCAGCGCCAGCCAGTAGCGGGTGAAAACACGAATGTTTTTAAGACCGCCCTTGGACATGATCCAGTCGCGCGCCTTGACCATATGCGGGGCGTCCTTGCGCTCCCCCACCGACCGCAACGCCGCATAGGCCTCAACCGTCGTGTTGATGTCGCCGGCGGGCGCCTCATGATAAATCTGCCAAGAGCCGTCTTCGCGCTGGGTTTCGCGCAAGGATTGCGCCAGACGCGCACGCAAGGGATGGGTCTCAAGCCCCATGAACCAGAGGGCGAGAATCCACTGCGCCTCCATGCAGGCGTTGGATTCAAGCCGGCCAACCCAATAGCCCTCGGGCTTTTGCCGTTCCGCCAGCCAGTCCGCCGCCGCCCCTATCGACGCCGTCAATTGCCGGTCAAAATTCGAGCGCCGTTCAGACGCCGCCTCTTTTTCGTCGAACATGCCATAACCCTTTGACGCCCAAGCACTTAAGGCAAGAGGTTCTTAGCGCGTGGCGCACCTCCCCGCTAGACCCTGACGGGGCGCCGGGCATGGGCCGTCAACAGCCGCCTCGCAGCCCCTTGCAATCACAAATATATCACTTATGTAAAGTGATAAGTATAGGGCCAACCGATGACGAAACCTGTAGCAATCAAAGAACTGAAAGAAAACGCGGACGACGTGTCTGCGCTACTCAAGACCATGTCCCATTCAAACCGCTTGCTGATCGCCTGCGCCCTTACCGCGGGCGAAAAAAACGTCAGTGAGATTGAGGATGAGATCAAGGTTCCGCAACCGCATCTTTCCCGCGAGCTCGGCCGCCTGCGCGATGCGGGGCTGGTGACAGCGAGACGCGCGTCAAAGAATGTCTATTACAAGCTGTCCGATCAGCGATTGAGCAATCTGATTGCAGCGCTCTGCGACGCCTTCGGTTCAAAAACACAACAATCCCGGAAAGGAGACCGGTCATGACGCCTGTTGTTAAAACCTTTTTCGACGAGGCTACTTTCACCGCCAGCCATGTGGTGATGGATTCGGCGACAAAGAAATGCGCCATCATCGACTCGGTGCTCGATTATGACCCCGCGTCAGGCCGCACCACCACCAAATCAGCGGATGAGATCATCGCCTATGTGAAAGATAACGGCCTCACCGTCGAGTGGATTCTCGAAACCCATGTCCATGCCGATCACCTCACCGCGGCGCCTTATCTCAAGGAAAATCTTGGCGGCAAGACCGCCATCGGCGACAAGATCGACGTTGTCCAGGGCGTCTTCGCAAAGGTGTTCAACGCCGAAAGCGCCTTCAAACGCGACGGCAGCCAGTTCGACAAGCTCTTTGCAGACGGCGAAACGTTCAAGGTTGGCGAGATTGACGCCCACGTCATTCACACGCCGGGGCATACGCCCGCCTGTTCCACCATTATCATCGGCGACGCCGGTTTTGTCGGCGATACGCTCTTTATGCCCGATTACGGCACGGCGCGCTGCGATTTTCCGGGGGGCGATGCAAAAACGCTCTATCGGTCCATCCAGAAGATCTTCGCACTCCCTTCTGAGACGCGCCTTTTCATGTGTCATGACTACAAGGCACCGGACCGGGACGAATTTGTCTGGGAGACAACCGTTGGCGAGGAACGTGAGAAAAACATCCACGTTCATGACGGAATCACCGAAGAGGAGTTCGTCAAGATGCGCGAGGCGCGCGACAAAACGCTGGCTATGCCGCGACTGATCCTGCCTTCCGTGCAGGTGAACATGCGCGCCGGGGACATGCCGCCGGCGGAAGACAATGGCGTCGTCTATCTTAAAGTGCCCCTGAACCAATTCTGATTCCCGCAACCGGGTGGCCCTGATGCTCAGTCGTTATTTTCCTGTCCTGCGTTGGGGCCGAGCCTATTCGCCATCGCTTTTCGCCGATGACGCGCTCGCGGCGATTATCGTTACGATTATGCTGATCCCGCAATCGCTCGCCTATGCGATGATTGCGGGACTGCCGCCTCAAGTCGGGCTTTACGCCTCCATGACCCCTCTCATCGCTTATGCGGTGTTCGGAACCAGCAACACGCTCGCCGTCGGCCCGGTCGCCGTTGTCTCGCTCATGACGGCCTCCGCCGTCGGACGCATAACAGAGAGCGGCGGGCCGGATTATATCGTCGCCGCGGCGGCGCTGGCGCTGATCACCGGAATTATTCTTCTGGCGCTCGGTCTGATGCGTTTAGGGTTTCTCGCAAATTTTTTGAGCCACCCGATCATCGCCGGGTTCATCACCGCGTCAGGCGTTCTCATTGCCGCCAGCCAGCTAAAGCATGTCCTCGGTGTGCCGGCTCATGGCGAAACGCTCGTCGCCATTCTTCAAAGCCTCGCCAGTCATATCGCACAAACTAACCTGATCACACTTATCATCGGCGCCGGGTCAATATTATTCCTGTTCCTGACCCGTTCTTACTTGCAAAAGCTTTTACGAAAGGCAGGTCTTGGTGAAAAGCTCGCCAGCGCTATCGCAAAGGCCGGGCCGCTTCTCGCTGTGATCGGCGCCACCCTCATCGTCGCCGCGCTTCATCTTGATGCTAAAGGCGTCGCAATCGTCGGTGATATTCCAAGCGGGCTGCCGCCGTTAACCGCGCCAGCATTCGACACCGACTTATGGCGACAACTCACTGGCGCCGCATTCCTCATCGCCATCATCGGTTATGTGGAATCGGTCTCCGTGGCGCAAACACTTGCCGCCAAAAGGCGCGAGCGTATCGACCTTGATCAGGAACTGATCGGCCTCGGTACATCGAATATCGCCGCCGGAATGAGCGGCGGCTTCCCAGTGACGGGCGGCTTTGCACGCTCCGTCGTCAATTTCGACGCCGGCGCCAGAACGCCTGCGGCCGGGGCGTTCACCGCGGTCGGCATCGCGCTCGCAGCGCTGTTTTTGACCCCGCTTCTATACTACCTGCCACAAGCGACTCTTGCAGCGACAATCATCGTCGCTGTTCTGTCACTCATCAATCTGCGCGTTATTCGTGAGACATGGGTTTATTCCAAAAGCGATTTCACCGCGATGGCGATAACGATCGCCGGTGTCTTTTTCTTCGGCGTGGAAGTCGGCGTTGTCGCCGGCGTCGCCTTATCGATCCTTCTGCTTCTTTATCGCGCCTCACGCCCCCACTGCGCCATTGTCGGACAAATGCCGGGCACAGAGCATTTCCGCAACATCAGCCGTCATGACGTTATAACGAGTCCTATAGCCGTATCCCTGCGTATTGACGGCAACCTGTTCTTCGCCAATGCACGCATCCTTGAAGACAAACTTTTAGGCCTCGCGACCGACTCCCCTGCGGTGAAACATGTAGTTCTCATGTGCTCGGCGATAAACGAAATTGACGCCAGCGCGCTGGAAAGCCTTGAGGCGATCAATGAGCGCCTGAAAGACGCCGGGGTTGTCTTTCATCTTTCAGAAGTCAAAGGCCCCGTTATGGACAGGCTGAAGAGAACGCATTTCCTTGACCACCTGACGGGACGCGTCTTCCTCAGCCAGTATGACGCAATGCACAGCCTCGACCCGGAAACCTTCTTTTTGCCAAACGGCGCCCCCTCGCCTTGAGTGCTCAAACCGCTTAAACAGGCATGATGACCAACAAAAATTTCTTTGCGACGCTTCAAGCCGCCTATGCGCTCCACCCGGAACGCCCTTTTTTGACCCTGCCGGACGGCGCCAGCATTTCTTACGGCGAGATGGACGCCCGCGCCGCAACTATGGCTGGCGCGCTGCGCCAGCTGGGCGCGAAACACGGCGATCGCATCGTTGTGCAGGTTGAAAAGTCACCCGAGAATGTCGCGCTCTATCTCGGCGCCATGCGCGCGGGGCTTGTCTATGTGCCGTTGAACACGGCTTATACAGACGCGGAAGTGAGTTATTTTCTCGACGACGCTGAGCCGGTGATTTTTGTCTGCGCGCCGGAGAATGAGAAAATGCTTTTGCCCGTCGCAAAGCAGCAAAATATAAAGCATGTGCTGACGCTCGGAACGACTGGCGACGGAACGCTCCTTGAAGCAGCGGCGAAGGCTGCGCCTTTTGAGGACACCGCCGCGCGCGCCAAGGACGATCTTGCCGTCATCCTATATACTTCAGGCACGACAGGCCGCTCCAAGGGCGCGATGCTCACACATGAAAACCTGTCGTCAAATGCAAAGACCCTGAATGCCCTTTGGGGATTCTCAAGCAAAGATGTTTTGCTGCATGCTCTGCCAATCTTTCATATTCATGGGCTGTTCGTAGCGCTCCACACAGCCATGCTCAGCGCCTGCGAGATCATCTTTCTGCCGAAATTCGATGTCGCCGAATTGCGCCGGCGTCTTCCAAAAGCGAGCGTCCTCATGGGCGTGCCGACCTTTTACACGCGCCTTCTCAACGAAGAGGGTTTCGGCAAGACGGATTGCGCCAACATGCGGCTTTTCATTTCCGGTTCCGCGCCGCTAACCGTTGAAACGTTCAACGCATTCGCAGCGCGCACCGGCCAAAGCATTCTAGAGCGCTATGGCATGTCGGAAGCCGGTATGATCGCCTCCAACCCGCTCGAAGGGGAACGGATTGCGGGGACTGTGGGGTTTGCGCTTCCGGGTATTTCCGTTCGCATCGCAGGAGAAAAAGGCGCGCCCGGCGAAGTCGAGGTGAAGGGACCGAATATCTGCGCCGGATACTGGAAAAAGCCGGACAAGACCGAGGAGGCCTTCACGGAAGACGGCTGGTTTCGCACGGGTGATGTCGGAACGCTGGACAAGGATGGCCGACTGTCGCTTGTGGGCCGGGAAAAGGATCTGATTATCGCTGGCGGTTTTAATATCTACCCAATTGAAATCGAACAGATTCTCGACAAGCTTCCCGGCGTCGTGGAAAGCGCCGTTATAGGCGTTCCTCATCCCGATATGGGAGAAGGCGTTGTTGCAGTGATCGTCGCCAAGAATGACGCGCCGGACGATGCAGCGCTTGCGGACGCCTTGTCGTCACTGGCGAAATTCAAACGGCCGCGGAAATTCTTCCGGCTCGACGTCCTACCCCGCAACACGATGGGAAAAGTGCAAAAACAGGCGCTGCGCGAACAATTCAAGGATGCATTCCCCGCTGCATCCTGATGTCCTGGAAGTGCATTTCCTTTTTACAGGCGCCGAAACAGCATTGCGTCCCAGGCCCGAATGCGCCGTTAGCGCAGACTATTGAGCACACTGCCCTCGCGAGTTTGATGCGCTGACAGTGAAAAACGCTGACGATAGAGATTATCCATGAGGCGCAATAGGCCGGTGATAAACATTGATCGCTTTGCCATTATAGTGGGCTGAAGCGATAAAGGAAAAGCCGCACTTTTCAGCAATGCAGATTGATGGCGTATTCTCAACGCCGATAATGCAACACATTTTCTTCTTTTCAGAAAAATTCGCATCGCCCCACCGGATTGCCGCGCGCGCCGCTTCGGTCGCGTAACCCTTGCCTTGATGGTCGGGTGAGATAATCCAGCCAATTTCCGGCATTTCACGCAAGGACGGCGTCAAATTACGGTGAAAATCGGCAAAGCCGACCTGGCCGACAAGAGCGTCGGTATTGCGTTCGAAGACGTGCCAATAACCGTAACCGACAAGTGGCCACAGCCCTGCATTGCGCAACAGGCGTGTCCAGGCTTCCTCTTCGGTGAGCGGTTTGCCGGTAATTTCACGCGTAAGTTCAGGACGCGCCCACATCGCCGCAAAGGCCGGAAAGTCTTCCACTTTCGGGCCTTTCAACTGCAACCTTTCGGTGTCAATGACCGGAATGCTTTCGCTCACTCAGCGCGCGCTTTCACCTCGTCGATGTAGTCATCGATCCGTTCGCGAAGAATATCGAGAGGCAAGCCGCCGCCAGTAAGCACCGCATCGTGGAACTCGCGGATGTCAAAATCATCGCCAAGCTCACGCTCCGCCTTCCGCCGCAACTCCCAGATGGTGAGTTCGCCCATTTTATAGGCAAGGGCCTGGCCCGGCCAGGCGATGTAGCGGTCAACCTCGGTCTGAACATTGTGCAGCGACAACGCCGTATTGTCTGCGAGGTAATCCATCGCCTGTTCTCGCGTCCATCCTTTGGCGTGAATGCCCGTGTCGATTACAAGACGGCAGGCGCGCCACATTTCCATGGAAAGCCTTCCAAAATCGTCATAGGGCGTTTCATAAACGCCCATTTCAAGTCCCAGCTTTTCCGAATAAAGCCCCCAGCCTTCGCCAAATGCGTGCGGATAAAAGTCCTTGCGGAATTCCGGCGCGTTTTCGATTTCAAGCGCCAGTGCATTTTGCAAATGATGCCCCGGCACAGCTTCATGCAGGGTAAGCGCAGTCATTTCGTAATAAGGCCGTTTGTCGAGAGCGTAGGTGTTGACCCAATATTGTCCGCCGCGCGTACCGCCCAAAGGCGCACCCACATAACGCCCGGTCGTATAGTTCGGCGCAATCTCCGCCGGCACCGGCTCCACCGAATAAGGCTGCCGCGGTAATTTGCCGAAATAGGCGGGAAGCCGGCCGTCGATATCCTTTGCAATCCACGCCGCGCGCTCCAGAAGGTCTTCCGGCGTCTTTGGGTAGAACTGTTCGTCGGTGCGTAAGAACTCGATAAAATCCTTGAAATTGCCCTTGAAGCCTGTCTTCGACATGACGCCGGCCATTTCCTTGCGAATGCGCGCCACCTCTTTTAAACCAAGCGCGTGGATGCTTTCCGGCGTGACCGTCTCGAGCGTCGTATAATAGCGCACAAGCGCGCGGTAATAGTCACGCCCGTTCGGCAACTCATAAGCGCCAAGGGTGTCACGCGCGCCCGGTGTATATTCATCCTTCATGAAATCGAGCAACCGCGCGAATGCCGGGATCACTTCTGTTTCGAGAACCTCGCGCGCTTCCTGGCGCAGCGCCGCCTGACGCCGAGAGGAAATGGAATCCGGCATTTTCACAAAAGGTTTGTAGTAAGGATGGGCCGCAGCGTTGTCTTTTACCTGCGCCTCGAAAGAGGGGAGAATATAAGGGAGAATTTCTTTGGGTTGAGTGAACCCGTCAGCGAGCCCTTGCCGCATATTCTCCACATGCTGATCCAGGAAACCGGGAAGGCCTTTGAGGCGCTCGATGTAATTCTCAAAATCTTCTTCAGTCCTGAAGCTCGTCGCGCCGACTACATATCCAAAATTGGTGTGAAAGCCGGTGTCGGCGAGAAACGGGATGCGCCAGCGATCGAACTCCGCAAGCGCCAGATCATGCTTCAGAATGAATTCAAGAAGATCCGCGCTCAACACGTCCCCTTTGTCGAGCTGGCTGCGGTCGATGGCTTCAAGGCGGTCGTAAAAGCTTTGCGCTTGCGCAGTGCGACGCGCCTGGTCTTCCGGCGTCACGCTTGGAACCTTGTCTTCATAACCGGAAACGCCTGAGCCTGTGGCACTGAACGGATTCTCCGCCATCTCATTGGCCCAGTACTCATCAAATAGGGCGTGGAGGTCATCCGCTGGCGCCGCCTGCGCCGCCCCAGCCATCAGAACGCCCGCAAGCGCCACAAAAGCCGTTAAAATCCGCTTCGCCATTACCCGCTCCCTCGCCGGCCCTATCACCCGCATCCTGCCGCTTTTTCTACCATGTATCGCTGCGGCGCCGAAACCCGCCCCAAAAGCGGCGGAACGATTGGATTTCCTGCCTGTTCGAACAAAGAGCCATCCTTATTTCCCCGAATCAGCAGGCCACGAGTTCTGATGAAGCCGTTTCCACCACTTGTTGTGCAGGCCGCGCCGGATAGCGGCGCAGATGAAAAAACCACCGACGCGGCCAAAGACGCCGCAAGCGAGGTTGAAAGTTTCATGAGCGGAGTCGGCCCGCGTCTGGAGGAAGGCTGGGCGTGGATCCAGGCCAACGCCTCTGAATTTTCTATCGCCGTTGGCGCCTGGATTGCGATCTTTCTGGCCTTGAGGATCCTGCGCGCCGTGATCGCCGGCTTCATCCGCAGGAAGAAGAAAGACCATTATGCTGTTAACAATGTGGCTGCGCGCCTCATTAGCAGCACATCAAGCCTGTTTCTGCTTGTTCTTTCAGCTGCGCTGGTCGCGCCCTTCTTTCCCGTCATCCCGGAAGGCTGGGGCGTTTATGCACGCACCTTCGCCATTATCATCGGCATTCTGCAGGCGGCGGCATGGGCGCGAGAGCTTTTGACAGCCGGGATTGTCGGCTACGCCCATTCGCGGGCGGAACACTCCGGCGTTCTGACCAATGCGGTGAACCTCATCAAGACGCTTGTCGCCATCGGCGTATGGACAATTGCGCTGTTGATGATTCTTTCCAATCTCGACATCGAGATCACAGCGCTGATCGCCGGTCTTGGCGTCGGCGGCATTGCAATTGGCCTCGCGGCGCAAAGTCTCTTCAAAGACCTTTTCTCTTCACTGGCGATTGTCTTCGACCAGCCATTCTTGCGCGGTGATTTCATCACCTTCGACGATGGTGAATATCTTGGCGATGTTGAACGCATCGGCATGAAAACAACGCGCATCCGCTCTCTCAGCGGAGAGGAAATTATCATCGCCAATTCGCAATTGCTGGACAAGGAAATCAGAAACTACCGGCGCATGGACGAGCGGCGAATTCTGTTTTCCGTTGGCGTCTTGTACCAGACCCCTCACGAAAAGCTGCGTAACATTCCTGACCTTATCAAGAAAGCTGTTGAAGACGCCGACAAGACGCGCTTCGACCGTTCGCATCTGAAGGAATACGCCGACAGCTCCATTACCTTCGAAACGGTATATTGGGTCAAAGACCGCGACTATAGCGTCTATATGGAGGCCAATCATGAGGTCCTCCTCAATATTCACAAAGCTTTTGAAGATGAAGGCATCGATTTCGCCTATCCGACCCGAACGCTGCATGTGGAAAGCTTTCCGGAGGGCCCGGCAAGCGAAAGCTGACTGACGCCTCGCAGCGCCGTGAACGCATTTGATTTGCAGCGCTCGGCGAAGGCGGGCTAAGGGGTGATGCCTTTAAGATGGAGCCCCTTCATGTTTCGCCTTCTCGCCCACAAAAGCCTCGCCGTGCTGGCGCTTTTCCTCGCCGCGCTCACGCCCGCAGCCGCCTTCGCTAAAGACCCTGTTTATACGGGACGCTTTTCCTCCCTCGCTGTCGACGGCCATGATCCCGTCGCCTATTTCACCGAAGGCGCGCCCGTGAAGGGAAGCAAAGAATTTTCAACGACTTATAATGGCGCAGAATGGCGCTTTTCATCCGCCGACAACCTCGCCGTCTTTGAAGCCGAGCCGGAAAAATATGCGCCCCAATATGGTGGTTATTGCGCATGGGCCATATCGCAGAATTATACGGCGCGTGGTAATCCGAACAACTGGTCGATTGTCGATGGCAAACTCTACCTCAACTATAATGACGAGATCCAAAAACGCTGGGAGGCGGACATTCCAGGCTTTATCGCTAAAGCAAATGAAAACTGGCCAGATGTTCTGAACTAAGAAAACCGTCTGAAATGAGTTTAAGTAAGGGCTGCTTTCGGGCGGTCCTTTTCTTTTGACGGCTTAGGCGCCTTCTTCCTCGCCAGGCTCTTTTAGCGGAACGAGTTTGAATTCGCCGTCATTGACGAGCTGGCGCACGACTGACGTGACTTCCCGCTGGGCCGCTTCACCGTCTTCTTCGGAAGGCGTCTCCATTTCGGCGAGTTCTTCTTTATATTGCTCGACCATGCGCTTAGAGATGTTGCCGAACAGGAATTCCACTGTCTCCTGGGCGTTGGTTTCGCCATATTTAATCGCTTTCAAGAGCACTTCACGATCGAGATCGCGCAGGAGCGCCGTTGCGCCTGACGCCGGCATACGGACATAAAGCTCCTCGAAGGTAAGAACGGCGCGCCGGACTTCGGCGCCTACTTCCGGATCAGCTTCCTTGAAATGCTCAAGCAGGGCGTCGCGCTTGACGCCTGGAAGATAGTTGATGATCTCGCCAACTTTTGCGCCAGCATTGCCTTTCGCCGCCGCTGGCGCCGGCTCTTCGTCGCCGTCTTCGTCTTCGGCCGCGCTTGGCGCCGCTCTCAGAAGCTCCTCCTCGAGAACATTCGAGATCGCTTCAAGCGCGTCAGGCGATGACGGCTTTTTACGGGCGATCTCGAGAAGAACTTTTTGGGCGTATTCAGCTTCTGCGAGATTCAACACCGCCGCAGTTTTCTCATAGGACAGTTTGGACAGAATCGTCGCCGCAATCGGCATGCGCTGGGCCTGCACATATTGGGCGAGCTCTTCATCCTCGACTTTCTCAACGCGAGACCAGACCGCCGATTCTCCGCCGCCCCCCATATCGGCGAGGATGCGGTCGGCCCGCTCTTCTTTCGCCATCAACGTGAGCACGCGGCGCGCTTCGTCGGAGCCGCCGGCAAGGTCATTTTGTTCAGGACTGCTCGCGGCGGCGAGAAACTCTTCCGCCACCACTTCGAGAAGCTGCGGCGAGACGGTCTTGAGATCGGAAAACGCTTTTGCAAAATTGCGCAATTCGTCGTCAGACATTTCATCGACGATGGCGGCGGCTGATTCAGCGCTTAAAGATGCAAGTACGATCGCCGCCTTATGCGCCTTTGTAAACCAGCTTTCTATGCGGGTGTCGCTGCGTTCACCTGCTTTCGGCGTCCGCAAATCCATTTTTTGCAAAGCCGTCGCCATTACGAATACCCTCTCACCAAGGCGCCGGAAACGGCGACCCAGCCATTAGTCAACACGAAAAACGCCACCTTGAACGGCAACGATACGATTGCCGGCGGCACCATCATCATACCCATGGCCATCAGGATCGACGCCACCAGCAGATCAATCACCAGGAACGGCAAAAGAACGATAAATCCGATTTCAAAGGCGCGCTGAATCTCAGACAGCACAAAGGCTGGCACAAGCAACGACAATGGCGTCATTCCGTCTTCCGCGGGCGATGTTTCTATGGGCCGCGCATCTTCCAGAATATCGACGGCGCCCGGATCAACCCGCGCTTCCATAAAAATCCGAAACGGCTCCATCATTTTCGGGAACGCTATCTCTTCGGTGATTTCACCGTTCAAGAGCGGCGTTACGCCAGCGGCCCAAGCGTCTTTAAACACCGGTTCCATGACGAAATAGGTAAGAAAGAGCGCGACAGAAACGATCAGCATGTTCGGCGGCGCCTGTTGCAGGCCCACGCCCTGACGCAGAATAGACAGGACAATCAGCATAAAAGGCAGGCAGGTGACCATCATGGCGATGCCGGGCGCAAGGCTTAGCACCGTAACCATGAGGAACATCTGAACAACGCGGCGCGTCAGCCCCCCGCCAGCCGTTGCTTCCGAAACAGCCGCATCAAGCGCGTCGGGCTGCGGCGCAATATCCTGCGCGGCCGCCGGCGCACCGGCGAGCGCCGCCAGCGCCAACAGCAATAGAATTATAACCCGCGAACGCCCCATGCCCGTTGCTTTGTCCTAGTTCCCAATTCTAACAATTTCGAGAAGCTTCACACCGATGCCGTTTTCATTGTCAGTCGCCTCGACAAGTTCGCCTTTCGCGATCAGCCGGTCGCCGACAAAAATATCCACAGGGTCATCGATCAGCTGCTCAAGATCGATCACGGTTTCCTGGGTCAATTCCAGAAGCTTTTGTACAGTGATCTTGGCCGAGCCAATGGATACCACAACACGCACCGGCAATTCGAGAATGTTGCGATTACCGGCGCCGCCATCACCGCCATTCAAAACATCGGCGACGATCTCATCATCGCTCGGGTCAGCTTCGACAACCTGATTTTCGTCACTCATGACTCATCTCCTTCAGCGCCGCCGGTTTCTTCGTGGAGCGCCTTCAAAACATCCTCGATAAAACTGTCGGGATCGTGGTAAAGACCGCCCTTTTTCCACTGCGCATCGACCGTTGCGGGAGCACAGGACTCATCGGATTTCAACGTCACTAAAGGAGTTTCCTTCAACACCTTTTTTTCGGCTTCGGAAAGATGCGCGATCAACGACGGATGCGTGCGCAATGAAAGCTCCGAATGGTCACGTTGAGCACGCTCCTCAACAATATGCATGATGTCAGCAAGCGACGACTTTACCGCCAGTGTCGGCGCCACCGCGCCGAAAAGACGTTCGATAAGACTCAAGGCTTCCTGACGGTACCGCGTTTCCATTTCGGCAATCATGTCGCCAATGCTGTTGACGAACGTCTCATGACGGGCTTTCTGCTCGGCCATTTCACCGCGAAGTTCCGCCATTGCTGCGTTGTAGCCTGTTTTATAAGCATCGCATTCAGTATCCACTTGTGGCGCACCGGGCTGGCGGCCAGGCAAGGATGGAATGCGTACGGCCTTTGCCGCACTGTCGCCTTCGTTGATCTGGAGAGCGCCGCCGGCCATTTACGCCGCCCGCTCTGTGTCGCCGAGCCACTCTTTCAAGAGCGTCGCCGTTTTTTCCTTGTCGGAGGTCGAAAGATCACGCAACTCTTCCAAAGGCGTGCGCGAAATCATACCGGCTTCAACACCAATGTCTTCCGGCATGCCGACTTCAGCAATGGCTGTTGAGCCGGAAATGTCTTGCGTGAGAACGGGTTTCAACACGAACATGCCAAGAATAATCACGACAATCGCCGGTATGACGATCTGCAAGACCGACATAACGTTCTGCTGCAGCCACAGCATGATCCCGCCAGACTCTTCAGGTGTTTCAACGGGCGCATATTCGTGGAATGGCATGGATTTCACGGTGACGATATCGCCGCGCGCTTCGTCAAAACCGACAGCCGCAGTAACAAGGTCACGGATCGATTGAAGCTCTTCATCGGCGCGCGGCGCGGGCGCGGCGCCGTCGGCTGCGGGAACGTCATTGACAAGCACCGCCACATGAACTCGCGAGATAGCGCCCGGCAATTTTTCACGCTGACGGTTCACTTCGGAAATATCGAACCGGGTTGTTTCATTGGTTTCCGAGCGCGATGAATTCGATTGGGTTCCGGCAGCGCCGTCGCCTTCAGGCAGGTTGCTGGCCACCGTCACGGCGCTCGAACCGGAGCCCGACTCCGATTGAGTCATATCCGTCGTCTCGCGGCCCATCATCACCCGGCTTTCAGGGTCAAGAATACGCTCCGAGACGGTTTCCCGCTCCCGGTCGATGTCCAAGGAGACTGTGACACGCGCATTTCCGGGGCCCACACGGGCCTCGAGAAGGCTCATAAGATTGGCTTCGAGCCGGGTTTCACGGTCGAGGCTGTCGCCTTCGGCGTCGATAATCGGGTCCCCGGCCCCCGGTTTCAATATGACGCCGTTGATACTGTCGAAAATGCCGACCTGTTCAGCCTCCATATCAGGGATTGCAAGCGCGATCAGATAGCGCATGGCCATGGCCTGTTGCATATCGAGACGTCCGCGGCTCATGGTGATGGTCGCCGAGGCCGTGGGCGGGCGCCGCCGCCGGGCAAAGGAAGAGGATTTGGGCACTGCGATATGGACGCGCGCCGACTTTACGCCCGGCGTCGCCAGCAAGGTGCGGGCGAGCTCGCCCTCTTTCGCACGCCAATAGGCGGCGTCAAACATTTCTGAAGTCGTTGCAAAACCGTTTAATTCATCAAGCAATTCGAACCCGGGCTGGCCCTGTTGAGGCAGGCCCTGACGAGCGAGCGCCATACGAAGAGAGTCGCGGCGATTCTCGGGCACATAGATAGCGTCGCCCCGCACCTCGGGGTCTACATCCATGGTCTCGAGCGCGCTCAAAATATCGCCGGCCGCAGAAGCGTCCAGTCCGCCGTAAAGGAAGGCCATGCGTGGCTTTGCCGCCATATTCATGACGGCTGAAAACACAATCAGCGTCGCCACAAGAACCCCTACAAGGATCACCTTGCGCGAGAGCGACATTTCATTCCAGACAGAGGCAAGTTTGAACATACGATAGGCCACCGGTGACGCGGGATGCGTAGAAAACGCATTCCTGAAATTTCTTGGTTAATTTCCGGGGCTTTGATTAAATAAGCGTTTACGTCTCGGCGCCTATGGTGCGGCTGGTAACCATAAGGCGCCTCTCTTTTGTCTGACGTCACACCTATAGCGCTCGACCTCGATCTCGGCGAACTCGAATCGGAAGCCGATGGCGAGGAAGCTGCGCCGAAAAGTAAAGGCCTGGGGCTTATCCCCATGGTCGCTGCGGCGGTCGTTGCGGCGGGTGTCGCTGGCGGCGCAGCCTTCGTGCTGACGCCGGGCGCCAAAGAGGTCAATCCAGCCTGCATCGATCCAGCCGAAAGCGGCGGCGAGGCGCATGGAGACGATCACGAGGCTGACGCATCCCATGGCGAAGATCATGATGGCGAAACGTCAGACCATGGTGATGACGCTGCATCCCTGGAAGAATGCGTCGCCGAAGATCACGACAATAAAAAAGAAGAGAAGAAGAAAAAGAAGAAAGCCGACAAGGGACATGGCGGCGGAGACGCCGCCGAAAGCGACGTCAAACCTTTGGGCGCTATTCAGCATTCTGAACACGCGACCTTTCTCGTTCTTGATCCCATGGTCATTTCGATACAGCCCATCGGCCGTTCCAAACATCTGCGCGTCTCACTTGTTTTCGAAACGGACGATGAAGGCGCGGAAATTCTGCTGGATAACGGGTTTTACGTACAAGACGTTCTCAACACTTATCTTCGGTCTGTGGACCATACAGTGCTTGAAGACCCATCTTCCATGTCGCGCCTTCGCGCACAAATCCTCCGGCGCATTCGCGTCATCGTTCCGGACGCTTCGGTTACAAACGTCCTCATCACTGAATTCATCCTAACGTAAGGGGCACTCAAATGGAGATGATCATTGACTTTATGTTGCTCGCCGCCTCCGGCGCCGCAACATTTTATTGCTTCATCCTCAGCCGCAAGCTCGAAGCCTTGAAGAGCACGGAAAAAGGCCTCGGCGCAACGATCGCGACAATGTCGCATACGGTGGACCAGGCCCGCGCTACGGTGACGCTCGCCAAGGAGTCGAGCGCCGAAAGCATTAACGAGCTGACGCCCTTGATCGAGGAAACCAAGGAAATTCTGCCGCAACTAACTGAAATGATCGATGTCATTTCCGAGCTTGCCGAGATCGCCATTCGCGACGTCAGCGAAGCCTCCGGCAAAGCAGGCGCCGAACTCGACGCTCGCCTCGCCAAGGCTAAAGAGCTGCAGGCGCGTCTTGATGAACAAATCGATTTCTTTCTCGTCGACAATCCCGATCCGGATGGTCCCGGCACACGGATGACGCCAAACGGGCGCAGCGATGAAGATGTCGCCTATCTGGATGATGATGAGACCGACCTCCCCGCAAAAACTGCACAAGCGAAAGCAAAAGCCAAAACAACGTCTAAGGTCACAGCGGTTTTGATGCAGGCGCGCAACCAGCGCAAAATGAGAAAGCTCGCCGGGTAAATCATGAAGACGAAAGCGCTTTTTGTCCTGGGGCTGGTGTTTTTCGGCTCTTTCGTGGGACGTATTGCAGTTTTGGCGTCGGAAGCGACAGCCAAGACCGGCGGCATGCCCCATGAAGGCGACATTGCAGGAGTAGCCTCCTGCATAGACGGTGATCTTGCGGCTGCGGTGAAAGACCGCATGTATTCGCTCGACACGCGTGAACTCGCCATCGCGGATCGCGAGGCAGAGTTAAAAACTTATGAAGCGCAGATCGACAAGCGTCTCGCCGAACTCGAAGACGCCAACCAGGAACTGCAGGACAAAATCACGGTCGTTCAGGACGCCCGCAATGCCGATATTCAAAAACTGGCCGCCATTTATGAGGGGATGAAGCCGGCGCAAGCTGGACAGATCATCAACGAGATGGACGCCAAGTTCGCCGCCGGTCTGATTTCGTCAATGAATAGTGAACAGGCGGCCCTCGTCGTTGCAAATATGGACGCTCAAAAAGCCTATCTCGTCACTGTCATTCTCGCCAACCGCAACCAAACCGATCAATAAAACTTGCGGGTTTCAGCGAAGATTAACTTCTTCGTGAAAATATTCGTTAAGCGAATAACTAAATTTGTTCACTTTTAGCGGGCTGTTATGGGACCAATTCTCGGCATCGTCATCACGCTGGGCATGGTGTTCGGCGGGTATACTATCGCCGGTGGTAAGATGGGAATCATCACCCATTCCTTGCCCTATGAAATGATGATGATCGGCGGCGCCGCAATCGGCGCATTCGTCGTCGGCAATGATTTCGGCGTCATCAAACAGGCTGGCGGCGACATCATGAAGGCGTTAACCGGCTCAAAGTGGAAGAAGAAAGACTTTCAAGATCTTCTTTGTCTTATGTATGAGCTCCTGCGCGTCGCGAAAGAGAGCCCGGTACAAGCCGAAGCTCATATCGAGAATCCTTCCGAGTCATCTATCTTTCAACGCTACGAGAAAATCGCAAAAGACCACGATGCCGCTGATATTATTTGCGATACAATCCGGTCTATCCTGATGAACTTCGACAACCCGCATCAGGTCGAAGACCTTCTCGAAAAACAACTCGAGGCCATGCACCACGAAAGCATGCATGGAGGTCACGCCTTGCAGAAAATGGCGGACGCTCTGCCGGCGCTCGGCATTGTCGCCGCCGTTCTCGGCGTTATCAAAACCATGGCGTCTATTGATAAGCCGCCGGAAGTACTTGGCCAAATGATTGGCGGCGCACTTGTGGGCACCTTTCTTGGCGTATTCCTCGCCTACTCCATTGTTGGCCCGCTGGCCGAGAAAATAATGGCTGTACGGGAACAGGAGCAGCAATTTTACAAGTTGATCCGAGAATGCATAGTGGCGCACCTCCAGATGCATACGCCGCAAATGTGCATCGAGGTCGCACGGCGAAACATTCCAGGCCATGACCGCCCCGGTTTCTCTGAAATCGATGAGGCTTTGAAGCAGCTCAAGAAGGAGGCCGCATGATCACTCGCGCCCTCCTCATTCTGGTTACTTTTCTCACTCTCACGGCCGCCGCTGCAGCGGGTGAAACCTTATCTGTGCGCGCCGGCGAGCACGGTGACTATTCCCGCCTGGTCATCCCGAAAGCGCCTGCAGACTGGAAGATTGCAACCTCTGACCGTAAAATCGAAATCACTTTTCCGAGCAAGGATTATGCTTTTGAGCTTGGCGACATTATCGACAAGCGCAAGGCTCACCGCGTTCTCAATGCTCGCATTCTTGACACGGACGAGACCCGGGCGCTGGTGCTGACCCTGACCTGCGACTGTCCGGTGCGCACGTCGAAAAGCGCTGGTGACTCTATTGTCATCGATATTTTCAACGAAGCTCCGGTCACTCTCGCAGAAGAAGAAACACCGAGAGAACCGGTCTCGGACGCCGCCCGTAATACTGTTTCCGGGACGCCGGAATCCATGCGTGAAGCGCGGGACCGGATGATCGCCCTCCTCGCCGAGGCGCGCCACCAAGGCGTCGTCCAGCTTAAAACCGACAACAAAAAAGAAGAAAGCCACAGCACCGCCATCGAAGCGAGCCCGGCCTCGCATTCACCAGAGCCCGAACCCGAAACACCACAGGCGCCTGATCCCCATGCTGCACCGCTGCCTGAACATGCCGCCGCGCAAGTCACGGAAGACACCCATGGCGATGCCGATCAACATGGCCCCTCCCTGGCGGACGGACCGCCCCAGCCGCTCGTCATGTCGGAACATCTCGCCAATGAAAATTGCGCAGACCCGTCGCTTTTCCACGAGCCGGAAGACGGCGCGCTGGACTTTTCAGCGATCGCCAATCTGCGCCGGAAATTCGATGAAAGCGTCACCGAACAAGACCGTGCGGATATCGCCGCCACGCTGGCGCTCGCCTATATCCATATCGGCTTTTTCGAAGAAGCGGGCGCCATCGCCTCTCCGCTCGCCAACGCGGGCGATCATAATATGGCCATGGCCGCCGGCCTTGCCGATCTCGCATCAGGAACGCGGCCGCGCGCCTCGCGTATTCTTGCACCCTACCGGAAGTGTGGGCCGTTCGGTGAACTTGCTTTCGCCGCCGCCGCATCCATTGATGACGATCGGGTTGTTTCCCTGCAAGAAAAACACATCGCCGCACTGAAACCGGTGACGTCTGAGCTACGTGCGCCGCTTGCCGAGTGGTTGGGCCTCAATGCTATTGAGCGTAATGAACTGACCATCGCCAAGGAATTCTACGACGTCGCCAAAACCGCGCGCGGCGGCGATCGCAGCCCCGCGCTCGCTATTATGGAAAACGCCCTCTTTGACCGCATTGCCGAGACCGGTCATGCGGATGATGGTCATGACTCGACGGCGAAACCTGAAGCGCAAAAGGCGGAAGCCAGTCACGGACCAACGCCTGTCATCACTGATGAACTGAGACAGATCGCACAAACGCCCGGGCCATTACAGGCGAAAGCGCTTTCCATCCTCGCTGAAGATTACGAGAAACGCGCCAATGTCGCGTATGAAGGCTTTCTCGATGATATCGCCGCGCAAAGCGGGCGACGCAACTCGTCCCTTGCTGAAGCGCGCGCCTCCTTTACCGGCGCCAAGGCGCTCGTATCCGCCGGCCGCCTGCGTGAAGGCGTCGCCGTGCTGGAAGCCGCGGCGCATGCTGCGCCTGGCGCTGAAAACGCCGGACGCGCCCTCGCCCAGTCCTTAATTATGAATGGCCTGACGAGTGACGCAAAGACACGTCTCAACGCGGTTTCCGCATTCTTCTATCACCGCGAATTTGTGGATGTAAAAGACAATGGCGATCTGAATGTCGCTGTTGCGCGCGAGCTCGCCGCCTACGGCGCCAATGATCTGGTGGATGAAGCGCTCTCAGGCATACCCGGAAAATGGCGCGCGGATGCAGACGCCGTGCGCGCTCTTTCCTATCTCAATAGCGGCGACCCTCATGGCGCACTCGCCATCGCCGATGAAGGCGCTATGAGCGCCGATCTCGGCATTGTGGCCGCCAAAGCCCATGAACGCCTCAATGACCGCGCCGGAACGATCGCCTTGATTAAGTCCTCGCTTCGCCGCGGCGAAGCCGACAATGAATTCGCCACAACGGCCTGGCGCGCCGGCGACTGGCCGCTTGCGACCGCCGCTTTCAACGCGGTGCCGAAAAAGGAACGCGAAACCGCCGCCGCTTCCCGCGCAACGCTGGCCGCACTTAATGCGGGCGCAGGCGATGTGCCGGCGGCGGCGCGCGAAGCACTCGCCAATGATCCCGAAGCGCTCGCCGCCCTTGCTCATATGTTTAAAACGGCGCCCACCGTCAGCGTGCGCGCTATTGATGTCCTCGCCGATTTTACGTCGGGCGTGAAAAAAGAAACTGATTTCATGGCGCGGGGCCTTGAACCCGCAGGAAGAGACGGACGATGAGCAACGCCGTTTACACCGCCCTGTCCAAGCAGGCGGGCCTCATGAAGGAAATGAATTCGATCGCGAACAATATCGCGAACGCTTCAACCGCAGGCTATCGCCGCGACAGCTTTGTGTTCTCCGAATATGTCCAGCGTCTCGAGAGCCAGGATCAATCTCTCTCGCAAACGAATGTCGCCGGCCGCTTTTTTGATGCAACGCCGGGCTCCCTCACCCGCACTGGCGCCACTTTTGACGTCGCTATCGACGGCGACGGCTATTTTCTGGTCGAAACGCCCCGCGGAGAGCGCCTGACCCGCATGGGCAGCTTCCTTGTGGACGCCGAAGGACAACTCGTCACTCATGACGGCAATCGTGTGCTCGGCGACGGCGGTTCGCCGGTCGCCATTCCCGCAGGAGCGAATAACATCACCATCGCGCCTGACGGCACGATTGCGGCCGACGGCGCGCCCGTCGGCAAGATTGGCGTCGTCACCGCATCGCCAACCGGTCTTGCCCGCGAAGGCAATAACCTGTTGCGCTCCGACGAAGATTATCAGCCCGTGGAGTTCGCCAGCGTCCGTCAGGGCTTCATTGAAGAATCAAATGTCAACGCCGTGATCGAAGTATCCCGCCTTATCGAGGTGCAGCGCGCCTATGAGCTCAATCAACAGCTCATGCAAGATGAGGATGAAAGGATCAAGAAAACCGTTGAGGCTATGAGACGCCGTTAAAGGCGCACATAAGTAAGGAGGCCATGAAATGCAGGCTCTGAGAATCGCCGCCACCGGCATGGATGCGCAGCAAAAACGCGTCGAAGTCGTGTCAAACAATATCGCGAATATGAGCACCACCGCCTATGATGCGCGGCGGGCCGAATTCGCCGACCTTCACTATCAGCAATTGCGCGCGCCAGGCGCTATCTCCTCGTCGACAGGTTTAATCGTACCCTCTGGCGTCGAGCTTGGCCTGGGCGTCAGGACGGCTGCTATCTCGGTCAATCATGCACAAGGCTCCCTGCGTCAGACTGGCAGCGATCTCGATCTCGCTGTCGAAGGCCTTGGCTATTTCGAAGTCACGCTGCCTTCAGGCGATCCGGCGTTCACCCGGGACGGCACGTTCAAGAAAACCGGTGAAGGGCTGATCGTCAATAATGACGGCTATCCGCTCGCCGGTAATATTACGATTCCGCAGGACGCCCGTTCGATCACCGTCAACAACAGCGGCGAAGTGTTCGCTTATTTTGACGGCCAGACCGGCGGTCAACAGATCGGCACAATTACACTGACCACTTTCGTCAATGAAAAAGGCCTGGAAGCATTGGGCGGCAACCTTTATCGCGAGACGGAGGCATCCGGCTCCCCGCTTCAGGGAGAGCCCGGACTCGACGGTCGCGGCACCCTCCGGCAGGGTTTCCTGGAAGAGAGCTCTGTGGATGTCGTCGCCCAGATCGCAGACATGATCGAAGCCCAGCGTGGTTACGAACTCAATTCAAAAGTGATCTCCGCTGCTGATGAAATGCTCAGCTCGGCGACACGAATCCGGTAACATACATGAAACGCTCCCTTTCAATTCTTGCTTTTTTCGCGATCGCCGCAGCGCCAGCGGGCGCACAGCAGCAAGTCGCAGCGGTCTCGCCGCAAGCGCCGCGCGCCGTCGCCGACGAGCTTTTGACGACGTCCGTCATGCCCGCCGAAAAAAAGCCGACTGTTGTCCGCGCCGCCAATAATCTACGCGCCGGAACAGTCCTCCATAGTTCTGACCTCATGGTGGAAGGCGACAACGCCAAGGCGCTTGAACTTTTTGTCGGGCTTGAGCTCAAGCGCGCAATTTATCAAGGCAAGACGCTTTCGCCGAGCGATGTGGGACCGCCCACTGTCGTCACGCGCAACGCCATTGTCCAGCTCGAGTTCATACGCGGCCCTCTCATGATCACGACCGAAGGACGCGCGCTCGACGCCGGGGCTGTGGGCGACAGCGTACGCGTCATGAATCTAAGTTCCAAAATAATCCTGACGGCCGTTATTACCGGCCCGAACAAAGCGGTGACGCAATGACCAAGAATCTCTTGCTTCTGACCGTTCCTTTTCTTGCGCTCGGCGCCTGCGCGTCGCGCACGGATCACATGTTCAACCCGCCAAGCATTTCCCCGGTGGGCGACATGCGCAACCCCATGCCGGCCCCGGACCCACGCCGCTACGAAGTCCCGCCAAAAGCGGTGCATCCAAGCGACGCGAAGGTCACGACAGCCTCACTCTGGCGCTCCGGCCCCTCCTCCTTGTTTGGCGACCGTCGCGCCCGCTCGCTTGGCGATATCGTCACCGTCGTGATTGAAATTGACGAAGAAGCAGAGATCAAAAATTCCACGACTCGCACCCGGAGTTCGTCGGACGATATGTCCGTGTCGAATTTTTTCGGTCTCAATTCCCTTGCAGAAGACCTGCTGCCTAATGGTGCGACACTCGACCCGGCGATCGGCGCCACTTCCGGCACCTCGTCGTCAGGCGATGGACAAATCAAACGTGAGGAAAAGATCACGCTCCGCGTCGCCGCAACGGTTATCAACGAGCTGCCCAACGGCCATCTCGCCATCACCGGCAGTCAGGAAATCCGTGTGAACTACGAACTGCGCGAGCTTCTCGTCGCCGGGATCATTCGCCCCGAGGACATCGCGCGCAACAATACGATTACCTATGACAAGATCGCCGACGCACGCATCTCTTATGGCGGGCGCGGCCAAATCTCCGACATGCAGCGTGCGCGCTACGGCCAGCAGATCATCGATATGATCTCGCCCTTCTAAAAGGACGCTCTCATGCTTCAGAAATTGCTTCCCGTGATTGTTATCATTGTCGCCGGCGCTGTCGGCGGCGGCGGCGGCTTTTTCGCTAAATCCATGATGTCAGGCGGCGACAAGGAAGCCGCTCATGAAGAAGGTGAAGACCGTCACGGCAAGGAAAAGAAGAAAAAAAGCGGCGGGCATGGCGAAGAAGAAGCCGGGTCCACAAGCTACATGAAATTCTCTCGTCAATTTGTGGTGCCTGTCGTGCGTCGCGGCAAACCGAAATCCATGGTCATTCTCGACATCAATATCGAGGTGGATAATTCCCAGAATGAAAGCGTCTACGCCTTGGAGCCTCGCCTGCGGGACGCCTTGCTCACGCGCCTTCTTGCGCTTGCCGGCGAAGACATGCTGCCGCAGATGCTGGAGGACGTTGAGAAGATGGAATTGATGAAAGCCGCGCTGTTGGAGACCAGTCGTGAAATCATGGGCGACGCCGCACTCAATATCCTCATTCTCGATCTTGGCATTCAAAACTACTGATTGCGCTCTTCCGGCCTGAACATCCGCATGTGAAAAAGCCGCCTCAAGAGGCGGCTTTCTATTCAATGACATTGAAGTGACTTCGTTCTATTGGCCCAGACCGGCCACTTGATCCGGTCTCAGTTCGACGCCGCCATTGAGAACGATTTTCGGATTGCCATCATCAAGGCGAACGGCCTGCACGCCACCGAACGTACTTGCGATCTCTTCGCCAATCACATTGCCTTCCTTGCCATAATAAAGCGCCGTCACGGCATAGACGCCAGCGGCGGCGGGCTGGCCGTCAACCATACCGTCCCAGCTTTGCGTCATAGATCCGTTCAGCGAAGTGAAGCGTGTGACTTCCTCACCGGAGGGACCCGTAATCACCGTTTGCACACTGGCCGCTGCACTATTGCCTGAAAGGCGATAGCCGACTGGCGTTGAGCCGTCGAAATATGCAGGAGCGGAATTGACTTCAGCTTGCTTGCCGATCCAGCTGGCATATTTGTCGATGCCCTCGGCGACTAATGCAGTCGCAAGGTTATCAATCTTGTTGTTGACGTTGACCAACTGCTCGACAGACGTGAACTGCGCAAGCTGCGCTACAAATTCCGTTGAATCCGATGGATCTAGCGGATCCTGATTGCGAAGTTGCGCCGTTAACAGAGTCAGAAAGTTCTGAAAATCAACGGACTCCAGCGCCCCATTCTCAGAGCTTTCGCTGGCGGCGCCGGAACGCGACGCCGCTGCGGAAGACGCCTGGAACGGCGATATGGTCGGGGAAGCTTCCATGAGTGGTCTCCTTGATACGGTCCAGCCTAAAGTCGGCGGTCCAGGCGGCCGAGCACGACCCGCGGGCCTTGCTCCGTCGCTACTGTATTGGCGCCTTCATCTTCTGACAGGGAGAAGAACTGGCCAGTATCCCCAGCGTCTTCTTGCGCATTTTCATTGGCGCTCCTGTCGGCGAACTGAAGGTCGAGATTGGAAAAGCCCTGCTCCGCCAACGCACGCTGAAACACATCAGCATTGCGGCGCATGAGATCGAGCGTATCCGGCGAGTCCGCTGTAACGACAGCGCGCACAATATCCGCGCCATCGCGATCAAAACCGATCATCACCCTGCCGAGCTCCGGCGGATCAAGGCGAATCTCTAACTTCGACTCCCCTGGACGCGCAGCCACAGCGGCCACGATCTGGTCGCGAACCGGATTAAGGTGAGTATTTCGCTCTCCGGACTGCGTAACAGTATCAATGCGGGTCGACACCATGCGATCAAAACCGGCATCTCCTTCGCGAGTAAGCGCCGAATGAGATAACGCGTCCGGCGCCGCATGATCGGCAATCGGCGTTGCGCCATTGGCAAGGGCCTTAAGATTGGGATCATGAGCTTTCGTCTGCAGACGATCAATATGCGGCGCAGGCCGTTCGCCGACCTCACCTAGGCCCGGCTCCACTTGAGCCGCCTGATCTGGAAGCGTTTTCGTGACAGACCTGGCTTCAATGGCGACGGCCGTTTGCGCCTGAACCGCCACCAGTGGCGGGGTTGCAGGTTCTGCAGGAATGGCGGGCTGCGCAGGAGTTGCTGGTTGCGCCTTAGCGCCTGGAACGGCCGGCTGAGCTGGCTCAGCTAATGGGGGACCATCACTATCAAGGCCCGGCGCCTGCTTTACAGGCGGCTGCAAGGCGGTTGCGCCAAGCTGCGCTTGAATCTCCGGCTCAACACCGGCCGAACCGGCGACTGTAGTCCCGACTGCGATAATTCCAGTTTCAGGAGGTGCCGCTGTAACCGACGCCGATGTAGCGGGTTCTACGTTATTAAATGGTGTCACCACAGTGGGTGCAGTGATAACAACATCCGCACCCCTGCTTGCTTGCGGCGAAAGCGTATCAGGCGCGGCAAGCGCTTGAGGCTCAGCGATAACGAAAGACGCCGCTGCGATAGCGTCGCCATCAACCGGCGCAGTTTCATCGCCAGATAATTTTCTTATTACTTCAACCTGAAGACCGGGAAACCTTTTTTCGGCTCCGTCTTTCGGCGCCAAAGGTGCGTTAAGAACTTCTTTACCTGTCTCCGATGTCTCTGCCGTCAGACTCTCCAGAAATGAGAAAAAACCTTGCGGATCCTGTTTAATCTGATTTTCGCCGGGAAACGGCTTTTCCTGGAGGGCTGCGTCTCCAGGAGCTTTGCCGCCGAAGAGCGCATTCAGCAATGACAGTTGAGTGTTTTCCATAAAGCTTTTCTACGTTTGATAACTTATTTTTTAGTTACACGGCCTAGGGTGGTTAAAATTTTTCCTATCTGGAGCGCGCCTATGAACGCCGCCAGCCTAAGCCTCGTTGTCAACGCCAACACCGCCGATCACGTGAAAGAGGCGACGAAGACCGCTGCTGAAAAAGATGCGGCCCTGCGCAAGACTGCGCAGGAGTTCGAGGCTGTTTTCATCAAGGAAATGTTGACTCATTCGGGTCTCGACAAGGCGCTCGCAAGCGACAGCGGCATTGGCGGCGAAGCCTTCTCATCGATGCTTGTGGAAACCTATGCCGACGGGATCGCTGAAAAAGGCGGTTTTGGCCTCGCCGACCAAATTTACCGGCAGCTTAAGGAAAAACTCTAGTGAAACCGCTCGATAAAATTAAGGCGATTGTCGCGAAGCTGAAAGCTATTACCGAATCCGAAAGCCTTGCGATCGGAAAGCGCGCCTTCGACCAGGTGGCCGCGCTGACAGCGCAAAAGGAATCCCTGCTTGCGGAATTTGATGAAGCGGCACAGGCCATGGAAGCCTCCGACTTGAGCGAACAGATTATCGCCGAGCTCGAATCCGTACGCCGGCAAGCAGAAGAAAATGCGGCTATTTTGAAAGCAACGGCGCAAGGCGTTCGCGAGGCGCGCTCTCGCCTTAAAAAGATCCGCGAGGCCGAGCTTAACACCGGCGCTTATGCGCGCGGCGGCGCGGCGTTGCGCAATCCCGACGCGTCAACAATTGTCGCAAAAGCGTAATTTTAATATTTGCGAAACCATACTTCTTAAAAACTTATTATTTTCAGCACTGTATAGCTGACCTTGTGCAACCGCGTGGTTGCTGCGGACATGCTTAAACGGCCTGCCGTGAGCTAAAAAGGCTCAAAAAAACCCGCCAGGCGCGGGGCTCCCGACAACTCCATCGCGAGGTCGGACCGTTGAAAAAAACGATCCAACTTGGAGTCTCATCATGACTAACAGCCTTCTTACAAACACGTCCGCGATGATCGCGCTTCAGAACCTTCGTACGGTCAATAAAGGCCTCAACATGGTTCAGGAGCAGATCTCGACTGGTAAAAAAGTTTCGACTGCTAAAGACAACGCGGCGATCTTCGCGATCTCCACGGTCATGCAATCGGACGTGAAAGGCTTTGAAGCCATCAACCAGTCGCTCAACCTCGGCTCCGCTTCTGTCGGTGTTGCTCGCGGCGCGGCTGAAAAAGTATCTGAACTGCTCGTTGAGATGAAAGGTCTCATCGTGGCGGCTCAGGAAGATAACGTTGACCGTACGAAGATTCAGACGGATATCGGACAGCTTCGCGACCAGATCGACGGCATCGTCGAAGCGGCGCAGTTCAACGGCCTGAACTTCCTTAAAGGCGCTGATTCGACAGACTTCCTCGCCTCGCTTGACCGTGATTCCAGCGGCAACGTGACGGCAAGCACGATCTCTGTCGACGCCTACAGCCTTGAAACGACGGCTGGAGCTGCTGTGGTCGGTCTCGACACCACTGGTACGACAGGGGTAAACGGTGCAGGTGATTCTGCTGCTGCGCTTATCGCTGACACCAATGACTTCGAAATCCATGTGGACACCGGCGCCACCTTCACTGAAGGCGACGTCTGGGAACTGCGTATCGACGGCCGCAAGATCAACTACACGGTTGCTGCGGGCGCCGACCATGACGACGTTGCGGCTGGTCTTGAATCCGCCATCGACGCCGCCGGCATCACCGGCATCTCTGTCGCCCTCGCGGGCGGTGGCGCTGCTGACGCAGAAGTCATCATCACCAACGGCACCGGCGGTGCAGTTGGTTTCGAAGTCACCGTCACTGATGGCGCTGGCGGCGGCCTCGCCAACCTGAATGGCCTTGACGTTTCGACTGCAGCTGGCGCCGCCGCTGCGCTCGTCTCGATCGAGGGCCTCATTCAGGAATCGGTCGACGCTTCGGCTGAATTCGGTTCCGCTCAAAAGCGTATCGAAATTCAGAACGAATTCGTCTCAGAACTGACGGACTCGCTGAAAACCGGTATCGGCGCCCTGACCGACGCTGACCTGGAAGCCGCTTCTGCTCGCCTGCAGTCCCTGCAGGTCCAGCAGCAGCTCGGCATTCAGGCGTTGTCGATCGCCAACGCCGCGCCGAACTCGATCCTCGGCCTCTTCCGTTAATCGGAACTGACGAACGACTAAGCCCGCGAAGGTGTTTGGCCTTCGCGGGTTTTTTTTATGTCTGGATGCTAAGGGGCGGCAATACTGCTTTGCGGAAAGCCTAATAGCGCGAGGAGGAAAAGCAGCTTATATTAACAAATACTTGACTTCCGAATGGCGCAACAAAACCAGGTAGCTTGCTCTGACGACAAAGTTTCGAGCCGTTAAGAGCTTATTATCCCTAACCGGATATTTAAAGCTTGAATTTCTTGTTGTGATCCAACTCGGAGTCTAACAATGACTAACAGCCTTCTTACAAATACGTCCGCGATGATCGCGCTTCAGAACCTTCGTACGGTCAACAAAGGCCTGTCGATGGTTCAGGAACAGATCTCGACCGGTAAAAAAGTCGCGAACGCCAAAGACAACGCGGCGATCTTCGCGATCTCCACGGTCATGCAATCGGACGTGAAAGGCTTTGAAGCCATTTCCCAGTCGCTCAATCTCGGCGCCGCCTCAGTCGGCGTTGCGCGGGGCGCAGCGGAAAAGATCACTGAACTGCTTGTCGATATGAAGGGCCTGATCGTTGCAGCCCAGGAAGATAATATTGACCGTACGAAGATTCAGACGGATATCGGCCAGTTGCGCGAACAGATCGACGGTATTGTCGAATCGGCGCAGTTCAACGGCCTGAACTTCCTGAAAGGCACCGATTCCACAGACTTTCTGGCTTCGCTTGACCGCGACGCCGCCGGCAATGTGACGGCAAGCGCCATCACAGTCGATGCTTTCAGCCTGGAAACAGCGGCTGGCGCGGCAGTGGTCGGTCTCGACACCACCGGTTCGACGGGCGTTAACGCCGCAGGTGATGCTGCAGCCGCCCTTATCGCCGACACGAATGACTTCGAAATCCATGTCGACACCGGCGCCACCTTCACCGAAGGCGACGTCTGGGAACTACGCATCGACGGCCGCAAGATCAACTATACGGTTGCAGCGGGCGCCGATCATGACGACGTTGCGGCTGGCCTTGAATCCGCCATTAACGCGGCTGGCCTCTCCGGCATCACTGTTGCTCTCGCGGGCGGCGGCGCGGCTGACGCGGAAGTCATTATCTCCAACAACACTGGCGGCGCTGTCGGTTTTGAAGTTACTGTTACTGACGGCACTGGCGGCGGCCTCGCCAATCTGAACACTCTCAGCGTTACGACCTCTGCTGATGCTGCGGCTGCACTCGTCTCGATCGAGGGGCTTATTCAGGAGGCGGTCGACGCCTCCGCTGAATTCGGTTCCGCTCAAAAGCGCGTCGAAATTCAGAACGAATTTGTCACAAATCTGACTGATGCGCTGAAAACCGGCATCGGCGCCCTGACCGATGCTGATCTGGAAGCCGCTTCCGCCCGCCTGCAATCCCTGCAGGTCCAGCAGCAGCTCGGCATTCAGGCGCTCTCGATCGCCAATTCGTCCCCGAATTCGATACTCGGCCTGTTCCAATAAGAGACAGGAGCCCGTGAAGGCTCCTGGGTCTTTACGGAATTTTTAAGGTAGTAAAAATACAACGTGGGGAAGAACCACGGAAGGGGCGTTTAGGGAAATGACGGCATCGACGCTTGCGCGAAACGCCTATCATGAATCTGCACGTACAACAGCATCGCCGCGAGCTGTCGAACGTCAACTGCTTTCCAAGCTGACAACGGCGGTTGTCGTCGCACAGAAAAACCGCAGCGCTGATCCGGCGGCGTTTGCTCGCGCGCTTGGCAAGAATCTCGAATTCTGGAACGTTGTCGCTGTCGATGTTGCAAGCGAAAGCAATCAGCTTCCTGTCGAGTTACGGTCGCAGCTATTCTATCTCTTTGAGTTTACTCAGCATTACACACGTAAGCTGTTGGCTGACGAAGACCGCTCACTCGATGCAGAGCCTTTAATCGAAATCAACCAGAATATTATTCGCGGACTGCAGGGATCGGAGGAAGCATCTGCCTCATGACAGGTCTCGTCATAAAGCTGAAGCCTAACGAGAAAGTGCTCGTTAATGGCGTGCTTCTCCAAAATGGGGATCGCGCCGCACGCATTCGTGTGCGCTCCAGCGATGTGTCGATCCTGCGCGCCCGCGACGCTATCCCAAAGGAAGAAGCCAATACGCCGTTGAAGCGCGTATACTACATTGCACAGCTGGCGCTCGCCGGCGAGGCTGATCCGGATCAGGCAGTGGGAGAGCTGCTACAAGGGCTCAGCGCCCTTAAAGGCGTTTTCCCAGGCGAGGCCGGTGACGATGTTCTGCGCGCTATCGAAGCAGCGCGCGATCAGAAATTTTATGTTGTCATGCGCGCGGTGAAAAAACATTTCGAATTTGAACACGCCCTTCTCGCACGCATGCCTTCCGGCGCACAGGCGCTGGCTTCCTGATGTTTACGCCCGCCATACCCCTTGGTGGATATCTCGGCTGGCGCGTGCTTCAAAATACGGCCGAGCGGCAGTTCGAAACTTTTCAGAAATCTCCGGAAATCGTCCGTAATGTGGATTACTTCCGCGAACATATCGTGGAAGCCGATACAGCTGAGAAACTTGTTGACGATCGCCGGCTCCTGACGGTTGCCCTCGGCGCATTTGGCCTGGAAGAAGAAATCAACAAAAAGGCTTTCATCCAGAAAATCCTTGAAGAAGGTACGGATGCAAGTGATAGCTTCGCCAATCGCCTTTCCGATACGCGCTGGCGTCAATTTGCCAAAGCTTTTGGCTATGGAAATTTCACAGGCGCAAATACAGGCATTCCTTCTTTCCGCGAGCAAACAGCAAACGACTATCTCGAACGTGCTTTCGAAGTGAGCGTCGGCGAAGTCAATACTGACATGCGCCTCGCCATGAATTTCCGCCGCGAGATTACGGCTATCGCGAACGGATCAAACGTCGAAGATGTCGGCTGGTTCCAGATTATGGGACAGGAGCCTTTGCGCGCCGTTATGGAAGGCGCTTTTGGCCTTCCCTCTTCTATCGGTTCAGCTGACATCGACCAGCAGAAAGAACTGTTTGAACGCAAAGCTGACCAATTCTTTGGCGGCAAGTCACCGGCGATTTTCAAAGATCCGTTGAAAGTCGAGGAGGCGCTGCGCCGGTTCTTTGTGCAATCAGAAATTCAAAACGGGCCCTCAGCCTCCACGCCAGGCTCAGCGGCCCTTTCCATGCTTACAGGCAGCGCCAATGGCAGTCTGTCCGGAAACAGCATCGTCAATCTCTTCATTTCCAATTTCTAACAGCTAGCCGAGCGCGCTCGCCTGCGCTGACGTCGCTGGCTTTTTGGCGCCCGTGTGAACGATGGCGTTTAAGCGCTTATAGCTGCCCTCAACGCCGTCCTCGGACTTTTCCGAGATAAATTTGTCAAGCTTCGGCCATATCTCAAGCGCACGATCGATCTGCGCGTCAGCGCCATGTGCGTAGAGGCCGGCGCGCACGATCGTTTCAGAGTCCTCATAGGCCCGTATGATGGCGCGCGCTTCGCGCAGGAGGGCGTTTTCCTCCTCACTTGCCGCGCCCGGCAGAGAGCGCGAGACAGACCGCGAAACATCGATTGCCGGAAATCGCCCCCGTTCGGCAATCTTGCGTTCAAGCACAATATGACCATCAAGAATCCCGCGGATCATATCCGCTACGGGTTCATTATGGTCTGAACCGGCGACCAGCACTGAAAATACGGCGGTGATATCGCCCTGGCCTTCTTCTCCAGGCCCGGAACGCTCCACAAGCTGTGCAATCGTGCGGAAGGTTGACGGCGGAAAGGCGTGCAACGACGGCGCTTCACCAGCCGACAACGCAATTTCACGATGAGATTCGGCAAAGCGTGTCAAAGAATCGAACAGGAGCAGCACCTGTTTGCCCTGATCACGGAAATATTCCGCCGTCGCCATGGCGAGATGAGCGCCACGTTTTTTCGCCAGCGGTGACTGGTCCGCCGTGGAAGCGATGATCACAGATTTCTTACGGCCTTCAGGACCGAGCGTATCTTCGATAAAGGCGCGCACTTCACGGCCGCGCTCACCAATCATGGCGATCACCGCGACGTCACAATCAACGCCATTGGCGATATCGCCGAGGAGGCTTGATTTGCCAACGCCAGAGCCCGCGAAAAGCCCGATCCGCTGCCCACGGCAGATCGGCAGGAGCGTGTCGAGCACGCCTAGACCTGTGGAAAGGCGCGCACCCAGCATTTTGCGTTTGGCGGCGTTTGGCGCCGGATGCTCCAGCTGCATAGTTGTCTCGCCAACCCCTATAGGCCCATCATCCATGGGCGCGCCAAAGGGATCGATAATCCGGCCGATCCAGTCATCAGACGGCATAGCGTCGCCGGCAGCCCTATCCAGGGTCGCAACATTTCCGACGGCGGCCCCGGTTAATGAACCGTAAGCAAATCCCGTAGCTACATCTCCGTCCATGGCGACAATCTTGGCCCGCACATCGCGGCCGGAGGCTGTCGCCACCATCACCGTATCGCCAAGCGCAGCATAGCCGGCAAGCCCTGCGATCTTCAGCGACAACCCGTCCGTCGCCGTGACAACACCATAGCGGCGCGGCCCTGCGGTTTTCAAAAGTTTCTCAATCTTTAAAGGTGCCAGAGGCAGCGTCATCGCACTCAACGTGGTTAACAGTTCATTCAACTTATCAGTGCATTTATCCCTTACCGCTGGTTAAGGCGAGGTGTACATGTTTAGCGATCTCAAAATTATGCATACGGCCTCCATGCTCGCGCGCCACTCGGTGCAACGTCATGCACAGGTTGCCGAGAACATCGCCAATGCCGACACACCCGGTTACAAGGCTAAAGATCTCGAACCTTTTGCAGAAGCCTTTGCAAAGAGCCAGCGTTCGCAAATGGACGCACGCGCTTCCGGTTTCGCAAGCCATGCATTCGAAGCCAGAAAAATCGATGTTGAAGGCGTCGCCTCCCCCGACGGCAACACCGTATCCCTTGAAGATCAGATGACGCGGTCCACCGCCGCCGTGCGTGACCACGACACCGCTCTCACCGTTTATTCCAAGGCGCTCGCCATGATGCGTGCGACCCTTGGCGGCGGCCGCTAAGGAGACAGGCCATGAACCCCTTTGACAAGATCAGCGGCGCCGCGACATCCGGCATGCGCGCGCAAGCACAGCGGCTCCAGGTCGTCAGCGAAAACATCGCCAATGTCGACACCCATGGCTACAAGCGCAAACAAGTCACTTTTGAGAACGTCTACGACCGGTCCGAAGACGTCACTCGCGTGGAAGTTGACCGCGTATTTCTCGATCAGAAAGAAGGCGAACGGGTTTTCGACCCCAGCCATCCGCTTGCTAACTCTGAAGGCTATGTCATCATGTCTAATGTCAACATGATGACCGAATTCGCCGATGCGCGTGAAGCGACCCGCTCCTATGACGCCGGGCTCGAAGTCTTTCGCCAGGCGCGTGAGATGTACACATCACTCCTCGACATATTGAAATCGTGAGGGACTGAACCATGAAAATGCCAGCATTCCAGGCGGCCCAAAGCTATAACCTCGCCAAGACGGCGCTGAAGTCCGATAACGCGCCGACCAAAACTGGCGCCGAGGCTACGACCGTCAAAGGCCTTGATGATAACCCTGCTTTCAAGGCGGTTCATGAACTTGCCGGAACGGTCGCCAAGGGCGAAACCGCCGCCATGAATTACATGACCGGCTCGGCTGACCCGCATTCTGTCGTTGAGGCCCTCGCGGCCGCCGAACTTGCGGTCGAGACCGCCGTGACTGTGCGCGACAAGGTCGTCGAAGCCTATCAGGAACTTATCCGGATGCCGGTCTAGGGGGGACGGGAACGTGACGGAAACGGAAATCGCCGACATCTTCCGGCAATTCATGTGGACCGCCGCCTGGATGGGCGCACCGATGATCGTTACGGCGCTCGTCGTCGGTATCGTCGTCGGCCTGTTTCAGGCGCTCACCTCAATTCAGGAGATGACGCTCACTTTCGCTCCAAAACTGCTCGCCATGCTGCTGGTCTTCTGGCTCACCGCGGGACATATGGCGCGGCTTCTCGCCAATCTTTTTGACAATGTCATTCTGCCCGCCATCGCGGGCGCGTAAGGCGTACAGGTAACAAGGTTTTTTCATGGAAAGCGCGCTGAAGCTGAATTTGCCGGGCCAGACGACGGTGCTTCTCGCCTTCGGCCTCATGGCGATCATCGTCATGATGGTTCTGCCTGTGCCGTCTATCGTGCTCGACATTGGCCTCACGGTCTCGTTTGCACTGGCCATCCTGATCTTTACGATGACGCTTTTTATCGAACGGCCGCTTGATTTCTCGGCGTTCCCGACCGTTTTGTTGGGCTCGCTGATGCTGCGCCTTTCGCTCAACGTATCCTCGACAAAGCTCATCATCGGCGACGGCCATACAGGCCCTGATGCGGCAGGCTCGGTCATTCACGGCTTCGCCATGTTCGTTATGGGTGGAAATATTTTCCTCGGGCTGGTTGTTTTCGGTGTTCTCCTGATCGTCAACTTCATGGTGATCACCAAGGGCGCCGGTCGTATGGCCGAAGTCGGCGCCCGTTTCGCCCTGGATGGCATGCCCGGCAAACAGCTCGCTATCGATAGCGATATCGCCGCCGGCGCCATCACGCATGAAGAAGCAAAAGCCCGCCGCAAACTCGAACAGGATGAAACCACATTCTTCGGCTCTCTCGACGGCGCCTCGAAATTCGTCAAAGGCGACGCTATCGCCGGCCTCCTGATCACTCTTTTGAACCTTGTGGTCGGTCTCGCCATGGGCGTCGGCGTCCATCAAATGTCGGCTGGCGACGCCGTCGCGACTTATTCTATCCTGACAGTGGGCGATGGTCTCGTCAGCCAGATCCCGGCCGTCATCATTTCCATCGCCGCCGCGCTTCTCCTGTCAAAAGGCGGTGTCGCAGGCGCCGCAGACAAGGCGATGCTCGCCCAGCTTGGCGCCAACCCGCTCGCTCTTGGCACCGTCGCCGTCATCATGGGCGTCTTCGCGCTGATGCCTGGTCTTCCTTTCCTGCCGTTTTTTGTGGGCTCCGCTGGTTTCGTGGCCGCAGCGTATCTCATCTATCAGGATCAGGAAGCGAAAAAGAAAGCCGCCGCAACAACGGCAGCGCCAAAGCCCAAGGAAACCAAAAAGCAACTTGGCGACATTCTCGATGTCGACGAAATTCATGTGGAATTTTCCGGAGACCTTATTCCGTTGGCGCTGGATAATGTAAACGGACTTGAACCACGCATCGTCAAAATCCGTCACTACATCGCGGCGGAGTTCGGTTTCATCATCCCCCCTATTCGCCTGACGGATAACCTTGATCTCGCTTCAAACGAGTATGTCATCAAGATTCAAGGCGTCGCGGCGGCAAAAGGTATACTCTATCAGGAGCGTGTGCTTGTCATTGTGGACGACCTGGCAAATCTGCCTATTCCAGGCGAAGACTGCGAAGAACCGGTTTATGGCGCTCCGGCGCGCTGGGTTGACCGCAAAGCACGTGAGGACGCCATGTCGCTGGGTCATGCGGTTGTTGAACCAGCAGAAGTGGTTTCGACCCACCTGCTTGAAACTATCAAGCAGAACTTCTCACGTCTTGTCACACGCCGTTCCGTAAAACGCATCTTCGAAGAATTTACGCACAATTCCGATTCTGAACGCGCAGCCTCCAACAAGCGCCTGCTCGATGACTTCGTGCCGGATAAAACGCCGACTGAATTCGTTCAGGCCGTCTTCCGTTTCCTTCTTGAGGAACGCGTGCCAGTTCGGAACCTGCCGGTAATGCTCGAAACCATCGCTGAAGGTCGCGGCCTTTACAATACCGCCGAAGATGTCACTGAATTCGTGCGCCAGCGGATCGCCAGAAATTTTGTGACGCCGATGCTAAACGAAGACGGCGCCCTGCCTCTCGTGCAGGTTGGTCTCGATTGGGAGCAAGTCTTCTCCGAACACGAAACACAAGGCGCCAACGGACATTTGGACGTCGCGTTGCCGCCGGAGGAGTTCAACAGACTCGCCCAGGCCGTCGTTGAACAGATCAACAATGCTTCCGCGCGTCAGCTCTACCCCGCGATTGTCACATCGGCCAAACGGCGGCGTTTCATTCGCGCCGTGCTGCACGCCAAGAAAATTCGCAATCCCGTGCTTTCCTATGAAGAGATCGACACCGGCGCGAAACCGCTGTTGATCGGGACGGCGTGAGGTCATGGACTATCTGGACGCGCTGGCGCCGATAGTTGATGCGGGCGCGCCCTTCATTATCCTGATCGGCGCAGTGTTCACCCGGGTCTCTGCGGTTGTCTTTCTGGCGCCCGGTCTCGGCGAACAGGCGATCCCCATGCGAGCGCGCCTCACCGCTGCGATCGCTATCGCTATTGTGCTGACCCCTATTGTGCTGTCGCCGGATATGACGCCGCCCGCGACAACAGCCGGCATTGTCTCGCTCTTTGCTGCGGAATTCATGTCCGGCGTTCTTATTGGTTTCGCCTTACGCTTAATGGTTTTCATCCTGCAGGTCGCCGGCGCCATTATCGCTCAGAGCTCCTCGCTGTCCCAGTTATTCGGCCCGACTGTGGGTTTCGATTCTGAGTCGCCCTTCGCAGCGCTCCTCGTTATGGCGGGCGTCGCTATGGCCGCGGCCGCGGGACTCCATATCCATCTTGTCGGCGCTATGGCGGACGCGTATCAGCTTCTTCCTTTCGGCGCATTTCCGGGCGCACAGGAAACCGGCGAATGGTCGACGACGCGCGTCGGGTCAGCTCTGTTTAAATCTCTCGCGCTTGCTTCGCCTTTTGTGATTCTCGGCTTTCTCTATTCGTTGGCGCTCGCGGCGGCGAGCCGCGCCATGCCGCAATTGATGGCTGCTTTTGTCGGCGCGCCAGCCGTGACACTCGCAGCGCTTTTCCTTTTCGCCGCGGCGGCGCCCATCATCCTTTTTGACTGGCTGGCGAGTTTCCAGCGCGTCCTGTTTGATCTCTTCTCGGCGGCGCTATGAGCGATAAACAGGAAGACAGCGGCCAGGAGAAAAGCCACGATCCAACCCCGTCGCGTATCGATAAGGCGCGGCGGGAAGGTGATGTCGCACAGTCCAAGGAAGCGAATGCCGCCGCCGCCTATATCGGATTTTATATCGCGCTCGCCGCCGCATCGACAGGCGTCGCTGCAGCGCTCGCCTTCGGCCTGACCCGCCTGCTAGAAAGACCTGAACAGTTTGCAGCGCAGGCTTTCGCCGCCGATTCCGGCGCTTTCATCCAGTCCCTTTCTGGCCTTGGACTGCAGGCGCTTTTCCCATTTCTTGCGCTTCCGGCGCTCGGGGTGCTGGCGGCGCTATTTGCACAACAGGCGGTCACCTTCGCGCCTACCAAAATCCAGCCAAAATTCAACCGGCTCTCAATCATCGCCAACGCCAAGAAAAAATTCGGGCCCGATGGGCTCAGCGAATTCGCAAAGAGCGCCGTCAAACTGTGCGCCGTTTGCGTCATGTTCGCTGCCGTTTTCGCCCACCGTTTCGCCGTGTTGCCCATAGAAGCTCGTCTGCCGGCGCAAGGCCTGCCGGCAGCGATCCTTCGGGAAGGCGTGATCTTCACAGCGCTAATCGTTCTTTTTTCCGCCGCACTTGCAATGGTCGATGTGCCCTGGTCACGTCATCGTCACACCCACAAGCTCAAAATGACGCTGGAAGAACTTAAGAAAGAAATGAAGGAGCAAGAAGGCGATCCGACTATGAAACAGTCGCGTCGCGAACGCGGTCAGGCGATCGCCCGTAACCGGATGATGAAGGACGTGCCGGATGCAGACGTCGTCATCGTCAACCCGACGCACTACGCCGTCGCGCTCAAATGGGACCGCAAAACGGGCGGCGCGCCGGTCTGTGTCGCAAAGGGCACAGACGAAGTCGCTCTCAAGATCAGAGAAGTCGCCACCATGTCCGGCGTTCCGATTCGTTCCGACCCACCGACTGCACGTGCAATCCATGCGACAGTCGAGATCGGCGATGAAATTCTGCATGAACATTTTGCGGCGGTCGCGGCGGCAATTCACTTCGCCGACTCCATGCGCAAGAAAGCGAGGTCCTATGACCACGCCAACTGAGCAGTTGAAAGAGTTGAAAAAGATCGCCCAGATCCGCTTTGACAAAGAACGCCATAAACTTGCCGCCATCAATGATGAAATGGCCCGGCTTGAAGCAGAGCGAAAAGCCGTGCGCAAACAAATGACCGACCTGACCAATGGAAAAGACGCCACTCCCGCTTCACTGATGAACGCCTACGCTTACCTCGACTCATTGTCACAAAAAGCCGACCGGCTGGCAGCGGAACGCCTGGAGGCGAGCGAGCGCACAAAAGCTCAGCGCGAGAAAATCAAAACCGCTCTCGCCTCGAAAATCCGCGTCGACGGTATGGACGAAGCCTAGGCTGAAATGTAAGCCTTCAGGGCTTCAATTGCTTTGTAACTTGTGCGGATATCATCGCGATCAGCAGCAGTGCGCATGTCGCGCAAGGTTTCCAAAGCACGCATGAGCACCGGCAAAGGCGGGCCACTCGCCGTCACTTGTGCGAGCTTATCGGCTTCAAGCGCTGCAGATGGTTCTTCGATAAATGACTTCACAAGCTGATTGTGATGCTGCGTAGCCGTCTCGCCATGGAGACGGCAGACTTCTAGAAACGCGCTGGCATTGCGCTTAAACCATGGTTCCTTGGCGGATTGCGGCGCAAGGTCCAGGAACTGGTCAAGAAGGCTGCGCATGCGCATGCAGTCACGTAAACTCGCCTGATCTTCAGGTGTCATGAACAGCATCTTATCCACCAGTAATTGGGCGTAATAAGGGTCATTTGCCTGACAGAGACCAAGCAGCATATCAATTTCATTGATGCCGGAAAAATCGCCCGCATTGGCGCCGCGATATTCATGTCGACCGACACGATAAGGCTTGTAATAAGGTCTTACTGAATAAAAGAACCGATCCGTATCGAGCTCTTTGTATAAAATATCATTGTATTTTATGACATCGCGCAGTGCGTTCGCAGCGTCCTGCAACAACGTTTCCGTAACCGGATGCGATACGCCTAAGGGCAAGGCTCTCATCAGCGCATCTGCGCAGCGCATAAAGGAGAAAATACCGCGCGTATTATAGTCGAGAAAGAGAAACTCATCTTTCAGCGACGTAAAGCTCTTCTGCCTTCCATTTACAGCCGCATTCCGCGTTGCAAGGTGAGCCGTTGCAAAGCGCGGCGCCATGCCAACCGACGCAGCAATATGGAGGCCAAGCGCCGAAGCTTCCGGAAAAGGTGATTTCTCTTCGCGCGCCGGATTGGTGAGTTCATGGCGCCGCAGAGCGCCAAGATAAAGCCCGAGGTCGCCGAGAAGATCGAAGGCGTTATCAAAACCTTCGTCAGTGTTTCCCTCTGCAAGAAGGCGAACAACGAAATCATGCCCCTCATCGCGGATCTGCACCTTGATGGCGTCGCCGATGCCCTCAACAGCCTCCTTTTGATCCTGGCTGAAGTAAGCCTCTTCAAGCTCCGTATTCATTTCGACGAAAGACGTGCGTATCCAGCGTTCGAAAGCCTCGGAATTGCTGCTCATGACATTCCTTTCAGCCCTGCTCCAGGGCTCTGGTCATTTTCCTCCCCTCATATAGGGTTTGACGGCTTCTGAAAACGCCGGAAAATGTCGCGACTCTGCGGACCTGTACGGAATGGCTTGCGCCATAGGTCAAGCGCAGCCCTGCAGACATCACTATGATGGAGCCAAGTAACAACAAGGCCGCGCCGGCAGGTGGCAGGTAAGGCAGGGAGGAATCCGTGAACAACTTCGAAAGAGCGGTCTATGAGTGCATGGCCCCGACGGAAACGCTGTATGAGCGCACCACCAATCCCCTGCACAAGGCGATGCTCCTCAACTTCTGGCGCCACGTGCATCTCGAAGGCTCTGGCCAGTATGAGAAGATCGTTGCTTCTGATATGATGGTGGATCACCCTGTCTATCGCGTAAGCTGGGGCGCCAACCCTGTCGTCGTTGAGGGCAAAAAAGGCGTCGTCGATTTTTATAACAGCGTCGGCGAAGTCGTTTTGTGGAATTCCGATGACATTATTGCAGTAAGTGATTGGGGCATCTTCGACGAGTTGACTTTCCACCAGCTCGCCAAGGGCTCAGACCTCATGGCGATGAACTACGGCATCGATAATCCAGACGGGATTTACCACATCTCCAGCCGGCAGGCCTTTTTTTGGCCTTATGATAATAAGGCGCGGCTTGCTGGCGAGCACCTCTATGAAGACAAGACAAGCCTGAAGATTGAGGAGATTGACCCGCAAGACGCTATCACCCCCGCGCGAGTGCGCGAAATACAAAGAGAACAGCTCGACAAGCTCGAAGCCCGGTTTGGCCCTGATTATTGGGTCTACAAAGGATAGTGGAGACCAGGCGCCGCTAAACGGCGATCTTGTCGGCGCCGCTGTCTGCCAACGGGACAAATTCTGAAATCACATTTTTAAGTTCAGCGGCGTTCACCGGTTTTGACAGATAAGCGTCAAAACCACTATCGAGATATTTCTCGCGATCGCCCACCATCGCATCCGCCGTTACAGCCACCACGGGTGTCGCTTTATTCAGATTGTCGACGCTGCGAATTTTCGCAAGCGTCGCCTGTCCGCACATCATGGGCATATGAATGTCCATAAGAATGAGATCAAACGCGGTTTTCTTGCAACGTTCCAACGCTTCTCCGCCGCTTTCCGCCTCGTGTATTTCAGCCCCGAACGCCCGAACAAAAGAGCCGATGACCTTCCGGTTCACGAACTGGTCATCGACAATCAAGACCGACGGCGCAAAAAATGGCGCCGGCCTCGCCTCACCGTTGGACAAAGGTGAACGCTCAGTGTCCTTGGGGGGCTTGGCCGACCCGACGGCGCGAAGCGGCTTGATAGGAATCTCAAAGCTGAAGACTGATCCCTGCCCGGCGCCGCTATCAAGGGACATGGAGCCGCTCATGGCGTTAACAAGCTCGCGGCAAATGGCGAGTCCTAATCCAGCGCCGTTATGCATCCGTGACCGGCCATCCTGCACTTGAACAAATCGATCAAAGATTTTCGCCTGGGCCTCTTCGGGCACGCCGCAGCCCGTATCTTTCACAGAACAGACAAGCATGGAGGCGCCATCTGAGTCCTCGATCTTTGCAGTCACGACAATTTCACCCTGATCAGTGAACTTGATCGCGTTGTTGACGAGATTAGTTAGGATCTGGCGAATACGCTTCGGATCCCCCTCATAGTGAACGTCGCCCAAAGTTGTGTTCATCTTCAGGCTCACAGCTTTTTCGTCCGCCAGCAACCGCCGTGGCGCAATCACACTTTCGAACAATTGCTGCAGATCGAATTCCTGTTTTGCAATACTCAGCGTGCCTTCCTCAATCTTACAGATGTCGAGGATATCGTTGAGCAGCAACAGCAAGTTTTCGCCGGAATCCCTGATCATCTCGATCCACTCGCCCGCGGAGGCGTCAAGATTTTGGGTTTTCAGAATTTGCGCAGCGCCAAGCACGCCGTTGAGCGGCGTGCGCAGTTCGTGGCTCATCGTCGCCAGGAACGCTGATTTCGCCTCGCTAGCTGCTTCAGCTTTTTTCTTGGCTTCCGTCAATTCGGCTTCATGTTTCTTTTCTTCCGTAATGTCCCGGAGAATCGTCGTGAAATAGGTGCCGTCTGGCGTCTGTAATTTTGACAAAGACGCCTTGGCCGGGAACTCTTGGCCGCTTTTTCTGCAGCCAATAATCTCCCGGCGCTCCCCCATCTGCTTACTCGCCGTTTGGGACGCTCCAAAATCTTTAACCAAATCCCGATGCCGAGCTCTCGCACGCTCAGGCATCAAACAATCAACACGCCGGCCGATAACCTCTTCAGCACTGAACCCAAATATGTTTTCTGCACCAGCGCTGAATATCGTTATTCGGCCTTCTTCGTTCGTAACGATCATGGCCTCAGGAGAAATATTCAATATCCCTGAAAGCGTAACCTGACTGCGGCGCAGCGCCTCTTCTGTCTCACAAATATCAGTGATGTCTTTGACGGCCCCGAGCATGCACGCAGGAGCGCCGTTTTGATCATACTCAACTTCTCCTTGTTCATGAAGAATCTTGATCTGTCCGTTTGGCAAAACGATTCGGTGATTTATGTCATATGGCGCACGGTCTTCTAATGCACGCTTGACTGCTGCCTGCACCATTTCACGATCATCCTCATGAACATGTTGCAAGAACACATGAAAAGTCGGGTCTATGGCTCCGACTTCGTAGCCGAAGATGCGGTAAATTTGATCGGACCAGGAAATCTCATCAGTAGCGATGTTCCATTCCCAACTTCCCATTTCGGTGATGCGTTGAGCGCGGTCCAGCGTATTCTTCGCATGTCTTAGAGCCTGCTCCGCCTGAAAGCGGTCATTGATGTCCAGTAGAGACGTTAAAATACATTTCCGGCCAAGAAAATCGATGACAGTGGCGAACGCCTCTAGCCAGTACTTTTCGCCGTCATCCGTTTTTACGGCGACTGCCTGGCCTGCAATTTTTTGTGTTTTGCTGATAGCGCTGACATAGGCGTTGCGATCTTCAGGCGTCCACCAGATATCGAGCGTCCGCCGCTTCGAAATATCGAAACCGAGTTTTTCGCGGCACAAACGCACCGCAGCCACATTGTAAAACTTAAACTCACCGGTCTCAAAATCAGAGATAACAACAGGCACTGGCGTCGTCTGCGCTATCTCTCGAAAGAGAGTTTCGTTCTCTTCGAGCGCATCTTCCAAAGCAGCGGCGCCCATAGCGGCATTTTGACTTGAAACAGTTGGGATAGCCTCGTGCTTAGCCCCATATGAGCGGCGCAGAAAGTTGCTCACTGCGAGCGCGGTCATGCCCCCGAAGGAAAAGAGCCCTAGCCCCAAGGCGACTTGCGCCAAATTTCCACCCAATTCAGGCGACATGCGAATTCCTCGCAACCGGCGTTCAGCCGTGTCTGAATGAACTCACGGCGCTCAAACGCCGCCAGTCAAATTCCACATTATGAAATCGATCAAAAAAATAGGTTAACGGAAAGGCGTGTTATGAATTTGTCAACGAATGCGCACACCATCCGTGTACGCCATTATGGCGATAATATACAGTGCACAGAAAATTTTTGGGATCAGGTGAATCCCGGCGTTTCAATATGGAGGACGCGCCCGCAATGCCGGCAATGCACAGCATCGCGGTCGTGGCGCATCAGGCCGCAATCCGGGCATTCAAAGTCTACCTTATGATCGGGCTCTACGAGCGCGCGCAGCAACTGAAGAAACAGGGTCAGCCCCAGCCCCATAATGACAATCGAGAGTATTTTGCCCGCCTTGCCCTGCATCAGAATATCGCCGTAACCCGTTGTGGTCAGCGTCGTCATCGTAAAATAAAGCGCATCAATATAGGTATGAACGCCCGGGTTCACGCCGACCTGCGTCGCATAGACCATGGCCGCCATGACAAAGACGAAAACGACAAGATTTGTAACCTTGTCGATGATGCGCGAATGACGCTGAAAAAAAGGCGTCAGGACTTTAATCCGGCGAATAAAGGTGAAAGCGCGCACCGCCCGCACTGCCCGCAAAATACGCAGGAACGCAAAATTCGACACGAGCAACGGCGCCAGCATGGTGATGACGACAACCAGGTCAGTCCAATTGAGCCAATTCAATAGAAAACGGCTTTTATGACGGGCGATATAAAATCGCGCTGCGAGATCCGCAGCAATGACCGCGCCGATGGCGAAATCGACAGCGACGTGCGTTTTTCCCCGCGCTTCAAACGGCGCCCAGAGGAAGTAGCAGATTGTGAGAAGATCGAAGATCAAAAACGCCCAGCGAAAATAATAAGGCGCTGTTCCGTAACCTTCATAAAGCCAGAACAGGAAGCGGTTCAGCCCTTTCCGGCCGTTCTCACCCGCCGCCTCACTCATCGGCTTTCACGAATCGCAGAAAGTAGTTTTCTTCAAGCCCTGCAACCGCTTTTTCTTCGGCAAGCGTAAAGCCGACATATTCGATTTCTGAGATGACGCCGGCACGCCCGAATCGCACATGGACCTTGTCTTCCGGCCGCGGCTCGCCGGGTTTCAAATCGTAGTCCACAATGACTAGAGATCCCCCGGGCTTCAGCGCGTTCAGGACTGACTTCATGACCGCTTCTCGGTCGCCGAAATAATGATATGTGTCGGCGATAAAAACGATGTCGGCTGAATTTTCCGGAAGGGTCACATCATTTTCACGCCCCAGGACGGCGGTGATATTCTCAAGACTTGAATCTTCCGCTCGCCGGTTGATGAGATCGAGGAATAAGGGCTCGATGTCTTCAGCGTAGACCCGGCCATGTGCGCCCACGGCGTCGGCGAACAACAGCGTATAAAGACCGGTGCCAGCGCCAATATCCGCGATGGCGTCACCTTCCTCCAACGATAAGGCGGCGACAACCGCTTCGCGGGCTGAGTAAAGCTCGCGGCTGCCAACCTCCATCCGCTCAAGCCAGACATCAAGATTAAGATCGTCCTCAGCTTCGGCCGCCGGCGGCGTCTCTCCAGCCTCTTCCGGCGACGGGCCGCGCGAACAAGCCGCAGCAAGCGACGCGATGATGACCGCCATGAAAGTCCTTACCGCTGCGCCCCGCATAACCCTATTCATCTCCTTCGAGCCAGCCGTCCTGGCTGGCCACGATTCTGCTGTTTCCAGAGTAACTTATTGAGACGATTGTCAAAAGGCCAGCGGCAGGGCGGACACTGCCCGAACATAAAGGCGGATTATATCTAGCCCGCTTGTTCGGCGACCGTCTTGGCGACAATGGCGTTGAGATTCTCCTGATTGAGGACGCTTGCCCCAAGCTCAGCAGCGCTGGCGCGTAAACTCTTCATCCGTGATGGGTTTTTAAGGAGGTCAAGCAGAATCGCGGTCAAGTCGTCGCGTCCTTCGCCGGCCAGAACGTGCTCGCCCGCTTTCACGACACCCTCATAGCCGGCGACGGCATGATTAGTCGTCACGATGGCGCTGCCATATTGCAGGGCTTC
>NZ_JBHIXB010000001.1:0-1527500 GCF_041986965.1 Hyphococcus sp. | reverse complement strand
TCTCGGCGTTGCGCAACGAAAAGCGCGCTTCGGTGAAATGCATCCGGGCATCAAAGATGCGAAAGGCGGCTTTGCGAAGCTCTTTCAAGGAACCGCAAGCGCGCCTGGCGTCGGTTCGGTCATGCTCGCTTCGTTCAATATTTTGATGGACCGCGTCACCCGCTCACGCCTTGCGGGCGAGCCGCCGGACGTTCTGGTGACGCCGCAGGTGGGGCATATCTCTCTTCTCGAGTTCGACAAGGCCGAAGAATTGATCGCCCTTGGCCGCAAGGCGGTCGACGACGCGCGCCCGCAGATTGAAAGCGCGCTTGAATATCTTGGTTAGGCAATGAGCAACCAAGAAATAACGATCTCGATAAACCCTCTTATCGATTGCCCGCATGCTTTAGGAATTGATATATTCCTTTAGCGCCGCCGCCTCCTGTTCGGCTTCCTGGATTTTGCGCTTCACCACATCGCCAATAGAGATGACGCCGATAATCCGGCCGTCGCTCTGCACCGGCAGATGGCGAATGCGTTTTTCCGTCATGCGCCCCATAAGATCATCAATCGTCTCATCTGGCGCGCAAGTGTAAGGATCGCCCGTCATGCAATCGCTGACGCGCATATTGATCGCTTCTGCGCCTTTTTCACCAAGACGTCTCACAATGTCGCGCTCCGACAGGATGCCTACGGCCTCTCCACGCGAGTCTTGTACGATAACGGCGCCAATGTTTTTGTCGTTGAGCACGCCGACAGCGGCGGCGATCGTGTCGTCAGGACTGACGGCGAAAACGTCGGCGCCTTTGGACTGAAGGATATGTTTGGCTTTCATGAGCGCCTCCTTCCCTGCCGCTTATTCTGAACCCGGAGGGTTGGCGACGCAAGCGCCAACGGCGCCCAAAACGCCAGCGTTTACCTTGATGCGCGCGCCATGCGCTCAAAAAGCGGGAACGCTATGAGGCCGAACAGATAGCCGCCCGCATGGGCTTGCCATGCGCTGGCGCCGCCGAGCCAGATATTAAGCTGCCTGCGCCATCCCGGAATCTGACTCAGCATGATTTTTTTGCTTTGCAAAAAGTCGAGCGCAAAATTGAAAAACGCATAGAGGACGAAGTTGATGATTAGAAGTGCGGCGGATATGGCGACAATAACGAAAACTGTTTTTGCTGCGCCTGCGAGCGGCAGCGCAGGCCAGTCGCGGCGCGCAGCAATCAAGACCAGCGCGCCAAAAAGCCCCGCCGCCGCGCCCGATGCGCCGATCATGGGCATGTAGGTTTTCGGGTTCAGCGCCACAAAAGCGAAGGCGCCGGCCATGCCGCAAAGGAGAAAAAAGGCAATGAACGCTGCTGCGGGATCGCTTTTCCCCGGCGCCGTCTTCGACTGCATTTCACGATAAATGAGCGTCCCCGCAACAATGATGGCGGCAAGGTTCACGACATAGTGGAGAAGGTTAATGTGAAAAAACATGTGGCCGAGATACGGGCGAACAAGCCCCATCCACTCGCTGGCCTCCGCGGCATGATTGATCCGCGCCGGCGACACCTCCACCAGGCGCCATATGCGCCGCACAACGCCAGCAGGCGCCGCCGCCATCCCCACCTGGACAAGGGACAAAGCCAGCGCAATTGCGACTACCGGGTTCGGAATCGCATCCAGCCACGGCCAGCGGCTTCGTCTTGGGGTGGTTTCCGGCGTTTCCATGCCTGCTCGCGGTGGACTTGGTAAAAATGATTAACGAAGGCCCCTCTCCAGCGCAAACCTTTGTTCACCAACAGACCGTAAGCTTTCGTTGAGGACCTCAACTCACAGGCTGGCCATGGTTAACCCCAAACCGGATCAAGACGCCGCGCCCTCTTCAAATGGCGCATCCACAGACGCTCATGACGACCGGCGAAAACATCGCCGCGTCGAGCTGCCGGTAAAAGCGCGGTTCCTGACAGAAAAAGGCGTCGAATGCGCCGCGGAAGTGCTCAACATCTCCGCCGCCGGCGCCATGTTGCGCACGAAATTCCCGCCCTCTCTCGGTCAAAGCCTTGTGCTTTATATCGATCAGATCGGGCGCGTCGAAGCCAAGGTTGTTCGCTCCAGCAATAACAGTTTCGCCGTAACCTATCCAAAACGACGCGCAAAGCAGGCCAAGATCGCTGACAACATCACTTCGGCGATAAATAATCGTCACGCTGGCGCCGACCGCCGCACAAACCCGCGCATCCAGCAGGATGCGCCCGCCACTGTCCTTCTCGAGGACGGTCGCGAAGTGAAGTGTTCCATTATGGATATCTCCCTGACCGGAGCCTCGCTCGACATTTCTCCCCGCCCACCGCTTGGAACCCATCTCGTTTTGGGACGGATGACCGCCAAAGTGGTCCGCCGCCACGATAAAGGGGTCGGTGTTGTCTTTACGGGGAGCGCGAAACGTATGGACGACGTTGTGGAGGAAACCACAGCAATCGAGCCATTGGAGACATTTGATGCAACTGGCGCGGGTTTTGCTCAGCGTTTCGGCAAGAAAGGCGTGCGCGCCGGAAACGAATGAGGAAAGCCGATGCTCACGGCTGAGAACTGGTGCATTAAGGTGCAAGAAAAGGTCTACGGACCTTACACGACCCAGCAAATGCGTAAATTCGCGCATGAAGGGCGGCTCGCATCCTGGTCGCTTGTTTCGCCCGCTGGCGGACAGACCTGGCGCGAGGCGAAACGCGAAATCGTTTTCGCCAGCTTCTTTGGTAAAGAAACACCGGTCATCGCCGCCAAGGCGTCGCTGAAGACTTTTGGCAAGCGCAACGATTGCGACAATGTCATCAGTGAAGAGGCGCCGCATGTTGAAACGAACGGCGCCGTCCCGGCAAAAGCCGTCAAAGAAAATCGCGCCAAGCGCGCCGACACGGCGACGGAAACGAGCGATGCAAATTTTGTCGTTATTTTCGATGTGGTCAGCGCCGCAGCAAGCCGCGTTGAAGCTGCGATGATGTCGCTTGGCCCTGCGTTTCGGATTGCCGACAATGTCTGGCATGTCACCTGCGAATTGACGGCTGTCGGCGTGCGCAATGCGATCGCGCCCTATCTGCGCGGCAGCGAATCCATTTTTGTCGTGGACGCTTCGCGCGGCCGCAGCTCCTGGAGCAATTACGCGCCGGAGCCAAACGCCAAACTCGCCGCTGCGCATTTTCGCACGATGCAGCACTAGCTCCCGCATCAACTCAGCCGCGCATTAACGATTACGAATTTTTTCTGACGCCCAAAAAAATTTCGGCGCTACGGCAAAAACGCGTTATAGTGAAATCAGCGAGTGATTCGCGGAGCGCCCTTCAAAGCCCTTACAGGCGAAGGAGTACTAGGCGTCGGAATGCGGTGTAACAGCTTAACGGAGACCCAATCTAGCGCGACTGGCGCAGGGTTTTTGTCACGCTGCAACTTTCTCCATAAGCTTCATTCTACTTCGGCTTGCTCGCCCTTTTCACATCCATATTTGTCATCTGGAGGCGTAAATGGCCAAACGCACGGCGCGCCGCGCGGCGCGGCGCATGCAGGAGCATGTGCATTACGGTGAAGAGTCCAATGTCCGCCGGCTCTTTGATGAGCCGCAGTGGTCCCCAATGGACGAGAATAAATATGATCGCCAAAATCAGAACCGGGGTCCGAACCGAGGCGAAAGCGATCAGAAATACCGCAAGAACATCCGTGCACAGAATGACTCGCAACAAAAAATGCTGGACGCCATCGACGAGGACCCGCTCGTTTTCGCCTGCGGCGCCGCCGGCACAGGCAAAACCTATCTCGCCATCGCCAAGGCCGTCGAAGCGCTGGACTCAGGCGCGGTAAGACGCATAATTCTTTCAAGGCCCGCTGTTGAAGCTGGAGAAAGCCTCGGCTTTCTGCCCGGCGATATGGAGGAAAAACTCTCTCCCTATCTTCGCCCGCTTTATGACGCCTTATGCGACCGCATATCGTCCAAGCGCCTCAAAGCCCTCATGGCCGAAGGCGTGATCGAGATCGCCCCGATCGCCTATATGCGCGGGCGGACGCTCAACAACGCCTATATCGTCATCGATGAGGCGCAGAACTGCACCTATGGCCAGCTCAAAATGCTGCTGACACGGCTTGGCTGGAACTCCTCCATGGTGGTGACCGGCGACCCGGCGCAAAGCGACCTCCTGCCCGGCATGTCCGGCCTCGCCGATGTTGTGGAAAAACTTGAAAATATCGACAATGTCAGCGCCATTCGCTTCACCCGGGAGGATGTGGTGCGCCACCCCCTCGTCGCAGAGATGATTGACGCGCTCTAGGCGCATGGTTTCTGGACGCGGCGGAGCTTTAAAGCTCGCCGCGTCCGCCATCCATTTTACTCCCGGCCGCCTCGTGCTAATGACGACGTTCTGCGAGACACAGGACTGGATCCATGAGTAACGGCTACGGTTTCGGCGGCGAGGAAATCAAACAGGAATCAAGCTGGCGCTATCCGCTGGGCATTTTTCTGGCGACGCTCGTCCTGTGCGCCATTTTTCTCTATTACTATGTGGGCCCGAGCGTGGAGGATTTTTCCGGCAACACGCCGAGCCCGGCGATCACTGAAGAACCTGTGAGGGTGGAGATCGGCGGCATCGTGTTCGCGCCGGCGGCCAATTTCACCGTTTATCCGCGCGCCCGGCGCGGCGGCGCCCGCGACGAAGTGGTGCTCTACGCTCTGTGGCCGACCATGAACGGCTACACGCCCGCCCAGCGCAAGGAATTCATCGAAAATGCGCCGGACACGCGCCGCATCGACATCGTTATTTCCAAACGCACTTCCTCCTTTACCGAGGCGGAGCGTTTCGACCGGCTCTACCTTCCCCAGACCGTTGACTCACGCGGGATCAGAACGCCCTATCAACTCACCAAATTCACCTTCAAGGACCAGCGCTCGAACGTGCCCACAAACGGCTATGCCGATACGGAGTTGTTTGTCGGCGCCGACGCTGCAGGCAAAACGGCGTCTGTCTTCTGCTTCAAGGAAAAGGAAGAGATTACGAGCCCGGAATGCTGGCGCGAATATGAATATGGCGACACGATTGAAGTGAGCTATCGCTTCAAGAGACCTTACCTGCCCGAATGGCGCGCCCTTGACGCCGCCGTGCAGGAGTTCGTCGCCGAACTCGATCAGACGCGACCATCAGGCGAATAATCAGTAACGCTGGAACTGAGCGCTCAAGGCCACCATCAGGAACGGCGCGAGAAACAGCCCGATGCCGGCGACAATCGCGAAATAAGCGGCGGCGGAAATCCCCGCCTCCCATGAAAAAGCATAGGCCGCGGCAACCATTGCCGCGCCGCCCGCCCCGAAAGCCACCGCGAAACGGCGCAACCCGTCGCACATGGCGTTCTGGGCGATGTCGCGTGCGTTGCGCCAGATATCGCCTGCATTGCGCCAGCTTACGGTCAATTGCGAAAAAGCTATCGCGCTCAAGGTAAGCGCCGCGAAGCGTTCAGCCATGGGCGGCGGCGTCATCGCAAAGACAGCATAGACATAACCGGCGAAGACTGTGCTGATGAAAAGCAACGCAGTGATGAGGATGCTCGTGCGCACCGAGACGAAGGCAAGTCCCGATGCAATTAGGATAAGGGTGAGAAAGACGCCAAGGCTCACCGATTCCGCCAGCCCCACTTCAAAAAGAGCGACCACAACAAGGACGCCGGCGATCGCCGTCGCCGCGGATGCGGTCGCCGCGGGAAGCCGCCGCCGAAACGGCCGCCAACTGTCGGCGAAGCGCTGACGGCGGCGATTTTCCTCAACCGCCGCCTGCTCGCTCGGACGAATCAAGGCGAGCGCAGCCGTTGCGAAGACAAGCGCCGACGCGGAAGCAAGCAAGACTTCCGCGCCCGCCCCCACAAGGTCGCGCCAACCGATCATGCCGTAATTGGCCTTGAAGGTGACCACCACCATCCACGCCGCAGCGGCAAGCACGCTAAACGCCGCCGGCGCAATCGCCATATGTCCCGCCGAGGCCGCGGCCGTTTGCGGCGTCAGCCCGCGCGCGAAATGGCGAGCGTAATCGGCGCCGACCCCCGCCCCGACACATACGCCAGCGGTCATGGCGATCGCTGAGGCGGCGCCGCTGAAAGGGGAAGATAAAAGATTGTCGAGCGCCAGATAGCCGATCCCACCCGCAACGCCGGTCGCGGCGGCGATGGGGCCGACGCCGCCGAGCCGCAGGGTGCTGCGCGTCAACGGCGCCAGGGCGGCGAAAAAAGCGAAGAGCCCGACAGCGGCGCCCGCAGCCGCCTTGGGCGCCGTAAAGGGAAGCGGCGCGCTTAAACCACCGAAGACCGCGGAGAGCAAAAGCCCGCACAAAACGACCATCAGCCCAAGAAACAGGATCCGCAGCACTGGTCGTTGCGGCGTCAGCGCCGCAAGCGCCATGGGCGCGCAGACAATCAGCCCCGCCGCCGTCAAAAAATTCAGGATCAACTCGCTACTTAAGACGCCGGGATATTTGCGCGCCCCAAGAACGCACAGGACAGCGAGACCAAGCGCCATCACGCCCGACGCAAGCAAGGGACGTTCAGCCGACAGCCTTCCGACAAACCCCGTTGGCGCCCCGGGCAAAGGTCACCTCTTAGCTGGCTGGCCGTTCTGGCAGGTCGATTTCGAGGATCGCCATATTGAAGTCATAGGATACGTCGCCGTCCTCATCATCACGGAAAATGACGCCAATGAATTCATCGCCGAAATAAACCTCGGCTGAATCGTCCTTGTTGGGCCGCTCGCGCACGGTCAGATTCGGCACGCTGAATTTGGTGCGCAGATATTCCTGCAGGCGGGCGACTTCGATGGCATCCATAACGCTCTTGTCCTTTACTTTGGCCCGTCTTAACCCTATCCGCAGCGGGCGCCAACCGCCTCGGGCGGCGCCGACGCACAGAATATGGAGCACAATCATGCACATAATTCGCAGCCTCCCCTTCGCCGCCCTCGCGTTTCTTGCGGCCTGCGGCGAGCAGGAGACGACGGCGGCCTGCAGCGGCGACGGAATCGTTGTCAGCAACGCCTGGGTACGGGCCGCTGGCGAGGCCAGCCCGATGAGCGCGGCTTATGTGGAGATTTGCAATGGCGGCGACGCCGCCGACCGGCTCGTCGCTGCGCGTTATGATGGCGCTGACGCTGCAGAAATACACATGACCCGGATGAGCGAAGACGGCGTTGCGAGCATGGCGCCGGCGGAGGGCGGTCTCGCCTTACCGGCTCACGAGATGACAGCGCTCGCCCCGGGCGGCGCGCACATCATGCTGATCGGCCTCAATACGCCAATCGAAGCGGGTGAAGAAGCCGCAATTACGCTCGAATTCGAAAACGCCGCCCCCGTCACCTTGATGTTCGAGGCGCGCTCGCGCATCGACGCTGCCGGCCACGAGGGTCACTGACCGGGGCGGCCTGGCCCACGGCGCTATTCCATTCGGTTGCGGTCGCGGAAAGTGACGATCTGCAATTTATCTTCACCCACATGGTCGCGGATCGTGGCGTCCAGATCGGCGATGTAAAACCGGCTCCACTCGTTGGATTCCACAACCCGGAACATCATTGATGTGGCGCCACGCAGGATCGCCGCCGTGAGCGTGAGATAGACCAACCCAGCGGCCGCCATGACGACAATCAATTGGAGTGAAGCGCCCTCTACCGCCATTAAAGCACCCAGCGCACAAAGCGCGGCGATTGTGCAAAACAGCCCTCCCACCCAGTAAAGGGTCGTGTTCCGGCGCATCTGGTAAAACTTGTTACGCAAAACCAGTTCGCACAGAAAAAGCCGCATGGCGAACCAGTGATAGGCGAGCGTCCACGAGCCTGCTTCATCTTTCAGCTCTTCTCGCTGACCCATGCGCTTGTCGCGCTCCACATTAAGGGCGCGGCGTTTGGCGACCTGAAAGTTGTTGTTGATGCGCGCGAACTTCGACGTGATGTAATTATCGAGATTTAAAAGGTTTCGCTGCTGCACGACTTTGTAAGGCCATGAGTAAACAAAGAACGCGACCACGAGCCCCGCGAATGCGGCAAGCGCAAACCAGACGGAAGCGTTGCTCGCCGGTTTGAAAAGCACCGCAAAAGGCGCTGGCGCACCCGACCGCTGCAACACATAGGCGGCGCCGAAAAACAACGCGAACATCAAGGGCGGCCAAAAAAGCAGCATAGCGCGCGTATTGTCGTTCAAGGTCTTGCGAAACAGAGTCGTCACTTCAAGAAACCGTTTGTCGATACTGTTCCTGTCAAACCCGAGCGCTGCATTCAGATAATCCTGTTCTACTTCTTCATAGAAAAAATCGCCGCGGGCGAATATTGGAAACCCAAAGCGATAGAACGACTTCGCATCACTCGCATAACCGACCGCCTGTTCCAGGGTCAGCTCCGACGCCGCTTTTTCGGTTAGCCGCGGACGCGGCAATTGTTTGAACAGCGCCGCCTCGATGCCCGAAGGCGGCTCTTCAAGATATTCCTCTTCTAAAAGATCCGCTCCGGCGGCGCTGGCGATGATTGCGCCTCCGGCATTGGCTGTCGTGCGGCCGGCCGCACGCGCATCCTTTACGCCTCTCCTGAGCAATTTTCCCGTCATCCGAAACGGCATAGTCAGTATATTGATGATGCGTCCAAACATTGCTTTCCCTCCTCTCTTTTTCCTTTGAGAATTGGGAATTCAATGCGCTTTATTCAATTGAAAAAAGCAGCCGCAATAAATGTTTCACAAATGAACGCCAACGGAGTGAACGAAAAATACAATATTCACACGGATTATCTTTTTTGTCTCCCGCAGTGGTGAAATCGATTGCCTAAAAGCCCGGCAGGGACGATAATCAATCCATGCAATTACAGTTCTTTAGCGCTGCCTTTCTGGCGGTCACCTCCTTTTACATTTCAACGCCAGCAGCCGCGCAGGACCAACCCTGCGTCGGTGAAACGATCATTACGACCGCCGAGGTGACGACGTCATATGGCGCAGCCTATCGTGTGGAAACCTATTACCGCTCACCTTCGGAAATAGCGGCGCGTTTTATCACCGAAACGCCCGCGCTCATGGTGACCGAGGGACCTTTCGTCTGGACCCAAACAAATGACGGCGCCGCATTGGGCGGAGAGGATGAACGGCGTTTTATCCTTGGTCATCAATTCCACGCCCTCGCCTTTGATTTCGACACCATCATGACCGATGTCACGGAGAGAGATGATATTCCCTTTCAGGGCGAGCTTCACGCCGGCCGCAAGGGCGTCTATCCACAAGGCGGCGCTGCAGCGGTTATTCTCGGTGACGATGACAAGCCTGTCGGCCTGATCCTCAGCCTGCCCGAAGAAACGCCGATCAAGGTCGCCTATAGCGACTGGCGCGAAACCGCCTCGGGACGCGCTGCGCCCTATGCCGCGACGATCACGCATAAGGGCAATACTTATTCATATCGCTATGATGAGATTTCATTCAGTAGCGGCGGCCGCGAAGCGTTTCAGAACCGCTATCCGGCGCCGCCGCTTGAGCAGGTCGCCGAGTTTCGTGCGGGCGCAGACAAATGCCCCGCAGCAAATAACGAATAGAGCCCCCCTCAGCCCTTTCCCTTGCGCCATGGCGAGGCTAAAAGCCGCCCGCCATGCTGCATGTGAACGATCTTAGTTACAGTATTGAAGGCCGCATCCTGTTCGATCAGGCGACGGCGGCGATTTCCGATGGCTGGAAAGTCGGCTTTGTCGGCGCCAACGGCTCAGGCAAATCAACCCTTTTCCGGATCATCAAGGGCGAGATCTATACGGGCGGCGATGAAATCTCGATCCGCAAAAACCGGCGCATGGGCTCTGTCGAGCAGGAGGCGCCCTCCTCCGGCATATCTCTCATCGAAACGGTGCTAGAGCAGGACAAGGAGCGTGCGGCGCTGATCGCCGAGGCGGAAACAGCCGCCGATCCGCACCGCATCGCCGAGATCCAGACCCGCCTCGCCGATATTGACGCTCATTCGGCGGAAGCGCGGGCCGGCGCGATTCTGTCAGGGCTTGGTTTTTCGGCCGAAGATCAAAAACGCGCCTGTTCGGAATTTTCCGGCGGCTGGCGCATGCGCGTCGCTTTGGCGGGAGTTCTGTTTTCAGCGCCCGACCTTCTCCTCCTCGACGAGCCAACCAACTATCTCGACCTTGAAGGTACGATCTGGCTTGAGACATACCTTCGCCGCTATCCCTATACGACGGTCATCATTTCGCACGACCGGTCGCTGTTGAATAACGCTGTCACGCACATCATGGCGCTCGAAGGCGGAAAGCTCTCCGTTCATACGGGCGGGTTTGACAGCTATGAGCGCAAGCGCGCGGAGGCGCGCGCGCAGGCCGCATCGTTCAAAGCGCGACAGGAAGCCCGGCGGCGCCACATGCAAGCCTTTGTCGACCGGTTCCGCGCAAAGGCGTCGAAAGCGAAACAGGCGCAAAGCCGGGTCAAAATGCTCGAACGGCTCGAACAAGTCGCAGAGCCAATTTCCGAACGCACAGTCCCTTTCCATTTTCCCAATCCGAAACCCATGGCGCCGCCGATCATCCGGGTCGTCGACGCCGACCTTGGTTATGAGGAAGGAAAGCCGATCCTGAAAAAGGTCAATCTGCGGCTCGACCATGATGATCGCATCGCCATCCTCGGCCCCAATGGCGAAGGCAAGTCGACGCTGGTGAAAGCCATGTCCGGACGGTTGCCGCCGCTCGCCGGAAATATCTTCAAACACAAAAAACTCCAGATCGCCTATTTCGCACAACACCAGCTCGACGAGTTGAAGCCCAAACGATCAGCTTATGATCATGTGCGTGAGTTGATCCCCGACGCCACCGAAGCGGAAACCCGCTCGGCGACGGCGCAGCTAGGTTTCGGACCGGAAAAAGCCGATACGAAAGTCGAGAAATTGTCGGGCGGCGAGAAAGCGCGTTTGCTGCTTGGCCTCATCACCTTTCACGGCGCCCATCTCCTGATCCTCGACGAACCGACGAACCATCTCGATATGGGCGCGCGCGAAGCCCTCGTCGAAGCCCTCAACGATTTTCAGGGCGCGGTCCTTCTTATCACCCATGACGCCCATCTCGCTTCTGCGGTCGCCGATCGATTGTGGCTCGTGAATAAAGGCCAGGCGGCGCCCTATGACGGCGACCTTTCCGACTATCGCGAGCTTGTCCTCGCTGCGAACAAGACAGCGCCAAAGGAAAATACCGGCCCGCCGGCCGTCAATGAAAAGGAAATTGCCCGGAAGAACGCCGCCGACGCTCGGCGCGCCTTGCAGCCTCTCAAAAAATCCGCCGAAGACGCCGAGGCGCGCCTGGACAAGCTCAACGACACGCTCGGCCGGCTGGATGAAGCGCTCGCAGAACCTGGGCTTTATGAGAAAAACCTGGAGCGCGCGACAAAGCTGCAAAAGGAGCGCGCGGCCCTCGTCGCCGCCATCGACCGGACGGAGGCGGATTGGCTCGCCGCGCTTGAAGCTTATGAAGAGGCAAAGGCCGACGCATAATTGAGATTTGCGAAACTAGACGGGACTTGCCATGCTGGCGCCGCCACAAGGGGAAGAGAGATGAAAAAAGCCGCCGATTGCGAAACGATGGAAGACGTTCGCGCCGAGATCGACAGGGTCGATCAGGCGCTGGTCGATCTTCTTTCCGAACGCTGGACCTATGTGGACAAGGCCTGGGTCTTCAAGCGCTCAGCGGCGGAAGCCTCGGTTCCCTGGCGCAACCGTGACGTCATCGAAAAAGTGAAGGCGCGCGCAGAAGTCGCCGGTATGCCGCCGGAAATGGCCGAAGCCCTTTGGCGACTCATTATCGGCTGGGGCATCCAGTATGAAGAGGAACGCCTGAAAGACCGTTGAAACCGAACGGCCGAAGAGCAAAAGGGGAGAGTTGCTCGTGACGAAAATGCAGGACTTCATCGCCGGGCGCACTCCGCCCGAGCTTTATGAGACCTATCTGGCGCCAGGATTCTTCGCGCCTTTCGCAAAAGAACTGGCAAAACTGGCGAAGCCCGGCGACAAATGTCTCGACGTTGCCTGCGGCACGGGCATTGTCTCGCGCACACTCGCAGAAAAATACGGCCGCAGCATCACCATCAACGCCATCGATATCGCGCCGCCCATGATCGAAGAGGCGAAAAAGCACTCGGCGCCATATGCGATCGACTATCAAATCGCCTCGGCTGGCGATCTTCCTTTTGATGAGGAAACTTTTGATGTCATCTTCTGCCAGCAGGGTCTTCAGTTTTTCCCGGACAAGGAAAAGGCCATGGCGGAAATCCGGCGCGTCCTCAAACCCGGCGGGCGCGCGGCGATCTCCGCCTGGCTGCCCGCGGAAGACGCGTCCCCGGTTTTTGATGCGTTTCAAAAGGCGGTCGCCCGCCATCTCGGCGCCGACCTGTTGCCGCTTGGACCTTTTTCTTTCGGAAAGGCCGACCGGATGAAGGGACTCGCGAAAGGCGCAGGGTTTGGCGTCGAAAAACTCAACACAGTGACCCTGCCTGCCACCCTCCCCCCTATCGAAGAGTTCGTTTTGTTTGACGTCCTGTTTTTAGGCCGCCCCGGGCCTGACGGCTCGCTGCAGCCGGTTTTGACAGCCGATGACCCTGATGGCGACCGTCTGGTCGATCTGATGGTCGCCGACATGACAAAAGAGCTTCAGGACTTCGTAGGCCCCGACGGCAAGCTGCATGCGCCCGCCAGCACCCACTTCCTTCTCGCCCGCAACAAGCGCGGCGGACTGCTACAGAGGCTTCTTTCCTGACCTACATTCGATTAGCGTCGCATTATGACGACTTCTCCCCCCTCGGTTGACATCAACCCGGCCGTCGGCGCCATGTTGAAAACCGCCCGCGACTGGTTGCTGACAGAACATGCGTTGTTTCAGACGCTCGACTTGAAACCGCTGCTAATCGGCCGCAACAAAGCGACCTTCTCGGTTTTTCTGCCTGATGATTTTTGCGACGCCAGAGGAAAAGTGCATGGCGCCCTTCTCACGCTAATCATGGATTCGATTTTCGGGCTCGCCGCTTTCACTGCTCTGGATGAGTTGAAGCCTGTCGCGACGATAAACCTTCGCAGCGACTATCTCGGTGATATTGATCCCGGCGGACGGGTGATCTGCGCCGCCGAATGCACCGAACTGCGCGGCGATATCGCCCATGTGGCTGGCCAATTGAGTGACGCGGCGACGAACCGGCCAATCGCGACCGGCGCAGGCGCATTTATTATCGGCTCGCGAAGTCCGGGGCGAGAGTCCCGGCTGTGAGAGAACTTGAGCTGATCGAACGCTACGCCGCATCGGCCCCGATTGCGAAGTGGCTCGGGTTTTCCGCCACGATATCGGAAGGCGGCGCCGTCTTCACGCTCGCCTTTGATGAGCGCCATATCGGCAACAAGCTGATCCGCGCGCTCCATGGCGGGGCCATCGCTGCATTTTTGGAATTTTCCGCCCAGGCGACGCTTTACGTCCGGCTTGGCGGCGACTGTGAGATCACAACAATCAATAGCGACACGGATTACCTGAAATCAGCAAAAGCCCAGGATATGAAAGCCCGGGTAAACGTTCTCCGCCTCGGCCGCCGCCTCGCCTTCATGGAGGCCAAAGGCTGGCAGAAAGATGAAACCGCGCCGGTCGCTGTCGCCCGCTTCCGCTTCCGGCTCGGCGACATGGAAAAATAATTTCCATACGACCTTTTCCGCCACTGGCGGAATGGCGATAGCGCCCTATATGCCGTGATCAGTCTTTTCCGGGCTTCTTTTCATGTTCTGGCTCTTTATCGCCGCTGGCCTTTTACTTTTGACCCTTGGCGCCGAAGCGCTTATCCGCGGCGCAACATCGATTGCAAAGCGGCTTGGCCTTTCCGACCTTTTGATTGGCGTGACGTTGGTGGGGTTTGGAACGTCATCGCCCGAACTCGTATCGAGCCTTGGCGCTGCGTTCGCCGGGTCGCCCGGCGTCGCGGTCGGCAATGTGGTTGGGTCCAACATCGCCAATATCCTTCTCATTCTCGGTCTGGCGGCGCTGATCGCCCCTATTCCAGTCGGCGCCGAAGGCTTCCGCCGCGATGCGCCTGTGCTGGTATTGTCAACGCTCGCCGCCATCGGCGTTTCCATGACCGGGGAGTATGGACGCATTGCAGGCGTCGTTTTTATCGCCGCGCTCGCCGCTTATCTCGCCACAGCCTATATAACTGAAAAGCGCGCGGCGCAGGCGCAGCTTATCGACATTCCTCATGAGGCGCCGCGCCCGCTTCTTCCGTCCTTGATCTTTACAATCGCAGGACTTGCCCTTCTCATCGGCGGCGCAAAATTGCTGGTCACCGGCGCCATCGGCATTGCAACGGCGCTTAATATATCCGAAACGCTGATCGGCCTCACCATCGTCGCCATCGGAACGTCATTGCCGGAACTTGTGACGTCCGTCGTCGCCAGCCTCCGCGGCAAGAGCGACCTCGCCTTTGGAAATGTTGTCGGCTCGAACATCTACAACATACTGGGTATTCTTGGCGCGACAGCGCTCATTCATCCGGTCGCTGCGCCACTTGCGATTATTCGCTTTGACAACTGGATCATGGCGGCGGCGACGGCGGCGCTTGTCTTTTTCGCCATGTCCAGAAACCGGATTGGACGCACAGAAGGGATGATGCTGCTTATCTGTTACATCGTATATATCGGTTTTCTAGCTATGAACGCCTAGGCGGCGCAGACAGCGCAGCGCGTCGCCGTCAGGTCAATTTCAAGGCGTTTTGGCGCGATCGCCTCGTCGCATTCTGCGCAATAGCCATACTCGCCTTCATCGAGGCGGCTCAGCGCCGCTTCGATCTTGCGCAGTTCGCTCACACGCCTTGCATCCTGCGCTTTCGCCATGGCTTGCTGTTGAAGCGCGTCCTGGCGCGACAACCGGCCGATGGATTGCTGATCCAGCTCAACCGGCTTGCGCGAGTCTTTCGCCGCATCAGACAAGGCCCGAAGTTCAGTGCGCCGCGCCTCCAGAAGTGCGCGGAAATGATCAACATCAATGTAGCTCACACGCCGCGCCCTTCCCTAATTCTGCTTTTCCCAGCGACCTTCCGGAGACTGTTTCCAGTAAGCGACATCATGACCCGCTGTCTTTGCTTCTTTCCAGAAGGCGCGGGCGGCGCCGAGCGCATCCTCATCGCGTCCATCGAATATCGTTACGCAGCGCGCAAAGGCGCCAACGGCGTTTGCTTCAGCCGACGCATTGTCCGTCAAAAAGAGGACATCAGGATTGTTTGGAGCGTCCTCACCATCGGTCAGCCAGACTGGCTGGGCCTCGCCATCGCCCGCCGCCGCATGTGGCAGAAACGACTCCTCGCGATAGGTCCACAGAAAGGCGTCCAGCGCCTCAACCCGTTCGCGTGAGGAGGCGCGCACAGCGGCGCGCCAGCCGCGCTCCAGGGTTTTTTCCAGGAGCCCCGGAAGCACGTCTTCAAGGCGCCCTCGTTCCAGGTGGTAAAACATGACTTCGGTCATTTCATCGCCTCACCGAGCACGGTATCGAATCCATCAATGCTTTTCACATTTTTCGTGCGCCAGCCTTCAACCAGCGCTTCCTGCCCTTTCGCTTCAGCATAACGCCTGAGCACGGGCCGTTGCCGGACAAGCTCCATCTCAGGCACGGCAAAACCGCAGCTTGTCTGCACGCTTTCAACATCAATGAACATAATCTGCCTCGCGCCAGGAATATCAGGAAAGAGCGTCTTGCTTTCTTCAAACACCGGCGAACCATGGACTGCGCATGAGCCGCGTCCATACAAACGAAGAATGAGCGGTTTTTTGTCAAAACTATTGAACATGATGGTGATGCGGCCATCGCGTTTTAGATGCGCATCCGTTTCGTTGCCGCTTCCCGACAAATTCAGAAATGCGCAGCGATTTTGATTGATAACCCGGAAAGTATCATCGCCTTTAGGTGAAAGGTTGATGCGGCCGTCGGCGGCGGCCGTCGCTACGAAAAACATCGGCTGGCGCTTGATGAAATCAATATGCTCTTGATTCAGCGCCTCGAAAAAATCCGCCATAGCCTTGCTCCTATAGCGCCACCCGGAGCGCCTCTATGCGTTTGCGGTTGGCGCCCATATCGCTATGGCCAACACGGGAGGCGGAGCGGACGTGAACTTCCGTCTCACCTTTGCGAAACTCCACATCGTCGACAAAGCCCATCAGCGGCGTGGAAAAGACGGCGCCGATGTAATCGTTGCGCAACGCGACAACGCGCCCGCCTTTTTCCTGAATGAGCGCGGGAAGCCTGTCCCACGCTGAGAGCGGCAGGGCAGCAATTGCATGGCTCTCCGGCGCCCCTTCCTCACTCGACACACAGTTGGGCGATGACGGACAAGGTGTGAGCACGCCGTCATTGTTAAGGCCTGGCGGCGCGCCGTTTTTCGATTTCTGTGCGAGCGCCACGAAGCCGAGAACAACGGCGAGAATGACGCCGAGGACAATCATGCTTATGAGCTTCATGGGCCGCTCCCTTATGCTGCGTTAGCCTTCGTAGTTGGCGCGCACGAATTCGTCGAGCAGGCGCACGCCATAGCCCGATCCGCCTTTTGGGCATGTGGGCTTGTCTTTTGTATTCCAGGCCATGCCGGCGATATCGAGATGCGCCCAGGAAACACCGTCTTTAATGAAACGGCCGAGAAACGCCGCCGCCGTCGACGAACCGCCGCCCTTGCCGCCGATATTCTGCATATCCGCGATTTGCGACTTGATCATCTCATCATGGGCCTCTGTCAGCGGCATGCGCCAGAGCTTGTCGCCGCTCACATCACCCGCAGCATCGAGTTGTTTGGCAAGCTTGTCGTCTTTGGTGAAGACGCCGCCGAATTCATGCGCAAGGGAAACGATGATAGCACCCGTCAGCGTCGCAAGATCGATGACGGTTTTCGGCTTGTAGGTTTCCTGCGTCCACCACAATGCATCGGCGAGAACAAGGCGCCCTTCCGCATCCGTGTTGAGAACCTCAATGGTCTGACCTGACATTGAGGTGACGACGTCGCCAGGACGCTGGGCTTTTCCATCGGGCATGTTCTCAACGAGCCCGACCACGCCAACGACATTCGCTTTGGCCTTGCGGCCGGCGAGCGCAGCCATGGCGCCTGTCACGGCGCCGGCGCCGCCCATATCCCATTTCATGTCTTCCATACCCGGCGCTGGCTTCAATGAGATGCCGCCCGTGTCGAAGGTGACGCCTTTGCCCACAAAGGCGACAGGCGCTTCGCCCTTCTTGCCGCCCATCCATTCCATCGCGACGAGCTTCGATTCCCGTTCGGACCCCAGCCCCACGCCGAGCAGCGATCCCATGCCAAGTTTTTTCATCTCCGCTTCGCCGAGCACTTTCACCTTGACGCCCAGCTTCTCCAGTTCCTGACAACGCTTGGCGAAACTATCGGGGAATAAAATATTTGCGGGTTCGGAGACCAGGTCGCGGGTCAGGAAAACGCCGTCACCGACTTTATCAAGATCGGCGTAGACTTCTTTCGCCTTCGTTGACGTTGTCGACATGGTGATCTTGGTCAGGACAGGCTTGTCCTCTTTCTTTTCCTTGGTGCGGTATTTGTCGAAGCGATAGCATTTCAGCCGGGCGCCATTGGCTATGCGCGCGGCGAGTTCATCGGCCGTCACTTTCTTCGCCGAAAGCCCCGTCACGGCGATGACGCCGGTTTTATCGGGACCGGCAAGAAGACGCGCCGCCGCGCCGCCGCCCAGCGCTTCAGCATCGAGCGCTGTAAAGGATTTCGAATCACCAGCCCCAAGGAGAATAATGCGGCTGTTGGCAAGCCCCGACGGCGCGACTATGTCCAGCGCCTTTCCTTTCTTGCCCTTAAAATCCGCCGCCTTGACCGCCCGCTCCAGCGCGCCCTCCGTCGCCTTGTCGAGATCGGCATAGGCTTTTGGTTTAGAGCCGCCCTCAAAGACCGGAATGACAATAGCGCCGCTTTTAGGAAGCGCCGCGGCGGAAAACGTGATTTGCATGAAAGTCCTCTTTCCAGTTCCGTTTCTTGCCTGCTTTCGCGCCTGCGCCCAAGGAGGCGCTTTTGGCGACGGACAGGTTTGTGCTAGGCCCGACCTCACGATATGGGTGGGCGGTTCGGCGGCGCTACTCTAGCGGCGTCGCAGGAGAAAGGAAGACGGGATTCCGTGAGCAGCCTGGACAAATACATCCTGCGCCAGTGCCTGACGCCGCTCGCCCTGATTCTAATCGTTACCACCGCCATTGTCTGGATGACCCAGACCCTCCAGCGCGTCGATATCATTATTGAACACGGACAGGGCCTCGGCGTTTTCATCGTCCTGAGCCTGTTGATTATTCCAAGCCTTCTTGCGGTCATCATCCCCTTCGCGCTTTTTGGGGCTGTGGTTTACGCACTCCACCGCCTTCACTCCGACAGCGAAATCGCCGTCATGTTCGCCGCCGGCGTGAGCCGGCTGCGCATCGCGGCGCCGCTGCTGGCGATCACCAGCATCGCGGCGCTCGTGACCTTTTACGTCAACGTGGATTTGATGCCGCGAACCTATCGCGTCATGAAACAGATGGTGGCGGACATTCGTGCGGATTTTGTCAGCTCGCTCTTAAGGAGCGGCGAGTTTATCGACGCCGCCGATGGCCTCACGGTCTATGTTGATGAAATCCGGCCTGGAAACCAGTTTATGGGCTTGCTCATCAACGACTATCGAAACGCCAAAGACCGCAAAACCTATTTCGCCCAGCGGGCAATTTTGAGGGAGACCGACCGCGGCCCCGTTCTTCTTCTCAAAAACGGCAATGTGCAAACGGTCGCGCAATATACGGGCAAAGTCGATATCATCCAGTATCAGGACTGGGCCATCGACATCTCCTCCATGAGACAGAGCGCCGGTGAATTGCAGCTCGAAATGACGGAGCGCTATCTCGGCGAGCTTCTCAATCCCGATATGTCAAAGATTTACGACCGCGAAAATGCAACGAAACTGATCGCAGAAGGCCATTCGCGCATCTCAGCGCCACTTTACACTTTCGCTTATGTGTTTATCGGCCTTTATGCGCTCATTGGCGGCGCTTATTCGCGACGCAGTTATTTCATCAGGGTCGCTATTGCGGGCGGCGCAATATTCCTCTTGCGCGTCACCGGTTTCCTGGCCCAGGGCTTTGCTGGAGCGAATGGCGAAATGTGGCTTATCTATGCGCCGCCGCTCGCCGCCATCGGCTCTTCCGCGTTTCTGTTATTTGCGCCGCCGCCGACACGACGCAAGCTGGCGGAAGGCGCAGCCTGATGCCGCCCATTACGCTTTTTCGTTATATCCTCCGGCGCACGATCATGGCGGTTGGCGGCCTTTTCGCTGTGCTCTCGGCGCTCGTCATCCTCGTCGATCTTATCGAAAACATGCGCTTCAGCGGCAAGGTCGCCGGCGGCGATTTTGGCGTGGCGCTCAGCATGACTCTCCTGCGCGCGCCGTCAAACGTGCAGACGCTCATCCCGTTCGTATTCCTGTTTGGATCGATCTGGATGTTTCATCAGTTGAACAAACGATCAGAGATTTCCGTCATGCGGTCCGCCGGCCTTTCCGTCTGGCGCCTGCTCGGCCCCTCAGCGCTCATTGCCGCAATTTCCGGTTTCTTCATAATCACCGCCGTCGATCCCCTGTCTGCGCATTTTCTGTCGCAAGCCGATAATCTCAAATCCCGGATGGAGGGCAATGACCGCAATCTTGTCCGGATTTTTGGCGATGGAATTTGGCTGCGCCAGCGCGATGAAAGCGGCCAGCTCATCATCAACGCCGCCAATTATGATGACGCGCGGGCGGCGCTTGAGAAAGTCACAATCTGGCGTTTCGATCCCGAAAACACATTTCTGGAGCGGCTTGATGCGTCGGAAGCGTTCCTTTCAGGCCGAACCCTGGAGCTTCACGATGCACGCCTTCGTGCGCCCGGCGTCGAAAACGAACAGTTCACGCCAATCTACGCCGTACGCACATCCCTTACCTCCGGCAATTTACGCGAACGTGTCGCGCCGCCGGAGACGCTTTCCCTGTGGCGTCTGCCGCGCTTTATCCTGCTCGCCGAAGCGGCCGGCGTCCCCACGGTGCGCTACAACATCCGCTTTCACGATCTGTGCTCAACACCCTTGAAACTGCTCGCCATGGTGCTGATCGCCGCCGCATTCTCCATGAGGCCAAGCCGGGCGGGCGGCGCCCTCAAGCTGGCGGTGGGCTCGATCGTCGCCGGATTTGCGCTGTTCATTGTCTCCGAAATTTCCACAGCCCTCGGTGAATCGGGCCTCGCACCCGCCGCGCTGGCCGCATGGATCCCGGCGGTGGTGGCAAGCCTTGCGGCTTTGACTGTCCTGTTGCATCTGGAGGACGGATAGGAACGGCCGAAGCCCCCGGAAAAGGGCTATCGGCTGGACCTCGCCAACCGCCTCATATAACTCTAACCCAACGATAATTTCAGTGATTCGCGCGGCGAAGGGCCTTCATTCCGTGTCAACCAGTAACCGCCTTACAGCGCGCCTGTTGATGACGACAGTGCTTGCGGGCGCCGCAGCCGGTCTGTTCGCGACGCCGGCCGCCATGGCCCAGGGCGCCGCTGCCAGCGTCGCGGAGACGAACGAAGACGATCAGGTCCTGTTTGAAGCCGACAGCGTCATGCGCGAATATGACGACGGGCCGATCGTGGCCGAGGGCGATGTTCGGGCCTATTTCGGCGAACGATATCTTCGCGCCGATCGCCTGATCTACAACCCCCTCACCGACATCGTCGTTGCTGAAGGCAATGTCTCCATCACCGACGCCAAGATGGAGACAGCCTTCGCAGGACGCGTTGAGCTCTCCGGCGACCTGCGCGACGGCATCGCCGAGAATTTCAGCGCGCTTCTGGAAGACAATGCGCGCCTCGCCGCCGACAGCGCGGTGCGCGAGCAAGGCGCACGCACACGCCTTAATCGCGCCGTCTATACATCGTGCAATGTCTGCAACAAGGACGGCGAGCCGCAAACGCCCACCTGGCGCATCAAGGCGCTGCGCGTCACGCGGGACGAAGAACGCAAGGTTCTCCGTTTTCATCACGCCTTTCTCGAGATCGCGGGCGTTCCCATTATCTATGCGCCCTATCTCCAAACACCGGATCCTTCCGTCGAGCGTCAATCCGGTTTTCTGCCGCCCGACATCGGGGCGTCGAGCCGCCTCGGCTTCAATATCGAGCTACCCTACTATCTGGCGATTTCGAATTCACAGGACGCGACATTCTTTCCGAAATATACGGCGAAAGACGGCGTCCTCTGGCAGGCGGAATGGCGCCGCCGCGGTGAGAACGGATATCACGTCATTTCCGGCGGCGTCATCGACGCGCCCAACGATACGACGACGCCGACGCCTTTTACAGAAACCACGCCTGGCGTTCGCTGGCACCTGTTCGGACGCGGGCACCGGGACTTCGGCGACGATTGGCGCGTGAGCTATGACTTCGAACGCGTCTCTGACAAGGAATACCTGCGGCAATACGATGTCGAACGGCGCGGCGACCTGCGTCAGGAGCTCGACCGCAGCCGCACCAACCAGCTTCGCAGCAATGTGCGCGTCGCCTGGAATCACGGCGGGTCGCATTTAACCTTCGACACCTATCTCTTCCAGGGCCTCCGGACACAGCAAAACGCCTTGGCCATGATGGAACAAGGCATCGGGCGGATTGATGATTCCAGGACGACGCCCTATGTCCTGCCGCTGATCGACTTCCGGCATGACTTCAATTCGAAAGTGGCCGGCGGCGCGGTGACGGCAAGGGCCAACATCGCCTCGCTTTACCGTACGCAAGGCATCGACTCCCAGCGCTTCACAACTTCGCTTGAATGGGATCGGGATATCATTACCCGCGGCGGCCACCGTTTTAATCTCTTCGCAAAGGCTCGCGCCGACATCTTTTCTTATCAGGACCTCAATGAGGGAACCGAGGTTTGCTTCAGTGGCGACGCTCCTTGCGCCATCGATTTCCCCGGCTTTACGGATGGCGACACAACCGACATTACAGCGCGTTTCGCACCCACTGTGGGCCTTGAATGGTCATACCCCCTGGCGCGCGATTTTCATGGCGCACAGATCATCATCGAACCGCGCGTGCAGCTGATCGCAAGCCCAACGGGCCTTAATGATGACGACATCATTAACGAAGACTCACAAAGCATCGAATTCGATTACGCTGGCCTGTTCGATTTCAATAAAGCGACAGGCTATGACGCCTTCGAAGACGGTCAGCGCATGAATGTGGGCGTAACGGCGTCCGCTGAAATGCTGAACGGGTTTCGTGTCGAAGGATCTATAGGCCAGCAAATCCGGTTGCAGGAAACCGACGCTTTCAACGATTCCTCGGGACTTGGCGAAAAGAGCTCCGACATCGTTGGCTCCTTTGACATCGCGTATAAAAGTCGGGTTGGCCTCGAGAACCGGTTTCGTATCGATAACAATTCCGGCGACGTTCAGCGCGCCGAATCCCGGGCCTATTATCGGGGCAAGCGCGTAAGAGCCGGCGTCAGCTATGTGCGGCTGAACGAAGAAAACATCGCCAACAATCTTGTTAAGCGCGAAGAGCTGACGGCGAACGCCCGATTCAAACTCACACGCCACTGGTCGGTTGGCGCTGGGTGGCGTCTTGACCTCGACAGCGACCAAACCATCCAGCAGAATTTCTCTGTCGGCTATGAAGATGAATGCTCCATGTTCGGCCTCACCTACCGCCGCGACCGCACCCGCACCCGCAATGTTGAGCCCGATAACGCCATTTTGCTTACCTTCACCCTGAAATCATTGGTCAATTGAGCGCTTGCACGCGCGGCAATTACCACTATTTTCCCCATTGGGCGGGCATGACCAGGAATCACAGGACAACCTACAGAATGCGATTTTCCGTAATTAGTTCAGTTGCTTATATGATCGCGGCGAGTCTGGCCCCGACTCTCTTCACGCCGGCGGCCGCGCAAAATCAGACCAATTCCGAGGGTTTGACCAGCGATCAGGTGATTGAACGTTCCGGCGTGCCGCCGAGCCGGGTCGCAGCAGTAGTCAATGACGCGGTCGTCACCACCTTCGATGTGCGCCAGCGCATGAAGCTGATGCTGATCTCCGCGGGCGGCCGCATTCCGCCCGAGGCTATGCCGCAAATTCAGGCCCAGGCCCTGCGCGACCTCATCGAGGAAAGGCTGAAAATACAGGAAACCCAGAAATGGGAGCTTGAAGTCTCTGAAGACGAGATTCAAGGCGACCTTTCCCTGATGGCCGCTCAGTCGAACATTACCGTCGAGCAGATGACCGACGAGCTCAATACCGCCGGTATTTCGATCAACACCCTGAAAGAACAGATCCGCAGCCAGATTGCATGGCCGCAACTCGTACAAGGCCGCTACCGCGACCGTGTACGCGTCAGCGAAGATGAGGTTGAAACGACATTGGAGCGCATGCGCGACGATGTCAGCAAGGAACAATTCCTTGTCTCGGAAATCTGTATTCCCGTCGACAATCCGTCCCAGGCCCAACAATATTATCAGGGCTCTTTGCAGCTTATTGAACAGATGCGCCGCGGCGTTCCCTTCTCTGTTGTCGCACAGCAATTCTCCGCCTGCACGACGGCCGCCGTGGGCGGCGATTTGGGCTGGGTCCGCGCGGGCGAACTCGATGAAGAACTTGATAATGCAATCCGCACCTTGCCGCCAGGATCGGTGACCAATCCCATTCCATCCGACGGGGCGTTCATCATTCTCGCCGTCCGCGACAAACGCCCGGCCGCGATTGCAGGCGAACCCACCTTCACGCTCGCTTATGCAAGCGCTGACGAATCTCTCGGCAACGCCGCCGCACATGCAGCGCTTGAAAATATAGAAACTGCAGAAGTCTGTTTCAGCCGTGGCCTCCGGATCGACATGGGCAAAGGGGTCGGCTTCAGCCTGTTAGAGAATGTGACGCTCGACAAGATTGACGAACGGTTCCGGCCTTTCATCGAAGACTTGGAGCGCGGCGAGCAGTCAACCGTCATTGAAGCAGACGGCGCCTATCACGCCGCCTATGTTTGCGACAAGGATGAAGGCCTCGGCCTCCCCTCGCGCGCCGCCATTGAAAACCGCATCTATTCGCGCCAGCTCGAACGGATTGGACAGCAATATCTGCGCGATGTTGAGCGCGAATCCATGGTCGATATTCGTTCTCAAAACCTGCCGCAGCCGAACGGCTAATCTCATGTCAAAGTCGCCAGCCTCAGCTCCCTTGGCCTTGACCATGGGCGAGCCCGGCGGGTGCGGTCCGGAAATCACCCTTGCGGCCTGGGAAACACTGCGCAAGACCGGCGTGTTTTTCGTGATCGCGGATCCATCTCTCTTTCCGGCCGATAAGATTGCAAAGATTTCCAGCCCTGGTGAAGCGTCGTCGGCTTTCGCCGAAAAGCTCCCTATTCTGCCGCTGGAAAAACCTGTCTCCGCTGCACCAGGCACAGCTTCGCCGGCAAATGCTGGCGCCGTCACGGAAAGCATTGAACGCGCCATCGCCTTTGCTCTTGCTGGGGAGGCGTCTGGAGTCGTGACCAATCCGATCCAAAAGTCAGCGCTGATCGCGGCTGGATTCAAATTTCCCGGACATACAGAGTTTCTCGCCGACCTTACAAAGAACGCCCCGATGGCGGCAGGACGTCTGCGCGGTCCGGTGATGATGCTCGCCGGCCCCGATCTCAAAACCGTTCCTGTCACCATTCATCAATCCGTCATTGATGCAGTGCGCACGCTTAGCACGGACATGATCGTCCAAACCGCCATGATTACGGCGCAAGCTCTCTCCGAAGATTTCGGCGTCGCTTCCCCCCGCCTTGCCATATCGGGCCTCAATCCGCATGCCGGCGAAGCCGGCGCGCTGGGGAGCGAAGATGAGGAAATCATCGCGCCCGCAGTCGCTGCGCTTATAGCAGCCGGCATCGACGCGCGCGGCCCCCTTCCCGCCGACACGATGTTCCACGCTGAAGCGCGCGAAACTTACGACGCCGCGCTTTGCATGCTTCACGACCAGGCGCTGATCCCTGCGAAGACACTGGCCTTTCATGATGCGGTGAATGTGACCCTCGGACTGCCCGTTACCCGCACCTCCCCCGATCATGGCACGGCCCTCGACATTGCCGGCAAAGGGGGCGCCCGCGCCGACAGCCTTGTCGCCGCCATCAGGATGGCCGCCGAAATGGCTGCTCGCCGCACCTTATGAGCGCATCGCTCCCTCCCCTGCGCGAAATTATCGATCGCTATGAGCTCGGCGCCAAGAAGTCGCTCGGCCAGCATTTCCTGCTCGACCTCAATATGACGCGAAAGATCGCGCGCGCAGCCTCGGTAACCGATAGCGATCATGTGCTCGAAATTGGACCAGGGCCGGGCGGGCTTACCCGGGCGCTGCTTGAAACTGGCGCCCAGGTCACCGCAATTGAGCGCGATCACCGCTGTATCGAAGCCCTCAGCGAAACCGCCGCCGCTTTCGATAACCGGCTTTGCGTGATTGAGGCCGACGCGCTGACGGCGAATGAACTCGATCTTCTGGCCGGGTCGGCGCCAGTCAAGATTATCGCAAACCTGCCCTACAACATATCGACGGAACTTCTGATCAAATGGCTGAAAGCGGGGCCCGCTTTATGGTCCGTGATGGCGCTCATGTTTCAAAAAGAGGTCGCTGACCGCATCCTCGCAGCGCCCGGCTCAAAAGCCTATGGTCGCCTTTCAGTGATCTCGCAGGCGACGTCTCTTCCCTCGCGCGCTTTCAACCTGCCGGCGCGCGCTTTCACGCCCCCGCCCAAAGTTGATTCCACGGTGGTCCTGTTCGAACAGCCCCGGGACATTTTTCCGGCGCTTGCCGCCCTCGAAAAGGTCACGCAGGCAGCCTTCTCCCAGCGCCGCAAGATGTTGCGGTCTTCGCTAAAGCCAATTTTTGGCGATAATCTTTCCGAAACGCTCTTGTCCGCCGGAATTGAGGAAACCAGACGCGCAGAAGAGCTTAGCGTCGATCAGTTCAAAAATCTGGCAAGCATTTTGGTGCAGTAGCCGGTTCAGCTTTCTTTCGGCGCACGAACCAATTGGGTCTGCGTCACCACGGCGGCAAGCTTTCCATCTTCACGAAAAATATCCGTCTTCCAGACCTGAAGCGTTCGCCCGAGGTTAACCGGCGTTGTCACCGCTTTCGCCATCTGCCCGACGGGAATAGCGCGCAGAAAATTGGTCTTGCTTTCAATCGTCGTCGTCATGAAGCCCTGCGGCATATTCATGAAAGCGCCGATACCGCCCATATTGTCGGCGAACGCCATGATGGCGCCGCCATGAAGGGTCGCCGGGATGGTGCAATGCTCCGGCGTCACCGATAGTTCGCCTTCAATTCGGTCCTTCGTAACCAGCGTCATCTTAACGCCCATCATCTTTGCGAAGGGCGCATTGTTCTCATTGAATGCTTCAGCAAGATTTTCTTCGGTCATCCGGCCCTCAAATCCATCGGCGCACGCGCCGCGCATAAGCGTCATATTGCGCGCCAAACCGTCCGCGCAAATAACGCTCCTCCTGACGGATGATGATAGTGAGCCCCATGAAACTGACAATCACCGCAACTGCAGTCAGCGGCCCCGGCGCTGCTAAAAATCCGCCAGCCAGAAAGGTCATGATCCCGAGATAGACCGGATTGCGGGAAAATCGGTTGAGACCGTCCGTCACCAGCGCATCGACATGATTTTCCTCCGCCGGAACACCGACCCGCCAGGATCGGCCCATGCCCGCCTGGCTGGCGAGAATAATAACTGCACCGAGAATAAGAATCCCAAGCGCGACCCAGGGCGCAGGCGCCGGCCGCGCGGCGACAAGATCATCAAGCACCGGAAAGGGCGCACGAAAAACAAGGTAAAGGTCAAGAAGGCCAGCGCCGGCAATTAAAAACCGCTGCATCCAGTTGCTGTTGCGTTCAGCGACGGCATTCGGATTGACGCCGCGCAAACGCAAGACAACGCCAAACGCAATCATCCAGCCCATAAGAATAATGACGATTAAAGCGACTCGCCACGCCAAGGCTTCCTGAGACATAGGCACTCCTCTTTGCAAGGCGCAGAAAGTAGGGGATCAGGCATGCGGAACACAAGATTTATCCGCATAAGGAGTAATGTTATCGCGCGTATATGTTATAAGAGAACAGCTCAACCCGCGTGGATTAGTACAGCGACAAGGAGCGCCGTCTCGTCCCCGCGATTGAGCCAGCCGTGATTTGTGGCGCGTTGGATCACCACATCGCCGGGCTTCAACCCCACAGCCTCGTCATCATCGAGCAACAAATCCACCGACCCCTTCACTAGCACGATGACATCCAGCGATTGAGTTTTATGCATGGAAGGATGACGCGTCGTGTCCACACGGCAATGGGCCGCGCCAACAGCGCCGAAACCGAGTGCGGCAGCGGCTTCAAGCTCCTCGGCGGTTTTTGCTTTATCTTCCGGCGCAATCGTGAACCAGCGCACTTTAACCGAGCGGGGATCTGGCTCTAACCGCAGATCAGTGTCCGCGAGCCGGTCCGTAGCATCGAGCAGCTTGTCTGCATCAAGGTCAGCCGACCAGATTTCCGCCAGCCCCGCCTCTTCCAGTGCAATCAGCTTCGCCGCTGCGCCATCGATCAATATGCGTGAACGGCTTTCTTTGTCATTATCTGTAATGACCCGGCGGAGCGACTGCCAATCCATGTTTATTCGGCGCCCGGCGGCGCGATGCGCGTAACGACATCGCCGGCGTCGTAGTAATAATCGCCATCTTCCGGCGGCTCCCCCTCGCCCATCAACACTTCAAGGCGCGTGGTGAAATAATCACGGCCGCCAATCGTGCCGAGATCGCCGCTGACGCCAACGCCGACGCCGGTGCTGCGTCCATAAGAACCGCCGCCGACACCTGCGCCGATGCCAACGCCGCCGCGCTGTTCACCTGTGGTGTTTTTTGCGATGATGCGGAACCAGTCATAGCCATTATCGAGCGCCAGTTCGCCCGCGCGCTTCAACGCATAATCTTCAACAGTTTCAGGCGGCATGCCGCCGGAGCCACGATAAGTGATCCGATAACGGTTGGCTTCGATCCGGGTTTCTTCATACCCAAAACCTTTTGTATCCGCCGGACCATAACTTGCAGGCCCCACCGCAGCGCAGCCGCCAAGTGAGATGGCGGCCAGCGAAAAAGCGGTGGCGAGATTGATAAACTTGTTCATGGAAGCCTCCCGTATCTTTCATCAGGGTAGCACCGCGCCGCCTTTGGCGCAAAAGACGTCTCTCTAAAAAACACCCAGATCCCGCCCGCAGGGCGCCGCAATCCACCCCTACGCCTTTCGCAATCGCGGGAGATCTTCATGCCTCAACCATCCAGACAATCATTACAGCCTGATTTTGATCTCGTTATCGTGGGCGCTAGCTTCGCAGGGCTGGTGGCCGCCCGAACCGCCGCGCATCGCGGCCTTTCCGTCGCGGTCATCGACGCAAAACCGGAGCCCGGCGCTCGCGTCCGCTCCACCGGCATCCTCGTTAAAGAAGCCATCGGCGAATGCGAGGTGCCGGCGACGCTGACGCGAAAAATTCCGGGTGTTCGCATGTATGCGCCAAACGGCGCACATGTCGATCTGACCGCGCCCGGCTATTTCTTTCTGGCGACCGACACTGCCGGTCTGATGCGATGGCTCGCGCGGGAGGCTGCTCGCGCCGGCGCCAATTTGATGTTTGGCGCACGCTTTACTGACGCAACGATACTCGCCGACCGCGTGCACCTTCATGGTCTTGATATTTCGGCGCGCTATCTTCTGGGTTCAGACGGCGCCCGCTCACGCGTGGCGAAAACGTTTGGGCTTGGACGCAACAGGGAATTTCTGATCGGTATGGAAACCGAGTATGAAGAAACACCAAGCGTCGATCCGGATTTCCTGCACTGTTTCATCGATTCCGCACTCGCTCCCGGCTATCTCGGCTGGGTCGTTCCCGGCGCCGGCATGACGCAAGTCGGACTTGCGGTGTCGGAAGGTCCTTTTGGCGCACCGCGCAAGCCTGACTACGAGGCGTTTTTAAAAAGCATCGACCACCGTTTCGCTTTCTGGAATTGTGAAGTGTTGCGCAAACGATCGGGGCCGATCCCCTGCGGCGGTCTTGTTTCGCCCTTGTCCACACATCGTGTGCTTCTGACGGGCGATGCTGCGGGCCTTGTATCTCCCCTCACCGCCGGCGGCATCCGCCTCGCCTTTCAATATGGGAGGCGCGCATCGTCAGCAATCGCTGACTACCTCCTTGACGGCGGCCCGGACCCGGGCGCAATCATGGCTCGTGAATATCCCCGCTTCGCTGGTAAAACCTGGATGCGGCGTCTGTGGTCCTTAGCGCCATCCAATTTTCTTCTCAACACCATGCTTTTCACACCGCCCATGCGCGCGCTGGCGCAGCGCATCTATTTCGAGCGCAAAGGAGCGAAAAGCGCAGACGGCCCCGTGTTGAGCGGCCGCCGCGATGACGCCCTTCAGACCATCGGTTTTTGAAGCGACGCGGAATTAGCAAAATGTCGCTTGCATGACTCTAACGAATCACACAGCGTATTCTGTTGGGGAGAGCGTATGTGTGAAAGGGCCAGAATGGACCTTGTGGCGGATAGCGCCAGTCTTCCTCAGTTGAGACGACTGGACGCCATTCCTGACTATGATGTGACGCGGCGAAGGCCCTTAAAACTCGCAAGCCCTGCAAATGATGACTGTGCGAGATTTGAAGGCGTCCGTTTTTCCTATTCTGCACACCGCCTGAGGGGCAACCAGCCCTCTATATTATTGGCCTTGTTCGACATATCGGCTAAGGCGGACACAACTACTACAACCGGATTAATAATAGCGCCGGGCCGGCGCTATGACTCTATTTGAGGAAGGGATAATGAAAAATCCATCAAAGGCGCAAATAGCGGAATTTAAAACTCACCCCGAAGACAAGCGTTTTGAATCGCTTGTCGAGCATTATATCAGCACCCTTTCTCGCTTAAGGGAAATCGGCCGCGAAACGCCAGGCGATGCAACGCGGCAGGCGCATCTTGATCACGAAGAAAGGGCGCTTCTCGGAAGAAATGAACAGTTAGTGACTGAGGCCTCCACCGCGCGGGCGGAAAGCCTCAGCGGCATTCGTAACAAGCTCGAACTCTGGCGGATGGATGTTCTTGGCGCGACCCCTGCAGAGAATCCCTCCGACCATCTCATTCTCTCCGTCATCGATGATCTGGAGCGATTGATTCGCCGCCAAGCCGGTTGAAGCCCTGTCCGCCGACGCTCTAGGCTCGATCGGGACCGACGCGCACTACAGCCTTGCCGAAATTCTCACCCTTAAAGAGACCGATGAACGCTTCCGGCGCCTTGTCGATCCCGTCATAGACCGACTCCTGAAACTTGATCTTGCCCTGCGCGAGCAAGGGCGCGACTTCCATGGCGAACTCCATCGCCTTGTCCATATATTCGGAAACGATGAAGCCCCGGATCATGACGCCGCGCCCGACAACATTGATGAGGTTTGGCGGGCCCGGTTCGGCTTCCTTGTTATTATATTGCGCAATCATTCCGCACCACGCCATGCGCCCGCCTAGCGCAATGCAATTGAGGGCGGCTTCAAGGTGCATGCCGCCAACATTTTCAAAATAGCAATCGACCCCTTTGGGCGCCGCTTCGGCGAGCGCTTTTGTTAATTCGGCGGCGTTCTTATAGTCCTTGTAATTCAGCGCGACATCGACGCCTGCTTCCTGTTCGAGCCAGTCGCATTTGGCTTTTGAGCCCGCAGAGGCGATCACGCGACACCCCTTGGCTTTTCCAAGCTGGCAGACAACCGATCCCACAGCCCCGGCGGCGCCGGAGACAAACATGGTCTCGCCTTCCTTGGGTTTCAGAATTTGCGTGACGCCCGACCAGGCCGTCAGCCCGGGCATGCCGAGAACGCCGAGATAAGCCGAGAGCGGCGCCAGATTTGGGTCGACTTTCTGCGTGCGCTCGCCTTTCGAGATATAAAATTCTTTCCAGCCGCCGAGGAAATCGACCAAATAATCGCCTGGCGCATAGCCGTCGATATTCGATTCGATGACTTCGGAGACAGCGCCGCCCTCGAGCGGTCCATCTAGAGAAAATGGCGGAATATAGCTTTTCACATCCGGCCGCATGCGCCCGCGCATATAGGGGTCGACAGACATCCAGACAGTGCGGCAGAGCATTTCGCCCGGCCCGGGCGCTGGCACTTCGATTTCTTTTTCCACAAAATCGCCATCGGCAGGCATACCCGCCGGATATTGCTTCAGGAAAATCGCTTTCGATTTGCGAGCGCTCATTGTCGTCTCCCTTGATTCCACCCGGAAATTCTAAGCGGGCGATTTCCCCGCACCCTATGGCATTCCGGCCGCCTCGCAAGAGCGTGATGCAGCGTTACCTTTTTGGCCCAAATCCGCCCCCTCTCCGCCTCATTCTCGCCTTGCCCGGACGGTTAATTAATTTTCGACAAGGCGGCAGGGGCCGCATGTGGTTGAGTAAAAAGAGCGAATTTCACGCATACCCCCATGCGAAGGAGCAAATTCATGAAACATCTTATTGTGGCTTCCGGCGCGCTGATGCTCGCCGCAACGGGCTGCCAATCCACCGGCGAAGGCGCGTTTACCGGCGCAGTCCTTGGCGCGGCTGGCGGCGCGATCGCCGGTGAAGTGTTCGCCGGCAGCCCCGGCAAAGGCGCAGCCTATGGCGCGCTCGTCGGCGCAGCGCTGGGCGCTTATGAAGGCTGCTCGCGCGCCGGCACATGCTGGGGCCGCGCCCGCGATCACGGCTATCGCCGTTATGACCGCTATTCCGGCCGTTACTATTACGAAGACCCGGAATATGGCGACACTTATTGGGAAGACGGCTCATTCCGCGAGTATGGCGGGCGCCCGCCGCGCCGCCGCGGATATTGATCCGCCTTTGCTGATCCCGCGAGTTAGTTGCGTAAGCGAACGGCCCGTCTCATCCGAGGCGGGCTGTTTGCTATTCACAAGATTGCATTCCGGCAATCTCTGGAACGAAGTTAACGCCGCCTGTGTTGCCGTTCATATGCGCTCTGTATATGGAGCGACGAATAGGGAGCACCCCATGAAACTTTTTCTGACCTCAGCCATTAGCGGGCTCATGCTCGTTTCTGCCTGCACCCAATCCGGCACCGCGGAAAGAAATGCAGTTTACGGCGCCGCCGCAGGCGCGGCCGCCGGCGCTGTCGCCGGTGAAGTGATTGCTGGCAAACCAGGGCGCGGCGCCGCTTATGGCGCTGCGATCGGCGCCGTTGGCGGCGCGATCGTCGGTTGCGAGCGATCTAATGAATGCTGGAACCGCGCCAAAAATGGCGACCGCCGTTATTATGATGACCGCGCCGGCCGGTATTACTACGTCGACCCACAATATGGCGACACTTGGTGGGAGAATGGCGAGTTCCGCGCCTACGGTCCCGGCAGACCGTAACAATTCGCATCGCACAGCGCCCGCAGCGTTTAATCAGCCTGCGGGCGTTTTCTTTTACCCTTGCCCATCTGGCTCAACGCAATCAGCGTCAGCGTTGGAACGAACGCATCCGCCTGCCCTGTGGGATCGGCAATCTCCCAGAAGGCAATAAGACCGGGCCAACCCCATAGAGCGACAGCAGCAACGCCAAGCACCGCATCGAATCCAAGCTCAAAGCCAGGGATGATGATTCCCAAGCGTCCGATCGTGAAGTCTGCAAGGTCGAGAACGACAGCAATAATGAGCTTGGCCATATCCGCCCTCATTTAGGCGCCTCTGCTTTCGTCCTTTCGGTGATAAACGCCGCCGCCTCGTGGACCGACTTCATCGCCTCGGGAAACCGGCCCGGAAATATCGGCCAGACATGGATGAGGCCTTTTTCCGTCACAAGCTTTGACTGCACGCCGGCGGCCACCAGCTTTTCCTGAAGCCTTGTTGAATCATCGCGCAGGACTTCACTGTTGCTGACGAAAATAAGCGTGGGCGGCAGCCCGGCAAGATCACCATAGAGCGGAGAAGCCAGCGGCGCTTTCGGGTCGGCGGCGGCGAGGTAGCGTTTTGCGCCTTCGACAATATAGACTTTCTTGAACATGGCGTCGGACTTTTCGTTTTCGTCGAGCGACGCGCCGGTGGTTGCGAGATCTGTCCAGGGAGAAAGCAGCAACGCCCCCCCAGGCATAGGAAGTCCGCGCGCCTTGATAGACAAAAGCAGCGCCAAGGTCAGTCCGCCGCCAGCAGAATCCCCGCCAATGACAAGCTTTGCGGGATCGCGCCCTTCTCCCAAAAGCCATTCGTAGGCAGCCACCGCATCATCCACCGCCGCGGGAAACGGATGTTCCGGCGCCATACGATAATCGAGAGAAAAAATTTCCGCGCACGCCTCTTTCGCCAGAGCGTATGTGAAGGCGCTATGAGATTTCGGCGAGCCGAAAACATACCCTCCCCCATGGAGGTAAAGAACGGTGCGCCCCAGCTCAGCTTTTTCGGCGCGATGCCATTCGCCTTGGACCGCGCCGTCAACGACTTCGCGAGCAACGCCCGCAGGCGGCTGTTTCGGCGCCAGCGCATCCGCACCATCGCGCAAGGCCTTGGCTTCCATTAAGTGGATCGGCTTCGACTTGAATGTCGCTTTCATGATCCAGTTGAAAAGAAACGCCTGAACGCTTGGCATGTCGCCTCCCTTTTTGTGAAGGGTAGACTTTTCCCCCAGGCGGGAAAAGCCTCAAAGACAGCCGCTAGTTTCGATAGCGCAGGCCGAAACCGAAAGTCCGCGTTTCGCCGGGAAAATAACGATCATTGCCAAAGGCGAAGTCGGCCCGTTCCGCGTAGAGTTCATTGGTGACATTCCGCACGGTAATGAATGCGGCGAGCGTATCGGTAAGTCCCGCCTCTGCGCGCAAATTGAGGAGATTGTGGCCCTCATATTCATGGTCATTTGCCGCGTCAGTGAAGTAGGCCCCCATGGAAACCCATTCCACCTCAGCCTTGAAGCGCTCAACGGGCCGCCATTGAAGCCGCGTATTCGCCATGACCCGCGGCGCCGTGTCCACATCGTCGCCGAAACTAATCGCCTCTGTCGCATTCCCCACAGGCCGGTCAAAACGATAAGTGTGTCTCGCGTAAGTGACAGCGCTTTGCAGCGTCAGCGTTTCAAAAAGCGCGACCCTGACATCGGCCTCAACACCCACATGGCGCGTCTTGCCATCAGCGACATTGAATCCGTCGGCGTCCCGAAAGAAAAAATTCGTCTTGTCCATGAAGAACCCGGCGAGTTCGAGATTAACTCTTTCACCAACAGCGCCGCGAAAACCCAGCTCCACCGCATCAATCTTTTCGGGACGCGCCTGATCACCAGTTTGGTTGATTTGAAGTCGATAAAGGTCAGTTGTCTGAGGCGGTCGCGCGCCGCGCGCATAGCTGACATAAACCGCCGCATCCTCGTTCAATTCATGGCGCAGCGAAAACTTGGGGCTTGCTGTAACGAATTTGTCCGTCTGGTCCGGCAAACGCAGGAACCGCCCGACAACGCCGCTATCCGTCATATTGTCATATTGATAGATCGTGCCGTCGACGCGAACGGCCGCACTCGCCGTTGTGCGCGCGCCCAAGGCATAATCGCCCTGGAGAAAACCGGAAGCATTCACCGCCTTGACATCATAATCATAGTGAAGCCCCGGGGTGTAAGAAAAAATCTGCGGCATGGACTGGAATTCAGACAAATACCCGTCCGTATATTCCGCATCGATCCCGGCGATGAGCGAGAGCGCACCGACGTCATGATAGACCGCGCTCTGAACGCCAATACTTTTATGGCCATTTTTTTCGAGCGCGTTTGACGGCAGGAAATGCTGCGGGAACTCCATCTCGTTCCAGCGGGCGTAAGGCGTTATCTGAATACGCGTACTCCCGCCCGCGTCGAATGCAATCGTCGACTGCAGCCGCGCCGCCTTCGCGTCGCGATAAGCCTGCGGGAAGTCGTTGGTTTTTCGCAAGTCCCGGTCTTTCAGCGTCGCTTCGCCAAAAATGAATCCCGCTGTCTCCTGCTCCAGATTGTCGAAGGAAAAAATCGTGTCGATGCTGACACCGCCGTCATCATAGATATGACGAAGAGTGAGTTTCTGCTGATCAAGCCCCGCATCGAGGCGATAACCTTCTTCCGTCGCGACCGAGGCGCCGGCAAAAAATCCATGGGCGCCATTGGCGCCAGAAATGCTGCCCTTTAATTTGTAACGCTCCTGCGTGTCGCCATAGGCTTCCGCGAAAACAGAAAAATCTTCCGTCGGCAATGGCGTCAGAACATTTACGACGCCATGGATGGCGTTGGCGCCGTAAAGCGCCCCGGAAGGTCCGCGCACGACTTCAATGCGATCTGCAATTTCGTAATGGGAATCGAACAGCCCGTTGATGTTGGCGAACCCGGCAGAGCGGATGGCGACGCTGTTTTCAAGAAACAGGAACGAACCGGCGCCCGCGCCCGATGTCAGCACAGGCGAGCGGATCGCCGTTAATTGCTCCGCGCCGGAACCGCGATGGAGAGTGACGCCCGGCGCACGCGACAAGAGTTCGGAAATATGGTCGGCGTCTACCAGCTCGATTGCTTCGGCGGAAATCGCCGTAATGCTCTGCGGCACATCGGACAGGGCTGTGGCCCGCCGCTCCGCCGTAACGACAATAGCGTCCTCAGCCAGTGTCGGCGTCAAAAAGCTGGCCGCTAACAGAAAAACAGGGAATCCGGCAAGACTTTTCACAGGAGGGAACTCGCTTCAACTCGCGGCCCTAGCCTTACTATTTCCGTTTGTATTTCGCCACCTTTTGCGAAATGGAACCAAAGATTGAGTGGCCGTCCTTGTCCTTCATCTTGATTTCGACTGTATCGCCGAATTTCATGAAAGGCGTTTTCGGCTTGCCGTCATAGATGGTTTCAATCATGCGGATTTCGGCGATGCAGGAATAGCCGTCGCCCCCTTCCGCAACGGATTTGCCGGGCCCGCCGTCGAGCTTGTTGGAAACGGTGCCAGAGCCGATGATCGTTCCCGCGCCCAGAGGCCGCGATTTCGCCGCATGGGCGATCAGTTGCGGAAAGTTGAAGGTGAGATCCTTCCCCGCATTCGCCTGTCCGAACGGTTCGCCATTATAGCGCACGAGCAAGGGCAGATGCACCGCGCCGCCGTCCCAGGCATCGCCCAGCGCATCGGGCGTCACCGCAACGGGGCTGAAGGCGGAGGAGGGTTTCGACTGAAAGAAGCCGAAGCCTTTGGCGAGCTCGCCTGGAATGAGGCCGCGCAGGGAAACGTCATTCACCAGCATGACGAGGCGAATGCAGTCCTTCGCCTCCTCCGGCGTCACACCCATAGGGACATCGCCGGTGATGACGGCGATCTCCGCTTCCATATCGATGCCCCAGCCTTCATCGGTCGGCATAACGATGTCGTCGCGGGGGCCGAGGAATGAATCCGACCCACCCTGATACATCAAGGGGTCTTCATAAAAACTCGCCGGCACTTCGGCGCCGCGTGCTTTGCGCACAAGTTCGACGTGATTGATATAGGCGGAACCATCCGCCCACTGAAAGCTGCGCGGCAAGGGCGACGAACATTCGCGTTCATGAAAGCGTTCTATGGGAACCGAACCCGTTTCGATTCCCTGCGCCAATTCGCGTAAACCGGGCTCGCATTGCTCCCAGTCATCCAGCGCCGCTTGAAGCGTTGGGGCAATGCGAGCGGCGTCCGTATAGCGCGTCAGATCGTTGGAAACGACAACCAGCCGCCCATCGCGGCCGCTTTTCAAAGATGCCAGTTTCATGATCGCTCCTGCTTAACTTTTGCAGGCAGGATGTAAGCGATGACGCATCAAAAGCAAAGCCCGCTGAGGGATTATCTCAGCGGGCTTTCAAGAAACCGCATTTAGCGAATGCGGACGACAGCACGCGTGCGCTGCACTTCATATTTGCGGCCGCGATCATCAAAGCACCAATAGGCGTCGTAACGGGCGCGATGACCATCATGCCACGTATATTGAAACGCCTTGTAGCAGTCATAACCGCCATAATTGTCATAATAGCGGCCGGCGCGGCGCGGTTCGTCGTAAGCGTACCAGCGGCCGGAATTATAACCGCGATAGGTATACGGATCGCCAACCCGGACATCGACACCGAGATCTACATCGGCGCCGACGCCAAGACTTACCTGCGCATTAGCAGGCGCGCTCGCCAACATCGCCCCCGCCAGAACGGCAAATGATATTTGTTTCAACATATCCTCGTCTCTGTCTCTGCTGATGGATAGGAAACGGGCTGGAATCGCAAATGTTCCGTGGCGAAATTATGGCGACGCCTAAAGGCGCGATATTGCCTGAAAATACTCCTCTTTAAAGCGGATTAGGACAGGGTACGGACCGGTTTACCGCCTTTATTCCTCTTCGTCGGAAACCGCGCCCAACGCAGCGCCGCACCATGGACAATAACGAATCAGAATGACGTCACGGCCGCCATCGTGAATGATCAGAGCATACTGGTTGAGACCTTCATTATAGGCGATGAGACTGTCGGGGCAGTCGAAAGGATCGTCATGCTCCGAGCAGTTCAATTCCAGCGCCGCCTGCATGGATTCACAACACAGGCTGTCAGGGTCCGGATGCTGTGTGCGAGTGGTCTCAGTCATTGCCGCACCAACTGTTCACATAGTCCAGATTCTCAACTGCGCCGGCGCTTTCGCCGATATTCAATGGATCACGCGTATCCACCATCACCGCATATTCGTCTGTAGCCGGTTTTTTCTGCTCCAGCATGTTTTTCAGCGCCTTCGGATGCGGCCCATGCGTAAAGCCGGAGGGATGAAACGTCATCATCCCCGCATCGATATTGTCGCGGCTGAAAAAATCGCCGGCATGATAGAACAGCACTTCATCGTAATCATCATTGTTGTGAAAGAACGGCACTTTCAATGCGCCGGGATCGGTCTCGAAAGGCCGCGGGGCGAAGGTGCAGACCACGAAACGGTCGGAAAGAAAGGTCGTATGAGCCGAAGGCGGCACATGATAACGGTGCGACATGATCGGGCGGATATCACGCACATTTAAGCGCACCGGTGATAACTCGCCATGCCAGCCGACAACATCCAGCGGGTTATAGGGGTATGTCGCGACTGAAATCTCACCACGTTTTTTGATTTCAACGCGTGTTTCACCATCGTCCGCCTGATGCGCCTTGAACACGTCGTTGATCTTCGGCGCATCCATAATCGCCGGGTCAAAAATCGCGTGAGGGCCGAGGAGACCCTTATCCGGCAGCGTATAGTGACTGTTGCTCGCCTCGATCATCAGGATCGACGCAGGAGATGAAGGCGCCAGACGCCACATGGTCCCGCGCGGCAACATGATATAATCGCCCGCTTCAAAATCGAGATGGCCGTAATCGCAATAGAGATCGCCCTCGCCCTCATGCACAAACAACAATTGATCGCCATCGCCATTGCGCGCCAGTGACGGCATGGCGCTGTCGAGTTTCCAGTATCTGAGCTCGGTCGCGCTGTTGTGCAGAATGCGCGGCGCCGCCCATGGCGAAGGGTTGGCGCCTTTCATAGCGGCAAGATCGAATGCGCGCGGGCGTAAAGGTCCCTCGAAATTCACCCAGCCTGTGGGCGGGCGGCGATGATGCATGAAGGCGGCGGGCCCGAAGAAGCCCTCCTTGGAGATTTCCCGCTCATAGGTGCCCGCCGGCATGTCGGCATGAGCCTGCCGCGAGGCTTCGCCTTCAACCCGGCTGGGGGTAATCCATCTGCGCGCCATAGGAATTTCCTTCCAGCGATTTAGGGACGTCATATTAGTAACATTTGTTACCATTTTGACGCCCGGCAGGCAAGCCGCCTGACATTCCGGTGAATCTAGCCGGTCCATCTGACCGTGGAAAAGCCGCCCTTTCCCTTTAAGCGCGCCTTTGGTAACGCCTCTGCGAGCCGGACTTGCAACGGCGCATTCTGGCCGCCATCTCCCGCATCTGAGAAAAGTTGAGGAAAGCCCTGTGAAAAAAACCCGCTTGCTGATTCTGGGCTCCGGGCCCGCTGGCCTCACAGCCGCCATCTATTCCGCTCGCGCCGGCCTGAACCCCGTGCTCGTCCACGGTCTCCAGCCGGGCGGTCAGATGACCATCACCACAGATGTCGAGAACTATCCCGGCTTTGCGGATGTGATTCAGGGCCCGTGGCTTATGGAGCAGATGCAAAAGCAAGCAGAACATGTGGGAACCGAATTCATCAGCGACCTCATCACTGATGTGGATCTTTCGAAACGCCCCTTCACGCTCACTGGCGACGGCGGCGAGACCTATGTCGCCGACGCGCTCGTTATTGCGACCGGCGCCCAGGCGAAATGGCTCGGCCTTCCTTCCGAAGAAAAGTTTCAGGGCTTTGGCGTATCGGCCTGCGCGACCTGTGATGGATTTTTCTATCGTAACAAAGACGTTCTGGTCGTTGGCGGCGGCAATACGGCCGTCGAAGAAGCGCTCTATCTTTCTGGGCTCGCGAAGAAAGTAACGCTGGTTCACCGCCGCGATGAGTTGCGCGCGGAAAAGATTTTACAGACGCGCCTTTTCAACAAGGAAAATGTCGAAATCATCTGGGACTGCCAGCTCGACGAAATACTCGGCGACGAAAACCCGCTCGGCGTTACGGGCGCACGCCTCAAAAACGTCAAAACTGGCGACATGCAAGAAGTCAATGTGGACGGCGTTTTCATCGCGATCGGGCATAAACCTTCGACAGAGCTGTTCGAAGGCAAGCTCGCGATGAAAGATCACGGCTACCTTGTGACCCAACCTGATTCGACAGCGACACAGATCCCCGGCGTTTACGCCGCCGGAGATGTCACCGACGACATCTACCGTCAGGCCGTCACCGCCGCCGGCATGGGGTGCATGGCTGCGCTTGAGGCGGAAAAGTTTCTCGCTGCGGAAGAAGCCATGCTTGAGGCCGCCGAATAGTCACGCCGACTGCGGCTGACCGCAATTGATCATCCACTGCACGCCGTACTTGTCCGTCACCATGCCGAAATAGGAGCCCCAAAATGTTTCCTGCATCTGCATGGCGACAGAACCATCGACGCTGAGCTTTTGAAACGCATCATCCGCTTCTGTGCGTGACGCTGGCGTGAAGGAAATCAAAAAATTATTGCCCCTCACGTAAGAGCTCGCATGGCCTTGCGCTGTGTCGGACCCCTGCAAGAGGGCGTCTCCGACACGCAACGTCACATGCATGATGCGGTTTTCTTCGCCTTTGGCGACTGCGGCCATTTCCGGCGGCCCGTCGGAGAAGCGCTGCTTGACGACAAACTCACCGCCGAAAACTGATCTGTAAAAGTCAAACGCTTCTTCGCAATCGCCGTCGAAGGTGAGGTAAACTGTAAAGCTCATACCGCCTCCCCTTTTTTGAAAGCTCACGACAGCTTCAGCATAGCACGGGTTTGTTCGGGTGTGGCGACCTCTCGGCCTGCATCGCGAGCATATGCTGCGAGCGCTTCAATCATCGGACCGTTCGATGACGCCTTCTCACCGTCTGGCAGGTAGAAGCAATCTTCTAGTCCCGTGCGTAAATTGCCGCCAAGCTCCGCCGCACGCTGATGAACAGCCCAGACGTCTTCGCGACCAATCACGGTCGCCTGCCACGGCATGCCGTCTTTTTTATATTTGATGAGGAACGGCAGAAGGTCCGGATCGGCGGGCATGCCCGAGGCGACGCCCATCACAAAATTATAGTCGGCGTGATCGGTCATCCCATTTTCAATATAAAGTCCGACGGAGCGAACAATGCCAATATCGAAACATTCAAATTCCGGGATAATGCCGACCTCCTTCATCACCTCGATGAAGTCTTTCACTTTCGACGCCGGATTATCGAAGACCATCGGCGGCCATGCCCAGGACCCGTCCCTGCGGGTTTTGAGATAGTTGAGCGTCCCGGCGTTGCATGCCGCCATCTCGGGTCTGCAGGCGCGCAAATAGTCGAGCACATATTGATATTCCGAACCGACGACCCCCGTTGTCATATTGATGACAACGCCCGGGCACGCCGCACGGATCGCTTCATTGATCTCGTTGCAGATCGCCGGGTCCCAGGTCGGAAGATGTCCCTTTCCGGCTTCCTGTTGGCGGTAATGCACATGCATAATAGTGGCGCCGGCGTCAAACGCGCGTTTTGCTTCCGCCGCCATCTGTTCCGGGGTCACGGGAACGGGATGCTGTTCCGGATTGGTGAGAACGCCGGTCAGCGCGCAAGTGATAATCGCCGTATCAGCAGGCATCTATGCCTCCGCTTTAAGTGCAACCAGTTTGGAACGGATCGCGACCTGGTCGCCTTCTTTCGCCAGCACTTCTGAGACGACGCCATCGCGCGGGCTTTTCAACTGATGTTCCATTTTCATGGCTTCCACGGTGGCGACGATCGTGCCCTTTGAGATTGGATCCCCCGGCCCGACGCGAACAGAGGTAACAAGCCCCGCCATGGGCGCCTTCACAACATCATGGCCGCCGGCGCTTTCGCTCGCCGGCGCAAGGGTGAAATCCGTATAACGCTCCCAGGCGCCATCGGTCTCAATTTCCAGATGATAATGATTGCGGACATAGCGCGCGACGCCAATGCGGCCCTCATGGCGATAACGGATTGTGGTTTCATCTTTTGACAGAATCTCAATCGATGCTTCTCCGACGCCATGTGTCGCCATGACCTTCGTGCCGTCCAGCCTGACAGCGGCTTTGAGTATCTCGCCGCCGGTCTTCACCAGATGGAGGGGAAAGCCCGCGCCGCCCCGCGAATGCCAGCCTGTCAGCAGATCCCCGAATGGCGCATCCACCAGCGCGGCGCCGGCCAACGCTATCGCCGCGCCGCCACCCGGCGGCTTGCGCAGCGCCAGATGATCAACGTTGCGTTCAATATAGCCCGTGTCCGCCTCGCCTTTCGCAAAAGCCTCATCCTCCAGCAGAGAAACGAGGAAGTCGCGGTTATGGGCGAAACCGAGAAGCACTGTCTTCTTCAACGCCGCTGCGAGTTTCAGGCGCGCTTCATCGCGGGATGCGCCATAGGCAATGACTTTTGCAATCATGGGGTCGTAAAAGGTCGTGACTGTATCGCCTTCCTCAACGCCACTGTCGATTCGAAACCCCGGCCGCTCCGGAAAATCCAGAACGGCAATCTTGCCGGAATGGGGCATAAAGCCCTGCGCCGGATCTTCGGCGTAAAGCCGCGCCTCCATCGCCCATCCCTCAATATGCACATCATCTTGTGAAACGGGCAACGGCTTGCCCTCCGCGATTTCCAGTTGCCATGCGACGAGGTCGAAGCCGGTGATCATTTCCGTCACCGGATGTTCAACCTGAAGCCGCGTGTTCATTTCCAGGAAATAAAACTCGTCACGCGCTGGATCAAAAAGAAACTCCACGGTCCCGGCGCCGACATAGCCAACCGCCTGCGCCGCCTTGACCGCGGCGGCGCCCATTTCTTCACGCTTTTCCGGCGTGATCACCGCCGACGGCGCTTCTTCTATGACTTTCTGATTGCGCCTCTGCAGAGAGCAATCTCGTTCGCCAAGATGGATGCAGCTTCCGTGGCTGTCAGCGAATACCTGGATCTCTACATGACGCGCGCCGGAAACCGCGCGCTCAAGCAAAAGCCGTCCATCGCCGAACGCATTTTCAGCCTCCTTGCGCGCAGACACAATCGCATTTGCAAGTTCAGTTTTGCCCTGAACAATGCGCATGCCGCGCCCGCCGCCGCCTGCCGACGCTTTCACCATCACCGGAAAGCCGATTTTTTCCGCTTCCTTCAACAGCGTTTCATCGGACTGGTCCTCGCCCTGATAACCCGGCACGCAATGAACGCCCGCTTCGATCATGCGCCGTTTCGCTTCAGCCTTATCGCCCATGGCGGCGATCGCATCTGAGGGCGGGCCGACAAAGATCAGCCCCGCATCAGCGCAGGCCTTTGCAAAGTCTGCGCGCTCGGACAAAAACCCGTAGCCGGGATGCACCGCCTCAGCGCCTGTATTTTTGGCGGCGGCGATGACGGCGCCGGTATTGAGATAGCTTTGCGCCGGCTCCGGCCCGCCGATATGGACCGCCTCATCCGCCATGCGGACATGGAGCGCGTTCATATCTGCGTCGGAATAGACCGCGACCGTTGCAACGCCCCTCGCCCGCGCCGTTCGGATGATGCGGCACGCGATTTCGCCGCGATTGGCGATAAGCAATTTTCGGATGATGGTCATGTTTCTTTGACCGCTGCAAACGACTCGAGCCAGGGTGGTGTTTCTTTTTGCGCGAACGCCATCGCGCCTTTCCGCCCTTCACCCCGCAGGCATTCAGCAAATTCCTCAGCCGCCTGATCAAGCTGCGCGGCATCAATCGGCGGCGCTGCGCGATTGAAGATCGCCTTTGTCACAGCGTTCGCCTTTGGCTCGCACCGCCCGATCTGTGACAGGATTTCAGCAAGGGCGCCCTCAAGCCCGGCGTCGCCGTTCACAACCCTGTCCACCAAACCGATGCGGCAAGCCTCCTGCGCGCCAAAATGCGCCCCGGTAAGCGCAAGCCGGCGCGCATTGTACAAACCCATTCTTCGCACCAGAAACGGCCCGATCTGCGCAGGCGGCACGCCTAAAGTCGTTTCAGAAAGCGAAAACCTTGCGTGGCCTTCAGCAATGCTCACATCCGATACACTGATAAAGCCATTGGCCCCGCCAAATGCTGACCCTTCAATGAGAGTGACCAGCACCTGCGGAATAGCGTCCATTTTTAGCAAGACATCCCCGAAGATGCGGTTGTTCCTGGCGACTGGATCGGCTTCTCCGGCGGCAGGCTCCTCCGCCATCACCATCTGACCGAATTCCTTGATGTCGCCGCCAGCGCAAAAGGAACTGCCGGCGCCGCGCAAAACAACCATGCGCATGTCATCGTTTTCGGCAAGCCAGTCACATAAGGTCAGCAGACTGCTGATCATGGCGCCGTTAAGCGCGTTCCTCACCTGCGGACGGTTCAGCATCACGATGAGCGCCGACTGACGCCGCGACAAAAGAATGTCTTCAAGCTCCGGCAGCTCTGTCATCATTCAGGCCTTGTTCGATTTCCCCGGCAATGTGCCCAGATTTTTGCAGATGATCGAGAGCATCACCTCGTCGGCGCCGCCGCCGATGGAGGCGAGCCGTCCGTCGCGATAGGCGCGAGAAACCGGCGTTTCCTCCATAAAGCCCATGCCGCCCCAATATTGAAGGCAGGAATCATTCACCTCCCGCGCAAGCCGCCCGGTTTTGAGCTTCGCCATGGAGGCGAGCATGGTTGCGTCTTCTCCTTGCATCATTTTATCAACCGCATCCCAGGTGAGGGATCGCAACGCCTGCACTTCCGTTTTCAGCTCCGCAAGGCGGAAATGGACGACCTGATTATCGAGAATCGATTTACCGAACGCCTTGCGTTGGCGCGCATATTCAGCGGTTTCATCAATCGTGTTGTCGAGACTGATGAGACTGGAGAGCGCGCACCAGAGCCGCTCCTCCTGAAACTGCAGCATCTGATACATGAAGCCCGCGCCTTCCTCACCGATGCGGTAACGCTGCGGCACGCGCACATCCTCGAAAAAGAATTCCGCCGTATCGGAAGAACGCATGCCAAGTTTTTTGAGCTTGCGCGCGACGGTGACGCCCTTCCTGTGTTGCCCGTTTTCCTCTTTCAGAGGCAGACAAATGAGAGTCTTGTTCTGATGGACGGGCCCATCGCCGGTATTGGCGAGCAGGCACATCCAGTCAGCTTGGGTGCCGCTGGTTGTCCACATCTTGCCGCCATTGATGATGTAATCATCGCCGTCTTTTTTCGCTGTGGTCTTGATAGAGGCGACGTCGGACCCGGACCCCACTTCGGAAACGCCGAGACATGAGACATAGTCGCCTGAGATGGAGGGACGCAGGAAATCCTCTTTCGCCGCGTCCGTGCCGAAGCGCGCCAGCGCCGGCGTCGCCATGTCGGTCTGAACGCCGATGGCCATGGGGACGCCGCCGCAATGGATATGACCCAGCGTTTCGGCGATGACCGCGCCGTAAGACCAGTCGAGCCCCATGCCGCCATATTCCTCCGGCTTGGTGACGCCAAGAAGGCCGAGGTCGCCTAACCCCTTGAACACCTGATGGGCTGGAAAGATACCCTCTTCCTCCCATTCTTCGACATAGGGATTGATTTCCGCCTCGATGAAACTCTTCAGCGTCTTGCGGATCTGTTCATGTTCGGTGGTGAGTTTCATTTTCCTCTCCTACATCCTCGCAACGCCGAAAACATTCGGCCTTAATTTGCGGCGGTCCGCTTCGGCGACCGTGTCGAGACAAAAGGCCAATACTTTTCGTGAATCACGCGGATCGATAAGTCCGTCGTCCCACAGCCGCGCCGTCGCGAAGAGCGCTGTCGACTCGGCGTCATATTGCTCGGTGATGTGCTTCGCCATGCCGTCGAGAAACTCGCTATTGGGCTCCTCGCCTTTTTTGCGCGCGCCCTCCTCCGCGACAATACGCATGGTTTTCGCCGCCTGCTCGCCGCCCATCACGGCGATGCGGTTGTTGGGCCAGGCGAAGATGAAGCGCGGATCGAAGGCGCGCCCGCACATGCCGTAATTCCCGGCCCCGAACGATGCGCCGATATGCAAGGTCAGTTTCGGCACGCGCATATTCGTCACCGCCTGAATCATCTTCGAGCCGTGCTTGACGATGCCGCGCTGTTCGGCGTCCGTCCCCACAAGATAGCCGGTGGTATTCTGGAGGAAGACGACCGGATTGCCCGCCTGCTCCATCAGCTGAATGAACTGCGCAACCTTCGCGGCGCCGTCGGCGTCAATGGGACCGTTATTGGAAATGATCCCGACCTGATGGCCGGCGATAGCGGCCTGCGTGCACACCGTCGCAGGCCCATAGCCGTCCTTGAAACCGAGCATGTCGGAGCCGTCGACAAGCCGGGCAATCACTTCGCGACTGTCATAAGGCTGACGATAATCCACCGGCACAATGCCGAGAAGGTCCTCGGCGCCGTAAAGCGGCTCGTCATAGGCGCGCGCTTCGCCCGGCTTGCGCCAACCGAGTTTCGAGACAATTTCCCGCGCGATCCGCACACCATCGCCGTCATCTTCGGCCATATATTCCGCCGTGCCGGAAACATGATAATGCATCTCTGCGCCGCCGAGGTCTTCGTCCGTCGCGATTTCGCCGGTCGCCGCTTTCAACAGCGGCGGCCCCGCCAGAAACACTTTAGACTTGCCGCGCACCGCGACGACATAATCGGAGAGCCCGGTCTGATAGGCGCCGCCTGCTGTCGACGATCCATGCACCACGGAGATTACCGGACAACCGGCGGCGGAAAGACGCGCCAGATTCGCGAAAGTCCGCCCGCCCGGTACGAACATCTCCGCCTGGCGCATCAAATTGGCGCCGGCGCTTTCAATCAGTTGCACATAAGGAAGCTTGTTCTCAAGGGCCAGGGCCTGACCGCGCAACGCCTTGTGAACGCCCATGGGCGTCGCAGCGCCGCCCTTGATGCCGCTGTCCGAGGCGGAGATGACGCACCGGACGCCGGAGATGAATCCAACACCGCAAATTCCCCCGCCGCCGGAAATATTCCGGTCGCCGTCGTCGTCATGCATTTTGTAGCCGCAGAGCGTCGACAATTCCACGAATGGCGCGCCGCGATCCAGAATGAGCGCGAGACGCTCGCGCGGCAGCAATTGCCCCCGTTTTTCAAATTTCGGCTTGGCCCGCGCGGACGTCTCGATGATCTTGGCTTCAAGCGCACGGAAGCCCTCAATCAAGTTCAAATGATCGGTGCGGTTTTTCGCGTAGCTCTCACTACGTGGGTCGATCTCGCTCTCAAAAACGGGCATCGCTTCCTGGAGTTTCCCTGAAGATATTGTTTTACCGTGATTGTCACCCGCCGCGGGGGATCAGGTCAAATCCCAAAAGCGGTGCGCAGCCCGACTTTTTGCAGTTAACGCTGCGCATGGCGATTGCATGTCTGGCCAATGGTCACAAGTTTTGGCTACCTGAAATCTAATCGAGGCCGCCATGACTGATGATTCCACCGTCTTCAATAACGCAGGCGCAGAATACCTGCCGGGCCTGTTAGGCCTTGAGTTCACCGGCTTTGGCGATGGCTGGGTCGAAGCGGAGGTTGCCGTCAGGAAGGCGCTGATGGCGCCTAACGGCTTTCTCCATGCCGCCTCAGTCGTCGGTCTCGCCGATTCGGCCTGCGGCTATGGCTGCGTCCGCGCCCTGCCCAACGGGGCGGCAGGCTTCACAACCATCGAACTCAAATCCAACTTTCTCGGCACGGCGCGTGACGGCGTCATTGAGTGCCGTGCAGAAGCCAAACATCTCGGCAAAACCACGCAGCTTTGGGACGCAACGGTGAAACACCGTGACACCGGCAAAGTCATCGCCATGTTCCGCTGCACGCAGATGGTGTTGTGGCCGAAGAAATGACGACGATCCGATATTTCGCCTATGGCTCGAATATGCTGTCGGCGCGCCTTCGCGCCCGCTGCCCAAGCGCACGCCTTATCGGCCCTGCGCAGATCACAGGCCATCAGCTCAGTTTTTCAAAGCGCAGCCAGGACGGCTCCGGCAAGGCAACGCTGGCGCCGGCTGCAGGAAGCGAAATTTCAACCCTTGGCGTCATGTTCGAAATCAATAGAGGCGACATGACCGCGCTTGATGCGGCTGAAGAACGCGGAACCGGTTACAATCGTCTGGATCAATTTGCTGTGCACTGCCTGACGCGCAAAGAAAACCTTCATCACACGACCTACATCGCCTGCAATCCCGTGGCTGGCCTTAAGCCCTATGATTGGTATCTGGCCCTTGTCATCGCAGGCGCGCAGGAAAACAAGCTTAGTGAAGCGTACATTAAAGATTTATTGGAAACGCCGCGTGCGCCCGATCCACAGCCTGACCGCCCTGGCCGCCGCGCAGCGTTGAAAGCGCTGAACGAGGCTGGATATGCGGACGAGATGGATGTGCTGACCGGCGAGAAAGCTCAGCGCTAGAAGTCTTCTTCCTCGAGACCCGGTATACGCTCACCGCGCTGGAGATAATCCGTCCAGTCATCGCTGCGCCAATGCGGCACATCAAGGAACCAGTCACGCATCTCCGCCGGCACAGACTCAAGAGTCAGCAGTTTTTGCTCTTCAGGGCTGGCGGCGAAGGCGGCAAGATCCGCGATATCCTGCGCATCGAGCTCGATAACATAACCAAGCTCGACCGCCTGCAAGGCCGTCATCGCCGGTGCGCCGCGCCACATGCGCGAGGAAAAATCGAGCGCGTTGACCGTCTCAGGCGCGGTCATTGCGGAAAGATCCGGCGCGGCCTTGCCGCCGACGCCATTGACCTGATGGCAAATGACGCAGCCGCGGGTGATGAACTGAAGGCGGCCCCGGCGCGCGTTGGCTTCCGGCGTTTCAACCGTAATAGACGCGGGCGGCCGGGCCAGCCCTTCCCGCACCTCACCGGGCGCATAAGCTTCCTGAGCCGCGTCGGCGCTCGATGCTGCATTTTCGCCGCAGGCCGCGGTCCCCGCCAGCAGGAAAAGAGGGACAATTTTGAAAAAGAGCGGCAGTTTCATGGATCGCCTCCAAAGGCTAAATGGCCACGCTTCGTTATAGGTGATTTGCCAACTGGCGCCATGATGAAAATTTTGTCATCGCATCAAAGCGCGATTGCACGCTGATAGGCTTCCCGAGCCGTCAACCGCCCCCACCACTTTTCCACATTCGGGGTCATGGCTTCAGAAATCCTGAGCGTGTTGGCGAAATAGAGCGCATAGGCGACACAAATATCAGCCATCGTGAATCGGTCCGCACAAAGATAATTGCGCCCTTCCAGCCCCGCTTCCACCGACCGCCAGCGGCCAAGGAACCAGGCGCGGTAATCCTCCACCACCTGTGGCTGGCGGCGTTCTTCGGGCTCCAGCGCCGAATACCGAAAGACCAGCGTTTGCGGAAAGGTCAGCGTCGCATCAGAGCGGTGCAGCCAGTTGAGATAGAGAGCGTAGTCTTGTTCGTCCGGTGTAACCGCGAGTGGCGTCGGTCCATATTTGACGGCGAGATATTCGCAGATCCCGGCGCTTTCGGTCATCGTCACGTCGCCATCGATCAGACACGGGACCGTGCCCAAAGGATTGATCTCCTTATAGGACTTATCGAAAACACGCGGCGGAAACTGAAGCGTCACAAGCTCGTAATCGAGCCTCATTTCCTCAAGCGCCCAGACACAGCGCAGCGATCGCGCGCCCTGACAGTGATAAAGCTTCATGACCTGCACCCTTTTCCCGTCAGCCTTGTGTAACGCCGCGTTGACGCCTGCTCAATTGAGGAAGACAGTTTCTCCATGACAGAACCGCTTTCCTTTGACGCCACACGCCTGCCCTCGCCGCATTTGAACGACACCCATGAAGCCTGGCGGCAATCGGTCCGCACCTTTGTCGCGCAGGAGATCGCCCCTCATGTGAATGACTGGGACGAGGCCGGAGCGTTTCCCCGCGAGCTTCACCAAAAGGCGGCTGCCGCCGGACTGATCGGGCTTGGCTTTCCTGAACGCTATGGCGGGGTCAGCGAAGGCGTCGATGTCTTTCATTCCCTGATCGCATCAGAAGAGCTCGCACGCGCCGGATCAGGCGGGCTTATCGCCGGGCTCATGACCCACGGCATTGGTTTGCCGCCAATCCTGGTGCTCGGTTCAGAAGAGCTGAAACAGCGCATCGCCCCAGCTGTCCTTTCCGGCGAAAAACTGATCGCGCTCTGCGTTACGGAGCCTTCCGGCGGCTCCGACGTCGCCAACATCAAAACCAAAGCCACAAAGACCAGAGACGGCTACATCCTTAATGGCGAAAAGACATTCATCACAACCGGATGCCGCGCAGACTATTTCACCGTCGCCGCGCGCACTGGCGGCGACGGCGCTGCGGGCCTCTCCTTTCTTCTCGTCAAAGCGGACCAGCCCGGTATCACGCGCACCCCGTTGAAAAAGATGGGCTGGTGGATGTCGGATACGGCGAGCATCCATTTTAACGACGTCACGGTTCCGGCAGAGAATCTCATTGGCGTAGAGAATGGAGGCTTCGCCGGCATTGTCGCCAATTTCAACATGGAGCGGCTTTCCATGGCGGCTCAGGCGATCGCCTTCGCCCGGGTCAGCATCGAAGACGCCGCCCTATGGGCGCGCGAGCGTGAAACCTTCGGCAAACCCCTGTCAAAGCATCAGGTGATCCGCCACAAATTTGCGGAAATGGTGCGCCGGACCAATGCGTCACAGGCCTATCTTGATCATTGCGCCTGGCGGGTGCGCAACGGCGACGCGCCGGTCGCCGACCTCTCGCTGCTCAAAGTTCAGGCGACGCGGACCATGGAGTTCTGCGCGCGGGAAGCCATGCAAATTCTCGGCGGCGCCGGTTTTATGCGCGGCGCACGGGTTGAACGCATTTATCGTGAAGTGCGTGTGATGGCGATCGGCGGCGGCTCGGAAGAGATTATGAACGATCTCGCCGCCCGCCAGCTGGGCTTATAAAAAACCCCGCCGTGGGGGACCAGGGCGGGGTTTTATCGGTGAAGCGAAGTGCTTTCAGTTAAACGGCGCGCTTACGCTTGCCAGCAAAACCAAAGCCCGCAACACCAGCCATGAATAACCAGGCGGCGGCAGGAAGCGGAATTTCCGGCGTGTCGCCGAAATTCATGCCGATGACTGCGCCGATATCAGGCGTACCCTGATCCCGGCCAACAAAAAGCGGATTTGATGCGCTTTCACCGGTGGCCAGTCCCAAAAGGGCGAGGTCAAAACCCCAGATCGTGAGCTCATCTTCATCGCCATCACCGTCAATATCGATATCGTCGATGAACGCCAGCAGAACGCCAAGAATTGAGCTCGGCGGGCTCGGCTGGTCTTCAAGTTGGGCGCCCTCAAGCGTGAGGGCCGTCGTCGGACTGTCGGACTGGTTGAAGACTTCGAAAATCAACAAATCACACCCGGCATAATCAGCAAGGCTTGCAGGACCGGTGTCTTCATCAGCTGATTCAATGCAGTCGCCCGCGCCGTTGACGATCGGGCTGGCGAAAAGGAGCGACAGCACGTCGTCGTCTCCGGTGCCGTTATTCCGCAATTCAAAGTTCGAACTGAGGTCGAATCCTTCGACTTCGTCCACGTCCTGGCCAACAGTAGTGCCGCGTGCGATGGAACCGCCAGCGGCAAGTTTAGCTTCGACAACACCATTGCTGTCATCGAAGTCGACCCCGCCGATAGTCATCGGCGCGGCATAGGCGCTGGCGGCAAAGGCGGTTGCCAGCCCCAACGCTGAAGCGAGAATGGATTTCATATTTTCCCCCAAAAGTTTCTCTCCCGGATCACAATATCAATTTCGGCGCCGAACCGGAAGCGCCACAGGCTCAAAATGAGACAATTCTGCACAATCTTGGCTTTTTAGGGGCGTTTCTCGCCACCAAGGGGCGAAATCGGCTGATTAAAACAGCCACAGGTAATTGTTTGCCCCTCAAGCGGCCGCAAAATAGATCCCTTGGGGCGACCTCAGTCGGCCTTCGGCGGCGTTGATTCGGTATTTCTGAGCGCCGTTTTGAGAATCTTGCCGGACGGATTGCGGGGCAACCTGTCCAAGAATGCGACATGTTTGGGAAGTTTAAAATCGGCGATTTTCCCCTTCAGGAAATCGCTGACGCCCGCTTCGTCGATTTCCGCGCCCGGCCGCCTCACCGCGACGACTTTAACCGCCTCGCCCCATTTCTCATCAGGAACACCAATCACCGCAACTTCCAAAAGCGCCGGACACTTCGCCAGCACCGTTTCAATTTCTGCAGGGTAAATATTTTCACCGCCGGAAATGATCATGTCTTTGATACGGTCAACGACATAGATAAATCCTTCATCATCCGCATAGCCCGCGTCCCCCGACCAGTACCAGCCGTCACGCACCGCTTCCGATGTGGCGTCCGGCTTCATCCAGTATCCGTCCATCACAAAACCTGACCGCGCGACAATCTCACCGGTTTCTCCTGCCTGTTTTTCCGCTCCGGTGACAGGGTCACATATCTTCACCTCGCAAGAGGGAAGCGGTTTGCCGGCGGAAACGCGTTGTTTCTTCCCTTTTGCGTGATCGCCATGAGCGAGCACAGTGACGCCGCCGGTTGTCTCGGTCATGCCGTAGAATTGCGTGAACACCGCATTGGGCATCGCCGCCATGGCGGCGTCGAGCAGCGGCTCCGGCATAGGCGCGGCGCCGTAACTGACGCCTGCAAATTTTTCCAGTGAGGCGCCGGCGCTCTTCGCCGCTTCAAGGATCATCATGATCATGGCCGGGACAAGAAACGAGTTAAGCGGCGCATCGCCTTGCGCCTCTTTGACGATCGCGGCTGGGTCGAACTGGCGATGCTGGATAATGGGCATGGTGCGCGCAACAGCCATAAAGCCGAAATTGACGCCGGCCACATGAAAGTGCGGCAAAGCGTGCAAGATGGATTCATCATCCGTTTGCGGAATAATAACGCCTGCGGCTTCCCCGGAAGCGCCGACCTCGAAATAACAGCGGTTCGGCAGCACGACGCCTTTGGGCAGCCCCGTCGTGCCGCTGGTGTAAAGCTGAACAGCGATGTCTTCCGGCGTCGGCTTATAGTCTGGCGCCGCATCATCCTGCCGGTCCACAAATGCGTCGAAACAGTCCTCGCCGCCGGTCTCAAGCATCATCGTTTTGACCGCCGCCGCGTCGCCCTCGGCGCGGAGGGCCTCGAGAAACGTCGCCTCACCAACCAAGAGCACGGGCCGGGCGTCATTGAGGATTTGCGCCACTTCCGCCGGAGCGAGGCGCCAGTTGATCGGGGTCATCACCGCACCGATTTTCGCGGCCCCGAACAGCGCATCCCAGAACGTCGAAACATTGCGGGCAAGCCACGCGATGCGGTCGCCGCGCTTGACGCCTAGCGATATAAGCGCCTGCGCCGCGCGATTAGCCCGCGCATTCATTTCCGCATAGGTAAAACTTCGGCCTTCGAAGACAAGCCCAATGCGGTCGGGTCGTTCCCGGGCCTGAATTTCGATGAGATCGGCAATAACGGGCGGGTTCAGAATTTCGCGCTGGCTCATGCATCTCCCTGTCTTTTTACCGGTATTATGCCTCTTTCCCGGCATCTGCGCAAAACATGGCTGCCTTTGCCGGTTGCTAGACTGCGCGGCTTCGCCTTAGCTATGGCGAAAACAGGAGATACTCATGCCGTCCGTTTCCGAGCTCAAAGCAAAAATGCGTTTGCCCGTCATCGGCGCGCCTATGTTCATCGTCTCGACGCCAAAGCTGGTCATCGCCCAGTGCCAGGCCGGCGTCATCGGCTCTTTTCCGGCGTTGAACGCCAGGCCGGCTGAAATGCTCGATAAATGGCTCATTGAAGTCAAGGACGCCCTCGCATGGCATGAGGAAGAGCAACCTAACCTTCCAACGGCGCCATTCGCCGTAAACCAGATCGTGCACCGCACCAATGAGCGGCTAATGCATGATGTAGAGGCCTGTGTGAAGCATCAGGTCCCAATCGTCATCACCTCGCTCGGCGCCCGTGAAGAGGTCTACGAAGCGATCCATTCCTATGGCGGCATCGTCTTGCACGATGTCATCAACAACACCTTCGCCAGGAAGGCGATCGAGAAAGGCGCCGACGGTCTTATTTGCGTCGCCGCCGGCGCCGGAGGTCATGCTGGCGTCCAATCCCCGTTTGCTTTGGTTCAGGAAATTCGGGAATGGTTCGATGGCCCCCTCGCCCTTTCCGGATCAATAGCGCGCGGCCAGTCGGTGCTGGCGGCCGAGGCCATGGGCGCCGATTTCGGTTATATCGGCTCTGCGTTTATTGCGACCGAGGAAGCCAATGCCGATGATGCTTATAAGCAAGGCATTGTCGACGCCTATGCAGACGATATTGTTTACACGAATTATTTTTCCGGCGTGCATGGCAACTATCTAAAACCGTCCATCCGCAATTCGGGAATGGACCCGGACAATCTTCCCGAAAGCGATCCCTCCAAGATGGATTTCAAGTCCGGCGGGGATAATGCAAAAAAAGTCTGGAAAGACATCTGGGGCTGCGGCCAGGGGATCGGCGCAGTCAAGGAAGTGACCTCGACAGCCGCCTTTGTCGACAAGATGGCGCGCGACTACGAAGCGGCGAAAGCCGCGCTTTGCGACCGCTAGCCGGGGGAACTATTCCAGCAGAAAGGTGTTTGGTCCAGACACAGATTCTGGAGAACCGTTATGTCCGCTTTTACCGCTTATCTTCTGGGAGCCATTGTGCTCGCCGCCGGGCTTGCCTTCGGCGCTTTTCAACTGGGAGCCCCGCCGATCTGGATCGGTATCGGCGCTTTGGTCGTCATCGGTATGGGGATCATGAGCGCTGCAGCGAAAACCAAACGCAAAGACATGCCCGAAGGTTGAACCAAAATTGAAAGCCTTCCCAAAAAGCCGCTTTTCGAAGTGGCTTTTTTGTTTCAGCAAGCGCAAAGTGAAATCATGAGAAATGCTTTTTTACTTTCCTGCATCGCCGCGTTGGCCCTCGCCGCCTGCGGTCGCAGCGACACCGAAGTCGGTGAATTCAAAAACGACTGGGTCGGCAATGAGATCAAGATCGAAGCTTTGTCAGATCCCAAAGTCGAAGGCGTCACCTGCCATTTATCCCATTTCGACCGCGGCTTCTGGGACCGGGTCTCCAAAGGAAACTGGTTCGAAGACCCTTCCAACGCATCAATCGCCTGCCGCCAGACAGGCCCTATTCGGATCGGCGATATCGACGATGGAAAAGATGGCGAAGAAGTTTTTTCCCAGCGCATCAGCCTCGTGTTCAAATCCATGGCTGTGCGGCGTATTTATGACGCGGAGAATCATACGCTGATCTATGTAGCCTATAGTCGTCGACCCGTAGAAGGTTCGGCGAAAATGGCGATATCAACGATCTCGTTATACGGTCAGAATGTGGAGACCGCAGAAAGCGATTAGGGTCCCCTCAGCCAAAATATTAGGTGTTCTCAGACCGCGCGAAACCGCGTAGCGTCGGCTTTATGCGAAAACGACTTTGCAAAATTGTTGCAACCATCGGCCCCGCCAGCGCGTCGCCTTCCATGCTGCGCCTTTTGTTCAATGCAGGCGTTGATGTGTTCCGGCTTAATATGAGCCATGGCGATCATGACAAGCTCGCCGGCGTCGCCAAATCGATCCGCGATATTGAGCGCGACACCGGCGTGCCCCTCGCCATGTTCGCCGACCTTCAGGGGCCGAAAATCCGCACCGGGTCCTTTGAGGGCGGCTCAATCAAATTGCGCTACGGGGCCGAATACAAGCTTTCGCTGTCGCCTGAGTCCAATGACGATCATGTCATCCCCATCCCCCATAAGGAATTGCTCGACGTTCTTCAGCCGGGCGACATTTTGAAACTCGATGACGGCCGTTTGCAGCTCACCATCTCTGAGCGCAATGATCGCTCCATCATCGCCAAGGCTGACACGCCGGGCGAACTGAAAAATAAAAAAGGGATTAATGTCCCGGGGCGGCGGCTGCCGATATCGGCGCTAACGGAAAAGGACCGCGCTGATCTTGATTTCGCCCTCAGTATCGACGTCGACTACATCGCCCTGTCCTTCGTCCAGCAGCCCGATGATGTGCGCGAAGCGCGTGAGCTCATCGCAGGCCGCGCAGGGATAATCTCCAAAATAGAAAAGCCCTCCGCGATCGACCATATCGAAGAGATCATCGACCTTTCCGACGCGATCATGGTGGCGCGTGGGGACCTTGGGGTCGAATGCGCGCCGGAGGACGTGCCCCTCCTCCAGCGCAAGATCGTGCGCACCTGCCGCCGCGTCGGCAAGCCGGTGATCGTAGCGACCCACATGCTCGAATCCATGGTGGAATCGATTGCGCCGACCCGGGCGGAAGCCTCGGACGTCTCCACCGCCGTCTTTCAGGGCGCAGATGCGGTCATGCTCTCCGCCGAAACCGCCGTCGGGCGCCATCCGCCCACAGCCGTCGCCATCATGGACCGGATCATTGCCGCGACCGAGGAGGACGATGAATCCGGCAGCTACAAGACGGTTGTGCGTGAGGAAGAAGAATACACGACCGCGGACGCCATCACCCTGTCGGCGCGGCGCATCGCCGAGGTGCTCGACTGCAGGTTCGCTGTCGCCTACACAAAAACAGGCTCGACGGTGCAGCGCCTTTCCCGGGACCGGCCAAAATGCCCTGTCATTGCGGCAACCCCAGATGACGCCGTTGCCCGAAAGCTCGCGCTTTACTGGGGCGTTCGCTCCGTGGTCACCGAGGACATCTCCCATTTCCACGAGATGCTGGAAAAGGCGGACACCCTCGCCAAAGCCAATGGCGGCGTTGACGGCGACCGCATCATCATCCTTGCGGGCTATCCCTTTGGCCGGCCCGGAAAGACCAATACGCTGAAGATCAGCCGCCTTGGCGCAATAGAGTAACCGGTCCATTCACCATAACTTAGGGAACTTTTTGCATAAGTCCCCTGTTCTCGACGTGACGCGGGTTCGAGACAAGTATGAGGGTGGGTTATGCGTATTGTTTCAGGCAGCGATCAAGAGCTGTTTATCATCACACCAGACAATAGTGTTTGCTCTTTCGTGGGGCAAAAACCGGCGCGGCCCAACCCGTTGCATGACGCCCCGGCCCAGCCGTCCCGCGAAACCATTGCAGACGCATTCATGTCGGCTTGCGCAGGCTTCGCTGAGAACCTGCACCGCAGCGCCTTTCGCCGCTAGCCGCCAACACACCCGAATTCAAGGCTGACAAACGCGGAACAAGCTGGCAAAACCTCCATCAACTCGCAGATGAAGGAGGACAGCATGGCGAACACCCGTTCATTCGATTACACGATCGACGGCAAAACGTTTGAAGCTTTTCTGGCCGCCCCGGATGGTTCGCCAAAACCCGGCATCCTGATTTGTCATGCCTGGGCGGGCCGGTCCCCTTTCGAAAATGAAAAAGCCGAAGCGCTGGCGAAGCTCGGCTACGCCGCCGTCGCCATCGACCTCTTCGGCAAAGGCGTTCTCGGTCAGTCGAAAGAAGAATGCCAGGCGCTCATCAAACCCTTCACCGAAGACCGCGCAATGCTTCAGGCGCGTCTAAAAGCTAATATCGAGATGGTCAAAGATCAGCCTGAAGTTGACGGCGCAAAGATCGCCGCTATCGGCTTTTGTTTTGGCGGGCTCTGCGTCCTCGACATCGCGCGATCGAATGCTGACGCCGCTGGCGTTGTCAGTTTCCACGGGCTCCTTCATGCGCCGGGCAACACCGCCGCCAAGATCAATCCGAAAGTGCTGGCGCTTCACGGCTGGGACGATCCCATGGCGACGCCGGACAATGTCAAAACCTTCGGCGAGGAAATGACCGAGGCGAAAGCCGACTGGCAACTTCACGCCTATGGCGGGACAATGCACGCCTTTACCAACCCTGCGGCGAACGACCCCGATTTCGGCACCGTCTATGACGCTGACGCCGACCGGCGGTCATGGCAGGCGATGACGAACTTCCTTGCGGAGCTTTTCGGCTAGGATTTCTTCGCGCGCTTTTAGGCTTTCGGCTTGGCCGATTTGGAAGCCGCTTTCTTGGCGGCTTTCTTTTTGACCGTCTTTTTCTTCGCGGGCTTCTTGCCGCGCGCGGAAGCGGCGAGCGCCAGTCCGGTCCAATGGCGAAGCGCATCATTGTCGTCGAAGATTTCTTCCGGCGCGTTGTAATAGGACATAGTCCCGGTCTTGCCGTTCATCTCCACTTCGAAGGGCCGCAAGTCCGCCGCCTCGAACTCGGCGCGCGTTACGTCATCGACTTTAAACCAGATGTCGTCATCGCCAATGATCGCGAAAATCGCGCCGTCGCAATAAATCCCAGCGCCGCCGAACATCTTGCGGACGGAGATTTCGCCGAAAGGCGAGAAGAGGTCTTTGACGTAATCTAGAAATGACGCGGACGGCGCCATCAGGCATCAGCCTTCGCCGGGACAATCGTTACGCTTTCACCGCAGCCGCAGGCGTCGGTCTGGTTCGGATTATTGAACACGAAACGCTGCGACAGTTTTTCGGTGACGTAATCGATCTGCGTCCCGATAAGGAACAGGATTGCTTTCGGATCGATCAAAATCTTGATCCCGTTCTCCTCGACAACTTCGTCGAGCGGGCCCGCCTCGGTGGCGTAGTCCATGGTGTATTCCATGCCGGCGCAACCGCCGTTTTTGACGCCGATCTTGACGCCGATGAAATTCTCTTCGGCGTCCGACATGATTTCACCCATACGCGCCGCAGCAGCGTCAGTGAGCGTTACGACTTTTGGTCTTGGTCGAGTCATCAAAATCTCCTAACGCAGGGCCAAGATCAGATTTACAATTATGACATATCCGCTCAGGCCGCCACAATCTGATCCACCCCCACCACGTGTATCCAACTCCAAGAACGTAGAAGAGATACTTACATTCAAAACATTTGAACTGAGCCCCTATAAACAGCATAAACCCGAAAATCGCCGCCGACAAAAAGAGGCACAATAATACTATGGCAAAACCAATATTTGTATCTAGAAACCCGCGAGGAACAAAAAACAAAAGTAAAACTGGTGCTATACTGGAATAACCAATTGAGTTGACCACATACACGAAATTGCGGCGTGCATTACGTCCTTCAAAAAACTCTTTGTCGAACTTTACAACCATCCCAGCTCTAATTTCGCCTCGTCGGACATGCGTTCCGGCGTCCAGGGCGGCTCGAACACCATGTTCACCGTCACATCCTCAACGCCTTCGACGCCGCGCACCGCGCCTTCGACCCAGCCGGGCATTTCTCCCGCCACGGGGCAGCCCGGCGCCGTCAGGGTCATATCGATGGTCAGGAGCCGGTCATCATCGAAATCAACCTTATAGATGAGGCCCAGCTCATAAATATCAACCGGGATTTCCGGATCGTAAACGGTTTTGAGCGACCGGATAACGTCGCCCGTGATCCGCTCCAGCTCCTCCGCCGGGATAGAGGCGCCGCCCGTGGTTTCAGCCTGCGGCGCCGGTTCGGCGGGCGGGTTTACATCGATAATGTCGCGTTGGTCGTCCATAATTCACTCTCAGCCAAGCATCTGGTGCGTCTTGTGGAGCCCTGCAACCAGGGCCTCCACATCGTCATGGGTGTTGTAGGCGGCGAAACTCGCGCGCGCCGTCGCCGGAACGCCAAGGCGCTTCATCAAAGGCTGCGCACAATGATGGCCTGCGCGCACGGCGACGCCGGTGCGGTCAAGAATCGCGGAAATATCGTGGGGATGGGCGCTCTCCACCGTGAAGGCGATGATCGGCGCCTTTCCTTCCGCGCGTCCGAAGACGCGCACGAAATTGAGTTTCGAAAGTTCTTCCAGCACATGATCCTTGAGGCGCGCTTCATGGGCGGCGATGGCCTCGACGCCTTTTTCCGTCATCCAGTTCAGGGATGCGCCCAATCCGATGGCTTCGAGAATCGGCGGCGTTCCCGCCTCAAAACGGTGCGGCGGATCGTTATAGGTGACGTTTTCCTGCGTCACCATATCGATCATTTCGCCGCCGCCCTTGAAGGGCGGCAAGGCTTTCAAGGCGTCCATCTTACCATACAGAACGCCGACGCCCGACGGCCCGTAAAGCTTGTGGCCGGTCATTACATAAAAGTCGCAGTCAATCTCCGACACATCCACAGCGCCGTGAACGCCCGCCTGGCAGCCGTCGAACAGGATTTTGGCGCCATGCTCGTGAGCGATCTTCGCAAGCTCTTTCGCCGGCGTGAGCGCGCCGAGTACATTCGACATATGCGACAGCGCCACAAGTTTCGTCTTCGGCGAAAAGAGCGCGCGGTAAGAGTCAAGGTCGATCTCGCCGTCATCGGAAACATCAAGCCATTTCAGGACGGCGCCCTTGCGCTCGCGCAGGAGATGCCACGGCACAATATTGGAGTGATGCTCCGCGACGGAAAGGATGATCTCATCGCCCTCCCCTATTTCCTCCACCCCCATGGCGTAGGAGACGAGGTTAAACGCGTCCGTGCCCCCGGAGGTGAAAATGATCTCGTCCGGCGATTTGGCGTTAATGAAGCGCGCAACGGTGTTTCGCGCCTCTTCATAAGCCGCCGTCGTTTCGTTGGACAAGAGATGCAGCCCCCGATGCACATTCGCATAGGAATGCTCCATGGAATGCGTCATGGCGTCGATCACAGCGTGTGGTTTCTGCGCCGAGGCTGCGCTGTCGAGATAGACGAGCCGCTTGCCATAGGCATCGCGTGAAAGGATTGGGAACTCCTTGCGCAGCGCCTCGACATCAAACGTCGTTACGGGCGATCCATCACTCATTACTGCTCCAGCCATTCAGCCACACGCGCGGCGAAAATTTCGCGCAACGCCTCATCCTCAAACTTTTCAACGACTTCACCGACAAACGCTTCGATCAACAGCGCCCGCGCAGCCGCTTCATCAAGTCCGCGCTGGCGCAGATAGAAAAGCGCGTCATCGTCGAGTGCACCGACCGTCGAGCCATGGGCGCATTCCACATCGTCGGCATAAATCTCTAATTCGGGTTTATGGTTCGCCTCAGCGCCTTCGGAAAGAAGGAGCGCATTTGCGGTCATCTTCGCATCGGTCTTCTGCGCCTCGCGGAACACATGGAACTTTCCCTGAAAGACATTGCGAGCGCGATCGCGGGCGACGCCTTTGTGCAATTGGCTGACGGCGCAGCCTTCAGCACGAAACTGCGTATCTGTTGTAAAATCCGAATGCCGCTCGCCCGAAAGTAAAGCGGCGCTGTTGATCGACGCGGACGAGCCCGGCGCCCAGAAATGCGCGTGACATTCATGGCGCGAAAGCCGCGACCCGGTGGAGATCCCCGTATTCTGGAAAACCGCCTTTTCGTCGATCTTTGCTGCGCAAATGCCATTCACAATGCGGTTTTCACCAACGTCCTGCCAAACGGCGCGGCGCAATTCGGCGCCGTCGCGCACCACCATGTGACAGAGATGCGAATAAAAGCCTGCGCCTTCGCCCTCATAAATTTCAATGAGGCGCAATCGCGCGCCGGGTGAGATACGCATCATGGTCTGCGCGAAGGAAAACCCGTTTCCATTATTGATGTGACGGATGACCACCGGACGCTCAAAAGCAACGTCATCGGAAACTTCAAACCCTAAGGCCTTGCGCGCGAGTGCGACGTTAAGCGAGGCAATCGGATGGGTTTCCAACTCCGAAATCGTCGCGACCGGATTGACGACGCCATAGCGCAGTCCTTCAGATACAGGCTCGTCAGGAAGTTCGATGCGGCCATTGATAATCCGAAATTCAAGCGCCCCCAAGTCAGCAAAAGGCGACGGCTTAACATCTATGTCCGCCGCCGCGCCCGGTTCGACACTGCGCAACGCCGCATTCATGTCCGACCATTTCCAGCCTTCGATACGGCGGTTGGGCAGGCGCATTTTTGCAAAGCGATCGAACGCCGCCGCCTGCGCCTCGCTCGTCGCGGACCGCGCGGTGAAGTCAGCCTCAAGCGCCGCTTCAAAAGGGGATGGATTGGCAAGGGCCGTCATGATTCTTAAACCGCCTCGATAAACTGTTCGTAGCCGGATTTTTCAAGCTCGAGCGCAAGCTCCGGTCCGCCTGACTTGACGATCCGCCCGTCCGCCAGCACATGCACCGCGTCCGGCTTGATGTAGTCGAGCAGCCGCTGATAGTGGGTGATCACAAGGAAGCCGCGATCCGGTCCGCGCAGCGCATTCACCACTTCGCCAACCATTTTGAGCGCGTCGATATCGAGCCCGGAGTCCGTTTCATCCATGATGGCGAAACGCGGCTCGAACATCGCCATTTGCAGCATTTCCATGCGCTTTTTCTCGCCGCCGGAAAAACCCACATTGAACTGGCGCTTCAGCTTGGCGTCATCAAGCCCAACCAGCTTCGCTTTTTCGCGGATCAGCCGAATGAAGTCCGCCGCGGAGACTTCGCCTTCCCCGCGCGCCTTGCGCTGGGCGTTCATGGCGGTGCGAATGAAATTCATGGTCTGCACGCCGGGAATTTCCATCGGATGCTGGAAGGAGAGAAACAGTCCCTTCGCCGCGCGCGCGTCAGGATCAAGCTCGAGTACGCTCTCGCCATCGATCATCACGCCGCCAGACGTCGCTTCATATCCATCGCGGCCTGCGACGGTGTAAGACAGCGTCGACTTGCCGGAACCGTTGGGGCCCATGATGGCGTGCACTTCGCCCTTCGGCACCTCGAGCGAAAGGCCTTTCAGGATTTCATTGCCGCCCACAGCGACATGGAGATCGTCAATTTTCAACATTATTCGGTTTCACTATCCGTATTTTGCGTGATGCGGGTGTTTTGGTCATGGACGAGCCGCCACTCTCCGGCTTCAAGTTTGAAGACAAGAACAAGCCAGGAGCCGCGCGGGTCGCCTTCGGGCGTATCGCGATAGTCGTATTTCAGGAGGGCGGCGGCCATGTCCTCGCCTTCCATCACTTTCACGATTTCCGGCTCCATCACCCAGTTCGGATCTGCGAACCATTCCCGGTGAAAGTCGAAAACGGCCTCTGTCGTTTCGATTACTGATCCATCCGGGAAAATAAGATGAAGATCGTCGCCGCCAGTGACGGTCGGCTTGTAGGCCTCAAAATCTTTCCCTTCGATCGCCGCAAGGTGAGCGTCAAGCGCTGCACGGAAATCAGGGCGCGGCGCCTCGTTTTCACTGCAGGCGGCCAGCAACATCACGCCAATGAAAGCAAGCGCTTGTTTCATGACTTCACTGCCAGACATTCGATTTCAACGGCGGCGCCGAGCGCCAGCCCGTCAACGCCCATGGTGGAGCGGGCCGGTTTGTCGCCCGGGAAAGCCGCCGCATAGGCTTCATTCATGGCGGCATATTCCGCCATGTCTTCCAGAAAGACCGTGCATTTGACGATGTCTTCAAGCCCGGCGTCGAGATTTTCGAGCGTCGCTTTGTAATTCTCAAAAATCTGGCGTGTCTGCGCCCCGGCGCCGCCCTCAACGACAGCGGTCGTTCCCGGCGCCCGGCCAATTTCGCCGGACAGATAGATAACCTCGCCCACGACAACGGCCGAGGAAAACGGCAAATCCGCAGACAGCGCAGGATCGCGATAAACTTCGCGCGCATTATCATCGGCTTTGCCGCAAGATGCGGCCGCCATCATCAGAACCACGAGGAACAGTTGCTTCATACTGTATTGCCTTTCAGAGGGCGCGAGCGCCTAATCCTTTTTCACTTTTTCATGCAGAAATTCGTGCAGCGCCTCTCGTGCTTTTAAAAACTCCTGATGCGTTTGTTCTTCACGCACGAATCCGTTCTGATCGAACTTGTTGCGGTCATAATGGCGCGCGAGCTCTGAAAAAGCGCCGCCGAGATGCGCAAGCGCAGACTCATAAGCCAGACGCTTTTCTTCGTATCTCCTGTAGAGCTTTTCCCACTCGTCCCAATCCTGCTTTTCCATCATCATTCTCCTTTCGATCTTACTCAGGCATGACCGTAACAGCGGCCGCACTTTTGGGTTCGAAAATGAGGTACACAGCGGTCGTGTCGCCGACATTGATCGCTTCATGCCATTCAACGCCGGGGCTCCACCAGGAGGCGCCGTCCGGCGTTTCGGCGTCGCGCGTTCCGTCCGCGTCGGTGATGCGCATGGTCCCGCCTTTCAGGATGTACCCATAATGGGGCGGATGGTAATGACGTTCATGACCAACGCCCGGCGGAAAGGTGCAGCGCCCGACGCGCGTATCGTCATTCTCAAACAAGAGTTCGCAAACTTTCTCGCCCTTCCAGCCGGCATCGAGCGCATAAGGAAGAGAGTCACCTTTAGAAGCCCCCTCTTCTGCTGACGCCTTTGGCGCGCCGAGGCGAAACATCATCACCACGACCGCCGCCACAAGAAGCGCTGCGACGAAGCGCAACAGCCACGCCATCAGACTGTTGTCCTTGATATCGAGCGGACCGCCCTCACGACGCCAGAACATCAGCTCATCCTCTCTAAATCGGTTGCGAACATTGGCTCAGTCATCCTCGCCATCGAAATAATCCACCGCCGACGATGTTCGCCCCACATAGCGGATGCGCGTTTTTTCATCGCTTCCATCCTCGCTGGAAAAGGCGGCGAACTTTCCGGAGTCCGGATATTCGACGACATCCATCTTGCCGCCGGCGGAAATCGCCAGATATTTCAGCGTATCTTTGCTCGTATTGATAATCTGGTGTGCGCGCTCGGGGCCGCCGCAAGGCGCCGACAGCAGATCGCCTTTACGAATAGGATAAACGTCCTCGCCAAAACGATATTCGCCCTCGCCTTCGATGATGAAAAACATCTCTTCCGTCGCGTGGTGAACGTGAAACGGAAAGGCGCGCTTTCCCGCCTCGACAATGGTCAGCATGGCGCCGAGTTTTTCCGCACCCAACGCAGGCCCCATGCGCCCGAGCCTGGCTTTGAATTTTTCATTCGGACTGACGAAATCCATGAGCTCGGCGTCGTCGATATTGAGGACGGGTTTGGAGGAGCCTTTTGTCACTTGCCAGCTCCCTCAGGTTCGAACAAATGCGGAAAATACTCCCGATCCCAATCATCAGGGCGATAATGGACTTTCAGATGTCCTGCAGTGGAAGACCCTTCTTTGTAGGGCTTCAGTGATAGAGGCTCATTGTCGGCGCCCCATTCAGGAGCAAACATATGAAAATGGTCATTTTCTCTTGAGAGGCTTTGCAGGCTCGTAATCAATAAGGCTCTGCCTTCTTCATTGAGAAGAAGGTTGACGACGCCTGATGCGCCACCTTCTTCTGATAGTTCAACTGTAATGCGCGGCTTAGCCATCACCCTACGCTCCCTTCCAAGCTCACGCTCACAAGCTTCTGTGCTTCGACGGCGAATTCCATGGGAAGCTCCTGCAGCACTTCCTTGCAGAAGCCATTGACGAGAAGCGCCACCGCTTCCTCTTCCGAAAGCCCGCGCTGCTGGCAGTAGAAAAGCTGGTCTTCGGAAAGACGCGAGGTTGTCGCCTCGTGCTCGAGGATCGCGCGTGGGTTTTTGCTCTCCACATAAGGCACGGTGTGGGCGCCGCACTGATCGCCGATGAGAAGTGAGTCGCATTGGGTGAAGTTCCGCGCGCCTTCGGCCTTGCGGTGAATGCTGACGAGCCCGCGATAGGTGGAGTTCGACTTGCCGGCGGAAATCCCTTTCGAAATAATCCGCGATTTCGTGTTCTTACCCAAGTGAATCATCTTGGTGCCGGTGTCGGCCTGCTGGTGATTGTTGGTGATGGCGATGGAGTAGAACTCGCCCTGAGAGTTGTCGCCTTTCAACACACAGGACGGATATTTCCACGTCACGGCGGAGCCGGTTTCGACCTGCGTCCAAGAGACTTTCGAATTGACCCCGCGGCAATCGGCGCGCTTGGTCACAAAATTATAAATGCCGCCCTTGCCGTCCTTGTCGCCGGGATACCAGTTCTGCACCGTTGAATATTTGATTTCCGCGTCGTCTTCCGCGACGAGCTCAACGACGGCCGCGTGAAGCTGGTTTTCGTCGCGCATGGGCGCGGTGCAGCCTTCGAGATAGGAAACATAACTGCCCGGCGCCGCGACGATGAGCGTCCGTTCGAACTGGCCGGTATTCGCCTCATTGATGCGAAAATAGGTCGACAGCTCCATGGGGCAACGAACCCCCTCGGGCACATAGACGAACGTGCCATCGGAAAAGACCGCCGTGTTCAAGGTCGCAAAGAAATTGTCAGAAGCCGGCACCACCGTACCGAGATATTTCCGCACCAGATCCGGATGCTCCCGCACCGCCTCGGAAATCGACATGAAGATGACGCCGGCTTTCTGAAGCTCTTTCTTGAAGGTCGTGGCGACGGAAACGGAGTCAAAGACAGCGTCCACCGCGACCTTGCTTCCATTGCCGCCATTGGGCGCGCCATCGGGGTGGGTTCTCGCCTCGCCGGGGCTCTGACCCGCACCTTCGACACCGAGCAGCACTTCGGCTTCTTTCAGCGGAATACCGAGCTTTTCGAAGTCGGCGAGAATCTCCGGCGGCACGTCGTCAATGGATTCATATTTCGCGCCGGAGGTGGGTTCGGAATAGTAATAGTGATCCTGATAGTCGATGGGCGGATAATGCACCATCGCCCATTCCGGCTCCTTCATGGTCAGCCAGCGCCGAAACGCTTCCAGCCGCCATTCGAGCAGCCATTCGGGCTCTTCCTTTTTGGCGGAGATGAAACGCACCGTGTCTTCATTAAGACCCTTCGGTGCCTTCACCGATTCAATGTCGGTGGAGAAACCGTATTTATAGGTCTCCAGCGACTTCGCCGTTTCGACGGTCTCTTTGGAAATGGTTTCTTTGATTTCGGACATGATTAGCTTCTGCTCTCGGTTTCTTTTTCGAGCTTAGCGAAATGATTTCTTTCAATAGCTGACATTACGAATCCGGCGAGGGTGCTAAAGATAAGAACTATGATGAGCGGATAGACCAAAGCGCGCCATTCATCGGAAAGAGACTGTTCGTCAAAAATAAAAAACTTAATGACCTGTGGTGCGCCAAATACGACAAACCATATAACAAACCAGCCCAAAAAACCCTTCTGCGATCTTTTTGTGAACCAATTGCTCATCACGCCGCCCCCTCTTTGTTGCGCGGGGCACTCGCACCCATGCGTTTGCGCACCATCGAGCCGATGATGAGATGCGCAGCGAGGATAAGTGCGAATGTTCCGGCGGTGACGCCCCAGACAAAGCCTGCGCCGTGGGCGCCGCCTGACGTCATGCTCATGAATTGAAGCACGGCGAAGACGCCCGCCGACCAGATCAGCGAGTGACCGGCGGAAAGGATCAGGAGCAGCGACGGTTTCTTCATCACGCCGCCCCCTTTTGTTCAGAGCGAACCTTGATGCGTTCATAGGCTTTCGGCCATGTCTCGATGAAGGCGTCGGCGTCCTCCGCCGTCGAGTTCCAACCCAAGGAGACGCGGATCGCCGATGTGGCTTCCTCGTCGCTCGCGCCCATGGCAACAAGTACATGACTTGGTTTTGTCTTGCCGGAGGAGCATGCGCTGCCTGCCGAGATGGCGAGCCCGGCGAGGTCCATGGTCATCAATTGCGTCGCGCCGGGAAAGCCGTCCGCTGACAGACATAGCGTCCCCGGCAGGCGTTCTTCGCTGGCGCCCCAGATTTTGGCGCCCGCTTCAATGGCGGCGTCTTCCATGCGGTTGCGCAACGCCGCGATATCGCCAGCATGGGCAACGGTTTCTTTCGCAAGCGCGCAAGCCAAGCCGAGCCCGGCGATTCCCGCCACATTATGCGTGCCGGCGCGGCGATTGCTCTCGTGACCGCCGCCGCGCAGTTGCGGTTCCAGCGGCAGGTTCGGTCCGGCGACAAGCGCGCCGACGCCCACGGGCCCGCCGAATTTGTGACCGGTGAAACTCATGATGTCGGCGCCGGACATGACGAAGTTGACGGGGACTTTGCCAACCGCCTGCGCCGCGTCACAGAACAGGAGGCCGCCCGCATCATGCGTAATCTCTGCAGCTTCGGCGACAGGTTGGATAACGCCGGTCTCATTATTGGCGAACATGACGCAAACCATGAAGCCGCCGTCGCGGTCGACATCATAGTCTTTCAACCGGTCTTTCAGCCAGGCGAGATCAACAACACCCGAGCGCAAGGCAGGAATGAATTCGATGTCCGCGCCGGTCGTTTCGGCGTTGGCGGCGACCGCCGTATGCTCAATCGCGCTGATGAAAAACCGTTTGATCTTGTGCGGCGCCATCACACCATGAAGCGCGTAGTGAATCGACTCCGTGCCGCCACTCGTAAAGATGACGCCGTTGACAGGCGCATTAACGAGAGACCGGACTTGCTCGCGCGCATCTTCCAGAATTTTATGCGCGCTGCGCCCCTCTTCATGCACGGACAGCGAATTGCCGTCATGGCGCATGGTCTCGGCGATCAGGTCAATCACCTCGGGCCGCACCGGCGCAGTTGCGTTATGGTCGAGATAGTGGCGCATCGTTATTCCGCCGCTCCCGCAAATCGTTCTTCACGGTTAGGCGCGTTTACAGACGCCATGCCGGCAACGCGCCGCTCAATGATATCTTCCAGCGTGACGGCGTTGAGAAAGACTTCGATCTGACGGCCAAGCTCATCCCAGAGGTCATGGGTCAGACATCTGGCCGTCGTTCCCTGACACCCGATGGAGGACCCGGCGGCGCACGCGGTCGTGCGGATCTCCTCATCCACCGCCGCCACGATATCGGCGACGCGAATTTCCGCGGCCGGCGCCGTCAAGGCATAACCGCCCGCAACGCCGCGGACGCTGTCCACCAGACCGGCGCGGCGGAGTTTTGCAAAAAGCTGTTCGAGATAAGAAAGCGAAATCCCCTGGCGCAAGGCGACGTCGGACAGGGCCACGGGCCCTTCGCTGCCCGTCGCCGCCCCGGTGGCCGCAATATCGGCAAGGGCCGAGACCGCATATCTGCCTTTGGTGGTGAGTTTCACTTGCCAAATCCTCTTATCGGCCTGTGCGCCTGATCCGCGCGATTTGGCCAGTTCGGCTGGCGCCAAAGGGAAAACGTGCTATACGCGCCCGCTCTTCGACCCCTTGCGCAGCTGAAATAAGAAATCCGACCAAAACAGTCAACATTAGCGCCGCTTGAAAAACCGGTGGAAATGACGATTTCTGCGCCTTCTGGGGATGAAAAGTAAGTGAGTGGCTGGGGTTTCGCCTCAGCCCCGTCAGGATTTGAAAAGGTAGACGATGCCAGAAGTGATTTTCGCCGGTCCGGAAGGACGCCTCGAAGGCCGCTATCAAAAAGGGAAAGGCGATAATCCGCCGGTCGCGCTGATCCTGCACCCGCATCCGATGTTCGGCGGCACCATGAACAATCGCGCGACCTACGAACTCTACCAGATGTTCGTGCGCCGCGGTTTTTCGACCATGCGCTTCAATTTTCGCGGCGTCGGCCGCAGCCAGGGCGAATATGATCAGGGCCAGGGCGAGCTCGCGGATGCTGCGACAGCCCTCGATTACATGCAGCAGATGAACCCCAACGCGCCCTTTAGCTGGGTGGCGGGTTTTTCTTTCGGCTCCTGGATCGCCATGCAGCTCTTGATGCGCCGGCCGGAAATCGTTGGCTTCATCGCCGGCTCTACCCCCGCCAATCTCTACGACTTTTCTTTCCTCGCGCCTTGCCCGTCCTCCGGCGTCGTCATTCACGCCGAACACGACAAGATCTGCGCGCCGGAAGAGACGCGCGGCATGGTCGAACGCACGCGGACGCAAAAGGGACGCAAGATCGAATTCGAAGTCGTGCCCGGGGCCGACCATTTTTTCGAGTCCCATATTGAAGCGTTTATTTCGACCGCCGAGACCTATCTTGACAATCGCCTCGCCCATGACCTGCCCGAAGGCGAATATCACGGCGAAAAATAAAGCTACGCCAACGGCTTAGCGTTTCATCGCTTTTCTCCGGATTAACTTTTGCAAGCCATGCTGGTAAGCTGGCGCAACTGTCCGGGGGGACTCCATGATCGACATGCTGACCAGAGCCTTACCGCTCGCATGGCGACCCTTTTCTGCAAAGCTTACCGGCGTGAACGGGTTCACGGGCCGGGGCGCCGTTTCCTTTCTGATCGGCGGCGACGGCGCAAAAAAACTCGTCGTCGACATGCAGGGCGTCGCCGGGCGTGAAGCGGAGGTCGTTGCGAACGATCAAACCGTCGTGACGGTGAAAATTGTAAAGGGTCGCGCCAACGCGACATTCACCTCCAAACGTGGCGCCAAATTGCCTGACCTTGGCGACGGTGTGCGCATCGACATCCGTCAGAACGGCGACATTATCCTGAGCGGCGTTTTGTCCCGCAACTGACGCGCTTTGCCGCAAGACGCCTCGTGCAATTTCACATCCCCATGGTATCGTTTGACGAAGCAATGGGAACAGGTGCGCGTGGCGGCGGAAGATCCAAATGAATTTGACGATGATTTCCCGGCGCCGGCGCCGCGGATGCCGCAAAACCTGCCAATGGCGACAATATTGCTGGCAAGCGGGATTGCAGCGCTGATCGCCCTGCTCATCCTCTCCTACTAATCAACCTTGAACAGGAGCCTATGCGAGGCCGGTGCGGCCGATGGCGAGGAATTTGTTCCTGCGCTGTTGCTTGAGTTCATCAGGAGAAAGATGTTCGAGTTCGCGGATCGCCGATTCCACGGCGTCTCCGAGACGTTCAATCGTCAGCCCTGAATCGCGATGCGCGCCGCCCACGGGCTCAGCAATAACACCGTCGATAACGCCCAGCTCTAAAAGGTCCTGCGCCGAAATGCGCATGGCTTCCGCGGCATCGGGCGCCTTGTTTTCCCCTTTGCCGGCGGCGTCTTTCCAGAGAATGGAAGCGCAGCCTTCCGGCGAAATGACGGAATAAACGGAGTGCTCAAGCATCAAGACCTTGTTTGCGGCGGCCAGCGCCACGGCGCCGCCGGAGCCGCCCTCGCCGACAATCACGGAGATAAGCGGCGCGCCGAGACCAAGGCACTTTTCCGTACACGATGCAATCGCTTCCGCCTGGCCCCGTTCTTCCGCGCCGCGCCCCGGATAGGCGCCGGGCGTATCTACAAGCGTCACCACAGGCATGTTGAACCGCTCGGCCATATCCATCAGGCGCATCGCCTTACGGTAGCCTTCAGGCCGGGCCATGCCGAAATTATGTTTGACGCGGCCCGCCGTGTCGGCGCCTTTTTCATGACCGATCAGCATGATCGACCGGCCGCGCAGGCGCGCCGGCCCGCCAAGGATCGCCGCATCTTCGCCAAAGGCGCGATCACCGGCCAGCGGCGTGAAATCGTCTACGAGCTGCGAGACATAGTCAGCGAAATGCGGTCGCGCCGCATGCCGGGCAACCTGCGTTTTCTGCCAGCGCGACAGCTTTGAATATGCGTCGGACAAAAGGCTGTCCGCCTTGCCCTGAAGCTTTTCGATTTCTTCGTCCACATTGACCCCGGTCTCCCCATCCATCTGGCGGAGATCGGCAATCTTGCCCTCAAGTTCGGCAATCGGTTTTTCAAAATCGAGATAGGTGCGCATGGGCGAAGACATAGGGACTCTTTGGTTAGAGATCAGATATCCAGATTGCTGCAATACCTAGTATCTTGGCAAATAGGCGGCAACCCTTGTCATTAGGGCCTCAGGCATTCCGCTATTTCCCGCCCCTTTTCCGGGCCAGAGGATGCTTCGTCATCACGAGATCCCGGAGACGATCCTGGGCCACATGGGTGTAGATCTGGGTGGTGGTGATGTCGGCGTGACCCAGCATCTGCTGAACACTCCTGAGGTCCGCCCCGCCATCAAGGAGATGAGTCGCAAAGGCATGGCGCAGAACATGAGGCGACACCTTTGAGGGCGCCACGCCAGCCGCCGCGGCGAGATCTTTCAACATCTGCGCGAAACGCGCCGTCGTAATATGACCGGTCTTGCCGCGTGAGGGAAAGAGCCAAGGCGAGGAGGCGCCCTCTTCGAGGAAATCGCTGCGCACATCGACATAAGCCTCGACGGCCGAGACCGCTCGCTCTGTGAGCGGGGCAAGCCGTTCCTTGTCTCCCTTGCCGCGAATGATCAGCAACCGCTCCCCCTTGCGCATAGCGGCGAGCGGGAGCCCCACAAGCTCAGACACCCGCAAGCCTCCCGCGTAAAGAATCTCCAGCATGGCGACGAGCCGCAAGCCTCTCGGCCCTTCGACCGCTTCCGCGGCTTCAAAGAGAGACGCGACTTCTTCGCGCGTCAGGATTTTCGGAAGCGCCCGCCTTGTTTTCGGACGCTCAATCGCCGCCGTCGGATTGTCGGCCCGGTAGCCTTCCGTATAGAGAAATTGATAGAATTGCCGGAGCGCGGTCGTTTTGAGCGCTGCTGTCGCCGCCGACAGCCCCTGCCGCTCCAGCGCCTCCAGCCATGCTGCGATGTCGTCCGCGCCAGCGGTTTCCAGCGTCTCGCCGCCCTTCAAAACAAAAACAGAAAATCGCTCAAGATCGCGGCCGTAATTTTTCAGCGTATTGGCGGCGGCGGCGCGTTCGACCGCCATCATTTCCAGAAACGCCTCAATAAGGCGGGCGTTTGTTTGCAAAGCTTCTGCGCGATTTGCGCTCATCGCTTTTCCATTGATGGCGTCACCGGCCTTTGGGCGGCTTGATGCGCGGTGCAAAGCCGCGATCTTCATTCGCCTCCGCAGTTTGCCCCGCCGCGGGCGCGCCGGCAAAGCTCGCCGCCATGGCGCGCTCAAAACGGTGGCGGCGTCCAAGCTCCGGCATACCGGCTGCATCGAGGCCTTCCTCAACAATCACCGATTCAACTTCGCCGCCGAACGCCGCCGCGCCTGATGACGCCGCAAGCGCCGCAAGCCCGGCCTGGCCGACTTTTTCGCCAGCGACCGCGTCAAACGCCGCTTCAAGAATGCGCGCTGTCACCGCCGGGTCTTCATGCGCCTTCGCGCCAGACGCCAGGCCGGTTTCGTTGGAAAGAAGCGACACACCGGCGCCGCGGGCGATGCGCGCCGCTGTTTGCGGATCAAGAAGCGAAAGCATGTTGACCCGGTCGATAAATTCGATCCCGAGCGCTTCGGGCAAGGCCGCGACGCTTTCATTGGCGCCGACCATGGAGGAAAGCCACCGGCCGGCGCCGACGCTGTCGCCTGTCATCATGGCCGCAAGGGCGAAGCTGGACGCTTCCTCCGGAGAAACGATCACGCCTTCAAGCGTCGCGATCTGGCCTGCATAAAGATGCGACAGCGCATAGGTGCGATGGAAACTGTCAGCGCGGGCAAGCGCAATGGAAATCCGCTGCGCCTTGTCACGGATAAATTCCGGCGCTGTCATGGCCGCGATAGACTGGTAGAGCAGAGCGTCCGTCACCGGGTCTCCTGGCCGTGACGCCGCAATGTCGACAGCGGACGCAAGATCGGCGACTTCAAACTGGATGCCGTTGAAAAGACTGTTGAGGCGCGACGGCGAGATAACGCCCATGGCGAGGGCGCGCATGGTCGCCTCAATACGCAGCGCATTGGAAACATCTGTGTCTCCCGCCACCGCAGCGACAACCCCGCCTTCAGCGCCGGCAAGGTCGTTGAGGCTCATCTCGACGCCGGCGGTTTTGAGCGCTGCATATTGAAGAGCGGTTTTGATCGGCGGCACGTCCTTTGGCGGGGCGCCGGCCGCCGCAGCAAAGAACAGCGCTTCATCCGCCTGGGAAAGCGCGCCGCGTTCACGCAGCAGATTCATGGTGAGATCGAAAGCGTCCAGTTCGCCGGCCCGAGCGTAACAGAAGGCTCTGAGCCGCACCCAGAAGATCGCCTCGCGCCCGCCGGAAAGTCCCGCCCCGCGGCGGCAGGCGCTGTCTGCATCACCGCCCAGGAGGCTGATCGTCGCATCGGCTTCCGCCACGGCAAGATCGTTGCGTCCTGTGGTGGCGAGACTTGCAATATTGCGGGCTTCGTCAACAAACCCGGCGCGCGCCAGCGCCAACAGCTTTTTCCCGCCAAGAGAGGGATCCGCACCTGCCGGTTTCGCGCCCGGCGACAGAAGGGTGCGCCGCATGGCATCGCCGAGGCTCGGTGAGGCCGGGCGCACCGGCGCATGGGACAACAGAAAATCAAGCACCTGCGGATCGGCGTCGGCCCAGAGCGTGCCGGGCAGCGCCCGGTCCCCCTCTTCAAGCCCGCCAATAGCGAATGCATCTGTCGGGAGCTGGGCGGTTTCGACGCTTTCGGGAGCGGCGATCTGAGCCATGGCGAAAGGGGCGAAGGGGGCGATCGCCCCGGCGACAAAAGCGGAGGCGGCCGCCACGAGGAGCTTATTGCGCGTCATAATTGGCTTCCGTTTGAATTTCGCGGGTCTCGGGCTCCATCATCTGGCCGTAAACGAAAAGTCCGATCAGCCCGGCCAGAGCCGCCAGCAACAAAATTCCTACAAACCGCACGAAACCGCTCCCTTCGAGGCCCCTCGCCCGTCAGCGCGCCATTCTCCCGGCGAGCCGCCCGCTTTTCCTCACACGGGCGCTCCGATCTGCATCCTAGCTAGCATCCCGAAGCGCGCTCCCCTACATCTAGCCTTCATGGGGCAAGCTCGTAAACACCCTGACCTTTCCTGCGCCCGGCCAGTGGTCCTTGTCGGTATGATGGGCGTTGGGAAAACCACTGTAGGACGGCGCCTTGCGTCGCGCCTGGACTTGCCTTTCTTCGACGCCGATCACGAGATTGAAAAAGCCGCCGGCATGACCGTTTCCGATCTGTTCGCCGCTCATGGAGAGCAAAGCTTCCGCGAGGGCGAGGCCCGGGTGATCAAGCGCCTGCTCGAAGGGCCGCCCCATGTCCTCGCCACAGGGGGCGGCGCGGTGGTCAATCCCGAGACGCGCGCGCTGATCGCCGAACAGGCTGTCTCGATCTGGATCCGGGCGGATGTGGACACCATCGTCAAGCGGGCGACCAAGCGGAATACACGGCCCCTGCTCCAGAACGATGACCCGCGGGAGACGGTGATCAGGCTGATGAAAGAACGCGAGCCTTTTTACGCAAGCGCCGATATTCATGTCGACAGCCATCCGGGACCGCATGCAAATACGGTGGAACTGATTCTCGACGCGTTGCGCGCCCGTCCGGATCTCCTGACGGCAACCAAGGAGCCTTCTTCATGACCACCGAAACCGTGCGGGTCCCGCTGGGCGGCCGGTCATATGACATCACCATTGGCGCCGGCCTGATCGACAAGGCCGGAGCGCTGTTAAAGCCGCATCTCAAACGGCCGCGCATCGTCGTCGTGACGGATGAAAATGTTTTCGTGACGCAAGGCGAACGCCTCCGCGAAGGGCTGGCGTCAGCGGGCGTCGATGCCGACTTCATCACGCTGGCGCCCGGCGAAGCGACAAAGTCCTTTTCGGAGCTTGAAAAACTGACCGCCCGCCTGCTCGATCTTGGCGTTGAGCGCGACGATGTTGTCATTGCGTTCGGCGGCGGCGTGATCGGCGATCTGACAGGGTTTGCCGCATCGGTCCTTCGCCGGGGCTGCCGCTTCGCACAAATACCGACAACCCTGCTTGCCCAGGTCGACAGCGCGGTGGGCGGCAAGACGGCGATCAATGTTCCGCAAGGTAAAAACCTCATCGGCGCTTTTCACCAGCCCGTAGCGGTCATTGCCGACATTGCCTCGCTCGACACGCTGCCCATGCGCGAGCTCAAGGCGGGTTACGCCGAAGTGGTGAAATACGGGCTGATTTCGGATCCCGGCTTTTTCCGCTGGCTTGAAGACAATGGACCCGCCCTTCTTGAGGGCGACGGTGCGGCGCGCATCCAGGCCGTCAAGAAATCCTGTGAGGCCAAGGCGGCGATCGTCGGCGCCGATGAAAAGGAAAAAGGAAAGCGGGCGCTCCTTAATCTCGGCCACACTTTCGGCCATGCTTTTGAGGCGCATTTCGGTTATTCGAGCAAGCTGCTTCACGGCGAAGGCGTCGCTCTGGGGATGGCGCTCGCTTTCGACTATTCGGTCAGTGAAGGGCTGTGCCCGGCTTCTGACGCCGACCGGGTCAAGGCGCATCTCATAACCACAGGACTTCCAGCCGAAATCGCCGACCTCAAGTCAGACATAACAGCCGATATCATCGCCAAATACATGATGCAGGACAAAAAGATCGAGCAAGGAAAGCTGACGCTGATCCTTGCCAAAGCGATCGGCGACGCCTTTATCGCCAAAGACGCAGATCTTTCCCGCGTCACCGCCTTCCTCAAGGAGAAAACCGGCGAATAGCCGGCGAGAATTATCCCATGCCAAATTTTGACCCGGCTCTCTTCCTGCCTATCGGAACCATCATTTTCCTGCTTTTTCTTTCCGCCTTCTTTTCGGGATCGGAAACAGCGCTGACGGCAACGTCCAAAGCGCGGATGCACAAGCTGGAAGGCGACGGCAATCTGAATGCGCGCCGCGTCAATCTTCTCATCAAGGATCGCGAACGGCTTATCGGCGCCATTCTCCTGGGTAACAACCTTGTGAATATTCTTGCGTCGGTAATCGCTGCAAGCGTCTTTAACCAGCTCTTCGGCGCATCTCTAATTGCAACCGGTCTTGCAACCGCAACCATGACGGTGCTCGTGCTTGTATTCGCTGAAGTGACCCCAAAGACAGCAGCCATCACGCGCCCGGATACCGTGGCGATGCTGGTCGCGCCAGTGATGCGGTGGATTGTGTATATCCTCGCGCCCATCACCTGGCTGGTGCAAATGGTTGTGCGCGGCGTCTTCCACGTTTTCGGATTGGACATTTCAAAAGACAGCGCCGTCTTCTCAGCAGAAGAAGAGATTCGCGGAACGATCGACCTCCATCACTCTGAGGGGCGGGTCGACAAGGAAGCCCGCGACCTTATTCGCGGCGCGCTCGATCTCAATGAGATCCGCACGGAAGAGATCATGATCCACCGCAAGTCGATTGAGATGCTCGATATCGACATGGCGAAGGACGCGCTGATCCGGCAGGCGCTGAAAAGCGCCCACACACGCCTGCCGCTTTACCGTGAGAATCCCGACAATATTATCGGCATTCTCCACGCCAAGGACCTCTTGCGCGCGCTCTGGGATGCGGAAGGCGCCGCGGACGCAATCGATTTCGAGGCGCTGGCCCGCGAGCCTTATTTTGCGCCGGAAACGACCACGCTTCAGGAACAGCTCGACGCCTTCAAGGTAAAGCAGGAACATTTCGCCCTCATCGTCGATGAATATGGCGCGCTGATGGGCCTCGTCACCCTTGAAGACATTCTCGAGGAGATCGTCGGCGAAATCGAAGACGAATATGACAGTCCGGTTCAGGGCGTGCGCCCGCAAGGCGACGGTTCCTTGACGGTGGACGGCGATGTCACCTTGCGCGATTTGAACCGCGCCATGGACTGGAACCTCCCCGACGAAGAAGCCGTGACCGTCGCAGGTCTTGTCATTCACGAAGCCCAGAGTATTCCGGATGTAGGCCAGACCTTTTCGTTTTACGGGTTCCGGTTCAAAATCCTGCGTCGCCGGCGCAACCAGATCACGGCGCTCAAGATCACGCCCATCACCTGATACGATAAAGAAAGAAGCCGGACATGGCGAAAACTGCTGGCAAAAGCGCCTTCGTTTTCATTTTCATCACCATCCTTCTGAACATGATCGGCTTTGGCGTGATCATGCCGGTGATGCCGCAGCTCATCATGCAGGTGACGGGCGAAGACGTTTCTCATGCGGCGAAATGGGGCGGGTATCTTTCCGTCGTCTACGCCATCATGCAGTTTTTCATGATGCCGGTCATCGGCGGGCTTTCCGACCGTTTCGGCCGCCGCCCCGTCATGCTGACATCGCTAGCCGCCTATTCCTTCGACTTCTTCATCATGGCGATCGCCCCGACCATCGGGATTATGCTCGTCGCCCGGATTCTCGCCGGCGCCTTCGCCGCAACATTCTCGACAGCAAACGCCTATATCGCCGACATCTCACCCCCTGAAAAACGCGCCGCTAATTTCGGCCTCGTCGGCGCCGCATTCGGCGTCGGCTTCATCATCGGGCCAGGCATCGGCGGATTTCTCGGCGAACATTTCGGCCCCCGTGCGCCGTTTTATTTCGTCGCCGCCACCGGCGCCGTCAATTTCATCTTTGGCTTCTTCGCCATGCCGGAAACCCTGGATCCGGAAAACCGGCGGCCCTTCGATTGGCGGCGCGCCAACGCTCTCGGGAATTTCAAGCAATTCGCGCAATATCCGATCATGTTGCCAATTGCGGCGGTCCTCTTTTTCGGACAGCTCGCCCATTGGACCTATCCATCGATCTGGTCATATTACGCGATTGAGAAATTCTCCTGGAGCGAGGCGATGATCGGCGCGTCGCTCATGTATATGGGCCTCATGTCGGGGCTTGTTCAGGGTGGACTGACGCGCGTCGCGATTCCAAAACTCGGTGAGCGCAGAGCCGCTCTCATCGGCCTCAGCATCACGGCGGTCGGCTATCTTTGCTTCGCACTCGCCGGAAAAGGGTGGATGATTTTCGTCATTCTCACCTTCACCGCCCTGGGCGGGCTCGCCCAGCCGTCGCTGCAAGGCATCATGTCGCGCACCATTCCGCCGAACGCACAAGGGGAACTGCAAGGCACCATCGCGGCGCTCAACAGTCTCACCATGGTGTTCAGCCCATGGATCATGACGCAGCTTTTCGCCGCTTTCTCTTCGCCGGGCGAACCGTTCACGCTTTTCGGCGCGACGATCCTGCCCGAAGGGGCGCCATTCTACTTTCCGGGCGCGCCATTGGTGTTCGCTTTCGTGCTGGAGCTGTTTGCGCTTGCGCTCTTGTTCCTCGCTTTCAAGCGCATTCAGCGGCCGCGAGAAAATGCGGCCGAGGCGGCGGAAGAAGCGGCGGAGACGTCGTCGCCAACCAACCTCTAAACAGGCGCGCGGTGATAGACGCCGCCGCGCATGGGCGATGGAACCCGCGTTGTCTTGGGATAGCTGATCGGCAGTTTCTTCAGGTTGCGGACGGCGAGATAGGCGAAGCATTCCGCCTCGAGATCATCGCCGCGCCAGCCTGCGTCTTCAGCCGTGATGACCTTGGCTTCGAGGCGATCCCGCAGCGCCTGCATCATCGCCGGATTGTGCCGGCCGCCGCCGCAGACAATGTAACCGCCCGGCAGGTCGGGCAGAAATGTCTCTGACTGCGCAATGCACGCCGCGGTAAAAGCGGTCAGCGTGGCGGCGCCGTCTTCCACCGATAATTTTTTCACCTGATCGAGTTTGAAGTCGTAACGGTCGAGCGACTTTGGCGGCTTGCGGCGCAGATAAGGGTTGAGCAGCATCATGCGAAGCGCTTCTTCATTGACCTTGCCCGCCAACGCCAGCGCGCCGTCTTGGTCCATAGGCTCACCGGTTTTCATCTCGACCCATTCATCAACCAGGCCGTTGCCGGGCCCGCAATCGAAGGCGACGAGATCAAGGGCGTGACAGCCTTCAGGCACATAAGTGACATTGGAAACGCCGCCGAGATTGATCACGCCGACCGGACAGTCCGGCCGCTCCTTCATCGCCGCGACAAGGGCGCGATGATAGATCGGCGCGAACGGCGCGCCTTCCCCACCAGCCGCAACATCATTCGAGCGAAAGTCGTTGACGACATCGATACGGACCTCATCAGCCAGCGTGCGGCCATTGCCCAGCTGCCAGGTGCGCCCTGCGATGCCCGCTTCTTTCGACGGGCGGTGCAATATCGTCTGTCCGTGAAAGCCGATGACGTCGACTTTCTTGCGGTTAAGCCCCGCCTTTTCGAGAAGCTGCTCCACGGCGGCGACATGAGCGTAGGTGACCTCCCCCGCCGCCTTGCCGATCTCTTCTGCTCCTTCACGGCCTTCCAGCGCCGCCTTGATCGCGCGCCGCACCCAGATTTTGAGATCGCGGCTGTAAGGAACATGGATCGCCGGCCCCGGCTCCACCCGGTCATCGCCGTCGGTGATCAGCACCGCCGCGTCGATCCCATCAAGGGAAGTACCGCTCATCAAACCGATGGCTGTCAAAGTGTCGGACATGGATCAATCCCGTCAGAGGCGAGGCAAGCCTATCCAGACTCGCGGCGAAAACTGAAATGTCTCTTAACCATACGCTCTCAATCCTCGCCAATACGTTGGAATTCAAAGCGTAAGGTGCTAGGGGCTGCCGTCCCGGCAGGCAGAACAACCCCGAGAGCGGCCCCATGAGCGGCAAGACGATTTACAAATCAGACTTCCTCAACGTGCTTGAGAGCCGCGGTTTCATCGCGCAAGGCACCAATCTCGAAGGCCTCGACGAAAAGGCCTCGTCCGGGGTCGTGACCGCTTATATCGGCTTTGACGCAACGGCGAAGTCGCTTCATGCCGGAAGCCTGATCCAGATCATGATGCTTCACTGGTTGCAGCAGACCGGCCACCGGCCGATCGCGCTCATGGGCGGCGGCACCACCAAAGTCGGCGATCCGACTGGCAAGGACGAACAACGGAAGCTTCTTACAGACGCAGATATCGAAGCGAATATCGCCGGCATCAAGACCGCCTTCGCAAAGTTCCTCAAATTCGGCGACGGCGCGACGGACGCCATGATGGTCAATAATGACGATTGGCTGTCAAAACTCGGCTATGTGGAATTCCTGCGCGACTATGGCGTTCACTTCACCATCAACCGCATGCTGACCTTCGATTCAGTCAAGCTGCGGCTCGAGCGTGAAAGCCCGATGACGTTCCTCGAATTCAATTACATGCTGATGCAGGCCTATGACTTTCATGAGCTTTACAACCGTCATGGCTGCATCCTGCAACTCGGCGGCACGGACCAGTGGGGCAATATCGTCAACGGCGTGGAGCTTTGCCGCCGCAAGGATGGCGCGGAAGTTTTCGGCCTGACGACGCCGCTGCTGACCACCGCCTCCGGCAAGAAGATGGGCAAGACTGAAGGCGGCGCCGTGTGGCTGAACCCCGACATGTTCAGCCCTTACGATTATTGGCAATATTGGCGCAACGCCGAAGACGCCGATGTCGCGACGTTGCTCGCACGGTTTACGACGCTTCCCATGGATGAGGTGAACCGGCTTGCCGCGCTTCAGGGCGCTGAAATCAACGACGCTAAAAAAGTGCTGGCGACGGAAGCGACAGCCCTTCTTCATGGCCGCGACGCGGCGGAGAGCGCTGCGGCGACAGCGCAGAAAACATTCGAACAAGGCGGGCTCGGCGGCGACTTGCCCACGATCGACATTGCGGCAAGCGATCTTGCGAACGCCGCCCTTGTGGACCAGTTCATCGCCGCCGGCCTTTGCGCTTCCAAAGGCGAAGCGCGCCGTCATATCAAAGCCGGCGCCCTTAAAGTGAATGACGAGGCCGTCAGAGAAGAACGCAATCTCGCACAGAGCGACATACGCGACGGCGCGGTAAAGCTTTCCGTCGGAAAGAAAAAACACGCGATCATCCGCGTGCAGTAATTATTGCTGTGACGGCTCTGTTTGCTCAGATTGGGCTTCTGGCGCCTCTTCCTCACGCAGCGGCGCTTCTTCGTCACCCGCACTCTCTTCCGCAGCCTCCGGCGTGCGCGAAGGTTGCATCAGCTTGCGGAAAATCCCGGGCGTCAGCACTGACAGGGGATTGACGAAAACGCGTGGATCGCTGGTCTCGCCGCTGACGCTATAGGAAAAGGCGACGATCCCCTCGCCTTTTTTTCCGACCAGAATGTCGCCGATGATCGGCGCGCTGCCGAGAATGGAATTGAGCGCATAGACTGGCGCAACCGCGCCGGTGAGATGCGCGACGCCGCCCGGGCCAAGACCAATATCGCCATCCGCTGTAATCCCGACAGAAGCTCCCGTGGCGCGCATGTCATCGACGGAGACCACGCCGTCCTTGTAGTCGAACTGACCATAGGCGTAGTCGAAATCGATGCCTTCTCCGTTCATAAGATTGGCGAGCCCGTCAAGCGATCCAGCGGACAGGATGCGCGCCAGCAACGGGGCATTGGCGATTTGCAGATTGCGCGCCTCAAGCTCGCCCGCGAACCCCGGCACGCCGGGCTGATGCAGGGCGATCCGCATCGAGCCCTCGCCGCCTTCAATGGATTGAATGCCGAAAACGCCTCGCAACAACTCGCCGATGGCGCTTGTGCGTGCATCCAGCGCGCGCTGCGGGCCTTCCGCCGCGCCGGTCAGCGCCATGTTGACGCGCAAAGGTTTCCCCTCGGAGCCGAAAGCGGAAAAATCAAGCGCCTGCAACCGCGCCGCATCGCGATTGAAATCCAGGGCGCCGTCGCGATAAACGACGCCGTTGCGCACGGCAATTTCATCGATGCGCGCCTGCAAATTGACGCCAGCCCCCCAGTTAAAGGGCTCCCCTTCCTCACCGCCTGTTTCTTCCAGAATCTGTTCGATCATGGGGCCGGCATTGAGGAACGGCCCGACCGCCGTAAGGCTGAGCCCGCCCGTGGCGTCTCGCGCCGCCGTCATCTTGAAATCCGCGGCGTCGGAAAAATAAAACCGGCTTAAATCCGCTTCCTGCAAGGCGCCATGTTTGTCAAAGGAGAGCGTGCCGCCAACATCGACGCCGTCGCCCGCAATCGTCAGGCTGTCCACGATGACGCGGTCGGATTTGAACGTCATGGACAGATCACCGACGGCGGCCGTGCCCGCCGGCTTGCGCCAGCCGAGCGGCCCAAGAGTGACGACCGCGTCCGCGAAATCAGCTTTGATATCCATGCTCTGGAAATCGCCAAGATCACCGATGGCTTTTGCGTCAAACCTCACCGGGCCGCGCAGAAACTGTCGGGACGAAACACCGAAAACATCGCCTGCGGAGGAATTGAAGACGCCGGAGATGGCGATATCGGATGGACCGTCACTCTCAAAGAAGTTCTGGCGCCACACCATTTTGATCGGCGCATCTTCAGCGATAGCGGCGTCCGCCCGAACCGTCATCGAACGGGGCCTCAGATCAAGATCGCCTTTCGCGTTCATGATCTGAATATCGCCGATCAGCCCATCGAGCTTCATGTTTTCAAACGTCGCTGTGCCCGTATAAGCGTATTCTTCCGGATCGACTTCACTTTTGTTCGGACGCATGATCTCCACGACCGCGCGCGCGTCACCCGTGAACTGGTCCGGAGACAAATTCACCTTTGACAACAAAAGAAGAGGTTTCTGGTCAAGAATGCCGAGCATGGCTTCAGCCTTGCCAGTCGCTGTGAAGCGGTAATAAGTCGGCTCCCATTTCGGAATGAAGACCGGGAACGCCACCTCCCCCTTGCTGATCGCAACATCGCCGACGCTTGCGCTATCGACCTTCAGCGTAAACGAGTTCCCGCGTACGATACCGCTTCCCCTGCCGCCGCGCAGCGGAGTCATCCCCTTCACATAGTGTGCCTTGGCGTCGCGCGCATCAAAAGTGAGCTGCAGCGCGTCATCGGGAAAACCGCCATCTTCCCCAATCGCGCCGGGCAAGAGGTTCATCGTGAAAGCGAGATTGTCGATATGAGCGGTTGCAAGGCGATCCTCGACCCATTCGCGCGCGCCGTTCGCCAATAATTTCGGCCAGACAGTGAGCAGTCTTTCCGGATCGAGCGCGCCTTCAATATCGAGGTCGGCGATAGCCCCGGGAGACGGCGGCGGCGCGCCATCAGCGCCTCTCGGCCGCAGCAAAGTCACATTGCCCGTGATCGCGAGACCGGCGAAAGAAGCTTCTGTCTGCCGCAGCGCGAGGCGCCGGTCGGAGACAAAATACTGGCCATCGAGAAACAGCGCACTGACCGGCAAAGGCTCGGGTAGCTGCTCCGGCGCAGTGACGACAATTTCATCGGAAGAAAGGGTGAAGGAAATGCTCTCAGGGTCCCGGATATCTTCACCGAAAGAGATCGACACCTCGCCGGCAAGCGCCCCTTTGGCGCCTTCGAGATCAAAGTTGAAATGATCGATGGAAAAGCGGTTCGCCTCCGGATCAAACCGGGTCTCCCATTCAATGAAGGAAACTTTTCGCGGGACGCCGCCAATGCGCAAGGCGCCTTCGCCCAGTCGCGCATTGAACTTCGATGACAAGACCGCCCCTTCAGGCGTAAAGGCGATATCGGCATGACCGCTCGCCGGCGCATCAACGATCGCGGCGACATCGCCATAAAAAGTGCTGAGCACATCGCCGACCGGGAAGTTCTCGCCATCGACCATGACATTGATGACGCCGCTTTCGGAACGATAATCAGCGGTTGCTTTCACGCCGGCTTTGACCTCGCCCATGTCGATGTCACCATCGAGCATCGCCGTCAGCCCTTCGTCACCACGGCGAAGGCGCACCTGCGTCGACGGCGCCGTCCATGATCGTTCAGAGGCCTCATCGAAGAAGATGATTTCCGCGTTCGACAATTCCGCTTCTTCGAATGCGCTTTTCAGCAACCTGCCTTCAAGCAGCGCAGAGAGGCCAAGGCCCTTTTTTCGGGTCGCTTTCGCCTGAACGATGGGAATATCGACATTGAGGTTTTCACGACGAATGATGCTGAACCGGGCGCCGCCCGAGATGACGGTTTTCGGTCCGATTTCACCTGCGAGAAAATCGCCCAGATCGAATGTCATCAACAATTGCGGCGCGCTCGCCGCTTCATGATCGTCTGTATCGAGAATGGAAATATTGTTTACAGCGAGACGGTATTCACCGCGCGTCTCCGTACGTCGCAATTCGATTTCACCGAGTTTTGCGTCATATCCTTTGGGCAGACGCCGTTCGATCGCGAATTCAACGCTTGGTTTGAATAAATTGAGAAAGACCGGCCCCTGGCCGAGCCGCCAGGTCAGAAAGATCAGCGCGGCGGCGGCGATAGCGATCACCAGGGCGATGACTTCAAGCGCTATGACAGCCGATTTCAACGCCCGCTTTTTCATGCAAGCCGCAACCCTCGCGACACTCTAACCTGTCCGCGGCCCCCGCCCCATCCATCACCGGCGCCGCAAACGTCTACGGGTACCGGCCAACGCTGCTGTCGGCAAGGGAGCGGACGAAAAACTCGCGGCAAGACCACGCACGCACTGGAGATTTCGGCAAAGGCCGATATGGTGCCCGCCATCAACAACATTCTTAGGACATCACCATGACGAAAGCGCTTGCCGAGGGCTCGAAAGCCCCGGCTTTCACCCTGCCCCTTGATGATGGGACCACACTGAAACTCAAGGATCTCGCGGGACAGAAGGCGGTTCTGTATTTCTATCCCAAGGACGACACGTCAGGCTGCACCAAAGAAGCCATCGCTTTTTCTGAAGACATGGCGAAGTTCAAACGCGCCAAGACCCGGATCATCGGCGTGTCGCGCGACACCATCGCCAAGCACCAGAAATTCAAGGAAAAACATGGCCTTAAAGTCGATCTTGGCGCTGACGAGACTGGCGCCGTCACAGAGAAATACGGCGTCTGGGTCGAAAAGAGCATGTATGGCCGCAAATATATGGGCATCGAACGGGCGACCTTCCTGATCGACGAAAAAGGCGTGATCCGGAAGATCTGGCGCAAAGTGAAGGTCGCGGGCCACGCCGAAGACGTGCTGGCGGCGGTGAAAGCGCTTTGAACGGCCCCGACACCCTTTTGGCGGCTGCGGCCGCCGTGCTGACCGCAGCTGAACCGGCGCAAAAAGCAGACGCGGCGGAGAAAGCCGACACTCTGCGGCGCGCCGGCGCTCCGCTGGGAGAGGCCCAAAGCCCGCCAGACCGGCCCGCCCGGCCGAAAGCCCCAAGACTAGTGCCGCCGGGCAAGGCGCCGCGCCGCCGTTTTGGCAGCCCTGAAGGCCGCGCCGCCCTTCTCCACGCCATCGCCCATATCGAGTTCAACGCCATCGACCTCGCCTTCGACATGGCCGCACGCTTTGCGCCTGCGATCGCCGATGCGGGCCTCGACGAAGCCGCTTTCACGCGAGACTGGGTCCGGGTGGGAGGCGAAGAGGCGCGACATTTCCGCATGGTCGACGCGCGCCTCGCCGAGCTCAATTGCCGTTATGGAGACCTCCCCGCCCATGACGGGCTCTGGGAGGCGGCCGAAACAACAAGCCATGACGCCCTTGCGCGGCTAGCAATCGCACCACTCATTTTGGAAGCGAGAGGACTTGACGTCACGCCGGACATGATCGAAAGGCTAAGGTCTGTGGGAGATGAGGCCAGCGTTGCTGTGCTCGAGGTCATCTATCGAGAAGAGGTCGGTCACGTCGCCTGTGGAAAACGCTGGTTCGACGCCCTCGCTGCGGCCAGAGGCCTTGAACCGGAATCCGCCTTCAAGGACCTGCGAAGCCGCTATTTTAAGGGCCAGCTGAAACCGCCCTTTAACCATGAAGCGAGAGCGAAAGCCGGACTGTCACGAGGGTTTTATGAACCTATTGGAAACGAAACCCGGGTTTAATCATAACTTATGATAAAGACGGCGAAAAATAGCGTTACAGCATCACATAACTATTGCGTAATGCGCAATTTTGCGCTTCCCTGCGAGCAGGGGTGGCTAGGTTGCGTGTGTAAGCGCGTGCAAGGGGCGTTCGTTTGATGAGCCGTCGTTCCGGCAAAATGAGGCGCGTACTCAGCCGTATCTTCAAGGAACGGCAGATTTACCATCGCAGCGATGGTGTCGTTCACTTCATTTCCATGTCGTCCAAGACCCAGATCGCACTTGCGGTCATTGTCGGCGCGGCGCTTTTGTGGGTCGCCTACGCCTCGGTCAATGTGGTCTTCAAAGAGCAGATCATTGTCGCCAAGGATCGCGACAGCCGGATCATGGAGACCACCTACTCCAAACGCCTCCATGACGCTCAGCGCGCTTATGACGACGTCAGCGAGCTGAACCAGATCATCAAGCAGAATTTCGACGAAACGCTCTCGGACATTTCGGCCCGCCACCAGCTCCTTCAGAACATGGTGGAGCGCAAGGCGGTGATTGATGAAGGCCTGAACGCCCTGGCCAAGGGCCTTTCTGAAGCGGGCGGGCCCAACGGCCAGCGTCCGACCAATGGCAACCGCATCATGATTGACATCGCGCCGGGCGAGCCGACCCCGCGTCAATCACGCATGTCCGCCGCCCGCAAGCTTGGCGCAGGCCAGCCCGCCAAGTCCGAAGCGAAGGGCGGCGCGTCAGAAGCCATCAAGGCCATGAATCACGCTGCAGCGGATCTTTATTCCGAACAGATGCTCCTCATTGCCGCTCTCGAAGAAAAGGCGGTGGCAGAGCGCGAAAGCCTGACCCTGTTGTTATCGAGCGTGGGCGTGCCGGCGGAATCGCTAGTAACGCCTGCGAAAATCTCCAACACCATGCTGGCCCAGGGCGGTCCTTTCATTGACATCGCCGCCGGCGGCGAAGCCGCCGCAGTGTTCTACGAGCACGCCAATCGCGCGGCCGCCGCCGTGGACGACCTCGCCGCGATCTACAAGGCGCTGCAAAATGTGCCCCTTTCCTCTCCGCTCGTGGTCGGCCGCCGCTTCACCAGCGGCTTCGGCATCCGCCGGGACCCGATCAATGGTAAATATTCCCGCCATAACGGCATTGATTTTGCTGCGCCCTGGGCGTCGCCAGTGACGGCGACGGCTGACGGCGTGGTCCATTTTTCGGGTACACGCTCTGGTTTCGGTCGCGTAGTTGAAATCAACCATGGGAACGGGTTCATTACCCGTTACGCGCATTTGAACCGGAGATCGGTGAAGACAGGCGAAAAAGTCTCTCTTCACGATAAGATTGGGGAGCTGGGGTCTAGCGGCCGTTCAACAGGACCGCACGTTCATTACGAAGTGCTGTACAAAGGCAAGCCGCTCAATCCTCGCCGTTTTATAGAGGCAGGTAGATATGTTTTCGAAAGCTAAACCAGCTAAGCAGCAAGGCGATCTGAAAACCATGAACAATGCGTCTCAGGAGGCGCCTGTTCAGCAGTCAAGCATGCAATCTGCGCCAAGAAAGGGATCAGGCGTTATGAAATCCGCCGGAGTGCCGTCCATCATCTCTTCCGACGTCGTCATGCGCGGCAACGTCAATTCAGCCGGCGAGATCCAGTTTGACGGCTCGCTTGAGGGCGACATCAAAGCAGGCTCTTTGATCATCGGTGAGAAAGCGTCGGTCAAAGGCGAAGTGATCTGCGAGACGGTCACCGTGCGCGGCCGCGTCGAGGGCGGCATTCGCGCCAAGTCCGTCTCCCTCGCCTCCACCGCTCATATTCAGGGCGACATTCTTCACAGCTCGCTTTCTGTAGAGACTGGGGCGCATTTCGAAGGCAATTGCCGTCATTCCGACGATCCCTTGTCGGAAACCTCAGCAAAAGATTTCCGCCGCGCGCGTCCGTCGAGCCCGGCCCCCGCGCCGCGTCCGGTTGCAAATGCAAGCGACGAAGCGGAGCCTGCAGCGCCAGCGAACGAAACGCCGTCGTTCCTCAGCGTCGGACGTTCGCCCCTGCGTTAAACGCGAATAAAACAGAATTAAAAAAGGCCGCCTCTTTTCAGGCGGCCTTTTTATTTACCCACTCGGCAATTGCCGGCTCAGCAGGCGCTATCGCCCGCGCATGCCGGAAAGCCCTGTAATCGTGGTCAAAAGCGACAGCCCCGCCGCAAGGTAAGCGCCCCATTGAACGCCGCCCAGTCCGGCATCTGACCCGATCATGCCCATCATGAAAAGCCCCATGGCGCCCAGCGAAGCGAGCCCCGAGGCGAGTGTGACAACACTCGTCAGACGGCCAATCACCGGCAAAAGACCTGGAATGCCGAGAATGGCGGCGATCCCGCAAAGGACGCACGCCCAGGTCAGCGCGCTGCCAACAGTCGTGCCGTCATTCATCCGCCCTTCGGTTGCGCATTCCTCGCCCAAGGGCAGCCGCATATCCATGACGCAATCAACCGCATTGCCGATGAAATAATCTCCTGTGACGACGGACATGCTTTCGCCGCGTACAGGGTCCGTGGTTTCGACCGCAAACATCGGTCCAAAGAATATCGCCGCGACAATCGCCAACGGCAGCAAAATCCGGATCATCTGGAATCCCCATCCTTACCCAAGCCCAGTATCGGGAGCTTACCGGCTCCGGCGCGCCAAGCCAAGCAGGTGCGGGAATGAAGCCTAACCCGTCAACGCGCTGGCTTCAGACCGGTTTTATGCTGCACCGCAATCAACCTGGCGCCCGCCTGCCAGGATCACGCCGCTTTTGCTTTATCAGAAGATGTCGCGCCGAGCCCGCGCAGTTTCCTGGAGAGGTCGCCAAATTCCGCAAACGGATTGAATTGCGCCGGCGCATCGCCGCTCTCGTCTTCGATTGTCACCGCGGCGAGCCCGCTGGCCACAACAGTCTCTCCGGATGGGCCGAGAACGATCAGATATTCAAGATCATCACACCGGACAATCGCAAGACGCCGGCGCGCATCAAGCGGCAGCGATTCAGAGAGCGCAAGCCTGCGCTTTTTTCCCGAGGCGCCTGCAAGGTTTGCCAGCCCGGCTTTGCGCGCCAGAAAAGCAGAACCGCCAATCATACCGAGAACGGCGATGAAGCCGAAAACAAGACGCAGTATTTCAGTCGCCGGCATGTTCAGTTCCTCACAGCTCTGTGCAGGATATTAAAATACCGGCCTCATGCTTAACGCGGTGTTAAGGCTGCTCCGCCGCAGCATAAAGATCGGTGAGCTCACCAAGGGAAATAATGTCGCCGCCAGTGGCCTCCCTGAACCAGCGCAGATAGGCCGCGCTTGTCCGCAGCAATTCATCAACCTGTTCCCCATCAGTCGCATAGGCGTTGGCGCCAGCGGTTAGGGAAGTTGAATGAAGCGTAAAGGTGAAAACAGGCGTCTTGTCTTTGACGAGACGGCGAGTGAGCGCCTGAAGTTCTACAAGGCTCGTTCCTTCGGGCGACAGGCGCATGGCCCGCGACATCTCCGGCGATTTTTGTTTCACATAGTCGGGAAAGCCGGGCGCGGCGTTCTCTTGCGACAAAAAACTGCGTGTGCGCGCTATCGCCCGCGCGCCGCAAACCGGCGTCACCTTTATCAGCCAGTCTTCGTCAAAAGCCGTGAAAGGGCGATTGGACATGGATGAAAAATCAGGACCGCCACGGCTGGAAAAGTCAAAACCGGCGCTCGGGCTGAAGTCCTGTTCGATCCCCACTTCCGCCAGCAATCCGTAGCATCCTTTAGAAATACCGTAGCGCCCGGCGCGATGAGTGCGCGCTTTTTCGCCAAAAAGATTTTCATAAGCCTGGGCAAGCGTTTTCAGTTTTTGGCGCTGCGCCTCGCGGGGAAGGTTCTTCTGAAAGGAATAAAATTCGCTCCAATACTCGCCTGGCGGCGTCACCCACTGATGAAGATGCAGCCCAAACGACGCACGCCCGTGCGCATGCAGGGTCTTGAACAGCGCTGCTGTTTTCTCGTCTTCCATCATCGGCAGAGTGAGAAAATAGATCGGTTTAGCGCCTGCATCCTCGCAAAGCGTCTGAAAGCGCTCGACGCCTGACGGATCGCAAACCCGCCATCCGGCGTCATCAAAACGCGACCAGTCGAACGCTTCTTCTGTATCGACCGTCACGATCAGACGCGGTCTGTATGAATCATTTTTGATTTTAATAGGCGCTATCTTCAGCGATTTCGCCGCCGCTTTACCGGCCAGCTCTTCAAAAATCCGGTGCATTCCATCAGCGGTTTCATCCCAGGAATGACGCTCCGCATACGCCCTCGTTTGCTTGCGGCCGGGCGGCGCGGCCAATAGCGCCTTTATTTCTCGAGCGATCGCTTCAGGACTTTGTTCCTGAACAAGCCGGCCGGCCTCGGGCGCCGAGATAACTTCACCCGATCCGCCAACGTCCGTCGCAATGCAGGGAGTCCCGCAAGCCATAGCTTCAAGCAAGACATTTGCCCAGCCTTCGCGCGAGGAAGCCAGCACCAACATATCAGCCGCCGAATAGATGCTGCGGAGTTCATGATGGCCGACCTCCCCCAAAAATCGCACGCGATCGGAAACGCCCGCCGCTCCGGCCCGGCTTTTGAGCGACGCCTCCAGCGGCCCCTCACCGGCGATCAACAAGGTCGCGCCTGGCAGGGATTTCAGCGCATCAATAACAAGACCGTGCCCCTTGCGTTCAATCAGCTGACCGACGCTCGCCAGCACCAGCCCCTCCACACCGAGAATGCGCCGCTCCTGCTCACGATCCGCAGGGGCGAACTTTTGAAGATCGACGCCGTTGCGCAAAACGGAAATTTTTTGCTCAGGCGCGCCCAACCGGACAAGCTCCTGCTTTAACGACGACGCCACCGCGATAATCGCGTCAGCGCGTTGCGCCGTATCCTGAATGATCCGGCGCGGCCCCTCGAAAGACGGCAGCAAGGTGACATCGGTGCCGCGGGCCGTGATTACGAAAGGCTTATCAAATTCACGCGCAATCTGCGCCGCAGCGGCGCCGTCAGGGTAGAAATAATGGGCGTCGATAAAGTCGAAATCCCAGCCGTTGTCGATCAGGTCACGCGCCGCTTTTCGCAGACATCGCGTCAATGACGCCGGGGCCACATGCATGGCGACTTTTGGCGCGATCAGATAGCGTGGATGAAAAACTTCGATCCCATTGCGGGTCTCACGCAAGGGCGCGCGCGCGAAGTCTGCATATTTTCCGAACGCTCCATGCTGGAAGGGAAACCATGGAACCGGGGCGATCACTTTTACGTCCGCCTCATACTTTTGACAGTAGGCGGCAAGACGGTTCTCCACAAAAACGCCGTGAGCCGGACGGGCGCCGTTCGGATAAAGCGTGGAAAACAAAAGAATGCGCATGGACCTCACGCCGTTCAGCGTAGCGGATTGTGATGTGACTGCGCCGCTCGTCGCCAGCCGTCTCCGAACGGGCCGCCAATGTGAACCCTCATTAACAGTTCTTTGTTCACTGTCCGGTTAAGCTCGCCACAGGACTGACCCGGAATGGAACAGATGCCCCTCGCAACCCACGCCAATTTGGTACGCGCCGCGTCGGCAAACAAAGAGCGGCTGCCGGCCCTTGCTTGCATTTCCGTCTGGTTTGCAATCTCGGGTGGAATCTGGGTCGCCATCATCGCTTTTCTGGGCCGCTGAGCGCCGCAAAACGCGGCTCCCCCGCGCGAAACGCCGCTCATTCTTGATCTTGTCACAATAAATTTCTTAACTTTTCGTTAGGCATGCATTATGCGGAAACAGTCTCGACTGTCGAATTCTGGGACATTGAGACTGCCGGGGGCGCGCCTCCGCAAAATGGAACTGGGGGAATGTTCTTTCATTACGCCATTGCGCTGGCCGCCGCTGCGGCAGGCGCGGCCGCGACCAGATATGCATTCGGCCCGGCGTCGCGCCGCGACCGTCATCGCACCACGCTTTACCGCGATGCGACAGCGGAACAGCATGAGCAAGCTCCTGGCCAAGCCACTTCCTACGGTGAAGCGCTAAACCTCGAGACGGCTCATTGGGATGAGATCGAAAACGCCGCGAAACGGGGCCGCACGCCTTTTTCAGCCGCAATCAAGCGCGGGCTCGACATTGTTTTGAGCCTTTGTTTGCTGGCTTTTTTGGCGCCGCTCCTCGTCTTGACCGCGATCGCAATCAAACTCGACAGCCACGGTCCGGTCCTATACCGCCAGCGCCGGGTGGGCCTTAAAGGCAAGGAATTCGAGGTTTTCAAATTCCGCTCCATGATTGCTGACGCGGAAGCAAACGGGCCCCAATACGCCGCTGTGAAAGACAACAGAATTACGCGCGTCGGGTCGATTATCCGGAAATTCAGGATCGACGAGATCCCGCAGGCCATCAACGTTTTACGCGGGGAAATGAGCTTTGTCGGCCCGCGGCCGGAGCGTCCCGAATTCGTGCGCGAGCTTGAACGGGAAATCCCGCTCTATCACTGCCGCCATCTCGTCAAACCCGGAATCACCGGGTGGGCGCAGGTCAAATATGAATACGCCGCCTCTGTCGCGGGCGCCCGCAACAAGCTTCGCTACGACCTTTACTATATCCGGCATTCTTCCCCATTCCTGGACCTCCTGATCGTCCTGATGACCGTCAGGGTCGCCCTGTTCGGGCTGGGCAGCCGATAAAACCCTTTAAGGTTACTGACTTTCGCGGAATCAGGGAAAGAAAGGCTGGCTGTGAAACCGCCCGGACCCAAGGATTCCAAGGTTTTGCATGGCGCCGCGCAAGGGGGAGGCATGGCAAAGATTTTGCGTTGCCTTTAAACTGACGTGCGATTTCTGAGGCTTCCGCGCCGGCCTGACGCGCATTGGCGCCATTGAGGTGATGAACATGATGAAAATTCTCGACAATTTCCGCATTCTGGCCGCGGTCGGCGCAGCCATGGCGCTATCCGCCTGCAGCGCCGTCGGCCTTGGCGGAGAAAAACTCGCCGCCGCGCCGGCAAATACGTCCGAAGCCGCCGCGACGGCCCCGGATTATCTTATCGGACCGCTCGACCAGCTTGAAATCTTCGTCTGGCGTGCGCCAGAGTTGTCGACCAAGGTGACCGTGCGCCCGGATGGCCGCATTTCGACGCCTCTGGTCGAAGACATGGTCGCCGCCGGCAAAACCCCGTCAAAGCTCGCCAACGATCTTGAGGGCGTCTTGCGTGAATATGTGCGCACGCCGGAAGTAACCGTCATCGTCAGCGACTTCTCATCGACCTATGACCAGCAAGTGCGTGTCCTCGGGGAAGCGCAACAGCCGGTCGCCCTCGCCTATCAGGCCGGCATGACCGTTCTTGACGTCATGGTCGCCGTGGGCGGGCTCACCGAATTCGCCGCCGGCAACAAGGCCGTGCTGATCCGCGGGCAAGGCGAAGACCGTCAATCCTATCGCCTGCGCCTCGACGATCTCCTGCGCAAGGGCAACATTTCGGCGAACGTCCCGGTCCTGCCGGGCGACGTCATTTTGATCCCGGAAAGCGTTCTTTAAACGGAACGCCCGAAGGGTTTGGGGAAAGCAGTAGTGTTTAAGTTTTCCGATCTGCCGCAACCGGTCCTGCGCAGCCTTAACGGGCTCTGGCGCAGGCGCTGGTTGGTGATCGCTGTGGCCTGGGCCGCGGCGCTCGTCGGCTGGCTCGCCGTGTGGCTCATACCCGACAAGTATGAGTCGCGCGCGCAGGTCTTCGTACAAACGGAAACAATTCTCGAACCCGTGCTCAATGGCTTCACGGCGCGCCCGGATTATTCCCGGCGCGTCGAGGTCATGCGCCTTCAGCTTCTGACGCGGCCGAATGTGGAGGAAATCATCCTGCGCTCCGGCCTCGACAAAACAATTGAGGCGCGCTCTCCCCTCGAACGCCGCGCAAAAATGCAAGGCATGGTCGATTGGGTGGCGGGCCAGATCAATATCGAAAGCCCGCGGGAGATGTATTTCATCATCTCCTACAAAAATAATGATCCGAAGATCGCGCGCGCTGTCGTCGACGCTGTCCTCAACATGCTGATCGAGCAGGATCTCGGCGCCAGCCTGACCGAGAGCGAGGCGGCGCGGCGCAGGCTCGACCTGCAAATCGAAGAGTATGAAGAAAAGCTGGTCTCCAATGAACGCGCCGTCGCTGCGTTCCGCGCCGAGCACGCAGCCGAGCTCACTTCACTTCAGGGTGCGAGCCGCCAGCGCGAGCTCAAAGAAAACGAGATCGTTCGCGTCGGCGATGAACTTGAACGCACCAAAGGCCGCGTTCTCACGCTGCAAAATCTCATTTCCGCCACGCCGCGCCGCGCCTCCGGCGGCGAGCTCGACCGGCTCAGGGTCGAACTCGCGGCGCTGCGCAGTCAGTATGAAGAAAATCACCCTGACATTCGCGGCGTTGTCGCGCGGATCGAAGAACTCGAAAAAGAGAACGCCGCCCTCTCCGCCAATCCGGAATATATTCGCCTGCAATCGGAGCTTCGGGTCGCGCATGATTCCGTCGCTGCGCTCGAAGCACGCGAAGCGCGCCTCAAGGAAGAACTCGGCGCCCTGGACTTCGCCGCCGGCCAGGCGCCTGCGGTCGAGGCCGAGCTCCGCCAGATCGTGCGCGAATACGAACAAACGCAAAAGACCTATGAGGAATTGCTGTCGCGCCGCGACCGCCTCGACTTGACCCGCAATCTCGGCGCAGCAGGACGCGGCGTTGAGTATCAGGTATTCGAATGGCCCTCCGAAGCGCTTGAGCCCAGCGATCCGCCGAGGCTTCTTCTTATTCTTGGCGTCTGCATCGCAGCCTTGGGCGCCGGCGCCGCGGCGGCGCTTGGCCTCAGCTTGCTGGACAAAAGCTATACGCAGGCAAGCGAGCTTCAGTCCGCTTTTGGTCTGCCCGTCCTCGGCGCCGTTAGCGAGACACCGTCGGATGAAATTTTTGCCGCCCGCAAACAAGACCGCATGCGCATCGCTTTGGCGAGCGTCAGCTTTGTCGCTATTGCCGGGCTATATGCTTACCTGACCGTTTTCCGCCTGCCTTCGACGGACCCCGCGCTTGAAAAAACGGCGTCCGCCTTCTCTCTACAAATGGAGGCGTCATCATGAGCGTTGTTGAAAAAGCCGGCGCCAATGTCCTTAAAGCCGCCTTCGCCAAGAAAGATAAAAAGAACAAGAAGGACAAGAAAAAGCGAGACGCCGCCGAACTGACGGAAACGCCGCAAACAGGAGAGCCTGAAAAGATCGATCTCGACTTTTCGGCGATGGCGCATCACGGGTTTTACAACCCTCAGGACCGCTCGAGCCAGCTCGCGCTGGAAATGCGCGCCGTTAAGCGCCGCCTGTTGCGCCGCATCGGCTATCTTCGTTCCAGCGGCGAACGCCAGGCGTTCCGCACGCCCGGCAAACAACGCAATGTTATTCTCATCACGTCGACAAGGGCTGGTGAAGGCAAAACCTTTACGGCAATCAATCTCGCGCTCAGCCTGGCGCTCGAAGACCAGATTGAAACGCTCCTGATCGATGCAGACCTCTCACGCCCAAAAATTCGTGAGCGGCTGAACCTGCCTGAAGCGGCCGGCCTGCATGACCGCATTCGCAATCCAAAACTCGATGTGGAAAGCCTCGGGTGGCGTCTCAATGCAGCGCCCCTTACGATCATGCCCGAGGGCGCGCAGGCGGAACGGCCAACCGATCTCTTTGCGACCAAAAACGCCCAGGATATGTGGACTGAACTTTCCACCGCCAATCCTCAACGCCTGATCATCATTGATGCGCCGCCGGTGCTGGCCGCGACGGACGCCGTCATGCTCGCCAAATACGCTGACGAGATTGTCTTCGTGGTTGAAGCCAATTCAACGCCGGAAGCCGCGGTCGCCGCCGCGGTCGACGAACTGATCGACATCAATCCGAATGTCAGCCTGATGCTCAACCGTTGTCAGATTGGCGCCGGCGGCGCCCATTACGGCTCTTACGAATATTACGACCGCAGCGAGAGCGCGCCCGCGCCCGCCGGCAAACCCTCAAGTGAAGGATAGTCTCATGGGGAAGCACACCAACATTCTGGCCGCCGCGCCGCGCACGAAAGCAGCGCTCCTCGCCAGCGCCGGCATCGGCGTCTTTGCGACAGCCTCCTTCGCCCAGGTCGCGGCGCCCGATGCGCCGCTGAAAATGCAGACCGATTATTTCGGTTACGCCGCCAGCGCCTCTGTCCGCGCCGGATACTCCGACAACATCAATCTTCAGCGTTCCGGGTTGGAAGAGGACGAATATATTCTCTCGACCTTACTTTCCGGCGGCGCCATTTATTCAACGAAGCGCGTCACCGCCATTGTTCTCGGCGATCTCGACTTTTCTTACCTTCTCAATCAGAGCGATTTTGCGGTGAACCAGAATATCGCCGGCACAAGCACTTTTACCGGCGTTGAAAACTGGCTTTATTTCGATTTTTCCGGATCAACATCGCGGCAACTGCTCGGCGATCAGGCGCGGTTTTCCGGCAACATCAACGCCGGGCGCAACCAGCGCGCTAATGTGCACACCTATGCGGCGAGCCCCTATATTTTTCATGAGTTCTCCGACGACTCGAGCGCCGAGCTGCGCTACCGCTTCTCCCAGGTGTTTGTGGATGACAGCGGCTCGCTCTCTTCTTTCTTCGCCGGCAACTCCATCAACGATTCCCTCACCCACGAAGTGCTTGCGCAATATGACAGCGGGCGCAAGCTGGACCGCATGCGCTTCCGCCTGACCGCCTATGGCAGCGACACGACGGAGGACGGCGTCAGCTTCTTCCCGGACTTTGGTTACAGGCAGGGCGCTCTTTCGGCTGACATGCAGTTCTCGCTGACCGACCGTTTCGCCCTGTCCGGCGGCGTCGGCTATGATGAACTGGAAACCGAAGGCGCCGCGTCCATCTTTTTCAATGACGCCGATCTATCGGGCTTTTTCTGGCGCGCGGGCTTCACCGCCCAACCTGGGCCGCGCTCTTCAATCAGGCTCGAATATGGCGAACGCTACGGTGATGACTTCATCGACGCCAGCGCACGCTATCAGATCTCTCAACGGTTCGCCTTCACCGCCGGGGCCAGCCGGTCTTTCCGCACACGGGCGCAATCGGTGACGTCGCAATTCCAGACCACCCAGCGCGAAACCCTGGAATTCGCCGACCGCTTGCGTGAAGGACAACAGCTTTCGGCGCGCGACGTGATCGAAGCGGCGACCTTCTACGCAACCAGCCGCAATTTCGGCAGCGCCCAGACCAATGGCGTTTCGGTTTCCGATTCCGCATATGTTTCCCTGACTGGCGATTTCGATCTTACGGAACTGTCGCTCAACGGCTTTTATTCGGACGATGATTTCGGCTTTCGACAAATCGAAACCTACGGCGCAAGCCTGAACCTCAACCGGCGTCTAGCGCGCCGCATCACCGGCTACGGCTCGGTATCCTTCCGTCGCACCGATACCGCCTTTGAGGAGGCGACCTGCGTGGCGAACCCGCTGATTTTCGGCATCGACACCATGGATCCGTTATTCGACGCCGTTGCAGACTGCGCTTCGCTGGCTTCAACCAACGGCGTCACCAACACGCTTATTGGCCAGATCGGGGCGTCCTATCGGATTTACAAAAACGCTTCCGTCTTTGTCGAGGCGACGCATACGGAACGCTTTTCGCCAAACGCGCTCCTCGAATATAACGAGAACAACTTCCTGGCGGGCATCACCGTGGATTTCTAACCATGTATGAAGAGTATTTTCGTCTTACCGATGCGCCTTTCCGTCTCAACCCGGATCCGCGTTTCTTTTATGGCAGCCGCAGCCATAACAAGGCGATGGCCTATCTCCATTACGGCCTGAAGCAGTCGGAAGGCTTTATCGTCATCACCGGCCCTGTCGGCGCGGGCAAATCCATGGTGATCAGCCACCTTCTCGATCAACTCAATGCGTCCAACATTGTCGCCGCCAATCTCCTCACATCGAATATCGAAGCCGAAGACCTGCTCAGCCAGATTTTGTCGGCCTTCCGCATCGAGCCGGAAAGCGAAGGACGCGCCGGTGAGATCGAAGCCTTCGAGGATTATCTTTTCGACCAGCTTAATCGTGGACGGCGCGTTCTTCTGATCATTGACGAGGCGCAGAACCTGCCTTTCAAAACGCTCGAAGAACTGCGCATGCTGTCCAATATCGACTATGAAGGAACGCCCCTGTTCCAGGTTTTTCTGGTCGGCCAGCCGGAATTCCGCACGATCATGGAACAACCCAATATGGAGCAATTGCGCCAGCGCGTGATCGCTTCCTACCATCTGGAAAACCTTTCAGAGGAAGAGACCCGCGACTATGTCCTGCATCGCCTTTCAGTCGCAGGTTGGCGCGAAGACCCGGCATTCACTGATGACGCTTTCCGCGCCATCCACGAACAAACAACCGGCCTTCCCCGCCGCATCAACACGCTTTGCAACCGGCTGATGCTCTATTGCTCGCTGGAGGAAAAGCACGAGGTGACCGCCGACGTCGTCGAAACCGTTTGCGCTGAATTAAAGGAAGAAAAACTCGACGCGCGCAAACCCGCAGACGCCATGCCCCCTGTTGCAAGGATCGAAGACGAACCGGCGCCGCAGCAAGAGCGGGAAAAAGAGCCTGTCGCCGAGAAGGCGGCAACACCTGAGGAAACGCCCGCCGAAACACCAGCCGAAACCTCCGGGACCGATGAGGCTCCCGGTGACGACGCGGAAACCAATATTGTCTCGCTGGAAAGCAAGCGAGCGCGCAAAAGCGCCGCCGCCGTTGAGCCCGACCTGGAGAGCCCTGTGGAACAAGAGCCGGAAATCGTTTCCTCATCCATGAGCGTTCTCGATCGACTGCGCGCAAAAAAACATGACACCGCACCGCAAGAGGCCACGCTGACTGATGTGGCAAGCGCCATCAAGGCGGCGAGCGAAGGGGCGGCTTCTACAGCGGAAGAAGCGGCGCCGGACCAGGACGACGCACTGCTGGCTTCAGCCGCTGCGGACGGCCCACAATGGAGAAGCGCCCTCACCCGCTCCATTGACGAAACGCGTGAGGAGTTGAAACGCGCCCATTCCAATGTCGTTGACCTCACCCGCACCGTCGGCGCGGGCGAACAAACGCGAAGCGAGCGGCGTCAGAAAATTGCCGACAGTCTCGGTCGCGCCGAAGCCTTGCTCGATGCTATGCGCGCCGCTGAAGGCTGACCCAGCGCGCCGGAGAGAGAAACATGAGCGACGCCGACGGCACATCTCGGCCCTGCTTCGCGCTTTCCGTTGACGTGGAAGACTATTTTCAGGTTTGGGCGTTTTCCGGCGTCGTCTCGCGCGCATCATGGGACGGCTTCGCCTTGCGCGTTGGCGACAACACGCGTCGGTGCCTCGACCTTTTCGACGCGCATGGCGCCAAAGCGACGTTTTTCACGCTCGGATGGGTGGCGGAGCGCGACACGGCCCTCATCAGGGAAATCGTAGCGCGCGGTCATGAACTGGCGAGTCATGGTTACGACCACACAAAGGTCAACGAGCAGACGCGTGAGCAATTCCGCGCGGATGTCAAAAAGACAAAAGCGCTGCTGGAAGACCTTTCCGGCAACGCTGTGAACGGCTATCGCGCCGCCGGGTTTTCTATCGGCAAACAAACGCCCTGGGCCCACGAGACCCTTGCCGAGGCTGGCCATATTTACTCATCCAGCACACATCCAATCACGCATGATCATTACGGCGACGCATCGGCGCCGCAATCGCCTTACAAAATTTCGGGTCTGATTGAAGCGCCGGTGGCGACGGTTGATCTCTTTGGCAGGAGGGTCAGCGCCGCAGGCGGCGGATGGTTCCGCGCGGCGCCGCTTGGACTGTCAAAAGCGTTGCTCACAAAAGCATCAAGGACGCTCAACGGCCCGGTGATCTTTTACTTTCATCCCTGGGAAATCGATCCGGACCAGCCGCGCCTTACCCGCGCCCCGCTCAAATCGAAGCTGCGCCATTATCTCAATCTGAGCCGCATGGAAGGCAAGCTTTCGAAAACGCTCGACGCCTTTTCCTGGGGGCGCATCGATGGCGCGCTAGGCCTGCAATGAACACGCTTTCACCGATAACGCCCAGCGCATCCCTTTCCGTGAGCTGCGACACGCAATGCGACACGGCCGAATGGGACAGCTATGTGCGCGCTGAACGCCAGGGAACATTCTTCCAGCTTTCAGGATGGGCGAAGGTCGCAAAAACCGCTTATGGGTATGATGCGTTCTACATAACCGCGCGTAGAAACGGTGCGCTCGCGGGCGTGTTGCCGCTGACTTTCGCCAAAACATCGCTGCTGGGCGCTTCGCTGATTTCCACCGCATTCTCGGTAGGCGGCGGACCGTTGGCTCGTGATGGCGAAGCGCTTCAGGCGCTCCTCCACGCGGCGCAGCAACTCGGTGAAGACAATAATGTTCGCTATATCGAGTGCCGGTCGGATTTCGACGCTGACAGCTGGCTGAAAAAAAGGGGGCTACATGCGGGCTTTGAGATCGCTTTGGTGGAAGATGAAGCAGAGGCGCTGTCTGCAGTCCCCCGCAAGCGTCGCGCGGAAATACGCAAAGCCATTGCTGCGGCAAATGAAGGTTTATTGAGCATCCGGCACAATGGCGAGCCGGACCTCTTTTATAAACTCTACGCAACATCGCTCCACCGGCTAGGCACGCCGGTTTTTCCACGGCGGTTCTTGAGTACGCTGATGGATGCCTTCCCTACGGAAACAGAAATTTCCGTAGTCGAATATCGTGGCGAACCGGTCGCGGCGCTGGTGAGTTTTTATTTCAAGGATAAAGTTCTGCCTTACTACATAGGCGCATCGGAGAAGGCCCGATCCACGCGGGCGTTTGACTGTGTTTACTGGGCGGTAATGCGCCGCGCCGCAGAAAAGGGATGTGCAGTGTTCGATTTTGGGCGCAGCAAAGTCGACACTGGCGCCTATGCGTATAAAAGACTGTGGGGCGCCGAACCGCGCCCCGTTACATATCGCATCAACCTCATCGGCGATGAGGCGCTTCCGGATATCAATGCAAACAACCCAAAGTTTGCCGCTTTTTCAAAGCTCTGGCCGCACCTTCCCGGCTTCGCCGCGAACCGCCTCGGCCCCTTGCTGGCGCCGAATTTCCCATGAAACCGGAAATCTTGTTTCTGGCGCACCGCATCCCCTATCCACCGGATAAGGGCGACAAAATCCGCTCCTGGCGCATTCTGAAATTTCTGGCGGAACACTATCGCGTCCACCTCGCCTCTTTTGCTGACGACCCGAGAGACCTTGCGCACAAAGAGTTTCTGGCTCGCTTATGTGAAAGCGTCACCATCATATCGCTTGATCCACGCACCGCGCGTCTTAACAGCATAAAAGGTCTTCTCTTGGGAAGCCCTTTGAGTTTTCAATATTTTCGCGACGCCCGCATGTCGGCGGCAATCCGCGAGCTTCGAAAAAAACCGCTAGGCGCTGAAATTGTCTTTTCTTCTTCCATGGCGCCTTACATTGAAAAGCCTGTTGAAGGCCGAAAGCGCATTGTCGACTTTTGCGATGCGGACGCTGAAAAATGGCGCGGCTACGCAGCAGAATTAAAAGGCCCGATGAAGCTGGTCTATGCCCGCGAGGCGAAAACATTGGCGCGTAAAGAAACCGACATCGCAAACTGGTCTGATGCAAGCTTCGCCATCAGTTCAGAGGAAGCGGCGATCTTCAATGCGCGCGCCGGCATGACAAAGACGGTCGCAGCCTTTTCAAATGGCGTTGACGCCGTTTATTTCGATTCCCATGCAATCGACGCTTCAGAGGCGCCATGCCATGACTGCGTCTTTACCGGCGCCATGGACTACCGCGCCAATATCGACGGCGTTATCCACTTCGTAAAACATGTCTGGCCAGCAGTGCGAAGTGCGCGGCCAGACGCCAGCTTCGCTATTGTCGGCGCCAATCCAGCCGCCGCAATATCTGCACTCCATGGCACTGAAGGCATCATCGTCACCGGCCGCGTTGATGACATTCGTCCCTGGCTTGCTAACGCAAAAATCGCCGTGGCGCCTTTGCGCGTCGCCCGAGGCATTCAAAATAAAGTGTTGGAAGCCATGGCGATGGCCAGGCCGGTTGTCGCCAGCGCGGAAGCCATGACCGGCATCGCCGCGCCGCGCGATGCCGCGCTTACGGCTGAAACAGACGAGGCCATGGCGGCGTCAATCCTGGCGCTCCTTGAAGACGCGCCTCAATGCGAACGCATGGGCCGGGCCGCGCGGCACTTCGTTCTCACGCATCATCAATGGGATCAGGCATTGAAGCCGCTTGAAGACAAGCTCACAGCACTGGGCCTTTGAGCCTATTTCTTCTTTTCTTCGGCCAGGACTTTTTTCACATAGGCGTCGATATCGACATCGCCGGAAACGCGCCCTTCAATCTGCTTGCGGATTTGTGACGGCAATTGCGCGGGATCGATCGATCCCGCGCTTTTTATGGTCGCGCGAATGAGTTCTTTCAAACTCTCTTCATCGTCAGGCTTCCATTTTTTATCCGTCATCTCTCGCCTCAGTTCAGCAACGCTCCGGCGGCCGGCTCATCGGGATGCCCGCCGCTGAGTGAGAAGGCATCACGCCCGCCCACCGGCTTGCCATTGATGGTGAGACCGGCGTCATCCGCCGAGATCTCCAGCGTTTCGCCGTCACCGACCTCTCCGGAAAGGATCAACTCCGCGAGCGGGTCCTGAAGCTTTTTCTGGATGACCCGTTTCAACGGACGCGCGCCATAGATCGGATCATAGCCACTGTCGCCAAGCCAGTGCCGCGCCTTATCGTCCAGCTCCAGCGTGATCTTGCGATCGGCAAGCAGCTTTTGCAGGCGCGCCATTTGAATATCGACGATGGCGTCCATATTCCCGCGCGAAAGACGGTGGAACAGAATGATCTCGTCGAGACGGTTGAGGAATTCAGGGCGGAATTTGGCGCGCACCGCTTCCATCACTTGCGGGCGCACGGCGTCGCTATCCTGACCTTCCGGCTGGTTGGCGAGATATTCAGCGCCCAGATTCGAGGTCATGATAATCAGCGTGTTCTTGAAGTCGACGGTGTGGCCCTGACCGTCAGTGAGGCGGCCGTCATCAAGCACCTGTAAAAGCACATTGAAAACGTCGGGATGCGCTTTTTCGATCTCATCGAACAGCACGACCTGATAAGGCCGCCGGCGCACGCGTTCGGTCAGAACGCCGCCTTCTTCATAGCCGACATAGCCCGGCGGGGCGCCGATGAGGCGGGCGACTGAGTGCTTCTCCATGAATTCCGACATGTCGATGCGCGCAATTGCGGTTTCATCGTCGAACAGGAATTCGGCGAGCGCTTTCGTCAGCTCGGTCTTGCCGACACCGGTGGGCCCGAGAAACAGGAACGATCCCATCGGCCGGTTCGGGTCTTTCAGCCCGGCTCTCGCCCGGCGCACCGCCGATGAAACGGCTTCCACCGCTTCATGCTGGCCGATGACACGCTTACCAAGCGCTTTATCCATGGCGAGAAGCTTTTCACGCTCGCCCTCAAGCATCTTGTCGACGGGAACGCCGGTCCAGCGCGACACGACGGCGGCGATGTTTTCGTCATCGACGACCTCATGCACCAACGCTTTGGACTGGTCGGCTTCCTTTTCCTCGCTCGTGGCGAGCTGTTTTTCGAGGGCGGGAATTTCGCCATATTTCAGTTCTGACGCGCGGCCCAGATCGCCTCTTCGTTCCGCGTCCGCCAGTTGCTGGCGCGCATGGTCGAGCGCTTCCTTGACCTTGGTGGCGGAGGCGAGGTTTTCCTTTTCCGCTTTCCAGCGCGCGGTGAGATCTGCTGATTTCTGCTCAAGCTCGGACAATTCCTTGTCGAGCTTTTCGAGACGGTCTTTCGATGCGTTATCGCTTTCTTTTTTCAGCGCTTCGCGCTCGATCTTCATCTGGATGATGCGCCGATCAAGCTCATCAAGCTCTTCCGGTTTGGAGTCCACTTCCATACGAAGGCGCGAAGCCGCCTCATCCACAAGGTCGATGGCCTTGTCGGGGAGGAATCGGTCGGTGATATAGCGGTTGGACAGGGTCGCCGCCGCAACAATAGCGCTGTCTGAGATCCGCACGCCATGGTGCATCTCGTACTTTTCCTTGAGACCGCGCAGGATCGAGATCGTATCCTCAACCGTCGGCTCATCGACAAACACGGCCTGGAAGCGGCGGGCAAGCGCGGCGTCTTTCTCCACATATTTACGGTATTCATCGAGAGTCGTCGCGCCGACACAGTGGAGCTCACCGCGCGCCAATGCCGGTTTCAACAGGTTCGAGGCGTCCATGGCGCCGTCGCTTTTGCCGGCGCCGACGAGCGTGTGCATTTCGTCGATGAAAAGAATGATCTTGCCGGCGGCGGCCGTGACTTCGTTCAGCACGGCTTTGAGGCGCTCCTCAAACTCGCCGCGATATTTCGCGCCGGCGATAAGCGCGCCCATGTCGAGGGCAAGCAGAGATTTGTCCTTGAGGCTTTCCGGCACGTCGCCATTGACGATGCGGAGCGCCAGGCCCTCCGCGATGGCGGTTTTACCGACGCCAGGCTCGCCAATCAGGACCGGATTGTTTTTCGTCCGGCGCGACAAAACCTGCATCGTGCGGCGAATCTCCTCATCGCGGCCGATGACGGGATCGAGCTTGCCTTCCCGCGCCGCTTCGGTGAGGTCACGGGCGTAGCGCTTCAGCGCGTCATAGGCCTGCTCCGCAGACGCAGTATCGGCGGTGCGTCCCTTGCGAATATCATTAATCGCTTCGTTGAGTTTCGTGGCGGTGACGCCGGAGTCTTTCAATATCTTCGCTGTGCCTGCGCTCGCCTCCACTGCAAGGGCGGTCAACAAACGTTCGGCGGTGACGAATTTATCGCCGGCTTTCTTGCCAATCTCTTCAGCCGTCGCGAACACCTTGGCGGTCGGCGGCGCCATGTAGATCTGACCATTCCCGCCCTCAACCTTGGGCAGCTTGCCCAGCGCCTCATCGGTCAGCTGGAGCGCTTTTTCCGGCTGGCCACCGGCGGCGCGGATGAGGTTGGCGGCGAGTCCTTCCTGATCATCCAAGAGAGCTTTAAGGACATGTTCAGGGGTGAATTGCTGATGGCCGTCACGTAGCGCGATGGTCTGGGCGGCCTGAATGAGACCGCGGGCGCGGTCCGTATAATTTTCAAATTGCATATCGACCTCAGGTGAGCGTCAAAAAGGATAATAGCGTCCCGTCAGCGGCAACGCCTTGTTCTATCTCAAGATGGTGGCCAGAGGGCCAAGATCAAGCGGCTGCGGCAAAATTTCAGCCATTTTGACGACCGCCCAAGCTCAGGCGGCAAGCCATTTTTCCCGGTTCAGCCCCCGAATCAGGAGCCACAGCATTAGCGTCCCCTCGCCCAAGAGCGCCGGCAAAATGACAACGTAAAGGCCGGCGCCAGAAATGCCGAAATATCCCAGATCAAGGATGTTGTTGAAGCCATCGATAATGTAGCCGGCGCCCGCGATCATCACCAAACCCCCGATCAGGGTCGGCAGAAATGAAGACCGGATCACCAGATACCCAAGCAACAATAGATGCAGCCCGAAAAAGATCAGCGTCAGGGTGAAGCCCGTATTATGGGCGCTTAGATAATAATACGGCCATGCGCTTTCGTTCAGCGCCGCTAAAGCATTTGCCGGGTCTGAAGACGCCACGAAATCAAGGACGCTCACAAGATTCAACAAAACGCCGATCTGGGCGACGGTATAGGTCAGGCGAAACAACGCCGCCAGCAGCGACAGGTTCGGATCGACCTTTTGAAAGATCAGATACAACGCCCATGATATGAAAACATCGCAGATGAGAACGACGAAAAACGCTGCGATAGCGAGGCGAAAAAGACTCTCATTTGACGCGATATTAGCGGCGGTCGCATCCGCGTCGCCATCAACCATCAATTTCGACAGCACAAACACCTGCGCGAAAATCGCAAAAACAAAGATCAGGAGATAGTTTAATCCGGCAAAGCGCGCAAAGGCCCGCGGCGCCGTGATCGTTGCGAATTGTCCCATATCCCCCCTCGCTGTTCTTGTCGTTAAATCTATCCCGCCATCATATTAAGCCAGCAAGCGGGCTCGACGGATCGGCATAGCGCTTTTTCGGCATCCGCCCGGCGAGATAGGCCTCCCGTCCCGCAATGACGGCGTGTTTCATGGCGCTCGCCATAAGGATCGGGTCTTTCGCTTCCGCGATGGCCGTGTTCATCAAGACACCGTCGCAGCCGAGCTCCATGGCCATGGCCGCATCCGATGCTGTGCCGACGCCGGCGTCGACAATGACGGGCACGGAGGATTGTTCGACGATGAGGCGGATGTTCACCGGATTCATGATCCCGAGCCCCGAGCCGATCAACGATCCCAAGGGCATGATGGCGCAACAGCCGGCGTCTTCGAGCTTGCGCGCATAGACCGGGTCGTCAGAACAATAGACCATGACGTCGAAGCCTTCCTTGATGAGGAGCTTCGCGGCGCGCAGCGTTTCCTCCATATCCGGATAAAGCGTCTTCTGATCGGAGAGGACTTCAAGCTTTACGAGCTCCCATCCGCCCGCCTCGCGCGCGAGCCGTAATGTGCGGATCGCATCCTCGGCGGTGAAACACCCGGCGGTGTTCGGCAGATAGACGTATTTTTCCGGGTCGAGATAATCGACCAACATAGGTTTGTCGCGATCCGTGAGGTTCACCCGGCGCACGGCGACCGTAACCATCTCGGCGCCCGCAGCCTCGGCAGCCTGCGCGTTCTGTTCATATGTCTCGTATTTGCCGGTGCCGATAATCAGGCGCGACTTCAGCTTCCTGCCGGCAACTTCCAGAATATCCGTCATCTTCAAACCCTAATCGCCGCCCCTAGCCGCCGCCCACAAACTGGACGATTTCGATCTTGTCCCCGTCGCAAAGCCCCGTTTCGTCAAAAAGCGACTTCGGGACGATTTCGAGATTGCGCTCGACAGCGATCTTGCGGGGCTGGAGCTCCAGCGCCGCGAGGAGCCCCGCCACGGTGATCGGCCCCTCGACCCGCTTTTTCTCGCCATTCACGGTAATATCCATGAAAATTCAATCTCTTCAGTCTATTGCGCCAGACAAAGGCCCGTTTTACTAGGGCGTTCGCGCCGCTTTCGGGCGCAAGATGTATTCAGGCGCGGCGGGCCCCGCAAGGAACCAGAGGGCGAAAACATGGCTTCGAAGACGATCTATGTCCTCAACGGCCCGAATCTCAACCTTCTGGGGACCCGAGAGCCCGAAATCTACGGCAAAACCACCCTCGCCGACATTGAGGCGGCCGTGAAGGCGAAAGCCAGGGAACTGGGCTTTTCCGTCGAATTCCGCCAGTCCAACACCGAAGGCACCCTGGTCGACTGGGTGCAGGAGGCCGCCGCCAAAGGGGCCGGTCTCATCATCAATCCCGGCGCCTACACCCACACGTCTATCGCCTTGCTCGACGCGCTGTCCGCGGCAAAGCTGCCCAAAATCGAGTTGCACCTGTCGAATATTCACGCCCGGGAGGCGTTTCGGCGGCAATCCGTCACGGCGGCGGCGGTGGACGGCGCCATTATGGGGTTCGGCGCGCCGGGCTATCGTTTGGCGCTCGAAGCCCTTAAAAGCCTTATCGAAAGCCGCACGGCCTCCTGACGGCCGCCCCGTAACAGGGGTTTGGGCGGCGCGTTGCATTAAAGAAGCGGGAACTGCATGTCCGACAAGAAAGACCACAAAGATCACGGATTGGAAGCGGCGTGGATTCGCGAGCTCGCCGGGATCCTCGAAGAAACCGGCCTCACGGAAATCGAAATCGAAAAAGACAATACGCGACTGCGCGTATCGCGTCAGGGCGGCATGGCTGCCTATGCGGCGCCTGCGCCTGTTGCGGCGCCGGCGGCGACCACAGCCGCCGCTCCTGCGCCGGCGGCGCCTGCGGCAAGCCATCCGGGCACGGTCAAATCGCCCATGGTCGGGACCGCTTATCTTTCGCCCTCCCCTGGCGCTGACCCGTTTGTACGCGAAGGAACACAAGTCACCGAAGGCCAGACGCTCATGATCGTCGAGGCCATGAAAACCATGAACCCCATTGCGGCGCCGCGTTCCGGCAAGGTGACAAAGATCATTGTTTCTGACGCACAGCCGGTAGAGTTCGACGAACCGCTGCTCATCATCGAATAAACGGGATTGGCGGGTAAGACATGTTCAACAAGGTCCTGATCGCCAATCGTGGTGAAATCGCCCTCCGCATTCACAGGGCGTGCAAGGAGCTCGGCATTTCCACCGTCGCCGTGCACTCGACCGCTGACGCGGACGCCATGCATGTGCGCCTCGCCGATGAAAGCGTCTGCATTGGCCCGCCCGCGCCAAAAGACAGCTATCTCAACATTCCGGCGATTATCTCTGCGGCTGAAATCACTGACGCAGACGCCATCCATCCCGGTTACGGCTTTCTGTCAGAGAACGCGCGTTTCGCCGAGATCGTCGCCGCGCATAACATCACCTTTATCGGTCCGGATGCTGAACATATTCGCGTCATGGGCGATAAAATCGCCGCCAAGGAAGCTGTTGGCAAAGCGGGCATTCCGCTGGTGCCGGGTTCTGACGGCGCCATCCTTTCCTATGAAGACGCAAAGGAAGCCGCCGAAAAGATCGGTTTCCCGGTGCTGGTCAAGGCGGCGGCCGGCGGCGGCGGGCGGGGCATGAAGCTGGCGCGGACGCCGGCTGACCTTGCCGAAGCGCTCTCCACGGCAAAAGCGGAAGCCAAAGCGGCGTTTGGCGATGACGCCGTCTATCTTGAAAAATATCTTGAGCTTCCGCGCCATATCGAACTGCAGATCATCGCCGACAGCCACGGCAATGTGGTCCAGCTCGGAGAACGAGACTGTTCGCTGCAACGGCGCAATCAGAAAGTTCTGGAAGAAGCGCTCTCCCCGGCGCTGGATGACAAAGAACGCGCAAGGATTGGCGAGACCGTCAGGAAGGCGATTGAGAAGATCGGTTATCTCGGCGCTGGCACAATCGAGTTCCTTTATGAGAACGGTGAGTTCTATTTCATCGAAATGAACACCCGCCTGCAGGTGGAGCACCCGATCACCGAACAGGTGACCCGCACCGACCTCGTGCGCGAACAAATCCTCGTCGCCGCCGGGAATAAACTCAGCATGAAGCAGGAAGATGTGGTCTTCAAAGGCCACGCCATCGAATGCCGGGTCAATGCGGAAAATCCGAGAACGTTCCGTCCCTCGCCGGGCGAAATCAAGCAATTTCACCCTGCCGGCGGTCCCGGCGTGCGCTTCGATTCAGCCGTTTATACGGGCTATAAAATTCCGCCCTATTACGACTCTATGATCGGCAAGCTGATCGTCTATGGCGACGACCGCGCCCATTGCATTGCGCGTCTCAAACGCGCGCTTTCCGAGATGGTATTTGTCGGCGTTGAAACGACGGTGCCGCTTTTCATGGACCTTGTTGACGATCCCGCCTTCCAGAAAGGCGACTATCACATCCACTGGCTCGAAGAGTGGCTGGAGAACCAGGACTAATCCAGCGTTCGCTGGAAGCGCAAAAGAGCGACGCCTGCGAGCACCAGGAGGATCAGCAGCAGCGGCCCGAGGTCGCCGGCGATGTCCCCCATCCCCGCGCCTTTCAGCATGATCTCACGGACCATCCGCAGGAAATGTGTGTTCGGAATGGCTTCGCCCAGCGCGCGCGCCCAGCCCGGCATCGCGCGAAACGGAAACATGAACCCCGACAACAGGATCGACGGCAGGAAGACAAAGAATGTCATCTGCATCGCCTGCATCTGCGTCTTCGCCACCGTCGAAATGAGATAGCCAAGCATTAAATTGGTCAGAATGAAGAGGGAAACGACCAGCAGAAAAGCCAGCGCATCTCCCATAAACGGAATGTGAAAAACATACCGCGCAGCGAGAAGGATGATCGCTGTCTGGATGGCGCCAACGATAATATAGGGCGTTGTTTTGCCGACCATGATCTCAAGCGGGCGCACCGGCGTCGACAAGAGCGCTTCATAGGTGCCGCGTTCGCGCTCGCGGGTAAGCGCAATTGATGTGATCATGGTCATTGTCATGGTCAAAATCACACCGAGCAGCCCGGGAACGATATTAAAAGCGGTCACGCCCTCCGGGTTATATTGCCGGTGGATGACGACCTCATAAGGCGGCGCGCCGCTACGCAAGTTCCTAGGCAACCGGTCAAGCTCCGGCGCAAAAGCGCGACGCGCGATCTCGTTTATGGCGCCGACGACGCCCGACGCCGCCACCGGATCTGACGCATCAGCGGCGACCAAAAGTTGCGGGCGCTCGCCGCGCACGAACTCTTTTTCAAAATTTTCCGGAATGACGATGAGAAAGTTGACCTTGCCGGAACGCAGAAGGTCCTCGCCCTCTGCGTCACTGTGAACAATCTCCGTAATCTCCACATAAGTCGATTGCCGGAGACTGGCGAGCAAGGCCCGGCTTAGCGGGCCATCGTCACGCAGCTCTACCGCCGTCGGCAGATGACGTGGATCGGTGTTGATGGCGAAGCCGAAAAGCGCGAGCTGCATCACCGGCACCATGATCATGATCGCAAATGTCGGCCGGTCCCGGCGCATCTGCACCAGCTCTTTGATGAAGACAGCCGCGATGCGCGAGAAGGAGATCATGCGGCCGTTTCCACGCTGAAATTGTCGTCGCTCTCGGTCATCAGATAGATGAACGCTTCTTCAAGGCCAGCCTCAATTTCCGAAATCCGAACGCCTGGCTCCCCCCTCACACTGTCGACTGCGGCGGCGAGCTTGTCTCTGTCGCGACCGCAAACATGAATGGAAGCGCCAAAACGCGCGAGAATGTCGACGCCGGGCGCGCCTTTCAGCGTCGCCGACAATTTTTCAAGATCGCCATTGTCGATCTTGAACGCATGCAACCCGAGACGGCCCGGAATTTCCGCCGTCGGCGCGTCGAGCAGTTTCTTGCCATAGGCGATATAGGCGATGCGATCGCATTGCACCGCTTCATCCATGTAGTGCGTGGAAACCAGCGTCGTCACGCCTTCGCGCGCATAAGCCCTGATCGTATCCCAAAAATCACGGCGCGCTTTCGGATCGACACCAGCGGTCGGCTCATCAAGCAGCAATAATTGCGGTTCATGAATCATACAGGCTGCAAGGGCGAGACGTTGCTTCCAGCCACCGGAAAGACTGCCGGCAAGCTGGGTCGCCCGCCCTTCCAGCCCCAATGATGCAATCGCCTCATCAACACGGCGGCGCATATTGTCGAGACCATAAAGCCGCGTGAAAAATTCCAGGTTCTCGCGAATGCTTAAATCTTCATAGAGCGAGAAGCGTTGCGTCATGTAGCCCACATGGGTCTTGATCTGCACGCTGTCATGAAGAACATCGTAGCCGAGACAGGTCCCTTCGCCTTCGTCAGGCTTCAAAAGACCACAAACCATCCGAATGGTCGTCGTTTTGCCGGACCCGTTCGGTCCGAGAAATCCATAGATCGATCCGCGCGGCACTTTGAGATCAAAATGATCGACGACGGTCTTGTCGCCAAAACGCTTGGTGAGGCCGCGCACATCAATGACAGCCTCGCCCTTCATGGCGCCTCAACGTCGACCGGCAGGCCGGTTCTCAACCCTTCCGGATTGAGGGGGCGCGCTTCAATGAGAAAGACCAGCTTCTCGCGTTCATCGAGACTGTAGATCACGGGGGGTGTGAATTGCGGCTCCGCCGCCACATAGGTGATGCGCGCCTTCAGGCCTTCGGCGCAGCCATCGCAATCAAAACCAATCTCCTTGCCGGGCGCGAACGAGGCTAGCATGCGTTCCGGCGCATAAAAGCGCAGCTTGAGATTATCCGGCGGCAACAGCGCAACCACAGGATCGCCGGCGGCGGCGATTTCACCGGCGCGGCGATAAATACGCTCGATGCTTCCCGCTTCCGGCGCCGTGACCGCAAGATCGTCTAGGCGCTGTTTGGCAAAGCCTGCCTGCGCCTGAACCGATTGGTAGTCTTCTTCCGCCGCGTCCCTTTCTGCACGCGCCCGCTCGAGCCGCGCCTCCGCCGCCGTCAACGCGGCGCGGTCGGCGTCGTAACGCGCCTTGGCGACAAAACCGTCAAGATAGAGCTTTTCAGTCCGGACGAAGTCAGAAGATAAACGATCAAGATTGGCCGCCGCCTCCGCCACCCCCTTGGCGAGAGCGCCATTATCATTGGCGCGTTTTTCCGCTGCGGACGCCGCCGCTTCCGCCTGTTCCGCCTGATAGGCGATCCTGTTGGCGCGCATCCGGAACAGCGTGTCGCCGGCCCGGACCCGGTCACCCTCCCTGACCAGAAGCGCATCAACAACGCCCGCCTCCTGCGGCGCCAGGTAAAGCATTTCCGCTTCAACATACCCGCTCAGGCGGTCAGGCGAAGCTTCCGAGCATCCAGCAAGAAACGCTGCGAGGGATATGAAAACGATGTTTCTCATGGCCGCAGGGTCAATCCATTGAATAAAATATCCGTATGCGCCTTAACGCGCGCCTCGGCGCTAAGCGTGCCTGGGTCTCCAAGCAGGACATGAGTGTAAAAACCATGGAGGAAGATCGGCCCAAGAAACATGCGGGCGGCGATGTCCGGCTCGCAAGGCCGGAAGACGCCTTTCTCAACGCCTGCCTTCAACAATGCCGATATGGCGGAGAGGCCCTGCTCCACCACATTCTCTCGGTAATAGGCGGCGATATCCGGATACCGCCCCGCGAGCGACAGGACGAGGCGGGGCACGGCGAATTTTCTTTTATCGCTCGCCAGTTCCGTCAGGGCCGCCGCAATCATGCGCAATGCGCTGACCGGATTTTCAACACCCGTCTCTGCGACAACGCGAAGATTGCGCGCCACGGGCGCCACCTCGCGCTCGATTAGCCCACGCAGGATAGCGTCCTTGGCCTCGAAATAGAGATAGACGCCCGCCTTGGACAGATTCGCCGCCTTGGCGATGTCTTCGACCCGCGCCGCATCAAACCCGTCCTGTTCAAAGATCTCTAGCGCCGCATCCAGAATCTCATCCGGCCGGCTTTCAGCGCGGCGGCGCCATTTCGGCTTTTGTCTGGCGAGCGGGCTCATATTTCGGACTACAACTAACTAACCCGCCAGTCATATATCCTCAGCGCTTAAAAAATCAATAAGCAGTGCCAGTTAGCAGGCAGGTGACGGACGACGCCAGGCCAGCCTAGACTGGGCCCATGGCCCGCGATTCGGCGAATTCGATTTCTACCGAGGACCTCTTAAAGGCCTACACCCTCGGCTATTTCCCCATGGCGCGTTCGCGAGAGGACGCCAGCGTGGTCTGGGTCCTGCCTGATGAGCGGGGGGTCATTCCGCTGAACGCGCCGCACATCCCGAAAAAACTGGCCAGACTTCTAAAAAAAGAGCCCTTCGAAATCCGCATCAATTCCGCTTTCCCGGAGGTCATCCTGGCCTGCGCCGAGGCAACGAACGCCCGGCCCGACACCTGGATCAACGACGCCATTATCGAAGCCTATTCAGAACTGCACTATCAGGGGCGCGCCCATTCTGTGGAGTGTTGGCGCGAGGGGCGTCTTGTCGGCGGCCTTTACGGCGTTGTCCTCGGCGCGGCTTTTTGCGGCGAGAGTATGTTTTCGCGTGAGAGTGGCGCGTCAAAGATCGCCATGCTGCATTTGATGGCGCGGCTTAAAATCGGCGGCTTCCATTTCATTGACGCACAATTTTTCAATGAGCATCTGGTGCAGTTCGGCCTCGTCGGCATGGATGACGCAGACTATCAGGTCATTTTAGAAAAAGCGCTAAAGGCTCATGCGAATTTCTTCGCCGCGCCGGATCAATTGTCGGCGGATTTGGTTTTGCAGTCGATCACCCAGACATCGTAGACTGGATGTTCAAGCGCGTTGAGCGCTGGCGTTGAAGCAAACATCCAGCCGCGAAAAATATTGACGCCTTCCGCCTGCGGACCGTCAAGAACTTCCGGCGCGGGCATGTTCACTGCCTCGCTTTGCCGGTCATCCGCAATCGGCGCCTCACCCACGGCTTCACCTGGCAAAACGTCAAGCTCTGTCGCCGCGATCTCATCCTCGATGACTTCGGGCTCCTGAATTTTCAAATCGCTCTGACGGTTTTCGAATTCCTTATCGAAGATTTCCAGAAAGGCCGATGTTTCGGGAAATTCTTCCGGCGGGCGCTTGTCGCAAGTGCGCGGCTGAATTTCGAGCGACCCGAAATGCGCAATCTCATTCATCTTGATTTCAAGATCGGTGTAACGCGCGGTTATCTTGTTCAATGCCCGCAATGTCACTGAAACCGGTTCGCGGGCCTCAGTATCAGCAACCGCGGCAAACGGATCATCCTCCGCCTGCGAAAGCAGATCCAGCTCACTCAAAATGTCATCAACCGGCGCTTGTTCGTCCTGCGCCGTCGCAGCGGCGGACACAAAACACAACGCCGCAAGAATGGAAACGCAACGCATTACATATCTCCCAGCGGATCAGCGGCCTTGTCGTCTTTATCGTCGCTTTTGCCGCCGCCCGATGTGAAAGCCTGAACAGCCAGACTTAGCAAATCGACGGAGCCTTGGGTGATGGTGAGCTTGTCGCCTTCCAGAAGCATTTCCTCTGCCGCGCCAGGCTCGATCGCAATATGCGCGCCGCCGAGAATGCCGTCGGAGACGACCTTGGCGACAGAGTCCTGCGGGATTGCAACGCCGCGATCAATCGCAAGCTCCACATTCGCTTCATAGGTCATGGGATCAAGGCTGTTGCCGGCGACCGAGCCGACCTTGACGCCGGCGATCCTGACTTCCGATCCGACCGTCACGCCATCGACGCGGCCGAAGACGGCGCCGACACGATAATGATCGCGCCCGACGCCTTTGCCGCTGACCCCATAGGCATAGGCGAGAAACCCTGCGGCGACGGCGATCACCAGCGCTCCGACAATGGTCTCAAAAAATCCGGCGCGGCTCATAGGTCAGCCTCCCCTTTTTCCGGCCTCACGCGCTTTCCGGCGTCCAGGCCTCATAATCGTCATTCACATCGGCCGGACCGCCAGCGCGCGACAGGCTCCCCTTCGGATGATAGGCGAGCGGCGTGCCGGTCATATTCGGCAGATGATCCTTCTCGAAAGCGCGGCGCGTCAAGGGCGAGACCGTCGGCGCTTCCTCAAATGTGTGGTGCAGCCAGCCATGCCAGTCGGCGGGCACGCGCGAGGCTTCGGCGATCCCGTGATAGATCACCCACCGGCGGCGGCGCTTGCCGTTGCCGCCCGGCAGGGTCGGCTCTTTTTCTTCAAAATAGCGGTTTCCCTGCTCATCCGTTCCCACGAGGCGCGCGCCCTTGCGCCAGAGGGTGAAGGAGGTGCCGAAGGTGGTTGAGTTCCACCAGGTAAAAAGCTGCGAAAACATGCAAGGATTCCTGAATCTCCGGGGTCCATAATAGCCCCTTGTCGCGGCGCGAATATGGCGCCCGTCGCCGGGGCCCGCAAGAGACCGCGCCGGAGCCGCCGACAGGCCCCATACCGGGCGCTTTTCCCTTGAAATTAGGGGAAAATTAGCCGACCCCCTCAAAAAGGCCGTGAGCTGACAGGGGCTTGGCGGGCCCGGTGGAGCCGGAGCGCTCAGACGACTATATTGTAATCAGGGCCCGCCCTGGCGAAAACCGGGAGCCCTGAAGGACAGGAACGAATGCGTATTGATCGGCGATATTCGGAAAGCTCGGGCGCGCCTTATGGCGGCGCCGTCTTCCGGCGCGCCGATTCGGAAATCCGCACCTTTTCCGGTGAGATCATTTTCGAGATGCGCGACCTTGAGGTTCCCAAAAGCTGGAGCCAGACCGCCGTCGACATCCTCGCTCAGAAATATCTGAGGAAGGCTGGCGTTCCCGCCCGCACCAAGCGGGTGAAAGAAAAAGGCGTGCCGGACTTCCTGCAACGCTCCATGCCCGACATTGCGGCCCTTGCAAAACTTCCCGCCGACGAACGCTACGGGCCGGAGACATCGGCGAAGCAGGTGTTTGACCGGATGGCCGGCGCCTGGGCCTATTGGGGATGGAAAGGCGGCTATTTCGACGATGAGAAAGCGGCGCTTTCTTACTTGGACGAGATGCGCGCCATGCTCGCGCAGCAGGTCGGCGCCCCGAACTCTCCGCAATGGTTCAACACCGGCCTTCACTGGGCTTACGGGATCGACGCCGCCGGCCAAGGGCACTTCTATGTCGACCACGCCACCGGCGCGCTTACCGAATCCGAAAGCGCCTATGAACGCCCGCAGCCGCACGCCTGTTTCATTCAGTCCGTCGATGACAGCCTGACAGGCGATGGCGGCGTCATGGATTTGTGGAAACGCGAAGCGCTGCTGTTCAAATACGGCTCCGGCTCCGGCACGAATTTTTCCAACATTCGAGGGCAAGACGAACCGCTTTCGAGCGGCGGCAAAAGCTCCGGTCTGTTGAGCTTTTTGAAAGTCGGCGACGCTGCAGCGGGCGCGGTTAAATCCGGCGGCACCACAAGGCGCGCCGCCAAGATGGTTGTTGTCGACGCTGATCATCCGGACATCGAAGACTTCGTTTCATGGAAAACGCGTGAAGAAGAAAAAGTCGCCGCGCTGGTGACGGGATCGCGCGTGCTCGCCAGGCACCTGCCTCGCGTGCTCGAAGCCTGCTGGCAGGATGAGGACGCGGAAACCCGCTTTGATCCGAAAGCAAACGAGACCCTCAAAGCTGCGGTCAAAGAAGCGAAAAAAGCCTATGTCCCTGACGCGTCGATCCGGCGGGTCATTGACTTCGCACGGCAAGGCTATCGCCGGATCGAGGTTGAAACCTTCGATCTCGACTGGGATTCAGAAGGCTACCGCACGGTCTCCGGCCAGAACGCCAACAATTCGGTGCGCATCACCGACGCCTTCCTGAAAGCCGTCAATGACGATGGGCCGTGGCCCCTTACCCGGCGCACCGATGGCGAGGCGATGAAAACCATCCGCGCCCGCGCGCTCTGGAGCAATATCTGTTCGGCGGCGTGGACCTGCGCCGATCCGGGCCTGCAATTCCATGACACGATCAACGCCTGGCACACCTGCCCGGCGGGCGGCGATATCCGCGCCTCCAATCCGTGTTCGGAATATATGTTTCTCGACGATACGGCCTGCAATCTCGCCTCGCTGAACCTTTTGAAGTTCAAGACCGAAACCGGCTTTGACGCCGATCTTTTTGAACATGCCTGCCGCCTCTGGACGCTGACCCTCGAAATCTCCGTCATGATGGCGCAATATCCGTCTGCGGAAATCGCCCGGCGCTCTTTCGATTACCGCACGCTTGGCCTCGGCTTCGCCAACCTTGGCGGCCTGTTGATGTCGTCGGGGCTGGCTTATGACAGCGAGGAAGGCCGCGCGGTCGCCGCCGGGATTTCCGCGCTCATGACCGGCGCAGCCTACCGCGCCTCAGCCGAAATGGCGTCTGTCGCCGGCCCCTTCGCCCAATTCTCTGACAATCGCGAAGACATGCTGCGGGTCATGCGCAATCACCGCCGCGCCTGCGCCGGCACCGCGATTGGCGGCGCCTTTGAAGGGCTGGCGGTCGAACCTGCGCAATTCGACGCTGACGCCTGCCCCTTTGAGACGGTGACGGAGGCGGCGCGGCGGGTCTGGAACGAGGCCTATGAACTCGGCGCCATTAACGGCTTCCGCAATGCGCAAGTGACCGTGGTGGCGCCGACCGGCACGATCGGTCTGGTCATGGATTGCGATACGACCGGCATCGAACCCGATTTCGCGCTCGTCAAATTCAAGAAGCTCGCTGGCGGCGGGATGTTCAAAATCGTCAACCGCTCCGTCCCCGCAGCGCTGAAGGCGCTTGGCTATACGGACACGGAGATCGAGGATATCGGCCACTACGCCGCCGGTCGCGGCACGCTGGAGGATGCGCCCGGCGTCTGTCTTGACGATCTTCGCCGCGAAGGTTTCGAAGACCGCCACATCAAGGCGCTGGAAGAACGTCTCAAAACAACCTTCGATCTCACCTACGCTTTCACGCCGCAGGCGCTGGGCGAGGATTTCTGCGTTCATGTGCTCGGCATGCATGAAAGCGAATTGACGCTGACCGGCTATGAGGTCCTTCAATATCTCGGTTTTTCCGATGAAGAGATCCATCAGGCCAATCTCTTCTGCTGCGGGGCGATGACCGTTGAAGGCGCGCCGCATCTGAAAGAAGACCATTACGCCGTTTTTGACTGCGCCAATCCATGCGGCCGGATCGGAACGCGGGCGCTTTCCGTCGAGGCGCATCTTAAAATGATGGCGGCGGCGCAACCCTTTATCTCCGGCGCCATTTCAAAGACCGTGAACCTGCCCAATTTCGCCAGCATCGGGGATTGCGCCAAATCCTATATGCTCGCCTGGCGCATGGGGCTGAAATCCATCGCCCTTTACCGCGACGGCTCAAAACTGTCGCAACCGCTTGCTGCGGCCCTCCTTGCGTCGGACACGCAGGAAGAAGAAGACGATCTTCAAGATGACATCGCCGCGGCGCCCGCGGCGGAGAAATCTAAAATCGTCGCCGAGCGCATTGTCGAGCGCATCATTGAGCGCACGCCCGGGCGGCGGCGGCTCCCCGACCGGCGCAAGGGCTACATCCAGAAAGCCATTGTCGGCGGCCATAAAGTCTATCTCCATACCGGTGAATTCGACGACGGCGAGCTCGGTGAAGTCTTTATCGACATGCACAAGGAAGGCGCCGCTTTCCGCTCGCTCATGAACAACTTCGCTATCGCCGTCTCGCTCGGCCTGCAATATGGCGTGCCGCTCGAGGAATTTGTCGACGCTTATGTCTTCACGCGGTTCGAACCGGCGGGGCCTGTGCAGGGCAACGACCAGATCAAGAACGCCACATCGATCCTCGACTATATCTTCCGCGAGCTGGCGATTTCCTATCTTGGCCGCGGCGATCTCGCCCATGTTCACCCGGAAGAATCCGCCGTCGACGCCATCGGCCGCGGGGTGAGCGAGGAAAAAACGCAGGCCGACGCCACGAAACTCATTTCCAAAGGGTTCTCGCGCTCCACCGTCACCGACAATCTTGTGATCCTCAGAGGCGGCGACTTCGATCGCTTGCGCCATTCGGCCAAGGAAGCGCACGGGCCCGATGAAGAGGAAGAAGACATCGATGTCGAGATTGAAGACATTGAGGAGCCGGTGCGCGCCGAAAGCCCGCCGGAAATCGAAGCGCAAATCGCCAAGCTTGCTGACGCGGTGAACCAGAAGGCGCCGCGCGGCGTTCTGGCGACGCCCGGCAACGCTCGCACCGAAGCGCGCATAAAGGGCTATGAAGGCGACGCCTGCGCGGAATGCGGACAATTCACCCTTGTCCGCAACGGCGCCTGCCTCAAATGCGACAGTTGCGGGGCGTCCTCGGGATGTTCTTAACAACTCCCTAACAGCCTGCGCTGTGACAATTCGAATTTTATCCTTAATCGGACATTGACCCGGCCTGCCGTAACTTGTGAGGGAGGAAGAACCCGGGAGCCCCGCGATGAAGTTGATCGCGTTTATAATGGTTTTGATGATCGTCTTGATGTCCGTGATTACGACAATCACGCCAGGATCAAAAAACTATAATAAATCCAATCCTGTCGCGGAAATCGGCAAGGAGATCGCCAAACCTTTGACACAGGTGGAGCAGATCGGGCCTGAGCTGGAGAAAGTGCTCGACGGCGCTGGTGTGAAACTTCCCGGCATCAATGTCGGCGGCGCCAAGGCGGTTAAAGAAGACCTGAAACATGTGGCGCAGGATTTCAGCGGCGAAAGCTTTTCAAACCAGGACCTTCCAAAGTCGAATTTCGCAAGCTCTTATCTGTCGCAAGCGCTTTTCAATGAAGCGTTGCTGGACGGCGCCAGCCTCGAAGGCGCCACCGGCGATACGGTGAATTTCAAAGGCGCGCGCATGGCGAAGTCGAACCTCAATGCCGCCATGTTCATCAATAGCGACTTTTCCGGCGCCGAGCTGCGCGAAGCGAAAGCGCGTGCGGGCGATTTCACCGGCGCCAAATTTATTGACGCCGATCTGTCCTTCTCAAGCTTCGCCGGCGCCAATCTTTCCAAAACAGATTTCCGCGCCGCTTACGCGACCGGCGCCTCCTTCAATGGCGCGAATGCAACCGGCGCGCAGTTTGACGGCGCAGATTTGACCGGGGTCCGGTTCATCAATGCAACGCTCGGCAATGCGACTTTCACCGGCGCCGATGTGAAAGCGGCTGATTTTTCCGGCGCGATCCTTCGGGGCGCCGATCTCTCCGGCGCCGTTAATCTGACGACGGAACAGCTTGCGAAAGCCTGCGCCGCAACGGATACGAAACTGCCGGAAGGCGTCACCGCCCCGCGCTGCTGAACAATAGCTTCTCAGATTTAGACTACGCTATGACCGGTCCTGGTCGTCACGATCCTTGCGAAGGGATGTCGGGTCAAGCGCATCGAGAACGGCGAGCGCCGTCGCGCTATAGCCACTGACCGGCGCCTTCTTGATGGGTGATGTGAACGCATCAACGATCTGATGCATATAGCTGCGCACCGGAGAAAAGTCTCGCGTGGATTGTGTTTGCGCCGCCGCCGGGACGCCGCCGGTCACATTGGCTGCGCCGCCCATGGAAGTTGCGATGGAGGCGACCACTTCGCCCACGCTTTTTGCGCGCGCGCCGTCATAAAAGACATTGCGGTTCGCCGCCGCCGCCTGCGGTAACAAATCGGCGGCTTTCATGCTTGCGCCCGCAGAAAGAAGCTTCACCGCGCCGGCGGGTCCGAGAAAATGCGCCGTATAAAGGTCAGCGCTGGTCGCGGCGCGGCCAAGCCGGCCTTCAATCATCATTTTGTTTTCATTCGCCAGCTCGCCCGCCATGGCGGAAGCCGCTTCAGCGTTGAAACGCAGATTCAAAATCTTTTCGCGCGCCGCCGGATCGCTCACCTGATAACGTCCGTTGGCGTTCTGGGAGATCGCGTTCGCCGCCGCGCCGAGCCCATGTTCGGCGCCGTATTTTTTGACCGTCGAAAACCATGTCTGTTCAATAAACTGAAACAGCCCCGCAGCACTCGACGTCTTCGCCTGCGCATTGGGGTCGAAGCCGCTTTCGCGGGCGGCCATTTTCATCAGGAAATCAAAGCCGGCGCCGGTGGACGCGCTTGCGCGTTTAACCGCGCCTGTCACAGACGCAGCGCCGGTAGTCGCAGCGGCGGCGATTTCGGCAGTCATGGGCATCCCTCTGGCGGCGTTTACAGCTCAGCCCGCTCAATTTGGCGGCCAATCGTCAACAAAGCGCTAACCATCGCGTCCCGAACTGAAACGGCTTTTCGAAAACGGCGCGAGATCGAAGGGCGGCGTTTCGCCGAGGATCAGCGCCGCCATGGCCTGCGCCGCCGCTGGGGCGTGGAGGATGCCGTTGCGGAAATGACCAAGGGCGAGAAATCGCCCTTTCTCGTCCTGGCCCATGATCGGGGCGCCGTCCGGCGTGCCGGGCCGCAGGCCGGCCCAGCGCTCCAGCTCCTCAGCGTCTTCAAGCGCCGGGACGGCGCGGGCCGCATTGGCGCGAAGCCCTGCGATCGCCGCCGGAGAAACGGAATGATGGTCGAGGGGGCCGATCTCCTCGGTCGCGCCGATGACCAGACGGCCTTCGGCTTTGGGACAGATATAAGCCCCGGGCGCGCGCACGACGCGGCTAACGGCGCCCTCACTCGCAATCGCCGTCGCCTCTCCTTTTACAGGATAGACCAGTCCCATGGGCGTCAAGCCGCTGACGGCGCCGGCGGCGAGCACGATTGTCTCGGCTTCATAATCATCGCCTTCGACGCTGATGAACTGGCGCGAAGCGTCGCCGTCGCCAAGAGACAGGACCCGCGCCTTGATGATGTCAACCTGCCGCCGTTCAAGAGACGCGGTGAGCGCCGCCATCACCCGGCGCGGATCGACCTGGGTGTCCTTCGGCGCATGAAGCGCAGCGACAATCTCCGCCGACAGCGCCGGCTCCAGCTCGCGGGCTTCATCGCCGGAAATCATTTCCGCGGCGCCGCCAAGGCTTGTCACCCGCGCCGCCTGTTCGGCGAGGATCTGTGTCTGGGCGTCGCGATAGGAAAGCCCTAACGCGCCATCGCCGCGATAGTCGACAAAAACGCCAGTCTCTTCTTCCAGCACCGCCGCGTAGTCTTTCCACATGGCGAGACTGAGGGCGCCAAGGCGATAAACGGCCTCCGCCGGGCCGCCGAACTCTTCGCCATATTCAAAAGACGGCGCGAGCATGCCGGCGGCGGCATGTGTCGCCTGGGGCACGGCCGACCCGGCGTCGATCACGGCGATGGCCGCGCCGCGGTCGGCGAGCGCGCGGGCGAGCGTCAGGCCAATCACCCCGCCGCCAATGATCGCGATATCAAAACCCCTGGCTTTCATCCCATCCTTTTGGCGTTTGCCGGACCCGTTGTCATCCCGCATCCATGCGCTATTTCTTCGCGGTCGTCTCCATGCTTTCACGCGCGGCCCCTTCAGGAACCGGGAAGGCGATGAGCCGCGTCTTTTCCCGTGACCCGGCGGAAGAACCGAAAAAATAATTGACCACCGCCGCCGTCATGGTGGCGAGCGCGCCGAGCATGATCGAAAATTCAGTCTCGGCGCCCGGCGGCAGTTTTTTCGCGACCATAATCGCAAGCACCGCGAAGAAACCGATAATGACGACCGCGCCCAAAACCGAAGGTGTCCAATCGTTCATCTTTATCTGCCGCTCGCGCGCATCTGACCGGTCGCCAGCGGCGATGCGCAATTCGTCAACGCCGGCCTGGCGCAACGCGATCTGAAAATCCTGTTCTGCTTTTTTGATCGCCAGAAGCTGTTCCGGGGTTGCGACAGCAAGCGCTTCGGCAAGCGCATCTTCGTCAACAACATTGTCGCCAAAAATTGCGCGCGACAATTGCTCCACCGCAGCGCCCGCAAGCGGACCGCCCAGAGCGCGGGCAAGCCCCGGCGCCGCGCGCGCAATGGCGCGTTTTATCCGCCCTCTCGGTTTCGATGTTTTGTTCTCGCCCGACGACGCGCTCATTTTTTTCGCCTCTTTGAAAACTCATTTGGCGCATAGTCTAAGGCCGAAAAAAAATCCGTGAAAAATTATCCACCACTTTCATTTTCGTGGTACACTGGAGCAGCACCGGCTACCCCCCTGTTACACATTCAAGAATGCATTCCCGTTTAAGGCGAAAAATCCGCCGTATGCGGTCTATTCTTGCGAAAAATTCAATTTGCAATTGTCGCCGGATCAATTCATCTTCGCGGGAAATGATTCGGCGCGCGTGGAAAGCCCCATAACGATGTCGAATCGCAACGGCGGTCAAAAAAATCCCTATGGCGTTCGCAGGTGCGGCGGCTCTCCTCGCCGCTTTATTTTTGATTCTTGGAAAGTCCAAAGGCGCGGCCTTGAAGGCGGTGGACGCCGCTGCGCGCGCGCCGGCCCTGCTTCTGGCGGCAGGCGCCGCCGGCTCTCTTCTCTGGCGCTTTTCAGGCGGGCCTTTCGCCCCGTCCGAATGGACCGCCGCCGGGGCTGACGCGCTTCTTGCGGCGCTGGCTTTCGCCGCCGCCGCCCAGTTCCGGATCACGAGGCTCGCCAGCGTCTGCCCGGCCTCCTTCCGGCTGACCCTTGGCGGCGCGCCTTTATTCCTCATCGTCTGCGGGCTCGCGGCCTTCATCCTTGCGCCGCAACTCTCCTTCAGCGCCGCGTTCCTGCTTGCGGGCGCGCTGACCCTCAATGGCGCAGCCTTCGACCGCCGGGCGGTCACCGGCGCGCCGGCTCCCCAGACCATCAAGGCGGCGGTCCGGCTGGAGAGCGCCGCGATCCTTGCGCTCGGCCTTCCCTTCGCCGTCATCCTTGAATCCATCGCCACAGCAGCGCCGCAGGATATGCCGGCTGTGACGCCGCTGTTCGAAGCCTCACGCAGCTTTCTCATCGCATTTGCCTTGGGCGGCGCCTTAGGCCTCGCCGCAGCTTTTTATGGCAACAAGTTGAAATTGAAGAAAAAAGCCGCCGAACTTGCAATCCTGTCCGGCCTTGTTTCTTTCCTCCTCGCGCCGGTACTCGGCGGCCACCCGGTCCTCGCCGCAGCGGCGGCGGGCCTCCTCTGGGGCGAGCAGTCGAGCGCCCTCGCCGTCACTCGGGTCCGCCTGCGCCGCATGGCTGAGCGCGTCGTCGCGCCACTCGCCTATATCGCCTTCGGCGTGGCGCTGGCCCCGCGGGTGTTTCAGGCCGACCTCCTGACCATCCTCTTCGCCGCCGCCGCCGTCACCATCATGCGGGCCGGCCCCCGCCTCGCGGCCTTGAAGAAAACGAGCCTGCCGCGAGAGAGCCAGATGTTCCTCGCCTGGTTCGGCGGCGCCCCCGGCGCAGCCTCGGCCCTGTTCCTGATTTCCCTTTTCGATGCGCCCTCCATCGTGGCGCAGGACGCGATCCTCACCGTCGGCGCCGTCGCCGTCACCTTCGGCGTCTTCGCCGCCCGCCTCACCTCGCGCCCGCTGGTCAAGCTGTTCCTGAAACAGTCGGCGCTGGCGAAACGGCGCGCAAGGTTCGCAGACTAGACTTAGCCGTCACTTCATCGGCGCGCTGGCTACCACTCAAAGGTCTCCAGATGCGCGCGGAGATGAAACACCGTCGGAAACTTCTTGAGAATTAAATCCGAGCGGTTGCCCATGCAGATGTCGCGGATCGCCTGGGGCTGTTTCTTGTAATGCTCGCGCCCGCCAACCATGTCGTAAAGCAGCCGCGCCACACACAGGATGTCCGAGCGGCGCTCCACCGCCGGGGTGCGGCCCCAGTCGTGAAAGTCGATCGTGCGCAACTTGAAGAAAACGCCTGTGCGCTCGACGAAAATATTGCCCTTGTGAAGATCGCCGTGAAACTCCTTGCGGGCGTGGATTTCTTCGATGCCGATGGTCAGGGCGTAGATAAGACTGAGCGCCTCAAAGGCCGGCATGCGCCCGCCGCGATAGGTTTTCAGCAAATCCTCTAAAAGCGCGCCCTCGAAATATTCCGAGATCATGCAGTAGATGAACCGGTCATTGATCCACACCTCTTCGGCGTGGAGATATTTAACGACGATGTCGCAATCCCTGAGCGCATCGAGCTTGCGGGCGTGGCGGATGAAGACCGGCGCGGTCTTTTCCTTGGTTTCAAAATAAAGCTTCGCCGCGCGCGTTAGGCCCGTCGCTTTCTCCCGGATCTTGTAGACTTCCCCTTCCGAGCCCGAACCGATGCGCTCAATCACTTCATAGCGCCAGGTCAGCCGGTCGCCCTTGGAAAGGCCGAAACTGTTCTTGTTGGTCATGGCCGTGAAAGTCGCATTTTTTGCGCCCGGCGAAAAGCGGGGGCGCCAGCCTTTACCGGCGCGCCTTAAAAGCTCTTGCGGATCGCAATTTCCCATGTCCGCGGGGGACCGACAAAGACATTATAGCCGATGAACCCGAAGCCTGAGACGGCGTAATCCTTGTCGAGGAGATTGCGGCCCCGCAGCGCAAGCGCCAGCCCGTTGTCAAAGACCAGCGCCGCCTCGGCGTCGGCGATGGTGTAGCCTTCCTGACGGCGGTCCTCGAGGCCTTCGGCGTCGAGATAAAAGGCGCTTTGATATTTGGCGTTCGCCTGCAAGGCGAAGCTGACCCCGCCACCAAGCTCGCGGACATAGCGGGCAAAGCCGGTGGCCGAAACCTCAGAGGCGAAGGGCAAGGGATTGCCGTCGAAAAGGGCGGCGTTGCCGCCGATGTCTGTTGTCTGGCTGATCTCTGTTTCGAGCAGCGTCACCGACCCGCCAAGCGTGAAAGCGGGCGACGGCGTCCAGTCGAAACTTCCTTCAAGACCGTAAGCTTCGGCCTTGTCGAGATTGGAAAGCGAGTTGGAAATGATCGATCCGCCGCCCGGCAGCGCAAAATTGACGAAGATGCGCGCCTGCGGCGCGTCATAGTCCTGATAAAACGCAGCGGCCCGGAGCGCGAGGCCCGGGGATGGCTCGCCCTTATAACCAACCTCATAGGCGTTGACGGTCTCGGCGCGGAAGAGGCCTTCATCGCGAAAATGCGCGGCGTTGTTTTGCACCTCGCCATTAAAGCCGCCGCTTTTATAGCCGTTGGAGAAGGACGCATAAATCATCGCCGCATCAGAGAACCGGTAAGACAGCGCCGCATTGCCGCTGAACCGGTTTTCCTTGATGCGGTTTTCACCGACTGCCGGACCGAGGCCGTCGCGATTGTTGAAGGCGATGACGCCGTCATCGAAAATGTGAACGCCCTGGCCTTCGCCTTTGATGTCTTCATAGGTGTAGCGCCCGCCAAGGGTCAGCGTCAGCGCGTCAGTGAGGTTGATGTCGTTATAGGTGAAGATCGCGGCGGTTTTGCGCGTCTGATCGATGTCGGTGATGAGGGTTGTTGCAACGCCCGGCGACGCCGGCGACGGGCCAACACGTCCCGGCGCGCCCACATAACGGCAGGTTCCCAGCAGCGTCGCGGGATCAAGCTCGCCGCACCAGATCAGATATTCCTGTTCGAAATCCTCGCCCGCCGCAGAAACGCCAATCAGGCTGTGGCCGAGGGCCCAGTCGCCCTGCAAGCGGATCTCTTCACTCCATTGCAGAAATTCGCGGTCGTAATGGAGGTTGGCGTTCAAGGTTGGATCGCCAAAGGGCGCCGGCGCCCCGTCGAAATCGAAACCGTAATCCTGACCATAGCCTTCAAGCGCCGTCAGCGAAAACAGCTCCCATTCACCGACGGGAATGACAGACTCCAGCGAGACGCCGTAAAATTCATTGTCGGTGTCCTGTATGCCGTCGGCGCCAACAGAAATCTCATGCTTGCCAAGGTCGAGATTGAGATTGCGCGGCGCCGGATTGACGCCATTGTCTTCTTCGTAATGCGCGCGGAAGAGAAAACGCGCCGCCTCCCCTTCCCATTGCAATGACCCGCGCAATCCGAACTCATCGCGTTCGCCGCCAGCGCGCTTCGGCGCAGAAATATCCGGGTCGGTCTGAACATTATCGAGCGCCGCATCCTGTTTCAGATAGCGCCCGGCGATGCGCCCGGAAAATCCGCCGCCAAGAGCGCCGCCAATGGCGCCCGACGCATCGAGCCGGTCGAAGCGGCCATAAGACCAGCCAAGATAGCCTGTCGTTTCTTCACTTGGCGCCGCGGAAATAAAATTAACCGCACCGGAGGATGCGTTGCGCCCATAGAGCGAGCCTTGCGGACCTTTCAGAACTTCGATCCGTTCAAGATCGTAAAGCAAGGGCCCCGTCTGCACATTGGTCGCGAGAAAAACGCCGTCCAGATAAACGGCGGCGGCCGTCGGCGTCAGCGCCTGATGGTCGACGGCGCCGATGCCGCGAATCTGGAACGCAATCTGGTTGCCATTGGCGACAGCGGCCTGAACGCCCGACAAAAGCTGCGTGATTTCTTCCGCGCTGTTGAAACCGTTCGCCTTGTCGATTTGCGCCCCGCCGATCACATCGACACTCGCCGCAATATCGCTGAGGCTTTGCACGCGTTTTGACGCTGTGACGGTGATAACATCTGTTTCCGCCAGCGCTGTTTGAAAAAGGCACGGGACTGTAACCGCCGCAAAGAGAGGTAGACTGATTAGTTTTCTACGCAACATCAAAACCGTTGTTAACTGCGGCCCGAAGCCCTATCCGCATCCTCACGCGATGTCCATTGCAGAAATTCTGATGACGCCGTTAGCGAGTGCGGCGCGACTGTTAAGTCAATCAAATGTGATCGCAAACATGTAGATGTTGCATACTATTCAACGCGCCGCGCCAGCTCTTCTTTCAGAGCCTTGATCTCCCGCAGGATCGCCCGCTGGTTTTCCAGAACGTCGTCGACGACGGGCTCTGAATCCTCCTCAACGACGCGCACCACGATAGCGACGAAAAGATTGAGCATGGTGAACGTCGCGATCAATACGAAAGAGAGAAAAAATATCCATGACCGCTTATGCGTTTCGGCGACTTGCGACGCGATATCCGGCCAGCCTTCCAGCGTCATCACCTGAAACAGCGTATACATGGCGTGAAAGACATCGCCGAAAAGGTTAGGATGCGCCGGCCCGTAAAGATTGGCGGCGATCACCGCAAAGACATAGACGATCAGCGCCAAGACAACGCCGACCGAGGCGATGCCCGGGATCGAATCGAGCAGCGCCGACACGACGACCCGCATGCGCGGAATGACCGTGATGACCCTTAAAACCCGCAACACACGGAAGGCCCGGAGCGCCGCAAGCCCAGATGTGGCGGCGCCGATGGAAACAAGGACAATCAGGAAATCGAAAATATTCCAGCCATTGCGGAAATAGGCCCCGCGCCAGGCGATGATCCTCATGCCGATTTCCACCACAAAGGCGTAGACGATGACGCGGTCGACAATTTTGAGGAGCGGCGCGTCCTTGAACGCCGGAAAGGTCTCCGCGCCTAAAATAACGGCGTTGACGATAATCAGCGACAGAACGACCGCCTGAAAGGCCGAACTTTCTACAAAACGCTGTAAAGACGTTCGTTTCGGTTCCGTCATCCGCCTTGAGAGCCCTTGAAATGGAGCTGGCTGGGGAAAACCCGGCGAGCTTTCTTCACGACTTTGCTAGGCGGATTCTGCGCTACGCGGAAAGCGCCGGAAATTGAAGGTCTTTCCTTTAGTCGGCCGGCTGCGCAATCATTGCCAAATAGAAAGTCGCCGATCTTCCGGCAATTGGCCGCAAACGATTGGCTGGCTTCACAAAATCAGCTATGCGGGGCGTTTGCGGCGCATATGGGGGGCAGTCCCCATGAGGTGAGCGAAGACGTGAGCGATCTCGACGACGAACAGGAAAAAGCCGGAGGCGATGACGCTGGAGACAGCGCTCCTCGCATGCGCTTCAAGGGCATCGTCGAAGCAGAGCGCCGCGACGCCGCCAGACGCGACGATGGGCGCGAAGGCGGGCGCGACGACGGCGAGCTGATCTACTTCACGTCCAACGAGCAACGCTGGAACGCGCGCAGCCGTCAGATCTGGCACGCCGCGCGGATGACGGCGGTGTTTGTCTTTTTCTCGACCCTTGTCGGTCTGCCGCTCGGCAACTGGTTCGCCCATAAGCAAATCACAGCGCTGACCGGCGTCGACCGGCCATGGAACCCCCTTGGCGCTTTTGAAATCGAGACCGTGCTGTTCGCTTTCATCATTCCGGCGCTGGTGTTGTTTACAGGCTACGCCGTTTCACGGCTAATGGAGATGATCCGCGCCGCCGAAGCGATCGCAATCGCCGCGCAGCGTTTTGTAACGCCCGATGTCACTGCGGCGCATAATGTGGAAACAGTCGGCGCCGTCGTTCAGACACAAGTGAACGCGCTCAATCAGGGACTTGACGGCGCCCTCTCCCGCCTTGCTTCTGTGGAAGCCATGATCCGCCAGCATGTGGAGGCGATCGAAATCGCCGGCGAAGCGATTGAGGCGAAAGCCACCGGCGCCGCCGGACGCGTCGCCGATGAACGTTCGCGATTGATGGAGCTTACCGAAAGCCTCAACGCCCATGCCGACAGTTTCGCCGCCGCGATTGCGGAAAAAGCGAAGGCGGCGATTTCGTCTCTGGAGTCGGCGGAATCCACATCCGTGCAGGCGGAAAAGGATTTCGACGAGCGCCTCCATCGCCTTGAAACGGCGGCGGAGCGCGCCTTCAACTCATTTGAATCCCTGCGTGATGCGCTGCGCGATGTGGATGAAACGATGCGCGCCTCGGCGCAAGCTGTCGATCAGTCTGCAGAAGAAACCCGCGGCGCCACCGAACGCGCCAAAGCCGCCGCTGACGCCGCGGCGGAATCGGCCGCGCGCAACGCCGCCAATATCGGCTCAGCAGCCCGCGCCGCTGCAGAACAGGCGAAGAAAGCCGCCGATGACGCTGTTGAAGCTGCGCGGGCCGAGGCCGAACGCACAGCAAAAGGCGCCGTCGACGCCACCAACGAAGAAGCCATCCGCGTGCAGGACGCCACGGCGCAGGCGCTGAAAGACATTTCAGGCTCCACCGCCGACGCCCTCGCCGCAGCGGCGGAAGGCGCCGCCAAAGCAACCCGCGCCGCGGAAGACGTCACCGAAGCCGCGCGCCGCACGGGCGAAGCGGCGGAAAAAGCCTCCAGCGATGTCACCGCCGCCAGCGAACGCGCCCGCAAATCCTCGGAAGACGCCATGAAGTTCTCGGAAACCGAAGCCCAGCGTATCGAAGAGCGCAATCAGGCCCTGGCCGAAGCACGCGCCGCGCTGGAACAGGAAAATGCGCGCCTTGAATCGCTGATCGATGAACAACGCAAACGCGCTGACCGTCTCGCCGAGGCCATTGCCTCACAAACCGACCGCCTGTCGCGCCTCGCGGAAGCGCAATTGCGCGAACAGGAAGCGGCCGCGCGCCTGGCCGAAGCGCAAAACGAGATGCAGGCCCGCGCCGACCGTCAGGCAGCTGAAAAGAAAAAATCTGAAGAGGGCGAACGCAAGGCGGCGGCGGAAGAAACGGCTATTAAAGCCGACAAAGAAGCGCAGGAGACGCTGGACCTCACCCCCGCCGCCCGGCGCAAGGAACCGCCGCTCACCGCAAAGACCGCCGATCCGGCGGCGCAAAAGGCGGAAAAGAAATCCAACGGCGCCGCCCGTCTCGACGAGCTTGCGCGGGACATCGCTGAACGGCGCCCAAGCAAACAGGCGCCGCCGCAAGAACAGCCGCTCACGCTGGGCAAAGACGCCCAGAAAGGCCCGGGCGCCGCGCCCGGCAAGCGCATGAAAGGCGACGTCTCGTGGAAGGAAATCCTTGACGCCGCCGATGAAGGCGAACCGCTCGATCTCGGCAAGGCGACGAAAAAATCCGACGCGGAAGACGAAGCGCGCCGCGCGGCCGACAACGCTATCCGCATCATCGCCAGCCTGCAGGATTTCACGCAGGAACTTGAAACCCGCCTCTATGGCGATCCGCCGCCCGCGTTGCAGGAACGGTTCGATCGCGGCGACCGCAATGTCTTCGCCAATCGCCTGCTGCGCCTCAATGAAGCCGACGTAAAACGCCGCATCCGGTCGGAATCGGGCCGCGACCGCAATTTTGAACATGGCGTGCACGACTTTCTGCAAGGCTTTGAAAAACTGCTGGAAGACGCAACGACATCAGAGACCGCCGACGAAGAACTAGAGGAATATCTCTCCTCGCCGCTGGGCCGCGTCTATCTGTTAATCGGGGCGACAGTGGGGTATTTTGCGTAAGGCAGGTCTCTTGGGGAGCGCCGAATGCAAAAGACAAAGACGCCTGACGCTTATTTTAAAAATGCAACAAAGTGGCGCGACGAGCTGATCGCGTTGCGTAAGATTCTTGTGTCGACAGGCCTCACTGAAGAAATCAAATGGGGGTCGCCTTTTTACACTCTGGACGGCAAACACATTGTCGGATTGACAGCCTTCAAGACTTTTTTCTGTCTCTGGTTTCCGCAGGGCGCGCTGTTGAAAGACGAACGACAAGTCCTCATGAATGCGCAGGAAGGCGTCACCAAGGCCCAGCGCCAATGGCGGATGCAGAGCGCCAGGGACATCAAGCCCGCGATCATCAAAGCCTATGTGAAGGAGGCGGTTGCCCTCGCCAAAGCCGGCAAGGAGATCAAGCCGCAGCGCAAGGGCGCGCTCGTGCTGCCGGAAGAGCTCAAAACGGCGCTTTCAAAAAACAAACGCGCGGGCGCCGCCTTTGAAAAGCTGACGCCCGGTAAACAGCGCGAATATGCGGATTACATCGCCGAGGCGAAACAAGCGGCGACGAAAGAACGCCGTCTTGAAAAGATCCTGCCCATGATCGCCGCCGGCGGCGGCTTGAATGACAAATACAAAAACTTCTGACCTTTACTATTCGGCGGTCACAACCTCGTCGATTTCTGCAAGCGCTTCGCCGCCGCATAAGACAATTACGCCGCCATAGGTTTTTGTCAGCGCCGGTCCTTCATATTTCACGCTTTCGGTGGTGACGACTTGCGCCGCCATGCCGTCCGGCGGCGTCAGCGTCAGCATGAGGCGTTGCACCGGCGTCGCACTGCGATCAGCCATGCCTTCTTGCCAGGCGATGTCGTAACCCGGCGTCGGCAGATCAACATCGCCCGCAACATGCAGCATCGGTTTGGCGTCCGGCCCCGGCATGGCGTTCACCCAGGCGGACCAGTTGCGCGCCTCGATTACCGGACACTCCGCGGCGGCTTGCGGCGTTGACGTTTCACTGACCTCCGGGGAGTCCGCCCCGGCTTCCGTATTGTCTGCGCCGCCGCAAGCGGCGAGCGGGAAAAACGCAACACAGGATAACAGGGATATCGCCTTGTTCATGACGTCAGCTCCTTTTCGGCTGACGCCAAGAGTAGGCGCGCGGCGCGGCGAAGTCTAATGACGGCGCATGAATTCGGGGTCAGGCGCCAATCAGGAGTTGGCCCGGACGGAGGCGCCAGTGTCGAAGGTCCATTCCACGATGCCTGAAATGACCTGATCGAAGGCGCTGTCGAAAGCGGCGTAAACATCGTCTGGTTTTGTTGAGGCGGCGGAGATGCGGGCGTCAAATTTGCGCGCCGCGTAAACGGCGCCTTTGCCGTTTGAAAGACGCGCATAGATGGAAACAACCGCCGCATCGGCGCCTTCGACATCAAGCTCCAGCCGGCGAATATCTGTTTGCAAAACAAGATCGGCGACGGGAATAGCGGCGCGATCGCCAACCGCCAGAATGCGCCCAGCGTCTTCGAAAGTCTGGATCATCGCCGTCTGGAAGAGGCGCGGCGCACGATCAGCCCATTCAGCGCCCGCGAGATATTCGATGCGGCCGGGCGCAGCGGAGACGGCAATGCGCGGGGCGTCGTAGACGCGTGTGGCGCGCGGTTCGTCGACAACCAGCGAAAACTGAAGCGCGTCGCCGGCCAGCGCGTCGCCGTCAGCAGCGGCGATGTGGAAACGCGGCTTCGGGGGCGCTGCTTCCGGCAAGACGGAAACACAAGCCGGAAGGGCAAGCGCAGAAAGGAGAGCGACGCTTTTCAGCAACATCTTCATTGTCATTCGCCTCCAGCATATTCCGGCGCGCGTTCGCCGAAGAAATAGGCGTTCGGGTCGCGGTCGATTTCACGCAACACCGCATCAAGCGTGCGCATCAAACGGCGCGCCTCGGCAAGCGCCGGCGCAACCTGGCCCAGCCCCTGATCTGCAAACACCCGGATCGACGCGCGGTTCTCATTCGTAATGGCGCGCAGATCCGTGACGAGCGCGCGCGATTCAGACAACAGCGCTTCAACGTCTTCAACAGCGCCTTGCGCGTCCTCCTCCATGAAATTCTGGAGGCTTGTCGCCGCAGCGTCGAGCTTCGAAGTGACTTGCGCAAGGTCGGTCGTAATGGTGTTCAGATTGTCCAGCGTCGCCGTGATGTCATCTTCATTATTGGCGAAAGCCGCCGTCAAGGTCTCCACATTCGAGATGATGCCGGAAATGCCGTTGATATTGTCATCGGAAAGAAGACGGTTGGCCTGGGCGAGAACATCGCCGGAGCCTTCGAGAAACGCGCCGAAACCGGACATGTCGGCCGAAAGCTGCGGCACGCGCATATCGCTGACTTCTTTCAATAACGGGGCGTCGCGGCTGCCGCCGACAAACTGGATAATCGCGAGGCCGGTGAAACCGACAAATTCAAGTTCGGCCTTTGTGTCGGTTTTCACTGGCGTGTCTTTATCGACGCGCACGCGCGCAATCACGATGGACGGGTTTTCCGGATCGATGGAAAGCGTTTCCACCTCGCCTTTCTGAATACCGTTAAACCGCACCGCGGCGCCGACGGACAGGCCGGAAACACGCTCAGTGAAGATCACATCGTACTGATCATACTCACTGCTCGTCTGACTCATTTTTATGATGATATAAAACGCGAGCGCGATGGCGCTTAACACCACCGCTCCGATTACAACATATGGCGCACGCGTTTCCATCGGACTCTACTTATCCCCTAGCTCGCCTTGACGGCGAGCGCGGCCCTGCCCCGGGGGCCTGAAAAATATTCCTGTATCCACGCGTGGTCGGTCTTGCGGACTTCCTCAAGAGGTCCGCAGGCGATGACGTGCTTTTCAGCCAGCACCGCCACCCGGTCACAGGTTGCATGCAGCGTATCAAGATCATGGGTTACCATAAACACTGTTAACCCTAAGGATTCCTTGAGATTGACGATAAGCTCATCGAATCTGGCCGCGCCGATGGGATCAAGGCCGGCGGTCGGCTCGTCGAGAAAAACAACTTCCGGATCAAGCGCAAGGGCGCGCGCGAGGCCCGCCCGCTTCTTCATGCCGCCCGAAAGCTCTGAAGGATATTTCGCCCCTGCCTCTTCCGGCAGACCGGACATGGAAATCTTAAGCGCGGCGATGTCCTTAGCTAATTCTTCAGGAAGTTTAAGATGTTCCCTAATGGGGGCCATCACATTCTGGGCGACGGTCAGTGAGGAAAATAACGCACCGCCCTGAAAGAGAACGCCCCAGCGCTGTTCAATAACCTCACGCGCCTTGTCGCTGGCCTGATAATAATCTTCACCGAAAATGCGCACGGTCCCGGCGCTCGGCCGTTTGAGGCCGATAATGGCGCGCATGAGCACGGACTTGCCCGTGCCCGACCCGCCGACAACGCCGAGGATCTCTCCCGACCTCACATTGAGATCGAGATCTTCATGCACAACAAAGTCGCCGAACTGCGTTTTCAGCGCTTCGACTTCAATAACGTGCTCATGTTCTTTTCTCTGGTCCGTCAAAAGTCGATCTCCAGATAGAACATGGCGAAGAAGGCGTCGATGACGATGACAAGAAACAGAGACTGCACCACGGAAAGCGTTGTGCGCTGACCGAGAGATTCGGCGCTGCCTTCCACCTCCATCCCCTGAAAGCAACCGATGATGGCGATCACGAAGGCGAAGAACGGCGCCTTGATGAGGCCCGCCCAGAAATGATTGATGACGATGGTTTCCTGAAAGCGCGCCACAAAAAGCGCGGGAGAAATATCCATCGCCGTCGCGGCGACAAGCCCGCCGCCGACAACCCCAAGAACCGCAGCGACCAGCGCCAGAATGGGAAGCATGATCACCAGGGCAATCACACGCGGCAGAACAAGCACCTCCATGGGATCGAGACCGAGCACCTTCATGGCGTCGATTTCCTCCCGGATTTTCATGGAGCCGATTTGCGCCGTGAAGGCGCTGCCCGACCGGCCGGCGATGAGAATGGCGCTTAACAAAACGCCGAACTCCCGCAACACCGAGATGCCGACCAGTTCCACCGTGAAGATGTCGGCGTTGAACATGCTGAGGATTTTTGCGCCCATATAGGCGACAACGGCGCCGATCAGGAATGACATGAGGCCGATGATCGGCATGGCGTTCAGACCCGCTTCCTCCATGTGATACACAGTGGAAGTCCAGCGCATTCTTTGGGGCTGGAGCGCAACGCGCCCGGCCGTCGACAAGGTGCGGCCGACGAAACTCATGACCTCAAGCGCTGCGTAGTAAGCGTCGGCGACGCCCTTGCCGAGGCGATTGACCACCGCCAGGAAAGGATTGCTATGCGTCGGCTCCACATGGCAGGGCTGCAGATGGCTTTCGACCTGCGCCAGCAGCGCCGCCTGCGCCTCATTGGCGCCGGTGAACTGTGACTCGGTCCCCCGATTCGAGCAGCAATGCATGGTCCGCTGCAGCATCATCGCCCCGACCGTATCGAGACGATCCACCCTGGACATGTCGATGACGAGATCGCGGCCAATCGAATCATCGGCGAAATCTCGCAGATCATCGTCAAGATCGCCCAGAAAGCGCGCACGCCAGTCGCCCCTCGGAACCAGTTTCAAAGTTCCTTGCGACATATCTATGTCGAAATGCGCCGCCGAATCCGCCATGGTTAACGCTTCCTTAAGGGACTGGACGCTGGCCAACGTAAATAGGCCCGCCCCTTGCAGTGTTATGGTTTAAAGCAGGATAATAAATTCATCCTGAAGAAAGGCTTGCAAGGCGGATGTGAAGGCCTAAGCCCTTATTCGGAGTGAGTGGAAAGGGTCGTTCTTGACCAAACGCATGTTTTCCAAGCCGTTTCAGTGGCTGACCGCGCTGCCGCTGCTGGTGGTGACGGGTGCCTTGGCCGTAATTGCGCTCGGCGCGCTCGCCGGGGCCCAATCGCCGGACGCCCGCTGGCGCGAACGGCTTTTCGATTATTTTCAACGGCTTGACCCGGCTGACGGCGAGGCTGTGGAAAACTTCCATCTGGTTCTCATCGACCGCGAGAGCGTTGACGCCGTCGGCCCCTGGCCATGGCCGCGGACCGTTCTGGCCGGCCTTGTGGAGGCCGCCGGAACAGCCGGCGCCAAGGGGGTCATCCTCACTGAGGCCGTGGACGCCCCTGACCCGCTGTCGCCGGAAACAATCGGCGAATTCTGGCTTTCCGGCGCCCGGGACGAGGTTTTCGCCCAGCAGCTCGCGCTCCTGCCCCGCACGGATGAGCGGCTCGCCGAGGCTTTCAGGAATGTCGACGGCGCCGTCGCGGTGTCGCTCACGGCGCCGTCGGACCCGAACCGGGCCTCGTCGTTCCAGCGCACGGACACGCAAGACGCAAACTGGCTCAACACTGGCGATACGGATTTTCTCGCCCTGCCCGCGGCCCGTTATTTCTACGCCATCAATCCCGATCTCGCCGCGGCGGCGCGTCCGGCGGTCTCATCGCTCGCCCCAGACAGCGACGGCGTGTTGCGACGCGCGCCGCTCCTCTGGTCGCTGAATAATGCGCCTGCGCCGGCGATTGCACTGGAAGCGGCGCGGCTCGCCGCCGGCGATGTCACCGTGACCGCCGTCATGCGCAGCTCAGCCGCCAGCGCGCAAGGCCGGACCGTTCAAAATCTCAGCCTCAACGACCACAACCTGCCGGTGTCGGAGACGACGTCGCTGCGGCTTTATCTGCCGAAAAATATTTCCGTCCCCACCACATCCGCATCACGCCTGCTGTCAGGTTTTAACGGCGCGCCCGCGACCATCGCCGGCTCAAACCCGCAATTGAAAGACGCCGTCGTCATCATCGGTCTTGATACGGAGCTTGGCACGCCGGTGCGCACCGCCCGCGGATCGGTCTCACCGGCCGCCGCCCATGCGCTGACAGCCGCGCAAATCCTTTCGGGCGAAGCGCCAACCCGTCCGGGGTGGGCCGGCTATATCGAAGCGCTCGCAGTGATGCTGTTTGGCGCCGCGGCGATCATGACCGCGCAGCGCCTTGAGTTCTGGCAGGCCGCCGGTTTCGCCGCGCTCCTCTCGGTTATCCTGATGCTCGGCGCCTATGGCGCTTTTGCATTCGGGAATCTGCTTCTCAATCCCATACCGCCGGCCATGGCGCTGTTTCTCGGCGCCTTCTCCGTCGCCGGCGGCAAGTCGATCGGCGGCGTCCTGCGCGACGATAATTTGCGCGGCTCGTTCCATGACACGCTGCCTGAACCGGCGATGAAGCGCCTGCGCGAAGACACCGGCAGCGACTTGCTGAAAGGCGTGCGCCGGGACATCACCGTGCTTGCCTGTGAGTTGCGCATCGCCGACGAAGATCTGCGCACTATGGAGAACTTGCCCGACGACATCACCAAGCTGCTCGCCGCCGCCTCGCTCGATCTCCGGCAGACGATCATCGACGCAGGCGGCGCCGCCGACCAAGCGGAGGGCGGGCGCCTGTTCGCCTATTTCAATGCGCCGCTTGAAAACGCCGACCATGTGCAGGCGGGCTGCGCCGCTGCGCTGCGCCTCATCGAAAGCATGGACAAGGTCAACGCCGATCTCGATGCGTCGAGCCGCACGCGGGGCTTGCAAATCCATCTCGCCATCGGCGTCGCCACGGGTCCCTGCTTTGTCGGGCCCATGGGTCATGGCCGCAATAATCGCTATTCGGCGGTCGGTCCCGCTGTCGACCGCGCCGCCTTCTTGCGCAGCCAGTCGGAGTTTTACGGCCCCGCGATGATCTGCGACGAACAAGTCTACAAGGAAACCCATCATCATTTTGCGTTTCTGGAACTCGACAAGCTGAAGCTGCGCGGCGAGACGCGGCCTGTTTCGATCTATGCGCTGATCGGCAATCCGTTCATCAAATCATCGAAAGCGTTCCGCGCCCTTGATGACGCCCACCGCCAGCTTCTTGCGTCTTATCGCTCCGGCGACATGGCGGCGGCGCGCGCCAGCCTTGAAAAAGCGAAGTCCTCGCCCGGCGCCAAGATCGCCCTCTTCGACATCTATGAAGAGCGCATCAAACAATATGCGGAAAAAGGCCTGCCCGAAAACTGGGACGGCGCTCATACAGCGGGCGTTTGAGCGTTACTCAAACAACTTCCCGCCGCTCCAGACACGCCGGAGCAATAGCGACAGCAAAAGTGCAAGCGCGCCCATCCCCGCCATCATGAAATAGGCCGCCGTCGGCCCGGCGCCGTTCCAGACATAGCCCGCGGTGACGGTCGCAACGCCGGTGACTGCGCCGACGCCGGTGGTCGACATGATGGTCATGCCTGTGTTGACGAGACGCAGCGGCGCCGCGCGATCCAGAAATTCAATCGAGCCGAGATAAGCGCTGGCGAAGGTGAGCGCATGAAGAAGCTGCACGGCGAAGAGCACCGGCAAAGGCGGCTCCAGCCCGATCACCGTCCAGCGCAGCGCCGCCGCCGCGCCGCCGACGGCCAGCAATGTCGCCGGGCCGAAGCGTTTCGCAAGTCCGCGCGCGCGCGCCAGCAAGAAGATTTCCGCAACAACGCCTGTGGCCCAAAGGCAGCCGATGATCAGGGTTGAATAGCCAAGCTGTTCCCAGCGCAAGAATGAAAACGCGTAATAAACCGCATGCGCGCCCTGAATGAGCCCGGCGGCGGCGAGCACGATCAGGAACGCCGGATTGGAAACAAGCTTGGGCGCTTCGCGCCAGGAAACCGGTTTCGCGCCGCCCCGCCCGCCTGCGCCCGCAGGCAAGGCGAAGGTCATCAAAAACGCAAATGCCGCCGCAATCGCCATGGCCGGCGCCACAGCGATGACGCCCGCGCGCGCCAGCAAGGCGCCGCCCAGAATATTGGTCGCCAGAAAAAAGACCGAGCCGGCGGCGCGCGTCTGTCCGTAATGAAGCCAGCCATTACGGTCGGCGCGCAACACCGCCGTATCCGTCAGCGGCACCAACAACCCGAAACACCACATCATCAGCGCCGCTGCGGCGCCAATGAGGATTTTTCCCGGCGCGAAGATCAGACCCGCGGCGCCAAGCGCAAAGAAAAAAGTGACAATGCGCAAGGACCGGCGTTCGTCGCTCTGGTGATCCGCCCAATAGGCGACGAAAGGACCTAGCAACAGCCGCGCAATTAACGCGGCGCCGGTGATCCATCCGATTTCCGACGGATCAAAGCCTTTGAGCGCAAGCCAGCCCGCAAAGAACGGCAATTGAAAACCGAGCAGGACAAACTGGCCGCCATAATAGAGCGCATAAAGCGGTCCGGCCTTTTTGTGAGCGGCGTCGGTCAATGGGCCTCTTTATTGCGGTATCCGGCCCAGCCTTTGGCGCGCAAGTCGCAAGCGGGACAATCCCCGCAACCATAGCCCCAGTCATGGCGCTTTCCCCGCACGCCGCGATAACAAGTGTGGCTATGCTCATTCACGATATCGACCAGCGCCTTGCCGCCGAGCTTTTCCGCCAGACGCCAGCTTTCCGCCTTGTCGATATGCATCAACGGCGTTTCGAGTTCAAAATTCCCGTCCATACCGAGACGCAACGCTTCAAGCTGGGCCGCCAGGGCGCTTTCGCGGCAATCGGGATACCCTGAATAGTCCGCCTCGCACATGCCGGCGACGAGCACGCCGAGATTGCGGCGATAGGCGAGCCCGCCCGCAAGGGAGAGAAATACGAGATTTCGGCCGGGCACGAAGGTGTTGGGCAGACCGTCATTGCCAAGGACGATTTCCGTTTCATGGGTCATGGCGGTCTCGCCAAGATCTTTCAGCCCCCGCGCATCGACGAGTGTGTCTTCGCCCAGCTTGCCGGCCCATTTTGGGAATGCGTCAGCGATGGACTTCCGCACGCCAAGCCGCGCGCCCAGCTCCACCGAATGGCGCTGCCCATAGATAAAGCCGACCGTCTCCACGTGCTTGTAACGGTCGAGGGCCCAGGCGAGGGAAATCGACGAGTCCTGCCCGCCGGAGAAAAGAACAAGGGCGCGGGAATGATCGAGCTTGCGCATGCTATCCTGGCGCGCGGGAACGGCGCGCTCCATATTGCTGAGGGCTGGTTTAGGCCGGAGCCGCCAAAGCTGCAATGGGAGGCCGGGAATGTCCGGAATCGTTTTTCTTTACGTCACTGCGCCCAACGCCGAGACGGCCGCGCGCATCGCCCGGTCTCTCGTGGAGGAAAAGCTTGCGGCCTGCGTCAACATCCACGCCGAAATGCGCTCGGTCTATGAGTGGGAGGGCAAGGTCGAAATCGGGCTTGAAACCCCGCTGATCGTCAAGACCACGACAGCCGCCGCAAACGCCGCGCGGGACCGGATCATCGCGCTCCATCCTTATGAGGAGCCCTGCGTCGCCGCCCTGCCTGTCTCGCCCGAGGGATCAAGCGCAAGTTTTCTCGACTGGATTAGAGGGGCCACAAAAACGTGATGGGGCTTGCAGTCATGGCGTTTCGCCCCTTTATCATGGCCACAAACTGGCAGGAGACTTTTTATGACCGAGACCGCTATATTCGCCGCCGGATGCTTCTGGGGCGTTGAACAGGTCTTTCGCGACACCAACGGCGTCACCGCGACGGAAGTCGGCTATACCGGCGGCCATAAGGAGAACCCGACCTATCGCGAAGTCTGCGCCAAGACCACGGGCCACGCCGAAGCCGTGAAGATCGAGTTCGACCCGGCGGTCGTTTCCTATGACAGGCTTCTCGACATTTTCTGGGCGTGTCACGACCCGACACAAGTCAATCGCCAAGGTCCCGATGTGGGCGACCAGTACCGCACGGCGATCTTCACCCTCAATGACGCCCAGCGCGACGCGGCCCTTGCCTCCCTTGCGGCCGAAGACGCGTCCGGCCGCCACGCCCGCCCCATCGCCACGAAGATCGAACCGCTCTGCCCGTGGTGGAAGGCGGAGGAATATCACCAGCAATATTTCGAGAAAAACGGCGGCGGCGCCTGTCACATCGCGCCGCGTTAGCGGGCGACAATCCCCACAATAATTCCTTAAGCCTGCTTGCCTATGATTTGATCTGTTGCGGCAAACAAACACGCCTTTAAAGGCGCCGGGTTCTGCTCCCCTCACCATGCCAAGCCCGGGTTGACCTGCCGCAATGCGATAAGCGCGCCGAGTAACGTTGTTTTCGCGCTTACCAATTGAAACGCCGCGGCAACGTCAAACGACGTCCGCGGCGTTTCTGGTTTCGACAGTGATAGCGGTCAGACGGCGTGGTTCAACGCACGCCCTTTAGAAGCCCCTCTCATCGCAGCGCGCCTTTTCACCGGCGCGCTGCGCATCCTCCCACGAACAAGATTGGAGCCCACGAGAAGACCCGTCAGCAAAATGGCGAGCCCCATAACATCGCCGATACGCTCAATAGTTCTTTTAAGAAACATCGCGCGCTCCATTTGATTCGTCTTCGCCATTTTGCCTGCGGCGTATGACAATTGCGTGAAACAGCGCACAAACTTCAAGGCGCGCACATGATGCGTCCTGCGCAAATTGAGGAAGACGATTTGCAGGAGAAAGAGCATAATTTCATTTGGGTTATTTTATTTCCAGGCGCGATTTCATCGGCGCCCTTCATCTGACAAATGCAACAAGTACGCATTTGTCACAAAAACTTTCCTTGAAGAAAAAGCGCCGCCCACGCCACTAAACCGGTGGGGTTCGCACAGGTCAGGCGGGGCGTATTTTTGTGTCAGGAAATCCGGCGTCGCTTACGCTCTGTGATCTAACGCAATCCTACGCCGCAAAAGGCGGCGGCGTGAAAACCTATCTTCTGGAAAAGCGCCGTTTCATTCTTGAGCGCACAGCCGCCAATCATTGTCTTATTGTTCCGGGCGAGCGCGACAGGATCACGCGCGAGGGACGGGCCACAACGATCGAAATCGCATCGCCGCAAGTGCCCGGCAGCCCCAATTACAGATTGCTGTTGCGCACAAAAGCGGTGCTGGAGGCGTTCCGTTACGCACAGCCAAACCTTATCGAATGTCAGGACGCGTATAATCTTCCCTGGACGGCGCTTTATTACCGCGGCCGCAACCCGCAAACCGCACTCGTCGCAGGCTATCACACGGATTTTCCGAGCGTTTATGTGGAGCGTTATCTCGCGCCACGTGCCGGCGCTTATGTCGCGCGGCAAGTCAAACGCCTCGCCTATCGCTACGCCGCCAATCTGTATCAACGGTTCGACGGGTTTTATACGCTGACGCAAATGGCGGCGGAGCATTATGGCGCGCTCGGGATCGACAACCCATTCATTCTTTCACTCGGCGCCGATACGAGCCTGTTCACGAAGGCCCAGCGCAGCGAGGATCTGCGCGCCCGGGTTGGCGTTCCGTCTTCCGCGCCATTGCTGATTTACGCCGGGCGCATCGACTATGAAAAGAAAGCACGGCTGGTTGTTGAGGCGTTTCGAAAACTGCCGCCAAGCTGGAACGCAAGTCTCGTGATGCTTGGCGACGGCAAGGACCGGCTCGCGCTGATGAGCGAATGCGCCGATGAAAACATTCACTTTCCCGGCTTTGTGGATGACCGGGAAACCCTCGCCGCCTATTTCGCCTCATCGGATATTTACGTTTCCGCGATGGAGAACGAGACCTTTGGCATATCTGTCATCGAGGCGCAGGCCGCCGGTCTTCCCGTTGTAGGCGTCAGGGCCGGCGCCATGATCGACCGGGTGCCGCCCTCGCTTGGCCGCCTCGGTCCGTGCGGCGACGCCGACGCCATGAGCGCAAACATCGCCGCCGTCTGGATGGACCGTCTTTCCGGCATTGGCGAACGCGCCCGCGCCCATGCGCAGGAGAATTTCTCCTGGCCCAAAACATTTGAAAAACTGATCTTTGAGATCTATCCGGCGGCGTTGAAAAAACGCAGCGGCGCCGGGCTTTGCGGTCTTCTCGACCAGCCGCAACGCCCCCGCGCGCAGGCGGGTTAAGACACCACCCTAAGCTTTTCCCGACTCTCTTCCCCATTCTCTTCCCAGGGGCGTTCGCGCAATTTCAATTCATCATGCGCGCGCGCCGCCATGCGGGGGCCGAGAAAGCGATAAAAATACCAATCTTTCAGTTGAAAGGGCGTTAGGTGATAGAGAACACGCTCAAACAGCGTCCAGCGCTTTTGCAGGACGGCGCTGCGGCGGTCGCTCGCCCGGCACCAGAGCATTGGATCGTGCAGGACCCGCCCCTCTTTCCAGACGCGATGGATGAGTTCGTGATCCTTGCGCAAATGCGGCCAGAGGCGCCGGGAATAACCGCCCGCGCGTTTCAGCGCATCGGTGCGAAAGGTATGCGCATATCCCCCGGCGTGACACTGACGACGCAAAAGATGCGGCACGATGCGCATTTTTAACCGGCGCAGCTTGCTGTCCAAACAATGCGGGGCGTCATAAAGCGCTGTTGCCAGAATGGCGACGACCTTTCTTCCTTCGCTATCATAACGCGACTGCGCGCGTGCCAGATATTCCGGCGGATATATGGTGTCGGCGTCGCAAATCGCGACGAATTCGGTTGATGCATTTGCAATGCCGAGTTTCAGCGCCGCCGCCTGTCCGGGCGTGTCTTCGTGGATGAACAGAACGTCTATGCCCTGAGCATCGGCGAGTTCGGCGCGTGCAATTTCCGAAGATCCATCCGTCGACGCATTATCAACCAGAATCAATCGTAGCGGCCGCACCGTTTGCGCCTTGAGCGACGCCAGAGTCGCCGCCAGAAAGTCCCGCTCATTATAATAGGGAACAACGACCGACCATCCTTCGGTTCGTTCCTGCGCCATCTTCGCCTCTCAAACGCCGACGAGGTTTCATAGGCGGAGAATATCCCAACTTGATGACACCCATACGCGCTGCACATGCCGCCTTGCGGTATGTCGCGGGGCCTGTGCGCGTTGCGTAGCTTGTGTATTTCGCGATGACCGGGATCAAAAACCCGACGGTTTCTATTGCCGGTCCCCTGCCGCCTCAAGTCGGCTTTCGATCCACGCTGCGCAGTCGCGCCAGACCCGTTTGGCCTGAAGGTCGCGGAACAGCATGTGCCAGCCTTGGGGGTAGCGGCGGAACGTGACGTCCCCGGACAGCCGCATAGCGGTTTTTTCCATGGCCTTCAGCGGGATGATTTCATCCTTCTCTCCCATGAGAAAAAGAATGCTTCCGCGAACTTCGTCAGCGCCGCCATAGGCCGAGCCCATGACGCGCGTGACGCCAAGCACCGCATCGACGCGCGTCTCCTTGATGACCAGCGGATCTTTTCCCATTTCGCGCAAGGCTTCGATATTATCCGTGGCCTGCCGGGCGGCGCGCTCACCGGTTAGTGTTTTTCCAGGCGTCACCATCGCGGCGAGATTTGCGCCGATGCGATAGGGAACGGGCAGCGCCGCCCCGCCCCAGACACCGGGCGCGGCAAGAATGATCCCGTCAGCGCCGAGCGGCGCTTCCGCTTCGGCGGCGAGAATGACGCCCGCGCCCATGGAATGGCCGGCGACAAAAACAGGCAACCCCGGATGCGCGTCCCGCGCAGCGACAATGGCCGCGCGAAGATCGGCGACCATCGTCTCCTCGCCGGGCCAGTGTCCGAATTGCGGCGACCGGCCAAAGCCGCGCTGATCGATGGCGTAGGTCGTAATCCCTTCACCCGCCCAGAACGCAGCGGGCCCTTCGAACATGTGCGAGTAATCATTCATGCCATGGAGCGCGATAATGATTGCATGGGGAGCCGCCGCCTCCCAGCGCCTCAGGCCGAGCTCTGCGCCGTCAATGGAATGAAAGCTGTCTTGCTCAAAGCGCGGCGCAAATTCCGCCGGCGGCGCGTCGGGAAAGGACACGCATGCGGTGAGCGAGATGGCCGTCAACGCAGCCAACACCAGATTCTTCATATAGCTGCGCAGCATCTTCCCCCACTCATTCCCGCGAAAGCGGGGATCCATAACACGAAGAACTACTCTTCAATTTCTGGATTCCCGCTTTCGCGGGAATGTGCGGATTTTGATAGGATTGGGATTTAGAAACAAGCTTGGAAGAAAGCTGGCGGCGACTACTCGCCGTTTTCCAGCGCTTTCGCTTCAAGCTTTTCAAGCGCCAGCCGGAACGCCGCCGCTTCTTCGGGATCAAGCGTTGAAAGAAGGCTGTCCTCATAGTCAAGCGCCAGCGCCGCAACCCGGTCGAACACCTTGCGGCCATCGGTTGACAAGGACAGCATGGAAACGCGGCGGTCGCTCACATCCGGCGCCCGATTGACAAAGCCTTTCTGTTCGAGGCTCGCAACAGCGCGGCTGACCGTCATCTTGTCCATGGGGGTGCGCTTGACGACATCGCGCGCCGCAACGCGCTCCGCCTCGCCAATGACGGCGAGAACCCGCCATTCGGGAATGGTGATGTTTTCGTCGCGATAGGCGCGCGCCAACCGGCCTGAGATCGCATGGCCAAGCGCAACGATCCGGTAGGGCGCAAACTGGTCCAGGACAAGTTTGCGTTTGGCGCCGGGCTTGGTCTTTCGCGATACGCAGGCGACGGTCATGCGCAGACTTTACGCAGATTCTTTCAGAACGCCGCGGCGAATCTGATCTTCCTCGATCGATTCGAACAGCGCCTTGAAGTTGCCTTCACCGAACCCTTCATTCCCCTTGCGCTGGATGATCTCATAAAAGATTGGTCCAATCGCGTCCTGGGTGAAGATTTGCAGGAGCAGGCCCTGGCCTTGCGTCGGTGCGCCGTCGATCAGAATGCGGTTCTTGCGCAGGCGCTCCAGATCTTCGCCGTGATCCCCGACGCGCTCGTCAACCTTGTCGTAATAGGTGTCGGGCGTGTCCTGGAACGGAACGTCGCGGGCGCGCAACGCCTCAACGGTTTCATAGATATCGCCAGTCCCAAGCGCGATATGCTGAATGCCTTCGCCATTATAGCGCTCAAGGAATTCCTCGATCTGGGATTTATCGTCGCGGCTTTCGTTGAGGGGGATGCGGATCTTGCCGCAGGGGCTCGTCATCGCTTTTGAGACGAGACCGGTCATTTTACCTTCAATGTCGAAATAGCGGATCTCGCGGAAATTGAAGATGTCCTCATAATAGGCCGCCCATTTGTCCATATTGCCGCGATGGAGATTGTGCGTGAGGTGATCGATATAAGTAAGGCCCATATCGTTCTTCGACGGATCGGCGCCCTCGATGGGTTCGAAGTCGACATCATAAATTGTACGCGCGCCATAGCGGTCGACGAGATAGACGTTGAGGCCGCCGATCCCTTCAATGCCCGGAATATTCAATTCCATGGGGCCGGCCTTCGCTTCGATGGGCTTGGCGCCGCGCTTTATCGCTTCCTCGAAGGCGGCCTGTGCGTCTTTCACGCGGAACGCCATGGCGTTGGCGCCGGCGCCGTGCTGGCCACAGAAAATTTTCGGCTGGCCGGTCTGTTCGCGATTCAACAGAAAGTTGATGTCGCCCTGACGATAATGAATGACATCCTTGGAGCGGTGCTTGCCAACCGCTGTAAAGCCGAGGCGCTCGAACAGGGCGGCGAGCTCGTCCGGATTGCTGCTCGTATATTCGACGAATTCAAAACCGTCGGTTCCGATCGGGTTTTCGAAAAGGTCCGCCATGGCTATTCCTTTCGGAGTTAGATGTGATTTTGCGGCAGTTAGTAACATATGTTACTAATTTGACGCAAGGAAAGTTGCACCGCCTGCAACAATAGAGGCAAGCACATGAAATTATTCGGTTATTGGCGCTCCAGCGCGACCTATCGGGTGCGGATCGCCCTCGCCCTGAAAAATCTGTCTTACGATTATGAGCCAGTGAACCTCCTGAAAGGCGAGCAGCGGAGCGACGCCTATCTCAATAAAAACCCCACCGGGCTCGTGCCGACGCTCGTCACCGATGACGGCGCGCTCATCACCCAGTCGGTCGCGATCATCGAATATCTGGAAGAAACCCATCCCGACCCTTCGCTTCTTGCCGGGAATGCAGTCGCGCGCGCCAACGCCAGGGCGATCGCCGCGACGCTCGCTTGCGAAGCGCAACCCTTCGGCAATGTCCGTATCCAGAATTATCTCAAGAACGAGCGCGGTTTCGACGCCGAGGCGATGAAGGACTGGATGAACCGCTGGCCCGGCGGCGCCATGGCGGCGGTCGAAAAAATGCTGGCGCGCACCGCCGGCGATTATTGCGTCGGCGATGTGCCGGGCCTCGCCGATTGTCTCCTAGTTCCGCAGATGTATGCCGCGGCGCGGTTCGGCGTTGAAACCTCAGGCCTTGCAAAAATGAATGAGATTTACGAACGCTGCTCGCAACATCCTGCGTTCATCAAGGCGCATCCCGATAACCAGCCGGATGCGGTGAAAGGATGATTAAGGCGTAGCCTTTATACATACGGGACCATCTCACTGTTGTCGTTTTCTCACCCCCCACCTATGCTTTACAGTAACTGCGAATTTTGGAGGGGGTTTTGCGGTATATAATATTTGCTCTACTGCCCGTGATGATGTGGGGCAGCGCGACCGCCATGCGCTACCGATTGCCGGATATACCTTCCGACCCAGCAATTCCGCTAAGCGCCCCCTTACCGTCATTGCCTGAAGCTTGTGCTGGTCAACCAACCGTAAGCGGTGATGGTTTGCGCTTCATAACACTCTTCGGCTCGATTGACTGGGAAGGGCGCGCAACACAGGCCCAAGTTCAGGAACCGTCTGACAGCTGCCTCAAAGAAGCAGCCATCGAAACCGTCCGGCAATGGAGATTTGAAGCCGTTGACCCAAAAACTGAGGACTACTGGCGGCTCGGTTTCGAAACGACATTGATTTATCCAGCTAATGACGCGCCTCGATTCGAAATGTCTGCAAATGATGCAATTAAGCGTTATCCGCCACGCTATCCTGAGAGATGCTTTTCCAAGGCAAGGTCTGTCGAAGTCGTCTCCGTTACTTTCGATGTCACCGAAGACGGCGTTACGGAAAACATTGAGAGTGTGTTTTCAACCTTTCCTTGCCTGACAAGCGCGGCTGAAACCTCCATAGAAAAATGGTCATACGCCCGCCGGCTGATCAATGGCCGTTCCTATCCAAGAAAGCAGGTGCATACGGAAGTAAGTTTCCAGCTTGCTGACAACCTGACTGAAACTAATCGACGCAACATCGCAAACGCCTTTGTATCCGTCGGCATTGCTTTAGACCGAAAGCTTGATGCAAGAATTGCTCTCGAAAAAATCGCCGCGATTGAAAAAAGATTTGAAAGTAGACTGACTGAAAGCGAAAGGGCTGCATTGTTGCGTTATCGCGGCGCTGCAAAAATTGACGCCCTGGAGTATTCGAGCGCACTGGAAGACCTTCGCGCCGCCCTTGAGCTTGAAAAGAATAAAACGACCGCAAAGGGCATTGAGAATGTTATCAGCCAGCTTGAAACGGCGCTGGCGTCACCGGATGAGGCTACCCCTGAAGAACCCTCGGATATTGATGCGCAATAAGCGCCTGCATAATTAATGACAACCGGCCCAGCCGGTTGCGCTTAAGCCGCCATCTTTACCGATCACCAACTTCTAGCCGCTAAAATTATCCGTATCGAAAACATGACTAACGAATGGTTACCCGTTCGAGAGATGAACGATGCGGATAGAACGACGTCAGGACGTTGCGCGGGAAACGCGCACTATCGATGACAGCCTTGAAGAGATGGCGCACGCCGCCATTCGCTCGGGACCTGTCTGCGCGTCCAACTGCGCGCGCGCCGGAACATGTCCTTGCGTCAGAGACTGTCCGCATATTCCCGAAACGCTGTCCAGCGACCCACAGAATTTTCCAATTGAAAAGGGCGTTGCGCCGCTGGCCTTCGAAATCAAAAAGCTTGGCGTCTTTACGCCCTGCTGGTCCTGCGAGGGACACAATGACGCCGACGGCGCCATGCGCAATGCGCCCGCTGTCTGGTTTTACGCCCACTCCGTCACTCATGTGCGCGTCCTCAGCGATGCGGTCGCCGACATGTTATATGACAAGCGTCTTTCCTCACCCTGGCAAGTGCGCCTTACCTTTTCCGATCCGGGTAATCTGAGCGCCGCGTTTTCGCTGGAGCCGGTAGCCGGCGCGCCGGATCTTTCAGCGCTTCAGCGCGATCTCGCGCATCTCGCAGAAGACATTGACTGGCGCGTTTCCTCCCGCATCGCTGCGCTGAAACGCAGCATTGCACCTTAAGAGCGGGCGTGACAGGCTTGAGGGATCAACAATCCGGAAAAGCCTCGCCTCTTATGAAACCGCTCATTTTCGCCATTGGCGACAAGAAACCGAAAATCCACGAAACCGCCTTCATCGCGCCGGGCGCCGTCGTCTGCGGCGATGTCGAACTGCATGAAAACGCGTCCGTCTGGTATGGGTGCGTCTTGCGCGGCGACACCAACAAGATCGTGGTCGGCAAGGGATCGAATGTGCAGGACGGCACGGTCATTCATGTGGACGATCCGGCGTGGGGCGGTCTGCCGACGATCATCGGCGAGAATGCGCTCATCGGCCACAAATGCATGCTTCATGGCGCAACGGTTAAGGATGGCGGCTTTGTCGGCATGTGCGCGACCATGCTCGACGGATCGATTGTCGAAACCGGCGCCCTGCTCGCGGCTGGCGCTTTCCTGTCGCCCAAGAAAGTCGTCCCCGCCGGAGAGATGTGGGCCGGAATGCCGGCGAAGAAGTTCCGTGACTTGCGTGAAGGCGAAGACAAAATGGCGCTGATAGGCGCCGGTCATTATGTCGAGGAAGCAAAAGCGCACGCGCAAGCGTTGAAAGCGCTTTAAAGCGCAAGCTTGTTCCGGATTTCAGCCACGATAATCGGCGTGGCGTCCAGCGGCTGGCGCGCATAAAACGGCGCCTCATCCTCAAACAGCCGCGCATGCCCTTCCGCAATGACCTGCGCGACAAACCAGACGATCTTGGGGGCGATATATTCCGGCCGCCAGATATACACCGGCGCAGATGAGGCCAGCGCTTCGCTCGTCATGTTGTGTGAGTCGCCCGGAACAATCAGCGCCGCCGCCCGCGCCAGAATATCCCGGTACGGATTGTCGCCCGTGCGATCCCAGACAAAGACATGATCGTGCGTAAGGTGACGTTTCAACATCGCTGTGAAGTCTTGCGGCGTTCGGCGCGAAGGCGTCACCGCAATCGCCCCATAGGCCTCACCCGCCTTTGACAGCCGCATTGCGAGATCGCGCGCAGCGCCGCCGGAATAATCGGCGCCGCCGGAGGGACCCCCTAGAACGACGCCGAGAAACGGCGCCGACAGATCCGCGATCGCCGCGCAAGGGGGACCGGCCTGGGTCAATGCCGGCCCGAGACTATGAGGCGTCGTCAAAGTTGAAATGACATTGGCGCCCTCAAGCTGATCATGCGCCGGCGCCCAGAGAACATCCGGCACGTCCCGCGCAAAACGCGGATCTTTGAGCATGACGATGCGCACCGCGCCGCCGCTGGCTTTTTTCAGCGCGCGCGCATGGGGAACCGCCCGCCGCCCGGAAATGATCGCAATATCGGGCATGGGCCCGGCGAGCGGGCCGCCCGCACGTCCCGGGGCCTCGCCCGGGTCCACCGGCCCCCAGGGCGCCATCCATTCCCATGGCGGGCGCGGCGTGACTTTACGTTCCTCGAAAGGCAAGCCGAGCGCCTCGGCGACCGCCATGCACTGGACAGCGTCGCCGGCCTTGCCGTCGGTCAGCACCCAGACCTGCATTACCGCGCCCCTCCCTCGCCTTTAAGCGGGCTCACGCTGCACATGTCTTCACTGCTCCTGCGAACGGGATGTGGTCAGAAGAACCGATTTTATTAGATAAAAGTATTCGTATTTTGGCACTTTCTACCATTTTTTGTTTTTGGGGAAACATTTTGCGATTTGAGGCCCTTTTTGGATGCTGCGCCGCAATATTTTCTTGCGCCCGCTCCGAATCTTAACGCAGACTAAGGCGACACGTCGGCGTGAGCACCTTGCGCCGAATAATGGCTGTCGCGGAAAAAACAAAACAGGGGCTTAATGACCATGAGCGCAGAAGCCGTCCTAAGACGCATCAAGGACGAAAAAATCAAGTTCGTCGACCTTCGTTTCACCGATCCCAAAGGCAAATGGCAACATGTGACGTTCGATGAATCGCTCGTCGACGCCGACCTTATGTCTGAAGGCACAATGTTCGACGGATCCTCCATCGCCGGCTGGAAGGCGATCAACGAGTCCGACATGATCTTGATGCCGGACACAGATACAGCGGTAATGGATCCCTTCTTCGCACAGCCGACTTTATCGATCACCTGCGATATTCTCGAACCGTCGACCGGCCAGCCTTACGGCCGCGACCCGCGCACCACCGCAAAAGCCGCGGAGGCCTATCTTAAATCTTCAGGCGCCGGCGATACGGCGTTCTTCGGTCCGGAAGCAGAGTTCTTCGTTTTCGACGACGTCCGCTGGTCCACCGAACAGAACAATATGGGCTACGCTGTGGACAGCGTCGAAGGTCCGTATAACAGCTCAACCGATTTCGACGGCGGCAACCTCGCCCACCGGCCGGGCCCCAAAGGCGGTTACTTCCCGGTGCCGCCGGTGGACAGCTGTCAGGACATGCGTTCTGAAATGCTGGCGCTGATGGGCGAGATGGGCCTTGAGCCTGAAAAGCACCACCATGAAGTCGCGCCCTCGCAGCACGAACTCGGGATGAAATTCTCAACGCTGACGGTGATGGCCGACCGGCTGCAGATGTATAAATATATCGTCCATCAGGTCGCCGCCGGTTACGGCAAGACGGCGACCTTCATGCCAAAACCGATTTTTGGCGATAACGGCTCAGGCATGCACGTCCACCAGTCGATCTGGAAGGGCGGCCAGCCGACCTTCGCCGGCAACAAATACGCCGATCTGTCCGACACATGCCTCTATTACATTGGCGGCATCATCAAACACGCACGCGCAATCAACGCCTTCACCAACCCGCTGACCAATTCCTACAAGCGTCTGGTGCCGGGCTTTGAAGCGCCTGTTCTGCTCGCCTATTCGGCGCGCAACCGCTCCGCGTCCGTTCGTATTCCCTGGGTGTCGTCACCGAAAGGCAAGCGTCTCGAAACGCGCTTCCCCGATCCCGGCGCGAACCCCTATCTCGCCTTCTCGGCGCTCCTCATGGCGGGCCTCGACGGCATCGAGAACAAGATCCATCCGGGCGATCCCATGGACAAGGATCTTTACGATCTGCCGCCGGAAGAGCTGAAAGACATTCCGACGGTTTGCGCCTCCTTGCGTGAAGCGCTCGGTGCCCTCGACGCCGATCGCGACTTCCTGAAAAAAGGCAACGTCTTCAACGACGATCAGATCGACGCTTATATCGACCTGAAAATGGAAGATGTCCTTCGGTTTGAAACGACCCCGCACCCGGTCGAATTCTCCATGTACTATTCGGTCTGACGGCCGCTGGATAAACGCCCCATAGACGGGAGCGAAGAACGGGGCCCCTTTCGGGGCCCCGTTTTTTATGCGCGCGCGCTCGACATCTGCTGACCGAGCGCTGCAACCGCTGAACCGTCGAGTGGTTTGCGGACAGCCTGGGCGTATTTTTCGTGATAGAGCGGATGCTCCGTGCCCATCAGCCGGTCCCACCAGGTGAAATAAAGACCGTAGTTCCAGCCCGCTTGCGCATGATGAAGGTCGTGATGAGTGACCGTCGTCATCCAGTCGAAAAGCGGGCGCCCGTCGCGGCGGCTGGGAAAGAGTTCGTAGCCGCAATGGCCGATGGCGTTGCGCAGGATCATATGCAGCAGGAACAGGATGATCGCCTGCACGGACGTGGGCATGAGAAAGAGGATCAGCGGCAAATAGGCGGCGTTGATCGCAGCCTCTGCAACATCAAAGGAATAAGCCGTCCATGGCGACGGGTTGTGCGACTTGTGGTGCGTGCGGTGTACCCGTCGAAAGAGGCGCGGATGGTGGATCAGCCGGTGCGTCCAGTAAAACCAGGCGTCATGCGCCACAATGAGAACCGCCAGGGTGAAGGCGAAATAGGCCCAGCCACGCTCCGCGATCACATAATAAGTGGCGAGCCAGCCCGCCTTCGCCGCCAGCACCGTAGCGACGCCGGAGAGCGTAAAGATCAGCGTCGTGCGCAGGGAGATCACAACCTCCCGCTTCATCTGCTCAGCCTTGGGCGAAGAGGGGCGGATTTTGCGCCCCGCCAGCCGGCCCGCGAAAAGCACGTTCACCAGCAAAAACACGCCGCCAGCGCCGAGCACATAACGGGCGAGGTCATTGGGCAGGATGTGCAGGAAAATGCCGATAGCGGCGGTCACCGGGTCGGCGGCTTCAATCAGGCTGGCTTGGGCTTCCACGTCTGTCTCCATGATTTGCGATGGGCAAAACATGCCGGCAGGCGCGCGCAACCTCTCCGCAAAACCAGAAAACATGCGGCTTATTCAAAAATGATCAGGCTTTTTCGGAACTGATCAGCCCATTTTCGAGCGCTGACTTGCGAAATTCCGTCGGCGTCTGTCCCGTCGCCTGTTTGAAGGCGCGGTTGAACGGCGCGATGGAGCCATAGCCGAGATCGAGAGCGATCTGAATGATCTGCTTGCGGGCGTTTTTTCCGTCGCCAAGCTCTGCTTTGGCGTCCTCAATGCGGCGCGCATTGAGGAAGGAAGAGAAGTTCCGGAACCCAAGGGCGCCGTTAATGAGCTTTCTCAACTGGTGCTCGGGCACGCCGACTTTTTCCGCAAGCGCGGCGACCGACAGGCCCTCCTCGCGATAGACGCCCTCATCCATCAACGCCAGCAGGCGGTCATAGGCTGGCCGGTCAGCCGCCGGCACGCTTTGCGCCTGCGCCGCCCAGCCGGGCTCGCCCGCCGGCGCCGCTGGAGGGTCGGCGAACAGCGCCGCGCGCGGCCGCAAGAGCCACGACCCGAAGATCAGATTGAGGACGCAGATCGCAACCGCATGAATCATGCGCAGCGTATCCGGCAGCAAATAATTGCGCTCGATGGTTTCGGCGCTGGCGATAATCAGTCCGAACACCCCCACCGTCACGGCGATCGCAAACCGGAAGCGCCGGCGCGGCGTGACAAGGTCATCGCCGGCGTCAACCAGCGCCAGACGCAACGCATCCAGAAATATCAGCGCATTAAGGCCGATATGGCCGTACCAGAGCGTTTTTTCGACCCATCCGGGCGGCGCGAGGATATGGCCGATATGCAGGAACGGAATGACAACCGCAGGAGCGATCCGCCACCAGCGCCAGCGAAAATCATCGTCGAACAGCGCCGCCGCAAACCACCAGAAAAAGATCGTGCCGTAGATTGCAATAAACGAAACCGGAATGAGCGCCGGACCGAAAAGCGCGCGCGAGGCCTCGCCTGCAAGAAGGACATAAACGCCAGTTGAGAAAATAAAGAGCGCGCCCAGTCGCCGGACCTGCACACCCTCGCCCCCTCTCAAGGCGAATACAAAGGCAAGCAGGAATGACGTGCCCGCGCCGGCGCCGCGCAATGCCGTCTCCAAAATGTCGGCAAGATCGTACATGGAAGGCGGACGCTGGCCGCAACCCTTTCTTCTGTCAACGGAAAATCAGAACTGCGCGAAACAGGCCCATGGGGAGTTGACGGCTGGCGTTTTTTATGTAACCTATACGTTACATATGATAAACGCAAAAGATATGGACGCCGTTTTTCAGGCGCTGGCGCATGAAAGCCGCAGACGCATGCTCGACATCGTGAAAGAGGAGCCGGGCATCGGAGTCGGCGCGCTTGCAAGCGAATTCGACGTCAGCCGCATTGCCGTGATGAAGCACCTTGCGGTGCTGGAGGAAGCGAACCTCATCATTTCGGAAAAGGACGGCCGGACGCGCAAGCTCTATTTCAACGCCGCGCCGATCCAGATGATCCACGACCGCTGGACCACCGAGTACAGCGCCTATTGGGCGGGTCAGATGACACGTCTCAAATATCTCGCCGAAGCCCGGCACGACGCCGAGAGGGTGAACAAGAAAAAGGGGACCGACAAGTGAGTGAAGAAAAAAGATTTGTGGAGAAACAGTTTTATCGCGTTGTCATCAACGCGCCGATCGAAACGGTCTGGTCTGAGCTGGTCAATACAAAATCACCGCGTCCTTTTTTCTGGAACGGACGCTGGGATACGAAGGCTATGGCGGCTGGCAACCGGTACCGCATCGCCGCCAATAACGATAAAGTCGTGGCCGTCATCGGTGATATCATTGAAATGGAGCCGCCGAACAAACTGGTGACGACCTTTCAACTCACATCCCTGCCCGATCCCGCTTCAACCGTCACTTATCTCCTAAAAGAAGTCGACGGCGGCACCGAGTTTTCTCTTGTCACGGAACACATCATCGCCGGCTCCAAGAGCGAGAAGTCGATGGAAGCGGGAGCGAAGTTCATCGTCGAGAATTTCAAGGCCTATGTGGAGACCGGCAAGGTCACACTCAGCGCACGCATCATGAATGCGCTTTACGGATTGATGGCGCCGATCACGCCCAAAGCCATGCGCGCTGAAAACTGGCCTCTGGATTAAGGGAGAAAGATAATGGCTAAATCACCCGAAGAAATGGCGAACGCAATGATCGCCAATATGAAGGAAAAGACCGGCAAAACGCTGGCGCAATGGATCGCGATCGCAAAAAAATCCGGCGAAGAAAAACATGGGCAAGTCGTCAAACATCTCAAGGCTGAGCACGGCCTCACCCACGGCTTCGCCAATCTTGTCGCGCATAAATATCTGAAAAGCGACGCGGGCAGCGCCGACGGCGGCGGTGATGCCCTCGTCGCCGCGCAATATGCGGGACCGAAGGCGGACTTAAAGCCGATTTACGACGCGCTCATCAAGGCCGCGAGCGCGCTCGGCAAAGACGTCGAAGCAGCGCCGAAAAAAACCTATGTGAGCCTGCGCCGGAAAAAACAGTTTGCGCTTATCCAGCCATCGACAAAAACCCGTGTCGATCTCGGCATCAATCTGAAAGACGAACCGGCCAAGGGCCGTCTTGAAAAATCGGGGAGCTTCAACGCCATGGTCTCTCATCGCGTTAAGCTCGAAAAACCCGGCGACGTCGACAAGGACGTCAAAGCCTGGCTCAAAAAAGCCTACAGCCAAGCGTGAGATGAAATCGAAAATGGAGGGAGTTATGTCACAATCATCAAAATTGCCGGTCTGGTTCTGGATACTCGCGGCGCTGGCGCTGGTCTGGAATTTACTTGGCGTTTTCGCCTACATTCAGCAAATGACCATAAGCGACGAAGCGCTTGCCGCTTTGCCTGCCGCAGAACGCGCGCTTTATGACGCTTATCCAGCATGGGCGGCGGCCGCGTTCGCCGTCGCCGTTTTCGGCGGCGCCGCTGGTTGTGCTTTGCTCCTCTTGCGCAACAAACTCGCCATCCCCGTCTTCGGCGCTTCGCTCGCAGGGATCGCTGTGCAGATGGTTCATTCCCTGTTCATCGCCAATTCCGTCGCCGTCTATGGCCCCGGCGCCGCGATCATGCCGGTGATGATCGTCGTCATCAGCGCCGCGCTTTTATGGTGGTCGATGCAGCTAAAAGCCAAAGGCTGGATCGGCTGACGCGAACTGCTTTTCACACTTGCATGGCGGCGATTCCGGACCGACCATAACGCCTATGAGCGAGGAACCCTCTGTTCTCACAAAAGCTGACGGGCCGGTGCTGATCGTCACGATCAACCGGCCCGACCGGCGCAACGCCGTCGACAGCGCCGCTGCGAAGACACTGTTTGAAACTTTTCAAAAATTCGATGACGACAAGGACCTCTCTGTCGCGATCCTCACCGGGGCGGGGAGCAACTTCTGCGCCGGTGCCGATTTAAAAGCGCTCGCTTCCGGCGATCAGCGCGAGCTCGCCGAAGACAAAACCGCCGTGAACACGCTGGCGCCCATGGGCCCGACGCGGATGCGGCTGTCAAAACCCGTTATCGCAGCGGTCGAAGGGTTTGCGGTTGCAGGCGGGATAGAGCTCGCGCTCTGGTGCGACCTGCGCGTCGCGGCTGAGGGCGCAACCTTCGGTGTTTTCTGCCGCCGCTTTGGCGTGCCGCTGATTGATCTCGGCACGGTGCGCCTGCCCCGTCTGATCGGTCATTCCCGCGCCATGGATATGATCCTCACCGGCCGTTCGGTCGATGCGAGAGAAGCTTTGGAGTTCGGTCTCGCCAATCGGCTGGCGCCGAAGGGCAAAGCGCTTCACACAGCTCTTGGCCTTGCAAAAGACCTTGCCGCCCTGCCCCAGGGCTGCTTGAAGAACGACCGGCTCTCAGCGCTGGAACAATGGGACCTTTCAGAAGATGAGGCCATGCGCAATGAAATGCGCCGCGGTCTTCAGACTATTTCTTCCGGTGAGACGTTATCGGGCGCGGCCGCCTTCACCGGCGGCGCCGGGCGCGGCGGTCAAAAACGGTGACGTCAGGCGGCGGGCCGCCGCGAGACGAACCCGACGCAATCATATTTCTTCTCTTTCGAAGACAGCGCCGTTTCCATCAGCAGGCGAACGGTTTCAGCCTTTGAATGAACAGGCGGCATAACGCTCGCGTCACCCCCATCTTTGACGATGCCTTCGCGAATATGGTTCTCGGTCGCGCGCCAGGCGTTCTGGAAATGCCGCAGGAAGCCATCGTAATAATCGCTTTCAACCACAAAGCCCGCTTGCTCAATCGCCTTGCGAAGATTGTCCGGTGTGAAGAAATAAAGATGACGCGGCGTATCGAACATTTCCGACATGATGTTGAAGCGTTCAAAATGAGCGCAGGCACAGTTCGGCACCTCGCATAGAAACACGCCGCCCGGGCGCACCAGCGAAAACGCTGTCGCCAGCGTCTTCACAGGGTCGAGGCAATGCTCCAGCGAATGGGTCATCGCGACAATGTCGAAAACCTGGCCCTCCAGCGACGCCGCGGGCGCTTCACCCGTGCCCTGATGCGCCTCAATGCCCGCCTCTTTAAGATGCGCTAGCGCATCGGGATCCGGGTCGAGCCCGGCGGGCCGGGCGCCGAGTTTTTGAAAGCGCTTCAGGAGATCGCCATGGCCGCAACCGATATCGAGGACTCGCGTCTCCGCCGCCGGTTTGCCGGCAAGCGCGATCAACGCCTCAGGCTTTACCGGCTCGCCCTTGTCGAAACGCCAGGCGAGATGATCGCGAATGCGGTCGGGAAAGCTTTGCGCCTCACCTTTCTGGAAATGCGATTCGCCATGGGTGTAATAGGCTTCAAGCTGGTAGAACGCCGGAAGCTCCGCCGCCGAGGGCAGCGGCTCGACGGCGCCAAGGCCGCAATTGCGGCAACGCGTGACGCGCCCATAGGGTGTCGGCGCCAGCGTCTTGGCGTCGATGGGACAATTGAGCCAGTCCTCGCGCTCGCCTCCGCAGAGTATGCAGCCTGCCATCAAGTTTTCCCCAATCTCAGCGGCGCGGATTTCCCCGGACCGATTGCGCTTTGCGCTCTAACAACAACCGGTCTAAATCGTTCTGCCATCAAGCGATTCCCGAAGTGTTAATGAATAGAAAATTATGAGTAAACGTGGCGGTAAAAACGGTTCCGGCGGCAAAAACGGCTCTGGAGGCGACGATCTTTTCGGCGATTATTCCGCCAAGGACATCGAGGTCCTTGAGGGGCTGGAGCCGGTGCGCAAACGGCCGGGGATGTATATCGGCGGCACCGACGAAAAGGCGCTGCATCACCTTTTCGCCGAAGTGCTCGACAACTCCATGGACGAAGCGGTCGCAGGCCACGCCACGCGGATCGAGGTGGAGCTGCATGATGACGGCTATCTTTCCGTCGCCGACAATGGCCGCGGCATCCCCGTGGACGCGCATCCGAAATTCAAGAACAAGTCGGCGCTGGAAGTCATCATGACCACGCTGCATTCGGGCGGCAAGTTCGAGGGCAAGGCCTATGTCACGTCAGGCGGCCTTCACGGCGTCGGCGTTTCCGTCGTCAATGCGCTGTCAGACGATTTGATCGTCGAAGTCTGCCGCGCGCGCACCATGTATCGCCAGTCCTATGCCGAGGGGCATCCGCGCTCGAAACTGGAAAAAGTCGGGCCTGCGCCGAACAAGCGCGGCACCATGATCATGTTCCACCCGGACCCGAAAATTTTTGGGCAAAACGCGAAATTCAAACCGGCGCGGCTTTTCAAAATGGCGCGCTCCAAAGCCTATCTTTTCGGCGGGGTCGAGATCCGCTGGAAATGCGCGCCTTCCCTCATCAAGGACGACACGCCCGCCGAAGCCGTCTTTCACTTCGAGCGCGGACTGACCGATTATCTGAAGACCCTCGCCGGGTCGAAGCCGACCGTCACCGAAGATATTTTCTCCGGCAATGTGCAAAAGAAAGAGGATGGCGGTCACGGCAATCTTGAATGGGCCGTCATCTGGGGCGCGGCCGGTTTCGGTGAAGCCGACGGTTTCGTTCACTCCTATTGCAACACCGTGCCGACGCCCGAGGGCGGCACCCATGAAGCGGGACTGCGCGCCGCGCTGACCAAGGGGCTTAAAGGCTACGCCGAACTCGCAGGCGTCAAGCGCGCGGCGAACATCACCGCCGAAGACGTCCTCGGCACCGCGGGCGCCCTTCTCTCCGTCTTTGTGCGCAACCCGGAGTTTCAGGGCCAGACCAAGGACAAGCTGGCGACCGCCGAAGCCCAGCGCATCGTTGAAAACACCGTGCGCCCGGCCTTTGACCACTGGCTCGCCTCAAACCCGAAACAGGCGGGCACCCTTGTGGACTGGGTCGCCGACCGCGCTGACGAACGCATGCGCCGCCGCAAGGAAAAGGAAGTCTCGCGCCAGCAGGCGACGCGCAAGCTTCGCCTTCCCGGCAAGCTCGCCGACTGTTCCAACGCCAACCGGTCGGGCACGGAGATCTTTCTGGTCGAGGGCGACTCGGCCGGCGGGTCTGCGAAACAGGCGCGCAACCGCGCGACACAGGCGATCCTTCCCCTGCGCGGTAAAATCCTGAACGTCGCAAGCGCGAGCCGCGACAAGATTCTCGCCAATCAGGAAATCGCCGACATGGTTCAGGCGCTCGGCGCCGGGATCGGCGCGAAATTCAATCTCGAAAATCTGCGCTATGAAAAAGTCATCATCATGACCGACGCCGATGTGGACGGCGCCCATATCGCCGCGCTCCTCATCACGTTCTTTCATCAGGAAATGCCGGAGCTCATTCGCGCAGGACGTCTCTATATGGCGCAACCGCCGCTGTTCCGGTTGAGCGCAGGCGGAAAGTCCATCTACGCCATGACCGAAGAAGAGCGCGAAAAGCTCCTCAAGACCGAGTTCAAAGCAAGCCAGAAGGTTGAGGTCGGCCGCTTTAAAGGTCTCGGCGAAATGATGCCGGCGCAGCTCAAAGAAACCACCATGAACCCGGAGACCCGGGCCCTCGCCCGCGTCGTCATCGCCGAAGACAAGGAAGATGAGAGCAGCGACCTCGTCAATCGCCTCATGGGCAAAAAACCCGAAGCGCGCTTCCAGTTCATTCAGGAAAACGCCGCGTTCGTGCGGGATGAGCTGGATATATAGGCGCCTCCTTTTTTCTCCTCCCCCGCCTGCGGGGGAGGTGTCAGACCGAGCGACAGCTCGGGATGACGGAGGGGGCCGCCCCCATCCCCGGCTTCGCCGGTACTTCCCCCGTAAACGGGGGAAGAAGGTCTTCCCGTGAAACAATTCCCGTTTTTCGCCCTCTCCCGCCAGTTTTCGCTAACGTCTTTACTGGGCTGTAGCGCGATCTGGCGCCATTTGACATTTTCTGCTCGCACCATTTTCACTCCATGACTGGCGCGCAAATCACGCCAGCCTGAGAGACGTATACGGCCAAAAGAAAAGTGGTGAAATTTTATCCACGGGTTCCGGTTTGGCCTTATACTACGGCCCGCCGCCGCACGACTATCTCCGGGAACGCCACGCGCTTCCGGGATATTTTTGGAAAAACCTTCCCAGTAATTCTCCCATGTTTCCATATCGCGCTCATACTGAACTTGAGCGTTCCGGTAATTTTCGTAGCAGACATGCAACCGCTTGAAATCGGCATAGGTGGGCGAATCCTTGCTCAGAAAAATTTCTTCCGGCGGTAAATGCAAATCGTTGTCATATCCCGGCCATTCCGGTTTGCGCGCGAGAGGCGGAGGCGGATAGTCATAGCTCCAGTTATCTCTGACATCGTATTCATTGATGAGCTCGTGTTCTTCTGACAATCTTACTCGATCATAGAACACGGAAACGACACGCGCGACCTGCGCCTGACTTGGCGTAGCATAGGGAAAGAAATACGCTTTCTGGGCCAGAAACGCGCCGCAAAGTCCGAGGATGAACACGAATTGGAACACCGTTTCCAAACGGTTTAAGTTTTTGCAATCAAACAAGCGCAATAGCCAAACCACCGCGCATAATACAATTGCGAGTCCAACGATCTGGAACGGCGACCAAAAGCTCTCCCAACCGTCAAGCCATGACAAAGGATACTCACACCCAACCATTAGTGTGGTGGTGTAAAAGTGAAAGAACCAATAGCTGAGACCAAAGCCTAGAAGAAAAATTGTGAAGGGCGAGACAGCAATCGGATGCTTTGAGCGGGCCGCTCGTTTGATTTTTATCCAATTGGCTAAACGCTTACCCATTTCCCCTCCTGTCGAAAAATATGGTGGCGCAAATTACATGGGACAAGGTCACAAGCGTGGAAACGCAGTGCAGCATTCTCAAAAAAAACGCCTTGACATTCTCTCTGAACGAACTATTCACCCCTCCCCACGCGTGAACGGTCACGCGCAATGGGCTGGAGCCCATAAGGAGCAATGGATGAAAACGCGCAATTACAATTGGCTTATCGCCGTCTGAACCGCGCCGCCCTCTCTTCCGTAGGCGGAGCGTGACGACTACGCCGCCCTTGTATTTTCATTGAAGAGAGACATCCGATGACTTTCCATCAAGCAAATGGACTGCGGGCGCTCGCGCCTGTGGTCAGCGCGCCTGACCCGCCCGCCGCGGCCGCCATGACCGGCGGCGCCTATGGCTGGCTCACGCCCTATATCGCCGCACTCGCCGCGAGGAATGCGCGCATCGCCGCATGCGCGCTGACCTTGAAGCGCCGGGAGCTGCATTTTATCGGGCTATGCCTGGCGCTGATGGGCGACAAGCGCGACGACGCCGATCATTTCGCTGCTTTTGCTGCGGACTATGGCCGGCTGCCGCAACGCTCCGTCCTTGCAAATCATATCGATCCGTCGGGACCGGCTTACTCGCCGAAAGTCGTCACCCTCGCCTCCCGCCTCGCCGGGGCGCCGTGGCGGGTGAACGGCTATCGCAAGCTGGAGGCGCTGTTCTCAGAGTCGCACGCCCGCAAGACGCTGCGTCACATGCCGGCGATCACGCGCCGCACGGTTGCGATTCTCTGGCGTCTGCCGCCCGAATACCGGACGACGGGCGTTTTGAAGATGGTGCGCCGGCGCCGTGATTTGAGTGAGGTTATCTTCGCCATTGAGATTGTGCGCCGCGTGCGCATTGATCTTGATGACCGGCAGATTATCGCCTCGCTCGAAAAAGCGGATGGCGGCTATATCCGCGAATGGGTGATGCGCCACTATGAGCGCATCCCTTTTCCGGAACCGCCGACACCGGCTTTGGTGATCGACGGTGTCGAAGCTTTGCGCCCACTCGCTTGCTTCGACGCCTTGGCCGAGGCCGCGCGTGAGTTCGACAATTGCATTCGCGACTATCTGTGGCGGGTGCTGAAAGGCGATACTTATTTCTACCGCTATGCGCCGAAAGCGGGAGAAAAAGGCGTCGCCATCGTCGAGCTGCGCCGGGCGCCGGTGATCGGCTGGGTCGTGCATGAAGCGCTCGGCCCGAAAAACGACGCCATCAAGGGCGCTGAGCGCGCGGCGATCCTCAGCGCTTTCCGCAAGGCTGGCGTCGGCGCGGCGCCGCAGGCGGTAAATCCGGACGCCTGGTTCGATCTGGGCTAAGGCTTAGTAAGGGCGCGTCATGACCAAACTGGACATGGCGCGCCCACTCCCCATATTGCATGGGTCTTATGAACCTTCTCATCATCACTCTCATCGCCGGGGCCGGGCTTTTCATCGGCGGTCGCTGGGCGTTGCAACGGCGCAAGACCGAAGCGCTGATGGCGGCGCCGTTGCCCGCGGAGCACCGGAAAATCCTGCGGTCGCGCGTGCCGATCTATAACGCGCTGCCTCATGAGCTGCGCAAACGCCTCGACGGTCTCATCAACCGATTTCTCGCCGAGAAAAAATTCTACGGCGCGCAAGGCTTCGAGATCACGGATGAGGTGCGCGTCGTCATCGCGGCGCAGGCCTGCCTCCTCATCGTCAACAAGGAAAACCGCTGGTTCAAAACGCTTCACACCATTCATGTCTATCCCGCCGTGTTCACAAGCCGCATGGCGCGTGTTGAGGGTAATGTGATGATGGAGCACCGGCCTGTGCGCTCCGGGGAAAGCTGGGCGCGCGGACCCGTCATTCTTTCCTGGGATCAGGCGGCCTATGGCGCCTTCGCCGCCCATGACGGGCATAATGTGGTGATGCATGAATTCGCGCATCAGCTCGACAATGAAACCGGCGTCACCGACGGCTCACCGTTGCTCGACAAGGACCAGAGCGCGTCCCGCTGGGCGCACGTCTTTCAGGATGCTTACGCCCGGCTGCGCGCCGACCTTGAGGCGGGACGCGCGAACATTCTCGATCCTTACGGCGCGACCAATCCGGCGGAGTTTTTTGCTGTGGCGACGGAAGTCTTTTTCGAACGGCCGCGCGAGTTGCGTGAGGAAGAGCCCGCGCTTTATGGAGAGCTCAGCGCGTATTATCAGCTTGACCCGGCGGAGTGGTTTTAACCTCTAGATATGCAACGCATGTCCGAGGGTTCTAAGGGCGGCTTCCTGGAAGGCCTCGCCGAGGGTCGGGTGGGCGTGGATGGTTCCGGCGATGTCGTCGAGGGTCGCGCCCATTTCGATGGCGAGGCCGAAGGCGGTTGAAAGTTCCGAGACGCCTTTGCCCGCCGCCTGAACGCCCAGCACCAGACTGTTGTCGGCGCGCGCGACGATGCGGATGAAGCCGTCTTCCGCCTCCATCGACATGGCGCGGCCATTGGCGCTGAAAGGAAAGTTTTGCACTTTCACGTCATAGCCTGACGATTTCGCCTCTTCCGGCAAAAGCCCAACCGAAACGATTTCAGGATCGGTGAAACAGACGGCGGGGATAGCGCGCTTGTCCCAGGAGCGGTTTTCACCGGCGATGATTTCCGCGACCATCTCGCCCTGCGCCATGGCGCGGTGCGCCAGCATGGGCTCACCCGTGACGTCGCCGATGGCGTAGACGCCGCTCATCGACGTCCGGCATTCCTCGTCGATTTTGATGAACTTGCCATCCATATCGAGAACGAGCTTGTCGCGGCCCCAGCCTTCGGTTTTCGGGGCGCGGCCCACCGTGACGAGGATCTTTTCCGCTTTCACCGTTTGCGCTTCGCCATCCTTCGTTTCGATGTCGAGGCCTTTTTTCGATTGACCTTTGGCTTTCGCGCCGAGCAGCACCTCAACGCCGAGGCGTTTCAATGTTTTTTCGACAGGCCGCGTCAGCTCCTTGTCGTAAAGCGGGAGGATCTTCTCCATCGCCTCGACGACGGTGACTTTTGCGCCGAGTTTCGCAAACGCAATGCCGAGCTCCAGCCCGATATAGCCCGCGCCGACAACCGCCAGCGTTTTCGGCGGCGTTTCAAGCGACAGCGCTTCCGTCGATGAGATAACGTTATCGCCGAACGGCAGGAACGGCAGCTCCACCGGAACGGACCCTGTCGCAATGATGATATTCTCCGCGCGGATGCGATAATCGTCATCGCCGCCTGTCACATCGACTGTCTTGCCGTCGACAAACGTCGCCCAGCCGGCAATGCTGCGCACCTTGCTTTTCTTCAACAGCCCGCCGACGCCGCCCGTCAGGCGCTTGACGATGCCGTCTTTCCATTCAAGCGTTTTGGCGAAGTCGATCCCGGGCTTGCCGGCCTTGACGCCAATCGCAGACTCGCCAGCGAAGTGCGTTGCTTTTTCAAACTCATCGGCGGCGTGAATGATCGCCTTCGACGGAATGCAGCCGACATTCAAACAGGTGCCGCCGTGATATTGCCCCTCGACAATGACGCAATCGAGACCGAGCTGGCCGGCGCGGATCGCCGCCACATAACCGCCCGGGCCGGCGCCGATGACGAGAAGTTTGCAGGTCAGGTCTTCCATATACTCAATCAATCCGTATGCGAATATTTGATTGGGGCCCCAACCCCAATCAATCAATAAAAATCATCGCCGGGGTTTCGAGCAGCGCTTTCAAGCGCTGGACAAAGACCGCCGCGTCCCAGCCGTCGATCACGCGATGATCGAAGCTGGAGGAAAGGTTCATGATTTTGCGCGGCGTGAACTCGGTTCCGTTCCAGCGCGGCAGGGTCTGCATCTTGTTGACGCCGACAATCGCGACTTCCGGATGATTGATCACCGGCGTCGTGACGATGCCGCCCATGGCGCCGAGCGACGTAATCGTGATGGTGGAGCCGGAGAGTTCCTCGCGGCTCGCCTTGCCTTCTTTAGCGGCTTCGGAAAGCCTTGCGACTTCCGCCGCGCAGTCCCAGAGGTCGCGCGCCTCGGCGTGTTTCACCACCGGCACCATGAGGCCGTTCGGCGTTTGCGCGGCGACGCCGATATGCACGCCGCCATATTGATGGATGACGCCGGCCTCATCGTCATAAATCGCATTCAAATGCGGCTGTTCCGAGATCGCTTTCACCATGGCGCGCATCAGGAAAGGCAGGATCGTGAGCTTCGGCCTTCCTTCCTTGCGCGTCCGGTTCAGCTCGGCGCGCAAATCTTCGAGCGCGGTGACATCCACCTCATCAACATAGGTGATGGGCACGATGCGGTTGTTCGCCGCTTCCATCTTTTCCGCGATCTTACGGCGCAGGCCAATCACCGGCACATCGGTGACGGCGGTGTTGCGCCTTAAGACGGCGCCCGGAACCGAGGCCGTTTGCCCGTCGCTGGCGAAGAACGCGTCGAGATCCTCATGGGTGATGCGGCCCGCCGGGCCCGTTCCCGGCACGCGGCGCAAATCGGCGCCGGCGTCGGCCGCGCGTTTTCTCACCGCAGGCGAGGCCAGCGGTTTTTCGCCTTCTTGTCTCGGGGCGCCGGCCGGCGCGGGGCGCGGCATGGCGGACTTCGGGGCCGAAGCCGGCGCCGCGCCATTGGGTTTCGGTTTTTCCGCGTTCGGCGCCGGTTTTTCTTCCGCCTTCTTTTCTTCTTTCTTTGTCTCCGGCTCGGCGGCAGGCGCCGCAGCGGGGGCCTCCCCCGGCTTCACATTGCCGGCGCCGTCGACTTCAAGGCGCACCAGCGGCGAGCCGACCGCCAGCACTTCACCGATCTCGCCGCCGCGCCAGATGATCTTGCCTTCGACAGGCGACGGGATCTCCACCGTCGCCTTGTCGGTCATCACCGACGCAATCACCTCGTCCTCGCGCACATTGGCGCCGAGATCGACCAGCCATTCCACGAGCTCAGCTTCAGCAACGCCCTCGCCCACATCGGGCAGCTTGATGACATGTTCGCCCATCAGGCGGCCTCCATCACTTTTTTGAATGCATCGCCCACGCGCTTCGGTCCCGGGAAATAATCCCACTCATGGGCGTGCGGATAAGGCAGGTCATAACCGGTCACGCGTATCACCGGCGCCTCGAGATGGTAAAAACAATTCTCCGCGACAATCGCCGCGAGTTCCGCGCCATAGCCGCAGGTCCGCGTCGCCTCATGCACGATAACACAGCGGCCGGTTTTCTTCACGGATGTTTCGATCGCTTCCATGTCGAGCGGCAGGAGCGTGCGCAAGTCGATGATCTCCGCATCGACGCCGGCTTCTTCCGCCGCGGCTTCGGCGACATAGACCATGGTGCCGTAAACAAGGACGGTAACCTCAGATCCTTCACGCCGGATCGCCGCCTTGCCAAGCGGCGTGGTGTAATAGTCGTCGGGAACTTCGCCCAGTTCATGTTTTGACCAGGGCGTCACCGGACGGTCGTGATGCCCGTCGAAAGGCCCGTTATAAAGACGCTTCGGTTCCAGGAACATCACCGGGTCATCGTCTTCGATGGACGCAATCAGGAGCCCCTTGGCATCGTAAGGGTTCGATGGAATGACCGTCTTGATGCCGGAAATATGCGCAAACAGCGCTTCGGGGCTTTGGCTGTGGGTCTGGCCGCCGAAAATACCGCCGCCCGTGGGCATGCGCACCACCATCGGCACGGTGAAATCGTTGTTTGAACGATAGCGGATACGCGCCGCTTCCGATGCGATCTGGTCAAATCCCGGATAAACATAGTCCGCAAACTGAATTTCGACGCAAGGACGGAGGCCGTAGGCCCCCATCCCGACTGCAGCGCCGATAATGCCGGTCTCGCTGATCGGCGCATCGAAACAGCGCTCGCGGCCGTATTTTTCCTGGAGGCCTTGCGTGCAGCGGAAAACACCGCCGAAGAAACCCACATCCTCCCCGAAGACGACAACGTTGTCGTCGCGCGCCATGGCGTTATCCATGGCGCTGCGGATCGATTGAATCATGGTCATGCGCGACATCGTTTAAAACCCCGCTTCCTGACGCTGACGGCGAAGATGCAGCGGCATTTCCTTGTACACATCGTCGAACATGCTGGCGGGAGAGGAGTGCGGCCCGTCATGGAGCGTGCCGTTCTTTTCCGCCTGCTTTTGCGCCTCGGCGACTTCCGTCTCCAGAAGCTGCTGCATCTGATGATGTTGCGCATCAGACCAGACGCCGCGCTTGATAAGATAATCTTTGAGGCGCTCCACCGGATCGCCCAGCGGCCACGATGTCGACTCTTCTTTCGCGCGATAGGCCGACGGGTCGTCTGACGTTGAATGGGCGCCCATGCGATAAGTGACATGTTCAATTAGCGTTGGCCCCAACCCCATGCGCGCACGCTCCGTCGCCCATTTGGCGACGGCGTAAACAGCAAGATAGTCGTTGCCGTCAACGCGCAAGGACGGAATGCCAAAACCGAGACCTCTGGAGGCGAACGTCGCGGCGCCGCCGCGCGCAATGCCCTGAAAGGTTGAGATCGCCCACTGATTATTGACGATGTTCAACACGACGGGCGCGCGATAGGTCGATGCAAACACCAGAGCCGAATGGAAATCGTTCTCCGCCGTCGAGCCTTCGCCAATCCATGATGTCGCGATCTTGGTGTCGCCCTTGATCGCCGACGCCATGGCCCAGCCAACGCCCTGAATGAATTGCGTCGCGAGATTGCCGGAGATGGTGAAGAAGCCATGTTCTTTCGAACAATACATAATCGGCAGCTGTCTGCCTTTCAGCGGGTCAGCAGCATTCGAATAGATCTGGTTCATCATGTCGACCATGGGATAGTCGGTCGACAAAAGAAGCCCCTGCTGACGATAGGTCGGGAAGTTCATATCGCCCGGCTTCAACACTTTCGAGAATGCGCAGGCGATCGCCTCTTCCCCGAGGCACTGCATGTAAAAGCTGGTCTTGCCCTGACGCTGGGCCATGGTCATGCGCGCATCAAAGGCGCGCACCCGCAACATGTCTTCCAGGCCCGCCTTCACCTGTTCATCGTCGAGCATGCCCGCCCACGGGCCGACCGCTTCGCCTTCCCGGTTCATGACGCGGATAATCGTGTAAGCCAGATCGCGAATATCGCCCGCATCCCCATCCACCGGCGGCATCAGCGCGGCGCCGGCCTTAGGGATCGGGACATTGGAAAAATCCGGCTTGTCGCCGGGGCGAAATTCAGGCTCTGGAACGTATAACGATAGCGGCGGTCTGTCGCTCATCCGTCTCTCCGGTTTCCTCCCGCCCATCTTACACAACGCCTATGGACGGTTCGTTTACGCCAATCTTAAAGGCTTGTTTTCCGGGCGGTTTACCGCGCCCGGCATGAACCGCGCAATGGCGCAGGAGCACTATGGCGAAAAAGAGCGTGGACGCGTTTCTTACTGAGACTTCAAGGTTGAATCTGCCACCCGCCTTGGCGCGCGTAGCAGAAGATAAAGAGCCCGATTACCAGCCGCCCCCACCGCCGCCGCCTCCGCCGCCGCCGGAAAAACCGCCGCCGCTTGAACCGGAAGACGAGGAACTTTGCGGCAAGGCGCTCGACACGCCGGAAGACATGCTCGACACGAGTGCGCTGTTGAGACCGTTTAGGGAGCGATAGCCTCGCCTGTGCATAGTTGCCCAGCGAGGCTGATAGCTCGCCGCCTCTTCGGGAATCAGTTTTTCGAAATGGCGCGTCCAGGGCTCCTCGACGCCGAGCGCGACAGCGTAGGGGAGAAAACGCTCATAGCGCTCCACTGTCATGGGCGGCGGGGCGTCACTGCCCACTTTCACAGCGTTCAGCTGTAGCTTTTCAGCGGTTTTGAGATAAAGGCGGAAACCTTCGATCTCGGTCCGCACGCGCTGTCCACGTTCCGTCGGCGCCGGCAGAAAATAGGAAAAGACAACACTTAAAATAATAAGCGCGACGACAGCGGCTGCCTGCCATCCTGTCCAGCCAAGAGACATAATGCTCGCCAGGACAACCGCACCGATTGTCAGCCATACGCCGAATATCAAAAATCCCGTATTCCATTTGAAAAACGGTTTGCCGAAATCTTTGCCGACTTCCCGCTTTAGCCCGTTATAGGCATGGGTAAAAGCTGAATCATAACCGTCGCCGAGCGTAAACGACTTACGCGGATTGAATATCCGGTCGAGCAACGCCGCTTCTTCCGGCGCAAGCTCGCTATGCGACTTTGTAATCCTCGTTAGCGTTGTTTTCTTTTTATCCTCTGCATCAATCTTGATGCGGTCCTTGACGGCAAGGCTCATGAGCGTCGCGATCAAGGCGCGATGACCTGAAAAACGCCGGTGATAGATGTGATGCACTGCGGCCGGCGACAAGTCATCCGGCGGCGCGTAACGCGGAAAAACAGGTCCCTTCGCCGGGTCGCGCCCCACCCTGTCATAGGTGTAAAGGTAAAACGCCGTCAGCAATGACAAGGCAATCGCAAGAATAATCGACGACGCATTGCGCCGCAGCCATTCGGCAAACCGGTCGGACGCCGAGGGCGGATCGACCACACCTTTTTCAAAGCCAACCGCAACGGTCAGCCCTTCGCGAAGGGCAAGCGGCTCAGTCGTCGTAAAAACATGCGCGCCATTCTCATAGGCGTATTGGTAGTTGCGTTCTGCAGCGCCGAGCGACCCGGTATAGCCCGCCGTCGATACGGCGCCCGCGCCGCCGGGAAGACGAACCACAGCGCGCGCCTTTAGAATCGGGAAGTTCCAGTAATTTCCGGTCGCGTTCCAGTAGACTTCATCATAGCCATCGAAATAGCGGATCTGATTTTTCACCTCATATTCGATTTCATACTCATAGACGCCGCTATCCAGATAGACATCCGCATCGCCGATGCGGATGCGATAGGCGTTGCCTACGCGCTCAATGGCGTAGGGTTCCTTTCGTCCATCGCGTTCAACGCTTTTTACTTTGTAACTGTAGGGAAGATCGACACCGCCTTTTTCATAATACCGCGGCAGATCGCGGAATATGCCGCGCCGGATCTGCCGTCCTTCCGAGGTGACCTGAATTTTTTCCGTGACCGTGATGTCGCCATTTTTGCGAACACCGATTTCAACATCGAAATTCTCGATCTGCTCCGCAGCTTGCGCCAGCGCGGGCCATAACAGCGCCGCCAGTGCAATCAGCAACACGCGCATCGTCATGCGCCGATCCCCAAAGATGGAACCGCGCGATCAGCAGTCTCTATCTCAAAATAGTCCCGTCTGGAAAATCCGAACGGCGCCGCGAACAAATTGACGGGAAAACTTTCGATGAGCGTATTCAACTCGCGCACGGCGCCATTGTAAAATCGTCGCGCCATTTCAATCTTGTCTTCGGCATCCGACAGCTCCTTTTGTAACTCAAGAAAATTGCCGCTCGCCTTGAGGTCGGGATAATCTTCAGCGACGGCGATCATCTGGCGCACCGGTTGCGACAGCGCGCTTTCCGCCTCGCCGCGCGCCGCCGGATCGTCCCCCGCCGCCAGGGCCGCATTACGTTTTGCGATCACATCCTCAAACAATTGCCGCTCATGTACAGCATAGCCCCGCACCGTCTCCGCCAATTGCGGAATGAGGTCGGCCCGTCGTTTTAACTGCACGTCGATATCGGCCCAGCCATTCCTGGTCATCTGCCGCTTTTGCACGAGGAGATTGTAAACAACCGCCAGCGCGACAGCCAAAATGACGATCAGCCCAAGGACAATGAAACCAAAATTCATGAAAATCCCTCCCGCCTGTTCCTATATATAAACGCGTTTCAGGGAATTTTAAGAGCGGCCCCGCGCTATCCCTTGGCGAGTTTCGCCCATTCCGCTTCGGTCAGCACCGCTATGCCCAACTCTTCGGCTTTTTTAAGCTTCGATCCGGCGCCGGGTCCGGCGACAACGTAATCCGTCTTCGCCGACACTGAACCAGAGACTTTGGCGCCGAGGGCCTGCGCCCGCGCTTTAGCTTCCTCACGGGTCATGGTCTCAAGCGTGCCGGTGAAAACCATCGTCTTGCCGGCGACAGCGCTGGACGCATTCACAGTTTCCGCTTTTTCCGGCGTCACTTCTTTTAACAGGTGGTCGACGGCGTCACGATTATGCTCTTCGTCGAAAAAATCGATGACGCCGCGCGCCACCAGCGCGCCGACGCCGTCAATGGACAGCATATCCTGATAGGCTTCGCTCTCTTCGTCGCGAGCTTTCACTGCCGCGGCGTAGAAGGCGTTGAAATCGCCGTAATGGTTCGCGAAAAGCCGCGCATTGGTTTCACCCACATGCCGGATGCCGAGCGCATTGATAAACCGCGCCGTCGAGATCGATCGCCGCTCCTCAATGGCGTCAAAAAGATTGTGGACAGACTTTTTATTGGTCGCAACCGGATGGCCGTCTTTCAGCGCCAGATCGCCATCCGCCTTTTTCTTATATGTAAAGAGATCGACCTTCCCGTCATTTTGGCGCTGGCGCAGCGTAAAGATGTCAGCCGGCTCCTTGATGATCCCTTCTTCGTGGAAGGCGGCGATCTGTTTCTCGCCGAGCCCTTCAATATCAAAGGCCAGCCGCGATACGAAATGCTTCAACCGCTCGACAGCCTGGGCGTCGCAGACAAGACCGCCGGTGCAACGCCGGTCTACATCCGCCTTGCCGGTGTTGGGATTGACCTCATTGACGGCGTGACTGCCGCAAACGGGGCAATGATCGGGAAAGACATATTGCTTCGCGCTTTTGGGCCGCTTTTCCTTCAGGACCTCCACCACTTGCGGAATGACGTCGCCGGCGCGCTGTATGATCACCGTGTCGCCTTCGCGGATGTCCTTTTCCTCGATGTAATCCGCGTTGTGCAAAGTGGCGTTCGACACGACAACGCCGCCGACAGTGACCGGCGTCAGGCGCGCCACGGGCGTCAGCTTGCCCGTGCGGCCCACCTGAATGTCGATCTTTTCAAGGACGGTCGTTGCTTTTTCAGCCGGAAATTTATGAGCGATCGCCCAGCGCGGCGCGCGTGAGACATAGCCAAGGCGTAGCTGGTAATCGAGCCGGTCCACCTTGTAGACGACGCCGTCAATATCGTAGCCCAGCGTCGCGCGCTCAGCCTCAATTTGGCGGTAATGGGCCAGCATCTCGTCAACGCTGTCACAACGTTTGGCGAGCGGATTGATTTTGAACCCCAGCTTTTTGAACCGCTGGATCGCATCCCATTGCGTTTTGGCGAGCGGCTCGCTCACCTCCCCCCAGGCATAGGCGAAGAAATGGAGCGGGCGAGACGCCGTGATCGCCGCGTCGAGCTGGCGGAGCGACCCGGCGGCGGCGTTGCGTGGATTGGCGAACGGCTCGTGCGCTTTTCCTTCTTCCTCGGCCTCGCGCTCAAGGCGCTCGTTCAGCGCCTCGAATTCTTCAAGGCTCATATAGACCTCGCCGCGCACTTCAAAAATCTCAGGCGCGGCTTTCAGCGCTGTGGGGATGTCGCCGATGGTCAGCACATTGCCGGTGACATTCTCGCCGGTCTCTCCATCGCCGCGTGTCGCCGCAACCTTAAGGGCGCCGCCTTCATAGCGAAGGTTGAGCGATAACCCGTCAATTTTCGGCTCGGCTGTAAATGAGAGTTTTTCATCCTCACTCAGCCCCAGAAACCGCCGCACACGCTTTTCAAAGTCGAAAACGTCTTCATCATTGAAGGCGTTGTCGAGAGACAGCATGGGAACGGCGTGTTTTGATTTTTCGAACTTCGTCGACGGGGCGGCGCCGACCTTGTCCGAAGGCGAGTCTTTGCGCTTCAGTTTCGGGAAGCGCTTTTCGATGAGCAGGTTGCGCCGGCGCAGCGCGTCATATTGCGCGTCCGTGATCTCCGGCTTGTCATGCTCATAATAAGCCTGGTCCGCACGCGTGATGACTTCCGCAAGGCGCTCAAGCTCCGCTTCCGCCTCTTCGGACGAAAGCTTGTTTACCGGAATCGAAGAAAAGTCTCTTGCTTTTTTTTTCGCGGCCATGATCTGTCAGCTTCGGCGTTACGCGCGTTTGCGCGCCGGCGTTTTCCTTGACGCCGCTTTTTTGGACGCAGCCTTTTTGGCCGTAACTGGTTTTGAGGTAAAGGGGGCGCCAAGCAAGCGTCTTGCGGCCGCACGGGCTTCGTTGGTCACTTCAGCGCCGGAAAGCATGCGCGCAATTTCCTCAATACGATCCTCAGACTCCAGCGGTGTGACTTTCGTCAGGGTTGACGATTTGGTCTGGGTCTTTTCGATGCGCCAATGAGCGCCGGCCCGGGCCGCCACCTGTGGCGAGTGGGTGACCACCAGAACCTGCGCATCCGCAGCAAGGCGCGCGAGACGTTCGCCAACCGCATCAGCGACAGCGCCGCCGACGCCGGCGTCAACTTCATCAAAGATGATGACAGTGCGGTTTTCCTTGGCGGCGAGCGCAGCCTTCATGGCGAGGACGAAGCGCGAAAGTTCGCCGCCTGACGCAATGGTTTTCAGTGGCCCCGCCGGAGCCCCAGGATTGGTCGCCACCATAAATTCAACGGCGTCATACCCTTCCGATGCAGGATGATTTTCATCCGTTCGAATGCGGGTGGAAAAAGCCGCCTTGCCAAGCTTTAAGGGCGCAAGCTCCCTCGCAACGGCGCTGTCGAGTTTTTTCGCCGCCGCATTGCGGTCTTTTGAGAGCGCCCGCGCCGCCTTGTCATAAGCGTCGCCGGTTTTTTTCACGTCTGCTTCCAGCGCTTCAAAAGCGGCCTCGCCCAATTCCAGCTCTTCAAGCGCTTGTCGCGCCTTTTGCAGAAATCCTGCGAGCGCATCGGGCGTCACGCCATGTTTGCGGGCTTCCGCACGAAGCGCAAACAAACGCTCTTCAACATGGTCAAGCTCATCGGGATCGGCGCCGAAGCGGTCAATCGCGGCTTCAAGGGCGCTGCGCGCCTCCGCCGCCTCATTCAGCGCCGCGTCGAGACGCGTCGCGGCCTGATGAAGCGGATTGTCTTCGCCTTCGATTTGCGCCGCCGCCCGTTCAATCCGGCGCAAGGCGGTTGCGAGCTTATCATCGAAGGCGCCTTCGCCGATCGCTGTCATGGCCGCATTCAGATCTTCGGCGATTTTATCGGAAGCCATCAGTTCCGTGCGGCGTCCCGCAAGGGCGACTTCTTCATCGGCTTGCGGATCAAGCTTGCCAAGCCGGTCGACGACATGGCGCAGATAATCCGCTTCACGCAGATTGGCGTCACGCTCGCGCTTTTTCTCATCGAGCGCTTCCACAGCGTCACGCCATCGCCGCCAAAGATCGGAGACGGCTGCGACCTTTTTCTGCAGACCGCCGAATTCATCAAGCATGCCGCGATGCGCCGAAGCCGTTAACAACCCGCGGCCGTCATGTTGACCGTGAATTTCGATCAGCGTTTCACCGACTGAACGCAACATCGCAATCGACACCGGCTGGTCATTGACAAAACCGCGCCCGCGGCCGTCCGCTGTCTGCACACGCCGGAGGATCACCTGATCCTCTCCGGTGTCGAGACCGTTTTCTTCCAGCACTTTCCAGACCGGGTGGTTTGCTTGCGGTTCGAAGATGACGGAGACGACGCCCTGCTTCGCGCCCTGCCGCACGGCGCCGCGCTCGGCGCGTCCGCCCACGGCGAGGCCCAGCGCATCGAGCAGGATCGACTTGCCCGCCCCGGTTTCCCCGGTCAGCGCCGTCATGCCGGGCCCAAGCGCGAGGCGCGCCTGATCGATCAGCACGAAATCCTGAATATGAAGCGCGGTGAGCATTGGCGACGCGAATACCCCTTTCACGGGAGAGCGCCCCGCGAATGACAGACAAAGGATTTATCGCAGTTTGACGGCCGGTTAAAGCTCGTCCTGAACCTCTTCCAGCGGGTTCTCCGGCAGATTATCGGACGGCCCCAGCGCTTCCAGCTCGGACGGGCTTGGCGGCTCGATGGCGCGCAATTCGTCAGGATCAATGTTTTCCACCGACGGAGCGGCTTCTTTGAGCTTTTCAGGCTTGCGGCGCACTGGCTGGGCGCCTTCGGCGACAATGTTGCGCTGCTCGAAAAGCTTGTAACTGTCCTGATACCAGCGGCTGCCGGGATAGTTATAACCCAGAACGGCAGCGGCGGCGCGCGCCTCATCAATAATGCCAAGTTCGATATAGGCCTCGGTGAGGCGGTGCAGCGCCTCCGGCACATGGCTCGTCGTCTGATAGTCGGTGATGACTTTCTTGAACCGGTTGATGGCGGCGATGTGCTTGTTCTGCTTCAGATAGAAGCGGCCGATATACATCTCCTTGCCGGCGAGGTGGTCGTTGGTGAGATCGAGTTTCAGACGCGCATCGCGCGCATATTCCGTATCCGGATAACGGCGCACGACATCAGTCAGCGCTTCAACCGCATTATTAGTGAATTCCTGATCGCGGCCCACATCGCGAATGCGTTCATAGTGACACATCGCTTTCAGGTAATAAGCGTAGGCTGCATCCTTGTTGCCAGGATGGAGCGCAAGAAACTGGTCTGCCGCCGTGACCGCCTCTTCATAGTCATTGCCTTGATAATAAGCGAAGGCTTTCATCAACATCGCGCGTCGCGCCCAGGCGGAATAAGGGTGCTGGCGCTCGACTTCCTCAAAATATGCGATGGCGCGCTCATAGCGCTTGCGCTCAAGATCCTTCACCGCAAGGTCGTAAAGAATCTCCACCGGCCGCTCCACATAGGCAAAGCGCTGTTTCTTTTTGCCGGAAGAGCCGCACGCCACAACGGCGAACGAAGCGGCAAGAATGAGGAGGAGTTTGGCCAGGAACGCAAAACGCATTTTCACGGGGGAAAGCACCTTCCATCTACAGCCCATGGGCGAGGTCCGAAGACCTCGCCTGAACGCCGACCGCCGGCGATTGAGCAACGGGCCGGAATATCTAGTTGGCCCCGAGCCCTCGTGTCAAACGCCGCCGGCGTCCAACAGCGGCTCAGGCCGTGGCGCGCGCGGGCTGAGGGGTCTCGGCTTGCGCCTGTTTGAGATAGAGGGCGGCGCGGGTGTTGAGGTCATGTCCGGGTTTGACTGCATGAATGCGCCCGATCACCGGCCCGCCGAGGAGGTAGAGATCGCCAATCAGGTCGAGCGCCTTGTGCAGTGCAAACTCCGCCGGATCGCGCAAAGGCTCTTCATTGAGCACGCGATCGCCATCAACAACAATGCCATTCGACAAGGCGCCGCCACGGATCAGGCCCGCTGCGCGCAGCGCCTCCACCTCATTGAGCCTGCAAAAAGTGCGCGCACTGGCGAGGCGCGCGATCACCGCCGGATCATCGAGATCGAGACACAAAGACTGGCGGCCAATCAGGCAGTCGTCAAAATCGATCTCGATTTCCACAAGCCTGCCCGCATGAGGCGCTACCTTGATGGAGCGCTCCCCGTCGGCGACGCGCTCCGTCTCCGTAATCACCAGAGGCCGGCGGCGCGACCGCAGCTCGGAGAGACCCGCCTGTGCGATCTCTGTCACAAAGGCGGCGGCGCTGCCGTCAAGAATGGGAATTTCCGGTCCGTCAATCTCGACTGTCACATTATCGACGCCAGTGAGCGCCAAGGCCGCCATTAAATGCTCGACGGTCGCAACGCTCACACCAGCCTCATTTATGAGCGTGGTGCCGTGATTGGCGCAGGCGACATTTTCAGGAATAGCGGCAATTACATTGTCGGGCGCGGCGAGATCAGTGCGCTGGAATATAATCCCCGCATCGGCGGCGGCCGGCGTCAATACAACCCGGCAGGCTTCGCCGGAATGCAAGCCCACCCCCGCAAACTCCACCGTTTTCTTGAGCGTCCGCTGGAAGGCGGGATTACGCATATCTTGCTCACTCGTCAGGCGCGAAACGACGTCCCCCACACCGCCCTTCGGACCCCCCGCCGGGCGGCGCGCCAAGTTCCAAGACCATAACGATTTCTTGCGAGTGCGAATAGCGGTCATGATGAATGTTTGTTTCCAATTGCTACAGCGACGCGCCGGCTCCAAACGCAAACCGCGCTCGCAGCCCTTAGGCTGGAGCGCGATTCATTTCTTATAACAGCACCTTAGGGGATTCCCCTAATACTCAACCTGTCTTCTTCTTGCGGAGAAAGGACGGGATTTCGAGATCGGCGTCCGCCTGGTCGTCGAACAGATCCCCCCGCGGTCCAGCCGCCGGTTTGGGCGATTCAGGCGCGCGCGGCGGGGCAATGTCCCGGCGATCGTCGCCGCCGCCGAGCGACTTGAACATGTCTACGGCCGCCTCGAGCGAATGTTTGCCGAGCGCCTGGGCGCCGCGGAAAGGGTTGGCGTTCTGCTGTTTCGGCTCCGCAGCGGGGCGGGCCGGACGCTGGGCGCGAACCGGCTCACGCTGCGCCTGCTGCTGCGGGCGGGCCTCAGCGGGCTGGCCCTCGGTCAGCATCTTGCGGATCCGCTCGTGAACGTCGCCGACCGGATTGACCGCCGGCGCCGCCGCAGCGGAGCCCCGCGCAACCGGAGCCGGGCTTGCAGCCGTGGCCGGAGATGAAAGCGGACGCGATGCCGGAACGGATGGCGCCGACATCGTAGTAGCCTGCGCCGACGCCTGAGCCGGGGCGGCGGCCGGGCGATCGACCGGAGTCGGCTCGCGCCAGGGTTTGGAAACGGCGCCCGTATTGATCTTGATCTGCGGACGTGACTGATCTCTTTCTTCAATGTCGATTCCGGTCGCGACGACGGAAACACGAACCTTGCCTTCAAGATCCTGATTGAAGGTGGAGCCGACAATGATGTTGGCGTCGGGGTCGACTTCAGCGCGGATACGGTTCGCGGCCTCGTCGACTTCGAACAGAGTCATATCCATGGACCCAGTGATGTTGATGAGGACGCCCTTCGCGCCTTTCATGGATTGCTCATCCAGGAGCGGATTTGAAATCGCGGCTTCGGCGGCCTGAATGGCGCGTTTTTCGCCTTCCGCTTCGCCCGTGCCCATCATCGCCTTGCCCATTTCACTCATCACCGTGCGCACATCGGCGAAGTCGAGATTGATGAGACCCGGCATGACCATCAGATCGGTGATGCCTCTGACGCCTGAATGCAGCACCTGGTCCGCCATGGCGAAGGCTTCATGGAACGTCGTGCGCTCATTGGCGATCGCAAAGAGATTCTGGTTCGGAATGATCAAAAGCGTATCCACATGCTTTTGCAATTCTTCAATGCCCGCGGTGGCGAGGCGCATGCGCCGCGCGCCTTCGAAGTGAAACGGCTTCGTGACGACGCCGACCGTCAGGATGTCGCGTTCCTTGGCGGCCTTGGCGATGACCGGCGCGGCGCCCGTGCCTGTGCCGCCGCCCATGCCGGCGGTGACGAACAGCATATGCGCATTGCCGACATGTTCGAGGATTTCATCGAGAGACTCTTCGGCGGCCGCACGCCCGATATCAGGAATGGACCCAGCGCCGAGCCCTTGCGTGGTTTTGACGCCGAGCTGGATCTTGTTCGGCGCCTTAGCAAGCCCCACCGCCTGCGCGTCGGTGTTGGCGACCACGAACTCCACGCCCTCAAGCTGGCTTTCGATCATGTTGTTGACGGCGTTTCCGCCTGCCCCGCCAACGCCGATAACGGTGATGCGGGGTTTCAGTTCTGTCAGTTCCGGCACGCTGAGATTAAGTGGCATGGAGTTCTCCGATGATGCGCATTTTGTCGGGGCTGTCGGGGCGCCCTTTCCCCCTTGGTAAATCCTTCGTTAAAGAATCGTTCAGAACCCTTTCCAAATGGTTAACAGGCTCTTAACGACTCCCGGCTGGCTCTCTTTTTTTCAAGAGAAACGCCGCCGGCGGTGTGATGCTTTGGCGCGGTCTTCGGAATGAGATAAGCAACGACCCGAAAACGCGGTTTTAGAACTTCGCACGCAGCCAGGATTCCACCCCGCCAAGCACGGATGATCTGTTTCCTGCTTGGGGTGATTGGCGCAAAAGGCCAAGACCTGTTTCACGTTCGGCGCCTAAATTTGCGTAATGCTGAACAAGCCCGGCGCAGACGGCGAAGCCGGGCGCAGATGCAGCTTCCGGCGAACCGGCGAGCGTCGCCGGACGGCCGAGCCGGCTTTTCATCACCAGCGTGCGTTCGGCGACTTCACGGGCGCCGACAAGGAGGGAGCCGCCGCCGGTCAGCACGACCCGGCGCAAACCAGAACGGCGCATGCCGTCATCGGGAAGCTGGCCGGAAACAAGTTCGAAAATTTCTTCAAGGCGCGGCAGGATCACTTCGCAAATATCGGCGCGGGACGCGCGCGCGGTTTCGCCCGGAACGCCAAGCTGCGGGAAGTCGACAAAACGATGTTCGTCGCCCGGCCCCATCAACGCAGAGCCGTAGAGCGTTTTCACGCGCTCCGCATGCGCGAGCGAGGCGCCGAAAATCTGTGCGATGTCGCGGGTGATATGGCCGGCGCCGACGGGCACGCCGCCGCATTCCACAAGCGCGCCATTGTCATAGACGGCGAAATCGGTCGACGCCCCGCCAATATCGATCATGATGACGCCAAGTTCTTTTTCGTCTTCAAGGAGAACCGCCTCAGCGGCGGCGTAAGGCGCGGCGGCGAATTCCTCAACTTTCAAATCGCAGCGTTCGATCAGGTCAGCGAGATTATCGAGATAGCTCTGGCGCGCGCCCACGGCGAACATCTGTGTCGACAGAATGCTGCCGGAAAGGCCGATGGGATCGCCCAGCCCCTCCTCGCCATCGAGCTTGAAGCCCGCCGCAATGGCGTGAAGCGGCGCGCAATCGGGCGGCGTCGCGATTTTCATGCCTTCGGCGAGGCTGTCGTCAACATCTTCGCGGGCGACGACGCCGCCGGCGATTTCAAGATCGACGCCGATGCGCCGCGCGCGCAAATGTTTGCCCGGCACGGCGACAACAAGACGGCCCACATGTTCGCCCGCCATGCGTTCGGCGGCCTCGACGGCGCCGCGCACAGCCGTTTCCACCGCCTCCACGGCCGCGCTGCCGCGCGCATGCGCCGGTGCGCCATAACACCCGACGCCGACGATTTCAGCATGAAGACCGTGGCCTTCTTCTTCATTGATGCGGGCAATAAAGCAGGAAACCTTGGACGCGCCGATGTCGAGCGCGGCGGCAAGCGTTTCATCCTTGCGGCGTTTTCTGGCTTTGGATTTTGGCGCCACTTTTGCCCTCACTCGCGGCGTTGCGTTTTATTGGTTTATCTGTCCGAGCGGCATGTCCAGCTCGACAGCGCCTCTTTTTCTGTACACGAAATTGTCAGCGTTGCGCAGATCGACATATTCGAGCGGCTCGTCAAGCAAGCCGGTTTTCGCTTCGATGCGCGACAGATAATGCATGGCGTCAGCCAGATCCTTTTCAGGAAACCGGACCTCGACCCCATCTTTGGTTTTCAAATTCCAGCGCCGGTCGCTAACGCGGATCAGCGCGGAAACACGGCGCTGAACATCCGGCGCGCTTTGCAGCACCTGCAACATTTCCGTTGCGGCGCCCGGGGCGCCGGCGCCGACAATCAGCGGCAAGTCGGAATATTCGTAAGCACTCACTTCGCGAATGACCGCGCCCTGATTGTCAATGAGATGGAGATTGCCGGACAGTTGCCAGACCGCCGCGGGCTCCCGCTCACGCACGGAAACATGCACTGTATTCGGCAATAAACGCGAAACCGCAGCCGTACGCACCCAGCCAAGCTCCTCCACCCGGGCGCGGGCGCGATCCGCATCGAAGTGGACAATCGAGGACCCGACAACCGGGCCTACTGCGGATAAGAGATCGTCTTCTTCGGTTTTGGAAAATCCGCGCGCCGTAATCCGCGTGATTTCAAACCCGGCGCTGACGGCGCCGGCGTCGGCGACCCGATTCAGTTTTTCGCCGAGCAACCCGATATAGCCGCCCGCCCAGAGAAAGCCGAGCGCCACAACGGCGACCAGAAGCGAGCCCGCCACCGCCGCGCGCGACATGTTGGTCCACACCGCAGCAAGGCGGTCAAAAAAGCCGCTCGGCTTTTTACGCGACTTGCGGCGCGATTTTGCGGGCGTTTTCTTTTTTACCTTTGGCATGATGCGTCCTCCACCATCCAGGCGCAAAGCTCCGGAAATGAAACGCCGAGATGGCCCGCCTGCTCCGGCGCAAGCGACGTGGCGGTGAGTCCCGGCTGGGTGTTCACCTCAAGGCAATAGACCTGTTCGTTTTCGGCGTCAGGGTCATAGCGGAAATCGGCGCGCGAGACGCCCCGGCACCCGAGGGCGTTATGGGCGCGCAGGGCGAGATTGAGGCAACGTTCGGTGATCGCGTCCGGCACATCGGCCGGCAACACATGTTTCGACCCGCCGGCCGCATATTTCGCTTCATAATCGTAAAACTGGAGCGCCGTCGTGATTTCCGTGACGCAAAGGGCGCGGTCGCCCATGACGGCGACGGTCAGCTCGCGGCCGGGAATGAATTTTTCGACCAGCACTTCCTCACCGAGCGACCACTCTTTCGATGTCAGCTCCGCGGGGGGGCGGTTGTCGCCCTTGCGCACAATATAGACGCCGACAGAAGAGCCTTGCGCGTTCGGCTTCACCACATAGGGCGGCTCCATGACGTGGCCGCCGGCGGCCTCGCCGCGCGAAACGATCTTGCCGAAGGGAGACGGGATATTCGCGTCCTCGAACACGGCTTTCGCGCGCTGCTTGTCCATAGCGAGAGAGGACGCCAGCACGCCGGAATGGGTGTAGGGAATGCCCATCACTTCCAAAAGACCCTGAACGCAGCCATCCTCGCCCCATTGGCCATGAAGCGCATTGAAGACGGCGTCGGGTTTGGCTTCGGCGAGGCGCTGGCCCAGATCGCGCTGGGCGTCGATCTCGAACACATCGTAACCGGCCTCTGAAAGCGCCTTCGCCGCCGCAGCGCCGGAATTCAGCGAGACTTCGCGCTCCGGCGACCAGCCGCCTTTAATGACGGCGATGCGGTTATAGCGTTTGCTCACTGGTCCGGCTCTCCTATGCGCTTGATCTCCCAGTGCAACTCAACGCCGGTCTTGGTTAACACATCTTTACGAAGTGACTCGATTAGCGCCTCGAGGTCCGCCGCGGTCGCTTTTCCGCGGTTGATCATGAAATTGCAGTGCTGCTCGGAGACCTGTGCATCGCCTATGACGCGGCCGCGGCCCCCGATTTCATCGATCAGCTGCCAGGATTTCCTGCCGCCGGAGGTTTCCGGGTCCGGATTGGCGAAAGTCGACCCGCCCGTGCGCTCACGGATCGGCTGGCTTTCCTCGCGCATTTCGCTGATCTGGTCCATGCGCTTCAAAATCGCGGCGGGTTCATCCGGGCGCCCCTCAAAGGTCGCGCTTGTGAAGATAAAATCCTCCGGCGCCGAGCAATGGCGATAGGAAAACCCAAGACCGTCCTTCGACAGAATGCGACGCCTGCCTTTGCGATCATAAGCGACAGCGGCGACCAGCACGTCTTTCACCTCGCCGCCATAGGCGCCGGCGTTCATGGCGATCGCGCCGCCGATCGTCCCCGGCACACCACGAAAAAATTCTAGCCCCGCGACGCCGGCCTGCGCCGCCGCTTTCGCAACCTGCGCATCAATGCAGCCAGCGCCGGTGGTGACGCGCATGCCCGACACGCTCACCTGTCTGAAAGGCGAACCGAAACGGATGACGACACCGCGCACGCCGCCGTCGCGCACGAGCAGGTTCGAGCCAACGCCCATCACATGAACCGGAATCTCCTCCGGCGTTTCTTTCAGGAAGTGCGCGAGGTCGTCTTCATCGGCGGGCGAGAACAAAACATCCGCCGGTCCACCGACACGAAACCAGGTGAGCGCGGAGAGGTCTGCGTTTTCGGTATATTTCCCGCGAACGGTGGGAAGGTCTTGGACAGTTATTTGCGCCATTACCCGCGCGCCTTGAGTTCACCCGCCAACGCATTCGCATGTTTCGTGATGTCGCCTGCGCCAAGGCAGATGACATAGTCGCCCTCTTCCGCCACATCGGCGATGACGCCCGGCAGATCATCGAATGATTTCAACGCGCGCGCGCCCTGATGGCCATGACTTTCAAGACCGGCGACAAGACTGTCGCGATTGTAGCCTTCGAGCGGCGCCTCGCCCGCAGCGTAAACATCGGCGATGAGCGCAATATCCGCCTCGTTCATGGACGCGCAGAACTCGTCAAACAAATCCTTCAGACGCGAATAACGGTGCGGCTGCACGACGGCGATGACCTTGCCCTTGGCGATATTGCGCGCCGCGCGCAGGACCGCTGCGATCTCCGCCGGGTGATGGCCATAATCATCGATGATATGAACGCCTTTCCACTCGCCCGCCGGAGAGAAACGGCGTTTGACGCCCGCGAATTTGGATAGCCCTGATTTAATCTGGTCGTTGCTAGCGCCGAGCCGTTTGGCGACAATCGCAGCAGGGAGCGAATTCAGGACATTATGCGTGCCCGGCATGGGCAGGCTGACATTTTGAATACGGTCGATTTCCTGGCCGCGCTCGCGGAAGATGATGTCGTAATGGCTGGCGCCGTCTTCATGGCGGATATTGGCGGCGCGCACATCGGCCTGCGGATTGACGCCATAAGTGATCAGGCGGCGGTCGGTGACGCGGCCCACCAGCGCCTGCACCTCCGGATGATCGAGGCAGACGACGCCGAAACCGTAAAACGGCGTGTTCTCGATAAAGCGGTCGAACGCCGCGCGGAGTTTTTCAAACCCGCCCCAGTGATCCAAGTGCTCCGGGTCGATATTGGTGACAATGGCGACGGTTGTCGGCAGGCGGATGAAGGTGCCGTCGCTTTCGTCGGCTTCCACCACCATCCAGTCGCCTTCGCCGATGCGCGCATTGGCGCCATAGGCGTTGATGACGCCGCCATTGATGACGGTGGGATCGAGGTTCGCTTCATCAAGCAGCGCCGCGACCATGGTCGTCGTCGTCGTCTTGCCATGGGTGCCCGCAACGGACACCGTCCATTTGAGGCGCATCAATTCGGCAAGCATGTCGGCGCGTTTAACGACCGGAATATGCCGAGCGCGCGCCGCGGCGACTTCCGGATTGTCGCGCTTGATTGCGGTTGAGATAATCACCGCATCGGCGCCTTCGACATTCTCCGGTTTGTGGCCGATGACGACGGGAATGCCCTTTTCACGCAGGCGCTGCACATTGGCGCCGTCGGCGACGTCGGAGCCGCGCACATCATAGCCGAGCGTTCGCATCACATCAGCGATGCCGCTCATACCGATGCCGCCGATCCCGACAAAATGCACGACGCCCGCGCCGAAGGGCAGGCGCACCTTGATCGCCGGTGGATCCAGTTTTGAATATTGGTCTTTACCCGTCATAATACTCTTTACTCAGGCCGCCGCTTTTTTCGCGACGATGTTCTCGACAAGATCGGCGAGCGATGCGCTGGCGCCGGATTTCACTGCGCCTTTCGCCTTCGCCGCCATGGATTTCAGCCGCTCCGGATTGGCGAGCAAGGCCTCCAGCGGCGCGGCGAGTTCATACTGATTAAACTCATTTTCCGGCAAAATCACGGCGGCGGTTTTATCCTTTAGCGCCCGGGCGTTGCCGGTCTGGTGGTCATCCATGGCGATGGCGAGCGGCACGAGGATCGAGGGCCGGCCGATGGCGGCAAGCTCCGTCACCGTGGACGCGCCGGCGCGGGAAATGACGAGATGCGCCGCCGCCATACGTTGCGGCAAATCCGTGAAAAACGGCGCGACCTCAGCGCGGACGCCCGCGCCCGCATAGCCGGCCTTTACGACCTCGATCTCTCCTTCACGCGCCTGATGGGTTACGACGAGGCGGCGCCGCAAATCTGACGTTAAATTCGCAATCGCCTTCACCGGCGCTTCGGAAAAAATGCTCGCGCCCTGACTGCCCCCAAAAATGAGGAGATGGATATCGCCTTCAAGCGGCGGGTAAGGCGTGTTCGCGACGGCGTTCACCGCATCGCGCACAGGATTGCCGACCTCAATCGTTTCAACGCCCGCCGGTAAGTTTTCCAGATTGGGAAAGGCGTGCGCCGTGAAGGCCGCCCCTTTCACTAGCATTCTGTTCGCCCGGCCGAGAACGCCATTTTGTTCGTGAACGCCGTAAGGGATTTTCATCATCGCCGCCGCCTTCATGGCTGGCAACGAAGGATAGCCGCCAAACCCGACAGCGGCGACCGGTTGTCTTTTTTTGAATTCGCGCAGCGAAGTGAAAAGCCCGGATGCAATCGAGATCGCCGCCGCCGCTTTCGCCACCGGCCCGCCAATGGAAGGCGTCGCTGCAGAAATCTCAAACCGCTCATCCGCCGGAAAATTCTGCGCATAGCGCGCGCCGCGCGCATCAGTCACGAGCAGCACGCGATGGCCGCGCCGCTTTAGCTCCTGCGCCAGCGCTTCGGCGGGAAACAGATGCCCGCCCGTGCCGCCGGCGGCGAGCGCGATGGGGCCATCCATCCTCACGGCATGATGTCCTTGCGGCGGAAAACGCCCTGATGCGTGCGGGTCAGCGCGAAAATAAGCCCGACCGTCAGCCCTGTCGCAAGCAACGACGAACCGCCATAGGAAATGAACGGCAGGGTCATGCCCTTGGCTGGCAACGCACGAAGGGAAACGCCGATATTGATGATCGCCTGAAACCCGATGATCGCCGCAAGACCCGTCGCCGCGCATTGCGCGAAGACGCTTTTCAGGCCCGCCGCCACCGCCATAATGCGCGCGGTGAAAATCGCAAACAGCATGATGATGAGAAGCGCGAGCAGGAACCCGAACTCCTCTCCCGCCACGGCGAAAATGAAATCCGTGTGCGCGTCGGGGAGCATGGCTTTCACCGGCGGCGCATCCCCCCGGCCAATAAGCCCGCCATTGGCGATCGTTTCCATGGCCCGGTCCACCTGATAGGTTTCGGTTCCATCCGGATTGAAAAACCCGTCGACGCGCGCCGCAACATGATCCGACAAATAATAGCCGGCGGTGAGCGCGCCCATACCGGCGGCGCCGAGCAGACCGATCCACAACCAGCTCCATCCGGCGACGAAAAACATCACCGCCCACACGGCAGTGATCAGCGCCCACTGGCCAAAATCAGGCTGGAGCAACAACAGCAATGCAAAAAACCCGTATATGCCAATGGCGATGGCGCCGCCGGGAAATTTCGGATCGCGCGCGCCTTCAGCCATCATCCAGGCGGCTGCGATGACAAAGCCGGGCTTGGCGAATTCCGAAGGTTGCAGCGACATGCCGCCCAGATAGAGCCAACGTTTGGCGCCATTCACTTCGGTTCCAAAGAGAAGCAGGAAAATCATCAACGCCAGCGCGCCCAAGAACACGACCACGCCAAGCCGGCGCGCCTGCAGCGGCGTCGACAGCGCAACGACGGTCATAATCATGAGCGACGGGCCCATAAACAACAATTGGCGCAACGGAAAATGGAACTCGCTGCCAATATTCTTCCGCAACGCCGCCGTAGGCCCCGCCGCCATCAAAACAACGCCGCCGATGACAATAATGAGAAACAAAACGCCCAGCGCCGGACGGTCTATGGACCACCACAGGCGCGCAAACGGGGACGTATCAAGTCGCGACAAACGCCTCACGCCGCTTCTCCATTGGTTGCGGAAAGCTCGGACACGAAATTGCGGAACGCGTCGCCGCGCTCTGCGAAATTCTTGAACTGGTCATAAGATGCGCAGGCCGGGGACAGGAGAACGACGGGGTTTTTCGCCTCCGATTTCGCCGCATCCTTCGCCGCCGCAACGACCGCTTTTTCCAGATCACCGCACTGCACGCATTTGACAGCGTCTTTAAGTTGCGTTTCGAATTCCGTCGCGGCTTCGCCGATGAGATAGACCGCCTGAACCCGGTCAAGAAGCGGAAGAAGGCTTTCAACGCCGCCGTCTTTCGGCTTGCCGCCGGCGATCCAGAAAATATCCGTAAAGGCGACAAGCGCGCGCGCCGCCGCATCGGCGTTGGTCGCTTTTGAATCGTTGATGAACAATATTTTTCCGTTGCGGCCAACCTCTTCGATCCGGTGGGGCAACCCTTCGAAACGAAGCGCCGATTTCACCGCAAGCGCCGGATCGACGCCAAACTTTTCACAGACGGCGACAGCAGCAGCAGCGTTCTGTTGATTATGGACGCCGCGCAGGGATCGCGCCCGGGTCAGGTCGCCAGCAAGAGCAGTCTTGCCGTCAAGGTTGTAATAAACCTTGTCTTCAAGCGCATAGACGCCGCGCCCGAGCGCGCTCCCGGCCGACACGGGCCTCACCGCGGCGGGGCCGCGCGCCATCAGCTCGGTGCAGACGCCTTGGGCGTAATCATCGTCAACGCCGATAACCGCGAGATCCTCCGCCGTCTGATTGAGGAAGATGCGTTTTTTCGCGTCGAGATAGCCGTCAACTGAGCCGTGCCGTTCGATATGGTCGGGCGAGAGATTCAAAAAGACAGCCGCATTCAGCCGAAGGGAATGGGTCAGGTCGAGCTGAAACGACGACAGCTCCAAAACATAGATCGCATCATTTTCGAACGCCGGCAGAGAAAGCACAGCCTCCCCGATATTGCCGCCCACATAGGCGTCTTCGCCCGCCTGTTTTAAAATATGGCCGATCAGCGCCGTCGTCGTCGACTTTCCGTTGGAGCCGGTGACGCCGATAACGCGCGGGCGCGCCCGCGGTTCAAGCGCATTCAACGCCCGCGCGAACAATTCCGTATCGCCGATGACCTCAACCTTTTCCAGTTTCGCCTTCCTGACAATCGCATGAGGCTTTGGATGGGTAAGCGGCACACCCGGCGAAACGATGACCGCTTCAAGCTCTTTCCACGGCCAGTTTTTAGGATGCTCGCAGCGATATTCCGTATCGGCGACCTTGTCGCGCGCCTGACGATTTTCGTCGAAAGAAAAAACCTGGGCGCCAGATTTCGCCAGCGCTTCGCACGTCGCGACGCCGGAAACGCCGAGGCCGAAGACGCCGAATTTCTTCTTCTTTACGTCAGGGATCAGGATCATCTTGGCCCTACCGCAATTTCAAGGTTGCAAGGCCGATCATCGCAAGCACGAAAGCAATAATCCAGAAACGGATGACGATGGTGGATTCTTTCCAGCCGAGTTGTTCAAAATGGTGATGGATCGGCGCCATACGGAAGACACGCTTGCCTGTCAGTTTGAACGACGCGATCTGGATCATCACCGACAAGCCTTCCAGCACAAAAAGGCCGCCGACAATTGCGAGCACGATCTCGTGTTTTGCAGCGACGGCAATCGTGCCGATGGCGCCGCCGAGCGCCAGCGACCCCGTGTCACCCATGAAGATCGCCGCGGGCGGCGCATTGTACCAGAGAAAACCGAGCCCGGCGCCAATGATGGCGCCGCAAATCACCGTCAACTCACCAACGCCCGGCACAAAAGGAACGCCGAGATAATTGGCGTAAATCGCGTTGCCGACAAGATAGGCGATGAGAGCGTATGCGCCCGCTGCGATCATCACCGGCACGGTCGCAAGCCCGTCGAGCCCGTCGGTGAGGTTGACCGTGTTGGAGGCGCCGACAATCACGAACGCCGCAAAAGGAATGATGAAAATGCCGAGCGGCACACCCGGCGCCTTGAACCAGTTCTCAAAGATGGAGAGCGGCACGAAAGGAACGCCGACCGATGTCGCCAGCCCCGCCGGCGCATCGGGCGCCTGGGAAAGAGCGTCCATGCACATCCAGGCGGCGAGCAGCGCCACGGCGAACTGGACAAGAAGCTTCAGGCTGCCGACGACGCCGTCAGACGACTGCTTGGTCACTTTCATATAATCGTCGATAAACCCTAGCGCGCCAAAGGCGAGCGTGACGCCCATGACGATCCAGACATAAATATTGTCGAGGCGCGCCCATAGAAAAGTGGCGATGGTCAGCGACAACAAAATCAGGATGCCGCCCATGGTGGGCGTGCCCGCTTTTTCGATGATGTGCGTTTGCGGGCCGTCAGTGCGGATCGGTTGTCCGCGGCCCTGCTTGCGCCGCATCCACCGGATCAGCGACGGCCCCATTAAAAATGAAATGATCAACGCCGTCATCACCGCGCCGCCTGTGCGGAACGTCAGGTAATTGAATAGGTTGAAAAGTTGGAACTGATCCGCAAGCGGGGTCAGCAGATGATACAACATTTAAGTCCGGCTTTCCTTGTTTTCTTCTTTGTGGCCGCTTTCTTTCAGCGCGCGCGCAACGGCGCTGACTTTCGACGCGTTCGATCCCTTGACCATGACGACATCTCCGGGCGCGACAGCATCAAGCACAGGCCCCACAAGGCCGACCGCGTCGCCGGCGTGAAGGCCGCGCATGTCAGGCGGCAGCGCATCCCAGAGATGGCGCATCAATTGGCCCGCTGCGTAAACCCGGTCAACCTTCGCCGCAACAAGTTCGCTTACAAGTTTTTCATGCAGGGCGGCGCTTTCCGGCCCAAGCTCCAGCATTTCGCCAAGAATGGCGATCCTCCGGCCGCCCCCGTCCGGATTGCCCTGACCGGGCTCGGAGGCGCCGAGAAGACCGATAGCCGCCGCCATGGAGGCCGGATTGGCGTTGTAGCTTTCGTCGATCAAGGTCGCCATTCCGCCTTCGACCGCTATTTGCGTCCGGGCGCCTCGGCCTTCGGAGGGTGTGATGCCCGCCAGGGCGCGGATCGCGCCGTCAAGCGGACACCCCACCGCATCGGCGGCGGCGAGCGCAGCGAGCATATTGGTCGCCTGATGGCGGCCGGGGACGCCCGCAAAAAATTCGATGGTCTCACCCTTGATCTTTGCTTTCAGCTTCGCACCGGCGCCCTCCGCCTTGTAGTCGAGCAATTGAAAATCAGCGCCGTCTTTTTCGCCAAAGGAAATGAAGCTCGCGGCGCCCGCCTCCTCCGCTCGTTTTTTAAGGAGCGGGAAGAATTCATTATCAAAGGGCAACACCGCGACGCCGCCGGACGCCAGTCCGGAGAAGATCTCCGCCTTCGCTTCGGCAATCTCCTCAACGGACTTGAAAAATTCCAGATGCGCCGCCGCGACCGTCGTCACAATGGCGGCGTGTGGGCGCACAAGTCCCGTTAATGGCGTTATCTCACCCGGATGATTCATGCCGATTTCAAACACGCCGTAATCGGACCGCATGGGAAGGCGCGCAAGGGTCAGCGGCACACCCCAATGATTGTTGAAACTCTTGTCCGCAGCATGAACAACGCCGTCGCTGCCGAGAACCGCGCGCAGGATTTCCTTAGTGGAGGTTTTACCGGCGCTTCCCGTCACCGCGACGCGCTTGCCGAAATTGCGGGTGCGCGCTGCGCGGGCGAGATCGCGCAAACCTTCCAGCGTATCCCCAACCACCAGCAAAGGCGCGCCTTCCGGCGCATCTTCCGGCGCCCGCGCCACCAGCGCCGCGGAGGCCCCGGCCTCGAAGGCGCTCTTCAGAAACTCATGCCCGTCGCGCGCATCGCGCAAGGCGACGAAAATATCGCCCGGCTTTAATGTGCGCGTGTCAATGGAAACACCGCCAGCCGACCACTCTTCAGCCGTCCAGCTTTTGGGGTCCCCGCCGCGCGCACATAAGGCGCCGCCTGTCGCAGCGGCGGCCTCATACGCATTCCACAGATTGTCCAGCATTTCTTTCACCATCACCCGAGCTCCTTCATCCGATCCGCAACGGCGTCGCGCGCAACGCTCGCATCGTCGAACGGAAAGATCTGATCCCCCACCTGTTGCCCCGCCTCGTGCCCCTTTCCCAAAATCAGAAGCACATCCCCCTCGTCGAGCATTGCAACCCCCGCTGCAATCGCTTCACCCCGGTCGCCGATTTCTTTTGCGTCCGGACATCCTTTCAGAACCTCTGCACGGATCGCAGAAGGGTCCTCTGTGCGCGGATTATCATCCGTCACAATCACAAAATCCGCATTCGCCTTGGCCGCCGCGCCCATGAACGGACGTTTCGTGCGGTCGCGATCGCCGCCGGCGCCGACGATGGCGATTACGCGGCGCGGGGCGTGGGGACGGATCGCCTTGAGCGCCGTCGAAACAGCGTCAGGCGTGTGCGCATAGTCCACATAAACGCCGCCGCCGGCCGCTTCGGCCACAAACTCCATGCGCCCCGGCGCGCCTTCAAGATTGGCGAGCTGCACCATAACGTCGCCGCCCTTGGCGCCGGCGCCAATCGCGATCCCGGCGGCGAGCAGCGCATTTTCCGCCTGAAACGCGCCGATCAAGGGCGGATCGGCGCGATAGACATAGCCGCCGCATTCAATCTCAAGGGCCAGCCCGCTCATATGCGGCTCACAACGCACGAGTTTGATGTCGCGCCCGTTCCACCCCGTCTGCACGGTCGGTATGTTGCGCGCGCGCGCAATCTCGATAATCCCTTCCGCGCCCTCGCCATCCATATTCACGATTGCCGTTCCGCCCTTCGACAGAAGACCGGAAAACAACCGGCCTTTCGCCGCGAAGTAATCTTCAAAAGTCGGATGATAATCGAGATGGTCCTGCGTGATATTTGTGAAGGCCGCGACGCGAAAATGAACGCCGTCGGCGCGATGCTGGGCGAGGCCGTGGCTCGATACCTCCATCGCGAGATGCGTGACGCCGGCGCGGGCCATGGCGTCCATGGTTTCGTGCAGGATGACGGGGTCCGGCGTCGTATGCGCCAGCTCACGTTCGTAAACCCGGGACTGCGCACCGAGCGTGCCCATACTGCCTGCTTCATAGCCCAGCAGAGTCCAGAGCTGCGCCGCAAAACGCGCGGTCGATGTCTTGCCATTGGTGCCGGTTATTCCGGCGATCACTTCTGGCTGACGCGGGTAAAAGCGCGCCGCCATTTGCGCGAGGCGCCGCCGCGGTTCGGCGTCGGCAATCACCGGCAATTTCGACGTGACGCCGGGCGGCGCCAAGATTGCGGCCGCGCCGTTTTCCTCCGCCTGCGGGATAAATTTGGCGCCATCGGCGTTGACGCCCGGCAAGGCCGCAAACAGAAAACCGCGCGAGACGGCGCGGCTGTCAGCGGTCAGCCCGTCAATCTGCGGATCGGGCGTGATCGTTTCATAGGCGAGTTCGGATAGCCTCATGGGGCGCCGCCTCCCCTGTTGGCCCCTCTTTTGGCGCCCGTTTTCTCGCTCGCTTGCGTCGTGAGCTTCGCTTCCCGGCGAAGCGCCGGCGGTGCGCCTGTTACGAAAGAAGCGAGCGCTGTCGATTCATTGACTGTTGAAAGCCCAAGCAGCGGCGCAGCACGCTCTACAAACCGTGAAAAGGCCGGCGCTGCGTTCCAGCCTGCGGTTGCGTAGCCATAGGTCCCTTCCGCCGGCTGCGGATTGTCATAGGTAATAAGGATCGCATAGCGCGGCGCATAACCCGGAACAGCGCCGACAAAGCTCGCGATGCGCGCATTGGTCTGATAGCCGCCAGTGAGCGACCGCTTGTCCGCCGTCGCTGTCTTGCCGATCGGGAAGAAGCCGTCCGCTTCGGCATAGCTCGCCGTGCCGTCCGTGATAACGCGGCGCAGAATACGCCTCATGGCGGCGCTTGTGTCGTCAGAAAAGACACGGGCGCCGTCCTCTTGCTGCGCCGATGCAAGAAAATGCGGCGTGCGGTAGACGCCGCCATTCACAACAGCGGAAAAGGCCGCCAACAAATGCAGGGGCGTCACAGCTATGCCATGCCCATAGGAAATTGTCGCCGTCTCAACAGGCCCCCACTGCCATGGCAGCTCAGGCTCACGGTTTTCCGCAATCTCGATCGGCAGCGCCGAAAACAACCCCAGCGCTTGCAAGTAGCGCTGTTGTTTTTCCGCGCCGAGATCGAGCGCCATGCGCGCAGCGCCGATATTGGACGAATACTGCACCACTTCAGACAGGCTCAGGATACGGTTCTCACCGTGAAAATCCGTAATTCGCCGGTCCGCGACTTTGAAACTTCCGCGCGCATCATAGGTTGTCGACTCCCGCCCGAGCCCTTCTTCGATTACCGCCGCCGCTGTAAAACTCTTGAAAGCGGAGCCGAGCTCATAGCGGTCATAGGTGGCGCGATTGCGGCGGGAATCCGCCCCGAAGGCGCCCGGCGCATTGGGATCGAAATCGGGCAGGCTCGCAAGCGCAATCACCTCGCCCGTCTCCACATCCATGACGGCGCCCCAGGCGGCTTCCGGCGTGAATTTCTCCATGTCGGCCGCAAGCTCTTCTTCAAGGATCTGTTGCACGCGGATGTCGATGCTCGCGCGCATAGGGCCTTTGCCGCGAAAACGGTTGGCGGTTTTTTCAAGCCCCATGACGCCGCCCTTGCCAGGCTCGTCATGTCCGATCACATGGGCGGCGAGCTCACCTTGAGGGAAAAAGCGTTTCACACGCGCAGCGAAACGCACGCCGGGAAGCCCAAGATCGAAAACCGCCTTGCGTTCCGCGGGCGTTAAATCGGCGCGCACTTCCACATAACGGCCCTCGGCCAGCTTTTCTTCAAGCCCGACAATATCAATGTCGGGAAGCACGCCAGCCAGTTTTTCCGCCGCCTCTTTTGCATCCCAGACTTCATTGCCCGCCACTTCGAGCGCGATCACCGGCACATCGACGGCGAGAAGCGCGCCATTGCGATCGACAATTTCAGCGCGCGGCGCATCGGCCTGCGGCGCCGAAGCGTAATTGCCTGCGGGCGCCAGGCCGCCAAAGGAAATAAACGCCAGCCGCACACCAAGAGCTGCAAACACAAACACAAAAACCGAAGCGCACATCATGATGCGCGTACGTGCGCGCTCTGCGACACGTCCCCGCGCGCCCGTCGCGCGAACTTTTAACGCCTTGGCGTCGGATTCCGCGTCGCCAGCCTCTGCGATGAGATAGGCGTTCGGCTTTGCTCGTTTTGGTTTCCTCGAAAACACCGGCGGGGCTTTCTATGTCTGGCCCTTTTGAGGCGTGAAAATCCTACTGCGCATCCGTCAACTGCGCCATGGCGAGCGCATGAAGGATGACGTCGCTTTCCGGCGCGGGCGCGTCTTCTTCAGCCACATAGTCCGCATCGCCGAGAAGCGCGGCAAACTCACGCGCATTCACAAGCTGCGCGCTGTCGGACGGGCGAAGGTCAGTTTTCGTTCCGGCGACTTTCGCCAGCCGGTCAGGATTTTCAAGATAGGCGATTTCCGCCCGCAACATCTGGATCGAGCGCAGCTCTTCGACCTGGCTCGTTTCAGTTTGTTGAATATCCTCGCGCAATTCGCGCACAGACACTTCTGCGCGATATCGCCCGAAAGCCGCCGCCGCCAATAGCACGCATAAGAATATAGTTGTTATACGGATCATTTTATTTCCCTCCGTGCATAAATGATAGTCTAATCTCTTTGGGCGCGCCAAGGGCGTCGCCATCGGGCGCAGGAGGCGCCTCGGTCCTGACGCCAGCGCGCAACTTCGCAGAGCGCGCGCGCGGGTTTTGGTCAGTTTCTTCCTGCGCGGGCTCAACAGCACGCGGATAAAGAAGCTCGAATGACGCCGGCGGCAAATCCTCGGGCGGCAAATGCCGCGATCCGCCGCGCTTGCCTTCCGTACGGCCCGCAAGGAAACGTTTGACGATCCGGTCTTCGAGCGAATGAAAGGCGACAACCACAAGCCGTCCCGCAGGACGGAGCAGTCGTTCCGCCGCGCGAAGTCCCGCAATCAACTGGCCGAGCTCATCGTTGACGAAAATCCGCAAGGCCTGAAAGGCGCGGGTCGCCGGATGAATCTTTTGGCGCGCCGCGCCCGGGGTCGCTTTTTCGATGATGGCGGCCAGCGCCGCTGTCGTCGTAATCGGCGCCTTTTCACGCTCGCGGATGATCGCGCGGGCAATGGCGCTGGCGCGGTTTTCCTCGCCATAACGGCGGAAAATGGCGGCGAGATCCTGCGCATCGGCGCGGGCGATAATATCGGCGGCGTCCGGCTTGCCGCCATCCATCCGCATGGACAAAGGCCCGTCATAGCGGAAAGAAAAGCCCCGCTCCGCCTCATCCAGTTGCATCGACGACACGCCGAGGTCAAAGACGACGCCGTCCACCATCTCAACGCCTTCTTCGGCGAGCGCTTCGCGCATTTCTGCAAAAGGCCGGTTGATCAGGAACAGGCGTCCGGCGAACTCCTTCGCCCATTCCTTCGCGCGTTCGATCGCCGTTGGGTCACGATCAAATCCGTAAACGGTGCAATCGGCGGCGTTCAAAATCGCACGTGAATAGCCGCCGGCGCCGAAGGTCGCGTCAACATAAACGCCGCCCTTTTTCGGCGCGAGGGCGGCCACAACTTCCTTCAACATGACGGGCGTATGAGGCGCAGACGCGTTCATTCGGCGCCTCCATTCGCTGTTGGATTACGCAGAGAGCGCTTCGCCTCATTGGCGATCTTTTTCGCCGCATCCAAGGGCGCAGAGAAGAGCTCCGGATTCCAGATCTGGAAAGACCGGATATGGCCGGCGAACAACGCCTTGCCATTGAGCTGCGCATGGGTGCGCAAGTCTTCGGGCAGATTGATGCGGCCCTCAGGGTCGGTGTTGACGGGCGTCATCTGAGTGGCGATGGCGCGCTCAAGGGCGATGCGCTTTTCGGAATAAGGATCGAGGTCCTCAATCATCTCCAGGAGGTAGTCGATATATTCAGCGCCGCCGCATTCAAGGCACGGCTCCTCCGTCGACGGAAGACAATAGATGACATTCTCGGTCGCGAGATCGAGCACACGCCGGAACGCCGCCGGCGTCGCCAGGCGTCCCTTCGCATCGATCTTGTTGACATAGGACCCAAAAAACCGGGCCCCGGCCCCGCGCCGCATGCCGTTCCCTCCGCATCGGCGCGCGCAAATTACGCCCGCGCGCGCGCCGTCTCGCACCCGAAATTTGGGCTTTCATGGGATAACATGGGAATTTATGGGCGGTCAAAGGATGAATCGCCTTGGACCGCGGTTTTCTCCCGGTGATTACGGAACAGAAACAGAACATCTGCGAATCACTTCGCAGCAAGAATCGGTAAACACCGGTTAACAAAAGGTGAATTTTCCACGCCCTGTGTGGAAAAGTTTCAGCGGTCAGGCTGAACAGCGCAGTTTTGCGGCCGCCCGGAAAAAAAGCGGCGCTGTCGTGACGCCGGTTTTGACCATCAGATTTTCAAGCCGGCGCGCGCTGTCGGAAGCGATCGTGAGCTTCTTTTGCACGGCTTCCTCGGCCTGCTCATAGGTCGTCAGCATCGCTGCAAGTTTCAGGCGACGGCTCGCATGACGGTCCCCGGCGTCCGTGCGCGCCTTCCCGTCCAACTGCGCCAGAGAAAGCTCCGCCGCTTTTCGCGCACTCTTGAGATCGGCGAGATCTTCGCGCAACGCCGCATGCTCTTCGCGCGCAAGCCGCAACAGTCTGACAAGCGCAGTGTGTTCTTTTTTGTCGCCGACCATGCCTGCCCCTTCTATCGCCATTGAGCGACGCTTCGCGATGGCTGTCCAACATTTCCGCGCGAAAAAGCTGGGTCCAACCTTCACACTCATCAGCCTGTAAAAAAGGACAAGCTATTTCGAATGCGATATGACGCCTGACGCGAAAGCTATTGAGCTCTTAACAGCTCGTGCTTAAAGACCGGTGAATTGGTGAACCGCTTTAACGTCAAAAAAGTCGAACATGCTTAATGACAGCGCCCGCAAATCAAGCAAACACTGGGGCTCGCCAGTAACAAGTGTTTTCGCGGCCTTAAAAAGCCCCCGATAAAGCAGCGAATTTGATTCATGCTGTTAACCATTATGAAAGCTATCGTCGTTAACTTCCCGGCGACAACACGAAAAGAGCGCGATGTGTTCGAGGGGAACAGAGCGCCAATAGGAGACGGACTATGCGGGTTCTGCTGATCGAAGACGACGGCGCCACGGCACAAAGCATCGAACTGATGCTGAAGTCAGACGGTTTCAATGTTTACACCACCGATCTTGGTGAAGAAGGCGTCGACCTCGGTAAAGTCTACGACTACGACATCATCCTTCTCGACCTTAACCTGCCGGACATGACTGGCTTTGATGTGCTGAAGTCTCTGCGCGTCGCCAAGGTCAATACGCCGATCCTTATTCTTACGGGTCAGGGCGACATCGAAACGAAAGTGCGGGGCCTCGGCTTCGGCGCTGACGATTATATGACGAAGCCCTTCCACAAGGACGAACTCGTCGCGCGCATCCACGCCATCGTGCGCCGCTCGAAGGGCCATTCGCAATCGGTTATTACGACAGGCCGCCTTGTCGTTAATCTCGATGCGAAAACCGTTGAGGTCGCCGGCCAGCGCGTCCACCTCACCGGCAAGGAATATCAGATGCTGGAGCTTCTCTCGCTCCGCAAGGGCACCACGCTGACGAAAGAGATGTTCCTCAACCATCTCTATGGCGGCATGGACGAGCCCGAACTCAAAATCATCGACGTGTTTATCTGTAAGCTGCGTAAAAAACTCGCCGCTGCGACACAAGGCGAGCATTATATCGAAACAGTCTGGGGGCGCGGCTATGTTCTTCGCGACCCGCAGGAGGAAAAAGCCCAATCCGTCGCGTAAGTCTCCCACGATTATCGCGACGTTTATTCTAGCCTTGCACCAATGAAAAACGCCCCGGAAAAATCCGGGGCGTTTTTTTTGCTTTCAACAAGCTTGCTTACGCCGCGCTTACAGCTTCTTCCATCGCCAGCACGGTTTTTTTCCGCGCGACGCCCCAGCGATAATTGTGAATGACGCCGGAAGAGAGGATCACCCGGTGACAGGGAATAAGCACTGAAATGAGATTTGCGCCCACGGCCGCGCCTACCGCGCGATTGGCCTTCGGCTTGCCGATGTTGGACGCAATGTCGCCATAAGTGCAACGCGCGCCATAGGGGATTCTCAATAATGCTTCCCAGACTTTCAACTGAAAATTCGTGCCGCGCACATGAAGGCGCAAAGGCTCGTCGAGCTTGCGGTTCAGCGCGAAGGCAAAAGCCTGCGCCGCGAACGGCGCCACATAGTCCCTGTCTTGAACAAATTCCGCCGCTTCCCAGTCATGGGTCATTTCAGCGAGGTGCAAGTCATCGCCCCCGTCTTCAGCGAAACTCATCCAGCAAACGCCTTTGTCTGTCGCCGCGATGAGAACCCGGCCAAGCGGCCCGTTAAGAAACGCGTAACGAATGACGAGCCCCTGCCCCCGGCGGCGATATTCGCCCGGCGTCATCGCCTCGGACGCAAGAAACAAATCATGGAGCCGCGACGAGCCTGACAGTCCGGCGGAAAAGGACGCGGACAACACATCCTCCCCCTCAGCCAGCGCGCGTTTGGCCTCCTGCGCTGCGAGATATTGCAGGAAACGCTTGGGCGAAACACCGGCGCCGGCCTTGAACATGCGCTGGAAATGCGCCGGAGAGAGCCCGACATGGGCCGCCGTCTCCTCAAGACCGGGGTGGGTCTCCGCATTGGCGGTGAGAAAGTCGATAGCCCTGGCCACAGGCTCCAAAGTCTCGAAGCGAATGGCGGGGTTTATGGAAGAGATCGTGTTCATGCGCCTATTTATGCGGGAAAAAGCGCTCTGCGACACCCGAATCTTGCGGGTCCGGCCCCCTTCTTTTACGCGCCATTAACCCTAATGGCGCCTAAATATCCACGCAACAATCCGGAGGAGATCCTCAAATGGAAGATCTCAATTATATTATCGGTATCGGTTTTTCCGGCGCAGATCTGCCTCGCGCCGTGATCCTCGCTTTCCTGTTCGCCATGTTCGCCCAGGGCAATGGCAACATCTGGAAAGCCGGCCTCCTGGCCCTGCTCATCGACCGCACGGTCTGGCCGATCGCGGCCATGGGCGCATCGGGCGCGGAGCTGCAATCCGTTTATGCGGCGATCGCCGGCATGGCGAAAACGTTCAAGGCTGACATCGGCATTTACATCGTCCGTTATATCGGACTGGTGCTGATGATCGGCGGCTTCCGCTGGATGCGGGCGGGCATTCACGGGATGTCGCCGAAAAAGGCCGCAGCCTAGATTGGGCTAGACTTTTTCGAACGCCGTTACGGCGTTAAGGCCGCCAAAGGCAAATGAATTGGAGAGCGCGACAGCAATGTCGCGCTTTTTTGCTTCATTGGGGACGTAATCAAGGTCGCATTCCGGATCGGCTTCATCGTAATTGACCGTAGGCGGAACAACGCCTTCACGCAGGGCGAGGATCGCCGTGATCGCCTCAATGCCGCCGGCGGCGCCGAGCAGATGCCCATGCATGGACTTGGTGGAGGAAACCGCAAGCGCATCTGCGCCAGAGCCGAAGACCGAGCGGATCGCCTTTGTCTCTGTCGGGTCGTTCAACAGCGTGCCGGTGCCATGAGCGTTGACATAAACGCGCGAGGGCTCGTCAATGGAAATATCCTTAAGGGCGAGGTTCATGGCGCCCGCCGCGCCATTGACGTCAGGATTGATCATATCCTTGCCGTCGGCGTTCATGCCAAAGCCGGAAAGACGGCAAAGAATGTCGGCGCCGCGCTTTTTGGCGTGCTCTTCTTCTTCAAGCACCAAAACACCCGCGCCTTCACCAATAACGAGGCCTTTGCGGTTTTTCGAAAACGGCCGGCAAGTCTCATCGGAGAGGATGTGCATCGCCTTCCAGGCTTCAAGCGCGCCATAGCAGAGGATCGCCTCGCTGGCGCCGGCAAAGGCGACATCGGCGGCGCCGGATTTGATCAGCTCCGCGCTGACCCCAATCGCATGGGCGCCGGTGGCGCAAGCGCTGGATACGGCGAAGGCCGGACCGCGGACGCCGTATTTAATCGTAAGATGACTGGCGGCCGCGTTCGGAATGACTTTAAGGATCGTCAGCGGATGCGGGCGGCGTTCGCGACACAACATCGACACATAACCATTGTCGAATGTTGACTGTCCGCCAATCCCCGTGCCGATGATGCAGGCTGTACGCGCGCCCAGCGCCTCGTCGAATTCAAGACCCGACTGCGCCGCCGCCTCTTCCGCCGCAAGCGCTGCCAGCTGGGAAAACCGGTCGGCGCGCATCAACTGCGGGCTTAATTCCTTGATGCGATCTTCCAGCCCGTCGATTGGCGCAACGGGGAGCGTCAGCGAAAATCTGTCGGCGCTGTATTCACGTTCCTGAATGGCGCAACGCCCGGCGAAAAGTCCGTCGCGAAATTCCGCAACGCTGGCGCCCAGCGGCGTAACGGCGCCCAATCCCGTAACGACAACATTTCTACTCATTGGAGGCGGGCCATGCCTTGCATCTATTTCTTGATGAGTTTTTCGAGGGCGTCGATCAAATCGCCGACGCTCGCCATATCGCCGAATGGATTTTCATTGGCGTTGAACGGCACTTCCACGCCAAGCTTCTCCTCAACCTCATAAATGATTTCGACGACGGAAAATGAATCGATCCCAAGATCAGCGATCGGCGTTTCACGCGTGGGCTCGCCAGTGAGCCCAACCGCATGGTCCTTGATAATCTCGAGCAGGGTCGGTTCCAGTTCGGCCATTGATCACTCCATTCCTCCCCTTCGGTCTTAACCGACACCGCCGGAAATGCCTAGGCCGGAAGCTTTCCAGAACCGTCAATCCCTGAAATTCTGGTACTGAAGAGGCTGTTCGAGCTTCATTCCCTTGACGAAGGCGATCACTTCCTGAAGGTCGTCGCGCTTTTTACCGGTGACGCGCAGCTCCTCGCCCTGGATCGCAACTTGCACCTTCAATTTTTCGCCCTTGATCGCCTTGACGATTTTCTTGGCAAGTTCCTTGTCGATGCCTTCCTTGATCTTCACCTGCTGGCGCACGGATTGTCCGGCCGCAGGCTCTTCCTTCTGATAGTCGAGCGAGCCCGGTTCGATGCCGCGCTTTTGCATGTTGCCTTGTAAAATTTCATGCATCTGACGAAGCTTCAAGTCGTCATCGGCGAAGATCGTGATGACGCCGTCTTTCAATTCAACGGTCGACTTCGATCCCTTGAAATCGTAGCGCGTCGAAATTTCGCGCGTCACATTTTGAATGGCGTTGTCCGCTTCGGAAAGATCAACTTCGGAAACAATGTCGAAAGATGGCATGGGCTTGTCTCTTTTTCATTTCATCAAATCTTCGCGGGATTCAGGCGCTCCCGCAAGCAAGTCAACATAAACGCCAGACGGTCTGTAAGCCGGGTTCTGTACGCCTTGCGGCGCGACGACCATTCCTCTAGGCGCGCCATTGCTGACGCGCTCAAGCAACCAACCCGGACAGCTCGGCGCGGAAACACGCCTGCCCGCAAAAAGGGGCGCGCCATCCCTATTCGGTCTTGCTCCAGGCGGGGCTTGCCATGCCCGTCCCATTGCTGGGCCGGCGGTGCGCTCTTACCGCACCTTTTCACCCTTACCTCTATAAGAGGCGGTTCATTCTCTGTGGCGCTTTCCCTCAAGTCCCCCATTTTCAGGGCGACCCGGCCGGGCGTTACCCGGCGCCTTGTCTCCATGGAGCCCGGACTTTCCTCCCGCGGCAAAAGCCGCCGGCGGCCGTCCGACCGTCTGGCGGGGAGTGATGTGGCCGTCAAAGGGGATGAGGTCAAGGCTGCGCAACCCGCCATTCACGGCGCGGCCCGGGGGCCGTATACCTCCTGCATGAAGCGAATTTCCCTTTTCCGCCACGCGGAAGCCATCGACGGACCGCCGGGCATGGCGGATATCGACCGCCCCCTCACCGCGCGGGGACGGCAGGATGCGGCGGCCATAGGCGCCGTGATCGCCAGACGCGCGCCCCTGCCCGATGCGGTCCTGTGCTCGCCTTCCATCAGGACCCGCGAGACCCTCGATTGCGCGCACCTGCCCGGAGAGCGCGAAACCATCTTCAATCCGGCGATCTATCTTGCTCCGGCGAAACAGATCCTGGCGGCCATCAAGGCCCTCCCCGATTCCCGGACCCACATCCTCGTCATTGGGCACAATCCGGGCTTCCACGACCTTGCGCTGAAACTCGCAGAGCCAACCACCAGCGACGCCAACGCTCTTAAACGCGTGACGAAGAAATTTCCGAAAGGCGCCCTGGCGTCCTTCGAATTTGATGCCCCCGTATGGCGTGACATCGAGCGTAACGCCGGCCGCCTGACCGGCTTTACAAGGCCAAAAGATTTGCGCCGGCGATAAACTGCCGCTAGAGCCAAGCGCGTTTATGGCGGGCGATGATGGCGGCTCTTTATCATTATCAAAACGAGGCGGAGGTGATCCGCATCGGCGAGGAGTTTGCGGCGGCGCGCTTGCCCAAGGCGGAATGGACCCATGGCGCCCACTGGGCCGCCGCCTTCTGGCTGATCTCAAAGCGCCCGGACGTCAATCCCGAGCATGACATGCCGGGCATGATCCGGCGTTACAACGAGGCTGTCGGCACGCCGAACACAGACAGTGAGGGCTATCACGAGACGATTACGCAGGCCTCGCTGATCGTCGCCAGAGGCTTTATCGCGGCCAGTGGAGAGCATTCGCCTCTTCATGAGCTCTGCAATCGCCTCTTCGCCTCACGTTTCGGGCGCAGCGACTGGCTCTTCGAGCACTGGTCAAAAGAGCTCCTGTTTTCAGTGAAAGCGCGCCGGGATTGGGTCGCGCCGAACCTCAAGCCTCTGGCCGTGTGAAAGAGAAAATGGCGAAGAACGCGCAAGTCGCTTAGACTGCCTCAAAACAATGGGGGGCGTTCCTATGAGATTTCTTGCTGCACTGGCCGTTATCATTGTCGCGCTGTTGCATTTCGGCTTTCTGGCGCTCGAAATGTTCTTCTGGGATCATCCTGTCGGCCAAAAAGTATTTTCCATGACGCCGCAACAATCGGCGGAAACCGCCGCGCTCGCCGCCAATCAGGGCCTTTATAACGGGTTTCTCGCAATCGGCTTATTGTGGGGTGTGATCGCGCGCAAAACCGATGTCGTGATCTTCTTTTTGTTATGCGTGCTGGCCGCCGGGATATTCGGCGCTGTCACTGCAAAACCGACAATCCTGTTCATTCAGGCCGCGCCTGCCGTGCTCGCCCTTTTGCTCACGGCGGTCGCCGGGCGGCGCTAGCGCAAAACATCGTAAACAATTCATTGAGACTTTTGATCGGACTGCGCAGCAAACGATCAAATGAAATTAAAAATACTATCCTACTTGTCACCCGACCCACGCATTGGAAGTGACATGCAGACCCTGATCGAACGACATTTCGCCGCCCTTGGATTTCTCATCGGCGCCGGCGCCTCGGTGATTGTGCTCAATTTCCCGTGGTTCGCCTTCCTGTCGACCATACTGGTCTGGACGGCATTGCGGGCGCCGAAAGATTTCGGGTTTGGCCATCTGGCCAAGATCCCTTCAGCGCCGACAATTTCCGACGCCGCCTATGAAGGGCTGTGGGCCGCGGTCGCGATTGTGTTCGGCGTGACGATCTTGTTTGAAGGCGTAACGGCAGCCGTCTGGGTGTAGAGGATTAGCTGAAGCGCCGATACGACACTTCCCCGGATCCCACCACGCGCTCGGCTTTGCCATTGACGATATTGTCAAAGCGCACCCATTCGGCGGATTGCTCATCTCCATCAAAACGCCAGCCGCCATTGTCGGCGCGAACCAGCATGTTTCCATAATTGGCGCTTTTCACAGCCAGCGTGTCACCGCGCGCGAAGACACGCGACGGCAGCGCCCACCGGTCATCGCTATCATAAAGGCCTTCAAGCGCCTTCAGATCTTCATCGACCGGTAGATAGCCTGTTGCCGGGTCTGCAAGATACTCAACATTCCCCGCCCAAACGCGCGCAACCGCATCGTCCTTCATTTCGAAGTCGAGCCCTGTAATTTCAAACGCCTTATCCGCGCAGGCGAAATAATTTCCGCCGACGGACTGCATGCTGACGACGCTTCCATCCCGCCGCAACGCAACACCGCCGTCGATTGCTACAATTTCAAAACTGTCGCCGCTCTCCGCCGTATAACGGCCGGCGAGCTGCTCGGGATTTTCAACAACCGGTTTCGTCGGCTTGGCTTCGGGGAAGACCGTTGCTTCTTGCGCCGCGCGCAGGAGGTCACATCCCAGAAGGCTGACATCGCGTGGCCTGTAGCCATGTGCGTAATGGATATTGGACGAGGCAAAACAGGCGACGCCCGCCGCCGGGTCTACATGGAGGGAAGAAGAAAACGACACCATCCCGCCTGTATGATGCAGATAAGGGCGGTCATTGGCGTTGATATGCGCAATCCCGTTTCCATAGCGCGCGTCTTCGGACCAGCCGGGCGCCGCGGCAGGGTCCGCCATAAATCGCGCCGCCGTTTCGTCAGAGAAAACCGCCCCACCCTTGCCCCCGGCAAGCCCGATCAGGAAACGCAAAAATATCGCCATGTCGCCCGCCGTGGCGGCGACGCAGCCAGAGGCGCCGTCATAGTCCACCCATGGCGCCGCTGTGATCGCGCCGGCGCGCATATGCGGCCTGTCAAAAAGCGCCGGTTCATAGCCTTGCGCGTAACGGGGCCGGTCAACCTTGCGAAGCGCACTGACGGACTGATCCATACCGAGCGGGCGCAAGACTCGCGCTTCAAGGGCTTCAGGAAAGAGACGGCCGTCAACACGCTCAATGATCTTTCCGGCAATCTTGTAGCCTGTGTTGCTATACGCCCAATAGGTTCCGGGCGCGCTCCCGGTCCACAAGCCGTCATTCATGAACAGGGGCGCGCCATTGGGCAAACCGGACGTATGATTGAGAAGGTGCTGAAGCGTAATCGCCTCTCCGCCGCGCACGGAAAGTTCGGGCATCAGCTCCGCCAGCCTGGCGTCGGGAGAGAGCTTGCCTTCATCAACAAGCGACCACGCCGCGAGCGACGTCATCATCTTCGTGATGGAGCCGACCTGAAAAAGATGATCCGGACCGACCTTTATTTTCTTGTCTATATCGGCAAGGCCGGAAGTCGCAAAGCCTGCAAAGCCGTTGCTATCGACCATGCAGGCGGTCATGCCGGGCAGGCCCCAATCGGCGCAATGCTGGTCCATATAATCTTCAAGTCTGGACAGCGCTTTCGCCTGCGCGGCGCCGCCGCCGGATTTGCGCGTTTTCGCTTGCGCAGACGTGACAAGTCCCGCCGCCGTTACGCCGCCCATAAAGGCTCTTCGATTGACTTGCATGATCGCCCCTCAAAACATCTTCGATGTTCAGGGAAGCATTTTTTTCGTCTCAATCAAAGCCGCCTTGGTGCGCGGATCGAACCCTTGCCCCAAAGACTGCGGACAAAACCGCCGCTGAAAGGCGAGCAGCGCGGCGGCATGATCGCCCTTGGGCGCGTCATACCCAATCTCGTAAAGCGCCGTCAGCGCGTCTTCGTAAGCAATGGCGAGGCCCGCCTTTGCGGGGCCGCCATAAGGCACCAGCGCAAGCCCCTCTTTCGCAAGGCGGTCCCACGGAAACTTCTCGCCCGGGTCTTCCTTGCGCCGCGGCGCCACGTCGGAATGGCCGAGCACATGATGCGGGCGAACGCTATGACGAGTGCGGATATCTTTCAGGAGGTCGATCACCGATGTGACCTGCGCGTCCGGAAAGTCGCGATAGCCCCATTCGTGGCCGGGATTGACGATTTCAATCCCGATGGAGCGGGCGTTGATGTCGCCCTCGCCTTTCCAGCTTGAAACGCCCGCATGCCAGGCGCGCATACGCTCATCGACGAGGTGATAGACGTCGCCGTTTTCTTCCACGAGGTAATGGGCGCTGACCCGCGCCTCAGGGCTTTGCAGGCGTTGAAGCGCCTCGGGCCCCGTCTCCATTCCCGTATAATGCAGGATCACCATGTCGATATTCGCCCCGCGGGCGTCGAAATTCGGCGATGGCGCGTCGATCAGTTTCAAGCCCCTTCTCCCTGCGGCGCTACAAGGGCGTCATTATTGGCCTGTTTCTTTACATTCCGCAAAAGGACGAGGCCAACGCCGCAAAGCGTCATGAACCCGCCGATCATCATGCGGACCCCAAACGGGTCGCCCATAAGGAGCACACCGAAAAATACGGCGCAGACTGTGGTCAAGAGGACGCTCGGCGCGACGACGCTGATCGGCAGGCGCTGCAACAGCCAGTAATACGTCGTATGCCCGAAAAGCGAGGCGCCGAGCGCGGAATAGAGAATGGCCCCTGTAAGGAAAAGCTTGTCGCTATGCTGAAAGGCACCGAACTGTCCTTCCTCGAAGATAAACGACATTGCGGAAAGGGTGACGGCGCCGACAAGCGAGAACCAGGCGAGCAGTTCATGAGGTTTGAAAGCCGTCGTGCGTTTGACAATGACGGCGCCCACCGCTTCGGAAAAGGCGCCCGCCGCCACAAGGCCGACGCCGAGGCCCACATGGTCGCCGCCGCCATTACCGCCAAGAGCGATCACGGCGACGCCTGCAAAAGCGAGCGTTATGCCAAGAATGCGCGGCAAGCCGGGACGGTCGCCGAGAAACAAAAACGCCAACAGCGTTGCAAACGGCACGTTCAGTTCAATGGCGATGGCCGCAGCTGAAGCGGTCGCGAATTTCAGCCCCGTGAACATCAGCGCATAGTTCAGCGCACCGATGCAAACGCCGCCGATCAACACGAACCGCATCTCTCCTTTACGCCATTTGAGAAAGCGCGCCAGGATCGCGGCGACGAGCACCATGCGGATCGCCGCGTAAAACATCGGCGGCATGACGTCCACCGCCGTTTTGATAACGACAAAATGAAAGCCCCAAACAAGGCAAACCAAAAGCAGGAGGCTGATTTCGCGAACGGACACGGGGGCTGGCCAATCAATGAAAGGATGACGGATCATCCGGCCTTAAGCCGAACCACCGCACCGCCGCAATCGAAAAAATCTGTTGGAAAGAGAAGGAAAACGGCGGCGCCGCCCTATGCCGCCCTGTCAGGCGGAAACCGGCCGCCAGCTGCGCGCGCTGTTTTTATTAGTCACCAGTCCGGCAAGAGCAGAGGCCGCGAGCACGAATGGCGCCGCAATGGCGAGCGCAATCACCGCGAGAGAGGAAAGAAGAATTACGCCGGCGAAAAACAACGCCTCGCCCGCCCGCTTGAATACAGAAGGCCGGGGAGCCTCAGCATGGCTCTCCTCGGAAACTGTCTCTGAAATGGTCTTTTCCACCGAACCCCGTCAACGCGACTCTATCTGTGCATCAGATCAAAAAGCGGACCGGACGTCCATAGGCTGACGCAACCTTTGCGCCCTGACTAGCTGTAATCCGTTAATATCTGCTCATAGGCGGCGTTAATCGCCGCCATTCGCCCCTCGGAAATACTAACGAGATCAGGGGGAACGCCGCGCCCCATCAGCGCATCGGGGTGATGGTCCCTGGAAAGCGCGCGATAAGCGGATTTTACAGCCTCAAGACTGACACCGGGCTCGATTCCCAAAATGAGATAGGGATCGTCCGCGCCGAGGCCCAGATGGGCGGCCCTGAGGCGGTGATAGGCGGGTTTGGAAACCTTGAAGACGGCCGCCGCCTCTTCCAGAAGCTCAAGCTCCCGGGGATGGGCGACGCCATCCGCCACAGCCACATGGAAAAGACAATCGAGCACGTCCTCCAACACCTCCGGGGCGTCCTCAAAAATTTTGGCGACCCGGGTCAGATATTCCCGGAACCCGGCCACATCCTGTTGGGCGAGCTGATAGACCATGCGGACCTTGTCCGCCTCACTCTCGGGAAAATGGAAATAGCTGCGAAACGCGTCGATTTCGTCATCGGTGACGATTCCGTCGGCTTTCGCCATTTTTGCGGAAAGCGCAATCAGTGCAATCGAGAACGCGGCCTCGTTACGGCGCTGCTTTTGCGCGGCAAGCGCGTCCAGGAGCGCGCCGATGGTGCGCCGCTTGGTCTCGGCGATCCCCGCCTCTATTTTTTCCCAGAAAGCCATGAGCCGGGCTCTTACAGGCCCGCGGAAGCAAAATCCAGAACCGCCAGCCGGGCTTTGTGGAAAACTAGTTGGCAATTTATTTTTCCATACTCCGCAGGGATTTATCCACCGCCGCGCGCACCCCTTGCGCTTCCGCGTCAAGGCGCACCCTTTGCCACTGGCGTTTTGAAGGACACACTTCCCCCGGGCGGTGCGGGAAAAGGCCGCCCGGGCGCAAAGCCCCGCTGAGGGCAGGCGCAATAACAGGAGACGGGCGATGGGGCGTACGTTTCAGGAAGTTGGCGTATTGGTCAGCGGACTGTTTTGCGGGGCGGCGTTCACGCTGATCGCGCTGGCGGTCGCCGGCGTTTTGCAATAGCCGAACAAATTTTCCGCTTACGGATGGTGTTGTCAGGTCGCTAGACAGCGCCAGATCTTCACCGTCAGCCGCTCCGTGTCGCCCGGTGACGGCGACAGCGTTTCCACCTTATCAAGGGTAAGGCCTGAAGCCGCGCACCAGTCCGCAACCTCTGCATCAGAAAAGCCGAGCCTTCTGTGCGCATGTTCCTCGCGAAGAAACTCAAGATCATGCGGGGCGAAGTCGGAAATGATCAGCAACCCGCCTTTTTTCAAAATGCGCGCCGCTTCTGCAACTGCCGCCCCCGGTTCACCGAGATAATGCAGCACCTGATGCAGGCAGGCGGCGTCAGCGCAATTATCCTCAAGCGGCAGAGATAAAAGATCGCCATGGCGCACTTGCGCATGGGTGACGCCAACACGATCGAGATTAGCGCGCGCAAGCGCAAGCATTTCATGGGAGAGGTCATAGCCCACCGCATTCTCATATCGGTCGGCGAAAATCTCCAGCATCCGTCCGGCCCCGGTGCCGAGATCCACAAAAAGCGGCATGGGGGCGTCAGCCGCCTGCGCCAGAATCCGCGCCTCAATATCCTGCTCAGGCAGATGGAGCGCGCGCAGACGGCTCCATTCCCCGGCATTGGCCTCGAAATAGGCGGCCGCCTGCGCCGCGCGCGCATGGCGCGTCTGCTCAAACCGCTCGGCGTCGCGGGCGAGCAACCGGTCGCCCAACCTCCCGATCGCCCGGGCCGCCTCAATCACCGCTTCGCAAGACGGATCGCCGCCGGCGGGCGCGGCGCGGTAAAACATCCAGGCCCCTTCGCGATGCCGCTCGGCCAATCCGGCGTCAGCCAGAATTTTCAGATGCCGGCTCACCCGAGGCTGGCTTTGGCCGAGGATCGTCGTGATCTCGCTCACCGTCAGCTCGCCACGGATCAGAAGGACCATGATCCTGAGCCGGGTCTCCTCCCCGATAGCGCGAAAAATGTTGAGCGCGGCGTCGAGCGCCATAAAGCTTTCCCCGGTGATTGCCGCCAAGGCGTTGATACATAAAGATATCTTTATGAGAGGGCAATCTCCGGCGGAACCCCACGCAAACGTGCGGGTTTGTTCATTGTTCCGGCGCCCCGAAGCCATATATGTTAGGCGCAATGGAGCCGAAAACGGCCCGCAAGTGTTATGGACCGCCAGAGGGGGCGCTTTTATGAGATTGATTGCTGCATCATGGGTCGCCCCTTGGGCTGCGTTCTGCCTGGCTTTTACCGGGACAGCCTCGGCTCAGCTTTCCGGCGCCGGCGACGATCCGGACGCCCTCGCCAGGGAGCTGGAAGCAGCCGACACGCAGGCCGACGGCTCGGTCCCCGATCCGTGGGAAGGCTTCAACCGCAAGATGTTCGCTTTCAATGACGGGCTCGACCGCAAAATCATGACGCCGACGGCGAAAGCCTATCGCGCCGTCACCCACAAAAAGCAACGCAAGGGCTTTCGAAACTTTCTCGCCAATCTCAGAACGCCGGTGATTTTTGTGAATGACCTTCTGCAGGGAGAGCCAAAACGCGCCGGCGAAACCCTTGGCCGGTTCTTCATCAACTCGACAATCGGCTTTGGCGGCATGGGCGATCCGGCCGAACGTATGGGCATTGCTCAGCATTCGGAAGATTTCGGCCAGACGCTCGCAGTATGGGGCGTCGATTCCGGTCCCTATATGGTGTTGCCGTTTCTTGGCCCCAGCACCATGCGCGATGGTTTCGGCGCAGGCGTCGATTTGACTCTGGACCCTGGGTTCTGGATAGCAACTGACACGGCCAGGTATCTACAATGGTCAAAAGCCGGCGCCGGCGTCATTACATCGCGCGAACCGCTGATCGAACCGCTCGACGGCATCCGCGCGGACTCGCTCGACTTTTACGCCTCGATCCGCAGCTTTTACCTGCAGTCGCGCAAGCGCGAGATCAACAATGGCCGCACCACTTATGAAGATTTGCCGGATATCGGCGACTTCGAAGAATTCGATGAACTCGAGTAGTTCCTTCGGGAGAGTATTCATGACGACAATGACCCGCCGTTCCTTCGCCGCCTGCGCCGCCGCATGTTTTATGGCTGCCGGTTTTGCTCAGCCTGCCGCCGCCGATCAGGCGGCCGAAACCTACGTTCAGAACATCCTTGATGAAGCCACGCCAAGACTGACAAGCGGCGATCAGCAGGCCATGTTCGCGGCCGTCGATGAACTGGTCGACAAATATGTGGACATGCGCCGGGTCGGGCGCTTCGTTCTCGGCCGCGCTGCGCGGCAAATGACGGACGAACAGGCGGCGGAATATTTTCCGCTCTTCAATGATTATGCGAAAATGGTCTATCGCAACACGATGGAAAATTACGCCGGCCAACGGCTTGCCGTGACCGGCTCTGTCGACCGCGCCGCCTATGACATCATCGTCAATTCCAAAATCGCCAATCCCGCGCCGGGCGACCAGTTCGCCGACGCCATCATTCACTGGCGCATCTATCGCGACAGGGAAGGCAATATGTCGATCTTCGATGCAGGCGCGAATGAAATCTGGCTCGCCATTGAACAGCAGGAGCAGTTCACGTCGATCATCGCCAATAATGGCGGCGGCGTGAAAGGCATTGACGCCCTGATCGCGGAGATGAAAGCGCGCCTGAACGAATAAATTTGGGCGCACCCTAAAAAACAAAAAGGCCGCCCGAAGGCGGCCTTTTTTTATTCCAACGGAACGCCATCTTACGACGAGTAGTATTCGACCACCAGATTCGGCTCCATAGTGCACTGATAAGGCACCTCAGCGAATTCCGGCACGCGCAGATAAGTCGCCGTCATTTTCTTCGGATCGACTTCGATATAGTCCGGGATGTCACGCTCAGCGCTTTGCAGCGCTTCCAGCACCAGCGCCATATTCTTGGACTTTTCCTTGATCTCGACGACATCACCGACCTTCAGGCGCATGGACGGGATGTTGGTGCGCACGCCGTTCACTTTCACATGGCCGTGATTGATGAACTGGCGGGCCGCAAACACCGTCGGCACGAATTTCGAGCGATAGACGATTGCGTCGAGGCGGCTTTCAAGGAGGCCAATCAGAAGCTCGGCGGTGTTGCCGCGCTGGCGAACCGCTTCGTTATAGGTCCGCTCGAAATGCTTTTCCGAGATGTTGCCGTAATAGCCTTTCAGCTTCTGCTTCGCCATGAGCTGAAGGCCGAAGTCCGACAGCTTGCCCTTGCGGCGCTGGCCATGCATGCCCGGGCCGTAATCGCGTTTGTTAATAGGAGATTTCGGCCGGCCCCAGACGTTTTCGCCGACCCGGCGGTCAAGCTTGTGCTTGGCGCTAATGCGCTTTGACATCGTATCCTCAATTTCCGGCGCGGCCCGGCGCGCGGGGCCCATCCCCGGCGCAATCAAAACGGCGGTCCACGCGCCACCCGTTCGAAGCGGCGGGAAGTACCCAAGCGGGGCGGCGCTGTCAACGCCAGCCCGGGCAAAAACGCCCGCGATTTCCCGATTTTCGGCCTCAAAAAGCAAAAGGCCCGCCAGATGGCGGGCCTTTGCAAAAATCGTTGGAGCCGAAGCGGTTTAGGCGGCCTTGCGGCGGCCGGCGAAGCCGAGCCCGCCAAGACCGGCGATCATCAGCCAGGCTGCGGCCGGAAGCGGCACTTCAGAAGGAGGCGTACTCACGAAAGCGTCGCTTTCCCCCTCAAGCAGCGAACGCACATGCAGCCCGATGCGGAGTTGGCCGCCAGAAAGTGCGGCAAGCACATCCGAGAAATCCATGCCGCCAGCGTAAGTCAGCGCAAGAACCAGCGTCTCACCGACCGTCAGACCGGTCGCATTGTTGCCGCTGGCTTCAGCGACAAGACCGGCGGTCGTGACAAAACCTGGCGTGGCGTTGTTTGCGCCTGGCAGTTCGCCCGGCGTAACGGAACCGTCAGCCTCAAAGCTCACGCCCGCGCTTTGGGAATCAATGCTCGGCATGCCGCTGAACAGCCCGGAAACATCCGAGAAGTAGATTTCGGTGATGTTGGCGCCTGGGTTGGAGCCCGCCGCCACCGCAAATGAAATGAGCACACCCGTGCCATTATCGGTGATGTCTGCGGAAAGCTGACCCGCGGCGTCCGCCGGCGAGTTACTCGTAATACGGTCAAAACCAACTGTGACGGCGCCCGCAGCAGAAACAGAAACGAACGAGAACGCTACGACAGCTAACGCAACGGATACTAACTTTTTGATCACTTGGATCCCCCTGAACTAGAAACTGTCAGCAAAAAGCATGAGACCGCGCGCCATGCAATATGTTTGCCTAACGTCCAGCATAAAATTTTATCGTTAATTCGCCGCCGCGAAGAGCCGCCCCTCAACACACAACCAGAACGCGAAAAAATTCCGGATAGCAGGATTAAATCACCGCCGATTGCGGCGTTCGGGTGATTTCAAATTCCGTAAAGTCGGGCTCGCGCATATCGCGGATATAGGTGCGAACGTCGTGCGGATAGAGCGTAAAATTACGTCCGTTCTCGTCCACATACCAGGCGCCGCAGCGTGACGCCCAGACCCGGTCCTGAAGGTCGTGCTGCAGGCGCTCGTCATAAGCCTTCGCCGCTTCCGGACGCGGCGCGATCTGTCCGTTTTCGCCCGCACGCTTAATGAGATCGATGGCGTATTTCACCTGCGCCTCGATCATCAGAATGACGGAATTGTGGCCAAGGCCGGAATTGGGCCCAAGCAGCATGAAGAAATTCGGAAAGCCGGGCGCCATCATGGTCCGATGCGCTGCGATTCCGTTTTTCCATGTGTCGCGCAAGCTCGTCCCGGCGGGACCGACGACATCGATCGATTCGAGAATATCGAACGGTTTGAAACCGGTGGCGAGAATGATGACATCGGCGGGATGGTCGCGGCCGTCCTTTGTTTTTACGCCTGTAGCCGTCACGCCTTCGATCCCGTCAACGATGAGATCAACATTCGGCTTTTGAATGGCGGGGAGATAATCGTCCGAGATCAAAATACGTTTGCAGCCCACGGGATAAGACGGCGTCAGCTTCGCGCGTAATTCCGGATCGGCGACCTGATTTTCCAGATGCTTTTGAAAAACCTTGCGGACGGTCGCCTTGACCCGGTTTTCATCTTTTTTGAACGCGCCGAAACGCCATTCCGCCATGGAAAAATAGAACCCGCGGTAAAGGCGCGCGAGGAACGGCGCCTTTGCGAAGAGTCCCTTCAGCCAGTTCGGATAATAATAACTCTGGCGCGGCATCACCCAATTGGGCGTGCGCTGATAAAGATCGAGATGAGAGACTTCATCGACGATCGCCGGCACGACCTGCACCGCGCTCGCCGCAGAGCCGAACATGGCGATACGCTTTCCTGAAAGGTCGACATCGTCACGCCATTGCGCTGTGTGAAAGACGGGACCTTTGAACTCATCAAGGCCCGGAATGTCCGGAATATTCGGTTCATGAAGGCCGCCAAGCCCGCTCACGACATAGTCGGCTTTCGCCGAAGACCCGTCAGCGAAGTCCACTGTCCATTCCGTTCCGTCATGACGGATCGCCGTGATGGTCTTGTTGAATTCGATGAAGGGATAGAGCCCGTATTTCCGGGCGCAGTGCTTCATGTAATCCCAGATTTCGCCGCCCGGCGAATAACGGCGCGACCAGTTGGGATTAGGCTCGAAGGAAAAGGAATAAAGATGGGAAGGCACGTCGCAGGCGACGCCGGGATAACGGTTTTCGCGCCACGTCCCGCCAACCTCATCGGCCTTTTCGTAGATCGTGAAATTATCGAAGCCTTGCTGCTTCAGGCGTATGGCCATGCCCATGCCTGAAAAGCCGGCGCCGAGAATGGCGATGCGCGGCCCCTTCCCCGGGCGGGAAAGCGTGCCTGGCGCCGCCAAGTCGGTTCTGTGATCGTCCGCCATGTCTCCCCGGTTTTTTTCTGGGTTATTGGTAAGGCGTTACACCGACCAGTTTACCTCATAGTTCAGCGAAACTTCAAGCGCGATACACAGCCAGATAAGGCCGCCGGCTAGGAACTGATCGAAAACGGCGTGAAATTGGTCTCTGCGTCATAGACATCGACGCCCTCGGCCCGCTTCAACGCTGCAACCACGCGATAGGTCACCGGCGTCAGGAGCGCCTCCCACAAGACTTTCAACAGGTAGTTTGTGGCGAGGACCGTCAGCACCTGGCTCGTCGACCAGACGCCAAGAAACGCGATGGGGTAGAAAAGCAGGCTGTCGACGCCCTGCCCCACCACCGTCGACCCGATTGTCCGTTGCCAGAGATGTTTCCCGCCGGAAGCGACTTTCATCCGCGCCATGACGAAGGCGTTTGCAAGTTCGCCCGCCCAAAAAGCAACGACGGAAGCGAAAACGATGCGCGGGGTGAGACCGAAAACGGCTTCATAGGCGTCCTGCCCCTCCCAACCGGGCGCCGGCGGCATGGAGACGACGACCCACGCCATGAACGCCATGAACAAGACCGCCGCAAAACCCGCCCAGACGACGCGGCGGGCGCGGGCGTAACCATAGACTTCTGTCAGAACATCGCCGAGCACATAAGAGAGCGGAAAGAACAGAATGCCCGCGCCGAACATGCCCGCATTCCAGCTTCCGATTTTGAGTTCGAAAAACTGAACCAGTTTCGCCGCGCCGATAAGATTCGAACAAATAAGGATCGCGACAAACGCCGCCATGGCGAAGTCGTAATATTTAAAGCGATGTTCCCTGAGCGCATCGGCGTGGTCGATGCGTTCGATTGATTGTTGCGCCAAGTGACCGCCCCTCTTCGCTTTAGTGATCCGCCGCTCAGTGATCCGCTGCGTCGTCCCAGCCTGTCCAGCCCGGACCGCGCACCACGCGCCCCGCCTTCGCCCCGGTATGCGTACCGTCTTTCAGCGTCTGAACGCCATTGACGAAAACATCGCTGACGCCAACGGAAAGCTGGTGCGGCTCGGCGAAGCTCGCCTTGTCCTGAATGGTTTCCGGATCGAAAATAACGACGTCAGCATAGTAGCCCGGCGCCAACATGCCGCGGTCTTTCAATTTGAGATTGCCTGCTGGCAACGACGTTAATTTACGAATGGCCTCCTCAATCGTCAGCACCCCTTCATCGCGCACATATTTGGCGAAGACGCGGGCGAAATTGCCGTATGCGCGCGGATGCGTGCTTTGCTCAAGGAAGACGCCCTCGGGCGCCATGGAGCCGCCGTCAGACCCGAAACTGACCCAGGGGAGCGCAATCTTCTTTTTGATGTTGTCTTCGGACATGGAGAAATAAACGACCTGCACCCGGCTGCCGTCTTCGATCACAAGATCCATCGCCGTTTCAGGATAAGACGTCCCACGCTCTTCAGCGACTTCCGCCAGCGACTTGCCGATATATGGACGCAAGTCGGGATTGCGAAAGCCGACCAGCAAGACGCCTTCCGGTCCGCCGGCGTTGGTGATGCCGCTGACAAACTCTTCTGATGGATTGAGAATGGCGTCAGCGACGCGGGCGCGGATCTCCGGATCGCGCAAGCGTTCGGCCCATTTTTCGTACCCGCCTTCCTGAACCCATAAAGGCATCGCCGCATCAAGCCCGGTCGAGCTGGCGGGATAGGAATACATGTCGGCGGTGATTTTAAGACCGCGCGCCTGCGCGGCTTCAACCTTTGCGATCACCTGGTCAAGCTTGTCCCAATTCGCCTGCCCGCTTGCTTTCAAATGATAGATTTCCGCGGGCACGCCCGCTTTTTCCGCGATCTCGATCAGTTCATCGACCGCTTCCAGAAGTTGCTGCGACTCTGAGCGGATGTGAGAGATATACATGCCGCCGAATTCACTCACGACGGCGTTCAGCGCGATCAATTCCTCGGTGTTTGCAAAATTCGCCGGCGCATAGATCAGAGAGGAGCCTACGCCCATGGCGCCTTCGCGCATGGCCTCACGCACCATGCCTTGCATTTCTTCAAGTTCTTCCGGCGTCGCTGCGCGGTTGTCATAACCAATCACCGAAGCGCGCAAGGTCGTCGCGCCGACAAAGGACGCCACATTAGGTGAAACGCCCTTGGTTTCGAGATATTCCAGATACTCACCCAGCGTCGACCATTCGATATCATAATGAATATCGGTCTGGCGCGCCTTCGCCTGGAGCTTGATCTCATCCGACCACGGGCCATAGGAGACGCCCTCACCGAAAACTTCGAGGGTCACGCCCTGGGAAATATCGCCAAGACTGCGGCCATCCTCGATGAGGTCCTCGACCGCCCAGCTCAGCATGTTGATGAAACCCGGTGCGACGGCGAGGCCTTCGGCGTCGATCACAAGATCAGCGTCAGCGCCGTCAACCTGGCCGACGGCGGCGATGCGGTCGCCGGTGATCGCCACATCCGCAAGCGCGCCCTGCGCGCCTGAGCCGTCATAGACCGTCCCGCCACGGATAATGACATCGTAATGGGTGGAAGCCGCCTTTTCCTCAGACGCATCCGGGCCACCGCTGCAAGCGGCAAGGAAAAGCGCCAATCCGGCGATGAATTTTTTCAGCATAGTCCCCGCTCCGTTGCTGAAGCGAATTTCAGCTGTTTTGCCGCCTTCGCGCAAGCTGGCGCCGGCTCAACCGCTCAGATTGACATTCAACGAAGATTTTGCGGCGGCCGGCAGCGCGGCGAGATTCATCGCAATGGAAATTCTCTCGCCCGGGCCTGAATGAGGCCGGACGCCATGAGTAAGCCATGAAGGAAAGATCACGATCCGCCCGGGCGTCGGGGAAAACCGCTCCTTGGTGCTGCGGCGCGGGCCTTTTTCATCCGCAAAGACAAGATCCGCCGAATACATCCGGTTCATGGGAAATCGCGGATCGAGAAGCACCAGCGGACCGCCCTCCGGGTCGCCGCCGTCATCCACATAATAGACGCCTGACCAAAGACATCCGGGATGCACATGATACTGGTTCGAGGCGCCGGCGGGAGAAACATTCGCCCACATATCGAGCACCATCTTGTATCGCGGCGCCTTGCCTGCGGCGCCTGTATCCTGAGTGTATTGTCCGCATAGCTGCATCATCGCGCCCGCGAGCCGCTGGGCGGCCTCTCCGCCCCATTGCAACATCTTGTTGTCGGAATGCCATCCCAGGACATTTGACCGCTCCAACCCTTCGGAAACAGCCTTGCGGGCGACTATCGCCTCGCGCAACGCTTCATTCAACGCCGGCGCATCTTCCACATCCGCAACGATAATCTGCGTCGGGAAAAGTTCGCGCACTTCGTGATGAGCGATGCTCGCCTGTTTTGTATGCAAGGTCATGGCGGCTGCGTCTTGTCTCAAAAGACTGCTTCGGAGCAGCGCCCATTTTTACCGGCGGCCAGCTGTCAGTCCAGATGCCCGTCAAATTATTTATGGCGGATTACGGCCGTTTCGCCAGCGCCTTAATGACGCCGCGCAAGGACCGCACTTCACCGTCCGTCAGCCCGGCGCGCGTGAAAGCGACCCTCAGATTTCGCTCCATATTGGCGCGCTTTACCTCGGGAAAGAAATAGCCGGCCTTATCGAGTTCCTCGACAAGGTGGGCGAAGAACCGCTCAAAATCCTCTTTTGGCGCCGGGACGGCTTTATCGAGTTCCGAGGCTTGCGCCTCACGGCCATCCGCCTGGGCCCACTCATAGGCGACGATCAGCGCCGCCTGAGCAAGGTTGAGCGAGGCGAAGGCCGGATTGACGGGAATGGAGACAATCGCGTCGGCGCGCGTCACGTCATCATTGGAAAGTCCGGCCCGCTCGCCGCCGAACAGCACAGCGCAGGTCTCGCCCCGGTCGATCCGCCGCTTCATCTCCGCCGCCGCCGCCGCCGGTTCGAACACCGGCATCAGGGTTTCGCGCGCACGCGCCGTCGTGGCCAGAACATAATTACAGCCGGCGAGCGCCTCTGAGGTGGTCTCAAAAACCCGGGTCTGATCAATGACGATGGAGGCGCCGGCCGCCATGGCGCCTGCTTTTTCATTGGGCCAGCCATCCCGCGGCTTGACCAGCCGGAGACCCGACAGCCCGAAATTGAGCATGGCCCGGGCCGCGGCGCCGATATTCTCGCCCATCTGCGGTTCGACCAGCACGAATATCGGCGCCGGCCGGAGCTCGGTCTGCCCATCCCGGCGAGCGATCCGGGCTCGATTCTGGTTCTCCTTGCCGTTTTCGGGCGTTGTCATCAGGACTTTTCCCATTTTATGAGCGGTTTTCCCGCCAATCGGGCCGCCCCCCTTTTCATATCGGCCTTGCGGGTGCTAATAGCGCCGCAAAATCCGTCCAGAATCATCATCCATGGGCGCACCTATCCGTGTGCGCCAGCAAGTCCGGTAGGGAATTCCATGCAAAAAATCAAAGTCGATAATCCAGTCGTTGAAATGGACGGGGACGAGATGACCCGGATCATCTGGCAGATGATCAAGGACAAGCTCATCTACCCCTATCTCGATCTGGATCTGAAATATTTCGACCTCGGCATGGAAAGCCGCGACGCCAGCGACGACCAGATCACGATCGATGCGGCCGAAGCCACGAAGAAATACGGCGTCGCCGTCAAATGCGCAACGATCACCCCCGATGAGGCGCGGGTGGAAGAATTCGGCCTGAAAAAAATGTGGCGCTCGCCCAACGGCACGATCCGCAACATCCTCGGCGGCGTCGTCTTCCGCGAGCCGATCATCATGCGCAATGTGCCGCGCCTCGTGCCGGGCTGGACCCAGCCGGTCATCATCGGGCGTCACGCTTTCGGCGACCAGTACCGCGCGTCGGACATGCTCTTCCCCGGGAAAGGCAAGCTGACCATGAAGTGGGAAGGCGAAGACGGAAAAGTGATCGAACAGGACGTCTTCGACGCGCCGTCCTCAGGCATTTACATGGGCATGTACAATCTCGATGATTCCATCAACGATTTCGCACGCGCCTGCTTTAACTACGCCCTGCAGCGCAAATATCCGCTCTACCTTTCGACCAAGAACACGATCCTCAAAAAATATGACGGCCGTTTCAAGGATCTCTTTGCGGAGATGTATGAAACGGAATTCAAGGAAAAGTTCGCCGAACACGGCCTCACTTATGAACACCGCCTGATCGACGATATGGTCGCGGCGTGCCTGAAATGGTCCGGCGGTTATGTCTGGGCGTGCAAGAACTATGACGGCGACGTCCAGTCCGACACCGTGGCGCAAGGCTACGGCTCACTCGGCCTGATGACATCAGTGCTGATGTCGCCGGACGGAAAAACCGTCGAAGCCGAAGCCGCCCATGGCACGGTGACGCGCCATTACCGCGCTCATCAGCGCGGCGAAGAGACCTCCACGAACTCAATCGCATCGATCTACGCCTGGACGCGCGGTCTCGCCCATCGCGGCAAGCTCGACAGTAATGACGCGCTCATCAAGTTCGCAACAACCCTCGAGCAAACCGTCGTGAAGACCGTTGAATCCGGCTACATGACCAAGGACCTCGCGCTTCTCATCGGCGCCGAGCAGAAATGGCTGACCACCACCGGCTTCCTTGAAAAGGTTGACGAAAACTTCCGCAAAGCGATGGCGGCCTAGCCAAAGCGCCCCAAAAAGGGAAAATCAGGTGGAAAATAAGGGTTTTCCGCCCTTCCTCGCAGAATTGGGGCGGCTCGGCGCATTCGGCTCGCATTCCGGCCCGCCCCATGGCAGCATAAAGGCCTTGGGGCGTTGCGTAGACCCTTAGGAGCTGTGACCCATGTTGAGACCCTTTTTCCTTTCCGGCATCGCCGCCTGTGCGCTGAGTCTTCCAGCCGCCGCGGAAAGCCGGAGCTATGACCTCGCCGATTTTGACAGCATCGACATTTCCGCCGGCCTTCAGCTGGTGGCCACAGCCGGCAGCCGTCAGTCTGTCGAGGTCCAGACGGAAGAAGGCGATTTCAGCGACTTTGAAATCGAGGTCAAAGACGGCGTTCTCTACATCTCCCGGGAATGGAACCGGCTGCGCTGGCACCAGAAGAAAGCCGATTACAAAGTCATCATAACAGCGCCGCAGATCAAAGGCCTCGAAGCCTCGTCAGGCTCTCACTCCAAGCTTGAAGACATCGATTCGCGCCGTTTCAACGCCGACCTGTCGAGCGGCGCTCTCGTCTTCATTGCTGGCCGCAGCGACGATTGCTCCATCGACATTTCCAGCGGCGCCAATCTCGATGCGCGCGCGCTGATTTGCGGCAGCGCGAATGTAGATGTCTCAAGCGGCGGTCATGGCGAGGTCACCGTCATCAAGGCGCTGGTTGGCGACGCTTCAAGCGGCGGCCACATGGCGGTGTTCGGATCGCCCGAGCGCGTCAATATCGACCGGTCGTCGGGCGGGCGCATCAAGATCAAAACGCCGGTCACGGCGACGCGGGACTAATCCCGCAACAGACCAAAATTAAGAAGCGCACCAAAGCGCCAGCGAAAAAGAAAGGGAAATCCAATGACCAAATCCGCGAAATTTTTCATTGCGGCCGGCGCCGCGTCTTTGAGCGCTCTGGCCTTCGCCCATGCCGAAACCCAGTCTTACGATTTTTCCGGCTTCACCTATCTCGACACCTCTGCGGGCGTCGATGTCGAGGTTACTGTCGGCGGCGCCTATTCCATTCGCGCGGAAGGCGAACCGGAAGCGCTGGAGCGCCTGCGCATCGAACGCGACGGCGACACGCTGGAGATCGGCCGCGTGCGCGACCGGTCTTTCTTTTCCCCGGGCCGCAAATGGCGCGTCACCGTTTATGTCAGCATGCCCGAGCTTAATGGCGTCGACGCCTCAAGCGGATCGGATGTGACCGCAACCGGCATCGATGCTGGCGAGTTTCGCGCCTCGGTGTCGAGCGGCGCGGATGCGGATCTTCGCGGCCGCTGTTCGACGATCAAAGCCGACGGCAGCAGCGGCGCCGACTTGGAAGCCGAAGGTCTTGAGTGTGACAACGCCATTGCCGACGTCTCTTCCGGCGCCGATCTGACGCTTTACGCTTCGCAAAGCCTCGAAGCGGACGCCTCAAGCGGCGGCGACATCACGGTTTATGGCGGACCGAAAAACACCAATATCGACAAGTCTTCCGGCGGCGACGTCCACATCCGCGACTAAGACAGGCGTTAAACGCTGATCGCTTTTTCGATCGCCTTGATGGCGTCGCCTGCAAGGGCGCCGTCAGGGCCGCCTGCCTGCGCCATATCCGGGCGCCCGCCGCCGCCTTTGCCGCCCATCGCCTCCGCGCCGGCGCGCACAAGATCAACCGCCGAGAGCCGCTCTTTCAGATCGTCTGTCACGCCCACGGCGAGCGCCGCCTTGCCGTCATTAACCCCGACAAAGGCGGCGACGCCCGACCCGATTTTCTGTTTCGCCTGATCGACAAGACCGCGCAGATCTTTCGCAGCAACGCCGTCAAGGACACGCCCGATAAATTTGACGCCGCCAATGTCGGCGACCTCGTCTTCAACCGCAGCGCCGGAAGCGCCGCCGCCAAGGGCCAGTTGCTTTTTCGCCTCGGCGAGGTCGCGTTCAAGTTTCTTGCGCTCCACCATAAGGGCTTCAATGCGCGCCGGAAGCTCGTCAGTCGTCGTCTTCAGGGCGTCGGACGCCTGGCGCGCCAGCGCCGCCTGATCTTCAAGATAGGTCCGGGCCGCCTCACCTGTGAGCGCTTCGATCCGGCGCACACCCGCCGACACTGCGCTCTCGCCAATGATCTTGAAGAGCGCAATATCACCGACCCGGCTTACATGCGTGCCGCCGCAAAGCTCAACAGAATAAGGCTTTTCCGCCTCCGCAAGCGAGCGCCCCATGGTCAGTACACGGACATCATCGTCGTATTTTTCACCGAAAAGCGCGATGGCGCCTGACTCAACCGCGTCGTCATAAGACATCACCCGGGTTTCGACCGGCCCATTCTGGCGAATGACGGCGTTCACGCGGGCTTCAACCTCAGCGATTTCCTTGGCGCTGATCGCTTTCGGGTTCGTTATGTCGAAACGCATACGCTCAGGCGCAACGAGCGAACCTTTCTGCGCCACATGAGGGCCGAGCACTTCACGAAGCGCCGCATGAGCAAGATGCGTTACCGAATGATTGGCGCGAATGCGGTTGCGGCGCGCAACATCAATCGCAAGATGCACGGCCTCGCCTTTTTGGATGACGCCCTTTTCCACCTTGCCGATATGGCCATGAAGCGCGCCGGCGCGTTTCTTGACATCGTCAATGACGATAACGGCGCCGTCATCCGTTGTGATGCGGCCGGCGTCGCCCACCTGACCGCCTGATTCGGCGTAGAACGGCGTCTGGTTGACGATGATTTCAACATCATCGCCTTCTTTCGCTTCATCGACGACTTTGCCGCCGGAAACGATCGCCTGAACAACGCCTTCTGCTTCATCATGAATATAACCGAGGAATTCAGTGGCGCCGTGTTCGGCGCGGAGATCGAACCAGACGCTTTCATCGGCGGCGTCGCCCGACCCCGCCCAGGCGGCGCGGGCCGCCGCCTTTTGCGCGGCCATCGCCTTGTCAAAACCTTCAACATCAACGCTGCGGCCTTCGCGGCGGAGCGCATCCTGCGTCAGATCCAGCGGAAACCCGTAAGTATCGTAAAGCCGGAACGCCGCTTCGCCCGGAAGCGCGGCGCCGTCGGACAGCTTGGCGGTTTCCTCATCCAGAAGCTTCAGCCCCCGGTCGAGCAGGCTGCGGAATTTTTCTTCTTCCGAGCGCAGCGTCTCGATAATCAGCGGCTCAGCGCGTTGAAGCTCCGGGAAGGCGCCGCCCATTTCGCGCACCAGCACCGGCGCCAGACGCGCAAGCAACGGATCGCGTGCGCCGAGCCCATGTGCATAGCGCATCGCGCGGCGCATGATCCGGCGCAGAACATAGCCGCGGCCTTCATTGGAAGGGCCGACGCCATCGGCAATGAGGAAGCTTGAAGCGCGCAAGTGGTCGGCAATAACGCGGTGGGCGGGTTTGTCGGCGCCGTCCGCTTTCCGTCCTGTCAACTCCACCGACGCAGCAATCAGGGTGCGGAACAAATCGACATCGTAATTGTCGTGAACGCCTTGCAGCACCGCCGCAATCCGCTCCAGCCCCATACCCGTGTCGATCGACGGCTTCGGCAATTCCACCTGACGCCCGTCGGCGTGTTTTTCAAACTGCATGAAGACGAGATTCCAGATCTCGACAAAACGATCACCATCCTCGTCAGGCGAACCTGGAGGCCCCCCGGGAATATCGTCGCCATGATCGTAGAAAATCTCCGAGCACGGCCCGCAAGGACCGGTGTCGCCCATGGCCCAGAAATTGTCGTTGGTCGCAATGCGGATGATGCGCTCTTCCGGCAAGCCTGAGATCTTGCGCCAGAGATCGAAAGCCTCATCATCGGTATGATAAACGGTGACCGTGAGACGATCCGCAGACAGACCGAAATCCTTGTGGACGAGAGTCCAGGCCGCATCGATCGCTTCCTCCTTGAAGTAGTCGCCAAAGGAGAAGTTACCGAGCATCTCGAAGAAAGTATGGTGGCGCGCCGTGTAACCGACATTGTCGAGGTCATTATGCTTGCCGCCCGCGCGCACGCATTTCTGCGACGAGGCGGCGCGTGAATAGTCGCGTTTTTCCGCGCCGGTGAAGATGTTCTTGAACGGCACCATGCCGGCGTTGACGAACATGAGCGTCGGGTCGTTTTGCGGCACGAGCGGGGCCGACGGCACAATGCAATGATCGCGCGCGGCGAAGAAATTCAAAAACTGAGAGCGGATATCTTTCAGCGACGTCATAGAAGGGGCCTGCTTCGTCTTGCCTTGTTGTCTTGCCATCCGACCGGGCCGCACCCGCCGGAGCAAGTGTGACCGTCTTGATATAGAAACTGCGCCGGCCCCCATGAAGGAGCCGGCGCAGGAAAAGGTCTTAAGCTGATGATCCCGCCCCGTCTAGGCGGGGGGAGCGGCAGGCAAGCGCTTGGCCGGGCGCCTGGGTGGGATGGGGGCGAAGCCCTTCTCCACCCCATTTTCCGCACCCGTCAGCCCATGCAGAAGACATTGAGCTTGTTGCCGTCCGGATCGCGGAAATAGCCGGCGTAAAAGCCGCTGTCGCCGCGCGGGCCAGCCGCGCCTTCATCCTTAGCGCCGAGTTCGATGGCCTTGTTATAGACCCGGTCGACGGTTTCCGGCTTATCGCAGGCAAGCGCCACCATGGTCCCATTGCCCACCGTCGCGGCTTTTCCGTCATAAGGCTTGATGATGCCGAGCCCCGGGCCGCCGCCGCCCCAGGCGATGAAAGTATCGCCTTCCATCTGGCGCTTGGCGCCAAGCTCGGCGAGCAGCGCATCATAAAATTTCGCCGATTTTTCCATGTCGTTCGTGCCGACAGTCACATACCCAATCATCTCTTTCTCCCGTTTAATCCCGTCAATGCATGCGTGAAGATCAGTCCGGCATCTCACATCCTGCGCCTTCGCCGCCGATAGGCAAAGACGTTTCCGCAGGTCCCGCTCCTTCCTTCGATAGAAGAAAAGAGCGGCCTGCTGAAATCACACAACGACGTTCCGACGCGATTAAGCCTCCGCGGCGACCGCGTCGTCATCATCCTTGTTGTCGCCAGTGAGCATTTCTTCGGCGACAAGGCCGGCATTGGCGCGAACCGCCGCCTCAATCTGCGCCGCCATGTCCGGATTCTCCCGCAGGAACTGTTTGGCGTTTTCGCGGCCCTGGCCGATGCGTTCGGAATTATAGGAGAACCAGGAGCCTGATTTCTCGACCACATTCGCCTTGACGCCAAGGTCGATAAGCTCGCCCATCTTGGAGACGCCTTCGCCATACATGATGTCGAACTCCACCTGCTTGAAGGGCGGCGCAACCTTGTTTTTCACGACTTTGACGCGGGTCTGGTTGCCCACCACCTCATCGCGGTTCTTGATGGCGCCGATACGGCGGATGTCGAGACGCACGGAGGAATAGAATTTCAGGGCGTTGCCGCCGGTGGTCGTCTCGGGCGACCCGAACATGACGCCGATTTTCATGCGGATCTGGTTGATGAAGATCACCAGCGTGTTGGATTTTGAAATCGAGCCCGTGAGCTTGCGCAGGGCCTGGCTCATCAGCCGCGCCTGAAGCCCGGGCAGCGAGTCGCCCATTTCCCCTTCAAGCTCGGCGCGCGGCGTGAGCGCGGCCACCGAGTCAATAATCAGAACGTCAACCGCGCCGGAACGGACCAGGGTGTCGGCGATTTCCAGCGCCTGCTCGCCGGTGTCAGGCTGCGAAATCAAAAGCTCATCAAGATTGACGCCAAGCTTTTGCGCGTAAACCGGGTCCAGCGCATGTTCGGCGTCGATGAAGGCGGCCGTGCCGCCGACTTTCTGCGTTTCCGCCGCCACATGCAGGGACAGAGTGGTTTTGCCGGAACTTTCCGGTCCGTAAATTTCAACGACCCGGCCCTTGGGCAGACCGCCAATCCCCAGCGCGATGTCGAGGCCCAGCGAGCCTGTGGAGATCGATTCAATGTCCACCACCTCGCGGTCGCCAAGGCGCATGAGCGAGCCTTTGCCGAACGCCTTGTCGATTTGAGAAATCGCCGATTCCAGCGCCTTCGTCTTGTCCATGCCGCCCGTCTCCACTACTCGCAATCCGCCTTTGATCATCACCGCCTCCGTTGCCCGACAAGGGCCGTCCCTGTCAATGGCGGCTTTTGTACGCTATTTGTTCTCTTTTTGCAACAAGATATATACCTCTGAATTTGCTTACTTATTCCATTTTGTTCCAAATTTGTCCCGCTCGTTATATAGGGGCATATTATAGATGACAAACCCATGGGCGGCGCGGGGGTTAAGAAGGTGATTCCCGGCTGGCCGCGGCGCTACACAAGGGTCATATTCCAATGCTAAAGCGCGGCGGAACATTCCCGCCCCACGGGTCTTAGATATATACACCTCCCGCGCGCCGCGCGGCCCGGTAACAGCAAAGCTGAAAGACGCCATGAACCGCATTCTTTTCTTTCTCATCGCCCTTATCGCCCTCGCCCTTGCGATCCTCCTTTTCCTGCCCGGTCTTGTGCCGGTGGCCGCCTTCAAAGGCCGGATCGAAACCCAGGCGTCGAACGCGCTCGGACGCGAGGTGACCATCGGCGACGATCTTTCCTTCCGGATTTTTCCGCGGACTGCGTTTCGCGTCACCGATCTCGTCATCGCCAATGCAGAGGGATTTTCCGGCGACTATCTCGCCAGCGTCGAGGAAGCCGATATCGGCGTAAAGCTCCTGCCGCTTCTGTCGGACAGTGTAGAGATCGACCGCTTTGTCCTGACGCGGCCGGACATTCGCCTGACCCGCGCGCAAAACGGCGCCGTCAACTGGAATCTCGCCCAAACGGAAACAGCGGAGACAAGCGAAACGCAATCCGGCGGGGCGCCGCGCGAGTTGAAACTCGGCGATGTGCGCATCGTCGACGGCGCCGCACGCTATGAAGACCTCGCCGCGGGCGCCAGCTATGTCGCCGATGACATTGACATGACCGTTGTCCTGAAAAGCCTTTCCGAACCGCTGGAAGCCAAAGGCTCCATGCAGTTTCAAGGCGCGCCCGCGACTGTCGACATGGTGCTGACGAGCCTTCGCGCCATCATGGACAAGGAGCCCGGCAATCTGAAGCTTGATCTGCAAGTTGGCGACGCGGAAATCGGCGCCGACCTTGCGCTCGCCCTGAAGGATGGTCTGCGCTATTCGGGTCCGGCGAGCCTTTCCGCGCCCGACCTTCCCGCCTTCGCGGCGCTCGCCGGCACGCAACTCGCCGATGCGCCGGGCTTCGACAAGCTCTCCGTGAAGGGCGATGTCGACGGCAATGACACTTCGGTGCGGCTTGAAAACGCCTCGATCAATTTTGACGAGATCGCGGCCCAAGGCGCCGTCACGCTCAACTGGGCGGGCGCGCGGCCAAAGGCGAGCGGCGTTCTGTCTACGGACAAACTCGATCTTCGCCCCTATATGCCGCCGCCGGCGACCAGCGCAGACGGCTTCCCCGCCTGGTCGGACGCGAAGATGGATTTCGCGAGCCTCAACAATATCGACGCCGACTTCGATATTTCGACCGACGCGGTCTATGTGAACGATCTCGAATTCGGTGAAAGCCGCATCAAGCTCCTGGTCGATTCCGGGCGGCTCACCGCCGAGATCCCCGAGCTCTCCATGTATGGCGGGCAAGGCTCCGGCCGGGTCGTGGTCAACGCCCGCGGCGCCACGCCGTCCTTCGCCGGGAATTTCGATGTCGGCGCCGTGCAGGCCCAGCCCCTCACCCATGATCTGATGAAGCATGACAATCTGTTGGGGCTCGGCTCCTTCAAGTTGAATTTCGCCGCGACGGGCGCGAGCCAGGCGGCGATCATGCGCACCATTGACGGCTCCGGCGGATTCGATCTCGCTGACGGGGCGCTGAAAGGCGTCAACATCGCCGGGCTTGTCCGCGCGGCGGGTGAGTTCACTGAAGGCTTCAATCCGGCGGCGCTGCAGCGCGCGGTCGCCGAAGCGCGCGGCCCGCAGCAGCAGACGGACTTTTCGGAATTCCTGTCCGATTTCTCCATCACAAATGGCCTTGTGACGGCGCCGACAATCACCTTGAACGGACCTTATCTTTCCATGTCCGGCCAAGGCACGATCAACCTCGCCGAACAGAAGATCGATTTGCGCCTTCTGCCCAAAGGCACGACCGTGCTGGAAGGCCAGGAAGGCGGGCGCACCGTGACCATTCCGGTTCGCGTCGGCGGCACGTTTGCACAACCGACCATCGGGATCGACGCTGAGTCGCTCGCGCGCACCGGCCTTCAAAGAACGCTTGGCAACGTATTCTCGAACAAGAATGAGAAAGAAGACGGCGAAGAGGGCGCGGAAGACGAAGAGGTCGATCCCGCGCGCGCCATCATTGAAGGCATTATCGGCGGCCAGAAAAAAGAGACCGGCGATCAACCGGACGAGACACAAGAGAGCACGGCGACGCCGGAAGAAACGCTGATCAATGAGGGCCTCAACGCGCTTTTCGGTAAAAAGAAAGCCGCGCCTAAGGAAGAAACGAAAGAGGAAGAACCGCAGCAATAATCACAGCGGCCGCTCATCCATGAAAAACGCCCCGCATTGCTGCGGGGCGTTTTCACGTTTCCTCCCGGAAAACTTTTTGCTTTACGCGTCCTCCGGAAACCGGGCGGCCGGTTTTTATCTTATTGATGAGCCGCCGGATCGGGACAGTCCGATTTTGATTTACGCATAAGAAGAAAGATCAAAACGATCGCCAAGATCGGCGAGCCGATGATGAAGAGCGTCATGGCGACAGCGCCGCCCGCGGCGACAATGCCAATCAGCGCGCCCACAAGGCTCAGCGCGACGCCAAACAGCGCGATGAACAAGCCGGCGATGATAGCCGCGAGCCCGCCATAACCGGCGACAATCGACTCTGCGATTGTCAGCGGCGTATCGCTCGCAAAATAAGCGCCGACGGACAAGGCACCGCCTAAAAACAAAATCAGGATGACCGGCGCATAGAGCCAGGCCATGCCGCTTGAACGTGAACGTTCGGGATAGTCGGTTGCCATATTCGCACCCCTTTCGAGCGGGCGTTCCGCTCGCCTTTTCTTTGTTGGTTCGGATACGCGTTACTTGAGATGATAATGGGATGAATGGCCTTTAGGCTCAAGCCGCTCTGGCGCAGGAAAAGCCCGACTCGTCGCGCATCAGCGTCTTTGGCGCGCCCTTGCGAGGCCACCGGCGCTTTGCTAGGCGGTGCGCCTCATCAGCGCCCGAAAGGAATGACATGGCGTCCCGCTCCACCGCCTCCCGCAAGGCCGCCTCTGCCGCCACAGAGCCGCCGCGCGCATGGCAGCGCATGCTATCCGGGCGTCGTCTCGACCTTCTCGACCCCTCGCCGATGGATGTGGAGATTGAGGATATCGCCCATGGCCTTGCGCGCGTCGCGCGCTGGAACGGTCAGACCAAGGGACCAATCCCGTTCAACGTGGCGCAGCATTCCCTGATTGTCGAAAATTTTTGCGGCGAGTTGAAACCCGGCTGGCCGGTGAAGTGGCGGCTGGCGGCGCTGCTTCACGATGCGCCCGAATTTGTCATTGGCGATATGATTTCGCCTTTCAAGGCGCAGCTCGGCGAACATTACAAGGCAATCGAAAGCCGGCTCATGCAAGCGATCCATCTGCGCTTTGAGCTGCCGGCCCATCTTCCTGACACCGTCGAAAAGCTGATCAAGCGCGGCGACCGCGCCTCAGCCTATTTCGAGGCGGTGCAACTGGCCGGGTTCGAAGCGGGCGAAGCGCGAAAATTCTTCGGCGAGCCCAAGGGCGTGACGCCTCTGACGCTCAACGCCATGACCACGCTTGAGGCGCAGGAAGCCTATCTGAAACGCTTTGAAAGCCTCATAAAACAACACCTCGGAGCATAACGCAGCCACGCCTTTAGGGCGGTAACATTTGCGGCGCCTCAAGCGGCTGTGAGCGGCGGCGGATTTTCTTCGCGCCCGGAAACGCCTATTTAAGATGGGCGAATTATTGTCAGGAAAGGCGAAAATCCCTCTCGTTATGAATGTAATCCGGCCGCCCATGTCTTCAAAGTCATGCCCCAAGTAATCGTCAGTTCTCTCGACGCCGCCGCTGACGCCTTTGCGCGCAGCCGGCCGGGCTATGTCATTTCCATTCTCGACAGCGACGACGTCGTGCCAGAGCCCTTCCGGCAACTGCCCCGGGAGCGCCATCTCCGGCTCGACCCTGCGGCTTGCGAGAAGACGATGGCGCCGGCCATTGTCGACTTCGCCAGGGAATGGGCGGCAAGCGACGAGGACATCCTCATTCACTGCCACCGCGGCGTGGCCCGCTCCATGGCCATCGCCTATATTCTTCTTTGCATGCGCGAAGGCGGGGAATGCGAGGAAAAGATCGCTGTACGCCTTCGCACCGCTGCGCCGCACGCCGATCCCAATCTGCGCTTGGTCTCCGAAGCCGACCGGCTGTTAAACCGTGAGGACCGCATGGTCGGCGCCATTCTTGACCTCTGCCCCTGTTGCTCCACCGTCTGCGCGCCGGTGGTGACCTTGCCTGCGGCCCCGTAAATCCCCCATAGACGGGGCATGAGAAAAGCGCCCTCGCCGCCGCTGGTTTCCAATGTCGCCATCGCCCTTAATGCGGTGATCGCGGTTGTTGACGGCGACCGCCCGGAAGTCCTGTGCGTGCGCGCGCCCCTGGACAGCGATGCAGAGGGACCGGCGCGCGACCTTGCGCTCCCCTATGGGCCTTTCGACCCTGAGCGCCACCGGACTTTTGAAATCGGCATGCGCGAATGGGTGGAACGCCAGACCCATGTCAGCCTCGGCTATGTGGAGCAGCTTTACACCTTCGGCGACAAGGGCCGGGAGGCGCCGGCAGCCGCGTTGTCCGGCGGCGCCGGCGAGCGCGTCATTTCTGTAGGCTATCTGGCGCTCGCGCCATCGCCCGCCGAGCTACTGGCGGAAGATGCGGCCTGGGCCGATTGGTATTCTTTCTTTCCCTGGGAAGACTGGCGCGGAGGAGAGCCGCCAATCCTCCGGGAGCGGATCATCCCGGCGCTCGAAGCATGGGCTGGCCGCGCGAAAAAAGCCGACATACGCGAATCGCGGAAAATGCGGGTGAATTTATCTTTCGGCCGCGACGGGTTCGGCTGGGAAGAAGAGCGCACGCTTGACCGTTATGAGCTCATGTATGAAGCAGGCCTTGTTATTGAGGCCTGGCGCGACCGAAAGACGGCGCAGCTGGAGCCGCCGCCGGGCGAAGAACCGGGCAGAGGCGATGTTGGAATCTCCATGATTTCAGATCACCGGCGCATCCTCGCCACCGCCATCGGACGCCTGCGCGGCAAATTGAAATACCGGCCGGTTATTTTTGAAATGGTGGGCCCCGCCTTCACGCTGCTTCAACTGCAGCGCACGGTGGAGGCGATTGTCGGTTTTGAATTCCACAAACAGAATTTCCGCCGCAGCGTCGAAAAGTCGGGCTTCGTGGAGGCGACCGGAGAAACCACAGGCGAAACCGGCGGCCGCCCGGCCGCTCTTTTCCGCGTCGACCGCGCCGGGCTGAAAGACCGCGCCGCCGCCGGGCTCGCGATACCGAGACTGCGCCGCGCCGGCGACTAGACACGAGATCAAACAGAACCGGCGTAAAGCGCCAAGACGCCATCCCAGCCGCCATTATAGTTTTCGCGCCACTCAGCGCCGTCTTCGCGATTTTCCCAGCCGCGATGAATGAGGGTCAGCGTTGATTTCCCGGCGCCTTCTTCCGCGAACTGAACTTCGATTTCCGTTGCTTTCTCCGGTGCCTCAAGAACCCAGGAAAAGACTAGACGGTTTGGCGCCTCGCATATTTTGACGACGCCCCATTCACGCTCGCGGCCCGATTTTTCGATTTCATAAATCCGCCCACTCTTGCGCGCTTCAAAAACGACGCTCTGCGCCTCACCCTGCGACAGGGAGTGGCCTGCCAATGGCCACCAAAGATGTATGTTGGCCGTAAAATGATGAAATGCTTTTTCCACCGACACATTAAGCGCCAATGTCTTCACAACCGGTTCGATCTTTTCCATGACGGACATTTCCTCTCTCCCTTATGCGTCTTTTGCTTCAAGCGAGCGGCGATAGGCGTCCAGGGCTGTATCCCAGAAGCGGTCGAAATAGTCCCGCATCTCACGCACACCTTCCGTATCAAGACGATAAATGCGCTTGACGCCCTCTCTATGTTCCAGAACCAGCCCGGCGTCTTTCAAGACTTTCAGATGCTGCGAGACCGCCGGACGCGACACCGGCAAGCCCTCGGCCAGCGCGCCCACCGAAGACGGCCCGGCCCTGAGCTTTTCAAACACGGCGCGCCGCGTCGGAACCGCCAGGGCTTCAAATTTCATTTCGTAAGTCATGACTAACGGATAGGGCGCCTAATTCCGTAAGTCAATACTTACGGAGTGTGCCGTCTTTCCACAGTGAAGGAAGCTGTTACCGCCATTCCAGCGACGACGACTGGTGATTCCATGACGGTTTGTTGACGACCCTACTTTTTCCACTAGGTTGCAGCCTTCAGCCCTTGCGGGCTGATTTTTTCAGCCTATATATGCTCTAGTTGAGCATAAATGCTCTCTGAGAATAAGGCCTGGGCGTCATTCAGGCTGACCATGGGAGGCGATGAAATGCCTGATTCTGCTGGACCTGAATTAAAACCGGCGCCGCTGCCTTACACCGATGAAGTGAAGGCAAAGACCGATCACCTATATCCACGCGTCGCCAAATCGATTCCCGAAATCGAGTGGCGCACCATGGCTCCCTATATCGCCGCCATCAACGATCTTAAAAAGCAAAAAAACGCCGTCATCCTGGCGCATAACTATATGACGCCGGAGATCTTTTACTGCGTCGGCGATTTCGCCGGCGACTCGCTCCAGCTCGCCAAGGAAGCCGCGAAGTCTGACGCCGATGTGATCGTTCAGGCGGGCGTTCACTTCATGGCCGAGACGTCAAAGATCCTCTGCCCGGACAAAACCGTGCTGATCCCCGATCCGCGCGCGGGCTGCTCCCTCGCCTCGTCGATCACCGGCGCCGATGTGCGGCTCCTGAAGCAGAAATATCCGGGCGTGCCAGTCGTCACCTATGTGAACACAACGGCCGACGTCAAAGCCGAAACCGACATCTGCTGCACGTCATCCAACGCGGTCGAGGTCGTTGAACACGCCGCGAAGGAATTCGGCACAGACACGGTGATCCTCATCCCTGACCAGTATCTCGCGAAAAACGTCGCGGCCATGACCGACATCAAGATCGTCACCTGGGCCGGCGCCTGCGAAGTGCATGAGCGCTTCACGGCCGAAGACATCCGCGAAATCCGCGAAGGCAATCCGGGCGTCATCGTCCTCGCTCACCCCGAATGCCCGCCGGACGTTCTGGTGGAAGCCGATTTCGCCGGCTCCACCAGCGGAATGTCGAACTACGTCAAGGAAAACCAGCCCAACAATGTGGTGCTCATTACCGAATGCTCCATGTCGGACAATGTGGCGCTGGAAAATCCGAAGGTGAATTTCGTCCGGCCCTGCAATCTCTGCCCTTACATGAAGATGATCAGCCTGCCGAAGATTCTGCGCTCGCTTCAGACCATGGAGTACGAGGCTCTGATCGATCCGGAGATCATCGAAAAGGCGCGCCGCCCCATCGAGCGGATGATCGCGCTGCCTCTGAAACGGCAGTCCATGTATAACCACCAGCGCCCGCCGGAAGTCGCGGCGATCGAGGCGCGGGCGTCATAGTTTGCAATCCGACATCCTCATCATCGGCGCCGGCGTTGCGGGGCTTTACACGGCGCTGAAGCTCAGCCCCCGGCCGGTGACCGTCGTCACGGCGCGCCCGCTCGGCAAGGGCGGCGCCACGCGCTGGGCGCAGGGCGGGCTCGCCGCCGCCGTCGGCGACAACGACACGCCCAATCTTCACTTCGCCGACACCATGCAGGCAGGCGCCGGACTCGTCGATCCGGAAGCGGCGCATGTCCTCGCAACAGGCGGACCGGAAGCTGTTGAGGACCTCCTGCGTCTCGGCGTTGAATTCGACCGCGACGATCATGGCAAACTCAAGCTCGGGCGCGAAGCCGCCCATTGCCGCGACCGCATCGTCCACGCCACCGGCGATCAGGCGGGCGCCGCGATCATGGAAGCGATGGTGAAGGCCGCGCGCGCCGCCGAGCACATCACCATTGTCGAACGCATCGTCGTTGAAGATCTCCTTATCGACGACAACAATGTCATTGGCGGGGCGCTTGTCTATGATGTCGATGCGGGCGCACGCGAAGCCTTTGAGGCAGGCGAAACAATCCTAGCGACCGGCGGCCTTGGTGGGCTTTACGCCGTCACCACCAATCCGAAACCGGCGCAAGGCCATGGCCTTGCCTTTGCGGCGCGCGCGGGCGCCATGATCCGCGATCCGGAATTCGTGCAGTTCCATCCGACGGCGCTCAATATCGGTCTGGACCCCGCCCCGCTCGCCACTGAAGCCTTGCGCGGCGACGGCGCCGTTCTCGTCAACAAGGACGGCAAACCGTTCATGCCGGCCTATCACCACGACGCAGACCTCGCGCCGCGCGACATCGTCGCCCGCGCCGTCGAAGCGGAAATCAAGGCCGGACGCGGCGCATTTCTCGATGCGCGCGACGCCATCGGCGCGAAGTTTCCCGACGCCTTCCCCACCGTCTTCGCTTCCTGTCAGACGGCGAAAATCGATCCGCGAACAGAACTGATGCCCGTCGCCCCGGCGGCGCATTACCATATGGGCGGCGTTGAAACAGATCTCGACGGCCGGACAAGCCTTCTTGGCCTTTGGGCCGTCGGCGAAGTCGCCTCCACCGGCGTTCACGGCGCCAACCGTCTGGCGTCAAATTCTCTGCTTGAGGCCATCGTTTTCGGCGCGCGCATCGCAGATCAGTTGCGCGAGGCGCCGATTGACCTCTCGGAAGAAGCCGGCGCGCCGGGCGACAGAATGGAAATGGCGCCCCTGCCCGCGCCAGCATCGGAGATGATGAAGCTGCGCAAGGCCATGACGGAACATTGCGCGCTGATCCGCGACGGCGAAGGCCTCGCCGATCTCCTTGATCTCATCCACGAAATGCACGAAAGCCCGGCCATGACCAGCGGCTTTAAGAGCGCGCTCGTCACGGCGGAACTGATTGCGCAAGGCGCCCTCGCCCGCGAGGAGTCGCGCGGCGGTCATTTCCGCAGCGACTTTCCTGAAAAAGAGGAAGAAGCTTTTCACACGGAAATCGCCGCAACCCAAATTTATGACGACGAGGAGTCTGTATGACCGCGCGCCTGTCGTCCTTGATTGTTGAAGACGCGGTCGCCCGCGCCCTGAAAGAAGATTTCGGCGACGCTGGCGACATCACGACCAACGCCACGATCCCCGCGGCGGCAAACGCCAAAGCCGTCATCGCCGCACGCAAACCGGGCGTCATCGCCGGTGTTGACGCCGCGCTTGCCGCCTTCCGCCTTACCGATCCGGCGATTAATATCACCGTTGAAAAGCAAGATGGCGCACGCGTGCAAAAAGGCGACGTCATCCTTTCGATCGACGGCCCGGCGCGCGGCGTTCTTTCGGCTGAGCGGGTGGCGCTCAATTTCATGGGCCATCTTTCCGGCATCGCGACGGCGACGGCGGCGCTCGTCGACGCGGTGAAAGGAACCGGCGTCAAAATCGCCTGCACACGCAAGACGGCGCCGGGCCTTCGCGCTTTTCAAAAACACGCCGTCAAATGCGGCGGCGGTCACAATCACCGCTTCGGGCTCTATGACGCCGTCATGATCAAGGACAATCATATCGCCGCGGCGGGCGGCATCGCCGAGGCGCTTAGCGCGGCGCGCGCAGATGTCGGCCATATGGTCAAAATCCAGATCGAGGTCGACGGGTTCGACCAACTTGAAGACGCCCTCGCCAACGGCGCCGATGTCATCCTTCTCGATAATTTCGAGCCTGAAACCATGAAACGCGCCGTTGAGATCAATAAAGGCCGCGCGGTGCTGGAAGCCTCCGGCAATATCACCATCGACACGGTGCGCACCGTGGCTGAAACCGGCGTCGACGTGATCTCCTCCGGCTGGATCACCCATTCGGCGCCCAATCTCGATGTCGGGCTCGATTTCCTTTAAGCTCGCCGCATGAAACGATTATACGCTCTTGTCACATGCCTCCTGCTCGGCGCCTGCGCGCAGGAAACAACTGTAAGTGAGACGCCACAATGCGACGTCTCCCTCCTCGTACTCGGCGTCGCGCAGGACGCCGGCAAACCGCAAATCGGAAATCCTGATGATCCCTCATGGGATGATCCGTCGCTGCGCCGCTTGGCTTCATCAATCGCGTTAATCGACCGGCGGGGTGAAAAGCCAAAACGCTGGCTCTTTGACGCCACGCCGGACATCAAGTTCCAGCTTCATCGCCTCAACAAAGCCGCGCCGACGGACAAGCCGGCGCATGTAAACGGCGTCTTTCTCACCCATGCTCATATCGGTCACTATGCCGGACTGATGATGTTCGGCCATGAAGCGGCGGGCGCGCAAAACATTCAGGTGTTCGCGATGCCGCGTATGTCGGACTTCATCGCGCAAAATGGCCCGTGGTCGCAGCTACTGACCTATCACAACATCTTCGGCGCGATCATGCAGGACGGCGAGGCGGAGAGCCTGGCTGACGGGATCTCCGTAACGCCCTTTCTCGTACCCCATCGCCAGGAGTTTTCCGAAGTTGTGGGATTTCTTATCGAGGGGCCGGAAAAGTCCGCGATATATCTTCCCGACATTGACAGTTGGGAGAAATGGGACGCCGAAGGAACGCGTATTGAGGACAAGATCGCCGAGGTCGATTACGCCTTTCTGGACGCGACGTTCTATTCAGGCGATGAATTGCCCGGGCGGGATATGTCAAAGGTCCCGCACCCGACTGTAAGCCATTCCATGGAGCGCTTCGCCCAGCTGCCGCCGGAAACCAAGGCGAAAGTTCATTTCATCCATATGAACCATACCAACCCGCTTCATAATCCAAACGCGCCAGAACGAGATATGGTTCACCGCAAAGGATTCAACATCGCTCAGGAAGGCCGTCGCTACTGCCTTTAATGCAGTTGGAAAATTTCTATTCGCGACGCATTATTTCGCGCGAAACTTAACGGTTTCCGCCGGATAGTCTATGACGAGACCACCAAGCTTTGACATGACATCCATTCCGAGAATGAGGGCCGGACCACTGTTGATGGCAAGCTGTTCGAAAACATGAAGGTCGGCAATCTTGATCGGCGCATTCTCAATCACAGCTTTACCAAGCTGAACATTCCCTTTGAAGCCTTCGAACACCTCAACCGCATGGGCCGTCGCGCCCATCGTCTCTTCCTTTTGCATCATACCGGCGTCTTCAACGCTTCTGCGCAGCGCCGTCAGTAAGGCCTTGTTGGCGATCGTTTCTTGCGCCCCTGTATCGATGAGCGCCGCTGTCTCGACCCCGTTAATCCTGATATTTACGACAGCAAGACTACCAAACTTTATTTCAGCTGATGCAAGGTCATAGTCATTCTCTTCGAAGAAAGGCGTTTCGGCGTCTAGAGAGAACCGTTTTCCAGAAAAATCGAATTCCATGTTTGTGTTGCGAAAAACATCTGCGCCAATAAGGCCATCATGCGCAGTATCGTCGTGCTCGGCAGGCGACGTGATCAGATATAGTCCCTCACGAACAACCCCTCCAATTCTGATGCTTTCGATGCGATATAGCGGCGTCTCCGTAACGCCGCCCGCGCCATGCACCATGGCGCGACGATGCGGGTCCGGTTTAACGCCCAGCTTATCCAGAATCGGCTTGCTCACCGACGAGGCTGTCGCCGCCGTATCGATCGCAAAGATCAGGGGGCCTTCACCGTTTATCAGGACCTCAGCGGCCGGCCGGCCGTCGCCATCGAAATGCAACGGGATGTCCGTATGGTCTGTTTCAGCGCGCGCAGCGTTTCCCGCGATTGACGGCCAGCCCGCAATGACGGCCAACACCAGCAAAGTTTTCAGCTTCATGATCTGCATCCTCGCCAATTCACACGCCAGCTTCACAAACTTGCGGCGCAAACGCTTGTACGATTGTGATCAAGAATGCTCTGCCACCCGGATTTGCGATGGAACGACCCCAAGCGCACGGCGAAGCGAATGCGTCAAGTGACTTTGATCGAAGTAACCAGCTTCGGCGGCGACCTCAGCCTGCGTCGCTGCGCCGCCAGCAAGCAATCGAAGGGCCTTTGCCAATCTCTGCGCCGAAGAATACTCGCTTGGCGCATAACCGAAATAATGGCGGAACCGACGCGAAAAATGTTCACGGCGAACGCCGGCGGCGTCCGCGAGCGATGCGATGCTGACGGGCTTGTCGCTACTCTCAAGGCGCATGCGGGTTTCTTCCAGCCATGGAGGCGGCGCCTCGAGGCAGCCCGACCCCAGTAAGCGGAGCCTGTTGAGCGCCTCTTTGACCTTCAGATCCAAGAGCGGCGCCGCGGTAATGTCCGCCAGTTGATGAGACGCTTCCGCCAGAGCGCGCACGACCTTCTCATCATGCGTAAAAAAATCCCCTGCTGACGCAGAACTCTCGAAACCGGCCATCATGGATGCATCTGCGACGTGCAGCACAAGGCAGCGCCCACCTTCAGCGCCGAAATCAATGGCGTGCCGCCGATCCTTCGATGAAACCCTGACGCCCGCCTTTTTTACAGTGACGCTGTTCTCCCCGGCGGCCTGCTCCATATCGCCGCCGAGCAGCATGAAAACATGCCAGTTGTCATGGCCATGATTTCTAATTTTCGTTCCCGCGGCCACATCAAAACGGGAGAACCGGAACCGGCCGCGCGGGCCTGAAACAGACCGTGCTTTAATGTCAGCGTAAGGTGAAAGCGGCTGCAATGCGCAGACTACATCGCCGCAGGGGCCGCCGCGACATTGCGACGACTACGGAACTTGTAAAATTTATGCGTGCCGATCGTCGCTGTTGGCGTCAGCGAGTCCGCCCAGTGAGGCGTCACATAATTGGCGTGATAATGTGTGGCGTTCCGGCTGATGGGCGCCCGCAGGCCGGCGAGAATAGCGCCGGCAAGGTCATCGGACTCTTTCCATTTGCGCTTGTTGAGACGCGCCTGCATGGAGCCGTCGCAGGTGAAGGAAAACTGACAGCCTGTGCGCCGCTCCGATCCCTGAAACACCACCTGGCAAATCGTATTCGGATAAACCGCGCTCGCTACACGATTGAGCACAACATCAGCGACGGCGAGCTGGCCGATACGCGGCTCGGAACGCGCCTCATAGTAGATCGCCTGAGCCAGACAAGTGCGCTCTTGCGCGTCAAGCTTGGCGATCGTGAGTTCCGTGAAGTCAAACGATGTCAGCGCCTCGATAGGATCGGCGGACGCCAGAACATCGGTCGTCGCTTTCGCCGGCTTGAGGCGCGGCCCGTCCATGGCTTCGCGCGCGGCGGCGGTTTCAGCCGCGAGATAGTTAGCGAGATCGGCGACAAGCTCAGCCTCTTCGGCGATGGCCGCCTGCGCCTTGCGCTCTTCTTCCGCGCGGCTCGCATTGACGGTGGCGCTCATGGCGCTCGCCACGGCGCAAATCGACAACAGGCCCGCCGCCGCAAGGCTGCGCAGGGTCCAGTTGACCTCAAAGCCGTGATGTTCGTGTCCGTCTTTCACTTCAACAGTCTTTCAATTCACACCGGCTGTCTGTCGCCAGTCCGGCGAGGCCCCAAAAGCCTCGACCGCAAACCTTTACCAATTCGTAAGACGCAAAAAACGCGCTCTCAAAGCGCGCCCTTCCAAGCCGGAATATGGCGCCCGCAAAGAGGTTTTACAAATGATTTTGGCCCGCGTTAACCCTTTGTTAACCTTATCGCCAAAACCCAAGCCTTTGTTTTTGTGAGGAAATATTTCTCCTCACATTAATATTAACCCTTTAGTTGGTTGAACCGCCCTGACTTTTTTCAAGTTTTGCTTGCGCTGCAGCAAGGCGGGCGATTGGCGTCCGGTATGGCGAACAGGACACATAATCGAGCCCTGCCCCCTCCACAAAACGGATCGAATCGGGGTCCCCGCCATGCTCACCGCAAATGCCGAGCTTGATCTCGGGGCGGGTCGACCGGCCCTTTTCGGCGGCGATTTTGATCAACTGACCAACGCCGTCCGGATCGAGCGTGACAAACGGATCGCGCTCGAAAATGCCCTGGCGCAAATAATCCGGCAGGAACGCCGCCGAGTCGTCACGCGACAGGCCAAAAGTCGTCTGCGTCAGATCGTTGGTGCCGAAGGAGAAGAACTCCGCTTCTTTCGCAATCTCGTCGGCGGTCAGGGCGGCGCGCGGCAGCTCGATCATGGTGCCCACAAGATAGTCGAGCTTTGTCTTGTTTTCCTTCAAGACAGCCAGCGCAATCGCATCGACACGCGCCTTCAGCATGGCAAGTTCTTCGCGCTTGGCCACCAGCGGGATCATGATTTCCGGCGTGACTTTTTCGCCCGTCTCTTTGGCGATGGCGCAAGCCGCCTCCATAATGGCGCGCGCCTGCATCTCGTAGATCTCCGGATAGGAAACACCAAGACGGCAACCGCGATGGCCAAGCATGGGATTGAACTCATGCAGTTTATGGACGCGCTCTTTCAGCTTTTGCGCATCCATGCCGGAGGATTTGGCGACTTCTTCAATCTCATCGTCAGAATGCGGAAGGAATTCATGCAACGGCGGATCGAGAAGCCGGATCGTCACCGGCAGACCGCTCATCACCCGGAACAGTTCTTCAAAATCCGAGCGCTGCATCGGGAGAAGTTTGGCGAGCGCCGTCTCACGGCCTTTTTTGTCTTCAGCCAAAATCATCTCGCGCACGGCGATGATGCGGTCAGCCTCAAAGAACATGTGTTCCGTGCGGCAAAGGCCGATGCCTTCAGCGCCAAAATCACGCGCGACGCGCGCATCATGAGGCGTTTCGGCGTTGGCGCGCACTTTCATGCGGCGCACAGCGTCGGCCCAGCCCATGAGCTTGGCGAAATCGCCGGACAGCTCCGGCTGCACCGTCGGCACGGCGCCGGCGTAGACCCGGCCTGCGGCGCCGTCGATGGTGACGATATCGCCTTTTTTCACTTGACGCCCGGCGACCGAGAAAAAGTCTTCACTCTTGTCGATTTTGAGATCCCCTGCGCCGCAAACGCATGGACGGCCCATGCCCCGCGCAACGACCGCCGCGTGAGACGTCATACCGCCCCGCGCCGTGACGATGCCTTTCGCCGCGTGCATGCCATGAATGTCTTCAGGGCTTGTCTCGACGCGCACAAGAATGACGGACTTGCCTTCCTGGGCGAGACGTTCGGCCTCGTCGGAATTGAAAACCACTTCGCCCGACGCGGCGCCCGGCGACGCCGGCAGTCCGGAGAGCACCTGATCGCGCGGCGCATCGGGATCGAGCGAAGGATGCAGAAGCTGGTCGAGGGAATGCGGATCAACCCGCATGACAGCCTCTTCCTGCGTAATACGCCCCTCTTCACAAAGATCAACGGCGATTTTGAGCGCCGCTTTGGCGGTCCGTTTGCCGTTCCGCGTTTGCAGCATCCAGAGCTTTTCATTCTGGATGGTGAACTCAATGTCCTGCATGTCGCGGTAATGTTTTTCGAGCTTGTCGAAAACCGCCGCCAGCTCGGCATAGGCTTTCGGCATCGCTTCTTCCATGGAAGGCGCTTCATCGCCCATCGCTTCGCGTGCGCGCTTGGTCAGCGCCTGCGGCGTGCGGATGCCGGCGACCACGTCTTCGCCTTGAGCATTGATCAGGAACTCGCCGTAATAATGATTATCGCCCGTCGATGGATCGCGCGTGAAAGCAACGCCCGTCGCTGACGTATCGCCCATATTGCCGAACACCATCGCCTGGACATTGACGGCCGTGCCCCAGCTTTCAGGGATGTTATGCAAACGGCGATAGGTGTCGGCGCGGTCATTGCGCCAGGAGCCGAAGACGGCGTTGATGGCGCCCCAGAGCTGTTCTTCCGGATCTTGCGGGAAGGGTTTGCCGAGCTCGTCAGCGACGACTTTCTTGTAACCGTCGATCACGGCCTTCCAGTCGTCGGCGGTCATTTCCGTATCGAGGAAATAATCGCGCTCTTCCTTGTAGGTCTCGAGCAGCTCCTCGAAAGAATGATGATCGACCTCAAGCACCACATCCGAATACATCTGGATGAAGCGGCGATAGCTGTCATAGGCGAAGCGTTCGTCGCCGGAGAGTTTCGCAAGCCCCTTCACCGTTTCATCAGTGAGACCGAGATTGAGGACTGTATCCATCATCCCCGGCATGGAGGCGCGCGCGCCCGACCGCACCGACACCAAAAGCGGTTTCGACGTGTCGCCGAAATTCATGCCGACCGCCTTGCCCACATTGGCGAGCGCCGCGGCGACTTCTTCGGTGAGGCCTGCAGGATGCGTGCAGTCATTGTCGTAAAAAGCCGAACAGACTTCGGTGGTGATGGTGAACCCTGGCGGCACGGGGAGCCCAAGGCTCGCCATTTCGGCCAGGTTCGCGCCCTTGCCGCCCAAAAGATTACGCATGGAAGCGTCGCCTTCCGCACTCCCTGCGCCGAATGAGTAAACCCATTTTGTCTTGTTCTTCATCGGGTCTCCGCCTGTCTTCGTCAGTCCACTTGGCCGCCCGTCGTCCACACTGCGGACGGCATCCTGCCTTAGGGCGCCGCAGTGCAACATCCAAGCCGGAAATTGTCACATCGCGCCGGTTTGGCCATTTCTTTCAATACCGTACTATAAGCGCCCTCTCGGCGCCGTGGATAACTATTCACCACTTTTTTTTCCGTGTTAGGCTGGGCGGCCAGCCCCCGTTTAGCCCGGGGCGACACAGGGGATTTTGCGGGGATCAGATGGGGCGGATCGGCTTACCGATCATGTGTCTGGCTGGCGCGGCCGGATTTTCCGGCGCGGTCGCGCAGGATACGGGCGGGGCCGGTGGATATTCCCTGACCGCCATCGCCGGCGCGAGCGCCGTCATCGCCATTATCGGCCTTGTCCTGATCGGCGCTCTCGCCTCGCCGCGCCTTAAAGGGTCTTCCCTGTTCAACCGGCTTTTCGTCGTGGTCGCGGTCACCGCCGGATTTTTCAGCGCCATCAGCTCCGCCATCGGTTTCGGCCTCATCACGTCGCAGGAATCCGCCGACATCTTCCGCAATTCGATCCTGCCGCCGGCTTTTGGCGTTTTCGTCTTTTGTCTCGCTGTCGCCATCTGGGTCGGCGGCGCGGATTTCGTGCGCCATCGCGACTGGTTCCGCGGATTGAAGTCGAGTTTCTTGGGCGACCTTATTTTCTTTATCGAACGCGCCTTCAAACTGTTCATTGTCGTCCCGATCCTTGCGGCGATTTTGTTTTTCGTCTCCACCTGGACGACCGTTGTCGGGATCGGCGGCGTCGACGCCGTGCGCCATACCTATAACTTCGAGATCGATCGCCTCGCCGCTGAATGCGCCGGCATCACCGCCTGGCGACAGCGTGATTTTCTGTTTCTGGAAGATTTAAGGCTCTCCGTGCGCGACGTCACCCGCGTCGCCGACGGGGAACGCGTGGGCGGGGCGCAATCAGGCGCATCGGGCGCGGGAGCCGTCACCGATTATTTCAACGGCATCGCCGACTGGTATCGCGGTCTTGAAGAAAGCGTCGCCGCGACGCTGGCCGCGCCCGACCCGTCCGGTGTTGATCCTTACGATCCAGAAATCTGCGCGGCGAAAACCGATGAGCTTAAAAAACTTCTCTCGCGCAACGCCTATGACAATGTGGACCGCTGGAACCGGGAATTCGAAACCGCCTTTAACGACTTCGCCAGCGTCCTCAATCGCTGGCGTCACGACAAGCGCATTGAGCGCTTCCTCGACCAGCAACTTGACAGTTTCGCCCGCGCCAATCCGAAACCGGTTCGCGTATCCCCAAGTCAGCAGACAGCCATTGACCGCTACGCGGAGGAAGTGGAAGGCGCGCTTGCCTCCATCATCCGCTCCCAAAAACTGCAAAAACCGGCCGTGCCGCTGAAATCAGCGGCGGAATTATCGCCGGCGCGCGGGCTCGATATTTTCCGGGAGCTGATCAACCCGCCGCCGCCGCCCGAAGAGCCGGAAAAAGTCTCGCGCCGTCAGTCTGTCGTCGATGCGGAATTCGTGCCGGGTCTTTCCACGATCACGCCGCGTGACGCGGTGTTGAAGAACGCCAGCATCTTTTCCGATGTCTGGGCGCTGGCGATTTCCTGGGATTATGCGCCTTACATATTGATGCTGGCGTTTCTGTTCTTCCCGAGCGCAGAACGCGCGGCGGGGTTTAAGGATTAGCTTCTAGTTTCCGCGAGATTTATTTTTCTCTGCCTTTACGTCTGGAACAAACCCAGAAGCAACTGCCGTACCTGCACCGGGCGTTAGAACAACACCTTCCAACTTGGAGAAATCAGCCACCTTTGCCGTGGCAGCCGTCAGGCGCGCAAGAAGCGACAAGCGGTTAGCGCGCAGTTTCGCGTCATCGGCATTAACCGTGACTTTTTCGAAGAAGGCGTCGAGCGGCGCGCGAAGCTGCGCCAGCGCAGACATGGCCGCTTCGAAATCTTCACTGGCGACGGCTCTTTCGGCAGCCGCCTCGGCGTCTTTCAGCGCAGAGAACAGCGCCTGTTCTTCCTTTTCGGCGAGCGCGCTTTCCTCCACCGCATTCGGATCGGCGGGCGCTTTATCTTTTTTCTCTTCAGCTTTGAGGATGTTGCCCGCGCGCTTATAGGCCGCCGCGAGATTGGCGCCGTCATCGGTTTTCAGGAACGCGGCCAGCGCTTCGAGTTTCGCGACGACTAAAACCAGATCGTCATGCAGCTCACCCTTGGCGTCTTCAAGCACTGAATCAACATGATCGTGAGCAAAACCACGCTCGCGCAGGTGCACTTTCAACCGGTCATGGAAAAATTCAACAAGGTTTGAGCCATGGGTCAGGTGGGCGGCGACGGCATCAGGGTGCACGCTTTCGAGATTCTTGAAGGCGGGCATAAGCACATGAAAAAGATTCTGCCGAATGCCGTTGTTGAGTGTGATTGCGATCACCCCTAACGCTGCGCGCCGCAACGCAAACGGATCGCTCGATCCTGTCGGTTTTTTGTCGATAGCCCAGAACGCCGCCAGCGTGTCGATCTTGTCCGCAAGCGCGACCGCCACGCTGACCGCCGCGGTCGGCACGTCATCGTCCTGACCGGCGGGCTTGTAGTGATCGCGGATCGCGTCAGCGATGGTCGCCGGCAAATCTTCTTCTATTGCGTAATAGCGCCCCATGACGCCTTGCAGCTCCGGGAACTCATAGACCATGCCGGTGACGAGGTCGGCCTTGGCGAGCATCGCCGCGCGTTCCGCCGCCTCCGGATCGGCGCCCACGGATGGCGCAATCTCTTTCGCCAGCGCCGCGACGCGTCGCGCCTTGTCGCCAACGGAACCGAGCCCTTCGAAGAACGTCACTTTGTCCAGATCTTCGATGCGGGCCTCGAGCGGGCGCTTCAGATCCTGATGATAGAGATACCACGCGTCGGAAAGCCGCGCTGTCAGGACGCGCTCATAACCGGTGCGCATGGCCTTGCCGCCATCGGGCGATTCAATATTGGCGACATAAATAAATTTATTGGCGAGGCGTCCGGTCTTCGGGTCTTTCACCGAAAAATATTTCTGGTGTCCGCGCATGGAAGCGGTAAGCACTTCGTCAGGCACGGACAGGAATTTTTCGTCGAACGATCCCATCATCGCGACCGGCCATTCGGCGAGGCCTGAGACTTCGTTCAAGAGCCCCGTATCTTCGACAAGCTCAAGCCCCTGCGCCTTGCACAAGGTCGCGGCGTCGCCCGCGATCATTTCCTTGCGCTCTTCGGCGTCGAGAATGACTTTGGCTTTTTTGAGCGCCTCGGCATAGGCCTCGAAGGAGCGCGCCTGAATGACGTCCGGCGCCATGAAACGATGGCCCTGGGTCTTGTCACTCGACTTGATCCCGTCGATCTCGAAATTCACGACCTCGCCGTCAAAGACGCAGAGGATGGAATGAAGCGGGCGCACCCAGCGCAAATCGCCATCGCCCCAGCGCATGGACTTCGGCCATGAAAAGCCGCGCAGGATTTGCGGCATGAACTCGGCGATGAGCTCCGCTGTATCGCGGCCCTTCTGGTCGATAACGGCGACCCAATAAGCGCCTTTTTTGTCCTCGCGCTGCTCGCATTGATCGAGGGACGTCAGCCCCGCCGATTTCAAAAACCCCTCGACGGCCCTGTCGGGCGCCCCGACCCGCGGGCCCTTTTTCTCCTCGCGCCGGTCGGGCTGGCGCGCAGGCACGCCCGCCGCAACAAGCGTGAGACGCCGGGGCCCGGCAAAGCCCTTAACCCCTTCGGGCATGAAGCCGGCGTCCATGAGCGCCTTGTTGACCGCCTTTTCCAGGTCGGCGGCGGCTTTCCCTTGCATGCGCGCAGGGATCTCTTCGGAGAACAATTCGAGAAGCAATTCTGACATGGGCGGGTTTCTACGGGCGGTTAGGGCCCTGCGCAAGCTGCCTACCCCGTCATCCGGCGCACCTGCACCGCATAGACCCGCGCGGCGAGCTTTTCTTCGGCATTAAGGAAATCCGCCTCCACATGGATGAGGGTCGCGGACGCATTGGTCACCCGCCCCTCAAGCGTCGCCAGCGGCGCCATAAGGGGGCGAAAGTAATTGGTCTCGAGCCGCGAGGTGCGAAAGCGTTCGCGATTGTCGGTAAGGACGGTCATCGCCGTCAGTCCGGCCACATGATCGGCGACCGAGGCGATATGCCCGCCAAACATGACGCCGTCGGGCATGATGAAGCGGTGGTCGATGTCCCAGCGCATGGAGATGTGGCCCCAGGACCAGTCGAGCAGCGCAAACTCGCCGAGCTTTTCCCGCGACCAGTCGTTAAAGCGCGAACCGCCGGCCTTGTAGCCGTTCAGAATATCCGTGTGGCGTTCAGAGGTTGTGCGGGCCATGAGCTTATTCTTTTGCGCCGTAAAAATCCTCACGCGGGCCGATCATGTCGTCAATATCAAGAACGGCGTCCATGGCGAGGACCATCTCGTCAAAGCTTTCACGGCCGTCAAACCTGCAACCCTGATAGAGGTTCACTTCATGATTAAGGCGTTTGCCCTCAAACGAAACAATTATGCTCGGCATGTCAGTGGGGATAGGACCGCAATTGTCGCCCGCCTCATTGGGATAGCGGGCATCGAATTCTGAAAATTTATGGGCTTTCGCGATGTCGACGAGTTTTTTGAACGAGCCGTCCGGGAGACGTTTGCTGACGGCGCCGCCGGTTTCGGCGACAAAGCGCTCGCCGTGAAAAATCAGGACGTCGTTCTCATAGACCGTCACGTCATAGATAGGACAAAACCCGAAACAGGCCGTGCGCTGCAAGGTGATCTGGTCAAGATCCGTCTGTTCGCCATTGCCGCCCGGCGTTGCATAATAAGGAGTGTAGCCCTGCGGAGCGCAGGCCGACAGGAAAAGGGCCGCGAGCACCGCCGCCGGAACAAGCCGCAAGCATTTCATCATCATATTCTGCATCTCATTTGCCGCACTCACCTTATGACGCGAGATCGACCGGCGCAAAAGGAGAAAACATCTGTTTCGCCTCAGCAAGATCGCCGATGGTCACAAAGTCGCAAAGTTCGGCGTATTTTTCCCACATGGCGAGAACATTCGGGTTTTCATGAGCAGCATCGATCGCCGCTTGGGATTTCCAGCAAAACACCTCGACAAAACTTCCATCCGCGGCGCGCCCGCACAGCGAAGGCTCCTCGCCGACGAGCCCTTCAGCGCGCAGGACCGGCAAATGGGCTTTCATGAGCTCGAACAGCGCGGCGCCCTTGCCGGGCTTCGGCCGGTAACAGGCGATGACCATAACGCTCATAAACCACCTCTCATCGTCAGTCGCTATGAGCCTTAGGCCAATCGCGCCTCACTTCGTTTGCGAATGCGTTCGCGTGTTCTGTTTATCGGTTTATCAATAAATCTAACGACCAAATAGGACGCAATCAACGTCATTGGAAAGCTGACGGCCATAAGCATTGCGCCGTCGATCCCAAAGGAAGGCGCTTTGAGGCCGAGCAATGCGCCCGCAATCAAAGCGAATATCCAGTGGGAGATATAGACTGGATAGGATAAATCGCCGAGCAGCGTATCGAGTTTCTTCGGAAAAATCCGTCCGCCCCCGGAAATGAGCGTCGCCACGGCAAGCGCAGCCGGCGCCGCTGTTAAGGGCATCATGATGTTCTGAACAAACGCACTCTCCAACTTGAACATCGCCAGGTATCTAATGATGACAATCGCCAGCATTAAGCCTCCTGACGACAGCAACAACAGCCAGTATGCGGCGAGGCTTTTTCCGGCGAAAATTTTCGCCATGCGCTCGCGCTGAAAATAGATAAGAGCGCCGATTGAGAATGGCAGCGACCCCGAAAAAATCGAAAAATAAGACCATTTAAAATCTAGAATGAGCGCCGCCCACACCGAATATACCGCCGACAAAGCCAGCCAGATCAGCGTTCGCTTCAGCGTTTTCGAAATACCGAGGCTGATCAGAAAATAGAAAACCAGTTCGACAGTCAACGCCCAGGCCGCCGGGGAGACGCGCGGCACGACTTCATTAGGCGTCAGGCTGAAAAACAGCATGGATACATTCTGAATCCACTCAGCAAAAGTCGATGGAAGATAAAGGCCGCCCCTGAACGCACGTGAGACGTCCTTTCCCAGGATCGCCAGGACCAGACACGAGAATAACAAGACAGCAAGATATGCAGGGTATAAACGAAGCGCGCGGTTCTCCCAGAAATCTCTCAAGCCTTTTCCGGAATAACCGTACCGCTCATGCATCACCAGTGTCATGAGATAGCCGGACAAAACGTAAAAGAAGAGAACCGCGTGCTGGCCTACATATGGCGCACCGCCCACATGATGAACGACAACCAATGCAGCAAGAAGGAAACGCACTGTACCCATAAAACTGGTTTTAGCCCCACCAAGAAAAGCCTGCGAATGCGATCCCCAACAACTTCGGCATGCTTGTCTGGAAGACTATCGGCCTCATTCAAAAAAAGGCCAATCGAAACCCATTTTATATTAATTTTTGGCGCGAGCGTCTAAATGCACTTTTACGCTACGTCATTTCTATTGACGAAAAACGCAAGCGTCAAGCCCGTCACGGCGCACCTGATCCATCCGTGAACGGATGGTATAGCTTCTGGAACGCACATAGGGGCCCGGCGGGTCAACGCGCCATTTATGCGGGTTCGGCAGGACGCTGGCCAGCAGCGCCGCTTCATGAGGCGTCAGGTCTTTGGCGCTCTTGCCGAACCGCGCCTGCGCCGCCGCCTCGGCACCGAAATGGCCATCGCCCCATTCGGCGATATTGAGATAGACTTCCATGATCCGGCGCTTCGGCCAGAAGCTCTCGATCAGCACGGTCATCCACGCCTCACCGCCCTTGCGCACCCAGCCGCCGCCGTTCCACAAGAAGGCGTTTTTCGCAGTCTGTTGCGAAATCGTCGAAGCCCCGCGCAGGCGTTTGCCGTTTTTGGATTCCTCCAGCGCTTTGTCGATCGCTTCAAAGTCGATGCCCTTGTGAAGACAAAACCGCGTGTCCTCCGCGGCGATCACCGCCCTGACAAGATGCGGCGAAATTTGCTCCAGCGGCGTCCAGGGATGCGTAATCGCCTCGCCGCTCAGCTTTCGCTCCATCATGACTAGCGTTCCCGGCGGCGCGCTAACCGCATAAAGCCCGGCCCATAGGACCGACCCGCCGATAAGGACAGCGCCGCAACCCGCGAGAACAGCCACCGCCTTTTTAAAGCGCGATGCCTGTTTCTTTTTCTTCGTTCTTTTCCTGCGCCGCGGCTTTCGCCGTTTCGGCGCAATAAGATCGGCCATCTAAAAACCCCGGACAAACAAAAGGGGCGGCGCGGCGGCCGCCCCCTTCCCGTAAAATGGCCAACAGGACCTATTTAATCAAGCGCAGCACCACCGCCGAAACGACCCAGCCCACGAGGAGATGCGAGGCGTCGATCATCATCATGGTCGAGTCATGCGCCGGCCCGTAAAGATAGGCGTACATGGCGAAAGGCAGCGCGAGGAAAAACCACAACACGACCGCCGTCATCGCCCCGGCCATGGGACTGACGTCGCCCTTCCACTTCATGACGAGGCCGAGCCCGATCACCTGCAGAATGGTGATAAGAAAACCGCCAGCCATCCAGATGTCGAATGCGCCGCTCCCTTCATCGGTGGCGATCCCCATGGACTCCATATAGGCGTCCATGAACAGGATGCCGTACCAGAGCCACCCCACCAGGAAGAACGCAACCGACGCCACAATCACTGCGACAATATTCAAACCGAGAATTTTGGGCATAGCACCCTCCCTCTGTTGGTCTCAGAGGAGTTTACCGTGCAGCGCCGGAACCCGGCAATGGCGAATTCGTCCGTGCGCCGCACAATTCAATGCTGCGTCTGCGAATGATCCGGATGCGGTTTAATTAGGAAAAATGCCGAAACTGCGAAAGCGCTCCACATAAGGCCCGTAATCCGTAGGCTGTTCATCGCAGAGGAGATCGTCCTTCTCGAACTTGATCCAGCCTTGCGCGCTTTTTACCCAGATATGCCCGGCAGGCCGCACCCAGGACGTGTCGTCGAATGTGCCTGCGCGAAGGCTTAAGAAAGGCGCGCCGCCCTCCTGGCCGTTTGCGATGCGGCTGCCGCAATCTTTGCAGTAATAGCCGTAGCGCGGGTTGCCGGCGTCGGATGTCCATGTCGTCTTGCCGGGCTTGCCTTTTGTGAACTTAAACGCGGCTTCCGGAATGATCGTAGACAATACGAATGCGCTGCCGGTCTGTTTCTGACAATTCGTGCAGTGACAGGCGTAAAGCGTCATCGGCGGCGCGGAAAGTTCGTATCGCAACTCGCCACACTGGCATCCGCCTTCGAGGGGAAGCGCGACGGTCATGATTTACGCCGTTTCATAATCAACAACACCGGCGCCTTCGGTGCGCCCTTGCGGACTTTCGAGCCAGGCCTCGCAGCAGGCTTTGGCAAGCGTCCTGACGCGCAGGATATAAGACTGGCGTTCGGTCGCGGAGATGACGCCGCGCGCATCAAGCAGGTTGAAGAGATGCGAGGCCTTGATGCACTGCTCATAGGCGGGCAGCGGATAGGCCTTGCCGTCTTTCTTTCCCGCTTCGATGATCGCCATGCAGTTTTCTTCCGCCTCCTTGAACTGGCGGAAGAGAATTTCGGTGTTCGCGAGTTCGAAATTGTAAGCCGACTGTTCGACTTCGTTCTGATGGAAGACGTCGCCATAGGTGAAAGGCGAGCCGTCTGGCTTTGCGCCGCCATAGACAAGATCGAAACCGTTATCGACGCCTTGCACATACATGGCGAGACGTTCGAGCCCGTAGGTGATTTCGCCTGTCACGGGTTTGCAGTCGAAGCCGCCGACCTGCTGGAAGTAAGTGAACTGCGTCACTTCCATGCCGTCGCACCAGACTTCCCAACCGAGGCCCCAGGCGCCGAGAGTCGGGCTTTCCCAATCGTCTTCGACAAAACGGATATCATGGACAGAGCGGTCGACGCCGATGGCGTCAAGGCTGCCGAGATAAAGCTCCTGGATATTGTCGGGGCTCGGCTTCAAGGCCACCTGAAACTGAAAATAATGCTGGAAGCGGTTTGGGTTGGCGCCATAGCGCCCGTCGGTCGGCCGCCGGCAGGGCTGTACATAAGCCGCATTCCACGGTTTCGGTCCGAGGGAGCGCAGCGTCGTCGCCGGGTGAAACGTCCCCGCCCCCATCTCCATATCGTAAGGCTGAAGAATGACGCAGCCATTATCCGCCCAGTAGGTCTGGAGCGTCAGAATGAGGTCCTGAAAGGTCTGTTTTTTCTGGTCTGTCATAGCGCGGCGGACGCTATGCGGCGACGCAGCGCCGGTCAAGCATTTGGTTCCGGGGGTGGCCGGGACTGCTGTTTGTAGCGTGCGGTTGACCAATAATAGATCGGCAGACCGGCAATGAGCAGCACAGCGCCCCACAACAGCGTACTGATCCCGGCGCCGGCCATGGCGATGATGGAGTAAACAAGCGCCGCAAGCGCGATGATGAGCCAGCCCCGCGCAGACCGCCAGTCCGCTTTGATTTCGGCAAGCGCCGACAACACATAAGGCGCGAGCGTAGCAAGCGTCGACATGGCGATCATGAAAGTGAAGGCCGCAACCAGGCCATCCGTGTAATTCATCAGGAGCACCACCGTGCCGATCACACCTGTAACGATCAATGCGTCCGCAGGCGCCGCGCCGGTGTTTTTCCTGGCGAGAAATTTCGGCGCAAATCCGTCCCGCGCCGTCGCCATCGCGGTCTGGGCGCCGATAAAGACACAGCCATTGAGCGAGCCCGCGGTCGAGATGAGTGCGCCTACGGCGATGACGATGGCGCCTGCAGGTCCCAATATCCGCGCCGCATCCGCAAAAGGCGCTTCGGAAACAGCAAGATCTTCCACTGGCAGAATTAGCATCACCGCGGCTGTCGAGGCGACATACAGCACGGCAACGCAAATCGTTGCGGACGCGATCGCCCGTGGGATCGTCCGCTTGGCGTCGATAACATCTTCCGCCGCGACGACACCGGCCTCAATACCGATAAACGCCCACATGGTGAGCAGCGCCGTAGCCGCAAGCCCCTTTATGAACGGCTCGCCTGTCGGATTAAACGGAGGAATATTTTCAAGAGCGCCGAAGAAAACCCCGAGACCGATGACAAGAAGCAGCGGCGCAATTTTCAGGATCGTCATGACGAGCTGCGCTTTGGCCGCCGCTTCAACGCCGCGAATATTGATCGCCGTGATCATCCAAACCAGGGCTACGGCGACAAACGCCTGCGCAACCGAATTGCCCGCAAGCGCTGGAAAAATGGCGCCGGCATAGCCTGCAAACGCGACAGCGATAGCCGCCGTTGCAAAGACAATGCTCAGCCAATAGCTCCACCCCATCAAAAACCCGGCGACATCGCCAAAGGCGTCGCGCGCATAGACATAAAAACCGCCGCTTTTATGGGTGCGGCTGGCGAGACGCCCGAGCGTCAACGCAATGCAAATCGCTCCGGCGGTCGTGAACAGCCACCCGATAAAACTTATGGAGCCGTAGGCCGCCAATACAGCCGGCAACAGAAAGATGCCCGACCCGATCATCACGCCGGCGGACATTGACCAGACTTGCCAGAATCCCATGGAAGGCGGGCGGACCCCTTCGCCCGATTGATCAGAGGACTGATTCATCTATGGAGCTTGGCCCGCGCATCATGCGCCTGTCAATCGCCAAGACCTACTCGCAGAAACCAGCACGGTTAAATCAGGCGCGCCGCCAGCGGAGAGACATGCAGGATAGCCCCGCATCAATCTTGCCGATCTCGGATGTTTTCAAAGGAACAATTTTATATCCAAGACCGTCAAGACGCTCGATCGTGCTCGGAAAATCCGCACCGACCATCACGACATCATTGACTCGCAAGGCGTTCGCCGCGGCTCCCTCCCCTTCCGGGACGATCACCGTTGCAAAATCATCAAAGACGCCTGAATGCGCGAGACGCTCTGTCACCAAAATGGTTTCATCATCAAGAAGCGAGCAATCTGTCTTGAAATGCAGGACGCCCTCGGGCGTTTCAACGATTCGGCTTTCAAGCCCGAGGCTGGACAGACAGGCTTGCAGCGCCTGCGCGCCCGCAAGATCAGTACGGTTCGATAAACCGATCATCACGCCTTGCGGCGTCAACAAGATATCACCGCCATCGGCGAAACCGGGCGCCGGCAATTCCAGCACCGTCTCAAACTTTTCTTTCAGGACGGGCGCAAGTTCCGCAGCTTCACCGGCCCGGCTTTCGGCGCCCGGCCGCAAGACAATCGCCCCTTGCGCAAAGACAAGCGCCGGGTCTTCGACAAAAACGCAATCCGGAAACGCCTCCAGCGGCGGCAGGACCTCAACGTCAACGCCCGCTGACCGCATAGCCGCAATATAAGCGTCGTGCTCTGCGACGACGCCTTCATAGGTGGGGTCGCCGCTGTTATGGGCGCGCAGCCCCTTGACCACGGACTTCGCCGGACGGCGAACGATGGCGGCGTCGAACACATATGCTGGCCGGTCGCCGCTCATCGCATCGCTCATCCCTATGCGCCCTACATCTTCACTTCGGTTTTCTTGAAGCCTTCAAGGCCCTGCACCCGCTCGTTCCAGGCGCAAACATTTTTGTAATCGGCAAGCGGCAGGCCCATGGCGTCAGCATGGGTGAGGCCCGCCCCGGCGGCGAAATCAGCGAGCGTCGGCGCGTCGCCCACAAGCCAGTCCTTGCCTTCGAGCGCGCCGTTCAGATAGGCGGCCTCGCGCGCGAATTTCAGCAAGGTCGCTTCGACCACCGCCTCATCCGTGTCGCCAAGGCCGAGCATGCCTTTAACAATGCGCTCAAACTGGATTGGCTGATAGGCGGGCGTCCAATGGGCGACATCCCAGAACAAAAATTGATTGACGAGGCCGCGCTCCTTGGGGTCTTCCGGGTACAGATCATTCTTCGTCTTGGAGCAAAGATAGATCATGATGGCGTTCGATTCACAAATCCGGAAACCGTCATCATCGAGCAAGGGAATGCGCCCCGCAGGATGCAGGTCCTTGAACGCCGGATCGTTGGGCGCCAGCGGCGGGTTTTCGACATCGAGCCCGAGGTGATGCGCGACCGCGAGCGGCTTTCTGACATTCTGTGAAAACGGAACGCCGATAATTTTTATGGGATTAGCCATGGGGGTCTCTCCTTTTCATGGAGAGGGGACGCTATGGGCGGGTCCAGGAACGGTCAAGACGCGAAGGCAGGGTTCACGAAGCTGTTACGGAAATCCAGCCCGATCAAAGCTCGCGCATGGCGGCGACAATACGGGTCGATTCTTCCATTGGCGGCGGCGCGTCGAGCGCATTTTGAAAATAGCGGCGCGCAACGCTTTTCTCGCCTGCTTCAAGCGCAATCAGCGCGCGCCCCACATAAGCTTCGTAATTGTCTGGCGTGTATTCAAGAATGCGCGCCAGCGTTGCATCCGCCGTTTCAGATTTGCCGGCGGCGGCTTCGCAAAGGCCGACATCGACCATGGCGCCAAGAGCCCAGGGATCGCTCTGGAGCGTCGCGCGCGCCGAGGCGCAATAGCCGGGCGTCAGCTTCTTGCCGAGAAGCCCCTCAACCTGTGCGGCATAATCGAATTTTTGCGGCGCGGGCGCAGGCAAAGGCCGCTCCTCGCGAATGACGGGCCGGGCCGTCTCCACCGGTTTTTGCACGGGCTGAACGCTGGCGAGTCGCGCTGGTTGCGGCGGCGCCAGTCTTTCAGGGGGAGCAAGCGCTGCAAACCTTGAAAGACGATCCGGCGCGCTTTCGCGCAGGGTGGGTTTCGGGGCAACCCTGGCTGGCGCCGGGTTCACTTCCGCCTTGGAAGCAAGGCTCGGCGTCGACAACGCCGCCTGCTGCGCCACCGCATCAGCATAAAAGAGATCGACGCAGGTCGCCGAGCGCCCGGAAATCACACAGGACTTCGTGTTGGCGTATTCTAAAATCCGCCGGGACGCGACATTGAGGAGACTCCCCTCCGCATCCGGGACCATGGTGAAGCCTGCAATATTGTGGCTGCGCGTCGACAGATCGAGGCTCATCTCGGCCGTGACGCCGCGCAGGAAGAAAACACCGTCGCCGCGCTTTTCAAGGCTGCAAGGACCGTCGCAGATCAACGCGATGCGCGTCTGCAGGTCCTTTTCGCCGACCTGCACGTCTTCCAGCCCCTGGCCCGGGGCGGCCTGCGCCGCGCCGAACGCCCCGGACGCTATGAGCGGGACGCAGAGCGCGAGGGCGAAAATCCCTGCGGCGATAGCGGTGTTTCGGAACATGAGCGGTACGTCTTGCAGCGCGCGAGTGAAAACAGTCGGTTGACCGCTCCTTGTCCACAGAGTCGGGGCATCCGGTCAATGAGGGCGAATCAGCGGGCGAAAGCCCGCCCATAACAAAACGGGCGCCCCGAAAGGCGCCCGTTTCACCTGATTTTCCAAATCCTAGTATTGGCGATAGACGCGGCGGCTGCCCGGCTTGATATAGCCATAGCCCCAGGCGTCGTAGCACAGCAGCGCCACTTCTTCGTATCGCCGCCCGCGGCGATAGAAAGTCTGGGAGACAACATCGCAATTGCCGATGTAATCCCAGGAATAAAGATCCCAGCCAAAGCTCACATAGAGCCAGCCAAACGGATCATATCCCTTGTGGTAGTGGAAGATGTTGTGATGCGAACACCAGTAGCCGTGTCCCCGGCGCGGCCCGTGTCCATGACGGTAATATTTGCCGCCATAACGCACTGACGGATGCCGGTAGGAGCCGTGACGGCGCTGATGATAACGGCGCGCATCCCGGCGGCCGTCACGATAGGCGCGGCGTGAGCCGCCGCGGTCGCTGTAACGTTGATCGCGCCTTCCATCGCGGTAGCCGTCCCGTCGGCCATCGCGATACTTGCGGCCGCTGTCGCGACGCCCGTCACGATATCCATCCCGGCGGCCATCGCGATAGCCATCCCTACGCCCGTCGCGCACACGGTCCCTGCCACCGTCGCGACGCCCATCACGCACTCCGTCCCGGCGACCATCTCGCCTACCATCACGGGCTCCATCGCGACGACCGGAATTATCCGCGACCCGGCGCTGGCCGGATTGACGACGTTCCTGACCGTTGGCGCCGGTGCGGCGCTGATCATTATTCCCGGCGGCGCGGCGCCGGGTGTCGTTATCAGCGGCGCGGCGCGTACCGCCATTATTGCCGGCCCGCCTTTCGCCGCTACGGCGTTCACTCGCTCCCGTAGCCCGGCGTTGCTGCGCGGTGCGTTGGCCGTCGCTGCGCTGGCGCGGCGGTCCGCTGCGGGAGCGGTCTTTTTGTCTGTATTCTTCGCGCCCTTCGCTGCGTTGAACGCGCTGTCTTTCACGCGGAGTCTGGCTTCGCGGCCTGTCTCCACGAGAACGCTCACCGCGAGCGCGATCGCCACGCGACCGTTCTCCGCCGCGCCGGTCCGACCGCTGGCCGCGATCACGCTCATCGAGCATAGCGAGCTTTATCGGCGCCGAAGCAGCGCCGGCCGATAACATGGTTACATTCTGATTTGCGGATGCGGGCGCCGCCACAGCGAGTCCCACGGCCGTAATCGCCGCGATCGCCGCAGCCTTGAAAACCGAAAACGGTTTGATTTCCATCCAGGGCATTCGCCTCTCCTTTGGAAAGCGAGCCCCCTTAGCGCCCATCGTCACTTTGCGTGACGAACAACATTGCGTCAACGTAAAGTTCGTCACAGTACTGCGATTAACTGCTTGAAATAAGGCGGAAACACGGCAATCGTGACGTAATTAAGGCGCAAGCGCTGCGTGTGCGGATGAATGTGGCGGCAATGCGGCGGGAACGACATTGGGAAAAATAACCTCACCAGAGATGAGTGCAAAAAAAACCTTTCTCGAATTCTTCGCAGGCGGCGGCATGGCGCGAATCGGTCTCGGACCCGCGTGGCGATGCCTGCTCGCCAACGATATCGATGCCGCGAAATGCGCCTCTTATCGCGCCAATTTCGGCGGCGATCATCTTGTCGAAGGCGATATCGCCGCGATCAACGTCGAGGATCTGCCGCGTCAGGCTGTCGATCTCGTCTGGGGATCGTTTCCATGTCAGGACCTGTCGCTCGCCGGCGCGCGCGGCGGCATGAACGCCAGACGGTCCGGCGCCTTTTTCCCTTTCTGGTCGCTCATCGAAGGGCTGGCCGCGACCGGCCGCGCGCCGCGCATCATCGCCATTGAAAATGTCGCCGGTTTGCTGACGTCAAATGGCGGGCGTGACTTCGCCTGCGTCGCCGATCTGATGGCGCAAGCCGGATACGCCGTCACGGCCGCGGTGCTCGACGCCCGGCATTTCACACCCCAATCGCGGCCGCGGCTTTTCATTTTGGGATTCGCCAACGGCCTGAGGCCGCCGGAAGCGTCTGCGCCCCTGTCGGAGGAAACGGCGCCGCCAGCGCTTGCCGCCGCCCAGGCGCTGCTTTCAACATCAGCGCAATCGCGCTGGTTCTGGCTCGGCGCCGCGCCGCACCTGTCACGCAATATACGCCTTTCCCACATCGTCGACTGGGACGCGCCTGACTGGCATGAGCCGGAACAGACGCAAAAGCTCATTGCCATGATGGCGCCGCATCAGCGGGCGCGCATCGATAATATCATCAGAAACGGCGCCCGGCGCGCAGGCGCAGCCTTCCGCCGGACGCGCACTGAAAACGGCGAAACGGTGCAGCGCGTTGAAGCGCGTTTCGACGGGCTCGCGGGGTGTCTCAGGACACCCGCCGGGGGATCCTCGCGCCAGATCATTTTCGCGATCGAGAACGGCGCCGTCCGCTCGCGCCTTTTATCACCGCGCGAAGCGGCCCGGCTCATGGGGCTTCCCGAAGACTACATCCTTCCGCAAAGCGCCAACGCCGCGCTTAAACTATGTGGCGATGGCGTCGCCGTTCCGGTGGTGCGCTGGCTTGCTGATACGGTTTTCGAACCCGCTCTTACCGGCGCTAAAGCGCGCAAGGCCGCCTAGAACATAAAAGTATAAAAAAAGGCCGGCGTTTCGCCGGCCTTTTTCAAATTATTGAGCTAAGGCTCAAACTGAGGCCTTGCGGCGTGAACGGCGCCAGAGAACAAAAAGGCCCGTCGCCATGAGCGGGATCGCGCCGGGAACCGGCACTTCGCTGCCGATGATCTCGCGGCCGATCTTGGTCAACACGGCGGACGCAAAATCTTCAAATGTGTTGGCGACAACGAGGAAACCGCCGGCGCCGCCGACGATATTGGCCATATAAAAGTCCTGCAAGCTCGTGCTGGTGCCGATGACAAGCCCGTTAATGGCGTCAACGCCGCCAGCAAGCGCGGCGTCCCGCGCAGCAGCCGTATCGCTCGCGGTTCCGGTTCCGTCGCCGGAAACATCCATCACGAGGCGGGAGCCTTCATAACCGTTGTCGTTGAACAGCGGCGCGCCATAATTGATGGCGTCATCCGGTTGCGTGCCGCCCGTGAAAGGCCGGGCCGCAGCAGCGACCGCATCCGCAAAAGCATTGGCAGACGTCCCGTCGCTGATCAGCGCCCAATCGACGCCAATCTGTTGCGAAGAGGCGCTCGACCAGTAAATCAGCTGAACGGCGATCGAACCGATCGTTCCGTTTTCAATCGCGGAAATGATGCCCGCGTCGCGGAACGCGGCCTCATAACCATCCTGCTGAAGGGTGAATTCGCCGCTGTCGATCGAACCGGAAACATCGACCAGAAGCTGAAGCTCCAGATCCACCGGCACAGCGTGGCCAGGCGTGGCGACCACAGACATCGCCGCAGCCGACATGGCCGCTACTAAGTGCTTGAAATTCATGGTACTCCCCCAATATTGCATTGCACTATCGTTAACCATAACGAAAATATCAGTACGCTCAAGCGTCGGCCGGAATTTTGTCGGGGCCAATTGAACGGGCAAACCGTGGGAACAGACACTTTTAACAAGAAAAAACGCTCCGAGATCATGCGCGCCGTCAAAAGCCGCGACACCAAGCCGGAAATCACCCTGCGAAAACAACTTTTCGCCCTCGGTCTGCGCTATCGCCTCAATGTCAAAGACCTGCCGGGCAAGCCGGACCTCGTTTTCCCCAGGCACAAAACCGTCGTCTTCGTTCACGGCTGTTTCTGGCACGGACATCACTGCAAGCGTGGAAACCGCCAGCCGAAACAGAACGCGGAATACTGGAAAGATAAAATCGCGCGCAACAAGGCGCGCGACAAAAAGAATGCGAAGGCGCTCGAAAAGCTTGGCTGGCGGGTCATCACTGTCTGGGAATGCGAGCTGAAAACGCTCGACCCGGCGAAGCTGCCGATCAAGCAAGATTGAGCGGAACCGGCTCGCCGCCAGGACTGTTTGCGACTAGATAACAATCGAAAGCCCGCACCCGGAGGCGCTTCAATGTCAGGCGAAACCATCGACATCCAGCATGAACGGCAAGGCGAAAAAGGCCGCTACTGGGCGCTCGCCGGCAATGGCGAGGCGGAGCTGACCTATCGAATGCGCGGCGACGTCATGGTGATTGATCACACCTTCACCCCGCCGGAAGCGCGCGGGAAAAACATCGCCCGTCAGCTTGTGGAGCGCGCCGTCGAGGAGGCGCGCGAAACCGGCCTCAAGATCGATCCCGTTTGCCCCTATGTGGCGAAGCTGTTTCAGCGGCGCCCGGAATGGGCGCCGCTGAAAGCCCCAACCTAACTCGCCTTTTGCGTCTCGACCCACTCGTCGACGCGGCGCTCAAGAATGTCGAGGGGCAGCGCGCCGCCGCCCAGCACTGTGTCATGGAAGCCTCGGATATCGAACTTGTCGCCAAGCTCGGCCTTGGCGGCTTCGCGCAACTCCAAAATCTTCAGCATACCGATTTTATAGGCCGTCGCCTGGCCCGGCCAGACGATGTAGCGCTGAACTTCCGAGCGGATCTGCCCTTCAGCCGCCGGAGAGTTTTCCATGAAATACTGAACGCCCTCTTCTTCGGTCCAGCCTTTGTAGTGAAAGCCGGTGTCAAGAACGAGGCGGATGGCGCGCCAGATTTCCGTCGTCAGGCGCCCGAAGTCGGAATAGGGATCTTCATAGGCGCCCATTTCCTTGGCGAGGAGCTCCGAATACAGACCCCACCCTTCCGAATAAGCCGTGAACCCTGCCTGGGTGCGGAATGTCGGCACACTGGTCAGCTCCTGCGCGATCGATATCTGCATGTGGTGGCCGGGATTGCCCTCGTGATAGGCGATCACTTCGAGCTGCGGGATCGGCATCATGCTCATGTCAGAAAGATGCGCGTAATAAACGCCGGGGCGTGAGCCGTCAGGCGTTCCCGGGAAGTAGTGTTGCGCGGCGCCGTCCTGTTCACGGAACGGTTCGACCCGCTTCACAACAAGATCCGCCTTCGGCAGGATGCCGAAATATTCCGGTAATTTTTCACCGATGAAATCGAGGTGCTCCGTCGCCGCATCGATATAGGCTTGCCGCCCCTCATCCGTGTTCGGGTAGTAGAACTGCGGATCGTCGCGCACAAACACGAAAAATTCCTGCAGCGTGCCGTCGAAGCCAACCTGTTCCTTGATCGCCTCCATCTCGCCCTTGATGCGCGCAACCTCGGAAAGACCAAGCTGGTGGACTTCTTCAGGCGTCATGTCTGTCGTGGTCGACGCCGCCAAACGGTCTGCATAGTATGCCGCGCCATTCGGGTTTTTGCCGACCCCTGTGGCGACTTCATCGGCGTTGACTTTGTCTTCCTCAAACCAGTCTATGAGTTCCTGATAGGCCGGAGCCCATTCTTCGATCAACGCTGTGCGGGCCGCTGCTTCCAATTCATCAGCCTTCGCCTGATCGATCTCACCGGCATCGAGAAGCGCAGCGATTTTCCCTTTGGCGTCGGCCCAGACCGGACTGTCGCCCTCGCCTTCGAACGGCGCGCCGGTGATCAGCGCACGCGATTGTTCCAGGACGCCTTCATAGGCGAAAAGCGGCGGACGCGAGCCCGCCTCGGCGTTCAGTTTCGCCGACTCCAAAAGCTGGCCCAGCGCGCGGGCGCCGCCGCCGATCCGCGTAATATAAGCCTCCATATCGGACGGCTCTTCAACCTTGTGGAAGGCGATCAGGAACTGCGCGAGGAAGGCCTGGGGGCCCTGCATCTGTGTGAACACATAGTCATTGCGGCGAAATTTATCGGCTGAGGCCGCGCGCTCATATTGATAAATCCAGACGTCGTAAGATGTCTGCGCTTCGGGCGTCAGCTTCGCCCGGTCGAAATTCGCCTTCAGCTCCTCAACAGTTTGACGTTGCCATTCGAGCCTTTCGTCCTGCGCTTCTTCAGAAAGATCATCAATCTTGTCGTAGTCTTTCTTGTCCCCAAGAAAAGTGCGCTGGATTGGACTGAAATCGAGTTCTTCTTCAAATTTGGCGTCGAACCATTCATTGAGCCGCGCGGTCTCCGCAGCAATCTCTTCCGTGCTTGGCGCGGTTCCCGCTTCGGCTGAAACCGCTGCACCTGCTGCCGGCTCTTTTACGGCGGTCTGTTCGCCGCATCCGGCGAGCATCGCCGCACTCATCAATAACGCAATCGTCAAACGCATCTGGCGCCCCTTTTTCCATTCTGCGGGAGAAAGCCACCCGCAATTCGGGCGCATCCTATAGGTTTCGCGCCCGACGGCAATCGCCAGAGGCCGAAGCGTCAGGCGGCGGGCTCAGATGACGCAGCTGTGGCAAGCGTCCTATTCGCGATAGGCGGAATGGACGTGGCGTCCGCGTTTTTCAAAACCGAAAACGGCGGCGGCCCCGGGGGTCGACCGCAACAAATCGAAGGTCCGTTCCTGCGCGCCGATATTGTGGCACGATTGCGTGCAACGGCGGACAATCTTGCCGGCGCCGTTCAGAACCTCGAATTCATAGGTGGGCTTACGCATTACTTTCTCCTTACGCTGTACTGACTGAACGGTTCTGCAACAGCGCTCGAAGACGCCTGTTCCATCCGCATCCTGACAGTTTTCATAAAAAGAAAGTCAATCAGCCGGGCGGAAGCAAAAACCGCCCCCCGCTTGGTGCAATGTCATGCGCTTGCCCGGTTAACCAGACCTTAAAAAGCGATGCTGCACTGCATGACAAATCGGTTAGCGACGGCGCGCATTCAAGCGACTCCGGCGCTCTCTAACGCGCCTCTCACGCCTTCGTTCGGCGTGACAACATAGGCCTGCATGCCCGCGCGCCGCGCCGCCGCCGCATTGGCTTCAATATCATCAAAAAACACAATGCCGGAAGCGTCGCCGCCCAGCGCGGCAATCACTTTTTCATAGGCGTGCGTCTCAGGCTTACGGGCGCCAATTTCGTGCGAAAGCAGCGCATGGTCAAACAGCGGCGCAACGCCCAATGCCTCAGCCTGGCGCCAGTGGGGAATATTGATGTTGGAGAAACAGGCGAGCCTGTATTGCCCGCCCAGCGCTTCAATCGTTTCGCGCGCGCCGGGCAGAAAACGCTCGGGCCAGGTTTCGAAATCGGCGATAAAATCTCCGGGCGTCACATCAAGCCCCCAACCCGTCACCGCGTGTTCTGCAAACGCCAAAGGGGACAACTCACCACGCTCAAACTCGTGCAGCGCCGGCGTTATTGACAAGGCCTCGTGGGCCTCGGCGAGGGAAAGGCGTCCATTCGACAACGCCGCAAGCCGCTCGGGGCCGCGATAATCAACCACGACCCCGCCGAGATCAAAAAGAAGCGTGTGGATTTGAGCGCTGATTAAAACGCCTCCGCATCGAGCGCCATCATCGCTTCAGAACCGGATTTGATTTTTGCAAGATGCGCAGACCGTTCGGGAAGAATCCGGTCGACGAAATATTTCGCCGTAATCAGCTTGTTCTTGTAGAAATCATCGCCTGAATCTTTTTTCTCAAGCGCCGCTTTCGCAGAGAGCGCCCACGCATAGGCGAGGCTGGTCAGCGCCGACAGGCAAAGATAATCCATGGAGCTTGCGCCGGCATTGTTCGGATTTTGCATGGCGTTCGCCATGAACCACTGCGTCGCCTCGACAAGATCGGCCTTCACGGCGGCGAGCCCGTCGAGATACGGCTTCAGCTCTTCATTGCCGCCATTGTCTTTCACGAACTCATCGACTTCGGCGAAGAAGGCCATGATCGCGCGCCCGCCGTCTTTCGGCAATTTGCGGCCCACAAGATCAAGCGCCTGAATACCGTTGGCGCCTTCATAGATCATGGCGATGCGCGCATCGCGCACAAACTGCTCCATGCCCCATTCAGCTATATAGCCGTGACCGCCCAGCACCTGTTGCGCGTTGGTGGCGTGCCAGTAGCCTTTTTCGGTGAGATAGGATTTCAGGACCGGCGTCATCAGGCCCATATAATCGTCCGCTTTCTGACGCGTTTCATCATCCTCGGCCTTGGTGTGCAGATCGCCCCAGAGCGCGGACCAGTACATCCAGGCGCGCGCGCCTTCGGTAAAGGCGCGATGATCCATGAGCATGCGGCGCACATCCGGGTGAACGATGATCGGGTCTGCGGGCTTTTCCGGCTCTTTCGCGCCGGTGAGCGCGCGGCCTTGGAGGCGGTCTTTCGCATAGCCGGCGCCGTTCTGATAGGCGACTTCGGAAATCGCCATGCCTTGCAGGCCGACGCCGAGCCGCGCTTCGTTCATCATCGTGAACATGGCGCGAAGGCCCTTGTTTTCTTCGCCGAGGAGATAGCCCGTCGCATCGTCATAGTTGAGAACGCAGGTCGAGTTTGCGTGAATGCCCATCTTCTCTTCGATGGAGCCACACATGACTCCATTGCGATCTCCGAGCGATCCATCCTCATTGATGTGATATTTCGGCACGATGAAAAGCGAGATGCCTTTGACACCTTCCGGGGCGCCTTCAATGCGCGCGAGCACAAGGTGGATGATCTGGTCAGTGAGATCGTGCTCGCCGGCCGAGATAAAAATCTTGGTGCCGGTGATCTTGTAGGAGCCGTCGCCTTGCGGAACGGCCTTCGTGCGCAAGAGCCCCAGATCGGTGCCGCAATGAGGCTCGGTGAGGTTCATGGTCCCGCCCCACTCGCCGGCGATCATGTTGGGGAGATATTTCTGTTTCTGTTCGTCGGTGCCATGAGCGTAGATGGCGTCCGCGGCGCCGCGGGCGAGACCCGGATACATGCCGAACGCCATGTTCGCCGCTGACACCATTTCCGAAACCGCCACCGCGAGAATATAAGGCAGCCCCTGTCCGCCATAGTCAGGGTCGAAGGAAAGCCCCTGCCAGCCGCCCTGCTTGTAAACCTCATAGGCTTCCTTGAACCCCTTGGGCGTCGTCACCGAGCCGTCGTCATGGCGGGTGCAGCCTTCCTTGTCGCCGGAATGGTTGATGGGGTGAAGGACGTTGGACGCCATCTTCGCGCCTTCCTCGAGGATGGCGGAGACGACATCTTCAGAGGCGTCCGCAAAACCGGGCAGGTTCGAATATTTCGAAATCTGCAAGACCTCATTGAGGACAAACTGCATGTCTTTGAGCGGCGCGGTGTAGGTGGTCATGTGTGATCCTTAATCTTCAGTGCGGCCTTGATCAGCCGTTACGGCCCAAGGGGAGCGTTTCAGCGGCCATTTTGCCTGCAAGGCGAGAGAATTTCACCCATGAATGGCAGCGCCCGGGGCCTGACGGCAAGATTTTATTAAGGACTCCAGGGCCCGGCCTTCAAGGCCGGTGCGCATCCACCATAAAAACGCCCGCCGGTTACCCTGCGTAAAGCATTACGTAAGCATAATTGCACCAAAACAGGCGGCTAAAAACGGCCTCCGAACAAGAAAACAAGCCGAAATAAGCATTACGAGGAAACGCCCAGGGAACGCTTGCGCCATGACCAAGCAACGGCAGGCTGAAATCGACCGTCTCACCAGCGACTGCGACGCACTGGCTGCGCTCGTTGACCAGCATCATATGCTGGTCAACGCCGTCCACGCCATGCCGCAGATGTTCTACATCGTGAAAGACGACAAGCTTCTGTTCTGCAACAGACAGCTTGCGGAGTTCTACGATCTGCCGGAAGGCGTCACCGCCGCCGGCACACCCTGGAACGTCATGATGAAGGCCATGCTCGAAACGCATCTGCCGGATCAGGCGACGCTTGTCGACGAAATGAAAGCCGAAACCCTGAGGCAAATCCAGGAAAAGGGAAAGTTTCGCATTTCCTGGGCCCTTGAAGATAATCGCCATCTGCTGATTGAAGCGATTAAAGATCAAGACGACGCCATCATCGTCACCTATTCCGATATTTCTGTTCTCAAGAACGCGCAGCGTAAAGCCGAGGCGGCGGAAAAAGCCAAAGCGGCATTCCTGGCGAATATGAGCCACGAAATCCGCACGCCCATGAACGGCGTGATGGGCATGGCGGAGCTGTTGTGCTCGACGCCGCTCGATGAAACGCAATCCACCTACGCCTCGACAATTTTGAAGTCCGGCGAAGCGCTGTTGACCATCATCAACGACATTCTCGACTTTTCAAAGATCGACGCAGGCCAGCTGAAACTTCATCCGGCGCCGTTCTCCATCGCAGAAGCCGTTGAGGATGTGGCGCTGCTTATTTCCTCCCGCGTTCTTGAAAAAGACCTTGAACTCGCCGTACGCGTTCAACCGGACCTGCCGGCGATGTTTGTCGGCGACGCCGGCCGCCTGCGCCAGATCATCACCAATCTCATGGGCAATGCCGCAAAGTTCACGGATGAGGGGCATATCCTGGCGGACCTCTCGGGCGAACCCGTTGAAGAAGGCTATAAGCTGACTTTTAAAATCGAAGACACAGGCGTCGGCATCCCCGCCGAGAAATGCGCCTCCATCTTCGATAAATTCAGTCAGGTCGATGACTCCGCCACGCGCAAACACGAGGGTACCGGTCTTGGCCTTGCTATTTCCGCGTCGCTTGTTGAACTCATGGGCGGCGAAATCGGCGTCGAGAGCAAGGAAGGCGAAGGCTCGACCTTCTGGTTCGAGATTATTCTTCCCGTTCACGAGGGCGAAGAAAAACCCGCGCTGGCGCCGGTCGATCTTTCCGGCGCGCGTATCGCCGTCATCGACGACAACGCCGTCAACCGGAAAATCCTCAAGGAACAGCTTGCGAGCTGGGGCTTTGACTGCGCTCTTTATAAGAATGCACAGGAAGGCCTTGTCGCGCTTCGAAACGAAGAGACCGGCAAACCCGATCTGTTAATTCTCGATCACCACATGCCCGGCATGACCGGCGCTGATCTCGCCATGGTCTTACGCGCAGATCCCGCCTTCAACGATATGCCGATTGTCATGCTCACTTCGGTGGATGAGGCGGCGGGGGGGGCCGGATTTATGTCCCTCGGCGTCAACGCGCATCTCACCAAACCGGCCCGCGCCACGCGTCTGTTCGAGACCATTGTACGCGTGCTTCATGAAAAGCCCGACACCGAAGAAAACAAGCCGGCAGCGCCCGAGGTGCCGCCGGCGGCCGAGCCAGCATCGCAGACAGCATCACAGGCAACGCTGCCGGAAAGCTCGGGCGGCCTCGACATCCTTGTCGCCGAAGACAATGAAGTGAACCGGCTTGTGCTCACCCATATCCTGAAAGAAACCGGCCTCTCCTATAAAATCGCCCACAACGGCCGCGAGGCGCTGGCGCTCTACGCCGAATGCCAGCCCGCCGTCATTCTCATGGATGTTTCCATGCCGGAAATGAACGGCTTCGAAGCCGCCAAGGCGATTCGCGAGTCGGAGGCCGAATCCGGCCTGCACACACCGATCATCGCCATCACCGCCCACGCCCTCAAGGACGACAAGGAAAAATGCCTCGCCGCGGGCATGGATGACTACGTCTCGAAACCGATCTCGGCCGCCCGCCTCAAGGACCGCATCAACCACTGGATGCGCGTCGCCTCTGAAGCCGCCGCCTGAGCCCGTTTCATTGCGCCTGCCGTTCGGCGCCCGTTATTCAACGCCCCGGCGCCGGTTTTCCACTGTCGGCCATTTCCGCCCCCGAAAGGCGGCGAATCAGCTTTAACCTTTCATTAAGAATTGGTGCTTTTTCCTGTCCCATTAAGGCTTTGCGGGCGCCGCGAAGCACCTTAACGGTGACCTGTTCGGCTTGAGACCGGGGCGGGTGTCTCGCGCCTTTTCAGCCGGGTGGGACGGGGAAACGCCCCAGCGAATGACGGTGGACAACCATGAAATCGAACGCGCCCTGGAGCGTCAAAGGCATTGAGCGCGATGCGCGCGAGACCGCAAAGGAAGCTGCGCGGCGCGAAGGCATGACGGTGGGCGAATGGCTGAACCAGATGATCTACAGCCAGGCCGAAGGCGGCGCTGAAGGCGCCTTTTCAGAAGGCGAAGTCGAAGGCCTGAAGCTTCGCGACATCGTCACGGCCATTGAACATTTGCGCAATCGCGTTGCCGAAGCGGAATCGAAAAACGCCGCTGGTGTCGCCGATCTCAGCCGCAATATGGGCGGCTTCGTCGAGCGCATGCAGCGCCTCGAACGGGTGAAGCCCGCCGAAGGATCTTATGAAGATGTCGTCGAGCGTGTTGCAAAGCTTGAACGCGCCGGCGGCGACCGCGGCCGTATCGAAGCCTTAAAAGCGCTCGAAAAAGCCCTCGCGCAAGTGGCGGTTCAGTTCAACAACGCCCAGCGCACCACCCTCACCCGGCTTGATTCCGCCGAGGCCCAGCTTCAGGAATTCGCCGAACGGATCGACCGCGTCGGCGCCGGCTCAGCCGGCGAACCGGCAGAGCTTGGCCCCCTGAAATCGGCGATCGAAGATCTCGCCGACCGCGTCGCAAAGGCTGAGCGCATCGCTGAAGAAGCCGCTGCGCTGAAAACTGAAGCGGCCACATCCTCCGATCCGGAATTTGTGGAACGCACCGGCGCCAGGCTGCGCGTTCTCGGAGATGAGATTAAACGCGGCGGCGATCAGATCCGCGCCCTTGAAGGGACGATCACAAAACTGTCCGGCCAGATCGAAGCTGCGGAAAAACGCAGCGCCGATGGCGTTCAGAAAGTCACCGACACCATCGCCGAAGTGCGCACCCAGCTTGAGGCCGAGGATAAGAGCGGCGGCCCGGATGTGGAAGCCATTCTCGCCGCCGCGCGTTCGGAAACAGAAGGCAAGCTCGAAGCGCTGCAGCGCTCGCTCGAAGAGATCAACGCTCGCTTTGAGACGCTTGGCCGCGATGAACCGGCGCCGGAAGCGCCTGCAGCCTTAGAAGCTGCGGAGCCGGCGGCGGCGGCGCAACCCGAACCGGAACCCGTTGTCAGCGACAGCGACGACCTTGACGAGGTGGTCGACGAAATCGAGGAGGCTGTCGCCGCCATGGAGGCGGAGGACGACAGCGCCGAGGAAGACCCTTTCGCCTTCGCCGACGAGGCCGATGCCGCCGCCGATACTGAAGAACCGCTTGAAGCGGAAGCCGACGACGAACCTGCCGACGATTTCAGTTTCCAGATTGACGACGACACTCAAGATGGCGCCGAGCAGGATGAAGGCGATGACGACATCACCGTCAGCGCCACGGTCGACGAAGATGACGCTGGCGACGCGATGGATGACGCGGAATCATTGCTCGCCGAAGTCAGAAACGCACTCACCGGCGAAGGTCTCGCCGATGATGATGAAGACGATGACGATGAGCTCGGCGCCGCAGAAATGGAAACGCCGGCCGCAGCGGACGACATCGAAGACGAAGATGACGAGCAGGCGCCAAACACGGCGTCTCTCTCGGCTGCAATGGACGTCGATTCGGGCGCCACGGAAGACGAGGCGCTGGCTGCGCCCGCCGCCAAAGAAGACATGCTGCAGGCCGCCCGTCGGCGCGCCCGCGAAGCCGCCGCCCGCGGCGGTGAAGACGGTCGGCCCCGCCGCAGCCAGCTGACAGCGAAGCAACGCGCCATTCTCGCCGCGCGCGCGCGACAGAAGCGCGCCGCTGAAAGCGGCGGCGAAACGGATATGGCCTCCCATGATGAGGCGGAAGTCGTTGCACAGACGCCTGCGACGCAAGCTGATGACGCCGCTGAGCCGCTCGCCTTTGGAGAGGCCGATGCCGCGCCGGAAGAAGAAGAGACGCCCGGGCGGTTCGGCAAGTTCGCTGCAGCGCTCGCATCCGCCAAGGCGCGCCTCGGCCGGAAGAAAGATGACGATGCGGACGACGGCGCCTTTGCGTCGCAACCTGAAGCCACATCATTTGACGAAGACGATCAGGAAGACCGCCGCGGCAATGGCGACCGAGCCGCACTCGAAACCCTGAAATCCACAAATTCGGCGAAGCCCCTCACGATTGCACTCGGCGTCGCCATTCTGCTCGCCGTCGCCGCGCTCGTTTATCTCGTGAAAGACTTCGTGTTCAAACCCGACACCGGCAATGCGCCAGCGCCGAAGCCGGCGATCGAGCACACCGAGCCTGCCGCAACGGCGCCTGACGGAGAAACAGCTTCCACTCTTCCATCGGTGCCCGCCGCGCCCGCGACCGATCCGCAAGCCCTTTATATTGAGAGCATGGATGCGCTTGCCGCTGCAACGAACGAAACGGACGCCCAGGCCGCCATTGCCGATCTTCAGGACGCCGCCGCGCTCGGCTATCCCCCGGCGCAGCTTCAGCTTGGCGAGCTTTATAAAACAGGCCAGGGCGTTGAGCAGGATCTCGGCCAGGCCCGGGTATGGTTCCGGCGCGCGGCCAATGGCGGCAATGTGCTCGCCATGCACCGCATCGGTGTGATGACGGCCCGCGGCGACGGCGGCCCTGCCGACAGCCAGGAAGCCATCGCCTGGTTCGAAAAGGCGGCGAATTTCGGCCTCGTTGATTCCCAATACAATCTCGGCGCGATCTATCACCCGAGCGACGAAGGCGGCTCGTCCGTTCAGGACGCGGCGAAAGCCTATTACTGGTATTCGCTCGCCGCGCGGAATGGCGACGCGCAGGCGCAGCCGCTTGCCGCCGGCGTCGCCGTGGCGCTTTCGCCGGACACGCGGTCGGAAGTTGACGCCGATGTCGCCGCCTGGACGGCCGAGCAAGCCGACCAAAGCGCTAATCTGAACGCCGCCGGCTAAAACGCCGCAAAGGCGGCGTCGCCTTTGCTTGTTTCACAGCCGCGGCCGCGCTTATAACCCCTGCATCCGCGCTGGCGTCGACGGAAAACCAGAACGAACGCCTGCGCTGCATCGCGTTTCAGGGGTTCGCCAACTTCCCATGCAGCTTTATCTCCCCATTGCGGAGATGCCGGTCGATCCGTTTGTGGTCATCACCATGGGCGCGGCCGTCGGCTTTCTGTCCGGCATGTTCGGCGTCGGCGGCGGTTTTTTGATGACGCCGCTTCTGATCTTTTACGGCATTCCGCCGGCCGTCGCTGTCGGCACCGAAGCCTCGCAGATCGTCGCCTCCTCCGTTTCCGGCGCGCTCGCTCATCTCAAACGCAAGACCGTCGACTTTCAGATGGGCGGATTTCTCGTCGCCGGCGGCGCCGTCGGCTCGGTGATCGGCGTTCTGGTTTTCCGCATGCTTATCAAGACCGGTCAGATTGATACGCTGATCTCGGTTTCCTATGTGATTTTTCTGGGCCTCATTGGCGGGCTGATGTTGTGGGAAAGCATCCGCACGCTTTTGCGTTCACCGGAAGACAAAAAGCGACATGCCCGAAAGCGCCGCAGCCCCGTCTGGCTGGCGGCGCTTCCCTTCGCCATGCGATTTCGGGCCTCTTCGCTTTACATCAGCCCTATTGCGCCGATCACGCTTGGTTTCCTCGTCGGCATTCTTGCCTCCATGCTGGGCGTCGGCGGCGGCTTCATCATGGTCCCGGCGATGCTCTACATCCTCAACATGCCGACCAATGTGGTCGTCGGCACATCGCTGTTCCAGATCATTTTTGTCACCGCCATCACCACAGTTCTCCACGCCGCCGCCAACCAGACCGTAGACATTGCACTGGCGCTTTTGTTGCTCAGCGGCGGCGTCGTCGGCGCACAGCTTGGCGTGCGCGTCGGCGCCAGGCTCAAGGCCGAACATCTGCGCGCCCTTCTCGCGCTATTGGTGCTGGGCGTGTGCGCCCGGCTTCTCATCGACCTCGCTTTGCCGCCTGAGTCCCTGTTCATCATGGATGGCGGGCGATGAGAGCTTTCTTCCTCGCACTCGCCTTGATCATCGCGCCTGCGCAGGCGGCGAATATTGAAGTTGCGCTGACGGACGACCGCGTGGAAGTGGATACCGGCTTCGCCGGCGCACGCCTCGTTTTATTCGGCGCCATCACGGGGCTGGACGATCCCGCATCCGTTGACATCATTTCCGTCATCAAAGGGCCGGAAGCGCAGTTTCAAGTGCGCCAGATGGAAAAGAACAATCTCATCTGGACACCCGGCCCTGCGCATCTCATTGAGCGCGCGCCGGGACTTCACCTCACTTATGCGACCCGGCCCGTTGACGATATCGCTCCCCTGCCGTTGCAGGACCAGTATCGTCTCGATGCGGATTATCTCGACATCGCCGTCGAGGCGCACGAATCTGCACGCGAAGGAGATATCGGCCTTTTCCGCAGCGCCTTTCTCAGCGAGGCGGAAGCGCTCGGGCTCTATCGCACTCATGTGGGCGGTATCGAGTTTAAAAAAGGCGCGCTTTTCACCATTACCGCGCGCCTTCCCACCAACACCCCTGTGGGCGAATATGAAGTCGCCGTGTATCTTTTCCGCAATGGGACCCTCATTGGCTCTGACGAAGCGGCGCTGGCGGTCAATCGCGTGGGGCTCGAGCGCCGCGTTTACGATTTCGCCCATCAACGCCCGGTCTCCTACGGGATATTCTGCGTTGCGCTAGCGCTGATCGCCGGCTGGGTCGCGAGCCTTGCATTCCGCAAATAGAATTTTTGGTCTATTCTCCCCATACGGGTAGCGTTCGGGAGGGGGCCGTATGGCAAAAAGCAAGCAAAAAGCGGAAATGACGCGGCTTGGTTTTTACGGGCTTGCGCCATTCTTTATCGCCGCCGCCGCGCTGTGGCTGAGCCCCGCCATCATTCCCAGTCACATTGCGCTCGATTTTCACCTTCTCGCCCTTGCCTATGGCGCGGTCATCGTCGCCTATCTTTCCGGGGCCGGGGCGGGCGCGACGCTCAATCCCGGCCAAAAACTGCAAGAGTCATTTGTGCCGGGACAGCTGATTGCCCTTGTCGCCTTCGCCGCGATCCTCCCCGACGGGGTCTTTATGATGTCGCTGGGCGCCGCCTGGCGCCATGTCATCATTCTCATCCTCCTTTTCTATCTGTTGATGCGCGACCTTGCCGCGACAAACGCCGGCATCTTCCCCAAATGGTATGGCGCGTTAAGGCTTCGGCTCACCTTCTGGGCGGGGCTCGCCATTGTGCTCATCATGAGCCGGTTGTTGCTTTGGGGATATCACTAGCCTCATGAAAACTCCGCTGCGCAGCGCCATTCTGTTTTTCGCGATTGGCGGTTAAAAGCCGCGCATGGACGCTCTCACCCTCGATCAAGTCACGGTCGCGCTTTCGCCCTCGTCGCAGGCCATGCTGTCGGCGGCGATTATCATTATGATTTTCGCTATCGCGCTCAGCCTGAAGCCCGAGCATTTTTCATTTCTGAAAACGGACCCGAAACTGTTCTGGGGCGGACTGGCGGCGCAGCTCATCGGGCTTCCCGCCATGACGCTGCTTCTCGTCACGATCATGGCGCCGCATCCCTCGATCGCGCTCGGCATGATCGTCGTCGCCGCCTGTCCCGGCGGCAATGTCTCGAACTTCATGACCTGGAGCGCCCGGGGCGACACGGCCTATTCCGTGTCGCTCACGGCGGGATCGAGCGTCATCGCCGCGTTGTGGACGCCTGCCGCGATCCTGTTCTGGTCGGCCCTTTACCCTCCCACCGATGCGCTTCTCGATACGATTGACTTCAACCGCGTGGCCTTTGTCGCCCAAACGACAGTCATGCTCGCAGCGCCGCTGGCGCTCGGGATGACCGCAGCGCATAAATTTCCCGCAGCAGCGGAGAAAATTCGCAAACCCCTCGCGCTCTTCGGCGCAGGCATGCTGGCCATTGTCATCCTTGACGGCTTCATCAAATTGACAGGCGTGCTGCTTCCGGCCTGGGCGCTTATTCTCATCCCCGTCGCCGTGCACAACGCCTGCGCCTTTGCGCTGGGCGCCGGCGTTGGCCGCCTGCTCGGCGCCTCACCCGCCCGGCGGCGCAGCCTCGCCTTTGAAGTGGGCATCCAGAACGCCGGTCTCGCCATCGTCCTTCTTCTCGCGCAGTTGAAGGGGCTTGGGGGCGCCGCGGCTATCGCAGCTGTATGGGGTGTTTGGCACTTCTTTTCCGGCGGCGTTATGATCCTTCTCTACAGAACAATAGACTCCCGAAAACGCCCATAGGAAACGCACATGACCTTCGATTTTAAAATCACTGGCGGCTTAATTTATGACGGTGACGGCGGCGCGCCCGTTCACGCCAATATCGGCGTCAAGGACGGCAGGATCGCCGAGATCGGCGCCTGCGCGGGCGACGCGAAACAGGTGATCGACGCAGACGGCGCCATAGTCACGCCGGGCTTTATCGACCTTCACACCCATTACGATGGGCAGATTTCCTGGGACGAAGAATTAAAACCTTCCGTCAATCACGGCGTCACCACCATCATCATGGGCAATTGCGGCGTCGGTTTTGCGCCCGTGAAAAAGAGCGACCATGACCGCCTCGTGCGATTGATGGAAGGCGTTGAAGACATCCCCGGCACGGCCCTGCATGAAGGGCTTACCTGGGACTGGGAGAGCTTTCCGGAATATATGAACGCCATCGACGCCATGCCGCACACCATCGACTTCGGCGTGATGATTGGCCACGACCCGGTGCGGGTCTACGCCATGGGAGAACGCGCCAGCGCATTTGAAGAAGCTACCGATGAAGACATCGCCGAGATGCAAAAGATAGTGCGTGAGGCATTGGAAGCCGGCGCCGCAGGGTTTTCCATTGGGCGCACCGATGTTCACCGCACCGCCGACGGCGACTGGACGCCGAGCGCCGAAGCGAGCGAGAAAGAACTGACCGCGCTTTCCGGCGCGCTCGCCGATCTCGATCATGGCGTGTTACAGATCGTCAATGACTTTAATCTCGAACGCGAAGGCGACCAGTTCCAGGACGAGTTCAAAATCGTCGAAAGCTTCGTGCGGGCGGGGCGAGGAAAACCTGCCTCCATTTCCCTCATGCAGCGGGATATGGCCCCGAATGACTGGAAGCGTATCCTCGAACAGACCGAACGACTGAACAAGGACGGCGTGGATTTCAACGTACAGGTGGCGCCGCGCGCCATCGGCGTCTTTCAGGGCCTCCAATGCACCTTCCACCCGATCATGGCGCAGCCGAGCTATATCGCCATCAAGGACAAGCCGCTGGAAGAGCGGGTGGCGATCATGCGCGATCCGGAGTTTAAAAAGAAATGCCTAGCGGAAACGCCGGTGAAGCTCGCCGGGCCCGGCTCCTCCGTGCCGCCCATCGCCGACACCATGATCGCGGCGATTGAACTTGTCGCCAACAAATTCTTCCGCCTCGGTGAAGACCCCGATTATGAACAGGCGCAGGATCAATCACTAGGCGCCGAAGCGCGGCGCGACGGCGTATCGGCGATGGAAAAACTTTACGACACGCTACTCGAGCTTGACGGAAAACAGCTCATCTATTTCCCGATCTATAACTACACCGAGTTCAATTACGACAATGTGCACAAGATGCTGACCCACCCCAACGCCCTGCCCGGTCTTTCCGACGGCGGCGCTCATGTGGGCACCATCTGCGACGCAAGCCTGCCGACCTATCTCCTGACCCATTGGTGCCGCGACCGCGATCACGGAAAAATTCCGCTGGAGCGCGCAATCCAGATGCTCACCGCTGACGGCGCCGATTATCTCGGGCTGAAGGATCGCGGGCGGTTGAAGGTCGGGATGCGCGCCGACATCAACATCATCGATCATGAAAAACTGAAGTTAGGCCCGCCGCGCATGGTGAAAGACCTTCCCGCCGGCGGCCAGCGCCTGTTGCAACCCGTCTCCGGTTACCGCGCGACTTTCGTCAATGGCGAACAGGTCATCGCCAATGACGAAGTGACGAAAGCACGGCCGGGCCGGCTGGTGAGGTTTCATTGATTGAGGCGATCAAAAAACTTTTCGAGCCGTCAAAAGGCTCACAAATATGGTTTAGATTATACCGCCGAAGCCGAAGCGATGTATCGACAGATCGCATCGGACCTTGGGCTTGAAATTGCCAAAGAACCAGATGCCCCTGTGGAACTATCGATGATTTTTCCGAAACAGGAAAAATTGAGATCGGAAGTTTGGGTATGCTTACAGAATCTAGATGAACTCTGGTTCGTTGTCGACGGCTATACCTGCAGCATGTTTCCATTTGAAGACGTAAAGGAAGAGTTTGAGCGCTGCCTCCGCAAAGCACTGACCGGGGAATACCGCATCCGGAAGTTTGTACGTCGCCGTGATGGGAAGATCTTCAGAGCGTACCTACAGCAAAGCATTGGCGATAAATGGGTGAACGTTTCTGGGTACCGTCAAATCATAGGATTTTTCCCAACGTTGGTCTACGATATACGTGATGAATTCCTCACCACGGACGAAGCTGAATCAATTTCCAGCATCTGAGAGTCGATCATGAACTTCACCTTCGACACCGTTCCCAACGTCATATTCGAAACCGGCGCGGCGGCGCGTTTGGGCGAGATTGTAAGTCCTCGCATGAAGCGCCCCTTTGTGGTCACCGATAAAGGCGTCGTTGGCGCCGGACTGATCGATGGCGCCCTGAAAGGCCTTGAAGCGGCGGATCTTGACTATGCGCTGTTCGATGGCGTCGAGGCCGACCCGCCCGCGAAAGTCGTGAAAGGCGCGATTGAAACCGCGCGCAAGCACAAGGCCGACGGCGTCATCGGTTTCGGCGGCGGCTCCTCCATGGATACGGCGAAAGTCATCGCCTGCCTCATCAATTCATCGCAAAGCCTTGAAGAGATTTACGGCATCGATCAGGCGAAAGGCGACCGGGTTCCGCTGGCGCTTCTTCCCACGACCGCGGGCACCGGCTCTGAAGTCACGAACATTTCCGTCATCACCACCGAAGACGATCAAAAAATGGGCGTCCTCGGTCCGCAGCTTTACGCCGACCTCGCCGTTCTTGACGCCTCGCTAACGCTTTCCATGCCGCGCCATGTGACAAGCGCAACCGGCATCGACGCGATGGTCCACGCCATCGAAGCTTACACGACCAAGCTTAAAAAGAATCCGGTTTCCGACGCCCTTGCCGCAAAAGCCTTGAAGCTTTTGTCGTCGAATATCCAGCGCGCTTGCGATACGCCGGACGACATCGAGGCGCGCGAGGCGATGCTGCTCGGCGCCATGCTGGCGGGGCAGGCGTTTGCCAACGCCCCTTGCGCCGCCGTGCACGCCATGGCCTATCCGTTGGGCGTTCATTTTCATGTGCCTCATGGGCTCGCCAACTCGCTGATGCTGGCGCCAGTGTTGAAATTCAACATTCCCGCCGCGGCGCCGCTTTACGCCGAGCTTGGCGATGTCATCGGCGCCAATGACACCGGCGATTTTACGACACGTGCGGAAAGCTTTGTCGCCAAGATGGTGGATATCTGCGCGGCCACGGGCGTCAAAAGCCGCCTGTCGGAAGTCGGCGTGTCGCATAACGTCCTGCCCAAGCTTGCTGAAGACGCGGCAAAGATCGAACGCCTCATGAAAAACAACCCGCGGCCGGTGTCTGAAGAGGACGCCTTGGCGCTCTATACGGAAGTGCTCTGATGGCGGCGGGCTATTCTGGCACGCCTCTCCTTAAGAAACTCGGCGTCAAGGACGGTCAGTCGGCGCTGCTGGTTGCGGTCCCCGAAGACATTCCCGCACTTTCGAGCTTCAAAAACTGGGCGCGCGTCAAATCCGCCAAAACAACGCGCGGCGTTAATGGAGGCCCCTATGACTATGTGCATTTTTTCACCTCTAGTGCGGCGCAGCTCTCAAATACGCTGCCGAAACTCAAAACAGAACTCGTCCAGGATGGCATGATCTGGGTGTCATGGCCGAAAAAGTCCTCGGGCGTGCCGTCTTCGGTCACAGAAGACACCGTGCGCCGGCTCGCGCTGAAAATCGGCCTTGTCGATGTGAAAGTTTGCGCTGTTGACGATGTGTGGTCCGGATTGAAACTGGTGATCCCGGTGAAAGACAGGAAAAAATGAAAACGACAACGACCCGCGCTGACTACAAACATTTTCTGCCGCTGCAAACGCGCTGGGCCGACAATGATATTTACGGCCATGTGAATAATGTCGCCTATTATGGTTATTTCGACACCATCGTGAATGAGTATCTGATCGCCGAAGGCGCGCTCGACATTCATGACGGCGCCGTCATCGGTCTGGTGGTTGAGACAGGCTGCAAATATTTTGCACCGCTGGAATTCCCGCAACAACTCGACGGCGCCTTGCGCGTCGCAAAGATCGGCAATTCATCGGTGCGGTATGAACTGGCGATTTTCAAACAAGGCGAGGATGCACCCGCCGCCGAAGGCCAATTCGTGCATGTTTATGTGGACCGGGAGACGCGACGCCCAGCAAACCTTCCAGCCTCGCTCAAAGCCGCTCTGGAGAAAATCAGCATTTAGCGCGCGCCAATCGTTGTCCGATGCATCAACCGCGCATGACCTTCATAGCCGCCGGTCGCGCGATGCAGGACAGAGCGATTGTCCCACATGATAAGCATGTTGGGTTTCCATTTGTGTTCATACACAAATTCATCGCGCGTCTGCCATTGATAGAGCTCGGCGAGAAGCGCCATGGAGGCGCTCTCCTCCATATCCGCAAAGCCGGTGATATAGCCGATACAACCGAAGATTCCTTCGCGTCCTGTTTCGGGGTGCTTTGCAATAATCGGGTGACGATGTTCCGCCGTTAGCGCCTCATCCGAAGCGCGAATGTCCATGGAGCGTGTCTTGCGATCCTCGTCGCCATAGACGCCGCCTTTGGCATAAGGAATGCGCGCAGAGTGAACTGCGATCTTCCCTTCAAGCTTCACGCGTAACGCATCGGGCATCCGCTCGAGCGCAAGATGCTGGTTTGCAAAATGGGTGTCGCCGCCATGAGGCGGCACGGTGACCCCCAAAAGGCACGTCCCTGCCGGCGGCTTTTCCTGAAAGCTCCAGTCCGTGTGCCAGCTTTCAGCGAAAATCGGCGAGGTTTCATCGGCCTTACGCTGCACCGCAATGATATGTTTGCGCCCCGGAATGGGAGAAATGAAAGGATCGTCTCCGAACGGACCAAAATAAAGCGTGAACCGCTCCAGATCGTCATCGCTCATGGCCTGATCGGGAAAAGTAAGGACATGATGGGCGAGCCAGGCGTCGCGAATGTCTGCGATCGTCTGATCGTCCAGAGGTTTCGTCAGATCCAGCCCGGTGACGCTTGCGCCGCAGGGGCCGCCGCTTGGGACGATGTCCATCGCCGCCTCCTGTTTCCTTCCCCTTCCCGCTTTGATAGACCGTCCAAAACCAAAGGGAAACGCGCTTCGGCAGTTTCAGGGCATAAGGAACGGCAATGTCAGAACAGGTCCTCATCACCACGATCGATTCCAGCGGCGTCGCGCGGCTCACCATGAACAGACCGGATATCCGCAACGCCTTTAATGAAGAGTTGATCAGCGAGATTTGCGAAGCCATGGGCCGGCTGAACGCCGACCCCAATGTGCGTGTCGTCGTTCTGACCGGCGCAGGCAAAGCCTTCTCCGCCGGCGCCGATCTCAACATGATGAAGCGCGCCGCAAAATATTCAGCCGCAGAAAACAAGGACGATGCGCGCCGCCTCGCCCACATGCTCTATTCCATCTACCATTCGCCCAAACCCACCGTCGCGCTCGTCAACGGGCCGGCTATGGGCGGCGGACTTGGACTTATCGCCGCCTGCGATATCGCCATCGGCGCCGACACAGCTTTTTTTGCACTATCGGAAGTGCGCGTCGGCCTTATCCCCGCAGTGATTTCACCTTTCGTGATTCAGGCGATCACCGTGCGTCAGGCCCGGCGCTATTTCACCTCAGGCGAACGTTTCGATGCAGCCGAAGCGCGGCGCATCGGCCTGTTGCACAAGATCGTCAACGCCGATGCGCTTAATGACGCGCTTGAAGACATGCTCGGCGAATTGCTGTTATGCGGGCCTCATTCACAAGCGCTGGCGCAGGAGCTTATTCATAAAGTCGCCTATCGCCCGCTCGCCGATGCAGTGATGGAAGAAACGGCCGGTATGATCGCCAAGACCCGCGCCAGCGATGAAGGCAAGGAAGGCGTCACCGCATTTCTTGAAAAACGAAAGCCGACCTGGCTGAAAGACTGACAACAAGCCCTGCCGCATATTACGGGAAACAAATCTTATGACCCTTTCACGCCGCACACTGCTTCAGTCCTCCGTCGCAACGATGGCGATCGCCGCCCTGCCTTCCTGCTCAGCAAGGAAAGCCGCCAGTGAAGCAGGCAGCCTGGAAGCCGGCGGGCCGCTCGACGTCATTACCGATCAGATCCTTCAAGCCTATCCCGAAAGCGCATCCAGCGCGGGCATAGATACCGGGAAATATAAACATCTAAAGTCACTCCTTACCGACCGCTCAGCAGAGGGACAGACAAAAATCGCCGACATGGTGCGCAGCACGCGCGACTTGCTGAGCGCAATCGACACGACAACGCTGCCCGCTGATGAAGCGCTAGATGTCGATGTGGTGCGCACTGTCTTTGAGACGGCCTCCGAGGGGTTCGATTTCCCCTATGGCGATATGGCGCTGCTCAACACCAACTGGTCTTATCGCAACAGCCCTTATGCGGTCGCGCAGAACACCGGGGCGTTTGTCGAAATTCCGAGTTTTCTCGACTCCGCGCACTCCATCGAAACAAGCGAAGACGCCGACGCCTATCTTTCGCGAATGGAAGCCTATGCGGACCAGCTCAACGGAGAGACGGAGCGCACCGCCGCCGCCGGCGAAATTGGCGTCATCCTGCCGGATTTCCTGATGACAAAAACGCTCGGCCAGTTGCGCGGCGGCGCCGGAACGCCCGTGGAGAATTGGGGCATTGTCGCCTCTCTCGCCTCGCGCGCCGCAGATTTTCCCGGCGGCTACGCAGAAAAAGCCAAAGCGATCGCCGAAACCAAAATCGGTCCAGCGATTGAACGCCAAATCGCGGCGCTGGAAGCCTTGGCGCCGCGCGCAACAAATAACGCCGGTGTCTGGGCGCAGCCGGACGGCGACGCTTATTACGCATGGGCGCTTAAAGCCGGCACGACGACAACCATGTCGCCCGATGAGGTCCACGAAATGGGCCTTGAGGAACTCGCCGCCCTGCATGGGCGTATGGACCCGATCCTGCGCTCTATCGGGTACACGGAAGGTACGGTCGGCGCGCGCATGACCGCGCTTTCCGCCGATCCCCGTTACAAATTCTCCGACGGCGATGAAGGCCGCGCGGAAATCATGGCGTTCATCGATCAAACGCTAGAAGACATTCGCGCACGCATGCCGCAAGCTTTCGAAACGCTCGTGCCCGGTTTTCTTGAAGTGACGCGCATCGCGCCGGAGGTCGAGGCGGGTGCGCCCGGCGCCTATGGCGGCGCGGGCTCCATCGACGGCAAACAACCGGGTCATTTCTGGATCAATTTGCGCACGCCGGACCTTCATAACCGCTATTCGCTGGCGGACCTCACCTATCACGAGGCGATTCCCGGCCATGTCTGGCAGGGTGAATATACCTTCAAGCAACCACTGATCCGGTCGCTACTGGCGTTTAACGCTTATTCCGAAGGATGGGCGCTTTATGCCGAACAGATCGCGGACGAACTCGGCGTCTATGACGACTTCCCGGTTGGACGGCTCGGTTATCTTCAATCTCTCGCCTTCCGCGCTTGCCGGCTGGTGGTCGACACCGGGCTTCACGCCAAGCGTTGGACGCGCCAACAGGCGATTGACTGGTTTGTCACGAATAACGGGTCAAATCCGGACGAAGTGCAAAGCGAGGTCGACCGCTATTGCGCATGGCCGGGACAGGCTTGCGGCTACAAGGTCGGTCATTCTGCAATTGTGGGCTTGCGCGAAAAGGCAAAGGCTGCGCTGGGCGAACGCTACGACTTCCGGCGTTTCAATGACGCCGTCGTTCTCGGCGGCAGCGTACCCATGACAGTGCTTGGCCGCGTCATTGACGATTATATTGCGCGGGAAAAATCCGCCTAAAGGATGGGCTTATCCATCTCGACTTTCGCCACCACATAACCACGCTTCAGGTCGGCGATGTGTTTGGCCATCCATTCTTCGGCAAGATTTTCGTCGCGCGCAGAAAACGCATCGAGAATATTCTTTTGGGCGTTGAAGATACGCGTACGAGCGTTTGGCGCCTTGCCGATGACCTGCCGCAGGCTTTCGCCGATCATCAGGTTTAAGGATTGAAGCATCGCGAGCATGACGCGGTTGTCGAGCCCCTTGGCGAGAGACTGGAAAAACTCAACAGCGCATTCAACAGTCTTATCATGATTGTCGTCGTCATTAGCTTCTAATGTACGCCAGACATCATTCAACGCTGCAAGGCTCTCCTCATCAAGCCGGGTTGCAGCCAGACGGGCCGCTTGCGGATAATAGATCGCGAGCGTTTCCCAGACTTCGTTAAAGGTGACGCCGCCGAGCGCAAGGCTGCGGCTCGCCGCCACCGCCACGTCTGACGCATTGGGCCGCTTTACAATGAATTTCTTGTGGGAGCCGCGCGCAATCAGCCCGGACTGTTCCAATAACCGCAAGCCTTCACGCACCGTCGATCGCGTCACCTGAAACTGTTCGCAAAGCTCAGCTTCAATCGGCAAGGCCTCGCCGTCAGAAAGACGACCCTCGACGATGTTCTCTTCGATCGCCCGATAGACCTTGAGATAAGCGGGCTCACGGTGCAACGCAGCGAATTTTGTTTTCTGTTCCGACATGACCTCAGGCCGTCTTCGAAAAGAGCTCACGGCCGATCAGCATACGGCGCACTTCCGACGTGCCGGCGCCAATTTCATAAAGCTTGGCGTCGCGCAACAATCTCCCGGTAGGGTATTCGTTAATATACCCATTGCCGCCGAGCAGCTGGATCGCATCGAGCGCAATTTGCGTCGCCTTTTCCGCTGCAAAAAGAATGCAGCCGGCCGCGTCCTGGCGCGTTGTTTCTCCGCGGTCGCAAGCCTTCGCCACCTGATAAACATAGGACTTCGCGGCGTTGGTCGTCACATACATGTCGGCGAGCTTCCCCTGCACCAGCTGGAATTCACCGATGGATTTGCCGAATTGCTGGCGGTCATGGACATAAGGAATGACAACATCGAGGCAGGCTTGCATGATCCCAAGCGAGCCGCCGGCAAGCACAGTGCGTTCATAATCGAGACCCGACATCAATACGCGCACGCCATTGTTGACTTCGCCGAGCACATTTTCCTCGGGCACTTCGCAGTCCTCGAAAACAAGTTCGCAGGTGTCGGAGCCGCGCATACCCAGCTTGTCGAGCTTTTGCGCCGTCGAAAATCCCTTAAAATCTTTTTCGATCAGGAAGGCGGTTATGCCGCGCGGACCCGCGTCCGGATCCGTTTTTGCGTAGACCACCAGCGTGTCAGCGCCGGGGCCATTGGTGATCCACATCTTGTTGCCATTCAGGATATAGCGGTCGCCTTTTTTCTCCGCCCGCGTTTTCATGCCGACAACGTCGGAGCCGGCGCCCGGTTCAGACATAGCGAGGGCGCCGAGATGCTCACCGGAAATCAGCTTCGGCAGATATTTCGCCTTCTGCTCTTTCGAGCCGTTGAGACTGATCTGGTTGACGCAGAGATTTGAATGCGCGCCATAGGAAAGACCGACGCTGCCAGACGCGCGGGAGATTTCCTCCATGGCCACCACATGGGCCACATAGCCAAGACCGGTTCCGCCGAACTCTTCATCGGCGGTAATGCCGAGAAGCCCGAGTTCACCGAGCTCCGGCCAGAGATCGCGGGGAAAGAGGTTTTTTTCGTCGATTTCCGCCGCCCGGGGCGCAAGGCGGTCAGACGCCCAGCGCGCCACCATGTCCCGCATTTCCTCGATCATCGGATCGAGATCGAATTTCATGAAAGCCTGACTGTTGGAAAGCATGAAGAGCGCTCCTCGCGATTAGGGGCTTTGGGGGCATCGCCGCCAAAATGGGCGCGAAACCGCAGAAAATTGGCCGAATTTTTAATAATCCTATTGTCGGACAATGCTATTATAGGCTAATATTCAACTCAAAGGCAAGATGGAAAAAAGCGGATGCCTGTCATTCAATCCAAGATCGACCCACGCTCTGAAGGCTTCGCCGCCAATGCGGCGGCGATGCGAGCGCTTGTCGATGATCTTCGCGCCAATATGGACAAAGTCGCCGAAGGCGGCGGCGCGCGCTACGCCGACCGGCATAAATCCCGCGGCAAGCTCCTCGCCCGTGAGCGGGTGACGCGGCTTCTCGATCCCGGCTCTGCTTTTCTGGAGATCGGTCAGTTCGCCGCCTGGGAAATGTATTCGGGCGATGTGATGAGCGCCGGCGTCGTCGCCGGCATCGGCCGCGTCAATGGGGTCGAGTGCATGATCGTCGCCAATGACCCGACCGTCAAAGGCGGCACCTATCACCCCATGACGGTCAAGAAGCATTTGCGCGCGCAGGAGATCGCGCTCGAAAACCGCCTGCCTTGCATCTATCTCGTTGAAAGCGGCGGCGCCTTCCTGCCCATGCAGGACGAAGTCTTTCCGGACAAGGATGATTTTGGCCGCATCTTTTTCAATCAGGCGCAAATGTCGTCAAAAGGCATTCCGCAGATCGCGATTGTCCATGGCTCCTGCACCGCCGGCGGCGCCTATGTTCCGGCCATGTCGGATGAAGCGGTGATCGTGAAAAAGCAGGGCACGATTTTCCTTGGCGGCCCGCCGCTTGTTAAGGCCGCCACGGGCGAGGTCGTTTCCGCCGAAGATCTCGGCGGCGGCGACACCCATACGCGCATGTCGGGCGTCGCCGATCACCTCGCCGAAGACGACGATCATGCGCTGGGCATCGCACGCCAGATTGTCGGCCGTCTCAACTGGGTCAAGCTCGGCGACGTCGTCATGGCCGACCCTTGCGCCCCGCTTTATGACGCCGAAGAACTCTATGGCGTGGTCGAAGCGGACGCCCGAAAGCCCTATGACGCACGGGAGATTATCGCCCGTATTGTCGACGGATCGGAATTTGACGAGTTCAAACCCCTTTACGGTTCGACCCTGGTCACCGGCTTTGCGCGGCTTCACGGCTTTCCCGTTGGCATTCTCGCCAATAACGGCATTCTCTTTTCTGAAAGCGCCAAGAAAGGCGCCCATTTCATCGAACTTTGCTGTCAGCGAAAAATTCCGCTGATCTTTCTGCAGAACATCACCGGCTTCATGGTGGGCCGCGCCGCTGAAGAAGGCGGCATCGCCAAAGACGGCGCCAAGCTTGTCACCGCCGTCGCCACAGCTGCTGTGCCGAAATTCACAGTGGTCGTTGGCGGCTCCTACGGCGCCGGCAATTACGGCATGTGCGGACGAGCCTATGGACCGCGCTTTATGTTCATGTGGCCGAATGCGCGCATCTCGGTCATGGGCGGCGAACAAGCAGCGAGCGTCCTCGCCACCGTCAAACGCGATGGCCTGCGCGACGGCGAAACATGGCCTGCGGAAGAGGAAGAGGCGTTCAAAAACAAAATCCGCGCCGGCTATGACGAACAGGGCTCGCCCTATTATTCTTCCGCACGCCTCTGGGATGACGGCATCATCGATCCGGCGCAAACGCGCGATGTCCTGGGCCTGTCCCTTTCGGCGTCCATGAATGCGCCTGTTGAGGATACGCGCTTTGGCGTGTTCAGGATGTAGAGATGCCATGTTGAGCAGAAGCATCAAATTTGTTTTCAGCGCAGTCATTCTTTTGACGGCCGCTTGCGTGAAAACGCCTGAACCTGCAACGAATCTCGAAGCGACGCTTGCAACTTTTTCCCAAGCATTTCGTTCCGGAGACTCTGTGACGGTTGAAGCCCATCTTGCTGAAGACTATGTCCATGTGAATAGCGGCGCCGCGCCCTATGATCGCGCGCAATGGCTCGGCTGGTATGAGGGCTACGCTAGGGAAATCGCCCGCGGCGATCATGTATTTGAGGACTACGCAGTTCAGTCGCTCCAGATCACACAGCATGAGGATGCGGCTTATGTGACAGGCGTCGTGCACGCGACCGGAACGCGGTATGGAGAAGCCTTTGTACAACGCATCCGATTCACCAATATGTGGATTATTGAAGGCGGGCGATGGAAACGCGCCGGCTTTCACGATGCCTCAAGCAGCGAAAAAAACTGAATGACCCTTGGCCTTCTCGTTCGCGACGTTGTCGAAGACGATCATGATAGTCTTCATGGTCTCCTTGCTAGCGCATTTGCGCGTGAGGATGAGGCGGCGCTCATGCGCAAATTATGGTCCGAACATGCGGTCACGATTGAACTTGCCGCGGAAACGGGCGGCGTCATTGTCGGCTATTGCGCCTTTACGCCTGTGAGCTGCAAGCCGGACCTTGATGGTTTGCTGCTGGGTCTCGGCCCCCTCGCCGTCGCGCCGGAACATCAGCGTCAGGGCGTTGGCGCGGCCCTGGTGAAAAAAGGGCTGGAGCTTTGCAGGAAACACAATGCGAGGCTGATCGCCGTTCTCGGCGACCCGGATTATTACGCCCGGTTCGGATTTGAACCCGCGGCGAAGCGCAAAATGACATGGGCCGGTTTCGACGCTGGTGACGCCTTTCGGATTATCGCCCGGGCGGATGACGATTTTGGCGGCGTTGCGCCCGATGATGTCCGCACCATCCACTATCATCCCGCTTTCGACATGGTGAGCTAATGTTCAAAAAAATCCTCATCGCCAATCGCGGGGAAATCGCCGTCCGCGTCGCAAGAACGGCCCGCAAAATGGGCGTCGCGACGGTTGCTGTTTATTCCGATGCAGACAGGAATGCGCCGCATGTGAGAGCCTGCGACGAAGCCGTCCATATCGGTCCGTCCGCGGCGGCGGAAAGTTATCTCAAAGCCGACAGGATCATCGACGCCTGTAAAAAAACGCAAGCCGAAGCCGTGCATCCGGGTTACGGTTTTCTTTCCGAGAACGCCGGCTTCGCCGAGGCGCTCGACAAAGCCGGAATCGTTTTCATCGGCCCGACGGCGGAAACGATCCGCGCAATGGGATCAAAATCGGCTGCGAAAGATCTGATGGAAGCCGCCAATGTGCCGACCACACCCGGCTATCAGGGCGAGGAGCAGTCTGTCGCGACCTTCAAACGTGAAGCCGAACGCATCGGCTATCCCGTGCTTCTGAAAGCCACGGCCGGCGGCGGCGGCAAGGGCATGCGCATGGTCGCGCGCGAGGAAGACCTCGAAGACGCCCTCGTCTCGGCCCAACGAGAAGCGAAATCCGCCTTTGGCGACGACCGCTTTTTGATCGAAAAATATGTGACCCGCGCGCGCCATGTGGAGGTCCAGATCTTCGGCGACGGCAATGGCGATGTGGTTCATATGTTCGAGCGCGATTGTTCCGTGCAGCGCCGCCACCAGAAAGTCATTGAAGAGGCGCCGGCGCCGGATCTGCCCGCCGGGACGCGCACAGCGCTATTGAAAGCAGGCGTGGACGCCGGCAAGGCCGTCAATTATCGCGGCGCCGGGACGGTGGAGTTTCTTTACGACGCCGACAATGACGCCGTTTATTTCATGGAAATGAACACGCGCCTTCAGGTTGAACACCCGGTTTCAGAGATGATCACCGGGCTCGACTTTGTGGAATGGCAGTTGCGTATCGCTGCGGGCGAAAGCTTGCCCCTGACGCAAGATCAAATTTCTGAAAGCGGCCACGCCTTCGAAGCGCGGCTTTATGCGGAAAACCCGAACCAGAATTTCGCACCGTCTATCGGGACGCTGACGACGCTGCGCCTTCCTTCTGAAACCGCGCGCATCGATAGCGGCGTGGAAGAAGGGCAGGCGATCACGCCGTTTTACGATCCCATGATCGCGAAGATCATTACGGCCGGGTCGACGCGCGAAGAAGCCCTCGGGGCCATGCGTGCGGCTTTGTCCGAAACGCGGGTCGCCGGACTGGAGACAAACGCGGCCTTTCTTTACGCCCTCGCCGCCGAACCGGACTTCATCAAGGGCGACGTCTCAACGAAATTCATTGAAGAGCATGACGACGCGCTGTTTGCGCAAACGCCAGCCGGCCCGAAACAGTGGGCGGCGGCGGCGCTGTGGAAACGTAAGAATGGCTCAAGCCACGATCACGATCCCTGGAGCGCGCTGACCGGCTTTCGTCTCAACCGGCCGCGCCATGAAGTGACCTGGATCGAGCATGAAGGCCATCCGGCGATCCTGCGCCTTTCCAACGCGGGCGAAGTCTTTAACGCGACACTGGAGCCCGACGCCTCCGCCGCTGCGCGGCGTGAAGGCAGAGAAACCCTGCCGCCCCTGGCGTTTTCCTTTTCCGGCAGCATGAACGACACCGAAATGCGCCTCACCCATGAGGGCGAAGACTTCACCGTCTTTGCCGCCCCCCACGGTGACAAACTTCGCATCTGGATAGACGCTGACCATTGGGACATCGGCTTCCCCGATCCCCTCGCCGGCATTTCCGCCCATCATTCGAGCGAAGGCTCGTTGACCGCCCCCATGCCTGGCGTCGTAACACTGCTCTCGGCGAAACCGGGCGACGTTATTGAGGCGGGCAAGCCGCTCCTAGTGATGGAGGCGATGAAAATGGAGCACGCCATCAAGGCCCCCTTTGACGGCGTCATCAAGGCTTACAAGTTCCAGCCCGGCGATCAGGTGAAGGACGGCGATTTGCTGGTCGAATTTGAGGAAAGCGCTTGAGGAATTGAAATGCGCCAGTCAAAGACAAATATTTGAAACATGACCCATCCCATCACCCTTGTTGAAGTCGGTCCGCGCGATGGTTTGCAAAACGAAGCGCAAATCATCGATGTCGCTACGAAAGTCGAACTGATCGAGCGGCTCGCTAACTCCGGCTTTAAGAACGTCGAAGGCGGGGCGTTCGTGTCGCCGAAATGGGTGCCGCAAATGGCGGCCTCCGACGAGGTGATGGCGACGATCAAGCGGGCAAAAGGCGTCTCCTACCCCGTCCTGACGCCAAATAGGAAGGGCTATGAGGGCGCGCGCGCGGCAAAAGCCGACACGGTCGCTGTCTTTGGCGCAGCGTCCGAAAGCTTTTCACAGAAAAATATCAACTGCTCCATCGCGGAAAGCCTTGAGCGCTTCAAACCGGTGATTGAGGCGGCGAAGGCCGATGGCGTCAATGTGCGCGGCTATGTCTCCTGCGTCCTTGGCTGTCCTTATGAAGGCAAGATCACGCCGGAACAGGTCGTTCCCGTCGCCAGGACGCTTTACGAGATGGGCTGTTATGAAATTTCACTCGGCGACACGATCGGCGTCAGTACGCCGGAAGAAACCAGGGCGCTGATCCGCGCCGTATCAGGCGAAGTTCCCGTTGCCGCTCTCGCCGGGCATTTCCACGACACTTACGGACAGGCGCTGGCCAATATCTGGGCCGCCATCGGCGAAGGCGTAACCGTCTTCGACTGTTCCGTTTCAGGCCTTGGGGGCTGCCCCTATGCGAAGGGCGCCAGCGGCAATGTGGCGAGCGAGGATGTGGTCTATTCCCTCGCCCGCTCCGGTTACGAGACCGGCGTCGATCTCGACGCCCTGATCGAGACGAGCGTCTGGATCTCTGATAAGCTCGGACGCAAACCCGGCTCCAAAGTGACGCTCGCCCGCAAAGGCGGTTAAGCCGCTTTTCTCAACCGGCTGATTTCGGCCGCGATCGCCTCAACGTGGCGCAAGTCCGTGCCGCAACAGCCGCCGAAAATGTTCAGCGACGGAACGAGACGACGAAGCGCTGCGTTTTCCAGCCCCAACTCGTCCGGATTGCCATCGTCCAGTGTCTCCGCTTCGTCGAGTTCGGCGTGAGAACATTTCGAGGCGTTGGCGCGGACGCCTTTCAGCCGTGACAACCAATGATCCCCTTCACGCAGCACCGATGTGAAATGGGTCGGATGCGCGCAATTGATCATGTAATAGGCCGGCGCCTTGCGGGCTTCGAAGTCCGTTTCCATGATTGCGTCGCCTAGAAGCTGGCCCGATGGCAAGCGCCCATCGGTTTCCACGGTGAACGACACGGCGCAGGGCATACCCGCCGCCGCCGCCGCATTGACGAAACCAATTGCTTCCAGCGTGTTGTTCATGGTGAGCGCCGTAATCATGTCCGCCGACGTATCGGCGAAGATCTCCGCCTGAAACGAATGATAATCCTCCGCTTCTTGCACGGTCATCAATTCACCGGCCTGATAGCCGTCGCCGCGCGGACCGACATTGGCCGATATGACGAAAGGCTGGTCGAGCGCCGCTTCATCACGGACTTCTTCCACCAGCGCGATTGCATCACGATTGACCGTCTCCAGTGCCGCGCGCTCAAGCCCGAGCTTCACGCCCCAGTCGGGACTCGCCCGCCAGGTCGCCGTTTCAAAAATGAACCCGAAGCCATGTTTTTTCGCGAGCTTTGCGTGCTCCAGACAATAGTCACGCATAGCCGCGCGGCCTTTCGGATCTTTCAACAGAGTGAAAGACGCAAAATACGGAAGCTCAAACCCCTTGTTAAAAAGCAGGTCGGTCTCCATACCGCTGTCAGTCAGAAATATCTCCGACCCGAGCTGCGGCAGCTCTTTTCTATATCTCCCCATGGGAACTCTCCTTTTCCTTTGAGCGCTGGAGATAGGGAGGCGATTTCACCGCTGTTACTGGCGAATGGGCGCCAGAAAGTCCTGACTTTAGTAAGGAATGCGGCCACGCGCGCCGCCTGTTTACTCGCCCAGCGCAGCGACCGCGTCGGCAGAGAATTTCGCAATATCAAAACCGCCGCCATCGTCAAAGCCGCGGCGGACGATCAGCGTGTTTCGTGAAGGAATAATCACCAGATATTGTCCGCGATTTCCCTGCGCCGCATAGGTTCCTTCCGGAAGCCCGTGACGCTCTCCGAAGAGCCAGAACTGCGCGCCGTAACCGGGCATTTGCGCGCCATTGGCACGGGTCAGGGGCGGTTGTGACGGAGCGGGAGCAGCCACGTAGTTCGCCCAGCCTTTTGGCAAGATGCGCTCTCCCTCCCAGACGCCGTCGCTGAGATAAAGAAGTCCGATCCGCGCGAGGTCGCGCGCCGTCGTCCATACCTGGGAGGACATGACGAAATCGCCATTCCAGTCGGTTTCAAGAAATGTGTGCTCCATCCCGAGCGGCAGCAAAACTCGCCAGAACGGGTATTCAATATATTGCTGATCGTTTTTCATGCGCTCACGCAAGGCGCGCATCGCCGACATTGTATCGTTATTGGCGTAACGCCAGCGGGTTCCCGGTTTCGCCACAAGACGGTTGGTGATCGCATGATCGACGATGCGGCCGCCGCCGAAATAAACATCGTCCGTACGATTGCCCGCAGTTGGAGAGGTCAGCCCGCTCGACATGTGCAACAGGTTTTCAAGGGTGATCTTTCCGCGGGGATCGCCGGGCGAAGACCAGGCTTTCAGGCCCGCCGGCTCATCAACTCCGATGAGGCCGTCATGAACGGCGGCGCCGATCACCGTTGCGGCGATGGACTTCGCCACGGACCAGGTGCGTTGAGGCGTTGTTGCGTCAAAGCCTTCGCGATATTTCTCCGCAACAACCGCGCCGTCCTTGATGACGAGAACCGCCGTCGTTTCCGTTCCCTCGCCATAAGTGGCGCGGTCGAAGGCGGCGTCAACAATATCCAGCAAGGCAGGGTCATTGCTGAGGCGCTCCGTCAACGGGGCCGGCGCCGCACGATCCCAAAAAGATTTCACATAAGGGAGCGTTCCGGCGGCGCCTTCACCCGTCATGGTAGGCAGTTGCGCACAGCCAAGATAAGGCCGCCAGGCGGCGATACGCGCGCCGCCGTCATAGCGCACTGAAACGGTCTTTGCATCTTCGTCGATCACCGCTTCAGGCAGCTCAGCCATCGCTTCACGATAGTCGCTATAGATGCGGTTGAGTTCGTCGCCGGCGATTAGCTCCACCGGACGCCCGGCGTTGAAATGCGCCGAACAGGTGAACGCCGCCTTATAGCCCGCGACGAGCGACACATGCGCTGGATCGGGGGCCTGCGCATGGGCAGCGCCCAGCGCGAGACTAATCGTCAGGGCCGCTTTGACCGCGTTCTTCATAGATTTTTCCCCGTTTATACCAAAGCCAGGACGTCAGCGCGCCGCTTATAAAGCAAACAGCGATCCCGGCCGCCAATCCAATCCGAATGACCTTATCATCGGCCAGGAATAGCGCGCCAACAAGGATCGCCCCAAAAATAAGAGCATTGATGACTATAAGCGGTTTCATCATATAGCCGGGTAGAGATTGCACCGGCCCGGACACCTCCAGGCCGGCAGAATCTTTGTTTTCAGCCTACAGCTTGTCCTCATACACCGGCTGAATATCCACCGGCAGGTCCGTCAGCGAGGCGATGACAGCCTCTGCGTGTTCATCAAGCTTGGCGTAGGTGTTGAGGAAGGCTTTCGCTTTTTCATAATTTCCATCGCCCTGCACCACCACGACATCGCGCGTCAGATCGGAAATCGCCTGCTCAAGCTTTGCGAAATCGAGAACGAAGCGTTTCGCATCCTCATCCCACGCAAAAGCGCCGGCTTCCTTGAAATAGGAATACTGGAACGCGGCGCCCTGCCCATGGGCTTCATTGATGCCGAAGCGCATGGCGCGGAAGAGGCCGACAAAATAAGTGGCGAGGAAGTTTTCTTTTTCCGCCGCCGGCATGTCGCCCCGCTCCATCATATAAAGAATGTTATAGGCGCCCATGACATCGGCCTTGCCCTCCTCAACCGCAGAATAAAGCTCCTGCAATTGAGCGTTCACTGTCGTTTCTTCTCCATCGACCATAATCGTGCCCGGCCCGAGGCTGTGTGAGAGTTCGTGGAACAGGGTTTCGCCGGACATGTATTTCTTCATGAGCAGCGCCGCCTGATCCGCGATCAGCACTTCATCGGCCATGGGCGCGAGAATGCGGTCGAACTTGGCGCCGAGCACATTGTTCAAGAGGACTTTCTTGGCGCCTTTCGCTTCACGCACGCGCTCATCGTTGGGCAGGTTAAACGCGATGGTCTGAACGCCCGGCACATTGTCGCCGCCGCCATGGACCTGATAGGTGACGGCGATGGGCGATTCAAACCCGCGCTTGAAGTTTTTATAGCCCTCCTCGACCGGCAGGTTCGCCTCCATATCGCGGAGATAATCCTTATATTTGGCGAGCGCCGCGCTTTCTTCCGGGTTCTTGATGGTGATGAACGCTTCAAACGCCGTCTTGTAGCCGAAAAGACCGTCCGTATAGACCTCGTAAGGGCCGATCGCGGCCTCAATGGGGCCTTCGAGATCCATCCACGCCATTTCCGATTCATAGTAGTCATCCGTCAGGAATGACTCCGCGCGCAAACTCAAAAATGTCTTGAGGCTTTCATTGGTGGTGATATCCGCCGCCTCGCGTAATAGCTGCGCCGCAGGCTCCAGCCATTCACGATAATGCTCTGAATACGGAATGGCTTTCAGCCCGCCGTCATCGGTGCGGCGGATCACTGTATAACCGCTCGTGAACGCTTCCTCGTCTTCCGGATGGGATGCGACCCAGGCGGCGAATTCCTCTTTGGTCATGTCGGCCGGATAGAACGCTGCGCCTTCCGGCATTTCCATGTCGCCATAAAACGGCTTGTTGTGATCGAGTGTGTCCCAGGGGCCGAAATGCAGATCGAACATTTCGAGCAGAAGCTCATTGCCGCTGGCTTCTATTTCTGCGCGCCATTCAGGGTTTTTTTCGCTGCGCTGGCGCAGATAGATTTCCGACATCAAATTGCCGACCTGATTTAGCTTGTTAACAACTTGACGCTCTTCATCACTGAGGAACGACGTGTCGGCGTCCATCTCCACCATCGCAAACTGGGCGCGCATGGTTTTCAACGCCTCGTCATCCGCCATCATTTTCCCCTCCTCTTTCCCCGCCGACATTTCCGGCGCCGCCGCCTCCGGCGCGTTTGAGGCGTCTTCGCCTGAACAGGCCGCGGCAAGCGCCAACACCGAAACGGCGAAAAGGGAAGTAAATTTGCGGTTGAACATGTCGAATCCTTAACACTTCGGGCGGCGGACGCCGCCCCTTTGCGGCGCAATCTACCCCGTCCGCCGCATCCCCGCAAAGCTTGCCATAATCCGGCCTTGCGAGGACGGTAGGGTTTGAATATTGCTTTGGCGGCAGAAATTTTGGCCGATTGTATGATTCGCGTGCGACCAAAGGGGACGGCATGAAAAACTGGCTCATCAGTCTCGGGGCATTCGCCGCCGTCAGCCTGTCCAGCGCACAGGCCGCGCCTGCGGATTTTGAGCGCTGGCTCGAGAGCTTCCGCGCAGAAGCCGCCGCCGCCGGCATTTCCCAAAGCGTTCTCGACGAAGCGCTGACCGGCCTGACCATCAATCCACGGGTCTACGAACTCAACGACAACCAGCCGGAATTCTCCCGCGGCATCTGGGATTATCTCGACAGCGCCGTCTCCGCGACGCGGGTCAACAACGGCAAGACAAAATATCTTGAAAACCAGCGCCTCCTTACGCTGATCGAAAGCGCCTATGGCGTCGACGCGGAAATCGTCGCGGCAATCTGGGGGCTTGAATCCTCTTACGGCGCAATCATGGGCAGCCATGACGCCATTCAGGCGCTGGCGACGCTCGCCTTTGAAGGGCGCCGCACCGGCTATGGCCGCAGCCAATTGATTGGCGCACTCAAGATCATCCAGCATGGATATGCAGAACGTGATGAGTTGAAAGGCTCCTGGGCCGGGGCCATGGGCCATACGCAATTCATTCCAACCACCTATCTTGCCTATGCTGTCGATCATGACGGCGACGGCAAACGCGATATCTGGTCCAATCTCGGCGACGTGTTCGCCTCGACAGCGAATTATTTGAGCGTGTCCGGCTATCGCGCGGGCGATCCGTGGGGGCTTGAAGTCAGGCTGCCCGCCGGTTTCGATTACGCCCTCGCCGACAGCGACGTGAAGAAAGCAGTTGTTGAATGGGCAGCGGGCGGCGTCGAGGCGATCAGAGGCCCCGGCCTTATCGAACGGTTCGACCCGAATATGCGCGGGCGCCTGATCATTCCCGCCGGCGCGCGCGGTCCGGCCTTTATCGTGTTCGATAATTTCGGCGCTATTTTGAAATATAACCGCTCCACCGCTTACGCGCTCGCGGTGTCCCTGCTCTCCGAAGAGATCGCAGGACGCAACGGCGCCATCGTCACGGCATGGCCGCGCGATGACAGGCCCCTGTCCCTGGACGAGCGCAAGGCATTGCAGCAGGCGCTAAAAGACCGCGGCTTCGACCCCGGCCCCGTAGACGGGATCATCGGCGCCGGGACCAAGCGCGCGCTTCGCGCCTGGCAGATACAGGCGGGTCTGCCGGCGGATGGCTACGCCTCCGCGAAAGTGCTGGACGCCTTGCGATAAGCGGGTTTCAAGCCGTTTTAGCGGTTTCCTCCAATAACCCTTGCTGCACTGCAAAAATGCGCCTATATCCCGCGGCAATTGCTGCGCCGCACAATCATCGGCGCTGCGCCAAAAAAGGGATAAGGAGCGCCAATATGGCCACCACCAAAAAGACTGCGGCGAAAAAAGTCGCCGCCGCCGCAACCGCCACCAAAGCCGTTGAAACCCAGGAACTGCCGGATGTGATGTCTTTTTCGTCCGCAACTGACTGGGCGGAAAACGCCAGGGAACAGTTTGAAACGATGATGTCGTCTTTCACGGGCAATTTCGGCGACATGCGCGCACAAGCCGAAGACCTGGCGGAAACAGCCCAGACCCGCATGAAAACCGTTCAGGACCACGCTGCGGAAACCAACGCCCGCCTCATGGAAGCGGCGCAGGAAGAAGTGAACGACGCCGTTCAATTCGCTTCCGATCTCAGCAAGGCCAAAAGCTTCGCCGACGCGCTGAGCGTTCAGCAATCCTATTGGACGAAGCTGATCGAGACCCGCATGGGCCATGCGCGCGCGATCACCGAGCGCTCCGTCGAAACAGCGCGTGAAACCATGACGCCCGTCGAGACGCCGTTTGCGAATATGAAAGCCTTCGAGAAATTTTTCGCCTTTCCAATGAAGGCCTAGGGCGTAAAGACTTTTCTTTCGTCTTGAGCTAAATCTCGTCTCATGAGCGGCGGGAAGAAGATCAGCGAAGCAGACATTGAATGGGGCGCGCCTGATAGTGACGGCGCGCCCTCTTCTTTTGCGCCGCGCTCCACTCAGTTCGATGATGTTTATTTTTCCGGCGAAGGTCTTGCGGAAACGCAGCATATTTTTCTCGCCGGCAACAATCTGCCCGCGCGCTTCAATGCGCCGCGCTTTCACATTGGTGAGTTGGGTTTCGGCACAGGGCTTAATTTTATCGCCGCCTGGGACGCGTGGAATCGGGCGGAAAAGCCCACAGGCGCGCGTCTCAATTTTCTTTCCTTCGAAGCCTACCCTCTTTCCACAACGCAACTGGCCCACGCGCATCAGGCCTGGCCAGCGCTTGAAAGCCTTTCTACAAGGCTGCGCGCCGCCCTGCCCCCGCCTCAACCGGGGTTTCACTTTCTCCGTTTCGATGACGTCTCCCTGACGCTTTTTTATGGCGATGCGCGCGAAGGGCTTGCGCATGCGGAAGGCCATGTTGACGCGTGGTTTCTCGACGGTTTTTCACCGGCAAAAAATCCTGGCCTGTGGTCGGAGGAAATCTTCAGCGAGCTTGCACGACTGTCTAGGCCGGACGCTTCATTCGCCACCTTCACCGTCGCTGGCGGCGTGCGCCGCGCGCTCGAAGCCGCAGGGTTCCAATGGGAGAAGTGCGAAGGCTTTGGCCGCAAGAAGGAAATGCTGGCTGGAAACATCGATGCGCCGCCGCAAAAAACCAGCCGCGCGCCATGGCTGCCGCCCGGATCACCGCTTCGCGCCGGCGCCCGCATTGCGATCATCGGCGCCGGGATCGCCGGCGCAAGCCTTGCCCATGAACTGCGCGCCGCAGGGTTTCATCCGTCTGTCTACGAAGCATCGGCGCCCGCAAGCGGCGCATCGGGCAATCCGGCGGGCCTTATCATGCCCCGGCTCGATGTCGGCGACACGCCTGCGGGACTATTTCACGCAAACGCCTATCTTCATACGGTGCAGCTCCTGTCGGCCCTGGGTGGTGACATATTCACATCTTGCGGCGTTCTTCATCATGGCGCCAGCGACAGAGACCGTGAGCGTCAGGCGAAATTGCTGGCGCAGGGCGCGCTTGCTGACGGCTTTATGGAAGACCGGAAGGACGGGTTGTTTTTCCCGCAGGCAGGCGTCGTTGACCCGGCCATGTTCGTCAAGGCGCTGCTGGTTGACACACCGCTTATCGCTGAACGCGTTACCCGCATGCGCCAAACCGCAAAGGGATGGCGCATCATTACAGATAAAAGCGATGACGAGTTCGATGCGGCCGTGATCGCCAATGGGCTCGACGCCATTCGTTTCGCCGAAGCGCGCACCCTGCCGCTTACCGGCTCTGCGGGGCAGGTCGACTGGTTTTCAGATGCGGATGCGCCGGACCACGCGCACGCCTTCGGTCCTTATGCGGCGCCATGTCCGAAAGGCGGCGCGATTATCGGGGCCACCTACGCGCCGGTCGCCATTGGCGCTGAAGCGCGCTTCACGCCGGAAGCGACACAATCAAACATCGCCGCAGTTGCGCGGACGCTTCCCGATTTCGCAGCAACGCTGGACGCTGGCAAATCCCGGCCGCGCGCCTCCATCCGCTGTACGACGCCGGACCGGCTGCCCGTCTGCGGTCCTCTTCCCGATTGGGGCTTTTACAGCGGCGCTTATGACGGCCTTAGAACCGGAAAAAAAGTGGACTACCCGCGCGGAGAAATGCGGCCCGGCCTCTACATCCTGACGGGCCTTGGCTCGCGCGGACTGGTCACCGCCCCATACGCCGCCGCCCTCCTCGCTGCCGAGCTCTCGGGCGCGCCAACAGACGCAACAATCCTGCAAGCGTTGCATCCCGCGCGCTTTTTTATCCGCGATTTAAAGCGCGGCGGCGCCCGATAATCCCGCGCCTTGCGGGACTGGCTGGCTTTGGGGTAAGCCCGCGGCACGCCCCGAATGCAAGGAAGCCCCTCATGCGTGAAACGCCCTTCGGTCCTGTTTATGAAAATGTGCTTGAAGGCGTCGGCAAAACGCCGATGGTGAAGGTCTCGCGCCTCGACGCGGGGCCGTGCGAGCTCTATCTCAAACTCGAATCGTCCAATCCGGGCGGCTCCATTAAAGACCGCATCGGCGTCGCCATGATCGAGGCGGCAGAACGCGAAGGCAAGCTGAAACCCGGCGGCACCATTATTGAGGCGACGGCTGGGAACACCGGCCTCGCACTGGCGCTCGTCGCGGCGCAAAAAGGCTACAACACCATCATCGTCGTTCCCGACAAGATGGCGCAGGAGAAGATCTTTCATCTGAAAGCGCTCGGCGCGGATGTGCGCCTCACCCGGTCTGATGTGGGCAAAGGCCATCCTGAATATTATCAAGATGTCGCACAGAGCATCGCCGACGAAACCGGGGCTTTTTACGTCAACCAGTTCTGTAATGAGGCGAACCCGCACGCCCATGAAGACACGACGGGCCCGGAAATTCTTGGCCAGCTCGACGGCAAGGTTGACGCTGTCGTCGCCGGCGTCGGTTCCGGCGGCACGATCAGCGGTCTGTCGCATTTTTTCAAAGAGAAATCCCCTGAAACGGAAATCATCCTCGCTGATCCCAAGGGATCTATCCTCACTGACTATGTGAACAAGGGCGCGCCGCCCAATGAGGTCGGCTCCTGGCTGGTGGAAGGCATCGGCGAGGATTTCATCCCCGACATCGCCGACCTTTCCCATGTCAAACGCGCCTATGAGATAACCGACAAGGAAAGTTTTGAAGCGGCGCGCGACCTCCTCAAGAAAGAAGGCATCCTCGGCGGATCGTCGTCAGGCACCATTCTTGCGGCGGCGTTAAAATATTGCCGCGAGCAGACGGAGAAGAAGCGCGTTGTCGCTTTTGTCTGCGACCGCGGCGACAAATATCTCTCCAAGATGTTCAACGACTACTGGATGTATGATCAGGGCTTCCTGAAGCGTCCGCCGAAAGGCGACCTCACCGACCTCATCACCCGCCGCCATTCGGAACGCGCGACGGTGACGGTAAAGCCCGACGATACGCTGATGAGCGCTTACGGCAAAATGAAACTCTATGACATCTCGCAATTGCCAGTGCTTGATGACAATGGCGACGTCTCCGGCCTTCTGGATGAAGAGGACTTACTGTTCGCGATCGTCCGCAATCGCGACAAGTTCAAGGACCCTGTGAAGTCGGCCATGACCTATCGCGTTGAAACCGTCGAGGCGAAGCAGGACATGCAGTCCCTCCTCCCCATCTTCGCCAAGGGCCATGTGGCGGTTGTATTGAATGAAGGCAAATTCGAGGGCCTGATTACCCGGACGGATTTGCTGAACTATCTGCGGCTGCAGGTGGCGTAATGATCCTCTACGGCCTCAAAAACTGCGACACCTGCAAAAAAGCGCGCAAAGCGCTGGAAGCAGCGGGCGAAGATGTAACGTTTCACGATGTGCGCGCCGACGGCGTCACCAAAACGCAGATCGCGAAATGGGCGAAGGCGGCCGGCTGGGAAAAACTACTCAACAAATCATCGACCACCTGGCGCGGGCTCGATGACGCTGAAAAAGACGGCGTCACGGAGAAGAAAGCGCTCGCGCTCATGGCTGAACATCCGACTCTGATCAAGAGGCCGGTGATCGAGAACGGACCAACGCAAGTGTTCGTCGGCTGGTCGAAAGACGTTCAGGAAAAGCTTTTATAAACCGGGTCCAGGCCGGGCCGCTCAGTTCACTTCCGGCAACGCGGCGCGGCAGTCCGATGCGCATTCACGGCACATTTTGGCGCAGCGTTCGCAATGCGGGTTATCATGCTTTTCGCATTCTTCAGCACATACGTCGCACGCCATAATGCAAGCCTGAAGCTGGGCGCGCAGCACGACAATATTCTGCGCCGTTCGCCGCAGCCCGGTTTTCGCGGTGGCTTCGCAGATATCCGAACAGTCGAGGCAATTGCGGATGCACTGCCGCATATCCTTGGCTGTGCTCTCAGCGATGCAGGCGTCGGCGCATGAGGCGCATATCTCTGCGCAATACATGGCGTGGCGCACGGCAACGCCAAGTTCTTGGGTAAAGTCGTCACCCACCTGGGGGTGCTCCTTGATCATTTCCATTACGCGCATGACGCCGCCTCCTTTGACCTTTATTTGATCTCGTCTTAGGAAACACACGGATGGGGAGAGCGTTCCGCGCGCGCCGCCTTCTTAAGGGTCGTCATGGTCAAATCGCTGGAAATCCTTGTAGACGCTGACGCTTGCCCCGTTAAGGAGGAGGTTTACAAGGTCGCTTTCCGGCATGAAATTTCTGTCACAGTCGTCGCCAATGCGCCGATCCGCATTCCCCGCCATGAGCTGATCACCCGCGTCACCGTCAATGATCATTATGATGCGGCGGATGATTATGTGGCCGAGCACGCACACTCCCGCGCCATCGTCATCACGGCTGACATCCTCCTCGCCGAGCGGTGTCTGAAAGCGGACGCAACGGTGATCAGCCCCAAGGGCGAGCCCTTCACCAAGGACTCCATTGGCGGCGCCATCGCCGCGCGCGCCTTGATGGCGGATTTACGCGCCGGCGCGGAAGGGGCTGTGGGCGGCCCGGCGCCTTTCCAGAAGGCGGACCGCTCACGCTTCCTTCAGGCGCTCGACGAGGCCCTGATGCGCTTAAAACGGCAGGCTTAAGCGTCTTTTCTGAGACGCACTATCATTTGCGGAAAAACGTCGCACTTGAACCGCGTGCGTCCGTTAATATCTCTCATGCGTCAACAGGAACGACCTGGTTGGCGTTCCCGTTCGATGTTGTCTGTTTCGAATTTCACGCGACAGGAGACAATGTCATGTTCAAACCGCTAAGCGTTTTTAATCGTAACCGTAACGCGCCGGCGCTCAACGAAGACGCTGACGCACCCTTTTTCCAGCTGCATCGGGAGATGAACCGTCTTTTCGACGACTTCTTCTCTGATTTCGGCGCCCCGGCACCGTTCGCCGCACAAGGCGGCAATGGCGCTCGCGCCATTCACGTCGATTATAAAGATACCGACAAGGCCCTTGAAATTGAAGCCGAACTTCCCGGCGTTGACGAAGATGACGTCGATGTGGAGCTTCATGACAACCTTCTCACCATCCGCGGCGAGCGCAAGAACGAGGAAGAAAAGGAGGGCGTCTCCCGGCGCTCCTACGCCTCGTTTCAACGGTCCATGTCGCTGCCCTTTGATGTGGATCCCGACGCAATCGACGCGAAGTTCAAAAACGGCGTCCTGAGGCTGACGCTCCCCAAACCGCCGGAGCTAGAGGCCAGAACGAAGAAAATTGCGGTGCAGCGCGGATAACGTCCCTTTTCGCGCCATGGGGGAAGCATCGCGGTGGATTTCCAGCGGCCTGTCCCCAAGCCGCTTATATGGTCGCTGGAAATTCCATTTCATGCACGCTAAGTCCCTTTCCAAAGAGAAGGGACGCCCATGACCAGCGACAAAAAGAACCGCCCCGCCTTCGCCACCCGCGTCATTCACGCCGGGCAGGAACACGACCCGACGACCGGCGCGGTGATGCAGCCGATCTACCAGACCTCCACCTACGCCCAGGAAAGCCCGGGCGTGCATAAGGGCTTCGTCTACGCCCGCGGCGCGAACCCGACGCGTTTCGCCTATGAACGCTGTATCGCCGATCTTGAGAACGGCGCACGCGGCTTCGCCTTCGCCTCCGGCATGGCGGCGATCTCCACCATGCTGGAGCTTTTTCCGGCAGGTTCGCACATCATCGCAATGGATGATGTTTACGGCGGCACATTTCGCTTGTTCGAACGCGTGCGGCGCACATCGGCGAATTTATCTTTCACCTATGTGGATCTGACCGATCCCGAAAAATTCGAAGCGGCGATCACACCTGAAACAAAGCTCGTCTGGCTCGAGACGCCGACAAATCCGCTTTTGAAGATTGTTGATATCGAAGCCATTGCAAAGATCGCCAAGAAACATGGCGTGACTGTGGGTTGCGACAACACTTTCGCGTCCCCCTATTGCCAGCGCCCCCTCGATCACGGCGCCGACATTGTCATGCATTCGGCGACCAAATATCTCGGCGGCCATTCCGACGTGATTGGCGGCGTTCTTGTGGTCAATGACAAAGATCTCGGCGACCGCATCGCTTTCCTGCAAAACTCCGTTGGCGGCATTCAGGGACCGTTCGATTCCTTTCTCGCTCTGCGCGGTCTCAAGACGCTGGCGCTGAGACTTGAACGGTCCTCGTCCAACGCCATGGCCCTTGCTGAATGGCTGGCGCCGCATCCCGCGATCGACCGCGTCACTTATCCGGGCCTTAAATCCCATCCCGGACACGACGTCGCAAAGCGTCAGATGGACGCCTTCGGCGGCATGGTCACGATTTTCGTGAAGGGGGGCCTCGACGCGGCCAAGACCATGCTGGAGCGGGTGGAGCTGTTCACCCTCGCGGAGAGCCTTGGCGGTGTTGAAAGCCTCGTCGAGCATCCCGGCATTATGACCCACGCCTCCATCCCGCCTGAACGCCGCGCGGAAATGGGGCTTGATGATTCGCTGGTCCGGCTTTCTATCGGCGTTGAGGATATCGGCGACCTGCGCGCCGACCTCGATCAGGCGCTGAAAGGCTTGTGATCTAGCGGATATCCTTAATTCTCTTTTCGTCCAGTGACATGGCCGCAATGCTTGCTAGAGTATCGAGCCTTTTGCCTGCAGCGCGGCCTGACGGCCCGAAAGGATGTCCATGGCCGACGCCGCTCCTTCCTTTGCCGAACGCATCGATAACACCCTGACGCCCTTCAGCGACTTCATATCGTCGATCATTTTTTACTCGGTCGACTTTTTAGGCGTGTCGCTGCCCCTCGTCGTTATCTGGCTGATGGCCGCTGCGGTGATCCTCACTTTCTCCCTCGGCTTCATCAATCTGCGCGGCTTTCGCCATGCGTGGTCGCTGGTGCTCAATCCTCATGACCAGCAAGGGGCCCATGGCGAGATTTCCCACTTTCAAGCGCTGTCCTCTGCGCTTTCCGGCACGGTCGGCCTTGGCAATATCGCCTCGGTGCCTGTCGCCATCGCCATTGGCGGGCCCGGCGCCGTTTTCTGGATGGTGGTCGCCGGCTTTTTCGGCATGTCGTCCAAATTCGCTGAATGCGCCCTCGCCGTGAAATACCGCCGGGTGCGGCCTGACGGTTCGACGCTGGGCGGGCCCATGTATTACATTGAGGAAGTGTTCGGGCGCATGGGGCTGAAAACGGTCGGCAAGGCCGCCGCGATTTTTTTCGCAGTCATGGCGATCGGCGGATCGATCAGCGTTCTTCAGGTCAACCAGTCACACGCGCAATTCGCGAATGTCACGGGTTTGTCCATTCCAGTCACCTTCGGCGTCATTATGGCGGCCGGCGTCGCCTATGTGGTGCTGGGCGGCATTAAACGCATCGGCAAGGTGACCGGCATTCTCGTGCCGCTTATGGGCGCAGTTTATCTCGGCGCAGGGCTTGTGATTATTCTCATGAATATCGATCAGGTGCCCGCCGCTTTTACAACGATATTCAAAAGCGCCTTCGGGCTTGAGGCCGCAGGCGGCGGTTTCGTCGGGGCGCTCATCAACGGCATTCGCCGCGCGACCTATTCCAACGAGGCCGGCGTCGGCTCCGCTGCGATCGCGCACTCGGCCGTCAAAACCAACGAACCGTTGACCGAAGGTTATGTGGCGCTGCTCGAACCCTTTATCGACACCATTGTCGTCTGCATGATCACTGCTCTCGTGGTCATCGTCACCGGCGCCTATGAGCCTTATCTTTACGGCGAGAATGTCGTCGGGATCGAGATCACCTCAGCGGCATACGCCAGCGCCTTTGCCTGGTTCCCCTACATTCTGCTTGTCGCCTCAGTGCTATTTGCTTTCACGACGCTGGTGAGCTGGGCGTTTTACGGCGCACAGGCCGCCGCCTATCTCTTCGGCGACACCAAGAAAGTCGACGTCCTGTTCAAGCTGTCGCTTTGCGTCGCCCTATCAACTGGCGCCGCGGTGTCGCTGTCGTCGATCATCGACTTTATCGACTCCATGCTCTTCGGGATGTGCATCCCGAATATCATCGCGCTCTATCTCCTGCTGCCGGAGTTGAAACGCGATGTGAAAACCTACAAGGCGAAATACGGGGTTTAGGCTTGAACAGCGGAGTTCAACTATGCGCATTTCGGTTAGATTCTTAACTTTGATTGCCGGACTAATTGCGGGGTTTCTGAATCCCAGTTTTGCAGCGACACCAATTGAAAATGGTTGTGAATATTATGACGCTGAAACTGCGTCTACACCCAACCCCGGACTGCGAGCATTATTCGATGAGCTTCCGGAAGGTTCGTCTGTTATCGTATGCAACAATACAAGAAATGTCGAATTTTCCATTCTTGAACCGGTTGAAAACAGAAATGGCGTATCATTTTATCGAAGATGCTATCACGAGATGCCGGCTGACCGCTTTTCAAAAGCGAAAAGCTCAAAGGAGCTGTTGTCGACACGACATCGTCTTGAACTTACGATGATGGCGCTGGATCCCGGTTCCGAATTAACCCATCAAAACGAAGCCGTCGTTACGACAAACTCACTATCGCCCGGCGCATTTAAAAAACTGTACACCGTATGGATGGAGTCTATCGAAGATCCGGAAACGCTCACGCAACGCTTCGACACTGCAGAGCTTGATTCTGAAGGCAAGGCTCAGTTCACGAAATTCGTTCAGTCACTCAAAAATAGCGCTGAAACAAATATTACCTACTTGCAGTTTCAGCACCTTCGAATGGCGGAAGGGGATGGATTTGACCTAGAATTCTTCCCGCGATTGGTCGTTAACATTAGAACCAAGAAGCAATGGTGGGAAATCGATTTTGATGTGCTTGATGATGACCGATACCTGTTGCTGGATGTGGAATTGCAGTTGGATGCGACGGGCGCAAACTAAGAAAATTTAGCGCGCTCTCGGGTGCGCCTGATCGAAGACCTTCAAGAGGTTTTCCTTATCGATCTTGGTGTAGCGCTGGGTCGCCGCAAGCGAGGAGTGACCCAACAGCTCCTGAATCGCGCGCAGGTCGCCGCCTGCGGACAATAGATGCGTAGCAAACCCATGGCGCAGGGCGTGCGGCGTCGCCGAGTCCGGCAAATTAAGGGCGGCGCGCAGTTTCGCCATGGTGCGCTGGGCGAGCGTCGCCGAGAGCTGCTTGCCGCGCGTCGAAAAGAACAGGGGATCGTCCGCCTCACCGCCATAAGGGCAAAGCTTTTGATAGGCCTCCACCGCTTCACGCGCCGCTGGCACGACGGGAACAAGACGCGTCTTGGCGCCCTTCCCCTTGATGCGCAGCGTGTCGCTCAATGGCGCATCGGACCACCGCAATGACAACGCCTCGGAAATCCTCAAGCCCACACCGTAAAGCAGGGTGATCAGCGCGGCGTCACGCGCCTGCTCCCAGTTTTCCTTGCGCGTTGATGTTTTCATCGTCGCCGCCGCTTCGATCAGCGCCTCGGCGTCAACCTCGCTCACCGGGCGCGGCAAGCGCTCTTTTGCTTTTGGGCCGCGCATCACGGCGATGGCGTCATTATCGACATCGGCGCGGCGGCCCAGAAACTTGTAAAACGTCTTCAGCGCCGACAGCTCCAGCTTCAGCGATGGCGGCCCCAATCCCTCATTGCGGCGCTGGGCGAGATAGGCGCGGAAATCCTTGGTCTCCAGCCGCGACAGATCGTTGAGCGACGCCGGACCGCCGAGATGGCCGGCCAGGAACAGCTCAAAGCGCGACAAGGTCGCTGCATAATTGCGGAGCGTATAGGCGCTGGCGCGCTTTTCAGATTTCAGATAGCGCTCGAATGCGCCGCGCCAATGGGCGAGCGAGGTTTCGCTATGGATTTTCGTTTGCGCCATAGCCCTAAAACGCCGCGGCGAAGGTTAAAAAAGTCTTTACGCAGTCGCGAGCGCGGCAAGATCGGCTCGGAGTTCGGCAATCCCGTCACCTTTTTCAGACGACGTCGCCCGTACAAACGGGTGCGCCGCCGGCCGCCGGCCGATCTGCTTCGCCGTCGCCTCGATGAGTTTTACGAGCGCTGTCGGTTTTATTTTGTCAGTCTTGGTGAGGACAATCTGATAATTCACCGCCGCCTCATCGAGAAGATCCATGACCTCCACATCGACCGGCTTCAGCCCATGGCGAGAATCCACGAGCACACAAACGCGGCGCAATACTGACCGGCCGCGCAGGAAATCCCGCGTCAGCGCCGTCCATTGTTCCACATCCTTGCGCGACGCCTTGGCGTAACCATAGCCCGGCAGGTCGACGAGCCGCAGCGCGCCTTCAAGATCGAAATAGTTGATTTCCCGCGTGCGCCCCGGCGTGTTCGATGCGCGGGCAAGCCCGTTCTGCCCCACAAGCGCATTCAGCAAGGTCGACTTTCCCACATTGGAGCGTCCCGCAAAGGCGACTTCCGCCGGACCTTCGTCCGGCAGCGTTTCCAGCGACGTGACGCCCAGCATAAAGTCTGCGCGCTTGGCGAACATGAGCCGCCCCGCCTCAATCTCCGCCGGTGAAAAAGCATCAGGCGTCGTCACTTGGCGTCGCTTGGCGCATCACTGGCGGCGCTCTTTTTTGCCCAGGGCAGATTGAGCCTTTGTCCGAGTTCTACTTTCACGCCGTTCTTTTTCATGATATACCATTGCTGCAGGATGCCGAGCGTCGTGTTCCAGAACCAGTACAGAACAAGCCCAGCCGCAAAGGGCGCGAAGATAAAGACAAACACAAACGGCATGAAGGCGAAGACCTGCGCCTGGACCGGATCGGCCGGCGGCGGGTTCAGCTTGGTCTGGAACCACATGGCGACGCCCATCAGGACGGGCAAAAAGCCGATGCCGAGAATGGCGCCAATGAGCGGCAACGCGGTAGGATCAAAAGGCAACAAACCAAACAGATTGAAAATCGTGGTTGGGTCAGGCGCCGAAAGATCCTTGATATAAAGAAACGGCTGGTGACGCAGTTCGATCGTCACAAACAGCGTTTTATAAAGCGCGTAGAAAATCGGCATCTGCAAAAGGATCGGAAAACACCCCGCAAGCGGGTTCATCTTTTCCTTTTTATAGAGCGCCATCATCTCCTGTTGCAGCTTCATCTTGTCGTCGGTGTAGCGCTCCTGAAGCTTTTTGATTTCCGGCTGCAGCTTTTTCATCTTCGACATGGACTCATAGCCTTTGTTCGCAATCGGGAACAAAATGAGCTTGATGATCAATGTCAGAAGAAGAATGGCGATACCGAAATTGCCTGTCTGGTCGCCGAAAAAGTTGAGCGTGTAAAAGATCGGCCGCGTCAGAAAGAACAAATGGCCCCAGTCGACGGCCTTGTCGAAATCATAAACCCCGAGGCCGCCATCTTCGGGCTGCGCCTCATAGGACTGAAGAATATCCACATCCTTCGGGCCGCCGAACATATAGGACTGCATCGTCTTCGATTCGCCCGGCGCCAGCGCCATATTCGGCATGGCGTAAAAGGCCTCGAAGATCGGTTTTTCTGTAGTGCCACGATTGGCGAGGGTCGCTTCGATCTCGGCGTCCGCCGGCGGAATGGAGGCGGCGAGCCAGAACTTGTTGGTGACCCCAACCCAGCCGCCAACGCCGGACTCTTTAATTTTGGCGTCCTTGTTTTTTTTGAGCTTGTTGTATTTGCGCTCGTAAAGCTTCGTTCCAATGACGCCGAGCGGACCTTCATGCAGGATCATGAAGTTGCGATACTCTTCCGGAATGTTTCGCTGGGTCACCGTCGCATAGGGGCGCAGATTTTTGGTTTCGCCCGAATTGTTCGTAACGGTCTGCTTCACCGTGAACATATATTTGTCGTCGACGGAGATCGTTTTCTCGTAAGTCAGGCCACCGCTTGTCCGTGTCAGAGTCACCGGCGTCCGCGGCGTCAGGACGGCGCCGTCATTTACACTCCATTGCGCGCCGGCCGCCGTATCGGCGCCGACCGCCCAGCCTTGCTGCATGAAATGGCCGTGCTCTGTTTCGGCGGGGCTTAAGAGCCGGATCGGCGCGCTTTCATCATCAAGGCCTTGACGATATTGCAGGAGAAGAAGGTCGTCGAAGCGGCCGCCTTTCAAATTGATGGACCCTTGCAAGGTCGGCGTCTTGATCGGAACGCGCTTCACCGAGTTGGCGATGGCGTCTTCAACGGTGAGCGCCGCCTCGGCGCCGGCAAGACCGCCAATATCCGGGTCCATATCCTGTGCGGCTTCCGCCTGCTGCGTTGCGGCGGCCTGGGCGGCGCGGGCCGCTTCCTGCTGCGCCTCACGCTGGGGGCCGAGCACCATGAAATCCCAGACGAGAAACACGCCGAAGGAAAGGACGATCGCCAAGATCAAATTGCGGTCCATGAAAAATCCCGATGAATGCTGGAAACGGCGCGAGCCGGGCCCGCTTCAATCCGTTCTATGTAGGGTTGCGGTTGAGCCTTAAAAGGGCGCGCTTCATATCGTCAAGCAGCGCTTCGAAATTGCGGTCATAGGCCGCTTTTCGAGCGACGAGAACATAGTCGGTCCCGGGCGAGGCCTGAACGGGGAAAACCTCGCGCGCCGCCGCCCGGAGGCGCCGCCGGATGCGGTTGCGGATAACCGAATTTCCAAGCTTTTTGGTGACGGTAAGGCCCAGCCGGGCCACGGGCCCGTTTTCCGGGTTGTCCCGAGCCAGCATCAAAAAAGAGGCGCTGTGCGCCTTGTCAGCTCCGCGCATCGCCAAAAAGTCCCGACGTTTTTTGATGACGCCCATGGGGGTCCTCGCGTGGGCGACGCTAGAGCCTTGATCTGATTTGGTTTTCTGCGCCAGAGCTTACGCGGCCAAACTAGGCCGAGAGGCGCTTGCGGCCCTTGGCGCGGCGTGAAGCCAGCACTTTCTGGCCGCCCTTGGTCGCTTTGCGCGCGCGGAAGCCGTGACGGCGCTTGCGCTTAAGCCGGCTCGGTTGATAGGTCCGTTTCATCGTTCGATCCTCAAAGACGGGTGGAATCGCGGCGCGCGCCGCCAATTCAGCAGTCAAACAAGAGGCGGGGGAATAGACCGGCGGCGGCGCGTCGTCAACACCGGGAACCGCTGAATCCGACGGGTTTCCACCGATTTCATCAAATCCGTCTCCCGAAGGCCATTTTCGCGCGCTTGTGACCAGTCGGGGGCGAAGCGTGACATGAATTCCCGCCCTTTCCCGCTAGAAAGCGGGACGGCGGGGGCCAATCCCCAATAACGGCAAGTCCCGCTATAGTCACCCCGATTCCCGAAAGGCCCATTCCTTGTCCGAAGCTTCTCCCCCCGCCAAAAGCCCGCTCCACCGTCTCCTCCCCCTTGTGATCATCGGGGCGGCGCTGGCCGGCTTCTTCGCCCTCGGGCTTCACCGCTATTTCACGCTCGACGCGCTGCGGGATAATCGAGAGGCCCTGCAAGCCTGGGTGGCGGCGGATCCGTTGCGCGCCATGGCGCTGTTTACAGCCGTTTACGCGGCGGCGGTGGCGATCTCTTTTCCGGGCGCGAGCATCCTCACCATCTTCGGCGGCTATTTGTTTGGCCTTTGGACCGGAACGCCGCTGATCGTCTTTGCAGCGACGATTGGCGCAACCGTCATCTTCCTTGCGGCGAAAACAGCGCTCGGCGACATCCTGTCGAAACGCGCCGGCGCCTTCGCCAAGCGGATGGAAGAAGGATTTCGCAAAGGCGAGCTTTCCTACATGTTTGTCTTGAGGCTGGCGCCGGTGTTCCCCTTCTGGGCGGTGAATATCGCCGCCGGGCTTATGGGCGTTTCCCTGCGCAATTTTTTGATTGGCACATTTTTCGGCATTATTCCGGGCTCCTTCGTTTACGCCAGCATCGGCGCAGCGGCGGGCGCCGCCTTTGACGCCGGTGAAGACATCTCGCTTGCCGGCGTCCTTTTAAAACCGGAAACGCTGACCCCGATTGTCGGGCTGATTGTGTTGGCGCTGATCCCTGTTCTTCTGAAGCGCAAGACCGCGCCGGAGACGCAATAATCATGGCGCAGACAATCAAGGCTGATCTTTGCATTATCGGCGCCGGCTCGGGCGGGCTTTCGGTCGCCGCCGGCGCCGCCATGCTCGGCCGCAAGGTCGTGCTCATTGAAAAAGGCGAGATGGGAGGCGATTGCCTCAACACAGGTTGCGTGCCCTCAAAAGCGCTTATCGCCGCCGCCGCGCGCGCGCAGGAAATGCGCGAAGCGGAGAAATACGGGATCGCCAGTGTCGAACCGCAAGTCGATTTCGCCGCCGTGATGGATCATGTTCATGGCGTCATCGAAACCATTGCGCCGGTCGACAGCCAAGAGCGGTTTGAGGGCCTTGGCGTGACCGTCGTCCGGGAGCATGGGGAATTCACCGGGCCGCGCGAGGTCAAGGCCGGCGACAATATTGTCAAAGCAAAACATTTCGTCATTGCGACCGGCTCGACGCCGTTCGTTCCGCCCATTCCCGGCCTTGATGATGTTTCCTATTTCACGAACGAAACGCTATTCGACAATCGCGTCACTCCCGACCATCTCATTGTCATCGGCGGCGGGCCTATTGGAATCGAAATGGCGCAGGCGCATCGCCGTCTCGGCGCCAAAGTGACCGTCATCGAAGGCGGCAAGATCCTGGGCCGCGATGACCCGGAGCTTGCAGACATTGTTCGCGAACGCCTCGTCAAGGAAGGTGTCGATATCGTGGAAGGCGGCAATGCGGAACGCGTGGAGAAAACCTTAAACGGCGTTCGCGTTACGGTTGGCGCACGCGCGATCGAAGGATCGCACCTTCTCATCGCCGTCGGGCGCAAACCGACAGTAGATGGCCTCAATCTCGAAGCAGCAGGGGTTGAGCATGACAAGCAAGGGCTGAAAACCGACAGCAGCCTGCGCACCACCAATAAGCGCATTTATGCGGCGGGCGACGTCGCCGGCGGGCGGCAATTCACCCATGTGGCGGGCTATCACGCTTCTGTGCTTGTCCGGAATATTCTTTTCAAGGCGCCCTCGAAAAACAACGAATACTTAGCGCCGCACGTCACCTACTGCGACCCTGAGCTGGCGCAAGTAGGTCTAACCGAACGCGAAGCGCGCGACCGCCACGGTGAGATAAAAATCGTGCGGTGGCCGTTTTCACAAAATGACCGCGCAGAAGCCGAGCGCGAAACGGAAGGCCTTGTGAAAGTCGTCACCGACAAGAAAGGCCATGTCCTCGGTGCGGGGATTGTGGGACGCGGGGCTGGCGATTTGCTGCAGCCATGGGTGCTGGCGCTCTCATCAAAGCTCAAAATTCGCGCCTTTACGGATATGATCGCGCCCTATCCCACCCGAAGCGAGGCGAGCAAGCGCGCCGCCAGCGCATGGTATTCCGATACGCTCTTTTCCGACCGGACGCGGTTCTTGATCCGTCTCCTGTCCGTTTTCGACTAGGCTTCCATGAAAACCGCTTTCGCCAAACGGTCGCTCTCGACCAAGCTCCTCTTCCTGACGATCATCTTTGTGTTCGTTGCGGAATTCGTCGTGCTTGTGCCCTCCATTGCGAAACAACGCGGGGACTGGTTCATGATCCGGTTTGAAGAAGCCTATCTGGCCAGTCTCGCGCTTGAAGGCCCGCGCGAGGGCGCGGCTGATGAAATGCTTGTGCGTCAGCTTTTCTCCACGGCGAATATTCTCGGCGTCACGATTAACAGCGATGACATGCGCATGCTGATCCTGGCGCCTGAGATCAATCCCCATGGCGCGCCCAACATGTTGCGCGTGGATCTCACGCAGGAAAATAAAATGGACTTGATCGCAAACGCCTGGGGGACGTTTTTCTCAAGGGGCGATCATCTCATTCAGGCGACCGGAGAGCCGCAATTCGCAACAGATCAGACCGTCGATATCATCGTCTCGCAAAAGGCGCTGCGCGACGATCTATACGCCTATGCGCGCAACATCTTTCTCCTGTCACTGGTCATCTCTACCTTGACGGCGGGGCTGGTCTACTGGTCGCTCAATCGCATGATCGTAAGGCCTGTGAAGCGGCTGACGGAAAACATCACCGCCTTTGACGCCGATCCGGAAAATGCGCTTGGTATCTTAAAACCTTCCGGCCGCAAGGATGAAATCGGCGTTGCAGAAGAAAGCCTCGCCGCCATGGAAAAAAGCGTCCGCGATCTTCTGGGCGAGCGGCGGCGCCTCGCGGCCCTCGGCGCAGGCATTTCAAAAATCAGCCACGATCTTCGCAATATCCTTGCTTCGGCGCAGCTCATGTCCGACCGGCTTGCCAAGTCCGACGACCCGAGCGTCAGAAAGCTTTCACCCCGTCTTATTTCCGCACTCGACCGCGCCATCGCCTTAAGCCGCGACACGCTGACCTTTGGCCGGATGGAATCGCAGCTTCTCAGCAAGTCGCCATTCTCTCTACATGACCTGGTCGATGAAGTGCTTGACGATACCGCCGCAATGGGCGTGACGGCCATCAACAATGCGCCGGAAAACCTGTCGATCGCCGCCGATCGCACACAGCTCTACCGCGCCCTCTTCAACCTTGTGCGCAACGCCGTTGACGCGATGATGGAAATTGAAAACGCCGAAGGTCATACGGTCTCTGTCGACGCTCATGTTGAAAATGGCGCAGTCGCGATTGCGATCGCCGACAGCGGACCGGGGCTTCCCGATCACGCCAAGGCCGACCTCTTTGAACCGTTCAAAGGATCGCAAAAGCCTGGGGGCTCCGGCCTTGGCGTCGCCATTGCGGCGGAAATCGCCCGCGCGCACGGGGGATCGCTGATCCTCGACAAAAGCGACGCGACCGGCGCAACCTTCTGCATCACCCTGCCCGGCGCAGCGCAATAAGGCTATTGCGCTTCAATTTCGCCAGTGAGCCAGACGCCTTCGCGTCGCGGATCGGCGCCGCCTTCGAATGAACCGTCGGGCAGGCGCTTGAACGCATGCACGCCGCTATTGAGATCGCGTGTTTCAACGTCGTGACCGCGCGCCTTCAGCCCTTCAATGATCTGAGTATCGTACCCGTCGGTCTCAAGGATCGGCGCCCCGCGCGGGTAGACAGCGTTCGGATAGTTCACTGCTTCCTGCGTTGACAGCCCCCAATCGATCATGGCGATCAGTGTTTTCGCCACATAGCCGATGATCGCCGGCCCGCCGGGCGAGCCCGCCGCCGCCCATATCTCTCCATTGCCGTCGAAAACAATCGCCGGCGTCATGGAGCTGCGCGGGCGCTTGCCCGGCGCCACGGCGTTCGCCACCGGCTTTCCGTCACGCACCGGCAGGAAAGAGAAGTCCGTAAGCTGATTGTTGAGCACCATGCCGGCCGCCATCTGATGGCTGCCGAAGGCGAACTCAACCGTCGTCGTCATGGAGACCACATTGCCTTCACTGTCGACGATGACGAAGTGGCTGGTCGACGGCGGCTCCGGCGAGGCGTCGGCGCCATAGCGCTTCCACTGCCCGGCGCCGTCAGCGAGGTCATAAGCGGAAGGATCACCCGCCTCGACAGTTTCAGCGGCTGTTGACGGGTCGATCTGCGCCGAACGCGCTTCCAGATATGCGGGGTTCAAAAGGCCGGCGATCACCGCCGCCGATGAAAGACCCTCATCCTCACCCGCCAGCATTTCGTTGTCAGCGAGATATTCGTTGCGGTCCGCATAGGCGAGACGCGAGGCTTCAAAAAGCAAATGCAGCGACTCAATAGAGCCTGCACCGGCGCCCGCTATATCGAACGGCTCCAGCAGCGCGAGAATCTGCAGCAATGTCACACCGCCGGAACTCGGCGGCGGCATAGAGCAGATCTGATAGGCGCGGTAAGGTCCGCAAACTGGGTCGAGCTTCTCCGCCGTATAGGTCTCAAGATCAGCCAGAGTCATGCCGCCCGGGTTGGGCGCTGCGTTCACCGCCTCCACAATCGCTTCGGCGATCGGGCCGGTATAAAAAGCATGCGCCCCGCCAGCCGCGATCGTCTTCAACGTCTCGGCGTAGGCAGGGTTTTTCAATACATGGCCAACGGGCCATGGAGCGCCGTCATCGCTATAAAAATACGATGCGGCGGCCGGCATCTGTTTGAGCCGCGGAATGCGCGACAACAATCCGTTTAGACGCGGCGATACTTTAAATCCGGTTTCCGAAAGCGCGATGGCGGCTTCAAAATTTTCATTCCAGGCGAGCTTGCCATGCTCATCATGTGCAAGCTCAAGCATCCGCACGGCGCCGGGCACGCCGATGGAGAGGCCCCCCGCCACCGCATCGTAAAAATTCATGGCCTCGCCGTCAGCGGTGAGAAAGCGATCCGGCGTCGCCGACGCCGGCGCCGTTTCGCGGCCATTATAAGTTTCAAGAAGGTCCGCCTTGGCGTCGTAATGGAGCATGAAGGCGCCGCCGCCAAGCCCGGACGATTGCGGCTCAACCAGCCCCAGCACCGTTTGGGTGGCGATCGCTGCGTCGACGGCTGAACCGCCTTTTTTGAGAATTTCGGCGCCGGCCTCCGCCGCATAAGGGTTCGCCGCTGCGATGAACCAGCGGCCAGGCGCCGTCTCTTCCGCGGGGGCCGCAGACGTCTCGGCCGCCGCGCCGGCGCTGTCTGGCGCTTCCCCTTGTCCACACGCCGCCAGAAGCGCCGCCGCCCCAATCGCCAAAAGCCAATTCGTCTTGCCCGTCATGCTTCGCTTTCCCATTGCCGCCTCGCATTACACTCATTCATACGCGAGGCCGCAGGACCTTTCGACCCCTGAAGAGAAGCGGCGACCCGCCACGTTTGCAGATCTCAGATCGACGATTTTGGGGCCATTCCCACAAAAATCCGGAAAGGACCGATCAAAGAAAAGATTCGGGCGCCCCGGCGCTTGCAATTGCCCCTGTCTTGGGGTTAAACCCGCGCCTCGCGCCGCTTTGGCGCCAGCGCAGCACCCGTAGCTCAGCTGGATAGAGCACCAGACTACGAATCTGGGGGTCTGAGGTTCGAATCCTCACGGGTGCGCCATTTTACATATCGGCATACCAATATCTTGAGTGAATAGCAGGGCTCGTACGGGATCTGGGGCTCTTGAGACTGGATATTAGCAGGCCGTCAAACATTCATCGCACGGCAAGCTCAAGCGGAGATTACCGGCTACACTCAATCTTCGGCTGTCTATCAACTTTGCATTCCGACAGACGGTCTATGAAAACAATTCGTTACCTCGGCTTCGGCGCAAAACGAATGGATTGCGTTGCGCCGACTGAGACCGGTTTGGTGCGGATGTTATACTGAATGCATGTAGACGGAACGCTCATGGGAAAACGTCCTGAATCCAAAAAACCCATGATAATTGCCGATCCCGCTATGGTTCACGCCGCCAAAGGGCAGTTGGTTTTCCAGATAATGAGAGAACACGCCGTTGACGGTGACGCCGCCAGATGATGTTCGGCTAAGCACCTTGTCCACCATCTCCTGATCCTTGCTGTAAATATAGAGCGCCAGTGGTTTGTCGCGCGCTTCTATATAGCCGATCACTTCATCGATAGAGTCATACGTCATTACGGGGATTACAGGCCCGAAAATCTCCTCCTGCATGATTTTCATTTGAGGCGTCACATCCGTTAGCATTGTCGGATGGACAGTGAGATCATCCGCCTCCAGCTCTCCACCCGCAGCGACGGTCGCGCCCTTCGCCACCGCGTCGTCAAACATGCCTTTAATGCGATCGAAATTCCGTTTGTTGACGATCTGCGCGATATTTTCTTTCCGGAGTTTTCCATCCGTGTAGAGATTTTCTTTTACCCGCGCCGCAAAACCTTGCGTCAATGCGTCTTTCTGTTTTTCCTTCACAAAGACATAGTCGGGACAGATGCAGGCTTGACCGCCATTGAACTGTTTTGCCTGTGCAAGATCCGCCGCCACTTTGTCGATATCAGCGCTCTCATCGACAACGACCGGCGACTTGCCGCCAAGTTCCAATGTCACGCTCGAAAGATTTTTGGCCGCCGCCGCCATGACGATTTTTCCAACGCGCGGAGAGCCAGTGAAGAAAATATGATTGAATGGCAACTCCAACAGGGCTTCTGCGACCGACACCTCGCCCTCAAACAACGCCACTTCATTTTCGTCAAAGACAGAGCGGATGATCTTTCCGGCCACCGCCGCCGTCGCGGGGCAGAGATCGGTGAGCTTCACCATGCAGCAATTGCCGGCGGCGACCGCCGCGGCGAGCGGACCGAGGGTCAGCCCCATCGGGAAGTTCCAGGGCCCCAGGATTAAACACACTCCCCGCGCCTCATACATGATTTTCGCCTTGTCGTCCGGATTGGCCGATGGCTGAACCATTTTCGGCTGCATCCACTCATCGAGATTGTCGATGTTGAGCTGGATGTTGCCCATTACGCCGCCGACTTCAGTCACGCGAATTTCAGCTTCCGGCTTGCGCGTGTCTGTTTGAACGGCCGCGACGATCTCGTCGGCATGCGCCTCGACAGCTTGTTTCAGTTTCGTGAGCTTAGCCTTGCGCGCCTCGGCGGTTGACGCTTTCACGTTCCATTGGTTTTCGTTTTGCAGATCGAAAACACGGGCAAGGTCTTCAGTAGTGTGTTGAGATGTATGTTTCATGGGGCTTCACCAGCTCGGTTTTACAGTTGACATGCACTAAATCCATGTTAGCGGCGCTCGTCAAACCCTGGAACTATTTGCGTCTTAATCCTTCTCCCGGACGCTGTTTTGAGTTCAGTCTGGGGAGCCATGGCGTGACGTTTAAAACTTTCCGCACCGTGATTTGAAGCTCTCCGAATGAAGAGCCTCAATTGGCGCCCCGCGAAGAGACTGGCGCAAGTTTTTGCGCAAATGCGCCGCCGGCGCACAGCAATTTTGAACGAGTATCGGATCGCCCCTGCTGCGCGGAAGCGATGTCAGGACCTTGCCTGGTAGACCACATGCCCCACGGCCGTGTTGCTGGCAGGCACGCGGTAAAAGCGGTGCAGTTCTTCAACGCCATAGCCGAGCGACGCACGCATGATCAGCCACATAATCAGCTCTATGCCTTCCGTGCCCGCCTCGCGCAGATATTTGAGCCGCGTCCAGGTCGCAAGCTCCTCGGGCTCATGCGCAAGGAGATCCAGGAAGCGATTATCGAATTCCTTGTTGATCAGCCCCGCGCGTGTTCCCTGCAACTGGTGGCTCATGCCGCCCGTGCCCCAGACCTGCACATCGAGATCTTCGGGAAAGGTCTTCACCGCGTTGCGGATCGCCTCGCCAAGTTTCCAGCAACGCTCACCCGACGGCGTCGGAAACTGCGTGACATTAACCGCCAGCGGGATGACCTTGCACGGCCATTCCTCAACTTGACCGAACATCAAACTGAGCGGCACGGTCAGGCCGTGATCGACATCCATCTCGTTGATAATGGTGATGTCGAACTCGTCAATCACGAGTTGTTCGGCCACATGCGCGGCAAGGTCGATATGATTGTGCACCAGCGGCACCGGGCGGCGCCCCCAGCCCTCATCAGCCGACTGAAAAGTGTCGGCGAAACCAATTGCAAAGGTCGGCACGATGTCCAGCATCAAAGCGGAGGCATGGTCGTTATAGGCAAGGATCACGACATCAGGCGTATTGTCCTTGATCCATTTTTTGACGAATTCGTAGCCTTGAAAGATCGGCGCCCAATATTCGTCCTGCGTCTTGCCAAGATCGATCGCGGCGCCGATGGCGGGAACATGGCTGGTTGCAATACCGGCGGAAATGCGGGCCACTGTTAATTGCCTTCCCGGATGGAGCGCAGACCTTCGGGACTGCGGCCGCCTTCGCGCATCATTGCAGCATATTCTTCAGGCGACATGCCGGTCATGGAGCCAACCGCCTTCTGCGCGCTCCAGCCGTCAGTGGAGGCAATCTTGACGAGGAAATACATGTTCCCGCCCAGCTCTATGAGCTTGTTGAAGTCACGATCAAGAACGCCCTGCTTCTGGTCTTCCGTCATCGCAAACTTGTCGAGATAGGCGCGTTCGCCTTTCTTGAATTGCTCACGATTTTCCGCCTGCATCAGGCTCATGCAGAACTTGTGCAGATAATAACCCTGCCGGCTGCGGCGGGCGGTGAAAACCTTGGTCCCCGGAATATCCTCCAGGTCCTCAAGCGGATAAAGACGTTGGCGCGGCATGGCTTGCTGCCTATCACACCCTTGCTGGAGCGTCCACGTTTCCGGGGCCGCAGGACCGCAAAACGAGGCGGCTTGACGGCCAAGGCTTTGCTGATACGAAGGCGCTCATGTTTCAAGATACAAAACTCCTCCCGCCCGACCCGATTCTCGGTCTCTCCAAGCTCTATCAGGACGATGCGCGGTCTGAAAAAATTGACCTAGGCGTCGGCGTCTATCGCGACCTCAGCGGTGCGACACCCGTCATGAAAGCCGTGGCCAGGGCCGAAGCAAATGTCATGGCGGCGCAGAAGACCAAAGCTTACACGCCGGTCGACGGCGCGCCGGGTTTCGGCCCCGCCATTCTCAATCTTGTCTTTGGCGAAGACAGCCCGGTCTTGTCGTCCGGCCGTGCAGCGGCGGTGCAAACGCCCGGCGGTTGCGGCGCGCTTCGCCTTGCGGGGGAGTTGTTGAACAGTCAGGGCGCGGAGAGCCTGACGCTGGGCGAACCAACCTGGCCGAACCACATTCCGCTGCTTTCCGCGGCCGGCCTGAAGCTCAATTCGATCCCCTATTACGACCGGGACGCAAACGCCGTCGATTTTGACGCCTTCAAGGCCGGCGCCGCGAAACTCGGTCCGAAAGATGTGCTGCTCGTTCATGGCTGTTGCCACAACCCGACGGGCGCCGACCTTTCCACCGCGCAGATCGACGAAATTGCGGCGATGGCGAACGCGCAGGGCTTCCTGCCGCTGATCGACACCGCCTATCACGGCTTTGCAAAGGACCTCGACGCCGACGTTTACATGATCCGCAAATTCTCGGCGGCGCTGCCGGAAGTGTTGGTCACCTATTCCTGTTCGAAAAATTTCGGGCTTTACCGGGAGCGCACAGGCGCGTTGATCATCATCGGTGAGACGGCGGACAGCGCCCTCGCCGTTAAATCCCAGGCGACCAGCCTTGCGCGCAGGAATTACTCAATGCCGCCAGCCCATGGCGGGGCCATTGTCGCGGAGATCCTGAGCAACCCTGAGCTGACCGCCATGTGGAAAGACGAACTGGCGGAAATGGCCGAGCGCGTACGCGGCAATCGCCGGCTGCTTGCGAAAACAGCGCAGGATTTCGGCCTTCACAACCGGCTCAGCTTTATTGCCGAACAGGCGGGCATGTTCTCCTTGATGCCGCTAAACGAAGATCAGATTCGCATCATGCGCGAAGATCACGGCGTTTATGTCGTCGGCGGCGGGCGCATCAATCTTTGCGGCGTCAATGAAAGCAATGTGGAGCATTTGATCCGCGCTTATAAGGCCGCCACAGAGGCGTAACAGGCGAATCGGTTCATTTTTCTTCAGAGCTTTTGGCTAGCGCCGGGCAGCGAGGATTGAACCATACATGATCGATGATGGCCGACACTGCGAACTTTGACATTGAACGCTTGCATGCTGGCGTCGTTGCCGGAATTGACGAAGCCGGCCGCGGCCCCTGGGCGGGACCGGTAGTGGCGGCCGCCGTTATTCTCGACCCTGACAATTTTCCCGAGGGTCTCGCGGACTCCAAAACACTAACGGAAAAACGGCGCGAAAAACTGGCGCCGCTCATTCGCGAGCGCGCCATAATCGGCGTCGGCATCGCCAGCGTCAAAGAAATCGACGAGATCAATATTCTTCAGGCGACGTTTCTCGCCATGGCGCGCGCCGAAGCCGGACTGGCGACAAAACCGCATGTCTGCATCGTCGACGGCTCACAAAGGCCAAAACTGAAGGCGCGCACCGAAATGATCGTCAAAGGCGACGCCAAGTCGCTTTCCATCGCCGCCGCGTCGATCATCGCCAAAACAACGCGCGATCAGATCATGCGCGATCTTGCTCTCGAGCACCCGTTTTATGAATGGGAAAAGAACAAAGGCTATGGCGCGCCGGCGCACAGCCGTGGCCTCGAAAGTCATGGCGTCACACCACATCATCGCAAGAGCTTTGCGCCGATCCACAACATCTTGTGTGGCGCGGCTCCGCGTTAAAACTTCTTACTAACCTATTAACACTTTGAATCCACTAAAAAATTTCGCCTGACTCTTGACGGGGACTCGGGGCCGACTCAAAGTGCCGCTCCTTGTTTCCGGGCCAAGCTGAGGGGCGTTGCAATGCCAGCGAGCAAAACTGCGAAAAAACCAAAAAAGAAAACCGCAGCCAGGAAAACGGCCGAGCTGCCGCTCGACAAGATTTTGACGGGCGATTGCATCGCGGCGATGAAAAAGCTGCCCGACAATTCAGTCGATCTCGTCTTCGCCGATCCGCCCTACAATCTTCAGCTTGGGCAGGCTGACCTGACCCGGCCCGACAATTCCCGCGTCGACGGCGTCGACGATGAGTGGGACAAATTCGCGTCCTTCAAGGAATATGACAAGTTCACGCGCGGCTGGCTGAAAGAAGCACGGCGCATTCTGAAACCCGACGGCGCAATCTGGGTCATCGGCTCTTATCACAATATTTTCCGTGTCGGCGCAGCGATCCAGGATGAAGGCTTCTGGATTTTGAACGACGTCATCTGGCGCAAGTCGAACCCGATGCCGAATTTCCGCGGCACGCGCCTCACCAACGCCCATGAGACCCTGATCTGGGCGGCGAAGTCGGAGAAATCGAAATACACCTTCAACTACCGCGCGCTCAAAACCGCCAATGACGATCTGCAAATGCGCTCCGATTGGGAGTTCCCGATCTGCACAGGCCATGAGCGCATCAAGGGCGAGGACGGCGCAAAGACACACCCGACGCAAAAGCCTGAATCCCTGCTCTATCGCATCCTGATCGGCTCGACGAAGCCGGGCGATGTCGTGCTCGATCCGTTTTTCGGCTCCGGCACAACCGGCGCGGCCGCGAAATATCTCGGCCGTCATTTCATTGGCGTCGAGCGCGACAAGACCTATATCGCCGCTGCGAAAAAGCGCATTGCGGCGGTGAAACCGCTTCAAGGCGAAGACCTGTCGACACAGCCCTCACCCAAATCGGCGCCGCGCGTGCCGTTTGGAACGGTGGTTGAAACCAAGCTCATCAAGCCCGGCGCGAAGCTTTATTCCCGCAACAAGCACCATCAGGCGAAAGTGCGCGCGGACGGCTCGCTTTATGTGAAAGACGGCGAGATCGAAATTCAGGGTTCAATCCACAAGGTCGGCGCCGCGGTCCAGAACGCGGCCGCCTGCAATGGCTGGACCTATTGGCATTTCGAAGAAAAGACGGGCCTCAAACCCATCGACTTCCTGCGCGACAAGATCAGGAAAGGCATGGCGGGGTAGGCATACCTTCCAGCTGTCACCCCTGGCTTGATCCGGAATCCATTCGCAAGCGTGCGCATTTTTCTGGAACCCCGATCAAGTCCGGGATGACGACGTGTTTAGATGCTGTGCTCCGTACAGCGAAATTTAACGTAAGCCTACCTTGAGCTGGCACGAACTTATTCTGCCTTTTCTAACTCGCCCTCTGCAGATGTCCTGCGCCTCCAATAGGCGACGCCTATAGGTAAGATCGCAACAATAAAAAAAAGAGCTAGCACAGGAAGCGATAGCATGGCTCTCATAAAAATGACGGGATAGTAGGCGATGGGCACTTCAGTTCCCCAGAGCTGGATGATGCTCACACAAAGCCCAATGAACAAAAACACCAAAACCCAAATCTTCAGCAAAGACCATGCAGATTTTCTGAAATCCCTATCCATCAGATTTCTTTCACTCCTGCACCGTCCAATAAAGTTCGTCCGTATAATATCCCATGCGCCGGAGGTCATTCACGGCCAAGTGGCGCGCCTCTTCGGAAATCGTCGGTGTACGGCTTAATATCCACAAATAACGCCCCTCCGGCTCGCCCACCAGGGCGAGGGAATAGTTTTCGGCGAGACCAATCACCCAATAGTCGCCCCAGAAGGGGCCGAAGAAACTGACTTTGAGCTTCGCATTTGATGTTTCATCGACAATGCGGGCGCGGCCCTTGGCGACATCCGCCTCGCCGTCGGGCGAGCCCTTGTGACAGGTGTTGGTGACGGAGATGAGGCCGTCATCGCGCATGGCGTAATCGGCGGTGACGCCTTCGCAGCCTTCCTCAAAACGGTTCGGGAACCGGGCGATCTCATACCAGCGGCCGAGATAGCGCTCCGTATCCACATATTCGACGGTGGTCAGCGGCTCGGTCCCGTCGCGGTTCACCGGCGGCCCGCCACAGGCGGCAAGCGTCAGCAAAGACGTCAAAATCAAAAGGCGCATGGATCGGCTCCCGGCGGCTTGTTTCCTTCTTATATAACATCCCTGCGCGAAAATGGGTCCCGCGATACACAGCCCGGGGGCCAATGCCCGCAAGGCCCGCGCAATAAAAAAGCCCCTCGCGAAGAGGGGCTTTAAGATCCGATATAGCCGAAAAAGCCTAGTTCAGCTTGTCACGCAGGCCGGCGATCGCCTTGTCGATGAAGGGGCCTTGCGCGCCGCCATCCATGCGTTCGCGGATGATGACCCGCGCCGCCTCAATGGCGAGATCGGCCGTCTGGCCGCGCACTTCCGACACAGCCTGCGCCTCAGCGCGCGCGATCTTGTCTTCAGCGGCCTTGATCCGGCGCTCGGTCTGATCCTCGATCTTGGCGCGCGCTTCAGCGGTCATGCGGGCCGCATCCTTTTTCGCCTGCTCGATGATGCCGGCGGCTTCTTCTTCGGCTTCGCGCTGGCGGCGCTGGTAAGAAGCGAGCAGCTCCTGCGCCTCTTCGCGCATCTTGCGGACTTCGTTAATCTCGTCGGCGATTTTCGCCGCGCGCTTGTCGAGACCGGAAACGATCATCTTGTGGACGCCAGCGCGAGCAAAGACGCCAATGACGATCAGGAAGGCGATGAGGACGTAGAACGCCGAATCCTGAAGCAGACCCGGCGAGGCGTGTCCGGCTTCCGCCGCTCCATGAGCGGCTTCTTCTGCGGCGGCGGCGGCAAGTGCGGCAAGGGTCAGCATCTTGTCTTCGTCCTTTAAGCGCGAACGGTCGCGATGGCTTTCGCCACCGCGTCGTCGGTCGGCGCCTCGTCGATCAGGGTTTCGACGACGGCGCGGGTTGTCTCGGCCGCCGCTTCGCGCACTTTTGCGGAGGCGTCGGCTTTCATCGCGGTGATGCGGGCTTCCGCGGCGCCGAGCTGGCTTTCCAGCGCGGCGTCGGTTTCGGCCTGAAGCGCAGCGATTTCCTTGTCCATTTCCGCGCGCGTGTCGGCGGCGATCGCCCCCGCTTTCGCCCGCGCATCGGCCAACGCCTTGCTATAGGCGCTCTCGGCGTCTTCGGCCTGACGTTTGAACTCCGCCGCCTGGTCGAGGTCATCCGCAATGCGGTCGCGGCGCTCTTCGATGGCGCCGCCGAGCGACGGCAGGAATTTGCCCGCCATCAGCCAGTAAAGGGCGCCAAAGGTGAGCGTGAGCCAGAACAGCTGACTCGGCCAGGACGTGGGGTCAAGCTGCGGCAGGCCAGCGGAAGCGGCTTCTTCATGCGCTTCCGCAGCGCCTGCTGCGGCCGTAACGATCAGGTTTGCGAAGACGGACAAGGGTCCTCTCCTTCTTTAAAAGAGCGTGCCTTAGAACGTGTAGAGAATGATCATCGCGATCGCGAAGCCGAGAAGACCGGTGAATTCGGTCAGCGCGAAGGCGAGAAGCATGGTCGGCTGGTTCTGGGCGGCGGCCGAAGGATTGCGGAACGCGCCGGACAGGAAGTTGCCGAAGATGAGGCCGAGGCCGACGCCTGCGCCCGCGAGCGGGATCGCGGCGAGACCGGCGCCGATGAGTTTTGCTGCTTCTGCTTCCATTGTCTTAACTCCTGAAGTTTTTTTCGTTGAGCCGTTGATCCCGGTTTCGCGGCTGGCCCTGATGTCACCGCGCGGGAAAGAGGTTGTTAGTGATCGGCTGCGTGCGCTGCATCTGCGAGGTAAATACAGGTCAAAACTGCGAACACATAAGCCTGCAGCGCTGCGACCAGAAATTCGAGCATCGTCACGGCGACGGCGCCGAGAAACGGCGCAATGCCGAGCACGGAAATAACGCCGCCGACGCTTAGCAAGGACACCACGAAACCCGCAAAGAGTTTCAGGATGATGTGGCCCGCAAACATGTTGGCGAAGAGACGAACGGCCAGTGAGATCGGGCGCGACAGGAACGAGATTACCTCGATCGGCACGATCAGCGGATACATGTAAACCGGCAGGCCTGACGGCGCGAAGAGTTTGAAAAACTTCAGACCGTTTTTCATGAAGCCGTAAACGACGACAATGGTGATGGTGACCATGGCGAGCGCCAGCGTCACGATAAGGTGGCTCGTCGTTGTGAAAGTGTGGAATTCATGCGGCGCGCCCGGGATCGAGGGCAAGAGGCCCAAAAGGTTCGCAGCCAGGATGAAGATGAAAAGCGTGAAGACGTAGGGGAAGAACTTGCGCCCTTCCGAACCGATGGTGTCGCGCACGAGATCGGCGACGAATTCATAAACAACTTCCGCGGCGGACTGGACCCGGCCCGGAATAAGGCTCGCGCGGCGCGTCGCGAGGAAAAAGAAGAACATGATGACGCCGGTGCCGATCAGCATCCACAAGGCGGAGTTGGTGAGCGAAATATCGATTCCACCAAGCGACAGGGGCACGATCGGCGAGATCTCAAACTGCTCCATGGGCCCGGCGGCGCGCAAATCCATCATCTCGTTTTTTCCCGTCGCCTTCCGGCTTCTTCGACCGTCAGTTCCCTGACGATTGATCATTTTCCTGTTGCAGTGTGCGCATCATATTGCGCAGTCCCGCCGCAAATCCGAGCCCGAGACCGATGAGCAGGAACAACGGCTTTGTTCCCAGCCAGGTATCAAGACCCAATCCCAAGAGGCAGCCGACAAAAATCCCGGCCAGAAGGTCCGAGGAAATCCGCATGGCCCGTCCCCAGGCGGAGGCGGATTGCTGGCTGGCCGCCGGTTCTTCACCGCGTCCGCGCATCCGCTCCAGACGCTCGGAGAAGTCTTCCAGCGAGCCCGGCTGGTCGTCGTCAGCCTTGTCTGCGCCGGAGTCATTACTCATGAGCATGCCCGAAAACAGGCGCGAACGGCCGCTCGCGCCCCTTGAAATCGCGGCGGACCATATAGGCGCCGCAACGCAGCGTCAAGCAAAGGCTTTTTCGCGTAAGTCATTGATTTTCATGGGTAGATGAGGCCGCGGCGTCTGGCCGCAAGACGCGTTGTCGAAACCCGGCCAAGGGGCGGTCGAATCCCTCCCGCACACGCGCCTGTGAAGCGCCGATTGATCTGGCTCATGCGCCCCTGCGGCGGCGGCCGAAATAACCGTCCCGTCAGACATTGCATGGACGATGGAACAAGGGAGCGCTCCAATGAAACTCAATATGGGCATGATCGACCGGGCCGTTAGGCTGATTTTCGCCGCCGTGGTCGCCTATCTTTATTTTACCGGCAAAATCGACGGGCTGGCCGCAACGATCCTCGCTGTGCTGGCGGCCATATTCGTCCTGACGAGCCTGATCGGCTTTTGTCCGCTTTACGCCCCTTTTGGGCTGTCGACCCGTAAAAAGCGCTGATTGCACGCCCGATCCATAAAAATTGAAAGGCCCCGTTCGGCATTTCATAAACGGGCCGGCTTCTAATCGCTCCCGAGCAAAATAGGGGGAGCCGATGTTTGGCCTGTTTTCGCGCAAGACGCAGGAGCCGCTGGAGCTTGAAGGCACAGCGACGATCCATGCGCCGGCGGCGCTGATTTTCAATCTGATTGATTTTTCAAGCCCGGCGAACCGGCTCGCCGCACGCGGTTTTCAGTTTACGGAAAAAGCTGCCAGGCTGGGCCAGTTTGCAGCGACCGATCCGAATTTGCCGGATGTGCATTTTGAATTCGAGGTCGATCTTTATGACGAGGCCAGAACCTATGGCTTTTTCTCAAAGATTCTCGCCGATCCGCCTTTCGGGGGCTTTGACCGCAATCGCGAGGAATTTCACATTGAAGCGCTCGACGACCGCCATTGCCGCGTCACGCTCAAAACCAAAAACTGGTATCGTCAGGGGATGAAAGGCCATCAGCGCCGCAATGAAGAGGCGCTGATGACACAGGCGGTCGCGCAGGATCTCATGAAGCTGAAAGTTGAGGCTGAAGCGCTGGTGAAGGAACGCGCCGCCTAGGCTTCGACGATCGCCTCAAAGCCGCCGAAAATCATGCGCTTGCCGTCAAACGGAATTTCGTCCTCTTTCATCATTTCATGAAGTTCGTCTATCGCGGCTTTGTTGCCGGTGTCGCGCGCTTCTTTTGACGGCCATGTGATCCAGGAAAAAACAACGCTTTCCCCCGGCTCCAGCTTTACCGCCATGGGAAAGGACGTGACCTTGCCTTCCGGCACATCATCGCCCCAGCATTCAACAACGCTGAGGGCGCCATGCTTTTTAAAGATCGGCGCGCACTCGGCCGCCAATTTTCGATATTGCTCGCGCTTTGCATCCACCACTGGAATTAGAAAACCATCCACATAAGTCATATCGCTCTCCCTCATGCTCCGTTAAACGCCGCCTCTAGCGCGGCTATGTCGATCTTTCGCATTTTCAGCATCGCTTCACGGGCGCGCCCCGCGGCAGCCTTGTCTTCAGCTTGCAGCAATTGCGGCAGACGTTCCGGCACGACCTGCCAGGAGACGCCAAAACGATCGGACACCCAAGCGCACATGCTTTCCTTGCCGCCATCGACGACAAGCGCATTCCACAGACGGTCGGTTTCCGCTTGATCTTTCGTCAGTACAGAAATCGATGCGGCAGGCGTATGGTTGAACATAGGCCCGCCATTTAGGATCATGTAAGGCGCGCCAGCAAGCGTGAATTCGACGACCAGCGGCGGGTCTTCCAGTTCGGGCGTGAAGCTGCTTTCAATGTAACTGTTTTCCGGCAACAGCGAGATGTAAAAGTCGACCGCTTCCTTTCCGTTCTTGTCGAACCACAGGCACGTTCTGACTTTCGGTTGTTCGCTCATGAGGTTTTCCTAGCGAAAATCGCCCGCTTCGATGCGCACACCGAGATCGTCCAGCGTCTTGTTCCAGCTTGTCGTATAGCCGGCGGCGTTGGCGGCTTTGAGCGCATCCGAATCCGGAAATCGGGTTTCGACCGTCAGCCGCGTTTTTTGTTGCAGCGCTTCGAATAGCACGGTGACACGCGCCCGGGGAGGAAGGCCGGCCCCGCAAGCCGTCGGTGCATCGGCGGCGCCTTCATAAACGATGCGCTCCGGTTCAATGACTTCGAGGATCGCCGCCCGCGCAGGCACGGTTTCTCCGTTAGTTGCTCTCATCATGACGCTGAATTCACCGCCGACGCGAAAATCCATTTCGCACGTCGTGTGCTCGGGGCCGAACGGCCCCCACCATTCACGCAAATGGTTAGGATCGGTCCACACTTTCCAGACCAATGATCGTGGCGCGTTATAAATCCGCGACATTCTGAGTTCGTTTGGCATAGGCGGCATCAGGAAAGCCTTTGCCGGTTAAGCTCTTCATCAATGCGGCCAAGAACCCATGTCCAGCCTTTGGTACGGCCCGCATTTTCATCAACGCCTGTCAGGAACGCGTTATCCTCGATCAGCTTGAGCCGCGTTCCTTTTCCATGCTGCGTCAATTCGATAATGGTCAGCGATACGGAATAAGGTGCGCCATCGATCGTCATATAATAAGTGAGAACGATCTTCTCATTCTCGACGATGTAATGATAAACCCCGTCATTGCTGAACATGCCGCCGCCCGGCTTCCGACCATGGCAACGCTCGGAACCGCCGGGCCGGAAATCGAGTTTATATTCTTCTATCTCGAAACCATCGCTATCAGCGCCGAACCATTGACGCTTCGCCTCAGCGCTCGACCAGGCGGCGAAAACGCGTTCCGGCGGGTGATCGTAATCGCGCGTCACGGTCAGGCTTGCATGAACAATGTCGGGCGCGCTCATCACAACCCTCCCGCGATGTCTTCAAGCTGTTCTAACGTCTTGCCCCAGCCATCCTGGAAGCCCATGTCATTGTGCTTGTTGCTGTCTTCCGAATTCTTGTGGCGGACGACAGCGGAGTAGCGTACGCCCTCATCGACGTCTTCCATGGTGATCACCGCAGTCATGAAGCTTTCGCCGGACGGACGCCAACCAGCGGTCATGCAGTCGGTGAAAACGATGCATTCTCTCTCTTTCGCGTAAACGATGCAGCCTTTTCCGGGGATTTCTTCGCCATTGGGGCCGCACATAGTCGTATTAAAAGCGCCGCCCGGTTTCAGCTCAATCAGGGCGTCTTTCACACTCCACGGTTTTGGACACCACCATTCAGCGAGAATCGCCGGATCGGACCACGCCTTCCAGAGCTGTTCGCGCGTCGCCTTCATCGTCCGGGTGATGAAGAGATCGTTTTCTTCCGGTTTCATGGGTTTTTCCTGTTGTTGTGGCATTGTATTATGAGCAGTGGACCATCCAGGAGACCCCGAAGCGGTCGGTGAACATTCCGTATTTCTTGGCGAAGAAAGTCTGTTCGAATGGCATGAGAACAGCGCCGTCCTTGGAGAGTTCTTTGAAAAGACGCTCCGCCTTGTTTTCATCGTCAAGGTTGATGCAGATCGCGGTGTTCGCCGGTTTCACATACATGGAAGGCGGGCAGTCTGACGCCATGATATCCATATTATCGAGCGTGAGGCAGCCATGGAGCACGTTGTTTTTCATGTCCGCCGGATAATGCGGTTCAGCGGGCGTTCCCGCGACCTTCACCATGGCGGAAATTTCGCCGCCAAGCGCCGCTTGATAAACGCCAAGCGCTTCCTCGCACTGACCGAGAAAATTGAGATAGACATTAAGGCGCATCATTCTTTATCCGTAGACTGAAGAGATTGAAGATAAGCGTCGAGGCGGTCGAGACGCCCTTCCCAGACCGCGCGTTGATGGGCGATCCATTCTTCGGCTTCGGTAAGGCGCGTCAGCTGCGCCTCACAGGTCCGCACCCGCCCCTCTTTTTTCGACGTCACGAGCCCGCTCTCCTCCAGCACTTTCAGATGCTGAAGGAAGGACGGCAGCGCCATTTCGAACGGTTTGGCGAGATCGCTGACGCTCGCAGGGCCTTCGGTGAGGCGGGCGAGCACCGCCCGGCGCGTTGGATCCGCAAGGGCCTGGAAGACATTGTCCAGGTCTTTGGGGTTTTCGGAGGACTGATAGTTAGGCATAGACCTAACTTATTCGCGCCTATCGACCCGTGTCAAGAACAATTAGGCAATTACCTAAGTTTAATATCTGCGCTAGAAAGAGCAGTCAAACACCGGAGGCCTGATCGAAACATGACCAATGACGAAAAAGCGATCCGCCAGCTTGTCGACGACTGGATGACGGCGACCAAGGCCGGCGACAAGGCGGCCATCCTCAACCTCGTGGCGGACGACGTTCTTTTTCTGACGCCGTTCGGCCCGCCTTTCGGCAAGAAAGAATTCGCGGGAGGACCAGACAGCGGCGACATGCCGACGATAGACGGTGAAAGCAACATCCTAGAAATAGAGGTCATCGGCGATCGCGCCTGGATCCGCAATCAGATCGACATTGCGATCACCCCGCCGGGCGGCGGCGAGTCCAGCAAGATGTCAGGCCAAACTCTGACGCTTCTGAAAAAGGACAGCGACGGCAAATGGCGCGTATTTCGCGACGCCAATTTCGTGGCGCCAAAAAGCTGATTATTCCGCAGCGGCGAGTTGCTCGGCTTTAGTGAGGTCTACCGATACAAGCTGCGACACGCCGCGCTCGATCATCGTGACGCCAAAAAGGCGGCTCATGCGCGACATGGTGAGCGCATGGTGCGTGATGACGATGAAGCGGGTTTCGGTCTCACCCGCCATTTCATGCAGCATGCTGCAGAAACGGTCCACATTGGCGTCGTCGAGCGGCGCATCGACCTCGTCCAGCACACAGACCGGCGCCGGGTTCGCCATGAAGACCGCGAAGATGAGCGCCGTCGCCGTCAGGGCTTGCTCGCCGCCTGACATCAGCGACATGGAGGTGAGCTTCTTGCCCGGAGGGGATGCAAAGATTTCGAGACCGGCTTCGAGCGGGTCCTCTGCATCCACAAGGCGCAGCTCCGCTTGGCCGCCATTGAAGAGACGCTTGAAGAGATCGGTGAAATTGTTGTTCACCATCTCGAACGCGTCGAGCAGGCGCTGGCGCGCTTCGCGATTCAAATTGCCAATGGCGGTCCTGAGCTTGCGGATCGCGCCATCGCAATCCTCGCGCTCAACGGCAAGCTCTTCTAGACGCGTCGAGACTTCCTGCATTTCCTCTTCGGCGCGCAAGTTTACGCCGCCGAGATTTTCACGCTCGCGCTTGTAGCGTTCAAGCTTGCGCTCCACATCATCGCGGCCCGGAAGATCGGCGCCCTCTTTATGTTCGGCGATCGCCAGCAGCTGATCGGGTTCAGCCTCGCAGGTTTCGTGGGAAAGCCGCGTTGCTTCCTCAACGCGTTCGGCGGCGGCTTCCGCCTGCGCCTGCAGGCGCGCACGCGCTTCGCGCGCTTCGGCAGCCTCCGTATCCGCCGCCTTGGCGGCTTTGGCCGCTTCCATGGCGACATGCTGACCATTGGCGAGCGCGTCAGCCGCTTCGTTGCGGCGCATTTCTGCGCCGGAAAGCTGGTCAAGCAGGGCCTTGCGCTTTTCTTCGATCACGGCGGGCGCGCCGGCGGCCGCTTCGTGGGCGGCAATCACATCGCCGAGATGTTTTTCAATCTCGCCGAGACGTCCGCGCGCCGCGTCGCCGCGCTGGCTCCATGAGGTTTTATCGCGCGCGATTTCATTGAGGCGCTCGGCGCGGCGGCGGGCTTCATTGGCGAGGTCATTATGGGCCGTGCGCGTTTCCGCGGCGCGTGCGCGCGCCGATGCAACTTCATTGCGGGCGGCTTCAACGCCTTCGCCGATCAGAACCGCATCCGGGAAAGACGCATGCTCTTCCGACAGGCTTTCCCGGGCGCGTTCGCCTTCGGTTTTTTCTTCACCGAGACGCGCAAGATTTTCGTCAATCGACGAAAGGCGGGCGGCGGCGCGTTCATGGTTCCGCTCAAGCTCATTGAGGCTGGTGCGCGCGGAATCGAGCGCGCGGCGAGCGTCGTTGAAAAGCGAGCGAACCTCGCGCTCATTCGCCTGTTTCGATTTCAATGTTTCCGTCGCTTCGCCATGGTCGCGGCGCGCAGCGTCGGCGCTCGCCTCAGCGGAAGTGAAATCGCTGTCGAGCACGGCGAGGCGGTTGCGTTGTTCGAGACGAATGGCGGCGGAAGTTTTGGCGTCCGCATGGGTCGTAAAGCCGTCCCAACGCCACAGGTCACCGTCGCGGGAAACAAGGCGCTGGCCAGGTTTCAGTTGCGCGCGCAAAGACTCTCCCGCTTCACGGTCGATAACGCCAACCGCCGCCAGACGGCGAGCCAGCGCGGCGGGCGCGCGGACAAATCTCGACAAGGGCGACACGCCTTCCGGCAGGGCGATCTCCGCGGGGGTTTCACCAAAATGCGACCAGTGCGCCGGCGCCGCCTCATCCACTGCGGCGCCGAGATCGTCGCCCAAAGCTGCAGCGAGCGCATTTTCATATCCGGCGTCCACCTCGATCATCTCGATCAAAGGCGTCCAGTCTTCGCTTTCATTGGCGGCGAGAACCCGGCGCAGCGCCTCGCGTTCGGCGTCAAGCTCAGTGAGACTTTGCTCCGCCTTGCGCAATGGCCCACGCAGTTCGGTTTCGCGGTCCTCCGCGGCGGAGCGCTCTTCCTCAGCGCGATGGAAGGCGGCCTCCGCGGCGTTGGCGGCCTCCTCAGCGGCGGCAAAGCGCGCATTCGCTTCTTCAAGCGCCGCCGCCTGTTCCGGCGTCGGCTCAACCAGCTGGCGCTCATCCGTAAAGGAACGAATTTGTTCGGCTATTTTCTCAAGCCGGCTTTCAGCGGCGGAGAGATTGCCCGCCACCGCCTTGCGACGCGCCTCAATGTCAGCGGCTTCCTTCGATTTTTGATCGAACTCCGCTTCCGCCGCTTCCAGCGCGGCAGCGGCCTCGTTCATCGCCGTTTCGGCGGCGGTCACGTGCTCGGCTTCCGATGCCTCGCGCTGGCGCAAGCTTTCTTCTTCGCCGTTAAGCGCAGCAACAGCATTGTCGGCGTCGGCGAGAAGATCCTTTTCCCGCGCCATGTCGCCTTTGAGGCGGTCGATTTCACCGGCGAGGCGCGCGAGCTCCGCTTCGGCGCGACGCGCTTCCTCATCGAGGCCTTCGCGCGCAACCGTCAGGCGATGGAGCGCCGCAGCGGCTTCCGCTTCTGCAAGGCGCAAGGGGTCAAGCGCTTCATGGGCGTTGGTCTGCGCCGTCGTTGCGAGCGCAGCGACACGGACCGTCTCTTCAATGAGCGCGCTGATTTCTTTCAGGCCCTCTTCAGCTTTTTCCTGCGCCTCAATCGCGTCGCGCCAGCGGATGAAGGACAGCATCGCTTCGGTGCGGCGAATGTCGCCGGAAACATTGCGGTAACGAGTCGCCTGACGCGCCTGGCGGGCGAGCGCTGTTTTCTGTGTTTCAAGCTCGCCGACAACGTCATCGAGGCGTTCAAGATTTTGCTCGGCGGCGCGCAGACGCAACTCCGCCTCATGACGGCGGCTGTGCAGACCGGTGACGCCCGCGGCTTCTTCCAGAAGGCGGCGGCGGTTCTGCGGCTTGGCGCTGATCAGCTCGGCGACCTGACCCTGGCGCACCAGCGCCGGGGAATTCGCGCCCGTGGATGCATCAGCGAACAGAAGCTGCACGTCCTTGGCGCGCACTTCCTTCGAATTGATGCGATAGATCGACTGCGTGCCCTCTTCCTTGCGGATGATGCGGCGCGAGACCTCAAGCGTTTCATGTTCGTTATATTCCGCCGGCGCGGAGCGGTCGGAATTGTCGAGCGTCAGAATGACTTCCGCCCAGTTGCGCGCCGGGCGCATGGTGGTGCCGGAAAAGATCACTGCGTCCATCCCGTCGCCGCGCAGCGCCTTTGCGGATGTCGCACCCATAACCCAGCGCAACGCCTCTAACAGGTTCGACTTGCCGCAGCCATTCGGCCCCACAATGCCGGTCAGGCCATCGCGGATTTCGAAGTCGGTCGGCTCGACAAAGGATTTAAAGCCGACAAGGCGGACATTGGTGAATTTCACAGGTCTTTTCCCGATAACGACAACGCAGAACTTAGAGTCGGGGCCCACTTCCCCGGCGCTGTTTCCAAAGACGTTAGAGATCGGCGATTCTTGTGCGAGGCCAAGGCCTTGGGCGCCCCCGCGCCCAAAGACTTATTCCCCAGCCCGTCACTCGCTGTCCGCGCCGCCATCGGTTTTTTTCTCCAGCGCCTCATCCAGCGCCTTGGAGAAATCCTCGGCGTTCGAAAAATGGCGCGTCTGCCCCTCAACCACGAAGCTCGGGGTCGAGTTGATGCCGTATTTTTCGCTGCCCTCGTTGATATTTTCATTAATTAAATCAAGCAAATCCTGCCTTTTCACGCAGGCGTCGAAGTCCTCCGAGCTCATCCCGGCCTGGGACGCGATCTTCAAGAGTTCGTCACGGGGGCTTTCCCCGTAAATCCAGGTGCGCTGGCTTTGGAAGAGTGCGCCCAAGATAACGAAATAGGCATCGTCGCCGCGTTTTTCAGCGGCGCAGCGCGCTAACATGGAGCCCGCCACAGAAAGATTGGCCGGCGCAGTCGGGAATTCCCGGAAGATGAACCGGACCTTACCAGTTTCGATATAATTGGCTTTGATCTCGGGGAAGATTTCCTGGTGGAAGGTCGCGCAGTGAGGGCAGGTCACGGAAGCGTATTCGACCACCGTCACCGGCGCATCGGCGTCGCCCATGGCCATATCGCCCAGCGCGCCCTCGCCGGCTTTTTCCATCGACGCGGCTTCCGTCCCGGACGCCGTTTCTGTTTCAGAGGAGTTGGCCCCGTCGCAGGCGGCGATCAATAGCGCCAGCCCACCCGCGACAATGGCGGAAAAAGCCGGGCGGCGTAAAGAAACGAAGGTGAGAGACATTGCGAAACCGCCTTTCAAAACCGGCCGCGCCAGGGGCGCGGCCTTTTAAATCAAATTGAGGTGCAAAATCGCCGATGGCGGCGTCAGGCGCAAGCCCAAAAGGCCGGCCCAGATGGTCAAAATCGCTTTATTTTCCGCCGTTTCGGCGGCGAATGGCGGTCCGGAAGGATGCAAGCGCGGCGCCCAGCTCACCGTCTTCACCGCCGCCCTCCGGCGCCGGACCTTTGGACGCCGTAACCGCCTTGCCGGTCTGGATAACCGCAATGCGCGACACAGAGCCGGGCCCGAGATAGGTGTTGAGACGGGCGATCAGCCCATCCCGCTCCATATCCACAGCCGCCGCCGCGGCCCCGTTCGGCACGAAAAGCTCCAGGGTGCGGCCCCCGCCTCCAGGCCCCCGGCCGGTTAGCCGGCCCGGCCTGCAGAGGGCGGCGAGCTTTTCCCCGGCGAGCTGTGGCCAGCGCTCGGCCAGCGCCGGGTCCATGAATTTCGTCTGCTGCGCAAGCTTGCGGAACACGCCTGCGGAAGCGCGCGCGATGGCCGGCGCTGCAGAGCGGATGGGGCGGGTTCGCTGATAGATGGTCATCTTGGTCTTTGCCGGATGCGTTCCGTCATTCTAACACTGGGGCGCCGCAAGACAAACGCCGCCCGGATCAAATGTGACTGCAAACCGAAAAAAGAACTCCCCAATCGCTGAAGCCCTGCTCGCCTGGTATGACGCCCACGCCCGCGACCTGCCCTGGCGTGTGGGGCCAAAAGCAAAGAAGGCTGGGGCGCGGGCAAAAGGCGCCGCTCCCGATCCTTACGCAGTATGGCTGTCAGAAATCATGCTGCAACAAACAACCGTAGCGACGGTCGCTCCCCGCTATGCTGAGTTTCTGACGCGCTGGCCAGATGTGAAAGCCATGGCTGCCGCGCCGCAGGAAGACATCCTCGGCCAGTGGGCGGGGCTGGGTTACTACGCCCGGGCGCGCAATCTTCACAAATGCGCAGTTGTCGTTGCACGCGACCATGGCGGCATTTTTCCGGATACGGAAGAAGGGTTGCGCGCCCTGCCCGGTATTGGCGATTACACCGCCGCCGCCATCGCCGCGATCGCCTTTGATCGCCGCGCCATCGTTATTGACGGCAATATCGAGCGCGTCGTCTCGCGCCTTTATGAAATCGACACGCCCCTGCCCGCCGCCAAAGCGGAGATCAGAGAGCGTCTTGAAAAAATCTGGCCGGAGAAACGCTCCGGCGATTTTGCGCAAAGCCTGATGGATCTCGGCGCAAGCATCTGCCGTCCGAAAGCGCCGTCCTGTTTGCTGTGCCCCGTTTCAACGCATTGCGCGGCGCAAAAAGCAGGAACCCAGGAAAACTTTCCGGTGAAGGCGGCAAAGAAAGCGAAACCGAGCCGCGTCGGCGCAGTCTTTGCGCTCATGAATATGAAAGGCGAAATGCTGTTCGAGCGGCGCCCCGAAAAAGGCCTGCTCGGCGGCATGCTGGGCCTGCCCGGCACGGAATGGAAAGAAAGCTTGAACGGTGATGTTTTCGATAGCGCGCCCGCAAAAGCCAAATGGAAAAAGACCGGCGAGGCGACGCACACCTTCACCCATTTTCACCTGACGCTGGATGTATATGCGGGGGCTGCGCCGAAAGGTTTCCGCAGATCCAGCGATCAGCAGTGGATTAGAGCAGAAAATGCGCGCGTGCCGACGGTGATGAAGAAGGCGTTGATAGCGGCAGGGCATTAGAAGAGGCGATACCGAATGGATATTCTGTTTAATATTGTCACCCAATATTTTTGGCTCATCATGATAGGCTACATGCTTCTTGTGGGAGTAATGTGGTGGCGTCATAGCAGGGCGCTACGAGAAAAAGATCCAGCTTTCAGCACAAGCTACAAACGTCTCATTACTTGGTTCGTCACAGCCGGTTCGATACCATGGTTGTTTTTAGGCGTCGCGCAAATGGTTGGAGAATACAATTATGTTTACGAAATTTTTGATTATTGGAATGCCGATTTCTGGACGGCGGGGTTTTACACTTCATCAGTCATTTTAGGTCTCGCTGCGAATTACTATATATTTGTCAAAGATGGCGCTAAGGAACTATCCAAACATCCCGGACTTTTTAATCAAGACCATTCGTCCGCCGGATGGAAATTGGAGGGCATCGCTATTCCTTTCACCCATCTATGCTTTTTTGTTCTTGCTTATATGATGCGTGATCAATTGGCTTCACTCGGCAGTTGATTTTGAACTTAGAGGTTTCAGTCAAATGACAACCCGCCCCACAAACGCCAATGGCGACGCCGTTCTCCGCTTCTGGTTTGAAGAAACCAAACCATACCAATGGTTTCGCCGCGATGACGCCTTTGATAATGCGATCAAGACGCGGTTCGGCGCCATACATGATGCCGCAAGAGCGGGGCGCCTCGATGTCTGGTGCGCACATCCGGTTTATTCACTTTCACTGATCCTCATTCTCGATCAGTTTTCGCGCAACCTTTACCGAGATACGCCGCAGGCTTTCGCACAGGACGCCCAAGCCCTCGACATCGCGCGCGAGGCGCTGGCGCGGCGGTTCGATCATCTGGTGAACGATCAGCGCCGGGCGTTTTTCTATATGCCTTTCATGCACGCCGAAGATTTATCGGTGCAGGAGGAATGCGTTGCGCTCTTCAAGGCGCAATTGCCGACAACGATGAATGTGCCTTTCGCCATTGAACATCGCGATATCATCAAGCGCTTTGGCCGCTTCCCGCACCGGAACAAGGTCTTCGGCAGGAAATCGACGCAGCAAGAAATCGCGTTCCTGAAGGCGGGCGGTTTTAATCCGTAAGTTGTTTTTCTGTCATCCCGGACGCCGAAGGCGATCCGGGATCTCCCGACTTGACTTGACTTTCGAGATCCCGGCTCTCCGCTTCGCTCCGGCCGGGATGACAAAGCTGGTCCCTAACCCCAGCTCTGCCCGATCTGCGAATAGGCGACGCCGCCATCGACGGCGAGCGTGTCGCCCACAACGTAATCCCCTGCACGGGAGGCGAGGAACACCGCTGTTCCCGCCATGTCGCTGGGTTTGCCGATGCGTTTCGCCGGAATCATTTTCGCGACCGCATCGCCGTGATCTTTCGCAGCGCGGTTCATCTCCGACGGGAAGGCGCCGGGCGCAATGCCGGACACGCAGATATTATCTTCAATGAGACGCGCCGCCATTCGCCGCGTCAGATGAATGACCGCCGCCTTTGACGCCTGATAGGCGTAGGTTTCCCACGGATTGATCTTGATGCCGTCAATGGAGGCAATGTTGATGACCTTGCCGGCCGGGTCCTTGCTCGCCGCTTGTTTCAGCATCGGATGTAGTTTCTGCGTCAGGAAGAACAGCGACTTCACATTGAGGTCCATGGTCTTATCCCAGCCGCTTTCAGGATATTCGGCAAAGTCGGCGCCCCAGGCGGCGCCCGCATTATTCACAAGAATGTCGAGCCCGGCTTCATGGGTCGCCAGTTCCGCCGCAAGCGCTTCGCAACCGGCCACGGTCGAAAGATCATGGGGCAGCGACACGCATGACCCATATTGTGAAAGCTCCTCGGCCGCCTGATCGCAGGCAGGCGCTTTGCGCGCGGTGATGTAGACCTTGGCGCCTTGTTCGAGGAACCCTTGCGCGATCATCTTGCCGATGCCGCGCGAACCGCCGGTAACAAGCGCAACGCGCCCCTCAAGGGAAAACAGGTCTTTCATCATGGGAACGCCTCCTATTGCGGAGGGTAATACCAGAACCGTTTCACCTTGCCGTCAATGATTTCATACACAACGACAGAAGACTGGCTCTTGCGTTCGCCGCCCTCCTTCCAGACGGGACGTTCCACCGCGGTGATGAAATTACCATTGACGGTGATGTTTTCGAGATTGGAGGAAACAGACGGATAGGCTTCGAAATAGGTGACAAGCTCGTCATGAAGCTGCGTCGCGCTCGTCGTCACCAAACTCGCCTGCTCACCGGAAAGTTCGATCCAGGTGACGTCCGGATGCCAGTAACCACGCATCTTGTCCGCATCATGGTCATTGAACGCTTCCATCAGCCCGTTGACGACATTCACATTATCGCCGGCGGCTGGCGGCGGCGCCGTTCGTTCCGCATCGGGCGAGCAGGCCGCGAGGCAAAAAACTGATAAAATAACGATTGCGATACGCCGCATCACTCTTCCTTTATTCCGCCCCGAACTGTTCGCGCCATTCGGCGACCTGTTCATCCTCGATCTTCGCGAAGAGAACGTCGGGCGGCGTGAACGCCTCACCGCCCTTGAAGCGGGAAAGCGCTTCCGCCGCCGATGACGGCCAGCGCGACGCCTCAACCGGGTCGAGACTGAATATAGCGAACATCTTGTCAGCGGTGAATGGGATCACCGGGCGCGACAGCGCCGCGAACAGCGCAATCAGATTGAGGGCGCAGCGCACTGAGGCCGCCGCCTTGTCCTTATCTTCCTTGATGGCGGTCCAGGGCGCGGCGATCTGCAGATATTCATTGCCCGCCACCCAGATGCCGCGAAGATCGGCGAAGGCTTTTCTGAACTCCATCTGTTCTAGATTGTCCGTATAGGACTTTATTTTGACGTCGAGTTCTTTTTCCAGCGCGGCTTCCGCCTCCCCATAGGCGCCTTCTGAGGGAACTTCTTCCCCGAAACGCGCCTTGCAGAAGCGTGTGATGCGGTTGACAAAATTGCCGAGGACATCCGCGAGGTCCTTGTTCACCACGGACGCGAAATGTTCGAGCGTAAAGGACGCGTCATCCGACTCCGGCGCATTCGCCATCAGATGCCAGCGCCAGTAATCAGCAGGCAACAACTCCAGCGCCTGATCCATGAAAATGCCGCGGTTCCCGCTCGTTGAAAATTTGCCGCCATACCAGGTGAGCCAGTTAAGCGACTTCAGCGTATCCACAAGTTTCCACGGTTCTTCCGAGCCGAGAATAGTCGCCGGGAAACTCACCGTATGGAAGGCGACATTATCCTTGCCCATGAACTCCACATAGCGGACATCGCCTGCGCCTTTGTCGGTGCGCCACCAGCGCTCCCAGTCATTGCCGGTCTTTTCCGCCCATTCCTCCGTCGCGCCGATATATTCGATAGGCGCGTCGAACCAGACATAGAAAACCTTGTTTTCAAAACCCGGGCGCGGCTTTCCTTCATAAGCGACCGGAATGCCCCATTTCAGATCGCGCGTGATCGAGCGATCACGCAGACCTTCTTTCAGCCATTTTTGCGCAATGGATTTGGTGAGCTGCGGCCAGTCGGGTTTTGAATTGATCCAGTCCGCAATCCGATCCTGCATTTGCGCCTGCAACAGATGGAGATGCCTGGTCTCGCGCACTTCCACATTCTTTGATCCGGAAATCGCGGAGTAAGGATCTTTCAAATCCGTCGGATCGAGCAGGCGCCCGCAATTATCGCATTGGTCGCCGCGCGCTTTTTCATAATCGCAATGGGGGCATGTCCCTTCCACATAGCGGTCCGGCAAAAAGCGCTCATCATCAATGGAATAGACTTGCTTATCCGTGCGCTCTTCAATGAGGCCGTTCTGTTCAAGCACATGGGCGAAATGCTGCGTCAGGCGATGGTTCGGCGGATTCGATGACCGCCCGAAATGATCGAAGGAAAGACCGAATTCATCGCCTGCCTTTTTCTGTATGTCATGCTGCTCGCGGCAATATTCGGCGACATCCTGACCGGCGGCGCGGGCGGCAAGCTCAGCCGGGGTGCCGTGCTCATCCGTGGCGCAGATATAAAGCGTCTCATGGCCCTGCTGGCGCTTGAACCGGGCATAGACATCCGCTGGCAGCATGGAGCCGACAAGATTGCCCAAATGCTTGATTCCATTGATATAGGGCAATGCCGAAGTGATAAGAATGCGGGCCATGGGGACTTTCCAAAAACTGAGCGAGGTCTATAGCCGCAAGCGGGCGCGGTCCACAAGGAAAGCTGGCCCGTCAGGCGGGCCATAAGGAGCGCAGCGCCGCCGGAAGCCTTTCCAAGACGGCCCGCGCCTTTTCCGGCGGCAGCGCCTTTCGCCAGACGGCGAAGACTGCAGCGGCGAGCCCGTCAGGCGGCGGCTGATGGGGCTCAAGGCGTGAGACAAGCCGCCGATGAAAATGATCGGGGGAAGCGATAACATGTTTCTCACCGCCCAGCCGCCAGCCCTCGAGCATAATCCCGCGCGCAAGCGCCGGCAGCGTATTGGCGATCGCCAGCGCATCCTCATCGGAAACGCTGTCACGCAATTCCTCCATCACACCACGCATCATCGCCTGCGCTTGATTGAGGGTGGCGAGCATGGCTTCATCTTTTAGCGCAACCAGCCACTTTTGATATTGCTCGGATGCAAACTCGACGTCATGGGGCTGGGTCATGGATTTCTCCTACAACGCCCTGAACATTATATAAGCGTCGACGAAACCTTGGGCAGGGTGACTAAAAGCGCCTGGCACGGTTCCTATGATTTCCATTCCAGCTTTTTTCCACGCTTTGACCGCTGCAATGTTCGTCGATACTACGAGGTTGAACTTCATGCCGCGAAACCCCATCGCACGCGCCTGTTCCTGCGACTGGAGGCATAGCGCCGTCGCCAGCCCGCGCCCGCGCGACGCCTCCGTGATCACATAACCTGCGTTGCAAATATGAGCGCCCGGCCCGCCCTGATCAGGACGCAGATAATAGACCCCGACGATTGCGCCCGTTTCATCTCGCGCTACAGCATTATAACCGTCGGTTTTTATCCAGTACCGCTTGGCTTCTTCCTCACTGACATCGCACGGCAACGGATAGGATTCCCCGGCGCGAAATGCAGGCTCAAGCACACGCCATAGCTGAGGCCAGTCGGTTTCTGTCTGTTTAGAGACTAAAAGCTCCGTCATTTTCTCCTCAATATATAGAAAACGAGCCCCGCCTAGCGGTGAACATCAATAATAATGAGGGTTTCATTTTTATGACAGTCCTGCGCTTTGATCATTATACTGATTATTAAAATGCAATAATATGCGCATTATCCGCGAAAAATATCTAAAAAAATCCGGTTTTACGGTTCAAATCCACTAAACACCGCGTTAGGGTGCGCACGCAATCAGAAATCGTTACTCGAACTGCGCCGTTTTGCGCCAAGCAATTCCGCGGGTCGCGGAGCTTTTAACTAAAGCGGAGAGAGAGATTCATGGCTTCAGATCAACAGATTACGACAGAACGACCTAACAATGATACGCAGACACAGGATTTTGGGGACAACCCCATTGAGGTCCGCGAAACCGACCATTACCAGGAAGAATACATTCGCGGTTTTGTCGAAAAGTGGGATGATCTGATCGATTGGGACGCCCGGGCCAGAAGCGAAGGGCAGTTCTTCATCGACATGCTAAAGGCGCGCGGCAAGAAAACCGTGCTTGATGTCGCCTGCGGCACGGGTTTCCATTCGGTTCAGCTTCTGAAAGCTGGCTTTGACGTCACCAGCGTCGACGGTTCTGCTGAAATGGTCGCCAAAGCTTTTGAAAACGCCCGCGACCGCGATTTGATGCTGAAAACAGTCCATTCCGACTGGCGCTGGCTCAATCGCGATATTCACGGTAAATTCGACGCCATTATTTGTCTCGGGAATTCCTTTACGCATCTTTTCAAGGAAGAAGACCGGCGGCGCGCCCTGGCCGAGTTTTACGCCGCCCTGAAACATGACGGCATCCTCATTCTCGACCAGCGCAATTACGACGCCATTCTCGATGTCGGCTTCGACAGCAAACACAAATATTATTATTGCGGCGACAAAGTCACGGCCGAGCCCGCCCACATGGACAATTCCCTGGCGCGCTTTCGCTACACCTTCCCTGACGGCTCCGAGTATTATCTCAACATGTTTCCTTTGCGCAAAGCCTATATGCGCAATCTCATGAAGGAAGTCGGCTTCCAGCGCGTCAACACTTATGGCGACTTTCAGGAAACGTTCGACGAGCACGACCCCGATTTTCTCGTGCACATCGCCGACAAGACTTTTATCGAGCAAGTCTAATGAGCCAGCAGACCGCATCCGTCACCGAGATCGCCCGCGATTATTACGATAGCGAAGACGCAGACAATTTCTACGCTGCGATCTGGGGCGGAGAAGACATTCATATCGGCCTTTATGACGATCGCCGCTCCATTAAAGAGGCGAGCCGAGAGACAGTTTTGCATATGGCGCGGCGGCTTCGCGGACTGAAACCCGGCGCGCGCGTCCTGGACATTGGCTCCGGTTATGGCGGCGCGGCGCGGGTGCTCGCCGGCGACTTCGGCGCAGACGTCACCTGCCTCAATCTTTCTGAAAAGGAAAACGACCGAAATCGCGCCCTGACAAAAGAACAGGGGCTCGCGGACAAGATCACCGTTGTCGAAGGCTCTTTCGAAGACATCCCGGCCGAAGACGCCGAATTCGACATCGTCTGGTCGCAGGACGCCATCCTGCATGCGGGCGACCGCCGCAAGGTGCTCGACGAGGTTGCGCGCGTTCTGAAAAAAGGCGGAGAGTTTATTTTCACCGATCCGATGCAGGCGGATACGCTCACCGATGCAAGCGTGCTGCAGCCGATTTATGACCGCATTCACCTGAGCAGCCTCGCCTCTTTCGCGTTTTATCGGCGCGAGCTTGAAGGGAGAGGCTTTCGCGAAATTGCGATTGAGGATTTCACCGGTCAACTCCGCAACCATTATTCGCGGGTCAAAGCGGAACTGGCTGACCGCCGGGGACAGCTCGAGGGTGAGATATCTGCCGGCTATATCGACCGGATGCTCACAGGCCTTCAGCACTGGGTCGACGGCGCCGACAATGGACATCTCGCCTGGGGCGTGATGCATTTCGAAAAAGCCTGATTGAAAAGAAGATCAGCCAGAAGACAAAACCGGCGCCCTCTGCGGCGCCGTTTTTTTAAATCCACACTATTCTTTCGCAAAAAGCTGCGCACGCGATTGTGATTGGACTCTCAAGCCGTCGCAAATCCGCTGCGCTTCATCGAAAGCGCCATGCAATGATGAGCCTTTCAGCCGATGCTCCCGCATCGACAAACCGGGGCATAAATCGGAGAATTCTCATGAAACATTTCGCATTCGCCGCCGCAACCATGCTTCTAGGCTCCGTATTGTTCGGCGCAGCAGCGGCAAAAGACATTCCCGACAATATCAAGGCAGGCATTGATAATCCTCAGCGCAAGGAAGAAAATCGCGCGCGCGACGACGATAGAAAGCCAGGCAAGGTGCTGGCGTTTTATGGCGTCAAGCAAGGCATGACAGTCGCCGACCTCGCGGCAGGCAGCGGCTATTTCACGGAAATTCTGTCAGGCGCGGTTGGTCCCGACGGCAAAGTCATCGCGCATTATCCTACCAACCCGCGATTTGAAGAAAACAGAGCCGCTTTTGAGGCGCAGTTCACGCCTTTCGGCAATATCGAGATCACGACAGCAGCGACAGGCGAGCCTTTTCCTATCGAGGACGATTCCGTGGACATCGTTTTGCTGTCACTGATCGCGCATCACCTGCATTATGCGGAAGACTCCGGCGAGGAGATCCCGCCTAACTCCACACGCGCCTATAATGAGATCAAGCGTATCCTTAAGCCTGGCGGCGTCTTCGCCATCATAGAACATACAGCCGCGCCAGGGTCGACGCGCGCGGAAAGCGCCGCCTGGCACCGCGCGCCTGAAGACACCATCAAGGCCGACGTGACAAGCGTCGGATTTGAATTCGCAGGCGCCGCTGATGATATTCACATGAACCCGGAAGATAATTTGAAGAATAATTTCTTTGAATCTGGCCTGCGCGGCAAAACCACACGCATGGTGCATAAATATATCAGCCCGGAGTAAAGTGGCCTATCCTAAAACCGGCGCCATGACGGTGCCGGTTTTTATGTCGAGCGTCGCCTTGTGAGGCGAATGAGCAGGGAGCCGGCTAAAATTACGATCAGCGCGCCGCCGGCCGCAAAAACCGGAAAAGCGACGATCAACCCTTCATCTTCACAATCGAAAATACCCGGCTCGCCTCGCTCCCACGCCGCTTTTTCCAGCGCCTCGCAATTGGCGATAGCGTCAGGCAGATAAAATTCAATGAGGCCGAAGATTATCGCCGCGGTCAGTGCGATAACCGCAAAAATACTGAGAAAAAATGCGCCAAGCGCCGCGCCCGCCGAGCCCCTCAGCCCATTCGATGCAACCGCGAGGATGATCAATGCGACTAACACGCCGGAGCCAAAAACGATCAGCGGCTCGATGATCTCGCTCGACAAGACTTCCTGCATTCCATCCCCCCATCAACCGGCGAAGATCAGCCTACCCCCATTTCGCCTTGGTGGCCTTGTATGATTTCGCCACGATTTTTTCGAGTACTGGAAGATCAATCTTGTCGAGAGAGCCGATATAAAGACAACTTTTGCCGTTTTTATAAGGCCCGAGCTGTTTCAGCAACGGCTCCTTGTCGCCGAGCGATCCGAGAACATAGAGCGCCAAATTCGCCTTGCGCGGAGAAAACCCAACGGCCAGCATGTCGCCTTCGCGCCCGCTCTCGTATTTATAATGATATTCGCCGAAACCGATAATCGACGGCCCCCACATTTTTGCCTTCTCGCCCGTTACCTTCTTCATCATGGCGAGTAATGTCTTGGCGTCCTTTCGCCGGGTTTCATTCTCGACGCTATTGATGAAGGCCGTCACGCTTTGCGCCGTCGGTACTGTCTTCAGGCTTGCCTTCTTCGCCGCCTTCTTCGTTGTCTTTTTCGAAGCCTTTTTCGCGGTGTTTCTTGTTGACGCTTTGCGCTTGACCGCCATCACGCTTCTCCTGTCGCCTTTGCCCAGTCAGCAGGCAATTTGCGCGATGTCCAGTAAAATGAGAGCGCCGACAAAAGACTGAACCCGCCCAGCGTCGTCATGGCGATGCGCAATCCGGTGACTTCGCCAAAATCAGCCGCAAAAATATCCGACAAGGCGCCGACCCAGAGCGGGCCAAAACCAAGCGCGATAAGGTTCAAAATCAAAAAGAAAAACGCCGTCGCGAAAGCGCGCAATTTGATTGGCGCCAGGGTCTGAACGAGCGAAAAGCCGGGCCCCAGATACATGCCAAGGCCGATGAGAAATGGCGCCGACCACAAAAAGGCGCCCAGCGCGTTTGGCGACCATAAAGACAACCAGCCGCATGGGATCGTCAGCAACATCCCCAGCGCCGGCACCCAGCCATAGGCGCCCTTGCCTTTTTTACCCAACCGGTCGGTGAGATACCCGCCGAGATAAGTGCCTATCCCGTAAGCCACGCCGTTCAACAGCGCCAAGGGAACCGTAATCTCCACATAGGAAAGTTCATAAGTGCGCCGATAAAAATCAACGATCCACAAGCCGGTGCCGTAACCCGTAAACGAAGCGAATGTGACCCCGGCGATCACCCCCCAATAGGTTGGTATGGTCATCAGTTGCTTCAGTCCGTCAGCGAACTTCACCGGCTGCACGCTTTTCGCCGCAACATCTTGCGATCCGCGAATGGGTTCGCGGATCATCAGCTTCATGATCACCGCCAGAAGAACACCCGGAATGCCCACGACAAAGAACGCATTGCGCCAACCGAGCTCCTGCAACACCCAACCGCCCGCGAGAAACGCAAACATCTGTCCGAAAGGTATCCCGAGCGAATAAATCGCCAGGGCGCTTGCGCGTTTTTCTTTTGGAAAATAGTCCGAGATGAGGGAATGGGCGGGCGGCGAGCAGCCCGCCTCACCGATGCCGACGCCGATACGGGCCAGCGCCAGTTGCGTCGCTGTCGTCGTCAGCCCCGAAAGCGCCGTGAAGCCGGACCACAACGCCAGCGAAATCGCGATAATATTCACCCGATTCCAACGGTCGGCGAGCCATGCAATGGGGATGCCCAGGGTTGTATAAAGGACCGCGAAGGCCAGCCCCTTCAACAAGCCCAGCATCGAATCGGAAAGACCAAGGTCTTCCTTGATCGCCGGCGACAGGATGGCGATGATCTGACGGTCAATGAAGTTGAACGTATAGACCAACGTCAACACACCCAGCACGAAATAAGAATACCGGCTGGAGGATTTGTCAGGTGATTGCTCCGTAAGCGGAGCGGCGGTTTCCGGGTGATCTGTCACGAGGCCGCCTTAAAGCCGGAAGCCGGTGACGCAGGTAAGACCTGATGCGCCCACAGCTTTGACTGCGCGCGGATTGTCGATGCGCATAAGCGACCGAATCGCCGCGAAGGTGGAATCAGCGCGCGTGAGGTTCAACGTATAGCGGGCAAGATCCTGCAGATCATCGCCGGAGAGGCGGTCTTCAAGCTCACCCACCATACAATCCGCGGTCTCTCCGGGGATGCCGATGGCGCGGAACCTGTCCTGCAAAGTGTAACGCACCGCCGTCGCACAGGCCGCCATCGTCATTGCGGCGAGCCCCGCCCAAATGAGCTGTTGCACCATCCCCGTCCTCCCTGGATATGTTATTGACCATTTCTTTGAACACGAACAATGCTTAAGAAAGTAGGGAAGAGCAAGGATAAAGGGCGCCCATGGAGCGCGTGACGGTTTACTGCGCATCAAGTCCGAAGACGCATGCGGATTATCTCAACGCCGCGACGCGGCTGGGAGAGATTCTCGGAGAGGCGGGGCTGACGACGGTTTACGGCGGCGGCGGCATCGGCCTCATGGGCGCCGTCGCTGACGGCGCGCTGTCGCGCGGCGGGCGCGTCGAAGGGGTGTTGCCGCGTTTCATGTATGATCTCGAATGGGGCCATCCGGGCCTGACGGATCTGCACCTCGTCAATGACCTTCATGAACGCAAGAGACTGATGATTGACCGGGCCGACGCGGTTGTCGCGCTGCCTGGCGGCTGCGGCACTTTTGAGGAGCTGTTTGAAGCCATTACCTGGAAACGCCTCGGGCTCTTCGACAAGCCGATCGTCATCGTCAACATACGGAATTATTACGATCCGTGCCTTAAACTTCTGGAACAGGCCGTTCGTGAACACTTTATGAATGAAAAGCACCTAGAGATGTGGTCGGTGGCCAATGACGCAGATGGGGTGCTTGACGCCATCAAGACCGCGCCGCCCTGGAGCCATGAAGACAGGCGTTTCGCCGCAGTAAAGCCGTAGACTACGAAAAAGGGAAACATCCGACATGAAAGCCATGATGAGTCACGAAGCCGGCGGACCCGACTCGCTCAAACTGACCGAGGCCCAAACGCCCGAGCCCGGCAAGGACCAATTGCGGATTGCGGTGAAGGCCGCAGGCGTCAACTTCCCTGATACGCTCATCATTCAAGACCTTTACCAGTTCAAGCCGCCGCGCCCTTTCACGCCGGGCGGCGAAGTCGCCGGCGTTGTCGACGCGGTTGGCGAAGGCGTTGACGGCTTTGCTGTGGGCGACCGCGTACTCGCCAGCGGGATTAATGGCGGTTACGCCACACATCTTATCGCGAATGCGTCGGGGACTCACAAAATCCCTGACAACATGCCATTCGATGAAGCTGCATCCTTCATGATGACCTATGGCACATCCCATTATGCGCTTCGTGATCGTGCGAAGCTGCAACCCGGCGAAACGCTGTTCATCCTCGGCGCTGCGGGCGGCGTCGGCGCCGCGGCGATTGAACTCGGCAAGGCCATGGGCGCGAAAGTCGTCGCCGGCGTCTCTTCAGAAGACAAGGCCGCTTTTTGCAAAGACATGGGCGCCGATGAGACCCTCATTTATCCTCGCGGCAGTCTCGACCGCGCATCGCAGAAAAAACTGACCACGGAAATAAAAACCCTGTGCGGCGGCGGCGCCAATGTCGTCTACGACGCGGTCGGCGGCGACTATGCCGAAGCCGCGCTGCGCGCCATGGCGTGGGAGGGGCGTTTCCTCGTGGTCGGCTTTCCGGCAGGCATCCCGAAAATTCCGCTCAATCTTACATTGCTTAAGTCATGCCAGATTGTCGGCGTTTTTTGGGGCGCCTTCACCATGCGCAATCCGCAAAAGAACGAAGAATATGTGGCCGAGATTTTCCGCTTCTACGAAGAAGGAAAAATCCGTCCGCGGATTACGGCGCGCTTTCCCCTGGAGGAAGCCGGCAAGGCGCTTTCCATGATTCAGGACCGCAAAGCCACGGGCAAGATCGTCCTCACAATGGAATAACACGGCGTCACAGCGCCGCCGTAATTTCGCCCACTTACTGTCCAACTGGCTAACAACCAGTTGCGCGGGACGGCTGAATGCGGCCCTTCGGCAAAGGCGGCTGTTAAGCTCTGGCTGACTAGGCTTCCCTCTTCGAAAGAGGGTTTTGCCATGCGTATTCCTGTTTCCGCGATCCTTATCGCTCTGTCCATTCTCGCTCTGGAGGGCTGCGCTGGCGGCATGTCGAAAGACGAATGCCTTTATGCTGACTGGCGGGCGATCGGTTATGAGGACGGCGCCCGCGGCGCCCCCGCAAGCGCGGTTTCATCTCATCGCCAGGCCTGCGCCAAGAAAGCCGGTGTGACGCCTGATATGACCGCCTATCTCATGGGTCGCGATGAAGGCCTGAACCAATATTGCCAGGCCTCCAACGCCTTCTCTATTGGGGCGCGTGGCGGACGTTATTATGGCGTCTGCACCGGACCGGAAGAAGGCGCCTTCGTCACGGCTTATCAGCAGGGCAACCAGCTTTTTGCGCTTCAAAGCGATGTCGCCCATGCCGAACACGCGCTCGCGGCGGCCGACAAACGCCTTCAGGATATCAATCATCAGATTGACCATGCGGAAGCCACGCTCATCTCTCCTGCAACGCCCCATATGGAGCGCGTCGACATTCTTGCCGATCTCAAAAACCTCAATGAGGAAAAGACCCGCGTTAAACGCTCCTTCGGGCCATTGCGCGCAGACTATGAACTGGCGCAGGACGAGCTTGCCGATTATCGCGCCTTTCTTGCCTCGAACGGGCCCTATCCGGGGGCGCAAGGCGTGACGTCTGCGAGTTATTGACGATACGCCAGTCCGGCAAATTCACATAAGAGCGGCCGCGTCTCGCGCGGGTCGATAATGTCTTCGACGAGGAATTGCTCCGCCGTCCGGAACGGAGACGTGACGCGCCCAAGCCGGGCCTTGATTTCGGCGAGCGCCGCCGCAGGGTCCTCTGCTTTTTCAAGCTCGGATTTGTAGGCGACCTCAACGCCGCCTTCCATGGGAAGCGAGCCCCAGTCGCCCGACGGCCACGCGAAGCGGTATTGAAACCGCGTATGATCCGACATGGCGGCGCCAGCAACACCATAAGCCTTGCGGATGATCACTGTCGCCCAGGGAACGGTTGCATCATAGATCGCGTTCATGGCGTCAACGCCGCGCCGGATGGTGGCGGCGCGCTCGGCTTCAAGTCCGATCATGAAGCCGGGATTGTCCACAAGGTGAATGACCGGCAGGCGGAACTGCTCCGCCAGTTGAATAAACCGCCGCGCTTTGTCCGCCGTATCCGCCGTCCATGACCCGCCCAGAAATGTCGGGTCGGACGCGAGCACCGCAACGGGCCAACCGTCAAAGCGCGCAAAAGCGGTAATCGCCGCGCGACCCCAACGCTTGCCCATTTCAAAGACGCTGCCTTTGTCGGCGACCATCTCCAAAATCTTGCGCATGGAATAGGCTTCGCGCTTGCTTTCCGGGACGGCGGAAACAAGCGCTTTTTCTTTCCGCCCCGGTTTGTCGCCGGTTTCGCGCCGCTCCGGCGCGGCGCCGGCGTAAGAGGGCAGATAGGACAGGAATGCCCGCGCCATCGCGAAAGCTTGATCTTCGCTTTCGGCCTCGTCATCGATGACGCCGTTGCGGGTATGAATGTCGGCGCCGCCGAGCTGTTCCTTGTCGAGATTCTCACCGGTCCCGAGGCCGGAGACGACCGCGGGCCCAGCGGTAAAAATTTGCGAGAGCCCACGCACCATTAACGAATAATGCGACGCGACCATACGCGCCGCGCCGAGCCCGGCAGTCGGCCCGAGCGCCAGCGCAACCACGGGAACGGTCTTCAAATTCTTCACCACATGTTCCCACCCGGGAACGAAGGGAACATAGGTGAAGCCCATTTCTTCGAGCATTTTAACAGATCCGCCGCCACCCGTGCCGTCGATCATGCGGATCAAAGGCAGGCGGAGCTCATGAGCCATCTGTTCGGCCATCGCGAACTTGCGATGGATCGCCGCGTCCGCTGCGCCGCCGCGCACGGTGAAATCATCGGCGCTTGCAACGACCGGCGTGTGGTTGATGCGCCCGCGCCCGAAAATGAAATTGCTGGCAGAAAAATCCGTCAGCTCACCCTGGTCGTCATAGTGACCACGCCCGGCGATCTTGCCGATTTCGCGAAAGGAATTTTCGTCAAGCAGCCGCTTCAGACGCTCCCGCGCATCAAGCTTGCCGCGCTCATGCTGACGCGCGACCTTCTCAGCACCGCCCATTTTCTCGGCGAGCGCAGAGCGGCGTTTTAAGTCTTCAAGTTCTTTTTCCCAAGCCATGGCGCGAGTCTACGCGCCGCGCTGGGTTCGTAAAGCAGGAAAAGCATGTCAGGAGACAGATCAGCCGCGTTTATATTCATGGGGCGCCAGCGGGCGGCGTTTCGCCATGAGTTCATCAAGGGGGACCGACGTTCCATCCGCCTGCTGAATGCGCACATGCAAAGGCTTCAAGGCGCGCGCATGGGGGGCGCCGCAGGAATGAGCGATCATGGCGACGTCCTTGCGCATTTTCTCCACATAATTTGCGACCTGTTTGGCCTTCACTTTGGGGTCGAGGCCGTTTTGCAGATGTTTCTTGTGCGTCGTAACGCCTGTCGGGCAATTATTGGTATGGCAGCGCATGGCCTGTATACAGCCGACGGAAAACATGAAGCCGCGCGCCGTGTTCACAACATCCGCGCCGGCGCAATAGGCCCAGGCGACTTCCGCCGGCGTCACAAGTTTGCCCGATGCTATGACTTTGATGCGGTGACGAAGACCACGCCGCTCCAGAATGTCGGTCAACATGGGCAGCGCCTGTTTCAACGGCAGGCCCACATTGTCCATCAACGACATCGGCGCGGCGCCCGTGCCGCCATCCCCGCCATCAAGCGTGATGAAGTCCGGCGCCGCCTCGACGCCGCGCCGTTCGATCGCGTCGCATAATTCGTCGACCCAGCCATAAGCGCCCATCACTGTCTTGAAGCCTGTCGGCAGACCTGTGACGCGCCTTACACGGTCGATAAAGTCGAGCAGCTCTTCAACATTGTCGATTTCCGGATGACGGTTGGGTGAGATGGAAGGCTTGCCCACGGGAATGTGCCGGATTTTCGCAATCTCTCTCGTAACCTTGACGCCGGGTAGAATGCCGCCCTTGCCGGGCTTTGCGCCCTGCGCCAATTTCACTTCAATCATTTTCACAGATGAATGGGCGGCGATCGTCGCAAGCTTGGATTCGTCGAGCATGCCGGCATCGTCGCGGCACCCATATTTCGCCGTGCCCATCTGAAAGATAATGTCGCAGCCGCCCTCAAGATGATACGGCGCAAGACCGCCCTCACCTGTATTCATGTAACAGCCCGCCAGCGCCGCCCCGCGCGACATCGCCTGCACGGCCGGCTTTGACAACGAGCCGTAACTCATCGCTGAAACATTGATCACTGACGGCGCGCGATAAGGATTTGGGGTATAGGGACCGAACTCCACCGCCGGCGGGTCGGACGCTTCCTCGTCAAGGCGCGGGAACGCGCAGTTGATGAAAATCGGGCAGCCCACCAGCGTCAGATTGCGCGTCGATCCGAAGGGGTGCGTATTATTCTTGCCTTTAGCGGATTTATAGATCCAGTCGCGCTCGGCGCGGTTGAACGGCATTTCCTCACGATCGAGGGCGAAGAAATATTGACGGAAAAATTCGCCTAGCCGGGTGAAAAGCTCGCGAAAGCGCCCGATGACCGGATAATTATGGCGCACGGCGTCGCGCGATTGCGACTTGTCCGCAAAATACATGAAGATAACCGCAAGCACGGCGATCCCCACGACGAAAATGAAAATCGTCGACAGGAGCTCAAGCCCCGTCATCGTAAATGTGGTGAGTAGATCCATCGCTCTCGCCCTCTTAGCAATCTGGCGCGAGCCTTATCCTCTCTGTTTTCGCCGCGAAAGCCAATTGACGCGCCAATGCAGTAAATGTGAAGCGCCGTGAGGACTACTCCGCGGCTTCCGCGGTCTGCGCCGGCGTCCAGCGCAGCACCGGATGGCGTGCGGCGGCCGTTTCGTCGAGCCGTCTGCGCGGCGCATAGACAGGCGCCGCCTTGAAACTCTCCGCCTCACCGGCCTTGGCGCGTTTCGCAAGGCTCAACATGGCGTCGCAGAAAAGATCGAGCTCACGCTTCGATTCCGACTCTGTCGGCTCGACCAGCATGGCGCCATGAACGACCAGCGGGAAATACATGGTCATGGGATGGTAGCCTTCATCAATCATGGCTTTTGCAAAATCGATGGTCTCAACGCCCGTATCCTTCAAAAAGCGGTCATCGAAGAGCGCTTCATGCATGCAGTAACCTTCGAAGGCCGGCGTCATCTCGGCTTTCAGGCGTGTGAGCACATAATTGGCGTTCAAAACGGCATCTTCCGACGCCTGTCTTACGCCATCTTTTCCGTGACTCATCATATAGGAAAGCGCCCGCACAAACATGCCCATCTGGCCATGGAAAGCGGTCAGGCGCCCGAAGCTTTCAGCGCTTTCACCCTCCGCTTTTGCAGCGCGGCGGGTTTCAACGAGGCTGTAGCGCCCGTCTTCGCAAACGACATAAGGCACCGGTGCGAAAGGAGCGAGGGCCTCCGACAACACGGTCGGGCCCGAGCCCGGCCCGCCGCCGCCATGAGGCGTAGAGAAGGTCTTGTGCAGGTTGATATGCATGGCGTCGACGCCAAGATCGCCGGGCTTCACCTTGCCGGCGATGGCGTTGAAATTGGCGCCGTCGCAATAGAAATAACCGCCCGCCTCATGCACCGCATCGGCGATAGCGCGAATGTCACGCTCAAAGAGCCCACAGGTGTTGGGGTTTGTCACCATGATGCCGGCGACGTCATCGCCCAGTTTCGCTTTCAGGGCTTCGAGATCGACACGGCCGGTCTTGTCGGCGGGGATCGCATCGACCTTGAACCCACATTGCACGGCGGTCGCGGGATTGGTCCCGTGCGCTGATTCCGGCGCCAGCACGCGCACGCGTTTTCCGGCTTCGCCGCGCGCTTCGAGCGCGGCTTTAATGGCCATCATGCCGCAAAGCTCGCCATGGGCGCCCGCCTTTGGCGACATAGCGACGGCGGGCATGCCCGTCAGTTCTTTCAGCCAATAGGCAAGCGTGTCGATGAGTTCGAGCGCGCCCTGAACGGCGCCTTCCGGCGCCAGCGGGTGAAGGTCTCCGAAACCAGGCAGCCGCGCGACTTTCTCGTTAAGACGCGGATTGTGTTTCATGGTGCAGGAGCCGAGGGGAAACGGCCCCATGTCGATGGCGTAGTTCTTTTGCGACAGCCGCACGAAATGGCGCATGGTCTCCGGCTCGGAAAGACCGGGCAGGCCAATAGGCGCATGGCGTTCCAGCCCACCGAGGCGGGTTTGCTTCCCTTCCGGTTCAGGAAGATCGACGCCGCTCTGTTCGAAAGAGCCGACTTCAAACGACAACGCTTCTTCAATTTGCAGCGCCTTGTTGCCGGTAAATGTTTTCACGTTGGTTTGCATTACTTCGCCTGCATTTGTGGGACGGCCCTGATTGTTCATAGTCATGATAGCGCCTCCGCGAGTTTCGAAGAGAACGCCTCTATGTCATCATCGGCTACGCATTCCGTCGCGGCGACGATGAGAAGATTGTGCGCGTCCTTGTCGTGCGGCCATAGTCGCGCGCCGGGAACGCCGGCGAGCACGCCTCCATCGGCAAGTTTATCGACAATTTCGGCTGCATTTTTTGAAAGACGCAGCGTGAATTCGTTGAAGTAGCTCTTGTTGACCACTTCGACCCCTTTGACCTTGGCGAGCATGTCGGCGGTTTTGCAGGCAGCTTCGTGATTGAGCATCGCAAGCTTGCGCAAACCGGCTTCACCCAAAAGCGTCATATGGATCGTGAAAGCGAGCGTGCAGAGCCCGGAATTGGTGCAGATATTCGACGTCGCCTTATCGCGGCGGATATGCTGCTCGCGCGTCGACAGCGTCAACACAAACCCACGCTTTCCTTCCGCGTCCGCCGTTTCGCCGCAAAGGCGGCCCGGCATCTGGCGAATATATTTCTGGCGCGTCGCAAAGAGCCCCACATAAGGCCCGCCGAAATTAAGGCCATTGCCAATGGACTGGCCTTCGCCCACCACAATATCGGCGCCCATCTCGCCCGGGCTCTTCAAAGCGCCTAATGAGACCGCTTCGGTAAACACGGCGACGAGCAGCGCGCCTTTGGCGTGCGCTGCTTCTGCAATCGGCGTCAGGTCACGCACATTGCCGAACACATCCGGCGACTGAACGATGACGCAGGCCGTATCGTCATCAATTTGCGAGATAATGTCTTCAGACGCATCCACATCAATGGGGGCCTGAACAACCGTCGCGTCCACAAGCTCCAGATTGGTGCGTGTCACGGCGCCGTAATGCGGATGCAGGCCGCCGGAGAGCAACACCTTGTTTTTCTTCGTCACGCGCCGGGCCATTAGCGCCGCCTCAGCGCAGCCCGTTGAGCCGTCATACATGGAGGCGTTAGCGACCTCCATGCCGGTCAGGGCCGCAACCTGCGTCTGGAACTCGAAGAGATATTGCAGTGTGCCCTGCGCGATTTCCGGCTGGTATGGCGTGTAGGCGGTCAAAAACTCCGAGCGCTGAATAATGTGATCGACCGTCGCCGGGATGTGGTGCTTGTAGGCGCCGGCGCCGATGAAAAACGGCCCCGCCCCCGCTGCGCGGTTTTTCGCCGCCATGGCGCCAAGCGCGCGCTCCACCTCCATCTCGCCCTTATGGTCGGGCAAATCAAAATCAGCGTTTAACGCCTCATTCGGCACGTCAGCGAACAATGTGTCGATATCCGCGGCGCCGATGGTTTTCAGCATCGCCTGCCGATCTGCATTATTATGGGGCAAATATCTCATCGAACAGTCCTTTTCACGCCCGGTCGCAACTTAAGAATTGCCGGCGAAATCCTTGTAGGCGCCCTCATCCATCAGCGCGTCAATTTCAGCGGGGTTTGACGGTTTGATCTTCACAAACCAGGCGGCGCCCTGCGGATCTTCGTTGACCTTTGCAGGCTCGTCGACGATAGCGCTGTTGACCTCGACGATGTCGCCAGAAATCGGCGCATAAACGTCCGAAGCGGCTTTCACCGATTCAACGACAGCCATTTCATCGCCTTTGGCGAAGGTCTTGCCCACTTCCGGCAGCTCCACAAAGACAACGTCGCCGAGCTGTTCAGCGGCGTGGGCGCTGACGCCGATGACATAGTGGTCGCCTTCAGGTTTCAGCCATTCATGGTCTTCAGTATATTTGACAGTCATTGGTCTCTCCTAACCGCGATAATATCCATGAGGGACAAACGGCATATCAGCGACCACCGCTGACAGAGGCTTGCCCCGCACGATCAAATTCACCGGTGTGCCAGTTTTTGAAAACGCCGCATCCACATAGCCCATGGCGACCGGCGCTCCCGCGCTCGGCCCGAACCCGCCCGAGGTCACGGCGCCAATGGGTTTTCCATCCGTAGACTGAATTTCCGCCCCTTCGCGCGCCGGCGCCCGGCCTTCGGGACGTAACCCCACGCGCAGGCGTTTCGGGCCTTCGACGAGCTCACGCTGAATGCGCGCTGCGCCTGGAAAGCCGCCCTCCTCGCGCCGGCGCTTGCCCACGGCGAAGGCGATATTGCCCTCAATTGGGGAGGTTTCCGGCGTCAGATCGTGCCCATAAAGACAAAGCCCGGCTTCGAGGCGCAGAGAATCGCGCGCGCCAAGACCGATCGGCTCCACTTCCGGCGCGGCCAGCAGCGTTTTCGCGAGGAGTTCCGCATGGCTGTTGGGAACGGAAATCTCGAAACCGTCTTCGCCAGTGTAGCCAAGGCGGCTGACCACAATATAGGCGCGATCATCGGAAGCGGGCCAGTAATGAGGGCGCACCGACATAAAAGGCTGCTCCGCCGCGCCAGGGAAAAGCCGGTTAACAACGGTGGCCGCCTTCGGCCCCTGCACGGCGAGAAGGGATCGATCCGCGGAGACATTCAGCGTCGCCACGCCTCCAAGTTTTTCGCGGATCAGCGCAAAATCCTGTTCCTTTGTCGCGGCGTTCACCACCAGCGACAGCATGCCCTTCATCTCATCGAGAAAAAGCCGCGTGATCATCAGATCGTCGAGGACGCCGCCTTCCTCCGACAGCAAGACTGTGTAGCGCACGCCGCCGGGTTTGAGCTTTTTGATTTCACCCGGAACAAGCGTTTCAATCGCGGCGGCGATTTTCTCATGGGCCTCATCGGTCCCGAGCGGCGCTTCGGTCGTGCTCAAATAGGCGAGCCCCATATGCGAGACGTCAAAAAGACCCGCTTTTTCGCGTGTGTGCAGATGCTCCTTCAACACCCCCGCCGGATATTGCACCGGCATGGCATAGCCGGCGAATTCCACCATCTTCGCGCCGAGCGACAGATGCAGGTCGTAAAGCGGTGTTTTTTTCAGTGTGCTGTGTTCAGTGGCCGACATTCAGCTTTCCCATGACGAAATCGCCGCGCATTACGGCGACCCCGGCTGTCACGGGAACCTGAGAGATTTCGCAAAACGGGACGTCTTAAATAAAGCCGCCTGCTTTGCTTACTCCGTCGGTGGAGCAGCGCGCATCCATCATGCGCCGCCCGCTTTCCAGCCTGCACAGCAACAAGCGGTCCTTTTGCCTGAGAGTTTCCGGGGCGGTTGCTCCTTCGGCGCCCGCCAAAGCCGATCACGGCTCCAGCGTGGTCTCTCCCGCATGCTGCGTGTCCACCAAGGGGCGGACATAGCGAGACATTAGGCGCGCCGTTTTCAGAGTCAATCGGCCTGATAATGACTTGCAGAAAAACTTACGCGACGTTGGCTTTCGACGCAGATGTGCACGCGCTACAATTGCCTTTGATTTCAAGGCGCGCCGTATGCATGTCGAAAGCGGCGGCGCGCACCGCCGGCGCAATATCGGCTTCAACGGCGACAACCTCCAGCTCCTTCACCGTGGAACAGCTTTCACAAACGAGAAAAGTCTGCACCACATGGGGGCCTTCGTGATTGCACACGACAAAGGCGTTCAGGCCGTCGAGCTTGTGGATATGGCCCTTGGCCTCGAGCCCGTCGAGCGCGCGATAGACCGTCATGGGCGCACGCACGCCCCGCTCCTTAAGGCGGTCCAGGATTTCATAAGCCTTGAGCGGGTCTTTGCTGGCCGCGAGCACATCCCAGACCAGCTTTTCGTTTTTCAGCAATCCAGCAGGGCGTTTGCGAACACCCCCCTCGTCGTGATCATGCGTATGTTTGGTCACAACACATCTCCTCCGTCCGGCCAGAAATGTTATATCTTTGTTATATCAATCTGGAAACCCTAATGCCGGTACTTTTTTTCCCGAAACCAGGTGGAGCCCAGCCATTTCACCCCCTCACGAACCGCAAGCCCCGCATGCCGGGAATGAGGAGCCGGATCGCCGCTATCCAAGAGATTCTCGAACACGAGAACGTCTCCCGCCCCGCCCTTGAAGGCAAGGCCGGGAACGAGAAAATGTGTCTCTCCGCCCAGATAATCTTCATTGAGATAGATGAGCGCCGTCGCCGCGCGCTGACCGCCCCGGTCAAGCTCCGGCCCCTGAGGCAGCCAATCGCAATGAGGCCGGTACTCCTTGCCTGGCGCATAATAGAGAACGCCTAAGGATTCGGCGTTCTCTGGCGGCCGCTCCGCCAGCGTTGCGAGGCGGCGATTGATCATGACCAGCGCCAGATCGAGATCAACGAGCGACAGGATCGCCGTCAATGACGTGCGATAGGGATCTTGCACCGACGCTCCCGTGCGCGGGTCGGCGATCAATGATGGCGCAAGAAGACGCGCCGACGAAGCGATCACATATTCGCACTCTTCCGGTGAGAATGAACCGCGAAAGGCTCGCGCGGGGGGCGTCTCGCATAAAATTTCCGGCGTCGCAACAGACGGCGCCGGCTCATCTGCGAGTTTTTTCGCAATACGCGCCCAGTCCGGCGGAGACGGCTGAAAACTTCGCAACGCATCTACACGATCAACCAACGCACGCAACGATGCGGCATGGGGGTATTGCGCACGCTCCAGCAATTCCAGATGTGCGCGGCTGGCTTGCGTGTCCGCATGGGCGCGCCCTTCCCCATAACGGCGCACGGCAACTGCGCCTGCGATGGGATCTTTTGGCGCGGCTGCAGCGACAAGACCGGCGCCGTCCTCATCATCTGGGTCGGCGGCGAAGAGCAACATCGACAACTCGCGCATGGCGGCGGGAACCCCCGCTTGCGCCGCCGCCGTCACAAGCGCGACCGCCTTCGCCCAGTCGCGCGTGACGCCAAGGCCCATGGCGTAAAGCACGCCAAGCAATCGCTGCGCCGGCGCCGAGCCATTTTCAACTGCGCGCGCAAGCATCTCAGCCGCATTGTCGAGACCGGCGTGATCGAGCCTGCGCGTCGCCAGGGTATAAAGCGCATCGCCGAAACCTTGCGCCGCGGCGGCGTTGAGCCAGCGTTCAGCTTCTTGCTTGTCGCCAGCGCCGCTCAACTGCGCGGCGAGCATATATTGCGCTCGCGCATCGCCATTCTCGGCGTGTTGTTTCAGCTCAGTTAAAGACGGCGCCTGCATAGACCGACGCTAGCACCGGTCCTGCGATCAGGGCCAGCCTGCGCGGTCGAAAATGCCCACCGCTTCCGCCTGATGTTCGCCGAGCGCCGACGCAGGAAGTTCATCCGCCTTGAAATCCGCATAGGCGGCGATGGGGCCTTGCGGCGCCACGCCGGGGACAACCGGGTACTCATTGTTGCCGCTTGCGAAGGCGGCTTGCGATTCATCGCGTAGAAGAAAAGCGATCAGCTTTTCGGCGTTCTCTGCATTGGGCGCATATTTCGTAACGCCCGCGCCGGAAATGTTCACATGAGCGCCGCGCCCATTCTGATTTGGAAAGAACAGTTCGAACTTGTCGCCGATCGCGGCGGCTTTCGGATCATCCGCTCCCTTAAACCGTGCGGTGTAATAGGAATTGACAATGCCGAGACGGCATAGGCCCGCCGCCACAGCCTCGATCTGCGACGTGTCATTGCCTTGCGGCTTGCGTGCAAAATTGTCGACAACACCCTTCGTCCAGGCTTCCGCTTCTTCCGCCCCGTCATGGGCGATAATCGACGCCAGCAGCGACTGGTTATAAATGTTCGATGATGACCGGACGCAGATCATGCCGCGATAGGCCGGATCGGCGAGATCTTCGTAAGTCTCCAGCCCTTCCGGCAGGCCCATCTCACCATTGTAGATGATAATGCGGGCGCGCTTTGAAAGGCCGAACCACTTTCCGTCAGGATGCCGGTATTGCGCCGGAACGCGCTCCTCCAAAGCTTCACTGTCTGTCATGCGGAAAACATCGCGCTGATCGGCGCGCCAGAGAATGCCGGCGTCCGCCGTCATGAAAATATCGGCGGGGCTAGCCTCGGCTTCTTGCGTGATCCGCTCAATCAAGGCGTCGCCGCCCGCCTCAATCAGATTGACCCTGATCCCGGTTTCTTCCGTAAACTGATCGAAAAGCACAATATCGGAATCGTAATGGCGCCCGGAATAGACATTGACCTCGCCGGTGATCGGGCGCGCATCATCGCCCGCACCGCCACAGGCGCCCGCCATCAGCATGATAAACCCTGCGATCCACTTCCTTGTGCGCTTCACTGCAACGTCTCCGATCTTAATTGCGAATAATTCTTAATATCAAAATATCAGCGTCACCGGAGAATGCAAGCCGTCGGGCTCCGCGCCGTCGATGACGTCAATTAGTCCGGGAAAACAAAGGCCTTTGACCAGTCGACCACCACCGAGACGCCGTCGCCCACCAATGGCGGCGTGCTCATGGTCACCCATAAGGGCGCGCCATTCGGTTGTTCCAGCCGCACACGCCAGCCGGGCCCGGCGAACCTGACATCTGCGACACGGAAAGGCGCGAGTTCGTCACAAGACGCAATCAGACTGTCGGCGCGCAGAACCGCTTGGGCCGGACCCGCCTTGAGACCCGCCGCCGCGACCTCGCCCAAAGCACAGCGAAAAACGCCGCCGCGCACTTCGCCCGAAAAAACCTGACTGCCCGGAAAGAGCCCTGCGCCGTCAGGCGTTTTCGGATGCTCATATAAATCTTCGGGCGCTGCAATTTCGATGATCTCACCTTCGCGCATCAAAGCGATGCGGTCGCCCAACGCTAACGCTTCATCGGCGTCGTGCGTAACCAGAAGCACCGCAGCTTTCTGCTCCTTCAGTACACGGCGCAATTCCTCGCGCAGGCGGCGGCGCAAGGAGACGTCAATGCTGGCGAAGGGTTCATCCAGCAACAAGGCTTTCGGTTTGCGCGCCACGGCGCGAGCAAGGGCCACACGTTGCTGCTGCCCGCCGGAAAGTTCATGAGGATAGCGCTTCGCGAGCTGTTCGATGCCGAACGCCATCAACTGACCGGCGACGCGCGCCTTTGCGTCCGGGACGCCCTTGAGGCCGAAAGCGATATTCTTTTCAACCGTCAGATGGGGAAAGAGGACATAATCCTGAAAAACAAAACCAATCGGCCGTTGCTCCGGCGGCGATTCCCGCTTCGGCGCGGCAAGCACCGCGCCCTCGAGGCGCACCTCACCCGCCTGCAGGGGTTCGAGCCCGGCGGCGATGCGCAACAGCGTGGTCTTGCCGCAGCCGGAAGGGCCGAAGAGACATACGATTTCACCGGCCTCGGCAGAAAGGCTCGCGCCGCGGACAGCGGCGACAGCGCCAAAGTTGTGCGAAATGCGGTCGAGGTCGAGGCTCATAAGATCTTTCGCGCCCGTTTGCTGCGGGAGGGGATTGGGAATTGCCTTACTTTCGCATAGATGTCACCAGTTGATAACGAGAATTAAGAGCAAGGACTGGACAACGATGGGGCGAGCGCGGGCGAAAAAGGGCGGATGGCGCGGCGCAGCCGCGATCCTCCTGATTGCGATCGCCGCCGCCGCCCCCATCGCCGCGGTGCTCGCCGGCGCGGGGAGCGGAGGCGGCCCCACGCTTTTCGTCTCTGATCTGGGCTTGCGCTATCTGACAACAACGCTCCTTCTTTGCGGGCTCGCCGGGGCTGGCGCCGGGATCATTGGCGCGGGCGCCAGCCTTCTTGTGTCCCTCGCCGACTTTCCGGGCAGAAAGACGCTCGCGATCGCTCTGGCGCTTCCCTTCGCCATTCCGGCCTATGTGGCCGCTTACGCTTATGGCGATCTTTTTGGGCCATTCGGCCCTGTTGCAGAAACTATCGGCATTGCGGCGCTGCCGGAAATCCGATCCCTCCCCGGCGCCGCTTTCGTCCTGATGCTGACGACCTATCCTTATATCTATCTAGCCATGCGCGCCTCCCTCGCCTCGCGGTCGGGGGCGATCATGGAGGCGGCGCGAAGCCTCGGCGCGTCGCCCATGCGCGCCAGTCTTGGCCTTTTGCTTACGGCGAGCCGGCCAGCATTCTTTGGCGGGCTCGCTCTGGCGCTCATGGAAATCGCCGCCGATTACGGCGTCGCCGACTTTTTTGGCGTGCAAACCTTGAGCGTCGGTATTTTCCGCACCTGGCACGGGCTCGGCGATTTACATGGCGCCATGCAACTCGCCGCCGGGCTTTTTCTGGTGGCCCTCATTCTTGTCTTGATGGAAAGCGCAAGCCGCAAAGGACGCGCCAGCGAAGATGCACGCGCCCAGCGCAAGGCGCGGCGCATCAGATTGTCGCCAGCCCATGGCGCCCTGGCTTTTCTTCTTTGCCTACTGCCGGTTCTTTTTGGGTTTGTCGCACCGGCGGCGCTATTGCTGTCGAAATTTGAGCCGGAAATGAATGCTATCGCCATGCGCAACCTCATGCAGGCGGGCGCAAACACGGCCCTGATCGCGGCGGCGGGCGCCGCGATCGCGGTCTTCCTTTCTCTTTTACTTGCTTACAGCGCGCGCGCGGCCCGAGGCCGCATCATCAAGCTCGCTTTGCGCGCCGCGACGCTCGGCTATGCAGTGCCCGGCGCCGTGATGGCGATCGGCGTTCTTGCGCTGTCGGCCAGCATTGCACGCGTTTCAGGATACGCGCTTGCCGGCGGCGTTCTTATTCTGCTTTACGCTTATGTGGCGCGGTTCTTAACGGCCGGATACAACGCCGCCGCGGGCGGCCTGGCCCAAATCAGCCCGCAAATGGACGGCGCGGCAAGAACGCTGGGCGCTGCGCCCGGCCGCATTGTCAGAGACTTGCATTGGCCCATGGCGCGGCTATCGCTCCTTGCCGGGGCGGCGATTGTCGCTATCGACATCACCAAGGAATTGCCGGCGACGCTGATCCTTCGGCCTTTCAATTTCGAAACCCTCAGCACCCAGATTTATCGTCTGGCTTCTGACGAACGTCTAGCTGACGCGGCGCCGGCGGCGCTGATCCTGATTGCGCTCGGGCTGCTGCCATCAATCGCGCTTAGCGTCATCGCCGACAGCGAGCATAAAAAAACCCGCAAGCAGAAACCGCTTGCGGGCCCGGAGCCGAATTTGACAGGTGTGACGAACGTCTGACTTTCAAATTAACAAGAGCCCTGCCGACATTTGCGCAGGGCTCTTGAAGGCGCAAAGCGACGCGTGACTTATTCGCCGCCGCGATAAGCGAAGGGCAAATCGCCCCGTTCAAGGTCGCGATACCGCTCCATCAGCATTTTCTGACGGTTATTGAGATCCTGAGGCCGGCCATTGATGAAGACCGCTTCGGGCCTGGTTGTAACTTCCAGCGGATCGCCGTCCCAGATCACCACATCGGCGATCTTACCGGCTTCAAGCGAACCAAGCTGTCCCCCAAGACCGTACATGGTCGCAGGATTTAGCGTGATCGCTTTCAGCGCCGCCTCATAAGGAAGACCTTCGGCGACGGCATTGCCCGCATGCTGACGGATCAACCGGATATTATGCGCGCCTTCCGTAAAGGTGATGGTCACCCCGGCTTCATTGAGACGCGCCGCGTTTTTCAACGTAGCGTCGATATCCTCGAATTCGCCAGGCAAGTTATAAAGCGCGTCGGTGATCACCGGAATGTTCGCCGCATCGATCTCTTCCGCGACACGCCAGCCTTCCGAGGCGCCATGGATAATGACATTCAGGCGATACGTGTTTTTCAAACGGATCAGCGTGCGTATATCGTTGGCGCTGTTGACCGATACGATCAGCGGTTGTTCGCCATTGATGACCGGGCCAAGTGCTTTCAGATCCGACACAGCGAATCGCCCGTCATGGGGACGACGCACATAATCGTTCGGATTTGCATGATAGGAGCGCGCTTCATCGAGATATTCGCGAAACACAGCCCAGGCGCCCATACGCGTGCCGCCATATCGTTCGGCGCCGCGCTCACCCATGGCGACATACTGCGCCGCCTCGGCCCGGGTGACGGAATTCGAACGGCCCGAAAGATCGATGACCGCCGCCCGGCCGGCAAACATGGTCGGCCCGACTGAAGGCGCCATCAACGCGCGGGTGACGCCCGCCGCCCGGTTCACGGGGATTAGCGCCGATGAGGGGTTGTAAGCGTCAATGGCGTTGAGCGCAGCGCCAAGGGGGAAGCCTTCCATCGGCCCTTGCGCCGGTGATGCGTCATTGGCGTCGTCGACGGCGCCGATCTCAACAAGGCCGATCGATGAAACCGGCGCAAAAAGCCCCGGCGTCACGACTTTACCAGACGCATCGATGACGCTTGCGCCAGCAGGCGCCGACAGATCGGCGCCGACCTGCGCGATGCGGCCGTCACGGATGATGATATCGCCATTCTCGATGACGTCGCCGGAAACCGTGTGGACGGTCCCATCCATAATGGCGACGGTTTGCGCGCTCGCCATGCCCGCAAGAGCAGCAGCAGCGGCGATGAAAGCGGTGAACGTTTTCATGGGAGTTGTTGCTTTCTGTGTTACGCCAATCATTGTCCTGCCCCGCCTGTGAAGCTGTTGTCATGAAGACCGAGTTCGAAATCCACGCGCGGTGAACGCTTGGGATCGGAACGGTCATACATCAAGGCGCCGTCGATATAGACTTTCTCCGCCTTGGCGTAGACCGAGAACGGGTTGCCATTCCACACGACGACATCAGCCATCTTGCCGGCTTCAAGCGTGCCGGTTTCATCGGCAATGCCCATGGCCTCGGCAGGGTTCGCGGTGATCCAGGCGATCGCGTCTTCGGGTTCGATCTCAACGCCGATACGCCGTCCGTCCGCCATCGCTTTCGCTGCTTCCTGATTGAGCCGCTGAATGCCGAGCGCATCATCGGAGTGCACGATGGCGCAGCCGCCGGGCTGGGCATGCACCAGCGCAACATTTTCCCCGACCGTATCGAACGCTTCTAGTTTGAAGCCCCACCAGTCAGCCCACATGGCGGCGCAGACGCCATTCTCCGCGAGGTAGTCCGCGATTTTGTAGGCCTCAATGGCGTGATGGAAGGTCCGGACCTTGTAACCAAATTCCTTGGCCATATCGAGAACCTGCACCATCTCGTCAGCGCGGTAGCAATGCATGTTGACGGTGATGTCGCCATTAAGCGCGCCCGCCAGCGTTTCCAGTTTCAGGTCACGCGTCGGCGCATCTGGCGCATCGCCTTTATCGTCGTCGTCATTTTCGGCCCACTCATCATAGTCGGCCCAATAGTCTTCCCACTTTTTCTTGTAGGCGGCCGCTTCGATCCAGGCGGCGCGATACCCGGCGAAATTGCCCATACGCGTCTGCGGCCCGCCGCGTTCGCCGTAAACACGCTTGGGGTTTTCACCACAAGCCATTTTGAGGCCGTAAGGCGCATCCGGGAATTTCATTCCCTGAACGGAGCGTGAAGGCACATTTTTGAGAATCGCGGACCGGCCGCCAAAGAGGTTCGCCGAACCGGGCAACACTTGCAGCGTAGTGATCCCGCCTGCGAGCGCGCGTGTGAAACCCGCATCCTGCGGCCAGACCGAATGCTCAGCCCATACATAAGCGGTATTCGGGTTGACGATTTCGTTGCCATCGGACGTCGTTGAGTTTGACGGTGACGGGTAATCGCCAAGATGGGAGTGAATGTCGATGATGCCCGGCGTAATCCATTTTCCATTGGCGTTGACGGTGCGCGCGCCCTCCGGCGCTTCAATGTCGCCCGCAGCGCCCACCGCTGAAATCTTCCCGTCGGCAATGAGAACCGCGCCATTGGCGATCCGGTCGCCGGCGCCGGTGAGGACCGTAGCGCCGGTAAGAAGAACCGTTTCCCCTGGATAGGCCTCATAAGTCGAGGGATAGGGATCGAGCGGCGGATGCACGGCGCCGTCCGCCTTGTCCCCGTCATCCCCATCTTTTTCCGCCGTCTTCGCGGCAATCTCCGTGTCCTCAGACGCTGCGGCCTCGGCCGCCTCTTCGCTTTCCGCCCCATTTTGCTGGGCGCAAGCGCTGAGCATCAGAACGGCTAGCGCCGTCCATCCCGTTTTTCGCATAGGTCCCTCGACTTGCTGCAGGCGCAGCTTCGGCTGCGCCATTATTTGTGTCATAAGACTAGCGCAAAATCGGGGCGCGGCCACCCCGCCTGCAAATCGGATTGCAGGAAACCGGGGACTTTAAAGACGCTGGGGATGGGAGTGTTTATGACAACGGGCAAGATCACACGGCGCGCTGCGCTTTTATCCGGCGCTGCTACTGGCGCAGCGTCCTGCGCCTCTTCACCGAATATGACGCCTTATGTCGCAGTCACCGAAAGCGCAGGCGGCGTGTTCTCGCACGGCGTTGCATCCGGCGATCCCGCTGCGACGTCTGTGGTATTATGGACGCGCGTCACGCCTGTCACCCGTGCGGCCATCGCCCGCGTCGCATGGGAAGTCGCAACGGACGAAGCGTTCGCCGAGATCGTCGCCAGCGGCGAAACGCAAACCGGCCTTTCCCGGGACTGGACAGTGAAAGCGCTGGCGGAGGGGCTGAACCCCGGCGCAACTTATTTCTACCGTTTCCGGCTCGGCGGCGATGTCTCGCCCGCAGGCCGCACAAAGACTCTTCCCGAAGGCGCCGTTGAGCAAGCGCGCTTTGCGGTCATGTCCTGTTCGAATTATCCGTTCGGCTATTTCAACGTCTATGATCTTGTTGCGCGCCATGACGACATCGACGCTGTCATTCACCTCGGCGATTACATCTATGAATATAGTCGCGAAGGCTATGGCGGCGATCAAGGGCGCGCGCTGGGACGTGAGCACCTTCCCGCTAATGAATGCGTCAGCCTCGCTGACTACCGCCAGCGTCACGCGCAGTATAAAGCCGACCCATCCAGCCAGGCGATGCATGCGAAACATCCGCTGATCGCTATCTGGGACGACCACGAAACCTCAAATGATTCCTGGTCAGGCGGCGCAGAGAACCATAATCCTGAAACCGAAGGCGACTGGGAGACGCGCCGGCGCGCCGCCTTGCAGGCCTATTATGAATGGCAGCCGGTGCGTGAACCGGATATGGCGCCGGAAGCGTTCTTTCGCTCTTTTTCTTTCGGGGATCTTCTCACTATCGCCGCGCTCGAAACGCGGCTTATGGCGCGAGCGCAACAATTTGAATATTCCGAAGTCATCCCGACGCTGGAGACGCCGGAAGACGTTGCGCATTTCCGCGACGTGGTGCTTTGGGACGAAAGCCGTGAAATGCTCGGCGCGGCCCAGCTCGATTATCTTGACCGCACCTTCAAAACGTCAGTCGCAAACGGCCAGCCATGGCGACTGATCGCCAATCAGGTGATCATGGCCAAGGTGACCGCGCCGGACCTCAATCCCCATGTTGAAGAAGCGCAGATTGTCGAGCTTGAACAGCAATGGAACGAAGCGCGGGCTTTCGTGAAAATGTCCGCGCTCGGACTGCCGCTCAATTTCGACGCCTGGGACGGTTACCCGGCGGCGCGTGAAAGATTTTACGATCTGGCGCGCGACGCCGGCGACACCGGCATGATTGTCGTCACCGGCGACACGCACACCTGGTGGGCGAACGATCTTGTCGACAAGAATGGCGGGCATATGGGCGTCGAACTTGGCACCCATTCAGTCACCTCACCCTCGCCTTACCGCAAGGAATTTCTTGGCGGCATGGGCGCGGAATATGCGCTCCTCACCAATCGCGACAACAAGGATGTGCGGTATCTTTCCGGCGAGTATCACGGCTTCATCGACCTCACGATTACCCGTGATGCGGCACGCGCCGAATACAAGGCCGTCGACACGATTGAGAGCGGCAATTACAACGCCTTCCTGCACGCTGCGTTCGACATCGAAAAGACGGAAAACAGCGCTGAGTTTTCCGACATTGACGGCGCCGGCTTTAAGCAAAACTACCTTTTCGGGAAATAACTCGGCGGCGGCCTCTGCGCCAGGTCGACAGCATTACGCATTTTCGCTCCGGCCGGGCTTGTGTTAAAAGCCCTGACAGGAGCCAATCATAATGTTCATTTCCCGCAGAATTGAAGAGGCGAGCTGGATTCGCTTCCTTGTCAGCTTCACTTTGTTATTCGCCTATTCATATTGGGTTTTCATTCGCCCCGGTTACTGGACTCGCGCCAATGACGCTGCAGCGCCGCTGCCGGAGACCCTGCAGGGCTTTCACGAGGGCGAGCCGGCGCGCGCCTTCGCCATGCTTGGTGAGGCGACAAGCGACTATCTGATCTTTCAGGCCGCCGACATTCCCTTCGCCTTTCTCAATGCGTTGATGATCACGACGGCGGTCGCCCTCGGTCTCAAGATACTGAAGCTTGCCGCAACGCCGCTGCGCTTTCTTCTTCTCTTGCCGTTGATCCTGTTCGCCGCGGAAATTGTCGAAGACGCCCTCCTGTTTCTCATGGCCGCCGATTATATTCCGGACGCCGGCGCCCCTGCAAAAGCGCAGCAAATTATGACCAACATAAAAGGCGCGTCCGGCATGCTCGGAACCGTTTGCGCCCTTGTCGCAATTATCGGCGCCGCCATTGCATCACTCATCCACCTGTTCAGGAAACCCGCATGACGAAACAGGATCTCATCGCCTACGCCGCCGCATTGCCGAAAGCGGAGCTGCATCTTCACATCGAAGGCAGTCTCGAACCGGAGATGTTGTTCAAACTGGCGCAACGCAACAGGATCGAGATCCCTTTCAAGTCCGTCGAAGAAATCCGCGCCGCTTATCAGTTCTCAAACCTGCAGGATTTTCTCGACATCTATTATCAGGGCATGAACGTCCTTCGAACGGAAGAAGATTTCTTCGATCTGACCATGGCCTATCTCAATCGCGCACGCGCCGACAATGTGCGCCATGTGGAAATCTTCTTCGATCCACAAGGTCATACGGAACGCGGCGTCGCATTCGATACGGCCATCAGCGGCATTTTAACGGCGCTGGCCATGGCCAAAGCGCAATTTGGCATGACCGCAAAACTCATCATGTGTTTCCTGCGCCATCTGCCGGAGGAAGACGCCTTTGAAACGCTGAAGCAAGCGGAAAACTGGCTCGACCGGATCGATGGCGTCGGTCTCGACTCTTCCGAAGTCGGCCACCCGCCCTCAAAATTTCAGCGTGTCTTCAAGGCGGCGCGCGAGAGCGGCCTGAAACTCGTCGCGCATGCAGGCGAAGAGGGACCGCCCGATTATGTGCATGAAGCGCTCGACCTGCTCGCTATTGACCGGCTCGACCATGGCAACCGGTCGCTTGAAGATGACGCTCTCATCAAACGTCTCGCGGATGAACAGATGACGCTCACCGTCTGCCCGCTGTCGAACCTCAAGCTTTGCGTTGTGGAGGAGATGGCCGCACATCCGCTGAAACGCATGCTCGATCTCGACCTCCGCGCGACGGTGAACTCCGACGACCCATCCTATTTCGGCGGTTATATGAATGACAATTTCAAAGCGGCGATCGACGCCCTGCCGCTAACAAGGGACGACGTAAAAACCCTTGCAAGGAACAGCTTTCTCGGCTCATTCCTGAGCGAGGGAGAAAAACGCGCGCAGCTGGCGGCGATCGATCTCGTTTAGTCTCGGTGAATTTCCGAAATCTTCGAGCCTTCGAGCGAAAGGTTATACATCAGGCCCTTGTTATCAAAAACGAAGGCGACGATGGGCTGGTTAAGCTGAGTTGTATCGATGGCCCCGCCTGCGCCGACAGTGACGACTGCGACGGATGCGTCGACGCCAATCTCCCAGCCCTGACTTGACCGGAATTTGTCCAGCGCGCCTTGATCGAGAAAAACAATGATCTGCCGGCGCGACTGACCGCCAAACTGCAGGCCAATCGACGCCGCCGCTGTAGAATAATAAGCGACGGTATCGCCGCCGATGCGCAAAGCGCCTTGACCGTATTCGCCGCCGATTCCGATGCCGCCTTTTCTAATCAGCGGAAAAACCAGAACGCCCTTGGCTCTGGTGAGCACAGCCTCGCCGCCGCCGATATCCTCACGAAAATCTGCGAGCGCTTCATCCACGCGGCGGTCGATCTTGGCCGGCTTGGCGGCTTCGGCGGCGCCTGTAACCGCCATCATCATTACGGCAATAGCAAGGACCGGTTTGAAAAATTGAGACATAGTCATTGAAGCCTCCCGAGCGGAAAAATTTGGCCTCCATGATAAGGCCGATTGGGACCAGATTGGGGCGAAATCCGTTAACCGGAAATTACGATTGCTTCATCGCCTTTGCCAAGGCTACCCGAAAAGCCTCAACCCGCGGGGCGTAACGCTCCGTCATGGCCTCAAACACCGGCGTTTCAGCCTTATCAGGTGATCCGGCATAAAACGGCGGCGCAGGGTCATATTCAAGCCCGAGCTGGATCGCTTTGGCGACCTCCTCGCCTGCAATTTCTGTTGCGAGCGTAAAGGCGAAATCGATCCCCGCCGTCACGCCGCCGCCGGTGAAGACGTTACCATCGCGCACGACGCGGGCTTTCACCGGTTCGGCGCCGACGCGTTTCAATTCATCGTGATAGGCCCAGTGCGTTGTCGCCTTCTTTCCTGCAAGAAGCCCCGCAGCGCCAAGAATAAAAGCACCGGTACAAACGGAAGTCACATAATTCGCCCGGGCGCCCTCACGTTTTACAAACGCGACCGTCTCTTCATCCCGCATGGCGTCGTCGATGCCAAAGCCGCCGGGAATGCAAAGCAGATCGGTTGGCGGACAGTCATCGAAAGAATGGGTGGGATTGAGCGTCAGCACCGCATCTGTCGGAACCGGCGCAAGGGATTTCGCCGCCAGCGCAACCCGCGCGCCCGGCAGGCGTGACAGCACCTGTAAAGGCCCCGTGAAATCAAGCTGGGTCAGGTTCGGAAAGAGAAGGAATGTGATGTTCATGATTTCCAGCCGGCGATAATCTCCATCACCTCTTCGATGTCGCGGCCGGAATTGTCCAGCCACTTTTGCGTGGGGCCACGCCAGCGGCATTGAGACCAGTCGACAGCGCCGTTCTTTTTGAAGGCGACCCTTTCTTTTTTTAAACGTCTTCGCTGCTCCGCTGCGCCGGAATGATCGGCCGGCGCGCCGGACGACGTCAGGATCCGATACCAGGCAAGGTCACCGGGCGCGGAGCGCATGGCGCGCGCCACCTGCCGCGGTCCGACGCCGGGCAAAAGGCTGGCGATCATGCCGTAGCTCGCAACCTCGCCCTTCGGCACTTCGCGAATAAGGTCATGAATGGCGTCGAAATCCGTCGCCACTTACGCGACCTCAAACAGCCCCGCAGCGCCCATCCCGCCGCCGACGCACATGGTGCAGACGACATATTTGGCGCCGCGGCGCTTGCCCTCGATCAGCGCGTGGCCAACCATACGTGCGCCGGACATGCCGTAAGGGTGGCCGACAGAAATCGCGCCGCCATTGACGTTGAGCAACTCGTCGGGAATGCCGAGCTTGTCGCGGCAATAGATGACCTGCACCGCAAAAGCCTCGTTCAGTTCCCAGAGGCCAATGTCGTCCATCTTGAGATTGAATTTTTCGAGAAGCTTCGGCACGGCGAAGACCGGGCCGATGCCCATTTCGTCGGGATTGGTTCCGGCGACCGCCATGCCGCGATAGATGCCGAGCGGGGAAAGCCCACGCTTTGATGCTTCCTTTGCCTCCATCACGACGGCGGCGGAGGCGCCATCGGATAATTGCGAAGCGTTGCCGGCGGTGATGTATTTGCCTTCCTTCACAACCTGCCCGCCTTTGAAAACAGGCTTCAGCCCCGAAAGACCTTCCAGCGTTGTTTCCGGACGATTGCCTTCGTCCTTGTCGAGCTTGACGTCGACATCAGAGCTTTCACCGGTTTCCTTGTTGACGAATTTCATCACCGACGCGAGCGGCGCGATTTCGTCGTCGAATTTGCCCGCCTGCTGCGCGGCGTGGGTGCGCTGCTGCGATTGAAGGGCGTATTCGTCCTGGGCCTCGCGAGAAATATTGTAACGGTCGCCGACAATCTCCGCTGTCTCGATCATCTGCATATAGGTGGATGGCAAATTTTGAAGCAGCCATGGGTCGGGGTGCACGAACATGTTCTTCGTCTGATTCATGGAGATCGATTCGACGCCGGCGCCGATGGCGACCTGCATGTTGTCGGAGATCACCTGTTTGGCAGCCGTCGCAATCGCCATCATGCCGGACGCGCATTGACGGTCGAGAGACTGGCCGGGAACCGAATGGGGCATCCCTGCGCGCAGGAGCGACAGACGCGCGACATTGGGGCTCGCCGTCCCCATCTGGATTGCGGTTCCCATCACCACGTCTTCAACCTCACCGGGATCGACCCTGGCGCGCTCCACCGCATTCGAGATCGCGTGCGCAGCGAGCGCAGGCGATGTCGTATTGTTGTAAGCGCCGCGATAGGCCTTGCCGATCGGCGTGCGGGCGGTTGAAACGATAACGGCTTCTCTCATTGTGATCTCCTGACTTTCGGCGTCGCTGCAAAACTCATGCTGCGACAACTTTCCATTGATGTTCCGGCGCTATCTCCGCCGCCATATCCCTGACCGACATCGCGTCGCTTTCGCGCTTAAAGAGCCTCGCATTGTTGCGCGTTCTCGTGACCTGCACCTGCTCCACTTCCGGCGTGAAGGCCACAAACCATTCTCTCTCAGCGCCGGTATTTCTGTCGATGCGCGCCATCAAAAACATGGGCAGGCGCCTTTAGCGTCATTTGTTCTCAGCGTATGCCTTCGCCTTACCGATGAAATTCATATTCGGGCCTGACGAGTTGTCGTAGTAATGTACGTTCGCGGTCGAGGAAATTTCATCCCACTTTTCCGCGATCTCTTCGGGCGTCTGTTTTTCCGGCGGCAGATAAACGCCGTCGGTCTCAACGACATAAGCGCGGGAATAGCCTCCTGCGGCACAGCTCACAATCGCGCGAGAGGGCGCATCTTCGCTGACAAGGTAAAGCATCGCAGCCGTGATGGCTTCCGGCGTCATCTGGTCGAGGATCGCCTCGGGGATGCCGAGGTCTTCGGTCATGCGCGTCTTCGCCGACGGAGAAAGCACATTCGCCTTGATGTTGTATTTGGCGCCTTCGAGGTGGAGCGCGTTCATCATGCCGATCATTCCCGCCTTTGCCGCGCCGTAATTCACCTGACCGAAAATACCGTGCAGGCCCGAGGGCGACGAGGTGAGGATCACGCGGCCGTAAGTCTGTTCGCGCATGATGGGCCAGACCGTGTGGGTGCAAATCGCCGAGCCGATGAGATGAACGTCGATCACGGCGCGGAAATCATCCAGCGTCATTTTATGAAATGACTTGTCGCGCAAGATACCGGCGTTGTTCACCAGAATGTCGATGCGGCCCCACTTGTCCATGGCAGCCTTCACCATGGCGGTGACTTCATCCGCCTTCGTCACATTGGCGCCATCGGCGATCGCCTCGCCGCCTGAGGCGTTGATGTGATTGACCACTTCTTCGGCGGCGGAAATCGACCCGCCTGTGCCGTCGCGCGCGCCGCCAAGGTCGTTGACGACGACTTTGGCGCCGCGCTCGGCGAGCGCCAGCGCGTGTGAGCGCCCGAGACCATTGCCGGCGCCCGTAACAATGGCGACTTTGCCATCAAATCTGATCGTCATTTTTTACTCCGGTTCATAATCTTTGTCGAAAGGCACATCGAATTTATTCAGATTCATACGCCCAGGCGTAAGAGTCGACCTTGCGGCGCGCCGCGGCCCAATCAGGCGACAGCTCCAACGCCATCTTGAAGTCGACGCTTGCAGCGCGCAACTCACTTTGGCGCTCCTTGATCGTGCCTCGAAGATAGTAGGCCCTGGCCAGGCGCGAACTGTTCAGCTCAATGGCGCGGGTTGCATCCGCTTCCGCCGCCCCCAGCTCATCGCGGTAATAGTGCGCATAGCTGCGATAATAATAGAGATCGCCGTCTTCAGGCGCTTCCCCGATGGCTGCGGTGCAGGTTTCCAGCGCTTTATCGAGATCTGTTTGCTCAGCGACCAATTGCGAGCATTCAATCTTCAGGTTTTCCCGAGGCGTCACGTCAAATTTCATCTGGACTGTGGGCTTTTCATCTTTCTTAGCAACAGCCGTGCAGGGAAAAATGACCGCCAAACACGCAGCGATAATGACACTACAGGAAAACCGGCGATGCCCCGGCGGAAGAGTCAATTAAACCTCCAACACCCTAAACAAACTGCATGGTCAACCACTCGGCGACCAGGGCGGGTTTTGTCTCACCCTCAATCTCGACTTTCACGGCGTATTTCAGCGTCCACTGACCCGGCATTTTGGTGTCCGCCGACATCAGGGTGAAACGCCCGCGGATCTTCTGGCCCGACTTCACCGGATTGACGAAGCGCACTTTCTCAAAGCCGTAATTGACGCCCATCTTGACGCCTTCAAGGACAACAACGCTGCCGCTGGCGAGCTTCGACAGCATAGACAGCGTCAAAAAGCCATGGGCGATGGTGGTTCCGAAGGGTGTCTTTTTCGCCGCTTCCGGATCGATGTGAATGAACTGGTGATCTTCGGTCACGTCGGCGAACTGGTTGATCCGCTCCTGATCGAGCGTAACCCAGTCGGAAACGCCGGTTTCCTGGCCGACAAAGTCGGCGATTTTGTCGGGCGTCGTAAATGGCATGGTTTTCTCTCTAAATGGCCGCGCCGGGCTTGTATCAGTATCCGCGCATCTGTGCGAGGCGATCGGCGTGAAAAGCGGCGTCGCCGAACATTTCCTGGGCCACGCGAATGCGTTTCATATAAAAGCCGATATCGAACTCGTCGGTCATGCCGATGCCGCCATGCATCTGCACCGCTTCCTGGCTGGCGAGCTTGGCGACCTCGCCCGCTTTCGCTTTCGCCAGCGAGCAGATAGGCCCGGCCATGCCGTAATGAGCGTCAAGATCCTGCAATGCTTTAAGCACCGCCGATTTCGCCAGCTCGATTTCGGAATAAAGATGGGCGGCGCGATGTTGCAGCGCCTGGAACCTTCCGATCTCGGTTCCGAACTGCTTGCGTTCCTTCAAATAATCCACCGTCATTTCGAAGGCCTGTTGCGCCGAGCCGGACATCTCGGCGGCGAGACCCGCCCGCCCGGCGTTCAACACGCCCTCAAGCGCCATATAGCCGCCATCAACCTCGCCGAGCACTTCGTCGCCCGTCGCCTCCACACCGTCGAATCTGATTCGCGCGGCGTTGCGGCTGTCGACCATTTGCGTCCGCTCGATCTCAATGCCTTTGCTTTTGGCGTCGACGAGAAAAAGGGTCAGGCCATCCTGCTCTCCGGCTGCGCCGGCGGAGCGAGCCGCAACGATAATCTTGTCAGCCACATGCCCATCAGCGACAAAAGTTTTGTCGCCCGACAGTTTGAAACCATTGCCATGTTTTTCCGCTTTCATGGCGGTTTTCGCAGGGCCATGTTTGCGGTGCTCATCAACGGCGAGCGCATAAAGCGTTTCACCCGCCGCAATGTTCGGCAGGTTGGATTGTTTCTGCGCGTCAGAGCCGAGTTTCTTGAGCGCTGTCGCGGCAAGAATGGATGTCGACAAAAACGGCGAGGCGGTCAGCGTTCGGCCCATTTCTTCAGCAAGAACGCCCGCGCCCACAAATCCGAAATCAGCGCCGCCATGTTCTTCATCCACGAGAATGCCGGCCCAGCCCATTTCCGCCATCTCTTTCCAGAGACCGCGGTCGAAACCTGTTTCATCACTCGTATCACGAAGTTTACGGAGCGCAGAGACCGGCGCTTTTTCATCCAGAAATCCGCGCGCCGACTCGCGCAGCATTTCCTGTTCTTCATTAAGGATGAGGGGCATGAGACTTCCTTTTACGCGATATTTCTTAAGCGCCGGGCAGTTCGAGGATGCGCTTGGCGATGACATTGAGCTGCACTTCCGATGTGCCGCCTTCAATAGAATTGGCCTTGGTCCTGAGCCAGCCGCGGGCGAGCTTGCCATCTTTGGTGCGCTCGCCTTCCCATTCAAGCTCATCAGAGCCGCCGACATCCATGAGGATTTCGAACCGGCGCTTGTTGAACTCAGTGCCGTAATATTTGAGCATGGACGAATTAGCGCCAACGCCCTGACCTGCCTTGGCTTCGTCTTTCATCCGTTCCAGCGTCAACAGGAACGCCCAGCCGTCGATTTCAGCTTGCGCGATTTTCGCACGCAGAAGCGGATCGGAAAGCTTTCCGTTCTCAAGACCAATTTCATTCGCCGCAACCTCGCCCATGCCGCGCCCGCCGAGAAGGCCGCCGCCGCCGGCGGAAATCATCTCCCGCTCATGGGTGAGAAGATATTTCGCGACGTCCCAACCCTTGTTGATTTCGCCAACAATGGCGGAGACGCCCGGCGCGTGTTCTTTCGGCGCCGTTGCATCATCGAAAAAGGTTTCGCAGAAAGGCGACTTGCCGGAAATCAGTTTGATCGGCTTCGTTGAGACGCCCTTCTGGTCCATGTCGACCAGAATAAAGCTGATGCCCGTGTGCTTCGTCGCTTTGGGGTCGGTGCGCACCAACACGAAAATCCAGTCGGACTGATCGGCGTAAGACGTCCACACTTTCTGCCCGTTGATGAGCCAGTGATCGCCCTTGTCCTCGCATTTGCATTGCAAGGACGCGAGGTCGGAGCCTGCATTGGGTTCCGAGTAACCCTGACACCAGCGGACTTCTCCGCGCGCGATGGGCGGCAGGAAATGCAGCTTTTGTTCATGAGTGCCGTATTTCAGGAGCGCGGGCCCGAGCATCCAGATGCCGAAGCTTTCCAGAGGCGAGCGGCATTTCAGCTTGCGCATCTCCTCTTTGAGGATCTTGACCTCTTCCTTGGAAAGGCCGCCGCCGCCATATTCCTTGGGCCAGGCTGGCACGGTCCACCCCTTTTCGGCCATGCGGTCGAGCCAGGTCTTTTGCGCGTCGCACTGGAAAGTCCATTGCTTGCCGCCCCAGCAGATATTTTCCTCGCCCCCAGCGCCGTCGCGCATTTCTTCGGGGCAGTTTTCCTCAAGCCAGCTTCGCGCCTCAGCGCGAAAAGTTTCAAGGTCGCTCATGGTCAGCTCCTTAAGCTTAAACAGACAGCGCCGGCGGATGCTGAAGCGCGATCTTTCTGACGGTGATCTTGTCGAATTTCGCCGTGCCCAGCCGCGGCAGCTTGGCCGGTGAAATCCAGATGCGTTCCGGCACTTTAAAGGCGGCAAGCTCCTCCGCAAGAAAGTTGCGCAGTTCCTCGACGTCGATGGTCATGCCTTCCTTCGGATAGACGACGAGCCCCACGCGCTCGCCCAGCACATTGTCCGGCACGGAAAAGACCACCGCCTCGGCGACATCGCCATGTTCGTAAACGCGGTTTTCCACCTCAAGACACGAGATGTTTTCACCGCCCCGAATGATCAGGTCTTTCAGACGGTCGACAATATAGAGGTAGTTTTCCGCGTCCATCTTGCCGAGGTCGCCGGTGCGGAACCAGCCATCGGGCGTAATCGCCTTCGCCGTCTCCTCCGGCAGGTTGTGATAGCCCCGAAAATTCGCGGGGCTTCTGATCCAGACTTCGCCGACACCGCCGACGGGCTGCTCCTCGCCGTCTTTCATGATCTTGATGTCAGTGACCGGTGGCACGGGACGGCCGGTGGAATCTGGCCGCAACTGATAATCGCCCTGGGAGATGACACACCCAAGGGCGTTGGTTTCCGATAGTCCGTAGCCGGAAGAGGGCTTGCTGTTCTTAAATTTCTCTGCAAGCTTTTTCACATGGTCGGCAGGCCGCTTGGCGCCGCCTGAACCGATATCGATCAGGGTTGGCAATCCTTCTGGTCCCACCGCCTGCATCAGTTCGAAAGACTGGCTCGGCACGCCGACGAAATTGGTCAGCTTCTCACGATTGATGATCGCCGCCGCCTCTTTCGGATCCCAGCGATACATCATGACAACGCGGCGCCCGACCATATAGGAAAGCAGGAAGATCGAATGCGATCCGGTGACGTGGAAAAGCGGTATGCCGAGAAGAATGCCCGGATCATCGCCGAAAGGACTGACGCCGCCGCGAAGCTCTTTCAGGATCGATGCAATGAACGTCCAGGAAAAAAGCGCCGAAATTGCGCCCCGATGAGTGAGGACGACCCCTTTCGGATGGCCGGTGGAGCCTGAGGTGTAGACGATGCAAAAGTCATCATCCGGGTGAATATCGACCGCAGGCGCGGCGTCATTTTTCGACCGCGCGAGCAGGTCTTCATAATGGTGATCGGCGCCTTCGGCTTGTTCTCGCGCCAGCACCAGCGTCAGACCAAGCTCGTCTTTAAAGGTCTTGATATAGGCGAGACGCCTGGCGTCGGCGATGACTGTCTTCGCGCCGCAATCCTTGAGGCCGTAATGGAGTTCCTCATCCTTCCACCAGGCGTTGAGCGGCACCACGACGGCCCCCAGGGAAATCACCGCCATATAGCTGACGCACCATTCGGGGAAATTGCGCATGGCGAGGGCGACTTTATCCCCCTGCTTGACGCCAAGCTCATCCTTCAGCGCGTGGGCGAAACGGCAGGCCCGCCGCCACATCTCCGCGAAGGAGATGCGCTCATCTTCAAAAATCAGAAATTCTTTCTCGCCATGAGTGGCCGCGGCATGGGCAAAAAGCCCGGCGAGACTTGGCGGGGCATTCTGAAAAACCCGGTAGACATTACCGCGGATTTCCGCTTCCCCCACTTTAAATAGGGGATTTTCTGCTAGCAGCTTGAATGCGGCGGCGGCGGTTTTCGCCGGATCGAGCGGCGCCGTGTCGGCCATGGTCGATTACGTCCTTACCCTGTTGTCCCTTCTTCATTCCTAGCCGAAGGCGGGAGGGCGCGGAACAGCCGGGTGCAGCTAATCGGCCAGAAATCCGCTGCGGAGCTCAGTTGGGAGAAAATTTTCGGAAAGCCGTTGAGGCCGCAGAAAGGATGCGGCGCTCAATGGCGTCCGGCGCACCCTCAAGCCGCCAAAGAGAGAAAAGCGCGCCGGTGTAAACAAGCCCGCCGGTCACGATATCGGCGCCGAGCCGCAAGGGCGGCGCCATGTCTGCGAGGGCGGTGATATGCGGCCGCATCAAGAGGAACCAGATGGCCATGGCGAGAACAGCGCCGAGCGGTCGGCGCGCGGCGAGAATCGGCTCCCAAACAGGCCCCCCGCTCGCCCGGGCGTAAAGAGCCAGGTTGAGCGCCACATGGAAAAGCCCGGCGGCGGCGGCGGCGAAAATCGCGCCCTGAAGGCCGTAGGCCAGCGCCGCCCATACGAAAACCGGCATGCGAACAATGAAAAAGATCAGCTCACGGAAGAAAACAAGCCGCGTGAGCCCAAGCGCCACTGCGTAAGCCTGTGTGGCGTAAAAGAGCGACTGTAAGCCAATCACCGGCGCCAGCAACGCAATCACTGGGATCGCCGCCCGCCATTTGTCGCCGAGAACGACATGGGTGAGATCGGGCGCAACGAAGGCAAGGCCAAACGCCGCCGGCATGGCGAAAGCGCCCAGCGCTTCAACGCCCTTGAGAAAGCCTGCCCGCATACGCCCCGGTTCATCCTGCAACTCCGACAAACCCGGATAGATCGCGCGCGTCAACGGCGCGGCGATCTGGCCCGCCACCATTTCCGACAGTTGAAAACCCAGAAAATAAACGCCGGCCCCGCCTGTTCCGGCAAGCCGGGCAAGGATCGGCACATCGAGCTTATTGTTCAGCGCCGCCATAAAGCTGACGCCGGCAAGCCACCCGGAAAAACCAAACACCTTGCGCAAGGAGCTAAAGGTGAGACACGGCGCATGGGGGCGCAGGATGTAAGAAAGAGACAACTGCACGACAGCGCTCGCCAGCATGCCGCCGATGATCGCCCAGTACGTGCGGAAGATGATCGCAATGGTGAGGGAAACGGCGACGCCGGCCAGCCGGTTCAGGAGCGTCACGATAAATTCCCGCGAAAATTTCAGATCGCGCTCAAACTCGTAAAAGCGCGGATTGAGAAAGCCCGTGAGCACGGGAAACAAGGCGACGCCGACAAACGCCCAGAACAGGCGCGGATCGCCGAAGAAAGATGCGGCAAGCGGCGCCGCCGCAAAAAGAAGCGCGCCGATGAAAAGCCCGCGGATGACCGACAGCGTAAAGAGCGTGTTGAGATCGTGCCGGTCGGCGTCACGGAACTTCACGACCGCCTGGCTGACGCCAATATCGGATATCCCCTGCAAGAGCTGCATGGCGACGGTCGCCGTCGCGACGATGCCGATATCCTCCGGCGCGAGGAGCCGCGCCACGATGATCGTGTTGATCGCGCCCAGAAGCCGCGCAGCGACCCCCGCCCCGAAAATCCACGCCGCCCCGCGCGCAATGCGCGCGGTCAGCGAGGCGGTTTCCGGCGAAGGCGTTAACGGTTCTGACATGAGATGCTCATTGACATCTTCGGGACTTAGCCCGGTTTGGCGGCGCTGGCGACCTGAGGCCTTATCGCCGCCAGACGGCGCTTGCGCCATGCGCCGCCATCGCTATGGTGCGCCGCCTGTCACCCACCCCAAACCGCCGGGACGGCTCATGCCCCACGCTTCCGCCTTGATGACCGTGATGATCAACGCCGCCCGCAAAGCGGCCAGAGGCCTTATTCGCGATTTCGGCGAGAGCCAGGCCCTGCAGGTCTCGCGCAAGGGCGCCGCCGATTTTGTCTCCCGCGCCGATCACAAGGCGGAGCAGGACATCTTCGAAGAGCTTTCCCGCGCGCGCCCCAAATACGGCTTCATCATGGAAGAACGCGGAGAGATCGAAGGGACGGACAATTCCAACCGCTGGATCGTCGATCCGCTCGACGGCACGACGAACTTTCTCCACGGCCTGCCGCAATTCGCCATTTCCATCGCGCTGGAGCGTGACCGCCAGCCTTACGCCGGGGTCGTTTTCAACCCCGCCACGGATGAACTCTTCTGGGCGGAAAAAGGCGAAGGCGCCTATCTGAACGACCGGCGTTTGCGCGTGTCGGGACGAGACGACTTGAGCGCATGTTTGTTCGCCTGCGGCCTTCCTTTCGCCGGCAAGCCGGGTCGAAAAGAGGCGCTCACTGAGGCGGAACGGGTGCTGGAGAAGACCGCCGGCGTGCGCCGTTTCGGCGCCGCTGCGCTTGACCTTGCCTTTGTCGCCGCAGGACGGTTCGACGCCTTCTGGGAGCGCGATCTCAATAGCTGGGATGTTGCGGCGGGCGCGGTTCTGGTGCGCGAGGCCGGCGGCCATGTGACCGAGCTCGACGGCGGCAGGAACTTCATCACCGGCGGATCGATCCTCGCGGCCAATGCGGAAATCTACGAAAAGGCCAAAGCGCTCATTAACAGCGAATAGCGCCATGGCGCCTTTCAAGGGCGCCGGAAAACCATGACCAGAACAGTCTATTTCATTCGCCACGGCCAGACAGAATGGAACGCCGAACGGCGGATGCAGGGGCAATGGGAATCGGACCTGACGGAACTGGGCCGGGCCCAGGCGAAACAAACGGCGGCGGCCGTCGCCGCGCTCGGCGTCGAGGCCATCTACGCGTCGCCGCTTCGCCGTGCATCAGAGTCTGCGCAAGCTCTTTGCAAAACAAGCGGGCTACCGGCGACATATGATGACCGGCTGAAAGAATGGAGCGCCGGCGACTGGTCCGGCTGCCTCTACGCTGACATTGTCACGCGCTGGCCCGATGAATGGGCCGCGTGGCGGAAAGACATGTGGGGCTATCGCCCGCCAAATGCGGAAAACTTTGCCGATTTAAAAGAACGCGGCGCGGCGTTTTTGGAAGACCTCTCAAAAACGCAGGCGGACCGGATCGCCATTGTCAGCCATGGCTTCATTACCCGCGCCATGATTGCACATCTGCTTGACCTGTCGCCGGACGATGCTTTGCATTTGGAAACGCCCAATGATGCTTTCTTTCGTCTGCGTACAGAGCCGGCCGGTTGGCGCGCCGAACGCTACGAAGCGGGCTCGCGTCCGGTTTCCCTCTTTAACGGAGTGACGCCGCCGGACCTCGCCTGATCAATCTTCCACGGGCCGCTTCAGCAACTCATCAACCATTGCACGCCGCGTTTTTTCGAAATGCACCCGCGCCTCCGGAACATCGCCCATATCCATGAAGGCGGCCTCAAGGTCGCGATTTCGTTGCACGACCTCCTCCAGAAATTCGCTATGCGTCAGGATATGCATGCGATTTTCGCGAATGCCCTCGACCACCGCTGCGCCCATTTGGTCCGGCGTCATCGCCTGACGCATCGCTTCCCAGAGGTTGCGCAAGAAGTCCCCCGCCTCGCCTTCAGGCGCGTCAGCATCGTCTTCCGGCACCGGCACGAGCGCCGTTCTGGTGGCGCCCGGATAAAGGCAGGAAACGCCAACGCCCTCTGGCGCAAGAGCCAGGCGCAATGATTCGGTATAGCCGCGCACCGCATATTTTGCGGTCGAATACGCCGCCAACCCCGGAAGCGGAACAATGCCGGCCATGGACGACGTGTTGACGATATGGCCGCCCTCGCCCTGCGCCTTGATGATCGGCGCGAAAATTTTGACGCCATTCACGACGCCGCCGAGATTGACCGACAGGGCGCGATCCCAGTCATCAAAATCAGGATCATCCGCCGCCCCGCCGCCGCCAACGCCGGCGTTGTTGCAAAGCACATGCACCTTTCCAAAGACGCGCAGCGTTTCCTCCGCCGCGGCGCGCATCTGATCGCGATCCGACACATCAAGCTTGATGAAGTGGACGGCGTTCGACCCTTTGAATTCTTTTTTCACGGCCGCGATATGGTCGTCGCTCCAGTCAGCGATGACGACTTTCATCCCCTCGCGCAGGAAGTTGCGCGCCATGCCCAGCCCGATACCGCTGGCGCCGCCAGTGATGAAGGCGACCTTGCCTGCGAAATTGCGCATGGCCTTTCGCCTCAGCTTGCTTTCGATTTAGTGATGGCTTCGGTTTCAGCGCGCGTCGATTCAGGACCGGTGTTGCGCTTCGCCTGCCCACCCCAAGGACCGCCTTTCATCCATGGATCGGGATCGCCCTCGCGTGTTTCAAGCCCAAAGAGCGGGAAGAGACCCGGATGGCGGCCAAGGCCGTCATAAAGATCGAAACAGCGATCGACCCAGTCGCGTAACGGATCGTCATCTGCAAGCGCCGGGATCTTCGCGACAGAGGCGGTAAAGAGAAAACCGCCAAGAATGCGATAGTCCGCGTAATTCGGCTCATCGCCGCCGAGCCATTTCGATTCGTAGAGCGCCTTGCGCAGAGGTTCGAGCGCCAGCGAGATTCCCGGCAAGCGGTCTTCACGGCCGGCCTGCATGTCTTCCAGCGTTGATCCGAGCATGGTTTCCCGCGTAGACGTCACATAGTCATGATCTTCCGGTACGGACAGGTCGCGATAATCCTTGCAGTAACAGCGCATCCATGGCCCTACGGCGGCGCCCCAGAACCAGGTGTCGAGAGCGCGCGTCAGCGTCGCAATACCCGGATGCGGGATCAGCGCCGGGCGGTCCGGATAAGTCTCGTCGAGATATTCAACGATGCCCCAGCTGTCGAGGACCCATTTGCCGTCATCGACAATCGCCGGAAGGCGCTCGGTCTTGCCGCCCGTGCGCTCCATGATGCCGGTGAAACCGCCGGGCACGATGTCCATCTCGAATCCTTTATGGGCGAGCGCATATTTCGTCGCCCAGACGAACGGACTGATCGTCGTCCCGGTGGAAAGCGCGAGATCGTAAATCGTGATCTTGTTGTCTTTAGCCATTGAAGCCTCCCTTTTCTGCGCGTGCTGATCTTTTACCGCGCATCAAAATTGAAAATCGGAATCCGGCGTTGCGGCAAGCATCTCCTCGGCGCGTTCGCGCATACGGTTTTTGAACTGCCCGTGGGTGATAATATAAAGATCGTTGTTGAGGATGCCGTTGGCGACCATTTCACCCACATCTTCGGGCTCCATCCATTCATCGCCAATCTCGCGTTCCGATAAGGCTTTTTCCGACGCTTTAAAGCCGCTGTCCTCGCGCAAATGCGCCGGGCGGTTTTGCGCGGCTTCATGAATATTGGATTTGGTGAAGGCAGGCAGGAGAACGCTCATGCCGATTCCCTTGGAGGCCAGCACTTCGCGCATGTTCTCCGACATGTTGAGCACCGCCGCCTTGCCCGCGGAATAAATGACGAACTGCTCCGGCATCATGACGGCGGCGGCCAGAGAAGAGGTGTTGACCACATGGCCGCCGCGGCCATGGGCGATCATCTGCGGCAGGAAACACTGCAGCCCGTTGACGACGCCGCCGAGATTAACGCCGAGCCCGAAATCCCAGTCGGCGTAGCGCGCCTCAAGAACGGGCCCCTCGACGCCGACGCCGGCATTATTGATGAGAATATCAACGCCGCCGAAGTCAGCCTGCATTTTCTCCGCCGCCTCTGCGTAGGCCTCACGGTTCGTCACATCAACTTCGATCGCGCTGACACTGTTTGACTGCGCGCCGCCAGGGAATTGTTTCAGCGCTGTTTCAATATGATCCGGCCGCAGATCGGCGATCACAATTCTTGCGCCGCGCGCCTCGAGCGATTTTGCGATGCCAAGGCCGATGCCGCTTGCGCCGCCTGTGATAAACGCCGTGCGCCCTTCAAAATTTGTAACCGCCATGCCGCTCCTCGTCTTGCGACGCCTGATTAGCGCAGACGGGCGCGAGCGACATGCCTAGATAGGAAGTCAGCTTGATCCGCGGCCGCCGAACGGCGCCGCAAAAAATTGTGAACCTGAATGCAGAAAATCGTCAGACGCAGCGGAAATGGCGATAGCGCCAGCGCACTTCATGGGGATTGGCGGTCTCACCGTCGAAGACGGCTCTCAGATTATAGGCGCGGCAATGAGCATCCGCCTCCGCCTGCAGGTCGTCAGGATCGAAATCATAAGGATCGTATGGGATCGAAATCGACTGGTCGCTGACCGGCGGCGGGGTCGCGCAAGCGCCGAGCGCCGTCAGCGCCAGCCCGGCCATCGCCAATTTCACCATACCCATGAACTTCATTCCTTCCCGCTTGACGGCAGGATCGTATCAAGGCGGGCCTCAATAAAAAAGGGCGCGGGGGGGAAATCCCGCGCCCGAGTATCTCGGTTTTCAATTAGAGAGGGAAATTAAAGGGTCGCTCTCCCTTAGGCTGCGTCAGCGTCCTTCAGGATTTTGACATTGCCGGCCTCTTCGCCAGAGATCGAAATCTTGCGCGGTTTGGCGGATTCAGGGATCTCACGCTGGAGTTCAATGTTCAAAAGTCCGTTCACCAGAGAGGCGCCCGCGACCTTCACATGCTCGGCGAGCTGGAAGCGGCGCTGGAACGAGCGGCCGGCGATGCCCTGATACAGGAAGGTGCGGCCTTCATCGGCCTCGCCGCGCGAGCCGGTGACGGTCAGCGTGTTCTCATGGAGCTCAACGTCAAGCTCGTCTTCGGAAAAACCGGCGACGGCGAGCGTGATGCGATAGTCGTCTTCGTCGAGACGCTCGATATTATAGGGTGGGTAACCTCCGGTCTCGGCCTTGCCCATGGTGTCGAGCAGGTCAAAGACACGGTCGAAGCCGACCGACGAGCGATAAAGGGGGGTTAGGTCGAAAGTACGCATTTGCTTGGTTCCTCCTTGGTTCAAGCGAGGGTTGCGCGCGTCCTTTGCTCCGCCATCAGGCCGGAACGGACGCGAACGGAGCCGGTTTGGCCTCCGTCAGAACCGAGATAGGCGCCGAAATCACGAGTTCAAGAGGTCCCGTTTCGGACCGGCCGAAAACCATGGTAAAGAGCCCGCCACACAAGGATGGGAGCGGAACATGATTTTGAAATCAGCCCTTTATGCGGGGCTTGCTGCAGTGATGGGTCTCGGCCTCGCGGCCTGCGGCGGTGAGGAAAAGGCTGCGCCGGCTGAAGAAGCCGCGCCCCTCGACAATGCGGCCCGTCTTGACGCCGTGCTCGCCGGCGACCACCGCAATGACGAAGAGCGCGCCCGCGACCAATATCGCCACCCGAAAGAAACGCTCCTCTTCTTCGGGCTCGCGCCTGACATGACCGTCGTGGAAGTCTATCCAGGCGGGGGCTGGTACACGCAGGTCATCGCGCCTTACATGAAAACCGGCGGCGGCAAACTTTATGCGGCCAGCTTCCCGGCGGAAGGCGCGAGCGAACGCGCCCGCGCCGCGCTTGATACCTTTCACAAGACCTATGTGGAAGCGCCCGACACCTATGGCGATGTGGAGATGACCACATTGGGCGCCGGCCATCATATCGCGCCCGAAGTCGCCGCCGATGTCGTTGTGACCTTCCGCAATATTCACAGCTTCATGGGCCGCGGCACAGCGGAAGAAACTTTTGAAGAATTTTATCGCGCCCTGAAGCCTGGCGGCGTTCTCGGCGTCGTCGAACACCGCGCCGACGGCGCTGACCTGCCCCGCGACGGCTCCAAAGGTTATGTGTACACAGATGATGTGGTCGCCATGGCCGAGGCCGCCGGTTTTGAGTTCGACAGCGCGAGTGAAATCAACGCCAATTTAGCGGACACGAAGGATCATCCTTTTGGCGTCTGGACCTTGCCCCCTGTGCGACGCTCGGCCCAGATCAATGGCGAAGACGATCCGAATTTCGATCGCGCCCATTATGACTCGATTGGCGAGAGCGACCGCATGACGCTGAAATTCCGCAAGCCCATTGCGGCCGATGGCGCGCTGCTGGAATAGTGACCACAGCAGGCGAACAGGACGCGCTCAGCGCAGCGGCAGCGAAAGCCTTCGCTGCGCCTTTTGGCGCGATCATCAAGCTTGCGCCCGAAGAGGGCGCGCCACTCTGGATCGACGGGCGCAAAACGCCGCCCGTAATCTCCGCCAAGGCCCCGAAAGCCGATGAAGAAAACTGCCTGTGGCGCGGGCGCCGGGAAGCGCTGGTTCGCGCCTTGTCCAGCACACGCTCCCTGGAAGGGGCTTATGTTGCGGGACGCATCACTGTCGCCGGGGATATGAGCGTCATGGCTCGCCTCAACCTGGAAGAAGGCCGGTGAGCCGGTTCATCGACATTGCAGGCAATCCTGCGCCGGAAGGCGCCAGCGTGGAGGACATCACTGCTGCGGACAGCGCCAAACTGCGCGCCGCTTTTTTCCCCGCAAAAAACCCGCGCGGAACCGTGGTCCTTGTCACCGGCTGGTCGGAATTCATCGAAAAATATTTCGAGACCGTGCGCGATCTGAATGCGCGCGGTTTGAATGTCGCCATGATGGACTGGCGCGGACAGGGCCTTTCCGACCGGGACAGCGCCCGCGCCGTGAAATGGAACGGGTATTTTCAGACGTTGAAAAACGATCTTCGCGATTTCACCGAACAACATGTGAAACCGCGCTTTGCCGGACCCTATATTCTCATGACCCATTCCATGGGCGGGATGCCGGGACTGATGCTGCTCGCCGACGGGTATGAAGGGTTTTCCCGCGCGGTTTTATGCGCGCCCATGACCCGGCTGTTTCCTGAAGCGCAAAACAAGGTGATGGCTTTCGCTGCAGCAACGGCGTGCACACTCGGCTTTGCCTGCAACGAGACCGCACGCTCCAAAGATCATTCGGAAAATTTTGACGGCAATATTTTTACAAGCGACAAGGCGCGCCACGCGCGGTTCCGCGATCTGAAGCTCGCCGCGCCGGAAGCCGCCTCAACAACCCCCACCTATGGCTGGGTCAACGCAGCCATGAAAGAAAGCGCGACCCTTCATGCGCCGGGGGCCCTTGCCGGCGTCACAATCCCGGTATTGATCGTCTCCGCCGGGGCCGAACAGCAAATAGACGGCGCCGACCACAAGATAATCGCGGACGCGAGCGATATGATCTCTCTGGAGATCATCCCCGGCGCACTTCACGAGATCATGATGGAGCGCGATTCCATTCGCGCGCTCTACTTCAAGGCGTTCGACGATTTTGTTGCGCCGGTCTTCACCAGCGAAAACCCGTCTTAATAGTCCGGAAACTCGGTATATTGCGCCTGCAAAAATGCGACAAGATCGATGAGTTCGCTAACCGTTAGCTCGTCATTGTAGTTGCGCATTTTCGACTCGCCATCGTCAACATAATCTTCCGAGCGGTAGCCTCTTGCAATGCGATGGGATGGGTTAATGACCGAGGTCACCAATTGGCCATAAGTGTCAATTTGCGTCGTCATGCCGCCGATCGTCACAGTCATTTCCGGGTCCATCCCTTCACGCAGGTCCTCCATGCCTTCGATGACGTGACAGCTTGAGCACATCTTTTCGGCAAAGACCTGCTTGCCTTTTTCAGCGTCGCCATCAGGCAGGCGGAAGCCATAGCTTGAGGTCGGGCGCAGGTCGCATCCGGCAAGCGCCACCGCGAGGGAAACACACAAGACAATTTTTTTCATCGACGCCTCCGTCTGTCTGATGCCGCCAAAGCCTACGCGCTGAGAATGTCAGATTTGTAACGCCCTACGCCCATGCACCCCTGGCTGATGCCCGCTTCCCAGCTCAGGCGCTGGGTCTGTATGTTGACACATCAAGCTATTTGCGCAAAAATTTGCGCAAATACTATGCTATGAAACGGTGGGTTATGATGGCGGCGCTCTCTGAAAATCTGTTCGGGCTTCAGCTAAGGCGTGTGTCCGATCTTGTCGGCGAACAGGGGCGCGATGCTTTCTGGCGGACCGGGATCGCGCTTGACGCCAAACTCATTTCCATCGTCATCGCGCTTCATGAAGAGAGCGGACAAAGCTCAAGCGACCTTGCGGCTTTTACGGGACTGTCGCGGCAACTGGTCGAATCGCGCCTGAAGACTCTTGAAGCGGAAAACTATGTGACCTCCGCCATCAGCCGCGAGGACGCCAGAAAACGGGTTTTTTCCCTGTCGTGGCGCAAACGCGCCGAAATCGCAGACGCCGCTGCGATGATGCGCGACTTTGAAAAAGTTTATCAGGCTCTGTGGCGAGAGATTGATGCGGATATGAGCGAGGCGGTGCTGAAGCTTGAACGCGCGCTTCATGCAAAGCCGCTGCTCGCACGCCTGTGCCAGCAATTCCCTGAATATCAGCAGAACCTGAAAGTCAGCAGCAATGAACGGTAAGATCGGACTTGTCCTTGCAGGCCTTGCCGTCCTCGCCGGTTGTGCGACGCCTCCAGCTGCACAGACAATTTCGGACCCACTCCAAGCGCGCGCCGAGACCGCCGCGGCGAAGGTGCGTGAAGCCTATGATCCCGCCGGCCCCGGCGCAGCTTATCTCATTTCCCGGAATGGGCGCGTATTGGCGTCCGGCGCCATCGGCTATGCCAATCTGGAATGGGATGAAGCCATGACGACCGAGACGGCAATCCGTATCGGCTCTCTTTCAAAGCCCATCACGGCCGTGATGGCGTTACAACTCGTTGAAGAAAACCTTCTCGATCTCGACCAGCCCGTTCGCATCTATGCGCCTGACTTGCCGGACCAGTTTGGCGCCGTCACCATGCGCCAGCTCTTGAGCCATCGTTCCGGCCTTGCAGACTTTCTTTCCGATCCGGCTCTTATGGAACACATCTGGCTCCCCATCACGACGGACAAAATCATCGAGCTCGCAAAAGAAACGCCAGCGTCCAAGGCGCCGGGCGCGCAATACGAATATGTCAATTTCAACTACGTGCTCGTCGCGCATGTGATCGAGAAAATTATCGGCCGGCCTTACAAAGATGCCGTGAATTCATTTTTCAGCGAATACGGTATGGCGAATTCGCATTTCGACGCGCATGAGGCGATCATCAAATCCCGTGCAGCGGCTTATGAGCTTCGAGACGGCGACATTCTGAACACGCCGGGCCTCGATATGTCGCATGTAAGCGCCGCCGGCGCCTTGCTTTCCTCCGCAACAGATCTCAATCGCTGGATCGGGCTTTTAAATTCAGGCGGGCTGCTGGATGAAGACAGCCTCTTTGCAGCCTGGACACCGCAGACCTTACCCAATGGCGAACCCACAGCCTATGGCCTCGGATTTAATGAACGCGAATTTTGCGGCGTCCGCGCCGTATGGCACACCGGGCTGGCGCCGGGCGGACAGGCCGCTTTCATGTTAGCGCCTGACGACGGCCTGTTCACGATTGTCCTAAGCAACGCCTATAACACGCCGAACACAGGCAAGCTCTCACGAAAAATGATGGCTGCGATGCTGACGGGACAAACGGACGCGCCCTGCGCTGACGAATAGCCGTCAGCCTTTCAGCACTTCAAGCGCCGCACGATGAAGTTCGGGCGTCGCCGTAGCGATCAGTTCGCCCTTGTCATCAGCGCCCGGCGCATCGCCTTGCCAATTGGTGACGACGCCGCCGGCGCCCTCAACAACAGGAATGAGCGCCGCATAGTCGTAGCGCTGAAGACCGCTTTCAATGACGATATCGAGCTCGCCGATGGCGAGAAGGCCGTAGGCGTAAGCGTCAAGGGAATAGCGCGCGACGCGCGACGCCTTGGCGACCCGGGCGAAGGCGGCCGCTTCAGCGTCAGAGAAATAGCCGGTCGCCAGCGGGTCAGTCGTCGACAGACGGGCTTTTGCAATGTCCGTAAGGCCGCTTGTTCTCGCCGCGCTGGCCTGGCCGCCACGCATATAAAGCGTTTCAGCCGCGCCGCCGAGCCAGCGTTCATCGGTGAAGGGCTGATCAATGAGCCCCATCACCGGCGATGCTTCATGTTCAAGCGCGATCAGGGTCGCCCAGCTTGAAGCGCCGCACATGAAAGCGCGGGTGCCGTCCACAGGATCAAGAACCCAGCGCCAGGGACTGTCAGCTTTTGTCTCTCCAAATTCTTCACCAAGAATGGCGTGGTCGGGATAAATTTTTTCGATCATTCGCCGCAAGGCGCGCTCCGCCTCACGGTCGGCGTCCGTCACCGGATCAAACCATGGACCCGCCTTGTTGAAAATGGTCGTGCCCTTGCGAAAGCGCGGCAAGGTTTCGGCGCGCGCCGCATCGGCGAGACGCGCGGCGAAGCCGGAAAATTCTTTTAAGTCTTCAGGTGAAAAAGCCATGACGCGGCGATCATGATGATCGCCGCGCCAAGGTGCAAGCAAGAAGTTCTCGGAGGGTTTGCTTGATCAGCTCTCGGAAAGGGCGCGCGCCAGATCAAGCAAGCGGCGACGCGGTTCTTCACCAAGCTGGTAGTAATAGCGCACAAGATCCATGGTTTCTTTTTCGTCGAGAAGCCCCTCGGCAGGCGCCTCGGCGAATCCATATTCCGCGCGCAGGTCGAAATCGAGTTTCGGTTCTGAGCCGTTCATACCTTCAAAGAAATAGGTGATCGAAACATCGAGCGCTTTCGCCAGCGACCAAAGACGCGAGGCGGAAATGCGATTCGAGCCGCTTTCATATTTCTGAATCTGCTGGAAACGAATATCGACCGCCTGGGCCAGCTTTTCCTGCGTCAGCCCGAGCAGACGGCGACGCTGCCGTAGCCGCCGTCCCACATGCACGTCAATTGGATGCGCCATTATTCCCTAACTCCACTCACGCCCGCCACGCACCCCATCGCGCGTCCCGGCTCGCCAGCGTTGACGCAAACACCGTGCCGGAAGCGTGAACCCCTTATATTTCGCTCGCCTAATAGGCGCGTTTCACGCGTGGAGGATGTATGCGCCCCTTTGAGGGACGCAGGAAAGAGGCGCCGATTGTTCCGGAACGGTACAGATCAGTCGATCATCTTCGCCGACCGCAACCAGAAGTTTTCGTCAAAGCCCGGCGTTTCGAGATTGGCGATGAACTGGCGCGAGGCCGCTTCCCAGGAGAAATTTTCCGCCCATTCGCGGCAGGCCTTGGGATCGCGGTTTTCGTAAGCGGTGAGGCAGGCCTTGGTTAAATCCTCGTCCATTGCGCCGCAGCCAGCAGGCGCGCCGTCAAGAATTTCAAGCGGCCCTCGAACGGGATAAGACGCCACAGGCACGCCGCAGGCGAGCGCCTCAACGTTAACAAGGCCGAAAGTGTCAGTGCGCGAAGGAAAAACGAAAACATCCGACGCCTGATAATATTGGGTCAGCTCGTCGCCATATTTCGGGCCCGTGAACACAGCGTCCTTATATTTCGCTTCAAGCTCTTCTCGCTGCGGCCCTTCACCGACAATGACTTTGGTGCCAGGCAGGTCCGCCTCCACAAAGTCCTCGATGCTTTTTTCAACCGCCAGCCGGCCCACATAAAGAAACACCGGACGTTCATATTTATCCAGCAACGAACGGTCGCCCGGGGTGAATTGCTCAAGATCGACGCCGCGGGCCCACAGTTTCATATCGGTGAAGCCGCGTTCCTTAAGTTCCGCGACAAGACCCGGCGTCGCCACCATCATGGTTTCGCCGTCCTTGTGAAAATCCTTAAGAATGCCGTAGCCCCAGCTCGTGGGCACTTTCCAGCGCTCATTGGCGTATTCGGCAAAGCGCGTATGAAAGCTTGTGGTGAACGGATAACCGCGGCGCTTGCAGAAACGGCGCGTCGCACGGCCAATAGGTCCTTCCGTTGCTATGTGGATCGCATCCGGCTGGAAGTCGTTAATCATTTTCGCCACCTTGCGATTGGGCATCAACGACAGACGGATCTCGGGATAAGACGGCAACGGCACAGACCGAAACTCGTTCGGCGTGATGTAAAGCACCTCATTACCGAAGTCGGTGAGAATCTTGCCCAGCGTATCGAGCGTTCTGACGACGCCGTTCAACTGCGGCTTCCAGGCGTCAGTCGCGATGACGATCTTCAGCCCCTGTTCGCCCTTGGGCATGTCGAATTTTTTCTTGGCGCGGGTCAGCCGGCCGACGCCGGAGCCAAGGCGGCGCAAGGCGCTTTTCTTTTTTTCTATGGGTTCGGTCCGGGTTGGGCTGTCGCTCATTGCGGGGGCACCTGTCCTGAGGGGCGTCAAATAACATGGTTAAGGAGATCGGGTGGCGTAAGGCGCCGGGGCTGATTTGACAATCTCCGGCGCTCCGCAGCGCCCCGGAAACAGCCCCGGCGGCCACCAATATGGCCTATGGGCAAGCCGCCAATGCGGATGCCCTGACCATGATTAGACCCAAAACTGGGGAAAACTGGCGTAAAACCTAGCTTCCTTGAGAGTTCAGGCGCTTTTCTCGGGTGGAATGTTGCGATGCAAAATTTTTGTTGCGTCGCAATAATAGTTGGTGTTATAAACATTCTTGCAGCGCTTCGGTGCTGCTGCCCAGTTCTTGGGCGTTTCCTCCCTAACGACTTTGGCCGCGGCTTTGCCGCGGCCTTTTTTTCTTTTAGGCCGTCAGAAAGTTGATTTTGCGCTATTCAGCCGCCTGCGGCAAGCGCAAATCGTCAGAATCAAACGCTGTCAGGCGCTCCATCAACGAAATCATGTTACGCCGCAGAGGCTCGAAGCCTCCGGTGCGGGCGATGCGCCGCTCATCAAGGTAAAGAGCGCGGTTAATTTCGATCTGGAGGGCATGCACGCCGCCTCGCGGCCGGCCATAGGACGAAGCCACATAGCCGCCTGCATAAGGGGCGTTGCGGGCCACCTGATAACCCATGCCGGTCAGAATATCCTCTACAAAGCGGATAATCGACGGGGCGCAGGAAGACCCGAAGCGGTCGCCCAGAACAAAATCGATGCGCGGCTCGCCGGCGCGGAAAGGCGCGCCGCCGGCCGACGGCATGGAATGGCAGTCAATCAGAATGGCGCACCCAAAACGCCCGCGCGCTTCATCTATCAGCTGGCGCAAGGTGCGATGATAAGGGTCGTAACAAGCCGCAAGCCGCCCCCGGGCGTCGAGATAATAAAGTTTGCGCCCGTAAATATCCTGGCCGTCCGCGACGATCCGCGGGATGACGCCGAGCCCCGCGATCACCCGGCTCGACCGGCTGTCGGCCGTCTTCGGGACTTCATCGGCGAACATCCGCGGATCCAGCTCGTCACGGGAGCGATTCACATCCACATAAGCGCGCGGGAAGAGCGCGCGCAGCAGCGGCGCCCCGAAATGCGGCGCCTCGTCAAAGAGCAGGTCCACATAACTGTCTTCAGATTGGCGCAATGCGTGCCGGTCCAGCCGGGAGTTCTTCAATAATTCACTGGGATAGTCGCGGCCCGAATGGGGGGAAGCGAAGATCAACGGCGATTGCGGCGCTGGCGGGGCCAGCACTTCGACAGCCCGGCGCGCCGGGAATCGCCCTTCTCTTTCCATATCCTGCTTCATTGCGGCGGCAGGCTCCCTCAGACTTGAATTCAAAACGACTTACGGCATGTTAGCGTGAAGTTGCAGGATTCGTTAAGGCCATATCGTTAATCCGGCCTCAGCGGAGCGGTTTTTGCAGAAATCGTAGCCAGACGGCGGATCGGGCTTTAAGCGATCCCCATATAGGACAGTCAACGCCCTCAAGGGTCCGGATACAAGGGTTAGCGTAAATGGCGGCGATTTTACTGGCGGAAGACGATGATTCCATGCGGCGGTTTCTTAAGAAGGCGCTGGAGCGGGCGGGCCACTCGGTGATCGACGCCGCGCAAGGGGACGAGGCGCTGACAGAGTTGCAATTGCGCGAATTCGACCTCCTCCTTACCGACATCGTCATGCCGGTGATGGACGGGATCGAGCTTGCCCGCCGCGCCACGGAAATCGACCCGGAAATGAAGATCATGTTCATTACGGGCTTTGCGGCCGTCGCGCTCAACGCCGCGAACCAGGCCCCGGAAGACGCGAAAGTCCTGTCCAAGCCCTTCCATCTAAAAGACCTCGTCTATGAGGTTGAGCGGGTAGTCGCAGCCTAGAATAAAAGCGCGGCCCCAAAGGCTTGCGCGGCTCAATATTTCCCGTTAGAGAGCGACCCCTTCGACGCGGGGCCCTGTCCCGCCTCGGGCGCATAGCTCAGGGGTAGAGCGCTACCTTGACATGGTAGAGGTCCGTGGTTCGAAACCACGTGCGCCCACCACTTCTTTCCTCCCCGATTAACGCCGCCTTGTCAGGCGACGGCTACAAACTCAGCCGGAGCGTGTTAGACATCCATAACGGGAATGCTGCGGCGTAATTCTTGCTGCAAAGCGAGAAATGTTCAGTTTGGCCAGTTCCCGGTTGAGGACGGCAGGAGAAGATCCATGAGGCTTATGGTTACCGGCGGCGCCGGATTTATCGGCTCAGCGGTTGTGCGCCGCGCGATTGCGCGAGGTGATGATGTCTTGAATGTGGACAAGCTCACCTACGCCGCCAATCCGGACAATGTGGCCATAGTCGCAGACAATGCGCGTTATCAATTCGCGCAGGAAGACATTTGCGATTTCGAGGCGATGGCGCGGCTGATGAATGAGTTCAAACCGGACGCCGTCATGAATCTCGCCGCCGAGACCCATGTGGACCGTTCCATCGACGGGCCGGGCGCTTTTATCCAGACCAACATCATCGGGACCTATTCCCTGCTCGAAGCCGCCCGCGGCTATATAACGAACGGCGACGCACCCAAGGACTTCCGCTTCCACCACATCTCAACCGATGAGGTGTACGGATCATTGGGACCCACAGGCGAGTTCACCGAAACCTCGCCCTACCAGCCCAATTCACCCTACTCCGCCGCCAAAGCCTCCTCCGACATGCTGGCCCGCGCCTGGCAGGAAACGTTCAATCTTCCGGTCATTGTGACCAACTGCTCGAACAATTACGGGCCTTATCAGTTTCCGGAAAAGCTAATCCCAGTCGTCATCATCAACGCCCTTGAGGGCAACACGATCCCGATTTACGGCAAGGGCGACAATATCCGCGACTGGCTGCATGTGGAGGATCACGCCGAAGCGCTCCTGCTCGCAGCGCGTGAAGGAAAACCCGGCGAGACCTACAATATCGGCGGGCGCGCGGAACGGACCAATCTCGATCTCGTGAAAATGATCTGCACTGTGCTCGATGAAGAGCTGACAGAGGCGAAGCATGCGCCCCATGACGGGCTCATCAAATTCGTCGCCGACCGGCCGGGCCACGACCACCGCTACGCCATCAATTGCGACAAGATCGAGCGCGAACTCGGCTGGACGCCGGCGCATACAATTGAAGAAGGCATGCGCGACACCGTGAAATGGTATCTCGACAATCAGGACTGGTGGGAAAAAATCCGCCAGCGCGGGTTCGACACGGCCAAGCGTCAGGGCCTGAAGCAGAGCGCCTAGAAGCAATCATCGGAAAGGCGGAGCGCAGCCATGCGCATGCTGGTCTTTGGCAAAAACGGACAGGTCGCCCGCGCGTTGAAAGACAGCGCCGGCGATGATGTGACGGCGCTGGGTCGCGATGAAGCGGACCTCATGGCGCCCGGCGCCGCCCGCGAGGCGATTGCGGCCCATGCGCCCGACATCATCGTCAACGCTTCGGCCTATACAGCCGTCGACAAGGCGGAAAGCGATGAAGCGGCTGCAACGCGCCTCAATGCGTCGGCGCCCGAAGAAATGGCGGTCGCCGCCGCGCAAGCCGGCATTCCCTTAATCCATGTCTCCACCGATTATGTGTTCGATGGAACCACTGAGGACCGCCTTGCCGAAAATGCGGCGGTGAATCCGTTGAATGTCTATGGCCGCACAAAATGCGAGGGTGAACGCGCCGTCCTGAACGCCAATCCCGGCGCTGTTATTCTGCGCACGTCCTGGGTCTTCTCCGAATATGGCGGGAATTTCGTGAAAACCATGCTGCGCCTCGGCGCTGAGCGCGATGCGCTCACCATCGTCGCCGATCAAAAAGGCGGCCCCACCGCGGCGGCCGACATCGCCGCCGCAATTGTGACCATCGCCGGCAAGAAGCATCGCGGCGCGCCGGGCGCAGGGCTCTATCATTATCAGGGCGCTCCAACTGCAAGCTGGGCCGAGTTCGCCGAGAAAATTTTCGAGATCGCAGGGCTCTCCGTAAAGGTTTCGCACATAAAAACCGAGGACTATCCGACCCCGGCGAAACGCCCGCTCAACACCATACTCGACTGCGCGAAAATCGAGCGCGATTTCGGGATCGCACAACCTGACTGGCGCATCGAACTGCGCCGCGTCATCGCTGCGCTAAAAGAAGAAGGACAAGCGTCATGAAGGGGATCATTCTCGCCGGCGGTTCGGGCACGCGGCTTTATCCGGTGACCAAGGGCGTCTCCAAACAACTGACGCCGGTCTATGATAAACCGATGATCTATTACCCGCTCAGCGTTTTGATGCTGGCGGGCATTCGCGACATTCTCATCATCACGACGCCGGAAGACAGCGCCGCTTTCGAGCGCCTGCTTGGCGACGGGGCCGATTGGGGTATCAAGATCAGTTACGCCGTGCAGCCCTCTCCCGACGGCCTCGCGCAAGCGTTTATCATTGGAGAGGAGTTCATCGCCGGCGATAAATGCGCGCTGGTTCTCGGCGACAATATTTTCTATGGACAAGGCCTCACCAAACAACTGCGCGACGCCGCCGCTCTTGGAAGTGGCGCCGAAATTTTCGCGTATCAGGTGACGGACCCGGAGCGTTACGGCGTCGTTGAATTTGACGCCAACGGAAAAGCCGTTTCCATCGAGGAAAAGCCCGCCAAGCCGAAATCGAACTACGCCGCCACGGGGCTCTATTTCTATGACGAAACCGTCGTGGAACGCGCCAAGGCCGTGAAACCTTCAGCGCGGGGCGAGCTGGAAATTACAACGCTCAACGAAATGTATATGAATGACGGTCAACTCCGCGTTCAGATGCTCGGCCGCGGCTTCGCCTGGCTCGACACCGGCACCCATGAATCGCTTCTGGAAGCGGCGCATTTCGTTCAGACGATCGAGACCCGTCAGGGTCTGAAAGTTTCCTGTCCGGAGGAGATCGCCTACCGTTCTGGCTTTATCGACCGCGACCAACTGAAGGCGCTCGCCGATCCGCTGAAGAAAAACCAGTACGGACAATATCTCCTGCGTCTCGCAAGCGAATAGCTATTTCTTGACGGTGTGAATGCCGCATTCGGTTTTCGCCTGTCCGGCCCACCGCCCGGCGCGCGCATCACCCTCATCCTCCACTTTTGAGGTGCAGGGCATGCAGCCGATGGAAAAATATCCCTGACGGACCAGCGGATGTTCGGGCAGTTTGTGCCTCGAAAAATAATCGGCGATGTCGGCGCGCGACCAGTTTGCAAGCGGGTTCAGTTTGAAGTTCGCCCCGTCATGCTCGACATAGTCCATTTCGTTGCGAAAAGCGGTTTGATGGCGCTTTCGCCCCGTCGCCCAGCAGTCAAACCCTTTCAGCGCCCGCGCCAGCGGCTCGGTCTTGCGAAGCCGGCAGCATTCGTCGGGATCGCGCATGGAAAGCGTCCCTTGCGGGTCCTCGCGTTCCAGGTCGGCCTTGCGCGGCCCGATGACCCGGACATCCTCCAGCCCGAGCTGGTGCTGCAGCCGCGAGCGGTAACGCACAGTCTCCCCGAAGAGCTTGTTGGTGTCGAGAAACAGAACCGGAACCGAGGGATCGACCGAAACCATAAGGTGCAACAGCACGGCTGATTCGGCTCCAAAGGAGGAAACAAAGGCGATCCGGCCCGGAAAGGCCTGGTGCACCGCGTGATCGATGATCGAAGCGGCGTCCATGCCGTCATACTGGGCGCTGAGCCGTTTTGCCGTTTCCACCGCCGTCAAGGACGCCATCCTTCGTTTCCGAGCGGTTCCATGCTCGCGCCTGCAAAAAAGGCTAGCGGGGGGCTATATACGCCGTCAATCGCCTGTTCGGCAGGCCGTAGCGGCAGCGGGGTTGCCTTGTGCGCCTTCGGGGCTCTAATAGGGCTCAGATCCCCGCAACATGATGGCGTTGCGGTGTCCGAGAAGACTTCAGGAAATAGGAAGCGATATGAAGATCCTGGTGATTGGGGGCGACGGATTTTGCGGTTGGCCGACGGCGCTGCATCTGTCGAATATGGGCCACGATGTGGTGATTGTGGACAATCTGTCCCGCCGCAAAATCGACATCGAACTGGAAGTGGAATCACTGACCCCGATACAACCGGTCTCCACCCGCCTCAAGGCGTGGGAGGAAGTCTCCGGCCGCCGCATCATGTTCGAGAATATCGACGCGGCGAAGAACTATTCGAGGCTCATGAATCTCATCAAGGATTTTGAGCCTGACGCGATCGTCCACTTCGCCGAACAGCGCGCTGCGCCCTATTCCATGAAGTCATCCTATCACAAGCGCTATACGGTGGATAACAATCTCAACGCCACCAACAATGTGCTGGCGGCAATTGTCGAGTCCGGCGTCGACGCCCATCTCGTCCATCTCGGGACCATGGGCGTCTACGGTTACGGCACTGCGGGGATGAAGATTCCCGAAGGCTATCTGCCTGTGAAAATCGAGACCGATGACGGTCAGGAAATCCGCCAGGAGATTTTGTACCCGGCCAATCCCGGCTCGATCTATCACATGACCAAGACACAGGATCAGTTGCTCTTCGCGTTTTACAACAAGAATGACGGCCTGAAGATCACCGACCTGCATCAGGGCATTGTCTGGGGCACACAGACGGAAGAAACGAAAAAGGATGTGCGCCTCATCAACCGTTTTGATTATGACGGCGATTACGGCACGGTGCTGAACCGCTTCCTGATGCAGGCCGCTGTCGGCTTTCCGATGACAGTGCACGGCACAGGCGGACAGACGCGCGCCTTCATTCATATTCAGGACACAGTGAAGTGTATCGAACTCGCGATTGAAACGCCGCCCCAGCACGGCGAACGGGTTCGCATTCTGAACCAGATGACCGAAACCCACCGGGTCCGCGATCTGGCGAAAATGATCGCCGACAAAACCGGCGCCTCGATCGAATATGTGAACAACCCGCGCAAGGAAGACGCCGAAAACGAATTGAACGTTGAAAATCAACGCCTTCTCGGCCTTGGCCTCGATCCGATCACGCTCGAGGAGGGGCTTCTCGAAGAGGTGACGGAAATCGCCAAGAAATACGCCGACCGCTGCGACCGGACCAAGATCCCCTGCATCTCTTATTGGACCACAGAGCAACAGGCGAAGTCCAAATCCTGACAGCGGACGCCTACTACATGTCGTGGACCGGCGATTGCCGGCCGCGATTCACGTGCAGTTGAAAGACATCGGCGCGGGCGTAATGCCCGGAGACGTCGAAATCCATCTTGCCGCGTATGATCTCAGATGGATTGAGCTCGGCGTAAAGAATGGTTTCTTCACCATGACACGGCCCGGCGAGAATCTCGCCAAGAGGCGACACGATCATGCTGCCGCCATTGATGAGCACCGTGTCAGGTGCGTCGCCCTGAACAGGGTGGAAGTCAGGCGGCGCGTCTGCGCGGCGCATGAACTGGCATGCGGAAATCACGAAACACCGTCCTTCAAGCGCGACCACCCGCATCAACGAGGCCCAGCTTTCCCGATCATCGACGGTCGGCGCACAGTAAAGCTCAACACCTTGCGCATACTGGCTCATACGCAACATGGGCATGAAATTTTCCCAACAGATAGCAGCGCCCGCCCGACCCGCCGTCACATCAAAAGCATCTAGCGTCGACCCGTCGCCGCAACCCCAGATCACTCGCTCTGCTGCAGTCGGCATCAGTTTCCGACGGCGTCCGCAGAACTTTCCGTCTGCTGAAAAAACCAGCACAGAACAATATAACGTGCCGCCGCCTTCGTCTTTAGGCGCGCGTTCGATGGCGCCGATCACCAAATCCGCCTCAAGCGCGCCTGCGAGACTGGCAAGACGCTCGGTTTCCGGCCCGGGAACCTCTATCGCGGAGTCAAAATATTGACGGAAGAGCGCGCGTCCTTCGGCGGAGCGGGAGCCAACCGGCGCTCCGAAATGACTGCCTTTTGGGTATCCGCCGATAAAGGCTTCAGGAAAAACAACGAACCGCGCGCCGTTTTCCGCCGCTTTCGTCGCAAGCGCTTCAACCTTGTTTAGAGTGGCTGGCGTATCGAACAACACAGACGCGGACTGAACGGCCGCCGCTTTGACGACAAGCATCTGTTCCTACCTCATTTCCGCATATCGCCGGAAATAGCCAAGCGTTTCGTCATAGGGTTTTGAATCGGCGGTGCGCCACTCGTGAACGCTGTCGCGATTGAGAAGGTCCCCTTCCGGCGACACAATCAGCACCGTCGGCGTGCCGAACAGCTCCATCACGCCGAAGCGCGCCGGCACATCAAGATTGCGGTCGCGATAGCCCACATCCACATAGACAAGTTCGTAACTCTCGGCGATGACTGCCGCGAGCTCATCGCGCTCGAACTTCGCCGCCAGCCCACGACTGTCGTGACACCAGTTGCCGCCGAGCACTAACAGGACATTCTTGCCGCCCGCCTGCGCGGCCATGAGCGCCGCATTCACATCGGCCATGGCGTTGCGCGTGTCATCGAAAGGACGCGGATCCTTGTCATGTCCGCGCGGTTCAAAAGCAGCCTCAACCACATCGCCGGAAACCCCGGCAGTCATTTTCACTGCTGTTTTCGTCACACCTGCCGCCGCCCCAACGGTCGTTGTCGCAGCCTTGACGCAACCGCCGAGAAGCGCCGCGCAACCAAGCATCCAGTATAAAGCCGTTTTCATCACGCCTGGCCTTTTCCTTAAGTGAAATAACGCGCGAGCCGCGCCGAGGCTTCCTGCAATATCTCAGGCCGCTTGCAGAAGCAAAAACGCGCATAATTGCGCGGCGCCTGTTTCTGTTTGGGATGATAGAACGCCGAGATCGGCACCGCCGCAACTTTTGCATCCTCCGTAATCTCCTTGCAGAACGCAGCATCATCGTCACGTCCCACCGAACGAATATCGACCGTCAGAAAATACGTTCCCTCACAAGGGAGCACAGTAAAGCCCGCCTCTTTTAGCCCCGCCGCGAGAAGATCGCGCTTGGTCTGCATGTCATCAACAAAGCGTTCATAATACTCATCGCCAAGCGCCATCCCCGCCGCCACCGCCTTCTGCAACGGGCCCGGAGATGTGTAGGATAAGTGCTGATGCGCCTTCATCAGCCCAGTGATAAGCCGCGCCGGTCCTGTCACGTAACCAATGCGAAATCCGGTGAGTGAAAACGTCTTGCCTGCGGAGCCAATTCGGATCACCCGCTCCTTCATGCCGGGCAAACACATCAATGGAAGATGTCGCTGCCGGTCAAATACAAGATGTTCATAGACCTCATCGCAAACAACAATTAGGTCATGGCGGCGCGCCGCTTCCGCAATGATCTCGAGCTCTTCGCGGCTCATGACTTTGCCGAGAGGGTTGTGCGGCGTGTTGATGACAATCAGTTTTGTTTTCGAGGTAATCGCCGCTTCCAGCGCTGCGGCTTCAAGAGACCATGCAGGCGGAATAAGATCCACAAGCCTGAGGCGCCCGCCCGCCGCTTCGATCTGAGGGGCGTAGCTCTCGTAAAAAGGCGCCAGCAACACCGCTTCGTCCCCGGGCTCCAGATACCCCTGAAAAGCAGCGGCGAGCGCCTCTGTCGCGCCTGATGTCACGAGAACTTCCGTCTCTGGATCAATATCGAGATTATAAAAACGCTTGTTGTCCGCGGCGACCGCCTCCCGCAACTCCGGCGTTCCTTCGACGGGCGCATATTGGTTCGGGCCGTCGATGATCGCTTGCGCCGCAATTTCGCGAATTTCTTTCGGCCCATCCTCGTCGGGAAATCCCTGACCAAGATTGATGGCGTTCTGTTCGCGCGCCAGCCGCGACATGGTGGGGAAGATGGACTGTGGCCTGGCTGAATAGACGGGGTTCAAAGATCGGGTCATGCTGAAAAGATAACAGGACCGGCGCGCCAGCGCCATTCGCAATCAGCGACCTTTCAAGATGCCCAGGAGGCCGTCAGCGATGTTGCGGCCCTCGATGCGCCTGATGCGCCGCGGCACATTGGGGATGCCAGGCGTCCGGTTTGCATCAAGCAACACCGTTCTGCCTTCATGTTCAACATAATCGAACTTACCGAAGTCCATACCCAGCCGCTTGCGCTCTTCGAAAATTTCAGGCGACGGCTCAATACGTTCGGATTTGACAATGCCGCGCGCCTTCACAATCGGCTCAGTTGAAACATGGCGCATGCAGCTCCACTTGTCTCCCATAAAAACCCAGGTGCGCGTGGCGTAACCTTCCGGATCAAGCTCCGGCAGAAATTTTTCGACGACAAGCCCGCGGTCTTCCCAGACAGCGTCAGGCGCCGCGTCAATAGAGTCATAAATATCGTATGACGGTTTGACTTCCGCGCCCGGATAGGGAATCGGCAGGCCGCGCTTTTGCGCTTCCTCGTTACGCCTCACTTCTACAGCGCCGCCGTAGTTCAAATCGGACTTCACAATGACCCGCCCCGACCAGGCGTCGGTTCTCGCAAGCAGTGATTTGCTGACTTTGCGCTTGGAAATATCTTTGATGAAATTGACGGCGTGCTCAAAATGACTTGAAAGCCCGACATACTCATCGTCTGCAATCGTGCAATCCGTATGCAAAATCGCAAGGTCCGCGCCGACCGGCTTTGGCTCTTTGACAATCCGGAAGCGATGACCGCGCAAGACTAGATCCCGCAATCCCAGACACAAGAGATAGGTTCCGATGACTGGCGGCCATCCGACGCGCGGGACATAAATCCTGTCCAGGGGATTCGTATAAACAACTATTCTGGCCATAGGCCCCAATCTTGCACATATTGTTCCGGCAGCCAGCCCAATAATGCCAGGAAATGTTGTTGTTAGATGACCAGTGATTGGACAAACCTAGCAAATATTTACGCGAAAATGGGGGCGCCCATGCTGCCATCTCCGCCGGATGTCGACAGGGTTAACCAACTCATCGCCGGACAGAACCAGAATGTCCTGATGCTGGGCGCCACGCCGCAATATGCGCGACTTGGCGAGCGCCTGACAGCGCTGGACGGCACAGCGAAAATGATCGACGAATACTGGTCGCAAGCGGGCGACAACCGGCGCGCCATATTAGGCGACTGGCTATCCATGCCCTTCAGTGACGGCGAGTTCACCGCGATCATTGGCGACGGTTCGTTCACCTCGGCGGCCGACGGCCTGCCCAGACTGTTTCCCGAAGCGCGGCGGGTTCTCACGCCGGGCGGCGTTTTGGCCGTTCGATGTTTTTGCGCACCGGAGCCTCCGGAAACGGTCAGTGACATCGTTGATGGCCTGGCGGCGCCCGATGCAAACCCGTTGTGCTTTCGCATGCGCATGGCCATGGCCATGGCGGCGCTGCAGCCAAATTACGTATTTCCCATAAGCGAACTCGCGCTCATGTTCGACAGGCTTTTCCCTGACCGCAAAGCGCTCGCTGATAAAACCGGCTGGCGGCGGGATGAGATCGACCGCATCGACAGTATGAAATCTGCGACCTATTCCGTCGGCTTTCCACCGCGGTCGTGGCTTGGCGAGATGGCGGCGCAGACTTTCACCCGGGTGGAATTCCTCGAAAGTGACGGCTATGCGCTGGCCGAGCTTTGCCCGGTGCTCGTGCTTGAATAAAGCCGCCTAAACATCCGCCCACATCTGCAACAGATTCGCCGCCGCCTTGGCGAGCAGGTCTGAGTTTTTTGACTTTCCATATTGGTCAAAAAGATCGAGCCGGGCCACGTTCAGGTCGTAAAGGATTTCCCGCTTCTTTGCGTCCCGAACCATGCTCTGGACCCAGCCTACGGCGGCGAGGCGTTCGCCGCGCGTGACTTCCGCTACACGGTGCAAGCTCGTTGACGGGTAAACGATCATCGACCCCGCGGGTAGTTTGACGTCCAGCTCGCCAACGCCATCCATGATGATGAGCTCACCGCCGTCATAATCATCCGGTTCGTTGAGGAACAAGGTGAAAGACACATCGCGGCGCATTTGCCCGCCGCCGGAAATCGGATGATCCACATGGGCGCCGTAGGACATGCCCGGCTTGTATCGGCTCAGCATGATCGGCGACAACTTTACCGGCCGCGTTGCGAGCCGAAATTCCTGATGCCGGAAGATCTCATCCCCGATCATTTTCCGGACAGGCGCGGCCTCTGGATCGTCGGGAACGGCCTGCTCGTTATCCTTGACGAGTTTCGCCTGCGCCCCGGCGCTGGCGCGGCCGTCGCGAAAGGCGATGCGTTCAAAGGCGGCCCGCACATCGCGGACGGCCTCGGGTGAGAGAATATTGTCAAAAGCCAGAATCATGAATGTCTTATAGCGCGGGCGACGCCCCTATGGCGAGGCGTCCCCTCACCGCAGGTCATCTCGACATTCTCCGGCAATAGTGACATCGCTCCTCATCAAGGACGCCCATGACCGCTATTCTCACCATCGTCGCGCCTGTCTTTTTCCTCATCGCCTGCGGTTACGCCGCGGCGAAAGTCGGGCTTATCGGCCGTGAGGGCGCGAAGGGGCTCAATGACTTTGTCCTCTATTTCTGCGTTCCCCCGCTGCTGTTCCGCACCATGCAGTCGGTGGAGATGAGCGTTTCGGCGACAGGCGTATGGGGCGCCTATTACGCCGCCGCCGGGATGATCTGGCTCATTGTCGCGCTCGGCGCCAAGCGCGTCCGGGGCCTTGGCGATGCAGGCGGGTCGGCCACGGCGTTCGCATCGACCTTCGGGAATCTCGGCATGATGGGACTGTCGATCGCCTATCTCTCCTTTGGAGAGGAGGGCCTCATCATCGCCGCGTTGATCATTGCGGTTCACGCCGCAAGCCACTGGTTTGTGGGAACCCTCTGGGCGGAGCTCGCTAACGCCGAACACGGGATCAATATTGCGGCGACAACAGGCGGCGTTCTCGTCTCGCTGGCGAAGAACCCGGTGGTGCTGGCGCTCGCCGCCGGCGCGTTATGGAACGCAGGCGGCTGGACCATGCCCGCAATTGGGTCCCGAATTATCGATCTCGGCGGCGATGCAGCGATCCCGGCAGGCCTGTTCGCCCTGGGGCTTGCAGTCGCCGCATATCCCTTGCGCGGCGCCGCCGCCGGTGTTGCGACCATTATGATTCTCAAAATGGCGGTGTTCCCGGTCATCGCCTGGGCGTTTGCCCAATTCGTCTTTCATCTGCCGCCCCGGGAGACGGCGCTGGTGACGCTTTTCGCAGCCCTGCCGACGGGCATGAACCCTTATCTTTTCGCCGTGAAGTTCAATGCAAGTCTCGCCGCCGTTTCCGGCGCCATCGCGCTTGGCATTATGCTTTCGATACTCACCATCCCTTTTGTGCTCTGGCTGGTTGGCGCATAAAAAAAACCGGCGCTCCACGGCGCCGGCTTTTCTCATCAACTCTCTGTTGGGGGTTACCCTTGCGGATCTTCCTCAACTTCATCTTCCATTTCTTCAGCGGCTTCATCCACTGAGTCACCGAACTCGTCGGCTGCTTCTTCAGCAGCGTCGCTGGCGTCATCAGCGGCGTCTTCTGCGCCCTCTTCAATATCTTCGGCAGTCTCGTCGATAGCGTCGCCCATCTCATCAGCGACATCCTCGGCGTCTTCGCCTGCCTCTTCCGCCGCATCGGCTGCGTCTTCAGCAGCTTCCTCCATCTTTTCTTCCGCAGTCGGCTCACCACCGCACGCGGCTAAGCCTGTGGCGGCGAAAACAAAGGCAGCGCTCATAAAAAGTCGTTTCGTGTTCATAATGGACCCTCTTGCGTTAATCTCACCCGGGGCTAACACGGATGCGCGCCCTTGGTTCGCATAAGGCGCCCGAATACACGCTAACCCATAGAAAATACTGTTATTTTCGTCCGGACGCCGCGCTTTACGCTTTCGCCAGCGCCTGCTCCAGATCGCCGATAATGTCATCAGCGTTTTCAATGCCCACGGAAAGGCGCACAACATCAGGTCCGGCGCCGGCGGCGACTTTCTGGTCATCCGTCAACTGACGGTGGGTCGTCGACGCTGGATGTATGATCAGGCTCTTGGCGTCGCCCACATTGGCGAGATGGCTGAACAGCTTCACATTCTTGACAACCTCGACACCGGATGGATAGCCGCCTTTCAACCCGAAGGTGAACACCGAGCCCGCGCCCTTGGGCGCTACTCTTTTCATCAGCGCATGGTGGGGGCTTGATTCAAGCCCCGCATAGGCGACCCAGGCGACTTTTTCATGGCCTTCGAGATATTGCGCGACCTTCAGCGCGTTTTCGCAATGACGCTCCATGCGCAAGGACAGTGTCTCGATTCCCTGCAAAATCATGAATGAATTGAACGGTGAAATCGAAGGGCCGAGCGCGCGCAGGCCAAGGACACGGCAGGCGATGGCGAACGCAATCGGCCCGAAGGTTGGATAGAACTCAATGCCGTGATAGTCGGCGTTCGGCTCCACAAGGTGCTTGAACCGCGCATCGGACGACCAGTCGAAATTGCCGCCATCGACGATCACCCCGCCCATGGAGGTGCCGTGCCCGCCGAGAAATTTCGTCAGGGAATGAACGACAATATTCGCGCCAAGCTCTATCGGGCGGCAGAGATAGGGCGAGGCCAGCGTGTTGTCGACGATGAGCGGCACGCCCGCCTCTTTGGCGACGGCGGCGATCGCCGCGATATCCGTCGGCGCGCCCGCAGGGTTGGCGAAACTTTCAATAAAGATCGCTTTGGTTTTCGGGCCCACCGCTTTTCTGAAACTTTCCGGGTCTGCGCCGTCGGCCCAGTCGACCTCCCAGCCGAAGCGTTTGAAGGCGTGATCGAACTGATTGACCGAGCCGCCATAAAGCTGGCGCGCGGCGACGTAACGATCCCCCGGCTCCAGCAGCGTATGCAGAACCGTAAGCTGCGCCGCATGCCCTGAGGCGACGGCGAGCGCCGCCGTGCCGCCTTCAAGCGCGGCGACGCGCTGTTCGAGAACGTCCGTCGTCGGATTCATGATCCGCGTATAGACATTGCCGAATTCTTCGAGATTGAAGAGCCGCGCCGCCTGATCCACATCGTCAAAAACATAGGATGTGGTTTGATAGATCGGCGTCGCCCGCGATTTCGTGGTCGGGTCCGGCGCGGCGCCCGCGTGGATCTGCGCAGTCTCAAAATTATAGCTCGGCGTTTCGTCGGTCATGTCGCTCTCCGCTGGCCCCGCTCGGCGGGAAAATTACAGCGCTTCCTTAGCGGGAAAGACGGGCGCGCGGTAGGGCGGCGGCGATCCGCCAACCCGATTCTTGCGCCATACAAGGCCCGGCGCGTTTCAGGGCCGCCAGAACACACCTTCAGGGATCGGCTCATCGGCGAGCGAAGTGAGATAAAGATAAAGCGCGTCGATCTCTTCGGCCGAGAGTTCCGGGAACCGGTCCGGCGCCACAAGCCGCATCAGGCCCAGTTCACGCCCGCCCATGGCGACGCCCGTAGTGATCAGCTTTTCGAACTCCTCACGCGAATAGGCGGAGACAATGATCAGATCGGGCGTCACCGCATCCCACAATGTCGCGCCGCGCAGATCGAGGCCGTGGCATTCATTGCACATGGTCATGGCGAGATATTCGCCATGGGCGCGCTGGGGCGCCGCTTCACCGTCAACCCGCAAGGGCGGCACGGCGTCGGCCCATTCCTCCATGTGTTTTTCCTCGCCGGTAAAAAAGCTCCAGCGCACGCCCCAGCCGAGTTTCGGTTTCGGCAGGTCAATCTCAATGACGGGCGCGGACCGCAAAAACGCGATGATCGCCGCGAGATCGTCATCGCGCATCCGCGCAAAATTATAGGAGGGCATGGAGATGAGCGCCTTGCCGTCGGCGCCGATCCCTTGCCGGATCGCGGCCTCAAGCGTCGCGTCATCATGCTCGCGCGCATAAAGCGCCAAGTTCGGCGCTACGGCGCGTTCGGGCCAGTCCCATTGCTCGTCAAAGTCCTTGCCCTGAAGCTGTTGCCCGTGACAGCCGAAACAGCCGCGCGTGCGGGTCACATGGCGCCCGTGTTCAATGGACGCCGCATCGGTGGGGATCGGCGCGGCAAACGGTGGATCGCGCGTGACGTCGCGGAATTTCGATTCGCTCAACAGGTAAAAGCCGCCAACGCCCAAAAGCGGCGCCGCGACGATCGCCGCCGCCATCAACATAAAAATACGCAAAGCCGGCTCTCCCCCGATTGCTGCCGCGAATTTAGCAGGCAAATGACGGCCGGGGATCCGGATTGCTGCGCATCATGGCGTTTCCTTCCGGGCCGAACCCGCTAAACCGCTGTCATGGTCTGGGTCCTCCTCATTCTTTTTGTCGCCGCGATCCTGCAGGGCGCCGTCGGTTTTGGCTTCGCGCTGGTCGCCATGCCGGCGCTGGCGCTGGTCATGGACGCGCCCTCGGCGGCCGCGCTGGTGGCGCTGACCGGCATTTCCTTAAGCACCGTGATGCTCTTCCAGAACCGCAAAGGGCTTCACCTGGGCGAGGCCGCGGGGCTGATTATCGCCGCCGCGGCGGGCGTTCCCATCGGCGTTTATCTCCTCGCCAACGCGCCGAAAGAACCGCTGCTCATCGCGCTCGGGATCATCATCATCGCCTTCAGCGTCTTTTCCCTGGCGCGCCCGGCGGCGGTCGAAATCAAGGACCGGCGCTGGCGGTTCGCGGCCGGTTTCGCGGGCGGCATTCTCGGCGGCGCCTATAATATTCCGGGCCCGCCGATCATTTTCTACGGCGCCATGCGCCGCTGGCCGCCCGAACGTTTTCTCGCGGTGACGCAAGCGTTCTTTCTGCCTGTAGCCATCATGATCGCGGCGAGCTATGCGGTCGCCGGCTTCTGGAGCCGGGAGGTGCTGGTCACCTGCGCCGCCAGCATTCCCGGCGTCATCATTGCGAGTTTCATCGGCCGGCGCCTGACCGCCGGGATTTCGGCGGCCGCACTCTCAAAGGCGGTCTACGGATTATGCCTTGTGCTGGGCGTCGTGATTTTGACGATGAATCTCGGCTGAGAATCCGGGCTGACGCCGCAACAATAAAAAAGCGCAATAAAAAACCGCCGGGTGCTTGGGGGAAAGCCCGGCGGTTTATAAGTTTCAGAAAAGAGCCGCGTTTTTTACGCTGCTTTCTTCAATGCTTTTTTCGCTTTTTTCAGTTTGGTTTCCTGACGCGCGATGCGTTTTTTGCGCGACTTGATTTCTTTTTTCAGGGCTTTGACTTTTTTCTTCTTGGCCATGGAAAACTCCTCACTTTTGTTTGTCTTCGTGCTTGCGCACAAAATCTTTCATGAACCCGCGCAACTCACGCGCCGCGCTGGTGTCCAGCTCTTCACAAAGATCAACGAAGCGGTCGCGCAGCTCCCTGTTCAGCCGGATGACAAGCTGGCTGTCTTTTTTATTCTTTTTAGCCCGCTTCTCATCCGCCACGGGACGCACCATATCGTTATCTCTTCGATAGCCAATGTATATACATTTGCTATGCGCAGCGCAAGAGGCGCCCCCGAATTTTTTGTAAGACGCCCGTAGACCGGCGGATTTATTTGGCCAGCGCCTTGAGCCGATCCGGCACGCCCTCGCCCTCCACGTATTCAACGGCGGTCACTCGCTGGATGATCCTGTCCGTGCCGGCGCCGTTGAGGAACTCAAGCTCGATATTGTTCCAGCGGCAGCCTTCGAAATTGAGCGTTTCGTTTTTCCAGTGCTCGCAGGTTTTGCCTGCAATGGTTTTCTCGCCGAGGCGTTCATAGCCGACGCGTGTCAGATCCGCCGCGTCGGTTACGGCGAAGGAGGTCGGCTCGGAGTCCTTGACCCTGATCGTCGGAAACACAGGATCGTCCGGCTTGCGGCGCAGAAACATTTTCTCGCCGTTCCAGTACATCTGGCTTACGTCCGCTTCACCATACGTTCGCGCATCAAATTCAAGACCGACGCGGGCGCCGTAATCCTCGACCCACATGGTGCGCATACCGTCTGTCTGGCCTTCAAGCTCATAAACGATCTTGAACCGCTTGACGCCGAACTGATCCGCTTCCGGAACAAAAGCTTCCGCGGCCTCGCGCGCGGCCACCATCCCGGCGTCTTCGTTGGCGTTCGCCGCTGCGCCCGTTCCGCCGCCATTGCCGGTTTCCGCCTTCTCGCCGCCGCAGGCCGCGAGGGCGACGCCCAACGCCGCCATGATGATCGCTGCTTTCTTCATTGTCTCAACTCCCCTTTCGATGCCTTTTCGCCGAACCCTGCCACGAAAGCCGCGCAACCCATGTGACGCCCGTCACTCGCCCGCACGGCATAGCTTCTTTCCGCCGCCGCCAATGTTGACGCGAACGCATGAGATGAGAGGCGCGGGGCGTGAAACGTCCATCGCACTTGGTAAGTAATCGGGCGCATCACGCCCCGCATTTGCGGCGTTGTTCAGCATCGGCGGGACCGGCCGTAATGACGACCCCTGACGTTTCTTAGGCGCCAGAGTTAAAGCCGCCAGAAAGCCCGGCCTCTGCGACCGGCCAGCGCGCGAGGATTTCCGTTTCGCAACCCCCGCGCCCTGCGCGCCGCAATCCGGACCGATGGGAACGGCAGGCCTCACCGCCTCTCACTATCCGGACTGCCAAGGATTATACGGCAGGAAAAAAACTGGTGAAATTTTATCCACGGGTTCCGGAATGGGGGTATACTTGCCGCCGCCCCCTGCGGCCCCTGATCTCAAACTCGCCCGCCGTCATCCCGTGCGCTGCGCGGCATGAAATGACGCGCTGCAGACACGGGATCGCCCACCATACACTTCGTCATTCCGTGTGCTGTGCAACACGAAGTGGTGCGCTGCCAACACGGGATCGCTTTCAAGGGTGCGCTTGGTCGAAGGAGATCCCGGATCTGCGCAGCAACACTTCGTGTTGCAGCGCGTCCGGGATGACGGGGAGGAGAGGTTTTCAGTAGGGAGGGCCTCGGCCCGCCGTTTCCCGGTAAAATGGCGGGTTACGCTGCGCTAACCCGCCCTACTCGCTTGCCGCCGCGCCTGCGCCCCTGCTTACTCACATGACACCCCCATCCCGCGCTTCGCGGGTACTTCCCCCGCAAGCGGGGGAAGAGGGACTTTGCCACAAGCGCAGCCTTCTCCTCCCCCGTTTACGGGGGAGGTGGTCCGAAGGACCGGAGGGGGTTCTCCTGCCAGCTTGGGCACCAGCCTAAACCTCTGTCCAGCACTGACCCAAAATCAAAATCTAGTATCTAATACTTTTCCATCCACCACACCCGGTAGTAGTCAAATTAAAGAATCGGGGAATCCTTTCTGTATAGGAACGAAAGTAGGTCCATAATGCCCCAGTATTATGTCAATAAAAATGCCCAGTCTGACGGATATCACGAAGTACATATTGACGATAATTCGTGCCCTTACCCCCCAGCTCTGGAGAACCGGGAAGATTTAGGCTGGCATCTGGATTGTACGAGCGCAGTCTTAGAAGCAAAACGCCGTTATACGTTTGCTGACGGTTGCGCTTATTGCGTGCCGACGTGTCATACCCGGTAACGTGAACTAAGAATAACTTTGGAGATCACGATGGCAAAGAAAAGCACGAAGAAGAATTCGACGAAACGCCAACGCGTCTCGCAAACTGATATTCCAGCATACCCATTAGAGCAAGCAGTACGAGTAGCTCAGGCAATTTCGGAAAACTATGCAAGCTCTCCGACGAAGCCTTTGAACGTTGCAGCGGCACTCAACATGGCACCTAATTCAAGCCACTTCCGGCAGCTTACCGGGGCTGCTGTCGCATATGGGCTAACCAATGGCGCGTATAATGCGAGCGAAATTGCGCTAACAGATATCGGAAGACGTGCGACAAAACCTTTAAAAGAAGGTGATGATGCCAGCGCATTACGGGAGGCATTATTAAAACCGCGTATACTGAATGAATTTTTGACGAGATATAACGACTCACCGTTACCGCCGGAAAAAATTGCCCAAAATGTTCTTGAAGATATGGGTGTGCCCTCGGATCGTACTTCTCAAATTTTTGCGCTAATTGTTGAGAGCGCGAAAAAGTATGGGCTAACCAAAGACATAAAGGGAAAGACCTATATTGATTTAACATCAGACCTTTCATCGATCAGCCCTATCGATGTCGATGAAAGCTTGGATGACACAGACTTAGAAATTGACTTACCGAAAGGTGGCGACAAACTAGATGACGGCGCAAGTGTCTTGCCTCCGCATAACCCCGGCGACGCGCGATCACGTCATGTTTTTATCACGCATGGGAAAAATAAAGCATTCATTGAACCAATAAAAAAATTGCTCGCATTTGGCGAGCTTACGGCCGTCGTGTCAGTGGATAAACAATCCGTCTCCAAGCCAGTTCCAGAAAAAGTGATGGATGATATGCGGGCTTGTAGCGCAGCTATCATACATGTGGATGAAGAAACGAAAATGCTCGATAAGGATGCAAACGAAGTCATCGTCATCAACCCAAATGTGCTCATTGAGATTGGCGCAGCCATGGCACTATACGGCCGCAGATTTATTCTTTTAGTTAGGGATGGAGTCGAGCTTCCTTCTAACCTCCAAGGGCTTTATGAAGTGCGGTACAGTGGGGATACGCTAGACGGCAACGCAACAATCAAATTGTTGGAAGCAATAAATGATATAAAAAATAACCCCATTCCTAAAGTCTGAGGTCACAAACCCTCATTCGCCTTCTTGACCGCCTCTTCCTCCAGATAAAGCTCCGAGCCCATTTCGCGGTATTTTTCGGACATCTCTTTCATGCCTTCCTGGCTGAGCTTTTCGAGGTCTTTTTTCTCATTGTCGCTCATGCCCGCGGCGTAGTCGCGGACTTCGGCCGTGATCTTCATGGAGCAGAATTTCGGCCCGCACATGGAGCAGAAATGGGCGACCTTGTGGGCTTCCTTGGGCAGCGTCTGGTCGTGGAAGTCGCGCGCGGTTTCAGGATCGAGCGACAGATTGAACTGATCCTCCCACCTGAACTCAAAGCGCGCGCGACTTAACGCGTCGTCCCGCAGCTGCGCCGCCGGGTGGCCCTTGGCGAGGTCCGCCGCGTGCGCCGCGAGTTTATACGTCACCACGCCGACCTTGACGTCGTCGCGGTCGGGGAGCCCGAGATGCTCCTTCGGCGTCACATAGCAAAGCATCGCCGTGCCGAACCAGCCAATCATCGCCGCGCCGATGCCCGACGTAATGTGATCGTATCCCGGCGCAATGTCGGTGGTCAGGGGCCCCAGCGTATAGAACGGCGCCTCGCCACAGGTTTTCAGCTGTTTGTCCATGTTGACCTTGATCTTGTGCATGGGGACATGGCCCGGCCCCTCGATCATCACCTGACAGCCATGGTCCCAGGCGATTTTCGTCAGTTCGCCGAGGGTTTCGAGCTCGGCGAATTGCGCGCGGTCATTGGCGTCCGCAATCGAACCGGGGCGCAGGCCGTCGCCCAGCGAGAACGACACGTCATAGCGGCGCATGATCTCGCAAATTTCCTCGAAATTCGTATAGAGGAACGACTCGCGGTGATGGGCGAGGCACCATTTCGCCATGATTGATCCGCCGCGCGAGACAATGCCCGTCACGCGGTCGGCGGTGAGATGAATGTAGGGCAGGCGCACGCCGGCATGGATCGTAAAATAATCGACGCCCTGTTCGCATTGCTCGATCAGCGTGTCGCGATAGACCTCCCACGTTAAGTCCTCGGCGACGCCGTTCACTTTCTCCAGCGCCTGATAGATGGGCACCGTGCCGATGGGGACCGGCGCGTTGCGGATGATCCATTCGCGGGTGTTGTGAATGTTGCGGCCCGTGGAGAGATCCATGACATTGTCCGCGCCCCAGCGTGTCGCCCAGACCATCTTGTCGACCTCTTCTTCCACGGAAGAAGCGACGGCGGAATTGCCGATATTGGCGTTGATCTTGACGAGGAAGTTGCGGCCGATGATCTGCGGCTCAATTTCCGGGTGGTTGATATTGGACGGAATGATGGCGCGGCCGCGCGCGATCTCGTCGCGGACGAATTCCGGCGTGATGAAAGGTGGAATGTCGGCGCCGAAGCTCTCGCCCTGTTCGACGCGGGCCTCCGCGCCGTCGATCATTTTTTTGCGGCCCAAATTTTCGCGGATCGCCACGAACTCCATTTCTTTGGTGATGATCCCGGCCTTCGCAAATTCATATTGCGTGACCGGGCCGGTTCCCGTGCCGCGCAAGGGGCGGTTCCGGATCGGGAATTCGCGGGCGAGATGTTTGCCCGAGGCGCCGCCATTGTCTTCGGGCTTCACCTCGCGGCCGTCATATTCCTCAACATGACCCCGCTCCTTGATCCATTCGGTGCGCGTGCGCGCAAGACCCTTTTCAACATCAATCGTCACATTGGGATCGGTGTACGGGCCGGAGGTGTCATAGACCGGCACAGGCGGTTCATTCGCGCTCGGATGCAGATCGATCTCGCGCACCGGCACGCGAATGTCCTTGTGAAGGTCGCCCGCCACATAGGTCTTGCGCGAGGACGGCAGCGGCCCGGTCGTCACTTCCGGGGTTTTGAAGTCGGATTGGGGGATGTGTTTGTTCATGACGGGCGCTCGCTTTCATATGGCGACCGGTTTCCGCACGTTGAATGGAGAAAAACGCTGGCTCCGTCCCTACGCCGGTCTTAACCGATCAGGTTCAAAGGGTGCCCCTGTGCCGTTTCCCCTTCCTGTGGGAAGAGAAAAAACAAGGTCTCAGCCGGTGCCGCCGGCGCCCCTCGGAATGAGGGGCATCCCTAGCAAATCGGCGGGCGGTCATCAAGGAAGACCGGCCCGGCGGCGTTGATTTCACCTTCAATTTCCGAAACATTGCCGCGGCGCGGAAACAAGGCTCAAGCGAGGCGGTATGAGCGACGAAGAAAGCTACTGGGTCAGGGCCGATCTCAGTAAAAATGAGGACGAGGCGGCCATGCAGCGCCGTAGCCTGCTCCGCCTGCCGCTGCCGACGGCGTTTCTCGCCTCGCTCATGAACATCCTCATCAGCGATTTCGGGTTCGCCCGCTCACAGGAAGAGGACCGGCCGATCCTCGGCAATGGCGAAGAGATTCCCATGTGGTCCTACGGGCTCATTGAATATCTGATGTCGCAGGACCTCTCCTGGGCCGATGTGCTGGAGATCGGCACCGGTAGTTCGACGGTCTTTCTCGCCAAGCGCGTCAAGACCGTCACCGCCGTTGAAACCGATGCGGGCTGGGCGAAAAAGTTGAACGACCGTCAGCTGGACAATGTGGAAACCGTGCTCATCGATCGCGGCGCCCTCAGCCAGACCCTCGCCGGGATGGAGGGCGGCTTTGACATTATTTGCATCGACCCGGCGGGCAGCCGGCTGGAATGCGCGAAAGCCGTGTCGCGTTTGCTGAAGCCCGGCGGGTTCATCATTCTCGACAATTCGGAATGGTATCCGAACACCGCCGAGTATCTGCGCAGTCTCGACCTGATCGAAATCGACATGTTCGACTTCCGGGCCTTGCGTCATTACCGGACCGCGACGTCGCTTTTCCTGCACCCTGACTTCAGGCCCCGCCCGAACGACAAACGCATGCCGGCCGTACCGATCGGCGGACGGGGCATACCCTCCAATGGCTGGGACTGACCGTCGTCAGGCGTTTTCCGCCCGTAATTTTTCAATCAGCGCCGGATCATTGAGTTCGATCCACAGCGTGTTCGCCGCGGCGATGATGTTGCGCTTCTCATCAAGCAGGACGGATGACGAATAATGCTTGCGCCCATCCTCCCCCTCGCGCCAGGCGGCCGCGATGAGGCGCTCTCCCGGTTCGGGCCGCCGGAAAATCTCCACGGCGATGCGCCCCAGCAGGGTCATGCGGTTTCCCACACGCAGGGCGTAGGCGGTCGGACAATCGAGCGCCGCCCACAAAAACTCTGGACGCACGAGGCCGTCATCGCCGGCAAGGTCCGCCGCCGGGGTCCAGAAATCGGCGTTGACGGAACTGTCCGGCGCGGGGCCTGAAAAAATCCTGAGACCGTCGCCGGGCGCGCGTTCTTTTCCGCATACGAAGCAATAGGGGATGATCTGAAAACCGTCTTCATCTTTCAGAAAATCGTCATGGGCTTGCGCGACGGCCGCATCGTCAGGGATTGGCGGCGACGCAACCGTGACCGTCGCCGGCTCAATTTTCGCAATCACCGTCTCGCCCGAGACCGCTTCGAAGGCGCCCTCTCCCGCATCGCGCAGGCTGACCGGCCTATCGAGCGGCGGCGGCGCTTTCAGCATCACCGCCGCGGGCCCGTCGATTGCTTGTGCAAACAGCCCAGCGGAATAACCGCCATTGCCGGACGATTTGGGACCGCAAAATCGTTTGTCGATTACGATGCTGCGCGCTGCATCACTCATCTCGCTCTCCCGCTATTGGAAACGCGGCGCATCCTCGCGCGTCAGGCGGTAGATAAGAACCGCCGCGCGCGCCGTCGCGTCCTTGACCGAAGGAATATCGAGCCATTCTTCCGGCGTGTGGCCGCGCCCGCCGCTGGGGCCGAGCCCGTCCATGGATGCGGCGACATAAGGCGCAGCGAAAGAAATATCGGCCGCGCCGCGTTTTGACGGATCATTGCCCGTCAACGGTCCCTGTCCCAAGGTCTCGCTCACATCCGATGCGATCGCCAACAGCGCCTCATTGCCTTCTGTCGGGGTCATCGCCGGATAGCTGTCTTCGAACGTGATTTCGGCGCCGGTCTGCGGCCGGTGGTCAGCGACAATCTCGCGCATTCGTTCGCGTGCAGACTCTTTTTGCTCTTCTGAAATGAACCGCAAGCCGCCATCGACAACCGCCTTCTGGGCGACGACATTGGTCTTGCCAAAGGCGGCGCCGCGGGTGGCGTCCTTGTCATATTGCACATCGGTGCCGCCGACGATCACGCCGGGATTGAAGGTAAGATATTCCTCTTGCGCCAGGGCTTCGTAAATTTCATCGAGAATGCGGGCCATTTCGAAAATCGCGCCGGCGCCGACATCTTCAGAGAAGATGCCGCTGGAATGCGCGCGCACGCCGGTCGTGGTCAGCGTCCAACCGGAAGACCCGCGCCGCGACGTCACCACTTCACCGTCGCCGCCGCCTTCAAAATTAAGCGCCACGTCGGCGCGTTTCGCCGCTTTGATGAGCGCCTTGCGGGAAATGTCGATGGGCTTGCCGCTCATCTCTTCATCGCCGGTCATGATGACCGTGATCGCCGCATCGCCCAGAAGATCGAGATCATCGAGCGCCTTCAACGCGTAGAGGAGGACAATGTCGCCGCCTTTCATGTCGACAACGCCCGGCCCCGTGGCGATATCGCCGTCGCGCCGCCATTCAAGAAAATCGCCGTCTTTGGCGAACACCGTATCGAGATGACCGATCAGCAAAAGCCGGGCGCCTGTATCGCCTTTCTTCACAGCCTGAAAATGACCGGCGCGATTGACGTCATCCTGTTCGAGCCATTCGACCTTAAAACCCAGCGCCTCAAACGGTTCGGTGAAAGCGTGGCCAACCTCGCGCACGCCCTCATGATTCATCGTGCCGGAATTCATGTTCACAATCTCTTCGAGCATGGCCAGCGACGCGTCGAAATTCTCGTCGACGCGCGCGACGATCGCCGCTTCGTCACCGGCGAGCGCAGCAGCTTCTGCCGGAGGCGCCTCCTGAGCGAGAGCAGTGAGAGGAAACAGGGCGAAACAGAAAACAGCGATGATGATTTTCACGAGTAAGAAAGACTCCTCTGACATCCGGCGCCGGCAGCATGCCGGTTTCCGCGCTGATTGCAAAGTCTGGCTTTATTCCACCCAAAGGCCGCGCGCTTTGTGCCAGTCTTCGATGCTTTCCTCCGGATAATGATCGAAAGTCTGGTCATCGGGGCCTATCTTCGGCGTCACCCAGCTCGCCTTGTCTTTTAGCAGGCAATGCACCAGCGAAGGCGGCGTTGGCAGGTCCGTATCAATGGCGGAGGCGTGGGGGTGCACAAGGTCAGGCCAGTGAGGATCGTAAAGCCAGAGCGCGGCGCCGCATTTTTTGCAGAAATTACGCTCGCCGGAGCTTGTCACTGATTTTTTGCCACGGTCGATGACGGCGTTGTAAACGCCAATGTGTTTTCTTCCTTTAACCTTCAGCGTGTCATTTAACGCGCCGAGATTGATGGCGTAACCGCCCCCGCCCGCTGTCTTACGGCAAATGCTGCAATAGCATCGCTGATAGGGAACCGGCGTATGACTGTCGACAGTGAACATCACGGCGCCGCAACGGCATCCGCCTTCAAGCGTCATTGGCATGTCAGGCCTCCATTGCCGCCTCATTCAGTTTCAGCGTTCTTCGCTTTCGTTACATTTTCTTCCGTCACAACGCCAATGACCGGCCCCATGGCGGCGCCGGGATCGTTACGCTCCAGTTCCGGCGCATAAAGCCGCGATATGGTTCCGTCGAGATAAAGGGCGTTCGGTGTTTTCAGGACATCGCGAAAATAAGATGCAAAGTCGTAAAATCTGACGGGGCTGTCCGCCAGCGCAAAGATCACGTCGCCTTGTTCGGTGACGCCGACTCCATTACGGCGTTTCAGCGAATCCGAATCCGGGAGAAAGCGCGGGTGAATGTCGCCGTCGATAACCAGCATGGGCCCGGACTGGGTGGCGAAGGAAACAGTTTCCGGCGATTTATAGGCGCCGTTTTTCACGGCGGATACGCCGGCTTTCTGTTCGGGGTCGTCCTCCGACACCCAAAACACCCCATTCGGCTTCAGATGAAAATTGCCGGGCCCGTCATTGGTATTTAACGCCGCCAGCTCCTCGCCCTGTTCGACAAAAAGGCCGACCGGCGCCCGGTCTTCATGATACATGCCGGCGTTCATGGCGAAGACCAGACGTTCCCCTCGCGCCGCCAGCGCGTCTTTCACCCAGTTGAAATGGCCAAAGGGTTTGCCTTCCGCATCATTGAGGAACAGCCGGATATCGTCCGTCGCAGGATCGAACCGGCAGACGACATAATCGACAGCTTCATGACGCGCCGTTTCGCACGCTGACGCAGGCGCGGAAGCGGCGAAAAGCACAGCGACGGTGAGCATTGTGAGGCGCAGCATATCTGGCAAGCTTGCTCTTTTACGGCGTCAGATCAAGACAGGGCGTTGAAATCGCGCGGGCGCCGTCCGGGCTGTTGCCGCTACGCCAAATCGTCTGCTCACAGGAATAGAGCTTTGCATCCCTGCGAAGAATGAAACGCGCTTTCAACTGCCCCGCTGGCGCGTCCACATGAATGATATTGTAGCCTTTCTTTAAAAGGGTCGACAGCGTTTCTTCTCCATTGGTGATGACGGCGCGATCAACATTTATCATTCCGCTCATCGGCGCCCGCGGTTCCGTCGGCTGCGCCACGGCGCCCCCGGAAACGCTTATGGTCAATAAAAGGAAAATGAATTTTTTCATGACAACCCCCTGTCGCATGGATGTAGATAATAACGCCAGTTATAGCGCCACAGCATTGCGACCAAATTGGGCCAAAGTGGGCCAGAGTGGGGATGACTCAAAAGAACGCAACCTCCATGCGGCCGCCCATAAAACCGACGTCCGCAGAAGATGTCGCCCCGGTCAGTTCTGCACGGACCGGACATTTGAAGCTAAATCGTCAACTCACTTAACCCGCTCTCCTCATCGCCGCTTAAGCTTTCAGATCCAGCGATGAGGAAATCGGCTTTAGACCCTCCCCCTGCTTTAGGTGAGAGGCCTGTTGCGGCTCCGTTCCTGCGCCGGCATGACCCGGTTCAGGTTCAAAGGGTTCATCTCAGTCCCAATTGCCCTGGCTCCCTGGCGCACATTGCTCGCGACCGGAAGGGTCGTAGAGTTGCGCGTCGCACAAGCCGTCGCTCACTGGCGACAGGCGGGACGCCCCTCGGAACAGGAATAAGCGTGACTCAAACAGGGCGAAAACGCAAGCAAAATCGGCGTGCGTTACAAACTCACAATGTCTTTCAGGGCCTCATTTCACAAGGCGAAACCCATTCAAAATATAGTCTTCTGTATAAAGATTAATCGCCGTCACTCGCTTCATTGCGCGCGGCGATAGCGATCGCCTGCGCGATGGCGCTGCGCATGGCGTTCTTATCGTAACTCACCGTAAGGCTGTCGAGAATCTCGCCCGTCTCGCGATCGACAAGCAGCGTAAATCCGGTTGCGCCCTTGAAGCGGGGATAGATCTTTTCAAGCCCTTCTGCGCGCGCCTGGTCTTCAATGTCGCCGCGCTCGCCGAAGGTAAAATCAAGCTCCACGAATTTTACCGGCTTGTCGGCGAAGTCCGGCATCACTTCGGCAAGACGCGGCTTGAGAATCTTGCAGGAGGAGCACCAGGCGGATGAAAAGGTCGCGGCGATCACTTCCGGCTCTCTGTCGAGCGTATAGTCGGCCCCACTCGCGGCATCGCGCCCGGCGAGCGCGAACATAGCGACGCCGATAACCAAAACGGCTGGAAAAATAAAAGTTTTGACCCGCTTCATGAATGATCCTTTCGAGGCCATTCTAGTCAGCGCTTCTTTGTCGCGCCAGTAAGACCTTTCTCACGATGATGGGAGCTTGCCTGACCTCACGGCTGGCGAAAAGATGGGGCGGCGACAGCGAGGAAGGATGATCCGATGATCCAGAGGCGACAATTCCTGACCGCAGCGGCGATCTCGCCCGCCATGGCGGCCTTGCCCGCTCGCGCCGCCGACGATTACGCGAGGCCGTTTGATGCGCCCTATGCGCCCGTCCTCTCCCAGCCCTCGCGGGAAATCCGCACGGTTGTCGGTCTCCGGCCCTATCGCGGCAGCGGCTTCCGGCTGGAGCATGAAAAATTCGGCCGCCGCGACGTCATTCATAATTACGGCCATGGCGGTTGCGGCGTCACGCTCTCCTGGGGCTGCGCGCAACTTGCCGTGGAACTGGCCGAAGGACTTGATGAGCGCCGCGCGGCGGTCATCGGCGCCGGGGTGAACGGGTTGACGACGGCGCTCCTTCTGTTGCGGCGCGGCTATGAGGTCAGCGTCTATGGCGCCGCGCTGCCGCCCCACACCACGTCCAACATCGCCGGCGCCTATTGGCATCCGACAACCCTCTTTGACGGGCTTGATGCTGTCAGCGAGGCGTTTCTGGCGCAGTTTCGGCGCGCGGCCCGCATCGCCAACCGCGCATTCCAGCATCTCGCCAATGACCCCGCCTATGGGGTCTATTACATGCGCTATCTGGGCCTGCGCGAAGAGCCGCCCCTACGGGCGCGCACGCCCTATTACGAAGGCGACGATCTTTACGCCGGGCTCGCCGTGGAAATCAATCCCGAACGCTATTTCGGTTATGGCTATGTGGAGCGTCATCATGCGCTGATGATCGATCCCGACATTTATCTGCGCGCGCTGATGCGCGATGTAGAGAATGCAGGCGGGCGCATTGTTCAGAAAAGTTTTGAAACAACCGACGACGTTTTCGATCTGAAGGAAAAACTGATCTTCAACTGCACGGGGCTCGGCGCACGCGCGCTCTTCGGCGACGAGACTTTAGGTCCTGCGCGCGGGCAGCTGACGATGCTGCTGCCGCAGCCGGAAGTTGATTACGGCTATGTGCACGGCACGCCGGACGGCTATCTCTATATGTTTCCGCGCAAGGGCGCGATCCTGCTCGGCGGCACGGTGGAAATGGGCGACTGGTCGTTAGAGCCCAGCGAAACCGAACGCATCCGCATGATCGACGGTCACGCCATGATCGCGCAGCGGATTGCCGACGCCGCAAAAGCAAAAAAGAGTTAGTCAGTCCTGAAACGGATCGCGCATGAGGATGACGTCGTCGCGTTCGGGACTGGTTGAAACCAGCGCCACCGGCGTTTCGATCAGCTCCTCGATGCGGCGGACATATTTCACCGCTTCTGCCGGCAAATCGGCCCATGACCGCGCGCGTTCCGTAGAGCCCGACCAGCCTTCCATGACTTCATAGACCGGCTCGGCGCCCGCTTGCGCATCCATGCCCGCCGGGAGGTAATCGAATTCCTCACCGCCGATTTTATAACCGACGCAGACTTTCAACTCTTCAAAACCGTCAAGAACATCGAGCTTAGTCAGTGCGATGCCGTCGACGCCGGCGATCTTGAGGGACTGGCGCACGAGGCAAGCGTCGAACCAGCCACAGCGGCGCTGACGGCCCGTCACCGTACCGAATTCATGGCCGCGCTCACCGAGACGCTTGCCGATGTCGTCATGCAGCTCTGTCGGGAACGGTCCTTCGCCGACGCGCGTCGTATAGGCTTTGACAATGCCAAGCACATAATGGACGGCGCGCGGGCCGACGCCGGAGCCGGTCGCCGCCTGTCCCGCCACAGTGCTGGACGAGGTGACGTAAGGATAAGTGCCGTGATCCACGTCGAGGAGCATGCCTTGCGCGCCCTCGAACAGAATACGCTTGCCGTCCTTATGCGCGCGATCAAGCTCACGCCAGACCGGCCGGATGAACGGCGTCACTTTCGGCGCGATCTCTTTCAATTGAGCGACCAGCGCATCAGCCTCAAGCTCCGCCGCGCCAAACCCGCGGCGCAAGGCGTTGTGATGAACCAGCAGGTTTTCAACTTTCGCCGCTAGCGTCTCAGGATTGGCGAGATCAATGACGCGCAAGCCCCGGCGCCCGGCCTTGTCTTCGTAAGCCGGCCCGATGCCGCGCTTGGTGGTGCCGATCTTGACGCCGGAAGCCGAGCTCTCGCGCATGGCGTCGAGTTCGGAATGCACGGGAAGGATCAGCGTCGCGTTCTCTGCGATCATCAGATTGTCGGGCGTCACCTCGACGCCCTGTTCCTTGATGCGGGCAATTTCTGCAAGCAGCGCGAAAGGATCGACGACAACGCCGGCGCCGATCACCCCGACGCAGCCCTTGCGGACAACGCCGGAGGGAAGCAGCGAGAGTTTATAAACGGCGCCGTCAATGACGAGCGTATGACCGGCATTGTGCCCACCTTGAAAGCGGACAACCACATCGGCCCGCGCCGACAACCAGTCCACAATCTTGCCCTTGCCCTCGTCGCCCCATTGCGCGCCGACGACCGCCACATCCGCCATACCGGCCTCCAGAAATCAGTGATAACGCGGCGCACCATAGGGCTTTCGGAGGCCCGGTCAACGCGGGAAGCGAGGGTTTGCCAGCCCATGGACTTCGCTGGCAGGATTACGCGGGAAAGACGCTAGTACGGCGCGCGAAGGGGCCAGGGCATGACCGTCGAAATGATCAATATGCTGCAATGGGCGCTCGCTTCGGCGAGCCTGACTGCCGGACTGATTCTCTCGCCGCGGCGGCGCCTGCGCGCGCTTGCTGCGCTTCTCATTCTGTTTTCAGTCCATATGCTCTTCAATGCGCTAGAAGAAACACGCCTCCTGCCGGGCGCTATTCTCGTCACGCCAGCATTCGGCCTTGTTTATGGGCCGCTGTTTTATATTTTCGTACGGCGGCTGATCTTCGCGGACGGCCATGACTGGCGGCAAATTTATCCCCATTTCATTCCGGCGCTAATCGCCATCCCCCTCGCCCAGTGGTTTGACTTCATTCATCTCGCGGCGCTGGTGAGCCTTATCACCTATGGCGTGCTCACTATCCGGCTCATCGGTCGCTACCACGCCGAGACCGCCTCGACTCGCTCCGACGCGGCCTCGATCCGGCTCAACTGGATCACACAGGTCTTCGCCGGATTTGCAGCGCTAACCGTGATCGACGCCATCCGCATGTTCACGCGCAGCGTGCAGAGTCCGCTGATGGAAACTCTCTCCTATGCCGGTGTGCTGACAGCAGGCGGCGCGCTTATGGGCGCGCTGGTTTGGCGCGCGATCACCCAGCCGGATTATTTCAAGGGACTGGCGGAAAGCGAACGCGCCAGTCCGCCGGAAATAACGCCAGCTCCCGCAGATGAAACTCTGTTCCTGCGTATTGACGAAAAAATCCGCGCCGATGCGCTCCAGCGCCAGCCGCACCTGACCCTGTCCGAAGTGGCTTCCGTCGCCAATCTGACGGAACGCGACGTCTCCCGCGCGATTAACGCGAACGCCCGGCGCAGCTTTTGCGACTATATCAACGCATTCCGGGTCAGCGATGTCTGCGCCATGCTGAACGCCCGGCCCGACGCGACAATCCTCGACATCGCCTTTGAGGCGGGCTTCACCTCAAAATCGAGCTTCAATGCAGTCTTCAAGAAAGAACTGGGCGTAACACCCAGCGAATACCGCCGTCGCAACGCCCAACATAACTGATCCGGACGTCCGAAAACACGTATCCGGACGACGCGCGCACACAGGACAGTCAGAAGTCTCACCCGACGCCAAACCGGGAGAGACCCATGACCATCCATCGCCTTCTCGTCGCCGCCGCGACGCTCTTGGCCAGCGCCTGCGCCACGCAAATCGCGCCGCCAGCCGATATCGCTATCAAGAACGTCAACGTCATTCCCATGACAGAAGAGACAGTCCTGACGGGACGCACCGTCCTCATTCGCGACGGCCATATCGCCGCCATCCTGAATGGGCGCCCGGCAGCGACAGCGCGCGCAGCAAAGGTCATTGACGGTGAGAATGGTTATCTCATTCCCGGCCTTGCGGACATGCATGCCCATCTGGGCCTTATCCTTCCCTGGGATGGCGACCCGAGCCGTGACGGCAAGGCGCACGATCTATGCCTCTATCTGCCCAATGGGGTTACTAAAGTGCGCAATATGCGCGGGACGCCGGGCGACCTAGAGCTGCGCGAAGAACTGCGAAGTGGATTGCTAACCGGCCCTGAACTGCTCCTTGCCGGACCGTCGCTTCATTCAACATTGCCGGACTCCTTCGGCCCCAAGGTCACCACCGCCGCAGAAGCCGAAGCCGTCGTTCGCGCGCAGGTCGCGGCCGGATACGATCTCATCAAGGTCCACAATCAGTTGCCCCAACCAGCCTATGACGCTGTCATTGAAACAGCCGTCGCACTGGGCATCCCTGTGGCCGGACATATTCAGCAAGGAAAAAGCGATGTGGAAAATGCACGGCTTGGCTCCATCGAACACGCTGAAGAACTCGTGAAGATGTTGGGCGAAGACAAGGATTTTTCCGATGCACCGGCATTTTTGAATGCTCTGAAAGCAAGCGGTGCATATGTAACGCCAACACTTATCGTTTTTGAAACAATCGCAGAATATCTGGACGACGATTCGCTGGCGGCGCTCTATAATGCGCCGGAAACGTCTTATGTCTCAGCCTACTGGCGCCGAAACATGGCGGCCGAGAGAAACTTTTTCCGCCAGTCCTTTGGCGAAAATTACGCTACACAGATCAAAGGGTTGAACGAGCAGTCGGCGCAACACCGCACGTTGACGCGTCAACTTAATGACGCCGGCATCCCGCTGCTGCTCGGAACAGACGCTGTGGGGCTTGTGGCGCCGGGCTTTTCCACGCATCAGGAATTGATGCTGATGGTTAAAAGCGGGATGACGCCTTTTGAGGCGCTGCAGACTGCGACTGTTAATCCTGCCCGCTGGGCAGGGAAAACCGGCGCCGAAGGTGTAATTGCAAAAGATGCGAAGGCGGATCTCGTTTTTCTATCCGATAATCCGCTTGAAAATATCAGCGCGACAACTTCGGTCGTTGGCGTAATAAAGAGTGGCGAATGGTTCGACCGCCCCCGTCTCAACGCCATACTCGATCAATGCAGGGAACCCGACGTCGAATAGACATAACGGGCTTTGGCGCTGTCAGAATGACAGCGCCGTCGCCTGGGTCACATGAGGCAGCGCACGGACCTTTTCGAGCACCTCGTCGCTGATCGGATCGTCCACCGCCACGAGCGCGATGGCGCCCTCGCCCGGCCCGGCGCGGCCGAGATTGAAGGTCGCGATATTGACCCCGGCCTCGCCCAGCGTCTTGCCAAGGGCGCCGATAAAGCCCGGCTTGTCCTCATTAGTGGTGTAGAGCATGTGCGGCGCGAAAGACGCCTCCATCTCAACGCCCTTGATTTCGACAATGCGCGGCGCGCCGCCGAAGATCGTGCCGGAGACGGTGCGCGTCTGTTGTTCCGTGGTGATCTCCAAGCGAATGATGCTGTCATATGATTCGGCGTCTTCACAGGTCGTCTCTGAAATCGTGACGCCCCGTTCGCGCGCAATCACGGGAGCATTAACGATATTCACATCCTGAAGCATGGGCTTTAAAACGCCCGCCACCGCAGACGCCGTCAACGGCTTCAGATTAAGAGCCGCGACTTCGCCTTCATACGTCACCTTGATTTGCTTAAGCCCTGTGCGCGTCAACTGGCCGGCGAACAGGCCGAGCTTTTCCGCCAGCGCAATATAGGGTTTGAGACGCGGCGCTTCCTCCGCCGTCACCGACGGCGAGTTGAGGGCGTTGGAAACGGCGCCGCGCGTAAGGTAGTCGGCCATTTGTTCGGCGACCTGGATCGCCACATTTTCCTGGGCCTCTGTCGTCGAAGCGCCGAGATGGGGGGTCGCGATGACTTTGGGATGACCGAAAAGCGGGTGCTCCGTCGCCGGCTCTGTCGCAAACACATCAAGCGCGGCGCCGGAAAGATGACCCGCATCGAGAAGGTCTTTCAGCGCCTCTTCATCAACAAGACCGCCGCGCGCGCAGTTCACCACATAGGCGCCTTTTTTGAGCTTCGCGAGATTGTCGCGGCTCAGGATGTTGCGCGTCTGATCGGTCAACGGCGTGTGCAGCGTGACAATGTCGGCGCGCGACAACAATTCATCCAGCTCCACTTTGCTCACGCCGAGCTCGATGGCGCGTTCTTCGGTGAGAAACGGGTCGAACGCGACGACGCGCATTTTGAGGCCCACGGCGCGATCGGCGACAATGGAGCCGATATTGCCGCAACCAATGACGCCGAGCGTCTTGCCGAACACTTCGGTGCCCATGAAAGCGGACTTTTCCCACTTGCCAAGATGGGTCGATGCGCTCGCCTGCGGGATCGAGCGCACGAGCGAGAACATCATGGCGATAGCGTGCTCTGCGGTCGTGATGGCGTTGCCATAAGGCGTATTCATCACAACGACGCCCGCCGCGGTCGCCGCGGGGATGTCGATATTATCGACGCCGATGCCGGCGCGGCCGATGACTTTCAGGTTTTTGCCGGCTTCGATGACCGCCGCCGTCGCCTTGGTGGCGGAGCGCACGGCGAGACCGTCATACTGGCCGATCACGGACAGGAGCTTTTCCTTGTCCTTGCCGAGCGACGGTTCGAAATCGACTTCAACGCCGCGCTCCCTGAAAATATTGACGGCGGTTTCGCTCAGCTTGTCGGAAACGAGAACTTTAGGCATGAAATTTTTCCTTCGGTGTCATCCCGGCCGCAGCGGAGCGAAGAGCCGGGATCTATGAAATTGTGAGGCGAGATCCCGGATAAGCGCTTCCGCACTTTCCGGGATGACAATTAACTCAGGGAGGATTTGGCTTCGGCGAAGGCCCAGTCGAGCCAGGGACCGAGCGCTTTGACATCCGCCGTTTCAACGGTGGCGCCGCACCAGATGCGAAGGCCCGGCGGCGCGTCGCGATAGCCGCCAATGTCGTAAGCGGCGCCCTTTTCCTCAAGATGTTTTTCCATGGACTTGACGAAAGCGCGCTGTCCGGCGTCATCGAGTTTTGTGATGTCCGGATCGACAATCTTCAAACACACGGAGGTGTTTGAGCGGATGCCGGGATTGGCGCAGAGATAGTCAATCCACGGCGCGCTTTCGGCCCAGTCATGAAGGGCGGCGGCGTTGGCGTCGGCGCGGGCGTGCAGCGCCTCAAGACCGCCAAGATTTTCCGCCCAGGTCAGGGCGTCGATATAGTCCTCAACGCAGAGCATGGAGGGCGTATTGATGGTCGCGCCTTCGAAGATGCTTTCATTGAGCTTGCCGCCCTTCACCATGCGGAAAAGTTTCGGCATGGGCCAGGCGGGGGTGTAACTTTCAAGGCGTTCAACGGCGCGCGGGCTGAGGATGAGGACGCCATGCGCGCCTTCGCCGCCCAGCACTTTCTGCCAGGAATAAGTGACGACATCGAGCTTTGGCCAGTCGAGCGCTTGCGCGAAAATCGCAGAGGTCGCATCGCAAATGACGATCCCTTCGCGATCCGCTGAAATCCAGTCGGCGTTCGGCGCTCTGACGCCCGAGGTGGTGCCGTTCCAGGTGAACACGATGTCATGGGACGGATCGACCGCCGAAAGATCAGCGATCTCGCCATAAGGCGCCTTCAAGATCGTCGCATCGAGTTTGAGCTGTTTCACTGCATCGGTGATCCAGCCTTCGCCGAAACTTTCCCAGGCGAGCATATCCACGGGACGCGCGCCCAGCATGGACCACATGGCCATCTCGACGGCGCCGGTGTCGGACGCCGGCACGATGCCGATGCGATAATCATCAGGCACGCCGAGCAACGCGCGGGTGCGGTCGATCGCCTCTTTAAGGCGCGCCTTGCCGACTTTCGACCGGTGCGAGCGGCCGAGCGTATCGGTGCTGAAATTTTGGGGAGACCATCCGGGGCGCTTGGCGCAAGGTCCGGACGAAAAATGCGGGCGCGCAGGACGCACCGCTGGCGTGGTTTCTGGCATGTTTTTACTCCATCCTTCCAGATGGCGCGCGCCCCGTTGGGGAGGCGTGGCCCACGCCCGCCTTCGCACGGATAGACCGCCGCCGTCAAATGATAAAATTTTGCACGGGGAAGAGATTTTCTCCCTTGCGCGAAAAGCCCCTCGCCGATAGCGCGGAGGTTAATGGCCCGCAAACACATCATTCCGGCGGAGGCGACGCTGTTCGATTGGGCGCTGCTCGCGCTGATCGTCGCTTTTGGCGGTTCGTCTTTTGCGTTCATTCGCAAAGCCGTAGAGACCGCGCCGCCGTCCGTCGTGGCCGCCGGACGGCTCTGGGTGGCCGCGATCCTGGTTTACCTTCTCATGCGCGCGGCCGGGCGACGCCTGCCGCCCTTTTTCATCCGTAGCGGGAATAACTGGCGCATTCGCCGGTCATGGATCTGGATGATCGCCGTCGGCGCGAGCGGCAATGTCTTGCCGTTCTATCTTTTTCCCTGGGCGCAACAGCATGTGGAGAGCGGGCTCGCCGGCGTCTATATGGCGTTCATGCCGATCTGGACGGTGGGGCTGGCTTACTTTTTTGCCGGGGAGAATCTCACAGCACGAAAAGTCGGCGGCTTTGCCCTCGGTTTCATCGGCGTTCTGATCCTGATGGGACCGGAAGCGCTGAAAGGCGTCATGACCTCGAGTTTCCTCGCCCAGGCGGGGCTTCTCCTCGCGACCTTTCTTTACGGCGTTTCCGCCGTCCTTTCACGCCGCGCGCCGCCGATCCGTCCGCGCGTTTTCGCGTCAGGCATGCTGATTGTCGCGGCGGTTATGGCTATTCCCGCACTGGTGTTCACCGATCTCAAACAGGACGAATGGAGCGCCGCCAGCCTCCTCAGCATTGTCTTTCTCGGCGTTTTCCCGACCGGGATTAACGGCGTGCTCATCATCATGCTGATCCGGCGCGCGGGCGCCGGCTTTATGGCGCTTTCCAATTACATCACCCCGCTCTGGGCCGTGGGGCTCGGCGCCGTCATGTATCACGAACGGCTCGACTGGAATGTGCTGATCGCACTCGCCATCATTCTCACGGGCGTCGCCGTCAGCCAGCGCTCGCCATTCAGCAGAAAGCATAAAGGCGCCGTTGAGACAGGCGACGGCCTCGCCGGGGAGCTTGAGCCCATGATCGACCGGATGGATGCGAAAGGTCAGACGAAAATCTGACCTGCCTGCATGAAAACCGCGTCGCCGCCGATGCGGACGGACTGGACGGCGCCCTTCTCCACCGCGACCGTGGCGATGATCCGGCTCGGGCGGCCCATTTCAAAGCCCTGCTCGATCACCCAGCGATGAACGCCATCCGAAATCGTCTCGCTGCGGATGATTTGCGCCGGGAACCCGGCCGCGGCGCTTCCCGTCGCCGGGTCTTCCGGAATGCCGGCGTTCGGCGCGAACATCCGTGCATGATAAGACGCGTCAGCGGCCTCTCCTCCTTCAGCGTAGAGAAGAACGCCGACGACTTGATCAATTTCAAGCGCTTCCCAATGCGCGCTGTTCACTTTGGCCTGCTTCACCGCGTCCAGCGTCGCTTTCACATAGATGTAATCGACGCCGGCGCCGCAGCGGCGCGGTTTCCCGGCGCCCTGATCGAGCGCATCGAGAGGCAAAGAAAGCGCGGCCGCAAGCTTTTCGATAGAAGGCGCCGCCGCCGTTTCTGTGGGCAGATTCGGATTTTGAAACGCTGCAAAGCCGCCTTCCTCCGACGCTTCCACATTCACGGGAAAGACGCCGGTGTTGAGCTCCAGCCGGATGTCGCCTTTAAGCCCGCGCGCCCGGGCGATGGCGATCGCTGTGCCCACTGTGGGGTGGCCGGCGAAGGGCATTTCATAGCCAAGCGTGAAGATGCGCACGCGCGCCGTGTTGTCAGGGTCTTCCGGCGGCAGCACAAAAGTCGTTTCCGAGAGATTAAACTCACGGGTGATGGTCAGCATCTCATCTGTTGAAAGCCCGCGCGCATCCATCAGCACCGCAAGCTGATTGCCGGTGAATTTTTTGTCCGTGAAAACATCGAGCGTCACGAAGTCATAAGCGGGCATGGGCGATCTCCTTAGTCTTTCGTTCGCCTATCCTACCGGCGCGCCCATGAGGCAAGCCAGAATTTCTTCAAGTCGTGATAGGCGCGCTTGCGCCGTCTAGTTCTCACAAGGATGCGCGTGATTAAGCGGGCCATGACCGCCGCCATAGCCCGGCGCTGTCGCAATCGCCTTGTGCACATAATCGACAGCCCGCTTCACCGCCGTTTGCAGCGCCATACCTTGCGCGAGCCCCGTCGCAATCGCCGACGCAAGCGTGCACCCCGTGCCATGGGTCGACGTCGTTTCAAGACGGGGATTGGAATAGATCCGCGCGCCTTCGGCGGAGACGAGGGCGTCCTCCACGGTCTCGCCGCGCATGTGACCGCCTTTGACGAGCGCGGCCTTGGCGCCGAGCGCAACGAGCGCCTCGCCCGCGGCGATGGCGCTGTCGCGATCCGTAATGTCCCTTCCTGTCAGCGCCGCCGCTTCATCCATATTCGGAGTGATGATCGCGGCAAGCGGCGTGAGACGGTCCCGAATGAACGCAGCGACGCCGTCTTTCGCGAGCGCGTCGCCGCTGGTCGCGACAAGAACGGGGTCGAGCACGACGGGAATGTCATTGTATTTTTTCAGGGCGGTCTCAATCACCGCCGCCGTTTCCCGGTCGCCGATCATGCCGATCTTGATCACGTCAGCGCCGATGTCTGACATCACCGCCTCGATCTGCGCAGCGATGACCTCCGGCGCCGCTGGATGAACCGCGGAAACGCCTTTGGTGTTCTGCACGGTCAGCGCGGTGATCGCCGTCGCCGCATAGCCGCCCAGCGCTGTCACCGTCTTGATGTCGGCCTGGATGCCGGCGCCGCCCGACGGGTCGGAGCCTGCAATGATGAGCACGCGGCCTTTCATATGCGTCCTTTCTTCCGCCTTAAGTAACACACGAAAGCCCCAGGGTTTTCAAACATGCGCCTGAATTGCGCAATATCCGCTCTTTCGTCTTCGGGCTGGGGTGCCTTCGGATAGAGACGGGGATTTCATGACCAACAGCCTTATCTGGACCGGGCTAGTCTGCTGCCTTGCCGCGCTCGGGCTTCAGCTATTTCCGGACCTTGCCTTCATGATCGGCGCAGAGCCGGCCGCGGCCTGGCTTGTTTTCGGGTTCGGCGTCTTTTTGATGCTGATCGCCGCCATGATCGCCTCTGGCGGACGTCAAACGCGGCGGAAGACGGATTGACAGCCGCGCCAGCCAGGCCTATCTCCCGCGCCGGGTGAAGGCCCCTGCCGCTCGCGAGCGATAAGCTTTGGTGAAGTCCTTCGACGAGACACTGGTCAGCCACGCTTTCGAGCCACGCGGACTGATGGCAATGCGAGCCCCCATCTGACAGTTCCGCATGGCGAAAGACGAGGTCTGCCATGACGAATACCCCATTGCCGTCACCCAACTTGCCGTCGATTGACGCGCTCAAACAACAGGCGAAACGCCTGCGCGCCGGACTTGATGAAGACGGCGATTTCATCACGCATAGCGAAAGCCTTGAGCTGGTCGCCAAACAACACGGCTATCGCGACTGGAACACGCTTCACGCCGCCATCGGCAATCGTCCGCCGATCAAACGGTTTCAACTCGGCTCGCGCGTTAAAGGCCGTTATCTCGGTCAACCCTTCAAGGGCGAGATTATCGCCATCCGGTCCATGCCGCCCGATCGCCTGCGCGTTGTTTTGAAGTTTGACGAGCCGGTGGATGTCGTGACCTTCGACAGTTTTTCCGCCTATCGCAGCCGCGTTTCGGTCACGATCAACGCGGAAGGTCTTACGGCGGAGAAAACCTCCGACGGCGCGCCGCAACTCGTCATGGAGGCGCTCTGATGAGCGCCTCCAACAGCGACACGCTGCGCCGTTTTATCGAAACAGTCTGGAACCAGGACGACCTTGACGCGATCGGCGGTTTCCTGGCGCCCGCCTATGAAATCCGTCACGATCCGGGCGACCCTTGGAACGGGAAAACCCTTGATGCGGCGGGGCTAACCGACCGCATAAGGGTTTCGCGTGCGCCGTTTCCCGATCAGCGCTTCACGATTCTTCATTGCTTTGAAAATGGTAATGACGTCGCGATCTTCTGGGACTGGAAAGCAACGCATCAAGGCGACATTGCGGGCTTTCCCGCCACGGGGAAAACGATCGCCATGTCCGGCGCCACCATCTATTTTTTCGAAGATGGAAAAATCGCCGGACATTGGCAGGTCGCCGACAGACTCGGCGTCATGCAACAACTCGCAAAGCGGTGAGGCGTAAAGTCAGGACGCTTTTTTGAACTGCGCATCGGAGAGCGACGCGGTCGATCCGGCCGTGTCCACCAGACCGAGATGCAATGGCTGACCGGTGCGGCGGCTGACGATGGCGGCGGCCTGCGCTTCGGCGAGGATGTGTTTCTGCCCCCACTGCATAAGCGCCATGAGCGGCAGCGCCAGATCGACGCCTTTCGACGTGAGCACATATTGATGACGGGTGCGCTGGCCCGCTTCCTTATAAGCGCGCCGGCGCAACACGCCGCCTTCGACCAGTTTTTTCAATCGGTTCGACAGGACGGTGCGCGGCATGCCGAGGCCGGTCTGCAACTCGTCAAAACGCGTCACGCCGTAAAGCGCCGAGCGGATGATAAGCAGCGTCCAGCGGTCGCCAACGAGCTCGATCGCAGCAGCGAGGCCGCAATGCTCCAGCGGCGGCGCGCCGTCTTGGGCCTCGGGTTTGTCATGGGTAAACGCCATGGCCGAATCGTTAAAGTGATTTGCCGGGCCAGCGCAATCGGGCGCCTTGCTCCCCCTCGCGCGGCTCTCACGGACATGTGTGCCGCTCAGGCGAATGTGGCGGGTTTTTGACGGGAAATTGCGCCATTCTCGCCCCATTCCCCTTGCATCTATGGCCCATCGACATCCGGCTGGGGCAAGCACGGAGAGCGAGATGAAGCAGTTTATGAAACCCTTGATCGCAGGCGCGCTGGCCATGGCCGCCCTCGGCGCTGGCGCCGCATGGGCGAAACCCGCCTATTGCAGCCACGATCATGACCACCGCAGCCACGCCGCGGACTATTACAATTACTATTCCGCGGATAAGTATTCCCGGGCCGGCGCCTACCGCAATTCCGGCGTCAGCTTTTCCATCACCTTTGGCGATGATCGCCGCTATGATGACCGTTATGACCGGCGCGACTATCACCGCCGTGACCGCTATCGCGATCGTCATGACTATGGCCGCCGCAATGGGTATCGCGGCCGCGAGGGTCGCATCGTTAACCGCGAAGTGTTCGACACGCGCTATCGCGCGCGCATCGTCCTGACGGAAGAAGTCATTCGCACGCGCCGCGGTCCGCGCCTGTTGTGCACAGTGGACGCCCGCGGCCCACAGGCGCGTTACGTGCCGAACAAGCGCCTGCGCAAAATCGCCCGCCGCGAATGTTCGCGCCGCGCGGAGGTGCGTATCGTCACCTGACCCTTTCCTGAGTGGCGTAAATGAACCCGCCGGCATGCGTATCTTGCCGGCGGGTTTTCTTTCTTTTACCCGCAGATCAAATCTGTTCGACGGCGTCCGACGCCGCCGCCTTGACGGCGCGCAGGGGCGCATTGGCTTTTGTCATCACCCTGATGCCGAAATAGGACGCCATCAGTGAGGCGGCTTTCCTGTCGCGCCGGGTTTTGTCCCGCGCATAAGGCGCAGACGCCTCCAACGCCTCACGGAATGTTTTCTCCATCCGGCGCATCGCCGCCGCAACAAAATCCGCCGCCGGCGCATCCTCCGGCCCGTGCTCGCCCGCCGCATTGCATAAAAAGCAGCCCTTCCGGTCTCCCTTCGCCGCCAGGGCGATGAGCCCCTCAAACAATCTGTGGAACCGCTCCTTCGCCGTTCCCTCCATGGCAAGAATCTCCGCCGCCCTCGCCATTTCCTGATCCTCGTAACGGCGCAGCGCCACGAGATACATGGCCCTCTTATCGGGGAACACGCGGTACAAGCTCTGTTTGTTCAGGCCGGTCGCCGCCTCAATGTCCTGCATGGAGGCGCCGTCGAACCCAAGGCGCCAGAAAACGCTCATCACGCCGTCCAGCGCTTCGTCGATTTCAAATTCCCGCAATCGCGCCATGTCAGCCTCTCACGCCTTTGTTACCAATCGGTCCGGAATTGATTGTTGACCATTTGGTCCGCAATTACATATGAAGCTTCGCGCCGGGACACAAGGCGAAGGCGCAAACGCCAATAACAACCCAATAACAACAACGCCGCCATAGGGCGGAAAAAAGGAGAAACCAAATGAGCCGTCTGACACAACTTTCCGACACGCAAGCCTCTGCTGAGGCGTCCGCCCTTTTCAGCGCCATCAAATCGAAAGTCGGTATGGTGCCAAATCTCTATCGCGTCATGGGCAACGCTCCGGCGGTGCTCGCCGCCGCGCTCGGCTTTAACGATGCGCTCGGTAAAGGATCGTTTGACCAGAAGACCCGCGAAGCCATTGCACTCACCGTCGCTGGCGAAAACGCCTGTGATTACTGCGCCTCGGCGCACTCGGCGATTTCGCGTAATCTCAACGTCGAAGAAGCGGAAATCGCCGCCCGTCTCAAAGGCAAATCCGCCGATCCGAAACTGAACGCGATCCTGGGGTTCGCCGTCGCAGTGGTTGAAAAGCGGGGCCTCGTCTCAAATGACGATCTCGCCGCCGCCCGCAACGCCGGCCTCTCCGAAGGCGAGATCGTTGAAACAGTGGGCGTCACCGTCGCCAACATCCTCACCAACTACATCAACCATGTCGCCGAGACCGACATCGACTTCCCGGTGGTGCGCACGAAAGCCGCGTAATTCGGCCCAGCGCACCAGGAGAAACGGCCGGAGCCGCCCCCGCACCCGGCCGTTTCTTCCTTTTTCTTTTTCGTAAGATCAGACGGCTGCTTCAACCGCGGCGCAAATATCGTCGACAACGACTTTGACGAGGGTGTCGTTTTCACCTTCGCCCATGACGCGGATCAGAGGTTCGGTTCCCGATTTGCGGATGACGAGGCGGCCCGACTTGCCTAACTTTTCCTCGCCCGCCTTGATCGCTTTCTTGACCGCATCCGACTCGAGCGGATCGCCGCCTTTAAAGCGGACATTTTTCAAAAGCTGCGGAAACGGCGCAAAGCAGCGGCAAATGTCGCTCACCTTGCGGCCTTCGCTGGCGACCACCGCCAACACCTGAAGCGCCGTCACAAGCCCGTCGCCGGTGGTGCCGTAATCGGAGAGCACCACATGGCCCGACGGCTCGCCGCCGATATTGATGCCCTTGGCGCGCATTTCCTCGACCACATAGCGGTCGCCGACTTTGGTGCGCTCAAGCGTCAGCCCCTCACCGCCCAAAAACTTATCGAGGCCCATATTCGCCATCACGGTTGAGACAAGGCCGCCGCCTTTCAAGGCGCCGGTTTTTTTCCAGGCGCGGGCGATCAGCGCAAGGATCTGGTCGCCGTCAACGATCTGACCCATTTCATCGCAGATGATGACGCGGTCGGCGTCGCCGTCGAGGGCGATGCCGATATCGGCGCGATATTCGAGCACCGCTTTCTGCAATTTCTCCGGCGAGGTCGAGCCCACTTCGTGGTTGATGTTAAAGCCGTTGGGCTCAACGCCGATGGATTTCACTTCGGCGCCAAGCTCCCACAACACAGTGGGCGCGACCTTATATCCGGCGCCATTGGCGCAATCGATGACAACGCGCACGCCGTCGAGCGACTGGCGGCGGGGAAAAGCCGCTTTTGCAAACTCAATGTAACGGGCGCCGGCGTCGTCGATGCGTTTGACGCGGCCAAGATCGGCGGAGGCGGCGCGCCCGGCGTCCGGCCCTTCGCGCATGAGCCGCTCGATTTCCATTTCGGTTTCATCCGACAGCTTGAAGCCGTCGGGCCCAAAAAATTTCACGCCATTATCGTGATAGGGATTATGCGAGGCGGAAATCATCACGCCGAGATCGGCGCGAAGCGAGCGCGTCAGCATCGCCATGGCCGGCGTCGGCAACGGCCCCAGAAGGAACACATCCATACCCGAAGCGGCGAAACCGGCGGTCAGCGCCGGCTCGATCATATAACCGGAGAGGCGCGTATCCTTGCCGATCACGACGCGATGCCGGTGCGCGCCGTTTTTGAAGACACGGCCAACCGCCATGCCGAGACGCAGAATGTTATCCGGGGTCATGGCCCCGTCATTGGCGAGGCCGCGCACCCCATCCGTTCCGAAAATTTCACGCTTGCCGGTCATCTGATCGTCGCCCCGCATGGGCTGCCGCTCCTTCAATTCTTAACGAACCCTAGCACAGAAGGGCTCGCCAATGCCTTAACGGGGAAAATGCGGAAATTCTATGGCGTTGCGGCCCTTATCGCGGCGGCGACGGCCAGCGCCTGGCGGGTTTCGGGAACGTCATGAACCCGGAAAATGGAGGCCCCCGAAGCGAAACCGGCGAGGACGGCGGCGAGAGAACCGCCGAGCCTTTCCCCCGCAGGCCCCTCCCGGTCGAGGGTGGCAATGAAGCGCTTGCGGGACGCCCCAAGAAGGACCGACCGTCCCAGATCGGCAAAACGGTCGAGGCGGGCGAGCAGCGACAGGTTGTGGTCCAGCGTCTTGCCGAATCCAATGCCCGGATCGACGATCAGGCGGCGTTCGCTGATCCCGGCGGCGACACAGGCTTCCATGCGGCGCGCGAGATAGGCGTAGACATCCTCAACGACATCGTCATAGCGCGGCGCATCCTGCATGGTTTTGGGATCGCCCTGCGCATGCATCAGCACAATATCGCAGTCGAGCGATGCGGCGGTTTCAAGACTGTCAGCCGCAAAGGTCAAAGCGGTGACATCGTTCCAGATGGATGCGCCCGCCGTGATCGCGGCGCGCGCCACATCGGGCTTGCGCGTATCGATAGAGATCGCAGCGGCGCATCCTTTTTTGCGAAGCCCCTCGATGACGGGAAGTGTCCGCGCCAGCTCGATCTCGAGCGGAACGTCGTCAGCGCCGGGCCGCGTCGACTCCCCGCCAATATCGAGAATGTCGGCGCCGTCTTCGCAAAGCTTGAGCGCATGGGCGATCGCTGCGGCGGGTTCGAGAAAATTCCCGCCATCGGAAAAGGAATCCGGCGTCGTGTTCACGACGCCCATGATGCGCCAATCCTTCAACGAAAACTCCTTTCAACATATCGCGCCACAGCTTCACTTCAGCGCGAGCAGACTGATGTTTTATGAGCTTTCAGCTAGACTTGCGCAATGGTGAGAGACCCCCCCATCGCCGCCGCCGCGCCGGACCACGCCCTCGGACAGTATCAGGCGTGGCGCGCGCCCGATGACGCCGGCAGCGCGCTCGATCTCGCCTGGACAAGCATTGCGCGTCCGGGCGAACCTGCGGCGCACAGACTTCTGCCCCATGGCGAGCCCAGCATCGCCTTGATCCGCCAGCGCCATGAAAATGGTGAGGCGCAGGAACTCGATCTGGTCATCTGCGGGCCTTACTACAAAGGACGTCATTACACGCCGTCGCCGCGCGAGGAGTTGATTGCATGGCGGGTGAAACCTGAGCTCGCCGCCGCGCTGTTCGGAATTTCTCCCGGTGAGTTTTCCGACTATCAGCGCATCAGCGCGCCGAAGCGCCTGAAAGACGCCTGCGCCCAAACGCTTTCGCTTGGAGAACATGCCTGCGCCCGGGATATTTTGAGCGCGCTCAAAAACGATCTTCACCGTCTCGCCTGCGCCGCCGCCGCCAATCTGGGGCCGGAAAGGCTCGCGGCGACATGGCTGCGCGACAGTGAGGGTCAGATCCGCCTGCGCGACATTGCTGCGCGGCTTGACGTCAGCGAACGAAATTTACGCCGCCGTTTCACCGATCATGTGGGTTGCTCGCCGAAAACCTATGCCCGGCATTTGCAAATCACGGCGGCGGCGCTCGCGGCGGAAAAAACCGCCGATCCCGACTGGGCGGAAATCGCCGCCGGCGCGGGCTTCCATGACCAGCCCCATATGATCAACGCTTTCCAGTCGGAAATCGGCATAACGCCGAAGGCGTTTCACGCGGAACGGCGCGCGCTCCTTTAAGTCTGGTCCTGTCCGCTTTTTGCAATACTGATGACGCAGATTCCGCCAAGCTCGGCTCCTTTGAAATACGGAGCCTTTCCATGCGTCATGCGTTCACCGCCCTTGCGGTCCTTTTCTCCCCCGCCGTCCTCGCGCAGACGGCCAGTCCGCCCGAAGAGATTGCGTTTGCAGGAAAGACCTGGCGCGTCGCCGCGCAGGAAGCCGGAACCGAAACCTATCAAGGCCGCCAGGTTCTAACCGTCAAAGGCGGCCGGATCTGGATTGACGATACGGTCTTTACTGACGGCGTCATTGAATTCGACGCCGCTTATGAAGAGGTGCAAGGGTTTATAGGGCCGATCTGGCGCGCGGAAAGCGACGGCCATTATGAGGAAATCTATTTCCGGTCGCATCTCAACAACAAGCCGGACGCCGTTCAATATACGCCCGTCGAAAACGGCAATTCCGCCTGGCAGATTTTTTCGGACGGAAACGCCATCGCGCCGGTATCGCAGACCTTTGACGGCTGGAACCATGTGAAAGTTGTGATTAAAGGCGACAAGGCCGATTTCTATTTCAACAGCGACCAGCCGGCGCTGCATGTTCCGGACCTTAAAACCGATCTGACGTCCGGTTATGTGGGCCTGCGCGTCACCGGCGCCGTGACGGCGCGCTTTTCAAACATCACGTTCCGTCCCCTCGAAGATGACGACGCCATTGTCGGCGAAGCGAAAGAAACAAAGCCCCTGCCAGAAGGGCTAATCAAAGAATGGTCCGTGTCGTCGGTGTTTCCCGAAGCGGAAGTGGACGGTCTCCTGACTCTGACAGCAAAGGCGGAGAAGGACATGGAGTGGAGCGAACTCGCCGTTGAAACAAACGGCATCGCCAACATCTCAAAACTGCGCCGCCGCCTGCCCGACGGCGATTCGACGGTTTTCATCCGCCTGCCCATCAAATCCGAGCGGGCGCAAATGAAAGAACTGCGCTTCGGCTATTCCGATCGCGTACGCGTCTATCTCAACGGCAAGCGCGTTTATTATGGCGACGCCGGCTGGCGGGTGCGCGATTACCGTTTCCTCGGCACGGTTGGCTTTTTCGACAGCGTCGGTCTCGACCTCAAGAAAGGCGATAATGAGCTGATGGTCGCCGTGTCGGAGACTTTCGGCGGCTGGGCCTTCGCCGGCGCAATGGAAGATCAAGGCGCGATCAGCTTTTCAAAAAAATAAAGCCGCCGGCGCATCTTACGTCAGCGGCTTTGCAGCGGCGTCCGCACCCCAAGCGCGGGCGCCGCATTTGTTTTCTGTTTAAGCGCCCTGCGGGCTCGGCTCCATGCCGCCGGTTCCGTCATCACGCTTCTTACCGCCAGCAGGTGCGCCGGAGCTCGGCACGGATGACGGCGGGGTGTGATCTTTCGGATCGAGCGGGTCCTCGCGGACAATGGTCTCGCCATTGAGGAGCTTGTTGATTTCGTCGCCCGTCAGGGTTTCGAATTCCAGAAGCGCCTGAGCAAGTTTTTCCCAGCTATCGCGGCGGTCGGTCAGCACCTTTCTCGCAAGATCATGACCCTCGGTGACGAAGCGCTTGATCTCGTCTTCGATGAGTTTCGCCGTGTCGGTCGAAATCGTTTTCGAACGCGCGATGGACTGGCCGAGGAACACCTCGCCCTCATCTTCAGCGTAAGCGATAGGACCGAGCTTATCGGACAGGCCATATTGCGTGACCATGGCGCGCGCAATCTTGGTCGCCATTTCGATGTCGGAAGAAGCGCCGGAGGTGACTTTCTCCTTGCCGAATTTCAGCTCCTCGGCGACGCGCCCTCCCATGGCCATGGCGATGCGGCCCGTCATCTGTTCATAGGACATGGAGTAACGGTCGCGTTCGGGAAGAGACTGGACCATGCCCAGCGCGCGGCCGCGCGGAATGATGGTCGCCTTGTGGACGGGATCGTTGCCCGGCACGAAGATCGAGACCATGGCGTGCCCCGCCTCGTGATAGGCGGTGAGCATTTTTTCGTCTTCGGTCATGACCATAGAGCGGCGTTCCGCGCCCATCATGACCTTGTCCTTGGCGTCGTCGAATTCCTTGGCGGTGACGAAGCGCTTGCCGCGTCTGGCTGCAAGCAGCGCCGCCTCGTTCACGAGGTTCGCAAGGTCCGCGCCCGAGAAACCGGGCGTGCCCCGCGCGATGGTGCGGATGTTCACATCCGGCGCCAGCGGGACTTTTTTCGCATGTACGTTGAGGATTTTCTCGCGGCCCGTGACATCCGGGTTCGGCACGACGACCTGACGGTCGAAACGGCCGGGGCGAAGCAGCGCCGGGTCGAGAACATCGGGACGGTTGGTCGCGGCGACGAGGATGATGCCTTCATTGGCTTCAAAGCCGTCCATTTCCACTAGCAACTGGTTCAAGGTCTGTTCGCGTTCGTCATTGCCGCCGCCAAGACCGGCGCCGCGGTGACGGCCCACCGCATCGATCTCGTCGATGAAGATGATGCAGGGCGCGTTCTTTTTCGCCTGATCAAACATGTCGCGCACGCGGCTGGCGCCGACGCCGACAAACATTTCAACAAAGTCCGAACCGGAAATGGTGAAGAAGGGGACATTGGCTTCGCCCGCGATCGCGCGCGCAAGCAGCGTCTTACCGGTGCCCGGAGGGCCGACAAGCAGCGCGCCTTTCGGGATCTTGCCGCCGAGGCGCTGGAACTTCATCGGGTCTTTCAGATATTCGACGATCTCTTCGAGTTCTTCTTTCGCCTCATCAATGCCCGCAACATCGTCAAAGGTGACGCGGCCCTGACGCTCGGTCAAAAGTTTTGCGCGCGACTTGCCAAAGCCCATGGCCTTGCCGCCGGCGCCTTGCATCTGGCGCATGATGAAGAGGAAGAAAGCGAGGAAGATAAGAAGCGGCAGAATATTGATGAGCAGCGAGAGCAGCAGGGGCAGCTCTTCTTCTTTCTCGATGGTCGTCGTGATGCCGGCGTCGTTCAACCGTTCAGCCGCTGCAGTCTGGCCGTCTTCAGGAATGGTGGTGACGAATTCCGATCCATCGGCGAGCGTGCCGGTGACCTGGCCTTGCGCGACCTTGGCTTCGGAAATGCCGCCATTATCGATGCGGCTCACAAAGTCCGAATAGTTGAGCTGGGTCGGCTGCGGCCCGGGCGTTGAAAATTCAAATAGCTGTAGCGCCACCACAAAGAAGACGATGACGAGGCCCCAGATGAGAATGTTGCGTCCGTTCATTCGAAGTCTTCTTTCCTCTTATGTTTTGGCGCCGCTCAAGATGGGCGCGCAGGGGGCGGTGCGGGGAAATCCCTTAAACCGTAGTAGATAGGCGTTAAGAAATGCCAGCGCCATCACCTTCGGCGCAAAAGAAGGCATTTCTACGAAAATCTAACAATCCGGCCCAGAAATCGCTCCCTTGTGAGGGACCGGCAGGTCAAAATTCCCTTGTCCATAAATGGGAGCGCGGGCGCGCCAATCAATACGCCGTTCTGCATGAGGCCCGGAAGGGCGGCGAGCGCCTCAGGCGGCCCGCGGAAAAGCCCTTCCCGAGGCCCCAGAAAAGCCCTGGCCTCGCCCCCCATGGGTGCGATCTGAGGAGCGATCTGGGGCGCGTCTGCCGGGCCTGAGCCGGGGTGGCAAGGCGCGATCACAAAACGGCGATCCCAGAGCAATCGCCTGTCGAGGCTTTGCGGGGCGAGCGGCTCAACCCCGGCCCGGCCTGTCAGGGCCGCAGGCTCCCTCAAGAACCACAGACGGTCCCGCCAGCGCATCATCAGCGCGCCGCCCAGGGTCGCCTTCTGAGCGCCCTCCGCCGCCTGCGCCACCGTTTCCAGCGCCTCCGCCGGCGGATAGACGCCCCCGCCGACCGCATGGATCAGCCTGCGCGCAAGCCCTTCCGCCCCCGGGGCGTCTTCCCAGCGGTCCAGCGAAACGCCGCCCCAGCCGTAAAAGCAGCCGCCAAGATGATCGAACAGCGCCTCTTCCTGCGCCCGGGCCGCATCTTCGGCGCTATCGAGTTTTTTTGCAGACGCCGCCAGCGACGGCGCGGTCACCAACTCTTGCTCGGCGAGCGCCGCCAGCAAAGCCCGAACCCGGACCCGCTCGAAACGCTCATCGAGATTGGAAGGATCGTCGAGATAGTCCTGCCCGATGTCATCAAGATACGCCGTCACGCTTTCACGGCTGAAAGAAAGCAATGGCCGCAACAATCGCAACGGCGCGCCCGGCCCCGCCGCGACAAAACTTTCCGCGCGCATGGCGGCGAGCCCTTTGAGCCCGGCGCCGCGGGCAAGACGCATGAATAAGGTTTCCGCCTGATCATCTTCGCTATGCGCGGTCAGCAATGCGTCGCAGCCATGGGATTGCGCGGCGCCGATCAAGAGCGTGTAGCGCGCGGCGCGCGCCGCCGCCTGAACGCCCGAGGATGGCTTGTCGCCTTCCCAGCACAAGGTGAGATGCGCAAGCCCCGCCTCCTCGCACCATCGCTTCGCCTTCGCCGCTTCCTCAGCGGCTTCCGCCCGCAAGCCGTGATCGACCGTCAGCGCCAGCACCGTCGCGCCGGTTTTTTTTGCATAAGCGGCGGCGAGCCGCGCAAGCGCCATGGAATCGCGGCCGCCGGAAACGGCGACCGCAAATTTATCGGGAATGTTCAGCGATTGGAGACGGGCAAAGAACGCCGTTTCCGTTAGCCCAGGCGACGCCGCAGCCACAACCTACTGGCAGTCAATGCGCGCCATTTCGAGATCGGCGCGCTGCACGACCGGCGACGGCGCGTTGGGGTGCTTCGACTTCATGGTCTTGAATACGGTGCATGCCTCCTTCGACTTGTCGAGACGCGCGAAAGCGGTGCCGAGTTTCAGATAGGCTTCGGCGGAACGCTGATCATTGGGGTAGTTGCGAATATGCGCGATGAACGCGTCCGCGGCGGCGGCGTTTTCACCAAGGGCGAGATGGATTTCGCCGAGACGAAACTGCGCATCCGCCGTACGCGGATGACTGGGGAACGCTTCCACATAAAGCGTGAACGCCGCCTTGGCGCGCTGATAGTCGCCGGCGAGCAAAAAGCCGGACGCGTAATCGAAGGCCGCATTGGGATCGAGCGGCAAGGCGATGTCGCTCGGATCGCCGGCCGCAGCGCCCACTGGCGCCGCTGAAGATTGTGAAATCTGATCGCCGATCGGATCGCCGCTCGCCGCATTCGCGCCGGGCATCAGCGACACGGGACCGCTAGCGGCGCCGCCATTGGAGAAATCGCCGGGCGCCTGATAATTCGTGTCACCCGCCAAAACAGCGCTGACAGCATCGAGACGGGTGTTGGCCTGATCGAGCTCATATTGAAGGCGCTCAATCTCCCCGGTCATGTCCTGAAGCTGGCGCTCAAGCTGGGAGATTTTCAGCACCGCCTGGGATTGCCCCGACAGCGCCTGCTCGGCGGCGGCGAGGCGCGCCTGGAGGTCGCGAATGTCGTCTTTCGTTCCGGCGGCGGCCGGCGCCGACAACAGGAAAGCGGCGGCGAATGTCACAGCGGCGGTTCTGATAAGCGTCATGGTCTAACCCTCGAACTTCAGCGAAGCAGTATCGCCCATTTTCTTATGGCGCAAAATAGGGCGAAAAAACGCCCGCTTCTCCTCCTGCGCCCAAAAAAAGAGAAGGCGCGCCGGTCATCAAGTGACGGCGCGCCCCCCTTTTAATCAATCGCCACTCGGCGCGCCAATTAGGCGCCGGCGCCGGTGATCGTCGTCGTAGCGTTGCGGTTCACCGACCATGCGGCTTCCGTCGAACGCGGATCGATCGGGCGTTCCTTGCCGTAAGACACGGTGGTGATGCGCGAAGCGTCAACGCCGAGGCTCACGAGATAGGATTTCGCGGCTTCCGCACGGCGAGCGCCGAGCGCGAGGTTGTATTCGCGGGTGCCGCGCTCATCGCAGTTGCCGGCGAGAAGGATGCGGGTTTCCGGATATTCTTTCAGCCAAGCCGCCTGACGCGCGAGCGTCGACTGAGCTTCGCCGGTCAGGGTGTATTCATTGTAGCCGTAGAAAACGCGGTGGCCGGCGGAATTTTCGAGATCCGCCTGGCTGCCTGGCACCGGACCAGCCGGCTCAGCGCCAGCCGAGGTGTCAGCGCCCGCCGACGCGTCAAGATCAGGCCCCGTGCTTGCACAGGCTGAGATCAGCGCAAGCGATGCGAAGATCCCGGCAATTTTGTAAAACTTCATCATTTTTAGCTCCACTTCCCCAGTCACCGGTATCAAACCGCTGGGCTCCTTGATTCCGGCCCGGCGAGCGCGCCCCCGCCCCTAAGCCTTTTTACGTACACTCCACCCGCGTTTGCGGCGCACAATCGCAGCGGAAGCTTAATTCCCCCTTCTTACAATTCAGTGTCAGCCAGTTCATAAAATTTAGCCAACTTCTGAATCGTAGCGAGACACGCGCCAGCAATCAAGAACGGCTGTTCCGGCGCGAAAATGAATTTTCGGTTACGAATCTCCCGAAAAACCTCCCTTTTCTAACCGGTTAGGGCAAAAGCGGCGACCAGGCGGGGTCGGACGCATCGCCCGGTGTCCGCACACGTCGCAAATTGCGGCCGGTCAGATCAACGGACCAGAGCTGCGAATCGCCGCCGGAGCCGTCCCGGCGGGTCGGCGTCTGGCGATAGAAAAGAAGCACCCGGCCGTTGGGCGACCATGTCGGCCCTTCGTCGAGAAAGCTCTCCGTGAGGAGGCGTTCGCCGCTGCCGTCGGGCCGAACGACGCCGATATAAAAGCGGCCGTTATAAATGCGCGTGAAAGCGATGAGGTCGCCGCGCGGCGACCACACCGGCGTCTGGTAATTGCCCTGACCGAAGGTGATGCGCTTCTGGTTCGAGCCGTCGGCGTTCATCGTGTAAATCTGTTGCGACCCGCCGCGATCCGAAGTGAAGGCGACACGGCGTCCGTCGGGCGACATCGTCGGCGACACGTCGATCGCCGGATTGTCCGTGAGACGCGTCAGGCGGCGCGTCGACAAATCCATATTGAAAATGTCGGAGTTGCCGTTGCGCTCCATGGACATGATGACTTCGCGGCCGTCAGGCGAAAAGCGCGGCGCGAAGGTCATGCCGCGGAACGTGCCGAGCTGTTCCTGTTCGCCGGTTTCAATATTGAACAAGTAAACCTGTCCCGGACGATTATCGAACAGCGCCATATAGGTGATCTGTTGCTGCGTCGGCGAAAAGCGCGGCGTCAGCACCTGATAATTGAGGCCGTCCGTTAAGGGGATCGGATTGGCGCCATCCTGATCCATGATCATCAGGCGTTTGACTTTTTTCTCTTTCGGCCCGGTTTCATGGACAAAGACGAGACGCGTGTCGAAATAGCCTTCCTCGCCGGTGAGCGTCTTGTAAACGAAATCCGCAACCTTGTGCGCGGCGCGGCGCCAGTTGTCAGCGGGCGTCTTGAACGCGACAGCGCCGAGCTGTTCGTCGGAATAAACATCCCAGACGCGCGTCGACACCTGAATGCGGCCGTCGGAAAGCTCTTCGACTTCGCCGACAATCAGCACCTGGGCGTTGATGATGCGCCAGTCAGCAAAGCGCGGGCGCGTATTCACGCTTTCCGGCTTTTCGATATAGGCGCGCTGGTCGATCACCTGAAACAGGCCCGAACGATCCAGATCGTTCATGATGACGCCGGTGATGTCACGGCCGAGCCCTTGCGTTCCCTCGTCGGCGCCGAGAAAATTCGGCGCGGCGACCGGCATCGGATCCACATTGCCTTGCGTGATGTCGATGGTGACGCGCGCAGCGGCGGGCGTTGCAACAGCGGCGATCGCCGTCAGGAGGATGATCAATAATTTCTTCATATCGCTACTCTCTTTCAGGCCCCCTGAAATTTTGTTCGTTCTAGGACCTTTGTTTGCGACTATCGCCGCGCACCATGTCCAGATTTTGTCGGCCGCGCAGTTTAAATAACGGAAACCCGGCTTTTGTTCCCGCATATGCGCTAACGGCCCACCATTTGGCTCGGATCGAAGTTAAACCGGAACTCTTTCCAGCTTTCATACCGCTCCACCGGCAGAAAATCATAGGGCGCGCATTTCATCACCGCGCTCAAGGCTTCGCGCTGCGCCACGCGCCAGAATTGGTTCCCCGATAGATTGATTTGCAGCTCGTTCGCCACCCTTGGTTGCGACGACAGGGTACCGTCGCGATTGAGTTCAAAATCGATGACAACGACCAGCTTTTCCGGCTCCGGCGCGCCGATGATCGTCCCTGCATTCCAGCAGCGCTGGACGGCGGCGCGCATTTTCGCCTCATCGCTCGCGGTCAGGCGGTCGCCGGCGCCGACGGCAGCGCGCGCCTTATCGGCCGTTTCAGTTGTCTGCGACGGCGTCTGGCTCGGCGTTTTCGGCTTTTCGTTCTCGCGCTCCCTGTCGATCAGTTGCGACAGGGCGTCAAGATCGAGCTCGTCTTTCGGTTGCGGCTTCACCGCCGGCGTTTCTTTCGGCGGCGCCGGCGTCGGTTCGGGCTCCGGTTTTACGGGTTCAGGTTCAGGCTGCGGCTCCGGCTCTTCAACAACCGGCGCGGGCTCAGGCTCAGGTTCCGGCAGGAATTCCGGCTCCGGCGCTTCTTCGGCGGGCGCAGGCTCTTCTTCGACAACCGGTTCGGGCAGATCGGGTTCGGGCTCTTCCTCGGCGACCGGCTCCGGCGCCGCGGCGGGGACGCTGGTCCGCAAATCAAGTTCGGCTTCGGCAATGAGATCGAGCGGGATGTAAGGCTCCGCCGTTACGTCGGGCAGCTTGATAAAATTGGGCGCAAGAAAGCCCGCCCCGACAATGGCGAGGTGCAAGAGGACTGATGCGAAGAGGCCGAAACGCATGAACCTTATGGGCCTTCGTTACTAACGTCCGTACACGCCGCTATTGTTCCTGATCGGTCACAAGACCGATGCGGCGGAACCCGGCGGCGTTGATCCGGCCCATGACGCGCACGACGTCGCCATAGGCGCGGTTTTCGTCGCCGCGAATGAAGATGCGCTGGTCATAGCCGGCGGTCGCCACCGCCTCGAGATGGGGGACGAGATTTTCGTACTCCACCGGCGTTTCCTGCACATAGATGGTGCCGTCGGCGGAGACCGTCACGGTCAGGGGCTCGCCTTGATCCTGGATCGGGTTGGCCGCCGTTTCCGGCAGATCGACAGCAACGCCAACAGTCAGCAAGGGCGCGGCGACCATGAACACAATCAAGAGCACCAGCATGACGTCGACCAGCGGCGTCACGTTGATCTCCGCCATTGGCTGCGTGCGGCCGGGCCTGTGGCGCCCGCCGCCTGAGTTGAGATTGACGCCCATCAGCGCGCCCTTTCGTCAAGCTGGCGCGACAGGATCGCCGAGAATTCATCGGCGAAACCGGAGAGACGCACCGCGAAAGAGTTGAGCGCCGACGAGTAACGGTTGTAGCCGACCACCGCCGGAATCGCGGCGAGCAGGCCAAGCGCCGTCGCGAAGAGCGCTTCGGCGATGCCCGGCGCCACAACGGCAAGGTTTGTGTCTTTGGTGAGCGCGATCGCCTGGAACGCATTCATGATGCCCCAGACCGTGCCGAGAAGACCGACAAAGGGCGCCGCCGACCCGACGGTCGCAAGCACGCCGAGACTGCTTTCGGCTTTTTCAAGCTCGCGCGAGACGGAGACGGAGAGGATCTTGTCGATACGTTCGCGCGCACCAATGACGAGGGCGTCGCTGCGGCCGGAGGTCGTCTTCGCCTGGCTCCATTCCTCCATGGCGGCGGCGAACACGCGCGCCATCGGATGATCCTGCTTGTCGCGCATCTTGCGGTAGAGCTCATCAAGGGGCTTGCCGGACCAGAACTGGTCTTCAAACTTTTTCGACTTCGACTTGATGCGGCTGAAAGTGAGCGACTTGTCGATGATCACCGCCCATGACCACACGGACGCAATCACGAGAATGCCCATCACCGTCTTCACGATCGGATCGGCGCGCAGGAACAAACTCCAGAGGCTGAAATCGCCCCCTATTCCGGCTGCTGCGGCGCCCGCGACTTCTGTTTCCATTGTTCTGACTATCCCTCTTGCGCCCCACCCTCTCATCCGAGGCGGCGAGGCCGATACCGAAACTGTTCTTTGTCTCACGCCCGCCCTGCCCCACCGCCTGATGGGAGAAATTGGCGCAAGTCTCCTTCTCGCGCGTTTCACCCCGCGCGGGGCCCCGAGCATCCTGACATTCAGGATGCTCTACATTCAATAATAGGGCGTTTTGAGACGGAAAACCGGCAACGCGGCTTTCCTTCAAAACGCCCGGGCCATGGTTAACACCGAACGGCCTTCCGTTTAATCCCCTTATGGCGGGAATTTGGGCGAATACGAGGCCCCGGCGCGGTCCCGATCAGGCGATTTCCAAAGTTTAATGACGGTTAATGAAAGGTTTACGACTTTTTCGTGCTGGCGCCTGGGCTTTTGCACTGGCGCCAGAGCCGTATGAGGTTTTTGCGAGCAGACGTCTGACCAGCCCCCCTCAGCAAAGGGGCTAACGGCCTGCCAGGGCGCCAGGGCAATCCGGCGAGGTTTCAAAATTTGGCTAGAATGTCCTCGGGCAGGCGCCGGGGGCGGCCAGAAAGCGACATGCAGGCGGCTTCCACCTCGGCCCGGGCGAGCAGCGCCTCCTCCCGCCAGATTTCCTGCGCCAGGGTCATCCGGGCCCCTTTCGCGGCGACAAAGCGCGTCCGGACCTCCAGCATATCGTCGATCTTCGCCGGGATGAGCCATTCCGTCGTCATCTTGCGGACGGCGAAGGCCAGCGGCTCGGCGCGCGCCAACAGCTCCGAATGATGAACGCCGCAGGCGCGCAGCGCCTCGGTCCGGCCGCGCTCGAAAAACTTCAGATAGGCCGCATGATAGACGACGCCGGAAAAATCCGTGTCCTCGTAATAAATCCGGATCGGCAGCCGATAGATCGTTTCATCGCTCATTATGGATCTTGTGGCATTAGTGCGGCTTGTCCCGCAAGAAGAACGCGCATTAGTCAACAGACATGAAGATCATCGGCAATCCCGACTGGACCAATCCGGCCGTCCGAGTGAAAAACGCGATCGTCGCGCCAGCAAAGCGCGCCCTTGCCCTTGCTGGGCGCTGGACGCCGAACAGCCCCGCCGATCTGGAAACGACGCAATCGCAAACGCTCACCATTTCCGGCGACAAGCCTGAACAAAGACGGCTCATCTATACGCAGCCGCGCCCGGAAAGCGAGTGCATCGAAAACCTTCTGTATACGGCGGAAGGCATGGGCGTCGCCGGCGGGCGCATTGTCGAACGCTATTCAGTGCGCGCGCCATCCCTGCCCGAGATATTAAAGACGCCGAAAGCTCCCGCGCGGAGGATTGCACAAGGAACCGTCATCGAAACGGAAACGCCCTACACCTATGGCGACTGGGTCGGCGACGTCATCTGTTCGCTTGTCTGTGCGGAAAGGATCGACGGCCCGGTGGTGATGCCCGCTTTTCTCGCCGAAAAGCCTTATGTGAAGCGCGATCTCGCCGCGCTCGGTCTCGCCATGGAGGTCGCGGAGGCGCCAGTGCTGATTGAACAGGCGACGATCCTGAGGAAGCGCATTCCCAGCTATTACTGGAGCGAAAAAGAAGTCGCCGCTTACCGAAAGGCGTTTCACCTCACGCCGCCGCCGGCGCGCGAAGGCTCGATCACCTATCTTGGCCGCTTCGGCACGGTGTCGGAGTCTGTGCAGCGCGAATACCCCACAGAAGAGACGGCGGCGATTGTGCAATCCCTCGGCGGCGCGGTGTTCGACACGCGCAAGGCTTCGCCGGAGATGTTCGACAACATGGCCGCCGACATGGAAACGGTCATCGCCGATCAAGGCTCGGCGATTTTCGGCGTCATGCACTGGCGCACGAAAAACCTGATCGAGCTGACCCGCCGCGACTGGTGGCACTCCGCCAATCTCTTTATCGCCAAAGGCGCGGGCGTTGAAAATTACGCCGTCATCGCCGTCGACGATCTTGATGAGGGGGCGTTGCGCGCGCGCATCGAAGGGCACCTCAAAGAGTTTGGCGCAATCTAAGTAGCAGTAGGCAATACACATCTTGCAACTTGTCATCCCGGCCGCCGCAAAGCGGAGAGCCGGGATCTCCGCTTCAATAAGATCCCGGATTGGCCTACGGCCGTCCGGGAGGACAGAAACAACAAATGTCAGCCGTCACCGGCCGCTCGAATAAATCATGATGTTGTCGAGCAGCGTGCCGGCGCCGCTTTCGCTGAGGAAAAACAGCGAGGCGAGGCCGACCGTAAAGATCGTCCAGATCGCGCCGAAGATCACGATAAAAAGGATTGAGCGGTTGACGCCATAGGAAAGAACGGCGCGGTCCGGTTTTGACGGATCGTAGCGCACCGCGACCTGCGCGCCCACGGGCAAAGCCTCGTAGATCTCGTGATGAAACTGGCGGCCGGAACTCGCGGTGTAACCGAACGCAATCGCCTTGCCCGTGCGCTCATAGCCGTCGGGATTATATTTATATTCCACCCTGGCTTCGTAAGTGTCGCCGTCGCTGTCGGAGTTGACCTTGAAGTCCGACGCGATGATGTCGCCCGGCGTTGTCGGCCAGTGCGCCGCCTCTTGCGCGTAATAATAAGACCGCCCGCCCCAGAACAGCATCGCCGCCCCGATTGCGAGAAACAGGCCGAAAAACAGCGTCAGAAAAATCGATCCGCCCATGGCGCGCCTCCCCGATTTTGCGGGAGAAAGCCTAGGCCGGAATGGTCACTATTCGATGACCAAATTGAATCAATTCATCCTCCGATCATCCCCGCGAAAGCGGGGATCCAGACCAAATTCTCGGTTTCCATTCCTGGATTCCCGCTTTCGCGGGGATGATCGGGGAGAGTTAGTCGAACATATCCGACGCCGTTCCCTTCGGAGCCGCCAACCCGAGATGCGTCCACGCGGTTGCAGAAAGAACGCGCCCGCGCGGCGTGCGCTGAATGAGGCCCTGCTGCAACAGGAACGGCTCGATCACATCTTCGACGGCGTCGCGCGCCTCGGCGAGCGCGGCGGCGATGGTTTCAACGCCCACGGGGCCGCCGCCGAAATGCTCCGCAATCAGACGAAGATAGCGCCGGTCAAGCGGGTCGAGGCCGAGCTTATCGATCTCGAGGCGCTTCAGCGCCTTGTCGGCGACAGTTGCGTCGATCAAACCGGAACCTTCAACCGTCGCCACATCACGCACACGGCGCAGCAAACGACCGGCGACGCGGGGCGTGCCGCGCGCACGCCGCGCGATCTCTCCGGCGCCGTCGGCGGACATGTCAGCGTTCAACAAGGACGCGCCGCGCGACACGATGCGCGCCAGATCTTTTTCCGAATAGAAGTCGAGGCGCACCGGAATGCCGAAGCGGTCGAGCAACGGCTTCGCCAATAGCCCCGATCGCGTCGTCGCGCCGATCAGCGTAAAACGCGGCAAGTCGATGCGCACGGACCGCGCCGCGGGCCCTTCCCCGATGATGAGATCGAGGGCGAAATCCTCCATCGCCGGATAGAGCACTTCCTCCACATGGGGCGACAGGCGATGAATTTCGTCGATGAACAAGACATCGCCGGCTTCGAGATTGGTGAGGAGCGCCGCGAGATCGCCGGGCTTGGTGATCGCCGGTCCCGACGTCGCCCGAAAACTCACTTCCAACTCATTGGCGACGATCTGCGCCAGCGTCGTCTTGCCGAGGCCCGGCGGCCCGTGAAAGAGCACGTGATCGAGCGCCTCGCCGCGCGCCTTCGCGGCTTGCACGAAAACGCGGAGATTGTCCTTGGCGCTCGGCTGGCCCACGAAATCGTCGAGCTTTTTCGGGCGCAGCGCCGCGTCGGCGTCCTCACCCTTGCGCTCGCCGTCAATCAGCCGGTCGTCTTTGTAAGCAGGTTCAGCCATTGTTCATCCGTATACCGTTTACGCCGCCGCCAGTTCTTTCAGCGCCGCCTTGATCAGCGCTTCGACGCCGGGACTGTCGAGACTTTCCGCCGCTCTTGCAACGGCGCGGCGCGCCTCGACCCCGTCATAGCCGAGATTGGCGAGGGCCGAGACCGCGTCGGCTTTCGCCGCCAGGGCCGGGTCGGAAGGCGCAGCGGCAGCAGCCTTTTTGCGCGCGGCCATGGCGATGACTTCGCCTGTCGCCCCAGCCAATGCTCCCGCTTTTGACTGTAACTCCGTGACGATGCGCTGGGCGAGTTTCTTGCCGACGCCATGGGCGCGGCTGACCGCCGTCACATCTTCGGCGGTCACGGCGTCATAAAGCTCCGACGGCGTCAACACCTGCAACAGGCCGAGCGCGTGTTTGGCGCCGACGCCCTGCACGCTTTGCAACAGACGAAACGCCTGACGTTCATTCTCCGACGGAAAGCCGTAAAGCCGGATCAGATCTTCGCGCACCAATGTTTCAATGGAGAGCGTCGCCTCATCGCCCGGATGCAAAGTCTGCAAGACACGCGGCGCGGCGTAAATTTCATAACCGACGCCGTTCACGTCGATGATGGCGGTCTCTTCCGCCAGAGAAATCACAACGCCTTTCAACCTGCCGATCATTTACGACGCCTCCAACTTACGAAAACTTGAGTGATGCGCGTGACAAATGGCGACGGCGAGCGCGTCCGCCTCGTCACTCGCGAGGGCCCCGCATTTGGGGAGCAGCACTTTCACCATGGCCGCAACCTGGGTCTTGTCCGCATGACCGCGCCCCACCACGGATTTCTTCACCGAGTTCGCGGCGTATTCCGCGACCGGCAATCCGGCGAGCCCGGGCGCCAGCAACGCAACGCCGCGCGCCTGGCCTAGGACCAGCGCATCGCGCGGATTGGCGTTGACGAAGGTTTCCTCCACCGCCGCCTCGTCGGGCACGAATTCCGCGATCAGCTCTTTCAACCCGTCGAAAATCACAGCGAGCTTTTGCGCCGGGGCGCTCCCCCGTTTCGGGCGGATGACCCCCGAGGCGACATAGGAAAGGCGCGCGCCAGCACTCTCGACAACGCCCCAGCCGGTCGCCGCCGAGCCCGGATCGACGCCCAAAATGCGAATCACTGCGCTCATGGCGGGACCATAGGGCGGTTCCGGCGCAAAGGAAACAAAACGTGAATCAGTTGTTACGCGCCAGCTCTTTCCGGAGTTTTTCCGCATCCCGTTTGATCGCCGGATCGACGGCGGGATCGGCGATGAGATCGTCCACCAGAAGCTTCGCGCTTTCCGGGTCTTCTTCGCGCCCGTCCCCTTGTGTCAGGGCGACGGCGTAGAGAAAGCGCCCCTGCGGATCGCCGGCCTCGGCCGCGCGCTCAAACCAGTCGGCCGGGTGACCGGCGCCCGCTTCGTCGTCGAGTTTGGCGCCGCCATGAAGCAACAGACCGAGCCCGGTCATGGCCGGGGCGAAGCCTTTCTCCGCCGCCTGATACATGCGCGCCGCCGCCGCATTGAGATCGGGGGGCCCGAGCCGGCCCGATTGCAGCATGAGACTGAGATTATAGGCCGCGAGCGCATCGCCGCCGTCAGCGCTTTTGGCGAACCATTCCGCCGCCTTGCGGTCATTGCCGGCGACGCCGTCGCCGGACAGATAGGCGATGGCGAGATTGCGCTGCGCTTCCGGCTCGCCGTCCTCCGCCGCCTCCATGAAATATTTGACGCCGAGCGCTTTATCTTCTTCGACGCCGTTTCCTTCCAGATGCATGACGCCAAGGCGGAGCTTGGCGCGCGCATGGCCCTGCCGCGCCGCAAGGCGGTACCAGCCCGCCGCCGTTTCCGCACTCTGGCGCACGCCCGCGCCGGTGCGCGCCAGCTCGCCAAGCGCGAATTGCGCATCGGGCTGACCGGCGCTTCCCGACGCAACGTAAAGATCGACCGCATGCTGAAGATCTTCTTCAACACCGAGGCCGTTTTCATAGAGATAGCCGAGAAGATGCTGCGCCTCCGCGTCGCCCGCTTCCGCCAGGGGGCGGACGAGCTCAAGCGCGGCGTCATACTCGCCGGCGAGCAGAAGGTCGAAGGCTTTGGGAACGTCCGGATCCTGCGCCGCAACGGGCGTCAGCATCGCGCAGGCAAGGAGAGTGAAAAAAACGCGCCTCATGACGCGCTTGTTAAGGCGCTTCGGCCCGGGAGACTAGTTTGCGGCCGCCATGGCGAGATTGGCGCCTTCCATAAAGGCGGCGGTAAAGCACAGGGCGACGGTGGCGACGGAGGCGGCCACGAGAATCCAGCGCAGGCTCATTTTGATGCTCCTCAAGGTTGTGCCGGGAGCCCTGCAAGAACGATACCGGTTGCGCCGGGATTTTATGGGTCAGGCGTCGGCAATAGCCGCGTGGAACGCCTTCACCGCGGCGGCGGGGCCGCCCTCATGGGACCAGACCGCCCCCGAAACGGCGAGGAAATCAGCCCCCGCCTGCACCAGCGGCGCACAATTTTCCGGGTTAATCCCGCCAATGGCGACGCAAGGCAGGGTCGTCGCGAAGCTCCACCATTCGATCAGCGCCGGGTCCGCCTGTGTCGGCGCCTCTTTCGTCCGGGTCGGGAAAAAGGCTCCGAAGGCGACATAGTCCGCCCCGGTCTCGCCTGCGATGAGCGCCAGGTGTTTCGAATTGTGACAGGTGACGCCGACCGTCGCGTCCTCGCCAAGCAGCGCCCGCGCCTTTTTACAACTGGCGTCCGACTGGCCCACATGAACGCCGTCAGCGCCGCATTTCAGCGCAAGGTCGGGCCGGTCGTTGATGAGAAAGGCGACGTCATGCGCGCGCGCCAGGGGCAAGAGCTTTTCAGCGGCGCGCAGGATTTCATCATCTTCCGCCGCAACGCCGTCCGGCGATTTCAGGCGCAATTGCACGCAGGCGACATCGCCGGCGCCAAGCGCGCGCGCGAACTCATCTGCGAACGCATCAAGGTCCGCAATCGACGGCGGGGTGATCAGATAAAGGCGGCAATCATGGGTCATGGCCGCGCTATATAGGAAGGCGGGACCGTCTGGGAAGCCTTACCCGGCCTGCAGCGCAGCGCGCTCTCGCGCCGCTCTTTCCCGTTCGGCCTGAGTCTCAGCCACTTTCGGCTTCAACAGCGTCCGTTTAATGTCATCGGGAATCGCGTTGTAGATTTTCGGCTCGCCGATTTTCAGGCGCGCACGCGCATCAGCGAGCGGCATCGCCAGCAATTCTTCCACGTCATGTTCCAGCACCCATTCGGCGGCGCTGGCGTTGCGCCGCGCCTCAGCGAGCGCTTTTTGAATAGGCGCGGAAGGCTGTTCAAGTTTTTGCGCAAGAAAGCCGATGGCGACGATCAGGCGAAAACCCGGATTGTACGTCTGGTGGCGCGTATAGACGAGATTGCAAAGCTCGCCGAGCGCGTCGCGGCCGTAGCCGGTCAGCACGTGCCAGAGGTCGTGGCTGACCTGAAGATGCATGAACAGGCGCATATATTCGGAAAACTCCGGATACGCCTCATAATCGATGTCGGCTTCTTCCGCCGCTGACCGGAGCCCTTCAGGCGTCAAATTCTCGCCTTCCATAAAAGCGAGATAGGCGCGCGCAAGAGTGCCTTCAGGATAGGCGCGCAACCTTTCGCGATCGCCAAGCAGCTCTTCAAGCTTCACCGGCTCAGTGACAACGCGCAGGCCATAAGGCGTCGCCGTAAATTTACGGAACATGCGTTTGGGGGTGTCGCCCGACATCGCCTTCATGATTTCGAAGACCTGACGCGTGTCCTCTTTGTTAAAGATGAGTTTCAGCACCGACGCGACAGCGTGCAGCGGCCGGCGCCGTTCCGTCGGCGGCGTCGGAAAGCCGTTGATCCAGACATATTGCTCGGGCGGAATTTCAATTCGGGTGGGCGCGGCGTCAGCAGGTGCAGTCATTGGGCGGCCTGTTCTTTTATAGCGTTACACTGACCAGTTTACCTGCCTGCATTTTGCGCTTCCCGGGCCGGAATTCAAGAGCCGGTCGAAACTTTTCACCTGAAATAGCTGTAGGGGGGACGCTCAGGTCGCGAGCTTCAGCTTCTGGCGATCGAAGATTTTGAGCACCTGCGCCAGATCCTGCCCGCGCTTGAGGACCGCGCCGGTCATGGAGACCACGACCCAGGCGCCCTGTTTTCTCGCGAGAGCCGGACGTTTTTCGATTCGATAGAGCGGCAGTTCCGAGGCGCGGCGGAAGATCGAAAACACCGCGGCGTCTTTGAGGGAATCGATGGCGTAGTCACGCCATTCCCCGGCGGCGACGAAATAGCCATAGACGGAAAGAATGCGGGTCAGCTCGCTACGGGTGAAGGCGACCGTTTCAGGAAGCTTCTGAGGCGGGATGGTTGCGGGACTGGTTCGCATCAGGGCAGAGCATCGCCCGACCGGCGCGCCGTCGCAACCCCCGGACCGTCCTTTCGCAACCGCAACTAAACGGGGAAAATCATCCTTAAAATCGCCTTAATTGGTCCCTTTCCGCGCCCCAATCGGCCGTCAGTGTCAATCGGCCGGGCGGATGGTCCGGGCCGGAGTTTCCGGTTTTAACCATCGCCCCCAGCCCCCGGGAGATTTGGCCCCCTCTCCGTCCGGCAATTTCTTATTCTCCCAGATCCCTGACCGGTCTCTTGACCGTAGGGGCGGCGCGCGGGAAACCCCGCCGGTCATGAGCGCCGTTCTCACCATCGCCCTTCCCGTCTTCGCGGTCATCGCCGCCGGCGTTTTCGCCGGCCGGGCCAGGCTGTTCAGCCTCTCAGAATCCGACGCGCTCAATAAATTCGTGTTTCGCTTTGCAATGCCCTGCGCGCTTTTCGGCCTCACCGCCGGCGCGTCGCCGCCGGACGCGAAGGATCTCGCCGTCGGGGTTTCCTATGGCGCGGGCGCGCTTACATCGCTCATCTTCGGTTATTTTCTGGCGCAGCGTTTATTCAACCTGACGAAACAGGAAGCCGGCGCACACGCGCTTTCTTCAACGCTCGGCAACGCCGTCTTTCTCGGTCTTCCGATTGCGCTCACCATTGACGGCTGGGCGCGGCCGTTCGTTTCCGCCATGCTGATCGAAGGCACGATCATCATCGCCATTTTGACCGCGCTTATTTCCCCGCGCAAAGAAGGCGGCCACGCGCTCGAGCGCGCCGTGAATTTTCTGATCGGGCCGATCAAGAACCCGCTCATCATGGGCATGATCCTGGGCTTTCTATATTCCGCTATCGGAATCCCTTTTGCGGGGCCGGTGAAAATCTTTTTTGATCTTCTGGGCCGCGCAGCAGGGCCAACGGCGCTTTTTTCGCTCGGCGTTTTTCTGGCGACCCATCAATTCCCGGCGTTTAAATCCGTCGCCGGACGAGTGAGCCTCATTGCCTTCGGCAAGATGGCGCTGCTCCCCGCCGTGGCGCTCACCACCGCGTATTTCCTGGGCGTCAGCGATCCCGACTATTGGGGGGCGCTCGCGCTTTTCGTCGCCGTGCCGTCAGGCGTCGGCACTTTCATCCTCGCAAGCCAATATCGCGTTTACACAAGCGAAAGCGCCGCCGCCATCAGTTTTACGACGATCCTGTCCATGGTGACGATTTCGGTCGTGCTGGCGGTGTTTGGGTAAAGCAAAATTCCACCGCTTTCAGAGTGTCATGAGACGCGCTAGTCTCAACAAATGGGCAATCTAATAGAAATCGCGCGCTTCTATGATCCGGAAGAAGCCTATTGCGCGAAAAGCTTTCTCCTGTCCAACGGCATTGATTCATTCGTACAGAACGATCACTACCTGACCATGGCGCCGTGGATGCGCATTGCCTTACATGGATATGGGTTGCAGGTGATGGCGTCTTCTGAAGACGACGCTCGAACGCTTCTGAAAACTATAGGTGCAACACCGCTGGAAATTGTGGAAGACGATTTTATTGAAGACATTCCACGCAAGCGAAAGACGAACTGGCTTTGGCTGCCTGTCGCATTCTCGACCGGCGTTCCTTTTCTTCCCAAACCGAAAGCAGGATGGCTTGGAGCGCTTCAGGGCGCAGCATTGCTCACGCTCTACATGCTGGTCTTGTACTTATTCTTCAACTGGCTCTGGTGGTTTCGTTACTGGCTGTAAATGCCTAACGCCGCGCCAGTACCTTTTTCACGGCTTCCACAAGCTCATCACGCTTGACGGAAAACTGCGCGGGCTGGCCCTCGCGCCATTCGGCATTGTCCTCGATCTCTTTTGAAAGCTCGGCCCCGAGGACGAGGTCCTTGATCTGGAGCTCGCCCTTTTCGCGCTCCTCGGAGCCTTGAATGACGGCGACGGGCGCTGAACGCTTGTCGGCGTATTTCAGCTGTTTACCGAAATTCGAGCCGCCGAGATAAACTTCCGCGCGGACGCCCGCCTTGCGAAGCTCGGCCGCCATTTTTTGATAGTCCGCCATCTGATCTTTTTCGAGGGCAAGGACGATAACAGGGCCGCGTGCGGTTTCTTCCGCGCCTTTTTTCAATTCCAGCGCCGCCAGAAGCCGCGACACGCCCACGGACACGCCGACCGCCGGCACTTCCATTCCCTTGAAGCGCTTGACGAGGCCGTCATAGCGCCCGCCGCCGCCGATGGAGCCCATCTGCACCGGGCGGCCTTTTGCGTCTTTCAGGCCGCTTGCAAACTCCGCCTCGAAAACCGGGCCAGTGTAATAATCAAGCCCGCGAATGACAGAGCAGTCGAAGATAATCGGGCGTTTTGCAAAGTCCGGGATCGACGTTTTGATGCCCTGCAGCTCCGCCACGCCTTCAGCGCCGCTCTTCGTGTCGCCGAGCAATTGTTCGATGACGCCCAGGGGATCGGCGTTCGAATTTTCAGGGCCCGATGTCAAAAACGCCAGCACGGTTTCGATCTTTGCGTCGTCGAGCTTGGCGCCGTCGGTGAAGTCTCCGCTTTCATCCTTGCGGCCCGGCCCGAGCAACAGCGCCACGCCTTCGGCGCCGAACTTGTCGAACTTGTCCATGGACCGCATGACGATGAGACGCGTTTCAACATCCGCCTCTTGCGACAAGCCGATCTTTTCAAACAGTCCGTCGACGATCTTGCGGTTGGAGACGCGAATGAAGAAATCGCCGGGCGCAATCCCCGCCGCTTCGATCACGTCGGCAAAGAGCGCGCAGATTTCCGCGTCGGCATAAGGCGCGGGCGCGCCCACCGTATCGACATCGCATTGCGTGAACTGGCGGAAGCGGCCCGGCCCCGGCTTTTCATTGCGCCAGACAGGACCCATCTGATAGCGCCGAAAGGGTTTGGGGAGCGCGTCGTAATTCTCCGCCACGAACCGCGCGAGCGGCGCCGTCAAATCATAGCGCAAGCTCATCCATTGTTCGTCATCGTCCTGAAGCGAAAAGACGCCCTGGTTCGGCCGGTCGACATCCGGCAGGAACTTGCCCAGCGCATCGGTATATTCGAAGGCCGGGGTTTCGAGCGGATCGAAGCCCCATTTCTCATAAACGTCGCTGATCCGGCCCAGCATCTCGCGCTCGGCGGCGATCTCCGCGCCCAGACGATCGCGGAAGCCGCGCGGAATACGCGCCTTGGGGCGGAAGGTCTTCTGCTTTTTCGGTTTCTTGGTTTGATCCTGAGCCATGGGGCGCGGGATAGCCGATCCCGGGGCCCCTCGCAATGAGGCGCGCTTGATTGAGCGGACCGCCGGTTCGGCCCATAGTCGCCTCTTTACGGGGAGAGCAAGATGAAATCATTCAAGCTAGGCTGGGCGCTTGCGCCTCTGGCGCTGTTCGGCTGCGGCGGACCGGTGCCCGCAGATATGTTCCTCACCATGAGCGTTTCAACGCAGGATGTCGCAGTCGTCACCTCCATCAACGGCAAGGAGGATGAATTTCTGTCAGGCGACAGCGGTTCCATGTCCGGCTCGCGCCCGATCAACCGACTTGTCCGTGAAGGCGAGAACGAAGCGGTTTTCGTGGTGACGCCTGTTGCGGCGGATGACGCGGCGCCGGCGCTTCTTGCAACGCTTGAAATCAGCATTAAGGGGGAGATCGTCGACACGCTTCAACCCGGCGCGCGGACGATCTTTTCTCGCGAACTGAGCGAAGAGGAAGCCGCCGCCATCACGGCCGGCGAGACTGTCACCATCACCGAACGCTTTACGGTGGACGGCGCCGCGCTGAAGGAAATGAAACAGGGCGGTTAGGCAAGACACCGGCAGGCGCGCCACACGCGTGGGGCGTCGTTAAAGCCGTGTCAGACTGTAAAGCCCGGCCGCGGCCATCATGAAGGCAAAAACGCCACGGATTATGCGCCCGCGTTCCGGATTGCTTGTCGCCCGCTTGAAAACGCCGCCAGCCAACAGCCAGCCCGTATCAATTAGACAAACGAGAAAGAATGTGACGGCGGCGGTCGCAACAGCGGACAGAGCGGGATCGGCAAAACGCAACCCAAAGGAAGCGAAGATTGCTGCAAAAGCCGCATAAGCCTTTGGATTAATAATGTTGAGAATAAACCCGTCCGAAAAGCCAGGCGCTTTCGCGCGCTTTTCCGTTTCGGTTCCAACAGCGCCGCGATATACGCGCATCGCGAGATACAGAATATAAGCCGCAGCAATACACTGAAGCATGAGGCGCAAAGGCGCCGCCGCAGACAGCATGGCGGCGACGCCAAAAGATGAAAACAGCATTACAAGAGCAGCTGCGGCGAGAAGCCCAAAAAGAAAAAAAACGCCGCGCCGCGGCCCATAGGCGGCGCCGACACCGGCAAGCGCCATAGGAGCCGGACCCGGCGAGCCCAGAAGCACGATAACCGCAAGACAAAGCGTCAGAAGATCGGCCAACAACCGCTCCTAGTCCTGAGACCAGTCAATCGGGTCGACGCGTTCGATGATGATGGGGTCCACCGGCACTTCTGCATCGAAATCGCCGGCGGGGCCTGTCGACACCATGCCGATGGCGTCGGCGACCTCCATACCATCCACCACACGTCCGAAAACCGTGTAGCCGTAGACAGGAAGCCCTTCGAACATCTTGTGATCGAGATCCGGGTTATCGCGCAGATTGATGAACCATTGGGCGGCGGCGCTGTCGCGATGATCGCTGCGCGCCATAGCGAGCGCCCCGCGCTCGTTCTTCAACCCGTTGTCGGCTTCATAAGGGATCGGATCGCGCGTTGGACGTTCAGTCAAAAACCGCGAATAGCCGCCGCCCTGAATGACGAAACCGCGCACCACGCGATGAAAGATCGTCCGGTCGTAATGGCCGCTTGACGCATAGTCGAGAAAATTCTCGACCGTCGCCGGCGCCTTGTCGGGATAAAGCTCAACGACGATGTCGCCCATGGAGGTTTTGATCCGCGCATGGGTTTCGCCCTCGGCCTGCGCGGCATTTGCAGCTAAGCACCCAAGTATAAGGGCGATAAACATCATTGAAAATTTTCTGATTGTCGTCATGCCTAACCCTAACTGTCGATCATTCCCGCGAAAGCGGGGATGATCGGACTTCTAACTTGTTGACTCCATCTTCGCTCTTACGGCGTTTATGCGGCCAATGAGGCCGTTTGTTGACGCGTCATGGCCTGTCGCTTCCGGCTTTTCTTCGCCCGCGGCGCCAAGCTCCGGCAGGATTGTCTTCGCCAGCGTCTTGCCAAGCTCTACGCCCCATTGATCGAAGGAATTGACGCCCCAGATCACGCCCTGACAGAAAATCTTGTGCTCATAAAGCGCGATCAGCGCGCCCAGGTGTTCCGGCGTCAGCTTATCCATGAGGATGGAATTTGTGGGCCTGTCGCCCGGAAACACTTTATGCGGCGCAAGCTTGTCGACTTCCGGCGGCGCGCAGCCTTGAGCCTTCAATTCCTCCCGCGCTTCTTTTTCCGTCTTGCCGCGCATCAAGGCTTCGGTCTGGGCAAGGAAGTTCGACAACAGCTTTTCATGATGGTCGCCGGTTTCCGACTGGCTGATCGCCGGCGCAATGAAATCAGCGGAAATAATATCCGTTCCCTGATGGAGAAGCTGATAGAAAGCATGCTGGCCGTTGGTGCCGGGCTCACCGAAAATCACCGGCCCGGTGGCGCAGGAAACCGGCGTTCCATCGGCCTCGACGCGCTTGCCGTTCGATTCCATGTCGGCTTGCTGCAGATAGGCGGGCAGGCGATGGAGATGCTGGTCATAAGGCAAGACCGCATGTGAGGCTGCGCCCTGAAAGTTGCGGTTCCATATGCCCACAAGCGCCAGCATGACCGGCATGTTCTCGCGCAGCTCCGCCGACCGGAAATGCTCGTCCATGGCGTGCGCGCCACGCAACAGTTTTTCAAAAACGTCAAACCCGACCTGCAGGGCGATCGACATGCCGATCGCCGACCAAAGCGAATAACGCCCGCCGACCCAGTCCCAGAATTCGAACATGTTTTCCGGCGCAATGCCGAAGGCCTTTACCGCATAGGCGTTGGTGGAAAGCGCAATGAAATGCTTCGCGATGTCGTCTTCGTCGCCGCCATTCTTCAGGAACCACTGCTTCGCCGTTTCGGCGTTGGTCATGGTCTCCTGCGTGGTGAAGGTTTTCGAGGCGACGATGAACAGCGTCGTTTCCGGATCGAGCCGTTCCAGCGTATCGGCGATATGCTGACCGTCCACATTGGAGACGAAAAAGGCGCGCCGTCCCTCGATCCAGTAGGGCCGCAAAGCCTCCGTCACCATCAGGGGGCCGAGATCCGAGCCGCCAATGCCGATATTGACGACAGTCGTTAACGGTTTGCCAGTGTAGCCGAGACGCCCGCCGCGATGCACAGCGTCGGCGAAAGATTTCATCTTGTCGCGTTCGACGCGAACCTTCTGGGAGACATTCTCGCCGCCAACATGATAATCGCGCATGGAAAAGTCGCGCAGCGCCGGGTGCAGCACCGCCCGGCCCTCGGTGACGTTGATCTCCTCCCCGGCGAACATCGCCTCGCGCGCGCCCTCAAGCCCCGCCGCCATGGCGAGTGAAATCAAGTGGTCGTCAACGTCTTCGGTGATCTTGTTTTTGGAATAATCGAGGAACAGTCCCGCCGCCTCGACGCTATAGCGCTCAAACCGGCCCGGATCGTCTTCGAACAGGGCGCGGACCGAAACATCCTTAAGCGCATCGGCGTCTTTCTGGAGCGCCGCCCATTCGGGGGTAGTTGCAATCCCGGTCATGCCATGTCCCTAAAACCGTTGCGCGATCTTAAAACTGATAGGGATTTTAAGCGTCTTCCTCAACGCGTTTTAAGGAAAAGGCGGTAAACAAAAGGACATGCACATCACCGCTCCCGCCCGCACCGAGATCATCAAACGCCTGCTGACAAGCCTCGCGGCCATTCTCGCCGTGTCGGCGATTTTCGGGCTGAAGGCGCGCGAATGGGAGCAGCACGCCGCCGCAGAGCAAGTGAAAGCCGAAAAAATCGCCGCCGCGCAGCTAGAGGCCGGTTCCTGAGATCGTTCCTGAGATCGCGGCCATAACCGCCCGCTTCGTCAGCGGCAGCGGCAAGACCGCCCCTTCCCCCGACGCATCATAGTAGACATAAAGCGGCACGCCGCTCGCGCCGAAACCGGCAAGCGCCTCGGTGATTTCCGGATCGCGCACGGTCCAATCGGCCACCATGAACACCGTTTTCGTCTCAGAGAATGTTCGCCCCAGCGCCGCATCGGAAAAAACGGTCATTTTGTTGAACTGACAGGTGACGCACCAGGCGGCGGTGAAATCGATAAAGACGGGCCGGCCCTCAGCCCTGTAGGCGTCGAGCGCCGCGGCGCTGTAAGGCTCCGCTATGATGGCGCCATAGCCGCGTTCCGATGCCGATGAGACTGGCGCCGCCGCTTCAAGCCGCATCAGGGGCGCAAGGGCGATCACCGCCGCCGCCGCCGAAACAATCCGTAAAATGAACGCCGGGCCACCATCGGCCTTGCTTTTCTCATAGGCCCAGGCCGCGAAGGCCAAGAGCACCGCGCCCGTCAGCACGACGCCAAGTCCCGCCCCGGTGGTCTGTTGCGCCAGCACCCAGAGGAAATAGGCGGCGGCGGCGAAGACCGGAAAAGACAGCGCCTGTTTGAAGACCGCCATCCACGGCCCCGGTTTCGGCAGGCGCCGGGCAAGTCCCGGGACAAAGGAAAGCAGGAGATAAGGCGCCGCAAGGCCGAGGCCGAGCGTCGCGAAGATCGCGAGCCCCGCCAGCGGCGGCAACAGGAGCGCCGCCCCCATGGGCGCGCTCAAGAGCGGCCCGATGCAGGGCGCGGCGACAACGACCGCAAGCGCGCCGGTGAAAAAGGCGCCCGCGCCGCCTTTTTTCGAAGCGAGCCCCTCCCCCGCGCCGGCGAGCCCCTCGCCCGCAGAAAAAAGCCCGGCGAGATTAAGCCCCACCAGCAAGAGCACATAGGCTGAGAGCGCCACAACCCAGGGCGATTGAAGATGAAAGCCCCAGCCGAATTGCGCGCCGCCCGCCCTTAAAGCGAGAAGGACGCCGCCCATCAGGAGAAACGTCGCGAGAACGCCGGCCATATAGAGAAGACCATGGATGCGCACCCTCTGCGGATGTTCGCGCGCGCTCTGCATGAAAGACGCCGCCTTGATGAACACCACCGGGAAGACACAAGGCATCACGTTCAACAGTGCACCGCCCAGAAATGCGAATAGCAGCAACAGGGGCAATCCTGGCGCATCGCCCGGTGTGACTTTCGATGCAGGGACAGGCTTCACCAGCGGCGCGGGGACATCGGCCGTCAGCGCAAGCGCGCGACTGCCCGCGCCTTCGCCAAATTTCAAAAGGCCGGGAAAGGTCTTCTCTTCATAGCGCTCAATCCAGCCCGGCTGCATCGCGATGCGCAGGACGCCGTCGCTCACTTCCATTTCCTGGGGCGCCGGCGGGGAAACCACGCCTTCCGGTCCGGCGAAGAAAAAAGCGTTTTTCGCGTCAAAATTCTCCGGCGCATCCAATGTCAAAACATAATCGGCGCCTTCGGCAGTCATCGTTGCGTCCGCTTCAAACGCTTCAGGCAGTTTGGCGCGGGCGAGACTGAACACAACCCGGTGCGACGGGGCGGGCGAACTTGTCGCTAGCACCGGCAATGAAAAAGAAAAGCGCCCCTCTTCGGGAACGCAGATTTCCTCGCAAGTCTGCCACGACGCGTCGATGACAATATCGACATTCGATCCCGGTGCGGCGTCCGCCGGCGCCGTCACCGGAACAAGAAACACCGGCGCGCCTTCATGGGCGTAGCTTGCGAGCGGGCCTACAGGAATGAATTGCGGGACAGGATGAACGATCTCACCCGCCGCAAATCCTTCCGGCAGCGTCCAGTCGAGCCGCAGGGGAAGTCCTGCGTCGCCGGGATTTGTCCAGAAGACATGCCAGCCGGGCTGGATCTCCTGGCGGATCGCAAACCAGAGCGTTTCGCCCGGCGCGAACCCCATGGCTTCAGGCGTGACTTCGGTTCTGGTGTACTCGTTCTCGATTGCGGTCTGCGCCCGCGCCCCGGCTGCGGAGGCGACGAGAGCAATCAGCATGAAGAGGAAAGCGAGACGAAACTTCATGGCGCCTTGGTAACGGGGCCCGGCGCGAAGGCCAATCCTATTTCGCTGCGACAACCCCGCACTCGCTGAAACTTGAACATAAAAAAGCCGGGCTGCGCACTGGCGCAGCCCGGCCTGACGCCGGATTGGCAAGCCGTTTAGTTGGAGACCAGCGGCTTGAACACATCCTGTTCGGAAAGATTGTGACGCTTGGCGCGGCGCTGAAGCAGGATGCGCCAGTTGCCCATGGAGATGAGCATCGCATAAATCAGCGCCAGAACGCCTTGCTGCTCAAGCTCCATTTTCGTTTCGACCGGAAGCGCTTTCAGACGCTCTTCGTCGACGCCGAAATACTGGGCGAAGGTGACAGGTTCGCTGGCGCCGGTCGGCGTATAATGCGCCGTCTGCTGCTGGATCAGCTCATGGTGCGCAAGCACCTTCGCCAACTGCTCCGTTTGCTGACGGTCGCGCTCGTAATTTTTCACGAAGTCCACAGCGGCCTGCGTCTGCTGCGTCATCTGTCCGTCTTCGAACAGACGATTCTCGCCGGTCGGGGACAACCCTTCAAAGCCGCGATCGATCACCACCGCCATGCGCTCACCGCTCGCTTCGGCGGCGACGCCGAAAGGATAGCGGCGCACATAGCCGGGAATATAAGTAAAGTCTTCCCAATTGCCGTTGTCATCAACAAACAGATTGATGTCGTCATAGAGGCCGGTGACGGCCAGAAGCTGCGGCTGCTCCTGCGACATGAAGATCAGCGGATAGTCCTTGATCGCCGACGGAATCTCACCGAGCGTCATCGGCAGCGCCCGGGCCTTGGCGGCGAAACTGAAGGGCTGCGCCGCCGGCGCAAGGCCGAGATCGCCATGTTTTTCTTTCATCAGCAGTTCCGGCTGTTCGTAAAGGAACATTCGGCCGGTCACTTCGGGGAGAGCTTGCGCCTCGCTCATTCTCAAAACCTTCCTTGACTAAAATCCGCCCGGCTCGGGACGCCGCCTGTTGCGGGACCCGGGGTGGATTGGGCGTTCGGCTGCGACGCTTAGCAAAAAGGCCCTGAAGGTCCAACCCTTCCGGCGTCATGGCCGGATTTTTTCCGCAACACTGTGGTCAAGACGCCAGAAAAGACGCCAATTCCTGCGGCTTTTGCATCGGCGCGAGATGGCCAGCGGCGTTATCGACCGTCAGCGTCGCGCCGAGCCGCTGAAATCGCCTGCGCGCAAAAGCGGGCGCCGTCGAGGACGCCTGCCGCGCCGCGAAAATACGAACCGGCGCGGGCGCCTTCGCCGCCGCATTCCAGAAATCATTGCCCTGGGCGGCGAAGGTCGCCGCCTCCCATGACGGCGCACAGGCAAGGCCAACCCCTGACGCAGTTTCCGCAAGGCCGTCGGTCAGATAATCCTCAAGAACGCCGGGCGCCCAATCCCGGAACAGGGCTTTGCGGCCGTAAGACGCGGCCACCTCCTCCCGGGATGCCCATTCGCTGCGCCGGCGCGCGGCCTGGCGCACCAGCGGCATGCGGGCGGCGAAGACCGGCCAGACCGGTGTCTTTGCGAGCCTTGAAAGCCAGACCGGCATGGCCACCGGTTCGATCAGCTTCAGCGCGGCGACATCGCGCCGCCCTTCAGCCGAAAGCAAGGCGACGGCCGCGCCGAGCGAATGGCCGGCGAGCGTCCAGTCTTTGCGATCTTCACGGTCGAGAAAGGCGCGTACATCGTCGCGAAAGACGGCCCAGGAATGAAGACTTCCCGGATCGGCGGGCAGGCTGTTCCGCCCGTGCCCGCGAAGATCAAGCGCGTAAATATCATAGGCGCCGCCGAGCGAAGACAGCATCTGCCGATAGGCCGACGCGCAAAACCCCGTCGCGTGAAGAAACAAAAGCGGCGGCGCCCCCGCCTTCTCAAAGCGCCAGCCCGTCACCTCGCCCGCATCAAGGCGAACGGCATAGCGGCGCAATTCAGGCGTCGTGTTCGAATTCGTCATGGCCCGGACATCGCCTGTCATGCAGTGAGGATCAATGCCGGATCACACAATGGCGAGTTGATAGAGGGTGCGCATGTGAAGCACGTCGGGGATCGCCCGGTGCAAACGCGGCGCGGTGCGGTCGGCTTCAGCGATGCAACGGTCAACCATTTCCGGCGCAGCGCCATGAAAGATCGAGGAGAAATCGCTCACTACAAATCGCTGCCGGGCCTTCGCGGCCTGAAACAGACGATAGAGCCAGAAACCATCCCAGTCGGGCGCGTCGGAAAACACGACCTTCCCGGCAAGCGCCGCGTTCAGCTTCTCGCAAACCTCGCCGGGAGAAAGGCCTTCATGTTGAAGCGCGTCATAAGCAACGCCGTGCAACGCTTCCGCCTGCTCATCCCAGTCGTCGAGAGACCAGGACGCATCGGGCTGGATCAGCATCGCCTGAGGCGCGCCGCTGGCGAAACACCAGCCGACTTCAATCGGCCAGGAACGCGCGGACAGCCCGGAGGCTTCCAGATCGATGAAGGCAACGTCTTTCAATTGGCGTACGGACACATCAAATTAGACAAAACGAACGGACCCCGGCGGCCGGGAAACATGACCTGTTGCACGGCCCGCCACAAACAACAATCGCCTTGATTTCTTGTTACACTACAAAGGGTTATGAATGCCGACGATCCTCTCCGTGGAGACTCCGGGACGAAACGCCGTCGATGTCACGAGGCAAGTGGAGGCAGTGATCGCCGCGTCGCCAGCCGCTGGCGGGATCGCCCATCTCTTTATTCAGCATACCTCCGCATCGCTCACCATTCAGGAAAACGCCGACCCGGATGTGATGCGCGACCTGATCGACTGGCTCGACAGCGTCGCGCCTGAAAACGGCCCCTACCGCCATGACGCCGAAGGCCCGGACGACATGCCGGCGCATCTGAAGTCGGCCATGACCGCAACCTCGCTTTCCATTCCGTTTGCAGACGGACGATTGCTTTTGGGAACCTGGCAGGGAATTTATCTGCTCGAACACCGTCGCGCGCCGCAACAGCGGCGCATCGTCATGACGGTGATTGAAGGGGTTTAGTGGCGAACAGCGCCCTTGGGACGAAAGACGCCGCTTTCAGGGTCCTGTTCATAGTCGATGACCTCGCCGGTCTTCGACGACGCCGACTTTCGCATCTCGTCAATCGCTTTACGAAGCGGCCGTGTGCGCCGCTCGGCCAAGCGAAAGAGCGCGACCGCGCCCGCTGCGGCCGCAACCGTGGCGACAAGAGTGGTGACTGCGCTCATTGACGAATCTCCCGTCCTGTTTGTCCGGCCCTAAAGACCGAACCGCGCCCATAACGCCCTGCGCTCGCCCGCCGCCAGCATGTCATCGGCATCGATGAGCGCCGGTGTTTCAAACCAGGAGGCGCCGGCTTCACCCCCCATCAGCCTTTTCAGGAGGGAGCCGCTTTCGGGCGAGATGCGCTTGACCTTAACATCTTTTCCGTAGCGGTCGCGCAGAAAATCGCCGAGTTGAGCGGTTCCGTCGACCAAACCCTTTTCCGCCGCTGTTGCGCCGGTCCAGAACCGTCCCGAAAAGAGATCGGGATCGCTGGAGAGCTTGTCGCCGCGCCGCGCCTTCACCAGGGCGATGAACTGCTCATGGAGTTCGGCGAGCATGGTCTCCAATCGCGCCACGTCTTCCGGATCTTCGGGCTTGAAGGGATCAAGCGTCGATTTGTTTTCGCCCGCCGTATAGACGCGCCGCTCAACCCCGAGCTTCTTGATCGCTTCGGGAAAGCCGAACCCCCCGGAAATAACGCCGATAGAACCCACAATGGAGCTTTCGTCTGCGTAAATTTCATCCGCCGCAATAGCGAGAATATAGCCGCCAGACGCGCCCACATCCTCCACAAAGGCGAGGACGGGGATGTCTTTTTCCTTCGCCAGGCGGCGGATCGCGCTCATGATAAGACGCGACTGAACGGGCGAGCCGCCAGGCGAATTGATCGCCAGCGCCACGGCTTTCAGACTGCCCGGCTTGAAAGCCGTCTCGATTGCTTTTTCCAGTTTTTTAAATGTCAGCCCTTTGCGTCCGGCGCCCATTTCGCCAATGACGCCGTTAAGCTCAATCACGGTTACGAGAGGCGGGGATTCCCCGACAAACGGAAGCTTCATCCAGAGATTTTTGACGGATTCAAGAAGGAGAGGCATCGGCTGCAAGTAAGGTAAAAGCCAAAGCTTTTCAATGCATCTGCGCTGAGCGTGTTCTCTCAACAGGACAGCAGGGCGCCGCCGAAAGGCCGCAGCCCGCAGCGCTTGACCGGCGCAGCCCCAGCGACCAATCTGCGAGCCCATTGCAACAAGGCGAAAGGCGACATCTTGGGACTGGCCGCGACAGCAAGCGAAACCATCGCCGCGAAACGCGCGCCGGAATTCCTGTCCGCGGTTGACCGCCTGCGCGCGCTGACGGACGCCGATCTTAAGGCCGTGAACCGGGAAATCCTGCGCCGCCTCGATTCGCCGGTGACAATGATCCCGGAATTGGCCGGCCATCTGATCAACGCCGGGGGCAAGCGGCTGCGGCCCATGCTCACCCTCGCCTCCGCGGGCGTCTTTTCCTATGACGGCGACGATCATGTGAAGCTCGCCGCCTCCGTCGAGCTCATTCACGGCGCCACGCTATTGCATGACGATGTGGTCGACGGGTCGGCGCTGCGCCGCGGCGCCTCCACCGCCAACATCATCTGGGGCAACAAGGAAAGCGTTCTCGTCGGCGACTTCATTTTTTCGCGGGCGTTCGAGCTGATGGTAGAGGCGAAAAATCTCGGCGTCTTGCGCGCGCTCTCCCATGCCTCAGGCGTCATCGCCGAAGGCGAAGTGCTGCAACTGACGACGCAGAAGAATATCGCCGCCACCTTTGAAACCTATATCAATGTGGTGAAGGCGAAGACAGCGGCGCTGTTCGCCGCCGCGACGGAAGTCGGCGCGATGATCTCCGGCTGCGGCGCACAGGAAGAAGCCGCCATGCGCCGCTTTGGCGATCATTTCGGCGTCGCCTATCAGCTCATCGACGACGCCCTTGATTATTCCGGTTTCGAATTCGCGCTCGGCAAAACGGTCGGCGACGATTTCCGCGAAGGCAAGATGACGGCGCCCGTGGTCTTCGCCATCGCCCGCGCGCGCGATGAAGAAAAACCTTTCTGGCGCAGGGTCATCGCTGAAGGCCGCCAGGAAAAGGGCGATTTTGAACAAGCGCGCGAACTGATGGAGCGCGACGGCGCGCTTGAAGACACGATCGAATGCGCCCGCTCCTATACTCAAAAAGCGCTCGATGCGCTCGCCGAGGCGCCGCAGAACGATTTCACGCAAGCGCTCGCCGATCTTGTCGAAACCTCGACCGCGCGCGGCGCCTGAAACATCTTCATTCAGCCGCGGATAGCGAAGCGTCGGGCTCTGCTGTCGCCAGCAATCCGGCGCGCATCGCCCGCCGGGAAAGCGCGACCGCGCCAATCATGAAAATCAGCGAGAGCACTAGCGGCGTCATCCAGTGCAGCGTCACAGGCTGTGTGAGCATCAAAATCGCCGCCGCTGACGACAGGCTGATCAGCGACATATAGATGATGGCGACGCGCGCATGGGATGCGCCAAGGCGCATCATCAACTGGTAAAAATGCTCGCGATGAGCCTGGAGAACATTCTGTTTGCGCAAGGAGCGCGAGACCAGCGTCCAGGCGACGTCGAACAGGAAGGGCAAAAAGATCACCGGGATCACAAGCGCGCTGAGACGGCCGTCCGTCCAGTTGACGCCAAGCACCGCGAAGGCCGCAATGAAAAAGCCCAGCGCCTGACTGCCATTATCGCCCATGAAGAGTTTGCCGCGCAGAAGATTTTCCGGCAGAAACGCCGCCGCCGACAAGGCGAGCAAGAGCGCCGCCACGGCAAGCGCCGGCGCGCCCGAAAAGCTCGCAATGATCGCGAACCAGGCAAGGCCCACCGCCGCTGCGCCGCCGGCCATCCCATTGGCGCCGTCCATGAAATTAAAAGCGTTCATGAAGCCCACGATCCAGATGATCGTGAGCGGCGCGCTCGCCGCCGCCGGAATGGCGACCTCGCCAAACCAGGGAAGGGGGAGGGATTGGAGCGGCGCAAAGAGAACAGTAAAGAGCGCGGCGATCGCCACCTGCCCCAACAGTTTCCAGACCGGCGAAAAGGTCAGGCGATCGTCTGCGTAGCCGAGACCGAAGGCGAGCACGCCGCAGACCGCCAGCCTGGCGATCTTGCCGGCGGCGTCCACATCGCCCGCAAAGGCCGAGATGACAAACGCGCCGGCCATCCAGCCGGCCATTATCGCCGCCCCGCCATTACGCGGCGTTGCATTGGTGTGGCTTGAACGCTCATTTGGGTGATCGAGCACGCGCCGCGCATGCGCCGCATAAAGACAGGCGCAATAAGTGACGGCGACAGTGACCGCGCCTGCGCAAGCGAAAATGAAAGGTTCGATCAGCATGAAGATCCGCCGCTTTTCCCGGCGCAAAACCTAGACCATCATCCCTCATTTCGAAAGCGCTCATGCTGGTCTAGGTGGTTGTTTATCGCAGCTTTTTACGAAAATCCGCTGACGCTTTTTCAACCGCTACACGGGCGCACATGCAGCGCCGACGCCATGGCCCAGTAGCCGCGCGCTTTCGCCGCCTGCGCCGCGCGCGCCGCCGCCGGCGCCGATGCAAACAACGCAAAGCAAGTGGCGCCAGAGCCCGACATGCGCGCCGCAATGGCGCCCGGCGCCGCCGCCAGCCCATCGATCACCTCACGGATGACCGGCGCCTTTTCGATGGCGAAAGCTTCAAGATCATTACGCGTCGCGCGCATCGCCTGGTCCAGTTGCGTGTAATTCGCCGCCCTGAAATTCGCGAGACAGGGATGCGCGGGCGTGAGGTGCGCCTTGTCAAAAGCGCGAAAGATGGGGCCTGTCGGCATTTCCACACGGGGATTGACGAGCGCGATCCACAAAGGCGGCAGAACCGGACCTTTTTCGATGCGCTCGCCGGCGCCGGAAACATTCACCGGCGCTTCGGCGAGACAGGCGGGAACATCCGCGCCCAGACGGAAGGCGAGACGCGCCAGCGCCGCGTCACCGATATCGGCGTTCCAGAGTTTTGTCAGCGCCCGGAGCGCTGCGGCCGCATCGGCCGAGCCGCCGCCGACACCGGCCGCCACGGGAAGATTTTTTTCCAGCGTGATCGCGGCGCCCGCCTCAACGCCCGCCTCACTCGCGAGCATCTCCGCCGCACGATAGACGAGGTTTTTTTTGGGCGGCAGGTCTTTCAGGAGCGGCGCATAAGGCCCCGTTACCGCCAGCGACAAGGATGTCGCCGGCTCGACGCGAATGACGTCGCCGTCATGGGCAAAGACAAAAAGGCTTGCAAGATCGTGCAGCCCGTCGCGGCGAACGGGCCCGATATGAAGATAGAGATTGATCTTGGCGGGCGCGGCGAGAGCAATCATGCTCCATTTTCCGGTAAGTCGGCTTCCGGCAAACCGTCCCTTATTTTTTCTTCAATGCTCTTTTTCAATGTCGGTGTGGGCTCAAGCTCAAGCACGCGGCGCCATTCATAACGCGCTTCAATCTTGCGGCCGAGGCGCCAGTAAACATCGCCGAGATGATCCGTAATCGTCGGGTCGGCGGGCTCCAGCGAAGCGGCGTGCTCAAGATGGCCAACCGCTTCCTCGTAATCCCCCAGCTGATAATGGGCCCAGCCAAGACTGTCGATATAAGCGCCGGAATTGGGTTCAAGCGCCACTGCTTTTTCGATGAGGTCAAAAGCCTCGTCAAGATTCTCGCCGCGCTCGGCCCAGGAGTAACCGAGATAGTTGAGCGCCGCCGCCTCCTCGGGCGCAATTTCCACCGCGCGTTTCAAATCGGTTTCGGCCGCGGGCCAGTCTTCCAGAATCAAGAGCGACGCGGCGCGCCCGACCAGGAACCGCCATGCATCGACATGCGGATCTTCAGGCAAGGCGTCGATGAGCTTTGTATATTCGCGCACAGCACCGGAATGATCGCCCTCGCTGGCGAGAAGATTGGCGTAGGTGAACCGCCCTTCAGGTGAGCTTTCCGAATTCGCCAGCGCCCGCAGGAGGCGTTTTGCTTCCCGCTCCTTGCCCTGGGCGATCAATCCGCCTGCAACCTCGATTTGCGCCTGTTCGTAAAAGGCGGAGGTTTTCGGAATGTCGCGCAGGATGGCGATGGCTTTTTGATTGTCGCCATAGGCGTTCAGAATGGAGCCCGCCAGACGCTGCGCATGATCGAATTCAGGGGCGAGATAAAGCGCGATGCGCGTGAAGGCGAGCGGCATGTCGTAATTGGCGTCGCCGACCCGGAACCCGGCTTTTTCCGCCGCGTCGCGCTGTTCAATCGTTTGCTGCAACACTGCCGAGCCAAAGATGTATAGCGCGACCGAGGCGCCTTTCTGCGGCGTCACATCGGCCCAGGCCGTATCGACTTTGCCCGCGTCGAGACGTTTAAGGCCGCTTTCCGCAACCTGACGGTCCGGCCCCGGATATTGCGCCAGTAACTCATAATGGTTCCGCGCGCCGTCGAGATCGCCCGAGCGCTCAAGGAACGAGCCATAAGCGTCGCGGGCGACAATGCCGCCATAAGCCATGAGCGCCAACTGATAGGCGGTGCGCGCTTCATCGACGAGCCCGGCGTTCTCAAACAAAAACGCCTGATGCAAGGGGTGAAAGCCGCGGAAGGTTTCGCCGTTTTTCGCCGCCAGCGCTTTCAGCGCGGGTTCCGGCCCCTCTTCACCGGCGATCGCCCAAGCATCGAGAATGATCATCGCTGCGGCAAAATATTCAACCTCCGCATCCGCCGCGAGCGCCGCCCGCGCGCCGAGATAGTTTTTGTTTTTCAGGGCGTGCGCCGCCTCGACCAGGCGCGCCAGATCGTCATCTTCCATGTCGTCATTGGAGAGAATTTTCGGCGCAAGCGCCGCCGCCGCGTCAATATCGCCTGATGCGACCTGAAAGAAAAACGCGCCGCGGAGAATCTCATCCGTATTGGAGCCGCCGGTCTCAACATCGCCGAACGCTTCCGCCGCAACACCGACATTGTTGCTGCGCGCCGCGATCCGCCCTGTCAGATAATCACCGACAACCGTCGCTTCATTGGGCGACGTCGCACAGCCGGCGAGGGCGAGACCGATGGCGAAAACACTAAACAGACTTCTGCGCGGCACTAAGGGCGCTCCTTACATATTCGGATAGTTAGGCCCGCCGCCGCCTTCCGGCGTCGTCCAGACAATGTTCTGCGACGGATCCTTGATGTCGCAGGTCTTACAGTGAACGCAGTTCTGGGCATTGATCTGAAACTGCGGATCGGCGCCGCCTTCCCCACTCACCACTTCATAAACGCCGGCCGGACAATAACGCTGCGCAGGCTCGGCATAGACCGGCAGATTAACGCCGATGGGGATTGAAGGATCTTTAAGTTTGAGATGCGAAGGCTGATCTTCTTCATGATTGGTGGCTGAAAAGGCGACATTTGTGAGCCGGTCGAAGGTCACGGCGCCGTCAGGGCGCGGATAGGCCACGGGCTTGTGCTTGGCCGCCGGCTCCGTCGCGGCCGCATCGGTTTTTCCGTGCTTCATTGTGCCGAAAAAGGACAGGCCCGGCACGATTGAATTCATCCACAATTCAAGCCCGCCCAGCGCAATGGCGCCGATGCGTGTGCCGAATGTCGACCATAAGGGCTTCACATTGCGCGCCTTGAAGAGTTCGCGCTTGACCCCGGAGCCGTGATAGGCGGCCTCATAGGCGTCGAGCGTGTCGCCTTCGCGGCCGGCGCTCACCGCCTCAAAGGCTGCGTCCGCCGCCATCATGCCGGTCAGCATGGCGTTGTGATTGCCCTTGATGCGCGGGACGTTCACGAAGCCCGCCGAACACCCGATCAGGGCGCCGCCCGGAAAGGCAAGCTTCGGCACTGATTGATAACCGCCTTCGGTGATTGCGCGCGACCCATAGGCGATGCGCTTGCCGCCCTCGAGAAGCTCCGCGATTTCCGGATGGGTCTTGAATTTCTGAAACTCCCCATACGGATAAAGATAGGGGTTCTTGTAGTTCAGATGCACGACGAAACCGAGCGCGATGGTGTTGTCGTTATAATGATAGAGGAAAGACCCGCCGCCGGTGTCGTCTTTCAAAGGCCAGCCGAAAGTGTGCTGCACATGGCCGGGGCGCGATTTTTCCGGCGCGATCTCCCAGAGTTCTTTCAGACCAATGCCGTATTTCTGGGGATCGCTATTCTCGTCAAGCTTGAAATTCGCAATCAGCTGTTTCGCCAGCGACCCGCGCACCCCTTCACCGATCAGCACATATTTGCCGACCAGCTCCATGCCGGGCTCATAGGAGTCTTTTTTCTCGCCGTCCTTGCCGATCCCCATTTCGCCGACGACAACGCCGCGCACGGATCCGTCTTCGCGGTAAAGCACCTGCGACGCGGCCATGCCGGGATAAATTTCAACGCCCATGCCTTCGGCCTGTTCGGCGAGCCAGCGGCAGACATTGCCCATGGAGACGATGTAACAGCCATGGTTTTTGACCATGTCGGGCATGCCCCAGACGGGAAGCGATAAAGACCCGCTGCCGCCAAAAATTTTAAAGCTTTCCGACGCAACAGGCGTATCGATGGGCGAGCCCATATCGCGCCAATCGGGCAGCAGCGCATCAAGACCGGACGGATCAAGGACGGCGCCGGACAGAATATGCGCGCCGACTTCAGAGCCTTTTTCAACGACCACCACATTGATGTCGCCGCCGGCTTCGGCCGCACGCTGTTTCAGGCGAATGGCGGCGGAAAGGCCCGCAGGGCCCGCCCCGACAATCACCACATCGAATTCCATCGCTTCCCGTTCGGGCGCTTCTTGTGTCATTGCGTCTTCTCTTTTTCGCTGCCGCGCGGTTTAGTCCCCGCGTTGAGGTCATGCGGTTTTGGCAAAAATCACCGGGAAAAGCCACGTCACAGCGCATTGTTTTCCAAAGGATCCCTATGAGCTTTGAGATCGCCGCCCTTCTGTGCGCCGCTTTTGTCGCGCTGCTGCTGTTCGCAGAGCATCGCGGCGACGCCCGCCTGCGGTGGATCGCCAAGCCTGCGGCCTCGCTCGCATTTGTCCTGGCGGGCCTTGCCGGCGGCGCCTTCGAGAGCGCTTATGGGCTGTGGGTTCTGGCGGCGCTGGTCTTGTGCATGGCGGGCGACATCCTCCTCATTCCAGCTGGGGAAAAAACCTTCCTCGCAGGGATGGGCGCTTTCGCCGCCGGGCACGCCGCTTATATCGGCGCGTTTTTGTCGGGCGGCGCCGATCTGACCCCGCTTTTTTCCGCCGGCGCGGCGGGCATGACGGTCTTCGCCGCCCTCTCCCTGCGCTGGCTATGGCCGCACCTCGGGGCGTTTCGAGGCCCGGTCGCCGGCTACACCGCCATCATCGCCGTGATGGTCGCGACGAGTTTCCTCGCCGCGCCGCCCGCCCGTCCCACGCCCAGCCTTCTGGTCATCGCCGGCGCCGTGGGATTCGCGATTTCAGACCTTGCAGTCGCCCGGGACAAATTCGTCGCGCAGGGCTTTATCAACAGGGTGTGGGGCCTTCCGCTTTACTATGGGGCGCAATTGATGCTCGCGGCTTCTGTTTGAGACCTTCCTGCTGCTAGACTGCATCCATGGTGGAAGCTTCCGAGACAGAAACGGCCCGCGCCCTGTTGCGCTGGTATGCGGAGATGGGCGTCGATGAGGCGGTCGGCTCCGCGCCCGCCGATCTTTACAGCTGGGCCCGGACCGATCCGGCAGCGGCGCCGCGGATTGAAAATATGCGCAGAGCTGAGCGCCCTGCAGAGCCGCTCCCCGCCGCCGAGCCCGAAACCGTTTCCACCGACGAGGCGATCAAGGCCGCCGAAGCCGCCGCCGCCGCTTGCGACAGTTTCGAAGCCCTCGAAGCCGCCGTGAAAGCCTTTGAAGGATGTTCCTTGAAGGCCGGGACGAAGAACACGGTCTTCGCAGACGGCGTGCCGGGCGCCGACCTCCTCGTCATTGGCGAGGCGCCGGGCCGGGATGAAGACCGTCTCGGCAAGCCCTTTGTCGGCCGGGCGGGTCAGCTCCTTGACCGGATGCTGGCCGCCATTGGCCGCGACCGCGCCTCTAACACACTGATTTCTAATGTTATTTTCTGGCGTCCGCCGGCCAACCGGACGCCAACGGCGCTTGAAACCGCCGTCTGCCGGCCTTTTGTCGACCGCCTGATCGAGCTGACCGACCCCAAGGCCGTGCTGATCGCCGGGGGCGCGCCCCTGCAAGCGCTTCTCGGCGTCACAGGCATCATGCGCGCGCGGGGCGTCTGGCGGGAGATCGAGACGGCCGGCGGCAAGCGCTATCCGGCCCTGCCCACCTATCACCCGGCCTTTTTGCTGCGACAGCCTGCGGGCAAGCGCCTCGCCTGGGCCGATCTTCAGTCCCTCGACGCTAAGTTAAAGGACCATTAACCGACATTACCATATTCTTAGGTGTAAAGTTTGGGGCGTTGGGATCATTTCCCTTTTTTCACTTCCGGCGGCGATAATGCCGTCATCGGGTCCCGCAAAAGCGGGCGAAAGGAAGAATTGACTTATGGCGGCTGTTCGCTGGTTTTCGCTGTTTATTGTGTTCGCTGCGCAAAGCGCCGCAGCGGCGACCGCTGACACAACCCAACAGGCCGATCCTGCGGCGATCCCCGCCGCCGCGCTTTCCGAAGCCCTCAATATCCGTGTACTGAGCGACGCCGATGCAGCGCTCTACGAGGCAATCTTTGCCTTGCAGGAAGATGGGCGCTGGAAAGAAGCAGACGCCAAAATCGCCGCGCTCGAAAACGACATCCTGATGGGCTATGTGCAATATCAGCGCTACATGCACCCCACCGCTTATCGTTCGAGCTTTGGCGAATTGAAGCGCTGGATGGCCTATTACGCCGATCATCCGGAGGCGGATAAAATCTATTCGCTGGCGCGCAAACGCCAGCCGCGCGGCCAGTCCTCTCCCATCCGCCCGATCTCGCGGAAATGGCGCTCGGCGCCTGAAAAGGAGCTCCATCCTGATCTTGAAGAAGATTATGACAGGAAGAGCCGCCCCAATGTGCGCCGGATCGAAGGCCGCGTGCGCTATCTTTCAAACAAGGAGCGCGCGCTTGAGGCCCGGCGCGAGATCGACGGACATTTAAGACGCGGCACGATCACCGAGCGCCAATATGACCGCATGAGCTCCTGGATTGCGGCGAGCCTTTACTATCAGGGCTATATCGACGCCGCCGCGGAAATCTCTGGCGCTGCGGCGGCGCGCAATGGCGACAGCGCTGTTCTGGCGTACTGGATCTCCGGATTGATCAAATACCGCCAGGGCGACATCGCCGGCGCCCATAACCAGTTCCGCGCCATGGCCGCCATTCCCTATCAGGAAGACTCACTGCGATCCGCCGCGGGTTTCTGGGCCGCGCGCACCGCGCTCGCCGCCGGCGCCGCCGCAGAGGTGACGCCCAATCTCGAAATCGCCGCCGATTATCCCTTCACCTTCTATGGACAGCTCGCCCTCGCCCAGCTTGGCCGCACCTATGATTACAACTGGAATGCGCCGGAGCTGACGCAGGATCAATTTGACGACCTTCTCGAAGACCAGCCGCGCATCCGCCGCGCCATCGCCCTAAAGGAAGCCGGGCAGACCAGCGAAGCCGATCTGGAGCTGCGCTGGGCCAACGGCGCCATCGACGAAGATGAGACGCCGCAATTGCTGGCGCTCGCCATCGCGCTCGACCTGCCCGCCGCGCAAGTCGACATCGCGCTGTCCGATGACAATCCCGACCTTCAGGCAGGTCTTTTCCCGGTGCCGCATTACGCGCCGGAGAATGGCTTTAAAGTCGACCGCGCGCTGCTTTATGCGCTGATGCGCCAGGAATCGAAATTCAAGACTGACGCCACAAGCCGCGTCGGCGCCCGCGGCCTGATGCAGCTGATGCCGCGCACGGCGAGCTATATCGCGGGCGACCGGTCCTTGCGGTACCGCTCGGGCCGCGAGCGGCTTTACGACCCCGCCTATAATATGGAGCTTGGCCAGAATTATGTGGATCATCTGATGACCCGCTCCACGGATGGCGATCTCTTCCACATGGCTGTCGCCTATAATGGCGGGCCGGGTAATTTGCGCCGCTGGAAGCGCGACGTGGCGATCGAAGACCCGCTGCTTTTCATTGAGAGCATTCCGAACCGCGAAAGCCGCAACTTCGTGGAAATCGTGCTGACGAATTTCTGGGTCTACCGCGCTCGCCTCGGTCAACCGGCGCCGTCCCGCGAGAAGGTGGCCGCCGGTGAGTTGCCGCTTTACGAAGCGATCGACCAGATTGCAGCTCAAAGCGAGTAAACGCGCCGTCAGGCCGCGACAAATGAATGCCCGGCCATGCCCAGCATGAAACCGACGACGGCGCCCATGGACGGGTACCAGGCGCGCTCCAATTGCGCCTGGGGCGCCACATCCCGGAACACCAGATAGACGATGCCGCCGGCGCAAAAGGTCATGATCGACCCGAGCAGCACATGGTCGGGATGAAAGACGAGATAGCCGAAAAAGCCCCAGCCGACCCCCGATAACGCCGCCAGCGAAATCACGGCGAGCGCATGTTTGGCCAGTCCCTTATCGCCGCCCTTGTGTGTGATTTCACGATAGGCGTTGAAGGCTTCAGGAATATTCTGCGCTGCAATGATCAGGGTCAGGAATAAGGCCTCTCCATAATTTCTGGAAATCACAGCGCCGACGACAATCGCCTCCGGCACGAAGTCGAGCAGCATCGCCAGTAATTGCGACAGCGGCGTGCCGCGATTGGCGAAGTAGCGGTCACAGAGGAGGAATGCGAGCGCGCCGGCGCCGAAGCTTGCAAGAGACGCCCAGGCCGGCTGCAACGCCATGCCTTTTGGCACCAGAACAAGCGACACCGCCGCCAACAGAGCGCCGCCCCCGAAGGCGATAACGCCATGACGCCATTCCGAACGCATCCAGTTCGGGTGAATGCGCTCCCAACGCCCGAGCACGCCGCCCGCTATCGCAGAAAAAGCTGCGATCAGGAGGAGGATGAGAAGCTTGATCTCCATAGGCGTGAAGCTTTACAGCATGATTCATTTTTTTGCGCGCAAGCAAGACGCTGGCGGACATCAGCTTGGGGAAATGCTAGACTTGGCCGGGTCTTTTGCAGGCCGCTGATGAGCCGGAGATTTCACCATGACCAAATCCATCGACGCCGAAGGCGGATGTCTCTGCGGCGCCATCCGCTACCGTGTTTCCGGCGTAATTGAGGAAAGCGGCTATTGTCATTGTCGCACCTGTCAGCGCCAGTCCGGCGCTCCGGCGGTCGCCTGGTTCGCGCTGGCGCCTGAAGGGTTTTCGTATCTTGAAGGCGCGCCGAAAACCCATCGCGCCTCAGATCATGCAGGCCGGGAGTTTTGCGGCGATTGCGGAAGCTATCTTGTGTTCCGCGAGGATGATGTGTCGCAAACGCTGGGAGTCAATACAGCGACGCTTGACGATCCCGCCCTGTCTCCGCCCGATTTTCATATCTATTGCGAAGACCGCATCGCGTGGTTCAACACCGATGACAGCCTGCCGCGCTTTGATCAGGGCCGCGCGGAATAACGGGCTTCGTTTCCAACTGCCGCGCCGATACAAGAATTAGCGTTAGCGTTTAAGGCGATGGGCCAGCGAGCGCTTATTGCGTGCTCATGATCGACATGATCGCGGGGCCGAGAATCACCGCAAACAGCACCGGCAGGAAGAAGCCGATCATCGGCACGGTGAGTTTCGGCGGCAGGGCGGCGGCTTTCTTCTCCGCTTCCTGCATCCTCAAATCCCGGCTTTCTTTCGCCATAACACGCAAGGACTGCCCCAGGGGCGTACCGTATTTTTCCGACTGGACAAGCGCTGTAACAACGCCCTTCACCGAGTCGAGACCGGTGCGTTCGGCAAGGTTCACATAAGCCTGTTTGCGTTCCTGAAGGTAGGAAAGCTCCGCCGTGGTGAGGCCAAGTTCTTCAGCAAGCTCCGGACAGTTCGGGCCCACTTCGTCGCCGACTTTCTGGAACGCCGCTTCGATGGACATGCCCGCTTCCACACAGATCAGGAGAAGGTCAAGCGCATCGGGCCATGCTTCCTGAATGCTTTGCTGACGTTTGGAGACCGCATTCGAGATATAGATGCTCGGCAGGTAAAAGCCGACGCAAAAGCCGCCGAAGGTCGCCATCAACTTGCCGAAGCTGTCCAGTTCGAACCCGTCCAGAAGATAGACATATACGCCGGCAATGATCGCCACAACAAAAGGCAGGCCCAGACGCGCGGTCATAAATGTGAAGACCGGGCCCTGGCCGCGATAGCCGGCCATCATCAGTTTCTTGCGCGCGGACTCGGCGTCGAAAACCTCAAGCAGTTTGAGGCTTTCCACCAGATCCTTCACAGCGCCTTGCGGCGAAGTGTTGCGCAGGCCCTTGGTCTTTTTCGCCAGCGCTTCGCGTTGTTGCTTGCGCAGGTTATCCCGATAATTGCCAACCGATTTCATGCGCTCCTTGAGCTTGTCTTTGACAAGCAGGGGTTCAAGCACGGTGTAAAGCGTCGCCACCGCCGCCAGCGAGACAAGCGCGGCGATCTGGAAGTTCCGATCCGTGACGGCGTTGATGATGGCTTCCATGACGGTCTCTAAACCTTAATCTGAGTCATCTTCTTCATCACGATGACGCCGGTGCCCATCCACAGGCCGGCGCCGATCAAGATGAAATTACCGACCTTCTCTGTGAAGAGCGGCGTCAGGTAATCCGGCGACGAAAGTTGAACGGCGCCTGCGACAAGGAACGGCAGTGAGCCGATAATCCAGGCCGACGCCTTCGCTTCAGACGACAGGGCCTTGATCTTGCCTTCCATGAGCTTGCGGGAACGCAGCACATTCGCAAGGTTGCCCAGCGCTTCCGCGAGGTTGCCGCCTGTCTTTTGCTGGATCATCAACACGATGCCGAAAAAGTTCACTTCCTGCAGCGGCATCCGCTCATACATGCGCTCAAGCGCCTGATCGAGCGACAGACCGACGCGAATGCCCTCGACCAGCATGTGAAATTCATCGCTGACGGGACGTGGCGCCTCGCGCGCAATGATCTTGAGACACTCATTGACCGGCAGACCCGATTTCACACCGCGGACGATAACGTCGATCGCATTGGAGAATTCATCAACGAACTTCTTCTGGCGGCGGGTGCGCAGAAAGTTCAAGACCCAGCGCGGGAAGCCCAGACCGCCGATCGCGACCATGAGGCCGCTAATCCACATCTTTTGACCGGAAATAACGCCGACAAGACCGAACAGGAGCGCGACAACCACCGACCCGATGTAAAATTGCTTGCGCTTGATCGTAAGGCCCGCCTGTTCGAGCATCTGGTCCATCGACAGGCGTTTTTTCTTTTTCAGGTTTTTCGTTTTGTCTTCAAGCGCCGCAAGCGAGTCAGCGAGCTTTTTACGGCGCTCCTTGTTCTGCGCTTCTGCATTAACGCCGCCGCCGCGCTTCGCCGCTTTGGCAGTGTTCAGGGACGCGACACGCTTGTTCGCCTTGTCACGCTGGTTCGGCGCAAGCAGAACAAAGGCGAGCGCGCCAAACGCGACCACCCCGAGAACCAGAACAATGAGGATCTGCTGATCCATAAACCCCTACTCCGATGCGGCGTCGAGCGCGGAGGCGAGCTCCGCTTCCTTGCCGTAATACCGAGCGCGGTCCCAAAAGGCCGGGCGCGCAATGCCGGTTGATTTGTGCTTGCCGACAATCTTGCCGTCGGCGTCTTCCCCGTCCATGTCGTAGACGAACAGATCCTGCGTGATGATGGTGTCGCCCTCAGTGCCGAGCACTTCGGTGACATGCGTGATACGGCGGGAGCCGTCGCGAAGACGCGCCGCCTGCACCACGACGTCAATAGAGCCGACGATCATTTCCTTGATGGTCTTTGAGGGCAGGTTGTAGCCGCCCATGGTGATCATGGATTCAATACGCTGTAGCGCTTCACGCGGCGAGTTGGCGTGGAGCGTGCCCATGGAGCCGTCGTGGCCGGTGTTCATGGCCTGAAGCAAGTCGAACGCTTCGGGGCCGCGAACCTCGCCGACGATGATGCGTTCAGGGCGCATACGCAGACAGTTCTTCACTAGGTCGCGCATGGTGACTTCGCCTGAGCCTTCAAGGTTGGGCGGACGGGTTTCCAGGCGCACCGTGTGAGGCTGTTGCAGCTGAAGTTCGGCCGCGTCCTCGCAGGTGATGATACGTTCATCATGCTCGATAAAGCCGGTCATACAGTTCAGAAGCGTCGTTTTACCGGAGCCCGTACCGCCGGAGATCAGCGTGTTGATGCGGCAATGGCCGATAATCTCGAGGACCTTTGCGCCCTCGGGCGAGATCGAGCCGAAATTGACAAGGTCCTGAATGCGGAGCTTGTCCTTTTTAAACTTACGAATGGTGAGCGCAGCGCCGTCAATGGAAAGCGGCGGCGCAATAACGTTCACACGCGAACCGTCCGGCAAGCGCGCGTCGCAGATCGGGCTGGCTTCATCGACGCGGCGGCCGACCTGGGACACGATGCGCTGACAAATGTTCATCAGCTGCGCATTGTCGCGGAAGCGCACATTAGTAAGCTGGATTTTACCGCCGACTTCGATAAAGACGCGATTGGCGCCGTTAACCATGATATCGGCGATATCGTCGCGGGCGAGCAGCGGCTCAAGCGGGCCGTAACCGAGAACGTCGTTACAGATATCCTGCAGCAGGGATTCCTGCTCGGCGATGGACATCTGAACATTTTTGATTGAGATGATCTCGTTGACGATGTCACGGATCTCTTCCGCCGCCGCCTCGGTATCGAGCTGGGCGAGCTGCGACAGATCGATCGTGTCGATCAGCGCATTAAAGATCGTCGTCTTGGTCTGAAAATACTCGTCCGAACGTCCGCCGACCTCCACGGTGGCGGGCGCTTTGGCGGCCGGCGTCGCCACGCGCGGGGGCGCGGACGGGGCGGCTTTCGCCTCGGGCTTCGCCGCTTTCGCCGGCGGTTTTGCAACGGGCTTTTTCGGCGCTGCGGAGGACGGCGCTGGCTTCTTCGCCGCCGGCGCCGGCGTCTCCCGAGCAGGCTCAACAGGACCTGTTCTTCGTCCGAACATTACTCACCACCTTGTTTACTTCTTCTTGAACAATCCGGACAGGCTGAATTTCGGGCGCGCAACATTCGCTTCGCTGCGACCCAGAAGATGTCCCGAAAGGTCACGAACCGATTGGGCCACCTTGGACTTTGCGCCAACTTCCAGAAGCGGCGCCGCATTTGTAGCCGCCGTCCCGAAAAGCTGCGGATCCCACTGGATCACCTGCTGCGGCTCGATGCCCACATGTTCAGCGAACTGGTCAGGCTGCACCGCAGACGTTTTCGGGTCGAACTGGTTGATAATCAGCGTCGGCGAGGAATCATTCGGCCGCGCCGCGCCGAGAATATCGATCAGGTTCTTGGTGTTGCGGAACGAGGCCAGATCAGGCGTCGCCGTGATGACAATCTCGTCGGCCGTCATCAGGATGCGCTTGGACCAGGTCGTCCAGATATGGGGAACGTCAACGATGATCGTCGGCGCTGTGCCGCGCACAACGTCAAGCACCGTTTCAAACGCCTGATCGTCGAGATCGAAGTCACGATCGAGCATGGACGGCGCCGTAAACAAGCTCAGCCGGTCCGTATGTTTTTGCAAAAGACGGTCGAGCAGGACATCGTCAAGACGCTCCGGCGAGCTCAACGCCTCCACAAGACCGGCGGAGGCTTCCTGATCGAAATCGAGGCTCGTCGTGCCGAACGGCAAGTCGAGATCGAGAATGACCGTGTCACTCTTGAATTCTTCCGCCGTACACCAGCCGATATTGTGGGCGATGGTGGACGAACCGACGCCGCCGCGTGCGCCGACAAAGGCCATGGTTTTGCCGATTGGCGGCGCTGCAGGGTCCACATAAAGATCCGCGACGGTCTTGATGATCTGCAGCGGCGAGTTCGGCCGCACGATATATTCGCTGACGCCCTGACGGATCAGTTCGCGATAGAGAATGATGTCGTTGACCTGACCAATGATGACGACCTTGGTTGACGGGTCGCAGACTTCGGCCAACTCGCCGAGCTTGGCGAAAATTTCCGCGCCGCCAGCCGTCGTCTCAAGAATGATCAGGTTCGGCGTGGAAGCCGTCTGGAAATGGTCGATCGCCTTGTTGACCCCGCCCATGTGAATGGTGAGGTGCGCTTTCGACAGCCGGCGGTCCACGGACGCTTTCTCAAGCAGTTGCGTGACCCCAGGCGTTTCACAAAAAGCATGGATCGAAATACGCGGCACCGGACGGTGGTCGACGTCTTCGCCGCCAAGGTCAGTGATGTCGCCGCCATAGGTGTGCGCTTCTTCGAGCGCGCCGCCGGCGGCGCCCGCAGCAGCTTCCGCCGCCGTGACCAGCGCCCCACCCGATTCCGGAGCGGCTTCTTCTTCAGCGTCAAAGTCTTCAGCAGCAAAGTCTTCAGCAGCAAAGTCTTCCGCGCTGAAATCTTCCTCTGAATAATCCTCTGCAGCGACGCCTTCGTCAGCAAACGCATCGTCAGCGAAAGCTTCCTCTTCAAGGGCCGGCGCTTCGGCGTCCGCAACCGGTTCGTCAATGGCCGGCGCGGCGCCAAGTTCATCGTCGTCAAAGTCGGCTTCAAGTTCGTCTTCGAAGCCTTCTTCTCCAAAGACGTCATCGCCGAAATCTTCTTCGCCGAGCGCGGCAAGCTCTTCATCCGAGAGCTCTTCGTTCAGCCAGTCCGCATCGTCGCCGAAGGCGTCCGAGAAGTCCTCTTCCACGGCCTGCCCGCCGGCTGCGGGAGTGTTGTTCGCCGCAGGACCGCCGTCAGCGCCGAGGCTGGCTGCACCGTCTGCAACGCCCTCTTCGTCATCTGACGGCTGATACGCGGATTCAGCAGCGTTTTTCATCTTCATCTCCCTCGGGCTTCCCCTGGTCGCGCCCGGTCAAGTGTTATTGCGACGTCTCGGCGTTGATATTCTGGTCAACCTTTGACGACGTCATTTCGCCTGCGCGGTAGAGCTCTACAGCGCGAACGGCGAATTCACCGTCAACCGGCGCTGTTTCAGTCGGCGCAATCAAATCATGCGGATCGGCGATCATCGCCGCGTAATTGTTCATGGTTGCGCAGCCCATATTCGGGGAGCGCACATTGCGGTATTCGGTGGACTTCAGCCCCGACCAGACGCCGCACTGGCTTGGCGTCGCCACATAACGCGTGAACGACAAAATGATTTCATCATTCGAGGCTTCGCCGGTTCTGTAAGTCGCGCCATGGATCGCAGACCAGGGAACGCCGGTCTCGTTCAGCGCTTTGCGAATATCCGCCGCCGCTTCATGATCATTGCGATCATTGCCGGCGCCGGACGGCGCCGTTACTGTCAGCGGTCCATGCCCGTTTGTCAGATAGGCGTTCGCGAACGCCTTCAGGCGCGCCTTGTCCATATTGGACAGATCGCTGGTCGACACATCGCCACTGATCGTCAGGGTCATCACCTGGCTGTCGACGGCGATCGGGTGCGTTTCCGCGATGGTGAGCCCATCGTCAGGTCCGTTGAAAACGCCGCCGGCGCAAGCCGAAAGGCTCAGCGATACTGCGGAAAGAAGCGTGATTTTCAGAGTTGAAGCGTTCATGACTTTCTTTCCTATCAATCAAGAATGAAGCCCATTGGTCCCTGCAGCGAGGCTTCGTTCACGCCCGCGCCGGCCAGACCATAGGTAGAGACGATTTTGCCGAAGAGGATTGCTTCCGCATCGCTTGCGGGAACAAAACCTTTCGAGGGATCCATCAGGTTCGATTCATGCGTCGACTTCACGAGATACGGCGTCACAATGATGACAAGCTCGGACTCGTTGTTCGCATAATTGCGGCTGCGGAAAAGCTGTCCGAGCACCGGCACGTCTTTCACACCGGGAATGCCCTCAATGGTCGAGCGCATGTCTTCCTGGAGCAGACCCGCCATCACCAGGCTGCCGCCCGAAGGAAGCTCAACAACCGTATTGGCGCGGCGCACCGACAGACCGGGGATGGAAAGACCCGCCGTCGTGATCAGGTTGCCGTCATCATCGACCGTTGTGGCGCCGGGGACGAAGAACGCATTCTCTGTCGTAATTTCCGAGACCTCGGTCGAAATCTTCATATTGATCCGTCCCTTGCTCAACACCAGCGGTGTAAAGCCGAGACCGACGCCGAATTCCTTGAACTCGATCGAGATCACGCCATCATCCTGGCCCACCGGCACGGGAAATTCACCGCCCGCGAGAAAGCGCGCAGATTCACCGGAAATCGCCGTGAGGTTAGGTTCGGCGAGAATGCGGATAAGACCGGTCGATTCAAAAGCCTGAAGCGACGTGTCGAGAAGTTCGAGATCGCCTGCATTGATCTTGCGCGCCGCAAGCCCAATACCGCCCGTCGTTGCGATGGAGTTGGACGCGGCGGCCGTAACAGCGGCGTCCGAAAGCTGGAATGTGCCGGTTGCCGAAACGCCAAGTTGTTTCAGGAGCTGGCGCTGCATTTCGACAATGCGCACTTTCAGCATAACCTGTTCAGGGTCGCGCACCGCCAGAAGGTTGATGACGCTTTCCGCGTCGCCAACGAAGCGGCCAGCGAGATCAGAAGCATTTGCGGCTTCGCTGGCGGACTGAACGATTCCGCGCAGCACGACATTGTCGTTCACGGCTTCGACTTCGATCCGCGATTCCGGCATCACGCGTGCGAACAATTCGGAAAGCGCGTCCATATCGCGTTCAACAACAATTTCAAGGTTTAATATCTGACGCCCGCGCGAGTCAAAGAAGAACGCGTTTGTCTGCCCTGTCGAAAGACCGAGAAGAAAAACACGCCGCGGCGAACGCACCACCGCATCGACGACGCTTGGTTGAGACACCAGAACATCGGCCGCCGCTTCCGGCAGCTCGACAATTGCCGCTTTATCGAGCGGCAGAACAATGCTTTTCGACACGACGCTGTCGCCGCCGACGCTGATATGAACCGGCTGCGACCCACGCTGCGCGAAAGCCGGCGCGGCAAGGCCGAGCGCAGCAGCGCCGATGAGAGTCGCTGCGGCGGTTTTGGCGGCGCGCTTTGCGGCGGCGTTCATCACTGTTGCAAGCATAGTCATCTGACCCCCCTGGCCCGGTTTTGGATTACGAACGCCCATAACGAATCACACTCACATTGGATGACCGCCGGTCCGTCGCCTGAAGCTCCGTTTCCGGCTTGAAAATGCTGCGCAGAACAAGGCTCAACGACCCTGCGTCACGCGCAGATATGAAAGTTTCAGCGTCTGTCGGAGCAAGCTCCAGCGTGACGTTCGATCCCGCCACATGCGACGCTTCCGTGTTTTCAGAAAAAAGCGTGTCCACTGCGAGCACACGCACGTCTTCGAAAATGGTGCGCGCAGGCGCGGAGGAGCCGCGGCCGCCCGCCAACATGATGTCGACTTTGTCGCCTGGAAGAATAAATCCACCCGACGATGTTTCCGGCGAGACACGCATCGTCACCGCGCGCATACCCGGGGCAAGGATCGCAGCCATCAGGCTGGAAGACCCTGCGCGTACGAGCTTGGCGTTGACGATCGGTTCGCCGGTTACGATCAGCGAGCGCGCAACCGCCGTTTCCAGATCTTCACGGGCGCCTTGGTTATCTTCTGTGATAAAAGTCGGCTGAACGGCTTTTTTCGGCCATGTCACCCAGCTGGTCGCCTCTGCGCCAAGACGCTGGCCGCGCTGAATATCGCGGCTTGAGACAAGAACGCGCACGGTTTCTTCGCGAACCGGTTCGACGATCTGAACAGGCGCAATGTCCTTGTTCTGGCTCAGCATGAGGACAAACGCGCCGGCGCCCGCAATGAGAGCGACGCCAAGAATTGCAATGCGACTAACGTTCATTTCGAACCTGCCTTTTTCGTGCTTTCCATAGAGGACGCCTTGAGACTAACGTGCGACAAAGTCCTCAAAACTCTGTTAACTGATCTTGTTAACCGCCAATGACCAATTGGAAGTATGGCGTTTGCGAAAAGCTAAGAAGTCCGCCCGCTGCGATGGCTACCGCGTAGGGAAGATCCTTTTTTCGCTCATGCAATCTGATTAACCAGGGCGCGTGAGCGTAAACGGGCAGCAACGGAAACTTGCGAAACATTCCCATGACGATCGCCAAAACCAGCCCCGCCATCGCCGTATTGATCAAAAACACGCCCAAAGAAGCGAGCCCTAGCCAGGGCGCGGTCGCCGCGAACAGTTTCGCATCGCCGCCGCCGACGATTTTAAAGGCGAAAAGCGCAAAACCGAGCGCCAGCGCAGCCGCGCCGATCAGCACGCCCTCGCCAACAACGTCATAGCTGGCGCCGACAGCAAGGCCGGCCAAAGGGTAAACGCAAATTAAGACAATCGAGATCCAGTTCGGGATCTTGAATTCGTAAACGTCGTTTGCTGCGGCGATTAAAAGCGCAGCTGGAAAGACAGAAAGTAGAAGGTATGCGATCACGCCTCGCCCTCCGGCATAATATCCCGGCGGTCAAGATAGGCGCGCGCCTCTTAATGTTCCGTTAGATATAAACAAAAAAAGGAGGCCATAAGGCCTCCTTTTCTTTCGAGTGGATAACGCTTGAATTAAGCGCCATCAAGCTCGCTGGACACGTTGCTGAACGTGTTGCTGAGCGAACCGGAAACGGAACGCAGCGCAGCAATAATAGCAACGGCGATAAGAGCGGCGATCAGGCCATATTCGATGGCGGTCGCGCCGGATTCATCGGCTTTAAAACGATTGATAAGAGTTTTCATGGTCGACTCCTGCTTACTCTTCACTTGCACCGCTGAAGAGGAACTCCCCTTCAGTCTCGGGCATCTTGCCCCCAAGCTGTAAAGAAACGGTGAATAAGCTGTAATTTATGTCTGTATACTGATTATGGTTAATCCGAATTAACCATGGCGGAAAACCGCTTGATTCCTAGCTCGCAAGCTGATTGAGCCGCGACATATCGTTTACAATAAGTCCGGGATAGTTACGTTGCGCGACGCCTTCTTGAATTAATGCGGCGACAGCGCCCGCTGCGGCGGCCTCATCAACGCCGGCGCGATCGGCAAGCTCGCGATGCTTTGGCATTTTCTTGATCGCCCAGACGCCACTGACGGGATCACGCTCAACGCATTCAAGCAGCACAGCATAGACCCGTTGTTCCGGCGCGGCTTGCGCGCCCATGGCGCGAAAGCGCTGCGCGACAAGCTGGCTTGAAAGAAAGACGGCGACATTGCGCATCAGGGACGGCCGGTTCGCCGCAAGCGACTTGAACTCCGCGGCGTCGACAAGAACGAGTGTGCAGTCTTTTTCGGCGGTGACAGCGATTTGCTGAAAGGTAGATGGGTCAGGGTCGGCGATCGCGATTTCAAGGCCGAAAACGCCGCCCTCGGACACTTCTTCAATCAGCATGGCGCCGGTGGCGCCGTCAGTGAGGGAAACCCTTAAGGCGCCCGACAGGACCACCAGAAATTCTGCGCCATCATATTGGCCAAGGGAGAACACGGTTTGGCCGGCGCTGTATTCGCGCGTTTCGCTCTGATCGCTCAGGAGCGACAGGACCGCGTCGGGCAAATCTTCAAAGGGCGCAATCCTGGATAGCGCCTGCGCCTGGGATGGGCCCTGCTCAGCAGGCTGGATCGATACTGCGGTCATTGCATACTCCACCGGTCTCCCCGCCTTACCAGCGCCCCTTTAAGCTCCGGTAAAATTCAGGCGCGTAAATGATTGCGATCCGCTGATTGGCCCGAATTCGGGAAGGAAATGCGGCGATTTCCCTTAAGTTTTCTTTGACACCTCGCGGCTAAGGTAAAGGCCGCTTTTGAGGAAGGACCATCCATGCGCAGGATTCTCATCGCCGCCGCTATTTTCGCAGCCACTACGCAAGTCGCCGCCGCAGAGCAGCTGTGGCTGACGATGGATCAGGTGCGCCCGTTCAAACTTGAAAACCCGGCGAAATCGATCGTCGTCGGCAACCCCGCCATTGCGGATGTCACCATTCAGGATAACGCCAATATCCTGCTGTTCGGCAAAGCGCCGGGCCTTACCAACATTTATATCTTCGACGAGAATGGCGAAGCGGTGAAAAATCTTGTCATCCGCGTGCGCACGCCAAGCTCCGACATGATGACCGTCCATCGCGGCGTCGCCCGCACGACTTACAACTGCACAACCAACTGCGAAGCGACCGTCACCGTCGGCGACGACCAGGCCCAGTTCGGCATCGTTTCGTCCCAGGTGCAGAACAAATATTCGCAGGCGAACACCCTGTCCCAGGACGGCGGCTCCAAGAACTAATTCCGCCTGAAACGGCATTCAACGGGCGCGCCCAGCTTTATGCTGGCGCGCCCGTTTCCATTTCAAAATTATAGATTTGCGGGCGCTCCTGCTGGCGCAGACTGACCCGGCACCAGACATCAATATCGCGCGCGGTGCGCTCATTCGGCGGCGTCTTGTCTGCGAGCACGATATTGGCGATGAGACGCGCGGCGCCGTCGCCGCGCCGCCCGACAACAATACGGCAATCCTTGATATGAGGATGGGCGCGCAAGGTTTCGGCGACCGCTTCGGGAAAGACGTTGACGGCGCCGATTTGGACGGCCCCGTCACGCCGGCCCGACAGAGTGAAGCTGCGCTCGCCTTCCCATGTGAGACGATCCATCGCCTCAACCTGACGCGCCTCGCCATCCGGACAAAGCCGCATCAGACCGTCGCCTTCACGCCGCCAGTGATCGAACAGAACAAACGCTTCGCTGGGGCTGTCGCGCCAGGCCATCAGGCCGGTTTCCGTCGAACCATAAAGTTCCCGCAGAACGCCGAATCCGCTTTTGCGCATATCAACCGCAAGTTCCGGCGTCATGGGCTCGCCAAAAGACACCGCGAGCGAATTATCCGGCGCCTGCAGCTCCTCCTGCATCATGTAGCGCCAAAGCGTCGGCGTCGCGACGAGCACATCGCCAAAGAGGAGGTTTTTCGACAATTCATCCGGTGTCATGCCGCGTGCGTCCACCGCTTCAATGCCCAGGAGATTTGGCGTCAGCACGGAAAGTTCGAGCCCCAGCAAGCTATGCGGCGCCACGAAGGATAAAAGCCGCCGGCGCCCGTAAAGCACATTCGCCGCCGCCGCCGCATCCTGATAGATGGCGTCGGCGCGATGAGAATAGGCGGCGTCTTCGTCATTGCGCGCCGCAGGCTTGAAGGAAAATGACGTGAGACCATCCTTAAGCGCCGCGGCGAGGTCATGCGCCCAGTCGGCGATCTTTTCGGCCGGGCGAGCCGCGAGATAATCAGCGTCAAGACCGAACAGTGTTGCGGCGCGGCGGGCGCAGGCGGCCTTTTCAGCCTCATCAAGAGACAGGCCGCCACGCCCCAACGGCGTATTTTGCGTCCATGACGCAATCGTCAGGAAATCCGCATGGCGATTGAACCGCCGCGACAGCTCATCGGCCGCCGCCGCGCCGATGACCCGGGCGATCTGGTCTTCGCTGAGAGAAAAGGCCTTCAATGCGCCGCCTCGAATGCTTCTATATCCGCCATCATGGCGGCTTTATAACGCGATTTAAGCTCGCCGATCATCGCCAGCGCACTTTCCGCCGGCGCCCGGGCGCCCGCCTTGGCCGCCGGCCGCAATCCGATCAGGCTGTTGGTGAGAAAAAGCGCCGAGGCCACAAGCTCCGCACTCTCTACGGGCGCTGCGAGAATTTCGATCCCCGCTTTTTCCGCTTCTTCAAGAACAATCGCGCGCACGACGCCCGGCATAGCGCCTTCCTCCGGCGGCGGCGTTTTGAGACTGTCGCCACGGATCAGAAAAACATTCGACGTCGACGCGCAGGCGACGCGGCGCGCCGAGTTCAACATGATGGCGTCATCCGCACCGGCCACCGTCGCCTCTTCCTTCGCCATGACGTTATCGAGATAATTCAGCGTCTTCCAACGCGCCGTGATGCTGTGTTCGTTTCTGCCATATTTGGAAACGATCACTTGCGCCGGCCCGTGATCGAGCGGCGCGGCATAGCGATTCAACGTAACCAGAAATGTCGGCGAACATTCCCCTTTCACAAAAGCAAGACCGCGCGGACCAACGCCGCGCGTGAGCGTGAGCCGCGCCCAGGCTGATCCTTTCGTCGCTTCATTGCGCGCCGCCAGTGTCGTCACCGCGTCGGCAAGCGCCCTTTCATCGATCTCGGCTTCAATCCCGAGCGCGGCGGCGCCCGCCCGCATGCGTCTTATATGCGCCGAGAAAAAGGCGGGCCGGCCATCCATCAAAAGGACGGTCTCAAAGACCCCGTCGCCCAGCAAGAAGCCGCGGTCGGCGATATGGATTGCCGCCCTGTCTTCCCTGATCTCACCATTCAACCAGAACGCCATCGCGTTCGCTCCTTACCTAACATTGCGCAAGAAAGTTATGGATGATTCGCCGCCCATGGGGCGTCAGCAGGGATTCAGGGTGAAACTGCACGCCAAACCAGGCGCGCGCTTCATGCGCAACGCCCATCAACTCGCCATCGGCGCTCCACGCCGTCTCACGCAAAGGCGCCCCCCTGGCCGGGACCGAAATCAGAGAATGATAGCGCCCGGCCATCATCGGCGACGGCGCGCCGGCGAAGACGCCGCTTCCGTCATGGCGAATTTCACTCGCCTCCCCATGCAAGGGCGAGCACGCCCGGCGGGTGACGCCGCCGAAAACCTCGACCAGACATTGATGACCGAGACAGACCCCCAACATGGGCGTCCTTTCATCGAGCGCTTGCAAAAGCGCCATGGAAACGCCCGCCTCCGCCGGCGTTTTCGGCCCCGGCGAGATAACGACGCCCGCCGGCTTCATGGCGAGACAATCATCGACGCTGACGGCGTCGTTGCGGACCACACATGTCTCGCGCCCCTCTTCGCGGATATAGCGCGCGAGATTGTTCACAAAGGAATCGTAATTGTCGATGACGAGGATCATGACGCATCCGCCGTCATCTCGTTCCGGCCCAGCGCGGCAAGCGCGCCGCGCGCCTTGACGATCGTCTCTTCATATTCGTCCTGGGGCTTGGAGCGCAGCGTCACGCCGCCGCCGACCGGCATGGTAACGCGCGCGCCTTCAACCATCAGAGTGCGGATCGCGACAGCGAAATCCATCGCGCCGCTATCGTCAATATAGCCGATGGCGCCGCAATAGGGCCCACGGCCGCGCTTTTCGATCCGGGCGATGGCGTTCATGGCCTCGATCTTTGGCGCGCCGGTGATAGAGCCGCAGGGAAAAAGCGCTGTAAAAATATCGGCGGCGCTCACCTCATCCTTCAACACACCGCTGATGCGTGAAACCAGGTGATGCACATTAGCGAGACTCATAAGCGCACAGACAGCATCCTCACTGATCGTTCCGTCGCGGCAGATGCGGGACAAATCATTTCGCAACAGATCGGCGATCATGATGTTTTCGGCGCGGTCTTTTGGATCTGACAAGAGCTCACGGGCGAGCCTTGCGTCCTCGTCAGGCGAGGCGCCGCGCGGCCGCGTTCCCTTGATCGGTTCGGCGATGATGCGGCGGCGCCCGAAAACGCCCGGCTCCACCCGGAAAAACCGCTCGGGAGAATTTGAGAGAACGGCGCCGCCTTCATATTGCAGAAAGGCGCCATGAAACGCATCGCTGCCTTCGGCGAGGCGGCGAAAAAGATCAAAAGGCGACACCTCACCCGACGCACTCGCGGCAAGCTGGTGAGATAAATTCGCCTGATAATAATCGCCGTCAAGAATGTTTTCGATCGCCGCTGCAACAGCCTCGCGATATTCCGCCGCAGTGAAATTCGACGACAACTCGCCGAATTGCGCCGCAGCAGGCGCGGGCAACTCGTCCGTTCCCAAGGCGCTGCGCAATCGCCGGCACGCCGCCTCATCGCGGCCGACAATAAAAGCCTTGCGTTTCACGCGGGAAAAAAGCGCCGCCGCATCATAGAGTCCAAGCGCCATGTCCGGAAAGGCAAACGGCGATGGCGGCAGATCAAAACAGGATTCGAAGAACCGCGCCGCCTCGTACCCCAAAAAGCCGATCGCGCCTGATATGAAAGGCAGGTCCGTCGTTTCGTCGAGGCGCGGTTGCGCGCGCGCGCGCAAAATCTCATCCAGCTTGGGGAATGGGTCGTCGCCGTTCTTTTCCGCGCGAATGACTGTCGCCGGAAAGGCCGCGATGATCGACCATTCCGCCGCCCGGGAACGGTCGCCGCCATGCAACAGATGCGCGTCCTTTTCGCCCGCAAGCGGCGCGAAAGCGGCGAGCGGCTCCCGCCAGTCGAGTTCCCACATGATCATGCATCATGTCGTAGCGCCCGGCCCGGCGGAAAGGAAGCGCCGGCAAGGCAGCCGCATGCGGCGCGGCGCGCAGTTTCCCGGTCCGCGCTGGCGCTCCCGCTATGGCGCAACAGCTCAAATCGGCCTAACGGCGATAAGCAGCGGTTGAGGAAAGGAAGCCCCGATATGGCCCAGGCGGCCGGTCACAGCATGGCCCGCACCTTTTACACCCTCGCGGTCGCCGTCCTGGTCGGGTTCATCGCCTATGTAGGGCGCGGCGTTCTCATCCCGTTTGTGGTGGCGGGCTTTCTCGCCTTCCTGATTTACACCCTGAAGGAAAACGTCAAACGCATCCCCGTCATCGGCAATTATATGCCTGACTGGGTCGGCTATCTGTTCGCCTTCGTGCTTATCGGCGCCGGCATGGTGCTGTTCGTGGAAATCATCCGCGCCAATGTGGAAACGCTGCTTGAGGCCTGGCCCAGCTATGAACGGCGCCTTGAAGCCCTGGCGACTGACGCCATCGACTTTGTTCGCACCAGCAGCTTTCTACCCGCAGAGCTGCTCGGCGGGGTTGAGCAGATTCAGCAATCGGCGCTCGGCCTGATCCGCCCGCTCCTGTCACAGGCGGCGGGGTCCTTGCGTTCGCTGACCTCGAATTTTCTCACCTTCATCACCGTCTTTCTCTATCTGGTCTTCATGCTGATCGAGCGCGGGCGCATCTTCAAGAAGATCTCGCTTCTGGGCGCCGATGACCGCCAGCGCCTCGCCATCAATGAAACCATCGCCGATATCGGCGTCATGGTGCGCCAGTATATTACCGTGAAAACCTTCTCCAATCTCGTGACGGCGAGCCTCAGCTATGTGATCTTGCTGATCATTGGCGTGCAGTTCGCGGGCTTCTGGGCGCTCTTGATCTTCACCCTCAACTACATCCCGATATTCGGGGCGCCGATGGCGATGACGCTTCCGGTGATGCTGGCGCTGGTGCAGCCTGACGGCGGCGGGTTGCGCATGGCGCTTATTACGCTGGTGTGCCTTATCGGCTCGGATCAGGTCATGGCGAATGGCGTTGAGCCGCGCCTTGTGGGGCGCTCGCTTAATCTGAGCCCGCTCATCGTCCTGTTCACGCTCGGCGTCTGGGGCAGCTTATGGGGCTTTGCCGGGCTTTTGTTGAGCGTACCCATCACCGTGACCGTGATGATCGTTCTGTCGCAGTTCCGGTCAACCCGCCCCATCGCCATCATGATGTCGGATAATGGCGAGGTCGCCGCAGTGAAACACGCCCCGCTCTCGCCCGCGCAAGAAAGCGCCTAGGAAAAAATCTTCTTCACTTCTTCGGCGAGCGCCAGCGCCTCTTCCTTGCGGCCGGAGCCGCGCCGCCAGGCGACCCCAATTTTCCGCGCCGGCGCCGGGTCGGCAAAGGGGATGACCTTGAGCCCTGCACTTCTGGCCAAGCCGTCCTTTACCGCCATGTCGGGCAACAAAGTGGCGCCAAGCCCGGCCTTGGTCATCTGCGCCAGGGTGAAAAGACTGGTGCCGCCAAAAGCCGCCGCCGCGTCGCGGTCGCGCAATTCGCAGGCGTCAAGTGCGTGCTCGCGCAGACAGTGACCATCCTCCAGCAGCAGAAGCTCACAAGTGGAAACTTCGTCGCGCTTCAGTGTCTTTTTGTCCGCAAGCGGATGATCCGGCGCGCAGGCGAACCAGAACGGATCGTCGCCGATTTCAACGGAATCAATCCCGGGAAGGTCATAAGGGAAGGCGAGGATCGCCGCATCGAGCAGCCCTGCAGAAAGCCGCTCGGCGAGGGTCGCTGTCAGATCTTCGCGCAGATAAAGCTCCAGCTTCGGGAACGCTTTTTTGAACGCCTTCGCCGCCCGCGGCAGAATGAAGGGCGCAATGGTCGGAATGACGCCCAGGGTGAACGGGCCCTCAAGAGGGCGCCGGCCGCTTGCGGCGCGGACAAGGTCTTCCGCCCCGGCGAGCAGGGCGGGCGCGCGCTCGGCCACTTCCTCCCCGGCCGGGGTGAGCGCGAATGAGCGGGTCGAGCGGTCCACCAGCTGCTGGTCCATCAGCGCCTCCATCTCCTTGATGGCGGAAGAGAGCGTCGACTGGGACACAAGACAGTCGTCAGCCGCTTTGGAGAACGATCCACGACGCACCAGGGCCATGAAGAACTGCAACTGGCGTAAAGTCGGTAAGGGCGTCATTTCATTGACCTTTTTTCATCGCCTAAATCGATATAATTCACAGATATAATCTATTTGATTAATTTTCCAAGAGCGTTAAGTAGTCTTTCGCGGCCCGCTGCGGCGGGTCTATCACCAGTTTCATTCATGCACGCAAAAAAGGAGACAGGCATGTTAGGCGTCGGCGACAAGCTTCCCGATTTTTCCGTTGTCGGTGTAAAGCCCGGCTTTAACACCCATGAGGAAGGCGGCCAGTCCGCGTTTGAAGACATCACGCAGGACAGCTTTTCGGGCAAATGGAAGATCATTTACTTCTACCCGAAAGACTTCACTTTTATCTGCCCCACCGAGATCGCCGAGTTCGGCCGTCTCAACAAGGAATTCGCTGATCGTGACGCTGTCGTCATGGGCGGCAGCTCTGATAACGAGTTCTGCAAACTCGCCTGGCGCCGCGATCACCCGGATCTCGACAAGCACCCGGCATGGTCATTTGCAGACACGACCGGCTCGCTGATTGACGGCCTCGGCATTCGCGCGCCGGAAGGCGTTGCGCTGCGCGCGACCTTCATCGTCGATCCGCACAATGTCATTCAGCATGTGACCGTGAACGGTCTCAATGTCGGCCGCAATCCGCAGGAAACCCTGCGCATTCTCGACGGCCTGCAGACAGACGAACTTTGCGCCTGCAACCGTCCGCTTGGCGGCGACACGCTGTAAGCCTTTCTACGAGACGCCGGAAGAGGCGCGCCTCTTCCGGCCTTTTTCACGGGCGATCATGACCAATTCAATGCTGGAACAGGCCAACGCCGCGCGGCTTAATGGCGACGATCAAACCGCCATTCGCCTCTGCCGCGACGTTCTCGCCCAAAGCCCTGAAAACGCCGACGCAGCAAGCCTTTTGGGCGTTTCGCTTGCTGAAACCGGCGACGTGCAGTCCGCCCGCCCCTTTATTATCCGCGCCCTCGAAACCGCGCCGCAAAACTGGCGCTTCATCTTGAATTACTCCGTTCTTCTGGAGCGCGAAGGCGACCTCGCCGCGGCGCGCACGGAAGCCGAAAGCGCCGCCGCCATCGCCCCCGACCGGTTTGAATGCTGGGGACGTCTTGGCGATCTCGCCGGCAAGCTCGAAGATTACGCCGCCGCCGCCGACGCCCTCGACAAAGCGCTGAAAATCCAGCCGCATCCGGTTTTAACGCTGCGGCTTGCAGGCGCCGCTTATGAATCCGGCCAGTATGACCGCGCCCTGACGGCGCTGGACGCCTTTGAAAAAACCGCGCCCGGCCATCCCCAGGCGCTGATGTTGCGCACTCATATCGCCCGGCGGAAAAATGACTGGGCCGGGCTCGCCGCCGCAGCAGAGGCCGCGCTGAACGCTGCGCCCGACGACGAAGCCCCGCGCGTCGCCCTCGCCTACGCCCATTCTCAAAGCGGTCATTTCAAAAAGGCCGTTGAAGTCTATCGCCCGCTTGTGGAGAAGACACCGGCGCAAGCCACCCATTTTGCGACTCTCGGCAAATATCTGATCTGGTCGCGCAAGCTAGAAGAAGCGGCGGAGTGCTTTCACAAAGCGCTCGCGCTTGAACCCGGTCATAGCGCCGCGGCGGCCGGACTTGCGCGTTATCTGAACTTTGTCGGCGACTTTGACGAAGCCGCGAAATATGCGCGCCAGGCGGTTGCAAGCGATCCCAACAACGCCGAAGCCTACGCAGAACTCGCCCTCGCCGCCGGCTCGGATTTAACAGATGATGAAATCGCACAGCTAAAGCGGATCGGCGCAGATGAGCGCCAGGGGCCGAAACATCGCGCCATGGCCTATTACTCCGCCGGCGATGCGCTGCATCAACGCAAAGACCGCGCAGGCGCATTTGAGGCCTGGGCGGCCGCCAACAAGCTGAAACACGGCATCGGCGAGATCGACGCGACCCTGCGCTACGATCCGGCCCGGCATGAAGCGTTTATCGACCGCATTATCCGCTTTTTCCCGACAGACATCGCACCCGCGCCGGGCGCGGCAGGTGGGCCGGTGCCGATTTTCATCGTCGGCATGCCGCGCTCGGGCACGACGCTGCTCGACAGCGCCATCTCCGCCCATCCGCAAGTCGTCAGCGGCGGCGAACTTCCCTATATGCCGTTCGCCTTGAATGAGTTTCTGGTCTGGGCCGACAAATCGGGATGGACTGGCGGCCCCGCGCCCGATGAGCTGTTAGACGCCTTCCGCGAGGGCTATCTCAAAGATCAACGCAGTTACGACGTCGCGCAGGCGGCCTACATCACGGACAAACAGCCCAGCAATTTTTTGAGCGTCGGCCTTATCCGTCAGGCTTTTCCCGAAGCGCGCATCATTCATATCCGCCGCAATCCGGTGGAAGTCGGCTTCTCCATGTATCGCCGCAACTTCACCTCGGGCTGGGTGTTTTCGAACGCGCTTGACGAGATCGGGCATTATTATTCGGAATATGCGCGCCTCACTGAACATTGGCGCGACACGATCGGCGAGAATTTCACTTTTGTTCAGTATGAAGATCTTGTGCGCAATTTCGATACCGAAATCCGCCGGCTCGTTGAGTTTTGCGGCCTCGACTGGGACCCTGCCTGCCTTGAATATTACAAGCAGGATCGCACGGTCATCACCTTCAGCGCCGCGCAGGTGCGAAAGCCGCCCTCGCCCGAACATCTGAATTCAACAGCGCCTTACGACGCCTATCTGGCGCCGTTGCGCGATGCGCTCGCCAATCGGGGCGTAGACCTCGAGACCGGCGCCCTCACTGCAAGAAAAGGAAAGGAACAATCATGAGCATCGACGCCCTAAGAGACCAGATTCCCGATTACGCCAAGGATATCCGGCTTAATCTCGGCACGCTTTCGAGCGAGACCGCACTGAGCGACCAGCAGAAATGGGGCGCCTTCCTCGCTTCGGCATTGGCGACAGGCAACAGCGTCGTCATCAACGCCATTGTTGAAGAGACCAAAGACAAACTCAGCGCCGAAGCCGCGACCGCCGCACGCGCCGCCGCAGCGATCATGGCCATGAACAATGTCTATTACCGCGCCACGCATTTGATGAGCAGCGATGAATATCAGAAAATGCCGGCCAAGCTGCGCATGAATGTGATCGGCAATCCCGGCGTTGAAAAAGTCGACTTCGAATTGTGGTCGCTCGCCGTTTCCGCCATCAATGGCTGCGGCATGTGCCTCGACTCGCACGAAAAGGTGGTCCGCAAGGGCGGGCTTTCCGCCGATCAGGTGCAGGCCGCGATCCGCATCGCCGCCGCAGTGAACGCCGCCGCCGCCGTCTTGCGCGCTGAAGCGGCGTAAACTTTCTTTTCTGACTTTATGCGGCGCCTTGAGCCTCTCAAGGCGCCGTTTTCATGCCCGGCGTTCTGTCTTGATAAGCCAGGCCGCCGGCATGGATTTGCCCTTGGGCGTCAACGCTTCGGGCGCGCTCACAAGAGCCCCGCCACTCGCCAGCTTATCTCTTGCGTCCTTGACGCCGCCGCCGTCAAGCGCGCTTTCGGTCATGGCCCGCATGCGCCCTTCATAAAGCATGACTTCGGCGCGCATGGCCTCGCACCAGCCGACAGCTTCCGCCGGCGCATAAGCCTGGCGCCGCGAGACAAGCCGGGAGACATCCCCAAGCAGCCGCGCCAGCATTTCTTTCGCCGCCACCGGCTCACCCTCAAGACAGGGTTTCAACGCTGCATAGATGGTTTTCAATTTGGCGACCGCGCCGTCATGGTCCGGACCGCGAATGGCCTCGGCCGCGGTTTCAAAGAGTCCGCCTTGCAGCACGGCGCCGAGCACCCGGGCGTTTTCCGCGCATTCGCGATCAATGCCGCCGCCCCGATAATGAATGATGAACTGCATGGCGCCGCCGGGCGCCAGAACGCGCGCGGCCTCCGTGAAGGCGTCCATTCCCGCATATTCAACGCCGAACTGGCTCACCACGATATCAAACCCGTCGTCCGCAAAGGGAAGCGCCGCGGCGCTCGCGGCGACGCCGTGGATGCTGGCGTTTTCCGGCGTCTGCTTTTGAGCAACGGCCGCGGCGGCCGAGGATGCGAAGTCGAGCCCGACCAACCGGGCCTTTCCGTTCAACGGCGAAAGACTGACCGTCTCGAGCGCGCGGTCGAGAATGACGCCGGCGCCGCAGGCAAGGTCGAGCAGCTTTGGCGCCGCCCGCTGGCCGAGCGCGTCCGTCAGGAAAGCGCGCCAGACCTCATCGAAAAGATCGCCGGGCGCATCCCCGGAAACCGCAGCGCGGCGCCCGCCGGCGGCGCTCCAGTAAGCCTCCCAGTGGGCCGAATGAGCTGTGGTCGGTGTTGGCGACATGAACGGGTCTTAGCGCGCCTCGGCGAAAAGGGAAAACCGGGATGGCCCGGCCTGGTGAAAACATCGCTGCGATTGCAGTGATCAAAAAGAAAACGGCGGGCCGAAGCCCGCCGTTTCCAGTCTCGTAATACTCGGATCGCTTAGAAGCGGACCGACGCGCCAATGAAGAGCTGGCGGCCGAGCGTTTCATACGTAGCCGGGAAAGTGTTCGCCTGTTCGTTGACCGTAGAGCCAAGGATCGGGGCGTCTTTACCGGTGATGTTCTGAACGCCGACGGTCAGGTCGAGGTTCTCGTTCACAGCATACTGAAGTGTGACGTCAACATAGTTGTACATGCTGATGTCATCCGACAGATCGCCGATCGTTGTTTGACCAGCCGGGAACACCGAAGGATCGATCTCGGTGCCGCCGATCAGACGCCAGCGAACAGACGTCGTGAGCGGACCAGTCAGCAGTGAGGTCTGCATGGTGTGCTTGTAGGTCGGCGTCGGCTCGTTGGCGATGATGCCGCAGTTGCCGGCGTAGTAACCAGCACATTCGATCGTCGGTGCAGTCGGCGTAACCTGGAACTGCGAATCGAGTGTGTAGTTGCCGTAGTAGACCATGGAGACAACGCCCACGTCAGACAGATCGAACGAGTAGTTCGCCTGAATGTCGATACCTTTGGCGCGGAAGCCCGCAATGTTGTCGACGAAGTTCTGAACCAGGAACGGAGCCTGGAACTGACCGGTCAACGGGTTGCGTGTTCCTGGACCGAAATAGGTGTCACAGGTGGGGATATCGCCAACGACATAGCACTGATCCAGAAGATACTGGAGCGGCGGCGACGAGATCGCATCATCAACTTCGATGTCATAGTAGTCGACCTGAAGGACGAGACCGTCGATCATGGCCGGCTGCCAGACAGCGCCGATGGTGATGGTGTCAGCGGTTTCAGCCGTGAGGTTCGGGTTGCCGCCGAACAGGGCTTCAAGCTGACCGGACTGCTGGAAGTCCGTCAACGGAGCCGGAACGCCGTAGGCCGAGCAAAGCGCAGCCTGGCCGTTGCCAGAACCGTTCTGACCTGTGGAGCACGGATCCTGAGCGCCCGGGAAGCCGTTGGTGAACGGCGAGAACAGTTCCGAGATGTTCGGCGCACGGGCCGCATGCTGGAACTGGCCACGGAAGCGAAGACCTTCCACCGGCACCCACTCGGCGCCTGCAGAATAAGTGCTCACGCCGCCAATCGACGAGTAATCGGAATAACGATACGCGCCGTTGATGGAGAGTTCTTCGATACCCGGAAGACCCTGAACGATCGGGATCTGGGTTTCACCGAAGATTTCGTAGACGTCATAGCGACCGGAAACCGGCAGCGATGCGTTGAAGCCGCGAACGTCAGGACCCAGAACGGAGTCTGGTTTGAAGTCAGCGAATTCTTCGCGGTATTCGACACCAACCGCGAGGCCAACGGATTCTTCAGCCCAAGGGAACTTGAAGCCTTCGAGCGTGCCGTTCACGACGCCGACGAACTGGATCTGTTCGACGGTGTTGGTGATGATGCCGGTACGGGCGATTGCCTGACCACAAGCTTCGCTGATGGTGTCGACACCGAAGATGTTGCACGACCCGTCAGTGACGCCAGCTTGCAGGCTGCTGAACGAGATGTTGCCCGTCTGGGTCTGCGTGGCGCTGGACCGGCCAAACTGGAAGAACGTGTCATACGACCAGTTCGGGGAAATGTCGCCGCGGAGGCCGCCGAGCAGCTGGAACGACGAGGTGTCGCGCAGGCTGTTACGTGGGCCAAGAGCGGAGTCATTGTAGCGGCGGGAGACGCTGATGAGGATGTCATCAACTTCGCCGTCGCCGTCACGGTCCTGAACGTCGGAACGGTTGACCATGATCGGGTTGCCGTCGCCGTCAAGCTCAGGGTTGCCCGCATTGTCCATGGACGGATCCGGATCGACATAGTCATAGGTCGCGATCAGGGCCGTCAGGAAGTCAGCCGGGATGTTCGGGTTGTCGAGCGGCAGAACGAAGGTGCCGCCGACCGGAGTCGCCGCCAGCTGGCTGTCGACCACGGACTGAGCGAAGATGCCGCGTGCATAGACTTCGACATGCTCGTTGATCTCGAACGTACCGCCTGCGTAGACCGAGTAGCGTTCCTGCGGCAGCTGGAGATAGTTCACCGGCGCGTAGTTGTACTGGTCCTGCGGGTTGACATAACGACGACCGTTAGGCGCGCCGTTGAAGGTCACGTTGTTCGAGCATGTGCCCGAAGGAGGCATACAGGAATAGAACGGCATGCCGTCCGGAGCGTCGAGGAAGCCCGGACCCTCGTCGTCGAGGTCAAACGGCTCCATGTCGTCATCAGGATCAGCGCCAAGCGTTTCGTTGTTGGTGTTCGCAAGCGAAACCCACTGACCGCCGAGCGCGTTGCCCGAACCACCGCTGAGGAACTCGGTTCCGCCAACGCCCGGATCGAACAGGGACAGAGACGAGAAGTCACGGTCGCCTTGGAAGAGCGCTTCACGATTGGTGTAGGACAGCGACATGATCGCATTACCGCGACCGTCGGCGAAGTTGCCGCCCATGGTCAGCGCTGCGTTGAAGATGTTCGCATCCCAGCCAGCCGCAGACATTTCGTTAGAAACGTCGAGCTGAACGCCTTCGAAGTCGTCTTTCAGGATGAAGTTGACAACACCCGCCATGGCGTCAGAGCCGTAAATGGCCGATGCGCCGCCGGTCACGATATCGACCTGCTCAACGAGCGCGGTCGGGATCGCGTTGATGTCGACAACAGCGCCCGGACCGGAAGCCACGTAACGCGAGCCGTCAACGAGGACGAGCGTGCGGTTCGTGCCAAGGCCGCGCAGAGAAACTGTCGCCGTGCCGTTGCCAGGGTTGTTCGACGTGGAGTCGAAAGCCGGCACAACTTGCGGCAGCGTGTTGAGGAACTGTTCCGAGTTGACGGTGTTGGTCAGAACCAGCTGTTCGGAATCGACGCGAGCGATCGGGCTGGGGGCAGCCAGGTCTTCACGCGCAATACGCGAGCCGGTCACGACGATGGTGTCGTTGCCTTCTTGAGCAACGGCCGGCATGGCTGCGGCAGCAGCGACGCCGGAAAGCATTGTGGTGCGCAGGAAACGCCCAGCAAGCCGCTTTCTTAACATTATGATTTCCCTCCGAGTTAAAACACACACGCGACTCCCTGCGGCAGCAGGGAACCCGCGTAATTCGCCCCCCCGAGATAAGGGCACGATGATCGCTGACGGGAATCCGCCAACTTGGCGAGAAGCTATGGCCGCCGGGATGATGAGGTCAACAAGCTTAAGACGCGGCCGCGCACTACACTTGCCAGTGTGGCAATATCACAACAGATTTGTTTAACAGAAGCTTAACTCAGCTTACCGAGGCGCAAGGTCGAAAGGCGCCGTGATGCGCGGACGTTCGGCGTCAAAGGGTTCGACGCCGTGCCACATGTAAGAGGGGAAGAAGATGACGGCCCCCGATTCCGGCTTGAACCAGCGCTCCGCTTCCAGTTTTACACCGGCGAGCCCGGTCGCCCCGAGGCGCAGAAATCCGGGCTTTTCGCCGCTCAAGACCTCATCGGGCACCTGGACGTAATAAGAGGCGCTGATCCAGCCTTTGGGGTGAATATGGTCCACATGGCCGCCGCCCGAGGCGAGCACCACCGACCACGCCCCCTGGCACTCCAGGTCTTTGGTTTTCCTCGATAAAAACGGATGATCCGGATCATCGGGCAGATCTTCCACATAGCGCTCCGCCGCCGCCAGCAATTGCTGTTTCAGGGTCTGGATCACGGGATGCGGCTCCAGCCATAAGCGGCCGACGGATTGCGTTCCCCCATAGAGCGTCTGCTCGAGCGGCCGGGTGGTCCCCCGGTGCAAGGGCAAAATCGCCTCGGCCAGCGCCGCATTGAAGGCCGCGAGATCGGGATAACCTTCGGGCGTCTCAATAAACATTTTCCGCGCGAAACGGTCATAGTCGTAAAAGCGCCGATAATCGGGATCGCCCGCCAGCCGCATGGCGTTGGCCTTGAGGGCGATGTGCTTTTGCAAATGCGACGGCGGCGCCTCCCGGTCGAGAAGCCGCACGGCCTCTTCATACTCTCCGCGCGCGAGGCGGGTCTCCACCAGCGCGTGCAGCGCGTCGAAATCGTCGGGCGCCGCCGCGAGCGCCGCTGAAAACATCTCAACCGCACCGGCGTGATCGGAGCGGCGCAGGCGAACAAGGCCGATGATGCGTTTCGGGACCGCGGCGTCGGGCTTCAAGGCGAGGGCCTCTTTCGCCGCATTTTCGGCGATCTCGGCAAGGGCGGCGGGATAGGCCAGCTCCGCCTTGAGCGTCAGAAGGGCGGCGTTCGGATGTTGCGCGATCACCGCATCGAGCGGCTCCAGAAAGCGGGCGCCGGCGCCCTGCTCCCACAACATGCGCGCAAGATCGCGATGGATGTCCACGCGCAACGGGGCCAGCGACAAGGCGTGGCGGTAAGCGGCGTCGGCTTCTGCGATGGCGCCGGACTGGCGCAGGGCGATCCCTAACTGATAGCGCGCCTCCGCATCGTTAGGCGCGGCCGCCACGGCGGCGCGGATATCCGCGAGAGCTTCCTCGACCCTGCCGATCTTGCGCAAGGCGGCGCCGCGGTTCACCCGTGCAAACAGCATGTCGGGCTTTATCGCCAGCGCTGCGGAAAACTGTTCCGCCGCTTCTGCGGGACGGCCCTGATCCTCCAGGAGGACGCCAAGATTGTTGAGCGCCATGGGATCTTTCGGCGCCCGGACAAGCGTGTCGCGCATCACTTTCTCGGCGCGGGCCGGATCGCCGCTTTTCCAGAGGGCGAGCCCGAGACTGATCCAGCCGGTGATGTAGCCGGGCTCCGCCGCGACCGAGGCTTCATATTCGGCGGCCGCTTCCTTGAACCGGCCCGCCGCGTGAAAGGCGTTCCCCTTATTGGCGATAATGACGTGGCGTTGCGGGTGCGCCGCCGCCGCCTGATCGAAATAGGGCGCCGCTTCATCAACCCGGCCCAGCCGGCCGAGACTCAGCGCTTTCATGTGCAGCGCTTCGGGATGGCCCGGCCATGCACGCAGCGCAGCATCGCTCGCTTCGAGCGCCGCATCGAAAGCGCCGCGCTGGAACTGGGCGGCGGCGCCCTGAAGCAACTGCATGAAATTATCGCTCATCCGTATTTCCCGGCCTGATTCTCAGCTATCCCTGACGCGCTAAGCCGACTTAGCATGTTGACGCCGCGACAGGCGCTGTGTGTAATCAACGCACGCCGCTCTTTGCGGCGCTTTTGTTCAGGAGATGACATGAACGCCGCGCCTTTCGCAATCCTCGCCGCCCTGTTCGTCGCCAGCGCCGCTGCAGCGCAACCAAGCGAATCCGAAGCTGTGGACGACGCCATCGCCTGCCTTGCGATCGAAGACGCGGAAGACCGCCTCGCCTGTCTTGAGGGCGCTGCAAAAACCCTGCAGGTGACGCGGATCGTTCGCGAAGAACAAACCGCCGCCGCTGAGGAAGAGGAAAAAGCCAATTTCGGCCTCGGTGAAACACGCGCGCCCAACCAGGTCGCCGAAGCGCCGGAAGACTTTGGCGACGAAGCCATTCCCGATGTTCAGCGCGACAAGGACGGAAAGCGCATCAAGGCGATCAACGCCAAAGTGGTCGAGATCCGCGTCAATTCACTCGGCACGGCGACGGTGTCGCTCGACAACGGCCAGGTCTGGCGCCAGCTCGATTCCGATGACAAGAAACTGCATTTCGGCAATAGCGAGCGGCTTCTCACCGCCAAGGTGAAGCGCAGCCTCTTCGGTAATTACATGATGACCGTGAATGAGCTTCACCGGACGATCCGGGTGCGCCGGATCAAGTAGGGCGAGCGGCTGTGCTCTCCTTTGAAGATAAATTCGTTTCTGTCCCCAGCGGCCTCAAGCTTCATGCGCGGGCTTATGACGGCGGCGAAAAAACGCCCGTCATTTGTCTTCACGGCCTGACGCGCAACGTCGCCGATTTCGAGGAGGTGGCGCCGAAGATCGCGGCTGCGGGCAGAAATGTCATTGCGCTTTCCTTTCGCGGGCGCGGGCGTTCCGAATACGACCCTGATTATCTGAACTATCACCCCCTCACCTATCGCGATGACGCTCTGGCGGTGATGGATGCGCTGGACATGCCGGAGGCGGTTTTCCTGGGTACGTCGCTAGGCGGCATCACCACCATGCTCGTCAATGAAGCCGCGCCGGAACGCGTCAAGGCGGCGATCATCAATGATGTGGGCCCGGAGCTTGCGCCGGAAGGCATCGCGCGCATCGCATCTTATGTGGGCAAGAACTCAGGTCCCGCAGCAAGTCTTGAAGACGCCGCCGCACGCATCAAGGCGATCAACGACGTTGCGTTTCCGAACGCCTCGGAAGGCGACTGGCTGACATTCGCGCGCCGGACTTTTCGTGAAACCGATGACGGCTGGGTGCTCGATTACGATCCGAATGTGGCGAAGGCGCTGGCGGAAGTCGGCGCGGCGCCGGATTTGTGGAAGCCCTTTGAAAGCCTCAAAAACAAACCGACGCTGATTATCCGCGGCGGGATCAGCGATCTTTTGTCGGCGGACATCGTCGCAAAAATGCGCGGCGTTCATCCCGACTTCGATTACGCTGAAGCGCCGAATATCGGTCATGCGCCAATGTTGACTGAACCAGCGGCGTGGGAAGCGATTGAGACATTCCTGCAAAAAATCGATTAAGTCTTAAACCGTGCGCCCGTGTATCCCGCATTCGGTTTTCGCCGCGCCGCGCCAGCGGCCCGCGCGCACGTCGTCGCCGGCGGCCGCGGGATGGGTGCAGGGCCAGCAGCCGATCGACGGATAGCCTTGCGCAATCAACGGATGCGACGGCAGGTCATGCGCCTCGTAATAGGCGTCGATATCTTCTTTCCTCCAGCGCACGAGCGGATTGACCTTGATATGCGCCGGCGAGGCTTCGAAGGCCGGCAAATGGATGCGCCCGCCGCCATGAAACTGTTTGCGCCCCGTTATCCACGCGTCGAATTCGTCGAGTGCAGGCGCCAGCGGCTCAACTTTTCTCAGCGTGCAACAGGCGTCGGCGTCATGCTTCCACAGATCGCCGGACGGATCGCGAAAGGTCAGCGCTTCTTTCGAGGGATGAATGTCGCGCACATCGGTAAGGCCGAGCCTGGCCGTCAGCTTTTTGCGGTAGCTCAGGGTCTGCGCAAAATGCTTGCCGGTTTCGAGAAAGATCACCGGAATTGACGGGTCGATTTCAGCGGCGAGATGCAACAGCGCCGCCGATTCCGCGCCGAAAGAAGAGACAAGCGCAATCCGCCCCGGAAACTCCTCTTTGATGGCGACGCGTAAAATCTCGAGAGCGTCAGCGCCGGCGTGTTTTTGCGCAAGCTGGCGCGCCCGCGCTTCCCGCTCGTCATTAGCGGGAATGTCGGGCGGCGTTTCCGCGCGGAGTGATGCCGATGCGCTCATGATGAAATTCCTTAAGCCGCCGCCGCCCGGTCGAGACGTTTACGCCAGACGGGCGCGAGGTCGTCCGCCGCCGGCTGATAGGCGAAAGAGAATTCCTCGAGCGCCGCGTTGGCGCCGTCGACGTCGCCCGTGAATTCGAACGCATCGACGCCGCAGCGCGCCATGAACAACAACTGATCGCGCAACACATCGCCGCGGGCGCGAATTTCGCCCGTATAGCCGTAACGCTCACGCAGGAGGCGGGCCTGGCTGTAGGCGCGCCCGTCCTTGAACGCCGGAAACTCAAGCACGATCGTCGAAAAACCGGCGAGGTCGCATTTGACGTCGGCAAGCGACGTGTCGTTGCTGATCTTGAGGGCTGTCGCATCCGCATGCTCCTGCGGATTGTCGCGCCAGTCCTCGAGCGAGACTTCCGCGAGCGGCTCTTCAAGCGCCGGCAAAAGACGGCCGCGGGAAAGTTTAAGCAGCTTCATAAAGAGCCTCCTTGAAAGGGTCTGCGCCGAGACGGCGATAGGTGTCGAGAAAACGTTCATTGTCTTGACGGTTCTGGCGATAGACGCCGACGAGCTTTTCAACGGCGTCGACAACCTGATCGGAAGAAAGACCGCGACCGGCGATTTCGCCGAGCGAGGCGTCTTCGGCGCCGGAGCCGCCGAGGGTCACCTGGTAAAACTCCTCGCCTTTTTTATCGACGCCGAGAATACCGATATGACCGACATGGTGGTGTCCGCAGGCGTTGATGCAGCCGGAGATTTTTATCTTGAGTTCACCGAGATCTCCTTGCGCGTCGAGATCGGCGAAACGCTCGGAAATGCGCTGCGCCACGGGGATCGAGCGGGCGTTCGCAAGTGAGCAGTAATCGAGCCCCGGGCAGGCGATAATGTCGCTCACAAGACCGATATTGGCCGTCGCGAGCTCCGCCGCTTTCAGCGCCGAATAGACCGCATAAAGATCGTCTTTCTTGACATGGGGTAGAACGAGATTCTGCTCATGGGTCGCGCGGATTTCATCGAGCGAAAACTCTTCGGCGATGTCGGCGACCGCCTCCATCTGCACATCTGTGATGTCGCCCGGCACGCCGCCAATAGGTTTGAGGGAAATATTGACGATGGCGTAACCCGGCGCTTTATGCGCGGCGATGTTGGTTTTAAGCCAGCGCGCAAATTCCTTGTCGCCCGCTTTTTTCTCCTCCAGCACAGCGCTGTCTTCAGAGAGTTTTTCAAAGGCCGGCGGCGCGAAATAAGCGTTGATGCGCTCCATTTCTTCACGCGGGAGATCAATGCCGGAATCTTTGATTTGCGCCCATTCCGCCTCAACCATCCCGGCGAATTTTTCAATGCCTTCGGCGTTGACGAGGATCTTGATGCGCGCCTTGTACATATTGTCCCGGCGGCCTTCGAGATTGTAAACGCGCAGGATCGCTTCGAGATAAGACAGCAAATATTTCTTCGGCAGGAACTTGCGGATCGTATGGCCCACATAGGGCGTCCGGCCGAGCCCGCCGCCGACGAGCACTTCAAAACCGGTCTCGCCTTCATCGTTTTTATAAAGGCGCAGGCCGATGTCGTGGACCTTCACCGCAGCGCGGTCGTGATCGGCCGCCGTGATCGCAATCTTGAACTTGCGCGGCAGGAAAGAAAATTCCGGATGGAAGGTCGACCACTGACGGATCATCTCGCAATAGGGACGCGGATCCTCAACTTCTTCCGCCGTCGCGCCCGCATATTGATCGGACGTCACATTGCGGATGCAGTTGCCAGAGGTCTGGATCGCATGCATCTCGACATCGGCGAGATCGTCGAGAAGGTCCGGCACGTCAACCAGGGCCGGCCAGTTGTACTGAATGTTCTGACGCGTCGTAAAATGCCCGTAACCGCGGTCATATTTGCGCGCGACTTCACCGAGGCGGCGCATCTGTTTCGACGACATGGCGCCGTAGGGAACGGCGACGCGCAGCATATAAGCGTGCAGCTGCAGATAGAGGCCATTCATCAGGCGCAAGGGTTTGAACTGATCTTCGGTCAGGTCGCCGGCGAGACGACGCTCGACCTGTCCGCGAAACTGCGAGACCCGTTCGGCGACCAGCGTCGCATCGAATTCATCATAGCGGTACATCAGGCGGCCTTTTGAGATTTTGCGGGTTTGACGCCAAGATCGCGCTCAACACGCGCAATCCATTTTAAAAGCGCCGGATAAGCGGCGAGATCGAAGCCGCCTTCGGGCGCAACACGCGTGTAGGCGACCAGCGAAATGTCAGCGAGGGTGAGCTTGTCGCCGACGAGATAATCGGATTGTGGCAGCGCTTCTTCCAGGCGCTTCAGCGCCGCAACGCCTTTTTCCATCAGCTTCGGATCAATTTCTGAATCCGACTTCTTCAGATAATGCTTATGAAACCGGCGCACGGCGATGGCGGTTTCATGGGAATATTGCTCCCAGAACAGCCATTCAAAAACTTTGGCGCGGGCGTAATCGCCTTTCGGAAGCAAGCCGCCTTTGTGAACGCGATTGAGATATAGAATGATGGCGTTCGACTGAGCGAGGGTTTTCCCGTCGGGCAAAACCACCGCCGGAACCTGCCCCGCCGGGTTCAGTTTCAGAAATTCCGGCGTGCGGGTTTCAGATTTCAAAACGCTGGTTTCGATCCAGTCATATTTGAGACCGAGGAGATCAGCGGTCCATTTCACCTTCAGGCAATTGCCGCTGATTGAATCTCCGTAAATCTTGAGCTTGGCCATGATTTACGCCTCTGCCTGATAGCCGAGGTCGAGCCGCACGGTCGGGCCTGATTTGCGGATCGTTTCACGCAAACTTTCGCGGCCCGCAGGCGCGCCCGCGTCATCGACTTCAATGAGATAGGCGTCGGTGATTTCCTTCACACGCGTCTGCGCGGCGGCGAGAACGGGTTTCGCATCCTCATCAGCGAAACGCGCCGCGGCGGCGAGATCAGACGTCCAGCGGTCATCATCGCTGAGATAAACAACCGCGCCGTCGTCAAGACGGTTTCCAGTAACAGCCTTCATGCCGCGGCCCTTTCTTTTGCAATGATCTCAATGAGCGTTTCGCCGTCCGCGAGGGCCGCAACTTCGCCAATGACGAGCAGCGCCGGACCTTTGATCCCGCCCGCTTCGATGAGGCGCGGCAGATCGCCGAGCGATCCCTTGACGATTTTCTGGCTGTCGCGCGTGCCGTTTTCGATAACCGCGACCGGCGTTTGCGCGCCCCGGCCATGCTCAATGAGCTTGGCGGAAATCGTTTCGGCTTTGGTGACGCCCATATAGACGACCAGCGTGTTTTTCAGCGCCGCCAGCGCCGACCAGTCGAGGGCGGGGTCGGCCTCCCCCTTCGCGTGACCGGTCACGAAAGTGACGGCCTGGGCGTGGTCGCGATGGGTGAGCGCCATATTGGCGGCGGCGGCGCATCCGGTCGCGGCGGTGACGCCGGGGCAGACGAAAACGGGGATGCTCGCGTTCCGGAGCGCTTCAAGCTCCTCACCTCCGCGACCGAAAACGAAGGGATCGCCGCCCTTGAGGCGAACGACCATCTTTCCCTGGCGCGCAAACGCGATAAGGCGCGCCTCAATTTCTTCCTGAGGCACGGCGTGGTTCGATTTTGCCTTGCCCACATAAAACCGTTCGGCGTCACGGCGCGCGAGATTGAGAATCTCATCGCTCACCAGCCGGTCGTAAAGAATGACGTCGGCGCGCTGGAGAAGCCGCAGCGCCTTGATCGTCAGAAGATCCGGATCGCCCGGCCCGGCGCCGACAATATGCACGGAGCCTTTTTGTTCTTCCGTCTTTTCATCTGTATGAGGACGATTGATCAGGGCGAGCATGGCTTCATGGGCGCCCGTTTCGTCGCCGGCGAGAACCTGCGCCGCGATGGGGCCGTCGAAAAACGACTCCCAGAACTGACGGCGCGCTTCCGGCGCGATGGTCGCCTTCACCGTCTCGCGATAACGGTCGGCGAAATCGGCAAGGCTCCCGAGACGCGGCGGCAACAGCGCCTCAATATCAGCGCGCAGGCGCTTGCCCAGCACCGGCGCCGCGCCAGCGGTCGATATAGAGACCGTCACCCGGCCGCGATCGACAATCGACGGGGTTGTGAAATCACACAACGCCGGCTGATCGACCACATTCAAGAGCACGCCGGCCATGCGCGCGATCTCGGCCCAGCGCCGGGCCTCAGCCTCAGGCGTGTCTGCGATGAAAACGAGCACCGCCGCTTCAATGTCCGCGGCCACCGGCTGGCGCTCCAGAAGGCGGGCGCGAGACTCAAGCTCGGCCCTCGTTTCCGGGGCGAATTTCTTTGCAATCAGCGTCAGACTGGCGCCGGCCGCCAACATCAACCGCGCCTTCGCCAGCGCGGCCGCGCCGCCGCCCAAAATCAGCGCCGGTCGGTCCTTGAGGTCGATATGAGCGGGAAATGCATTCATGATTAGATTTTCTAACACAATAGCTATATTGAGCCCGCCGCCGGGCTGGTTTCCGGCAAGCTATTCTCGGGTATTTTAGTTCTCAATCGAATATTTCTGCTAATTAGCTTAGCTTTGCTGACGGGATCGCACGTTTTCTGCGATTTTCCGGCATTAGCTCACCTGATTAACGCTTCACAAGCGAGTGATGCGCGACTCCCCTCTTGATTATTTAGGAAAGCTATCCGAATAATGCCCCGGAAAGAGGAGAGAGACCCTGAAAAATGAAGCAATTACCGCCCCTGAATGCGCTTCGCGTCTTTGAAGCCGCCGCCCGCCACTTAAGTTTCACTAAAGCGGCGGAAGAACTTCATGTGACGCCGGGCGCCGTTAGCCAGCAAATCAAGGCGCTGGAGGACTTTCTCCAGACCCCGGTCTTCCGCCGCCATAAGCGGGCGCTCCTCCTCACTGACGAGGCGCAGGCGAGCCTGCCCATCCTGCGGGAAGGCTTCGACAAGCTGGTCGAGGCCGGGGAAATCCTCGCCAAAAAGGCTGACGCCGGCCGCCTCACCGTGTCGGTCGCGCCGTCTTTCGCCTCGAAATGGCTGGTGCCGCGTCTCGACCGGTTTCAGGAGGCCCACCCGGATATCGATGTCTGGGTGTCCGCCGACATGAATGTGGTCGACTTCGCCGTTGACGATGTCGACATCGCGATCCGTTACGGGGCCGGAAGGTATCAGGGCCTCGTCACCGAACATCTGATGGCGGAAAAGATCGTGCCGGTATGCAGCCCGGCGCTGTTGACGGGCGACAACCCCATCAAGACGCCGGCGGACCTCGTCCACCACACGCTGCTGCATGACAGCGGCAATGACAAGGATCCGGGCTGCCCGACCTGGCCCATGTGGCTGAAAGCGGCGGGCGTCGAACACAAGACCGGTGATCGCGGCCTCAAATTCAATCAATCCTCGCTGGTCATCGAAGCCGCCGTCGCCGGCAAAGGCGTCGCCCTCGCGAAAGCCGCGCTGGCGCTGGCCGACCTCGAAGCCGCGCGGCTGGTCATTCCGTTCGACCTCACAACGCCGACCGAGTTTTCCTATTACATCGTTCACCCGCCGTCGAAGTCGTCTTCGCCGGCCGTGAAGGCTTTCATGGCGTGGGTCCTGAAGGAAGCGGCGGAAAGCGTGGACGCAGCGGACGCACAGGAAGCGGCGGCGTAAGCCCAAAAAAGCAGCGTAAGCCCAAAAATTTGCGCCCGCACTGTGGGGGAACAGCGCGGGCGCTAAACAGCGGCCCTGTCGAGAGGGGGAGAGAATGCAGGACCAACTGCCTTTCCGATAAGATGGCCTTCTTACAGCGGCGATCAAGCGCGCCTGTAATGACAAATCCGTTAGTCCGATCACGATTGACGTAAATGGCTGCGACAAACCGTCAGTCGAGTTGATCAGAGCTCAACTGATCAAGACCAAGTTGATCAAGACAGGCGCAGACCGCTTCGAAAACCAACAGCGTCGACGCATGACGCTGCGGGTACTCGCGAATAGGCTGCAGCATGGCGAGGTCGCGCCACCGTTCATCAAAAAGGGGCTCTCCGGTGGGCGGCTGCCCATTTTCTTTCAGCATCGCCCGCATTTGATCGCGCAAGCGGTAAAGCTCTTCGACCTCGGCGCCGACGATGTTACGGGCGACGATAGAGGCCGACGCCTGACCGAGCGCGCAAGCCTTCGCCTCCATGCCGAAATCGGCGACGCGTCCATCTTTCACGACAAGATCGACCGTCACTTCAGAGCCGCAAACGCGGCTCACTTTTGTGGCGCTGGCGTCGGGCGCATCAAGACGCCGCGCCGGCGGTATCGCCGCCGCCGCGTCCAGAACGCCGCCCGTATAAAGTTCGCTCAACATGCCGCTCTAAATGGCGGTTTTTTACGGCAAGTCAAACAACAGGATTTCGCTGTCGGCGAGGGCGCGGAAAGAAATGCGCGTCTCTTCCGATATCTTCGCTCCGTCGCCAGCCTGCATGATTGAGCCTTCCGGCAACTCAACGCCGCCTTTGGCGATCTGCAGCCAGCCATAGCGGCCTTTTTCCAACTCGTGCGAAAGACTATTCCCTTCTTTGACGTTGGCCGCGTAAAGCGACGCATCTTGACGAATGGCGAAGGAGCCATTGCGCCCGTCAGGCGAGGCAATCAGCGTCAGGGCGCCGTTCACGCTTTCGGCGACCTTGCGTTCCTCATAACGGGGCGCGCCGCCCCGCTCCGCCGGCAGGAGCCATATCTGATAAAGATGGAGCGGGTCCGTCTCCGAGGCATTATATTCGCTATGAGTTACGCCCGAGCCTGCGGACATATATTGCACCATGCCCGGCGTGATAACGCCGCCGCCGCCCGTCGAATCCTTATGGGCCAGCGCGCCTTCAAGGACATAGGTGATGATCTCCATGCTTTCATGGGGATGCGTCGGGAAGCCGGCGCCGGGATTGATGCGATCTTCATTGATCACGCGCAGCGCCCGATAGCCCATGTGGTCCGGGTGATAATAGTTGGCGAAAGAAAAAGTGTGGTGAGTGTCGAGCCAGCCGTGATTGGCGTGGCCGCGGTCAACACCCTTGCGGATCGTAATCATATGCTCTCCCTGCCGGAGACCTGCGAGAAACATGAAACCGGCGTTTGCCGCCCGAAAGCGGATCGGATTGTTGCTGATTCCGGGTTCATTTAGGCGCATGCGCCCGCCTTTAAAGAGGCGGGCGCGGCCCCGCACGCAGCTGTGATCAGCAGCGATGCGCCGTCTTTATCCCGGCCAGGCAACGCTTCGCCGCAAAGCGATTGCCGCCAAGCCCTGCGAACGCCAAGCTTCACTCATCACGGGCGCCGGATGTTGCGTTGCCTGACCAGGACGCCCGCAAAGAAACCAAAACGAAGAACGCAACTTAAGAAAAGGAACCCCCAGATGTCTTCAGTCAAAACAGCCAAAACCCTTATCATCTCCGGCGCCGCCGCCCTCGGTCTCGCCTTTGCCGCCCCCGCCGCCATCGCCAGCGATTTCGTGGATATCTCTTTCGACGACCTCGATTTCGGCGAAGAAGATTTCCTTCAGAAATTGATTGAAATGGATGCGGACGATATCGCGGATATGCGCGCGGAAATGGCTGACGCCCGCGCCGAAATTCTCGACGCCATCAGTGAAATCCAGGAAGCGCGTGCAGAAGCCGAAGCCAATCCGGAAACACGGACGGTGATTGAAGCCGCTCTGGCCGCTGCGAGCGCGGCGGTCACCTCGACCACCAACAGCGCGTTTGAAAAAGTCCGCGCAGAACTGGACGAGGCGGAAATCGAACTCGCCACAACGGATGTCAGCGAGGAAGAAAAAACCGAAACACAAGGCGCCATTGCTGCAGTGCGCGAAGAACTCGCCGGCATTGAAGCCGCCGTCGGCGAGCTCGTCGCCGCAATGAAGGCTTAAGCCCAACACTACCAAGCATGAAAAAAGGGAGGCGGCTGACGCCGTCTCCCTTAACGCACCCGTCTTTCCCTGTTGTCTAGACCGCCTCAAGCACCAGCGACGCCGCCGCCGTATTGCTGATGGGGATGTGATAATTTTCAGTCCGCTTCGCCAGCGGCCGCTCACCAAGCGCCCCGCGCGCGGCAATCCAGTTCAAAATCTCGACGCCTTGCGTGCCCGCCTTCTCCACAATGCCGGAGATGCTGTCCTTCACCAGCGCCTCCGGGTCGTCCATGAGATGATCGAGGCAGAAGCGGTCATAGTCCGCGTTGATAAACCCGGCCCGCTCGCCGTCGAGCTGATGCGATAATCCGCCAGTGCCCATGACGACGATTTTATCGTCGCTGTCCCAGCTTTCCAGCGCGCGCCCGACGGCGCGGCCGAGCGCCAGACAACGCTTTGCAGACGGGAGAGGATGCTGCACCGTATTGATCGCAATGGGAACGAGCTTCACCGGCCACGCCTCGGTGTCGGGCCAGGCCAGCTCAAAGGGGATCGACATGGCGTGATCCACAAACATTTTCTGGCATGTGGTGATGTCGAACTCGTCCGCCACAAGTGATTCGATAATGTGCCATGACAGCGCCGGGTCGCCTGTGAAGGTTTTGTAGACCGGCAGGCCCCAGCCCTCGTCGGCGCTGTGATATTCATGCGCGGCGCCGACCGCGAAGGTCGGCATCTTGTCGAGAAAGAAATTCAGTCCGTGATCATTGTAGAACACCACGGCGACATCCGGCTTTTCTTCCTTCAGCCAGTCCCGGATGGGCGGAAATCCGTCGAAAAAGGGCTTCCAGTACGGGTCGCCCTGAAGACCTTTGGCAATCGCGCCGCCAATGGCCGGCACATGGCTTGTGAAGTATCCGCCGACAATCTCGGTCACGCCGCGCCCCCATATTCATTGTAGGAAAGAAGTTTCGACTTGAAGGCGTCGACGCTCATCCCTGTCTGCGCGGCGCCGAGGTCCTGGACATTGAGGCCCCAAATGCCGGCAAGCTTGGCGAGGTAATAAACATTCCCGCCCGCCGCGATCATGCCGAGAACATTCCGCTCCTCAACCGCGCGCATTTGTTCCGGCGTCAGATGGTATTTGCGGCAATAAGCTTTTTCATCGCGGCGAAACTCTTCGCGGTTTTCCGCATCGTTGAAAGAATAGCACATGGCGTTGAGCGCAAAGCCGCGCTGGGCCATGTCGCCGTCGAACAGCGTTGTGCCTTCGATGGGCTGGCGCTCTTGAGTGAGTGTTGCTGACATACCGACCTCGCCAAATATCAAGCTCCATTGCGATATTGCCGCCCGGCCCGGCGCCCGTCCTTGACTTGAATCAAAAGCTGAATGCGTAGAAATACTTAGGACTTGGCGGCGCCGTGACCAGAGTGCGGGCGCCCATCCGGGCGCAGCGAGGCCGCGTCTGACCGGCACAAACCCGGCAAGCTTGCCTAATCGCCGGAGCCCGGCACGTCCGGCATGGAGCCGGTCGGCGCAAGAACAATAATCGCCACGAGGAAAAGAAGGAGCGCCGCCAGCACGGCGATATTGATCCTTAACGCCCGGTCCGCCGCTTTTTGCTCAAACCAGGTGCGCGGGCGAACGCCTTTGTAAAAATAAACGCTCTGCGCGGCAATCATGATACAGACGACATTAACGGTGAGAAGAAGCACGGAGCGGCCGAAGCTGCCGATCTCGCCGGCGCCGAGAAAAAGCCCCGCCGCCGCCGCCGGCGGCAACAGCGCGACGGCGACCATGACCCCGACTAGCGCGGAAGAAATCCCCGCCACAATGGACAGCGCCGCAGCAACGCCGGCGGCGAGCGCCAGCACGACTGAATCGATGCCCGCCACCGTGCGGCTCATCAATTCGTCGCTTTCCATATTGACGCCGAACATGGCGCCGATGAGCGCCGCCGTCGCAAACCCCAAAGCCAGGCCGGCGACCGCGTTGCGCCCCGCACGCAAAAGCAATTTCGTATCCCCCAGCGCGACGCCGAGAGAGATCGCGAGAATGGGCCCTAATAACGGCGCAATCACCATGGCGCCGATGACAGCGGCGATATTGTCAGCGTTCAGGCCGAGCGCCGCCACAATCGCCGACGCAAAGGTCAGGATAAAAAAGTCAAGACTAAGCTCGGCGCCGTCGGCGACGTCGTCATAAATCTCTTCGCGCAGGGCCACATTCTTGCGGCCATTCTGTTCGTTGTTCTTGTCGTCTTTTTCTTCGCCGTCGTCGGGCTTCGGCGCCGTCGCCTCCACCGGCAACACGATAATGCGCCACTTGTCATCGTTTTCGCAGATATCCTGCAGCGCATCGACGAGCCCCTGCGCGCCTTCCTCAACGAACAGCGCGCGCAGGACCGCGCTGTCGTCTTCTTCCGTCGCGGAAAAGCGCCAATGCGTCGGCTTGTGCTTTTTTACGGCGTCTTCGACCTGATCGCGCTTATCGACGGGAAAGACGGCTTCGATCAGGCGCATGGATCAGGCCCGCCGCCAGGTCGCGCCTTGCGGCCCGTCTTCGATGACGATTCCGTGGGCCGAGAGCTTGTCGCGAATTTCGTCTGCTTTCTGAAAATCTTTTGCTTTGCGGGCATCTGCGCGCGCCGCCAACAAGCCTTCAATGACCGCTTCCGTAAGCCCGTCCGTCTCAGCGCCTTTAAACCATTTGGCCGGGTCCTCATTGAAAAAGCCCATCAGCCGGCCAGCATCGCGCAACCGCGCAATCGCCGCCGCCCTGGCCTCGCCCTCCAGTTGCCCGGCGATGTCGCGCAATTCATGAAGGCCGGCAAACGCTTCGGGTGTATTGAGGTCGTCTTCAAGCGCGAGCATGACGCTTTCGGGCGCATCGCCCGCTTCTTCCGTAAACGGAATGTCCTCGAGCAAGCGGTAAAAGCGGTCAAGCTGTTTCTTCGATTGCTTCAACAGCTCTTCGGTCCATTCCAGCGGCTGGCGGTAATGGGCGGACAAGAGCGCCCAGCGGATCACCTCGCCATGCCAGTCTTTCAAAAGATCATGGGCGAGAACGATATTGCCGAGCGATTTCGACATCTTGTCGGCGCCCATGCGCAAAAAACCGTTATGCATCCAGTACCGGGCGAGCGGCGCGCCGTGATGGGCGCAGGCCGATTGCGCGATTTCGTTTTCATGGTGCGGAAAGCGCAAGTCCTGCCCGCCGCCATGAATGTCGATCGTCTCGCCCAATTCGCTCTCGATCATCACCGAGCATTCAAGATGCCAGCCGGGCCGGCCGCGGCCCCACGGACTGTCCCAGCCGGGCTCATCGTCTTTTGACGGCTTCCACAAGACGAAGTCGGCCGCATTCTTCTTATAAGGCGCGACCTCGACGCGGGCGCCGGCGATCATTTCGTCGCGATCAACGCCGGAAAGTTTCCCATAGTCGGGATAGGCGTCGACGGAAAAAAGAACATGGCCTTCGGCCGCATAGGCGGCGCCTTTTTCGATCAGCTTTTCCATCATCGCGATCATGGGCCCGACATGGCCTGTCGCCGTCGGCTCCAGGCCGGGGCGGATAACGCCGAGCGCGCCCATATCGGCGCGGTAGATGTCGGCGAATTTCTTCGTGATCGCCTCAATCGGCTCTCCCGCCTCCTGGGCGGCTTTCATGATCTTGTCGTCGATATCGGTGATGTTGCGGGCGTAGACCACATGATCGGCGCCGTAGCGTGCGCGCAGGATCCGATAGAGCAGGTCGAACGCCACCGCCGAACGGGCGTTGCCGATATGGGCGTAGCTATAGACCGTCGGCCCGCAGACATACATGGTCACCCGGTTCGGATCGGCGGGTTCAAAAACACGCTTCTCGCGCGCCATGGAGTCATAGATCGTCAGGGCCATCGCTTGGGTCTTTCCTCTGGGAGCCGTTGCTAGCCGTGACGCCCCGCCGAGGCAACAACCCGCGCGCGCCAAGAACCAGCTTTCCTGCGCCCGCGAGCCTGCTATGGTCCGGCCCATGACGACACCGGTTTCCTTTACTGACCCGAAAACCCTCGATGAAAAGATCGAGGAGACGACCCGTTTCGCGCCGAAATTCGGGCCGGACGGGCTGATCACCGCTGTCGCCACCGATGCGGAAACAGGCGAAATCCTGATGCTTGCCTATATGAACGCCGAAGCCCTCGCCAAAACCCTGGAGACGGGCGAAGGCTGGTACTGGTCGCGGTCCCGGGGCGAGCTCTGGCGCAAGGGCGGCACGTCCGGCCATATCCAGCGCGTCGTTGAAATCCGCACCGATTGCGATCAGGACGCCATTGAGCTTGTGGTCGAGCAAACCGGTCCCGCCTGCCATACAAATCGCCGGTCCTGTTTTTACCGCACGGTCAAGGCTGACGGCACGCTTCACTTCAGGGATTAAAGTCCGGCGTTCTTGATCAAGGCTTGCGCTGCAGCGCGCGCATCGGCCGCCGCCATCTCGGGGTCATGGAGATGCGCGAGCACAATGGCGCCCTCCTTCAACAACAGAATTCGCCGCGCGAGACCATCCGGGTCCTGCGCCCCCGCCGCATGGGTGAGCGTTTGAAAATAGACCAGAAGCAGGCGCTTATGTTCGGCCGAGGCCGCATGGATCGGATGACTGCGATCCTGAAATTCCGAAGACGCCTTGATGAACATGCAGGAGCGGAATTCAGGCTCGCGAAACCATTCCGCCAGGGCGTCGAATATCGCCAGCAACTGTTCCTGCGGCGTTGCAGCCAGCGCCTCCACCCGGCGCACCAGCCAGTTGCGAAACTGTTCATCGCGCAGCCGCAAGGTAGCGAGGATCAACTCTTCTTTGGTGCGGAAATGTTTGTACATCGCCGTCTTGGAGACGCCGGTCTCTTTCGCCAGCGCATCCATGCCGATGGCGTGAAACCCGCCCCGGTAAAACGCCTTCAAGGCGTTCTGAACCAGCTCATCCCGCTTCGATGCGCTCAATTTGAGGACTCCTCATATACTGATCAGTAAATGTAATGTGCTTTACGGCAAAATACAAATTCATGAATTTATCAATATAAACAGATTTCTATAGGAACACCTCATTACCAACCCCTCCTCACGGAAAGTTTATCGCCTAAAAACATTGACCAATCAGTAAATGGCTTCTATCTGAGCATTGACTGATCGGTAAACCCATCAGCGATCCGTCACGCAAAGATCGAAGACAGTCCAAACAAAAAGGAGAGAGGGACAATGACAAAAGCAGCACGGCCAACATTTTATCACCGGGCGACGGACCTGGCGTCGCTTGCCATCGGGCTCTGCGTCGCCGTCACCGCCTTCGCCGGCGTCTTGACGGCCGTCGTCGCCTTCGCGCCGCATAACTAAAAAAGAGAGGCGCCGCGTCCTGCGGCCCCGCCCCTTCCCCCCGGGCCGCAGGACGCCCTTCAGCGAACCAACAACAAGAAAGTGACAGGAGTCATTCATGAAACCGCCAACGCCGCCCTTCACCGACGAGACCGCCCGCGCCAAAGTCCAGGCCGCAGAAGACGCCTGGAATACGCGCGACCCGAACCGGGTCGCCCTTGCCTATACTGAAGATTCTGAATGGCGAAATCGCGACCGCTTCCTGAAAGGCCGCGCGGAGATCAGGGCGTTTCTTGCGGAGAAATGGGCCGCGGAACTCGATTACAAACTGAAGAAAGAATATTGGGCGCATACGGATAATCGCATCGCAGTGCGTTTTGAATATGAATCCCGCGATGCAGACGGCAACTGGCGCCGCAGCTATGGCAATGAGATGTGGGAGTTCGATAAGGACGGCCTGATGCGCCGCCGCTACGCCAGCATCAATGACGCGCCGATCAAGGAAAACGAGCGGCGTTTGTAACAACGGCAAAGGAGGCAACATGGCCCGCGCCTATTCGAAAATCGCCTTTACGCCCACGGTTCGCGCGCTGCAGGCGCGCTACGGATCGGCGCAGGCCTATGAAAAATTTCTGGCGCCGGAGACGCCCCCAAATGATGCGCTCGGCGAAGCCGAGATCAGTTTCATTCGCGAGCGGGAAGGCTTCTACCAGGCGACCGTTTCGGAAACCGGCTGGCCCTATCTCCAATATCGCGGCGGCCTCAAGGGCTTTGTCCATGCGCTTGACGCCAGGACGCTCGCCTATGCGGATTTCCGCGGCAATCGGCAATATCTATCCGTCGGCAATCTCGCCAATAATGACCGCATCGCACTTTTCTTCATGGACTACGCCAACCGGCGGCGCCTGAAACTCTTCGGCAATGTGCGTCTTGTTGATCTTGACGATGATCCGGCGCTGATCCGCAGCCTGCACAATCCGGGCTACCATGCAAAGCCGGAACGCGCCTTCCTGATTAACGTGGCCGGGTTTGACTGGAATTGCCCGCAACACATCACAGAACGCTACACGCGCGACGAAATAGAAAGCGCCGTCGCGCCCCTGCGTGACGAGCTACAGCGGCTTCAGATGGAAAACGAAGAGTTGAAGCGCAAGCTTGGCGCATAGCCCAGCCCGCCGATGCGGCCACTCTTTATCTCTTTCGATCTGGCGCTGTGCTGCAGATCACAGGCGCCAGATCCGCGCTTGTTTTACCATGTCCTTACGCAGCTTATTCCAAGGAGATACCGATGACATCCATGCTTCGTTCTTTCACCGTCGCAGCCGCCCTGTTTGGCGCCGCTCTCATTCCCGCCTCGGCTTCCGCCGCCAATAACGGCATCTCGAGCTTGATCGCGGTGTCGCAACTGAAGGTTCAGAACGCCAACGACGAGGCGGTCAGCACAGCAGAGCAACAACGCGATCGGGTGAAAAAGGAAAAGGCGGCGCGTCAGGCCCAACAACAGGCCGCACAAACGAAAGCTCGCACAACTGTCCGCGAAGCAGCGCAACAGGACCTTTCGGCTCGTTGCGCCAAGTGCAATGACGACTAGACGCGCAACACCACTTGTCGCAGTGGATCAGCCCATCCCGCCGACGCTGCCAGTGCGCCCATGCTTATGATGATCGAGAATATGCGTGCGAATGGCGAGCGTCAGCCACGCGCCGTGAAAGACGACGCCCAGCGCCAAAATGAAGACGCCGGGGAACGGTCCGACCGCCATTCGGTTTAAAAGCTCGTCCAAAGTCGTCACCGGCGTCGGATGAATGACGATCTTGCCGGCATAGGCGACAGCCTGAAAGCTGAAAATCCACATATAGTTCCGCCGCAACCGCCGCCCCATGGCCCGCCAGAAACCGATATGGTATTGCGGCGCCAGATAATCCTTGGCGAGAGTATCCTGCCACTCACCCGGATCTGGCCGTGTCGACCGAAACAGCATGGGTGCATAAAATTTCGTTTCGATCCAGCGGCAGCGCGCACGCCAGACATTGAAAAATCTGTAGCGGCGCGATTCCAGAATCAAGAACATGGTGATGAGAATGCCCACCAGCAAAAGCGGCAGCGGCGAGGCAAGCGGGTCGGCGTAGGTGACCGACAGCGCAATCCCGAGCGTCACCACAGACCAGTTGGTCGTGTTATCAAGGCGCGTGCGCCAGATGGTGGAACGGTAAACCTCACCGCGGTAAAGATGCGCGAGCGCGCCGATCTCAGCGGAATCGAGCGTGTTGCCGGTGCCGCCAGGCGGGCTTTGCCAGTTTTTCCAGTCTTCACTCACAAGAATGCTGATCGCCGCCCCTTGGGACGCGCCTTTTTAGTCTTCTCCCAGCCGTGCGATCAGAGGTTTAAGGAACTTCGCGTATTTACGCCACTCCTCAGAGCTGCCCTTATAAAGTTTTCTGCGGACCTGCATGGAGGAGATCGTCGCGACCGCCCGTTTTGATTCGTGAAAATCAATGCAGGCCTGTTCCAGATCGAGGCCGAGATAGTCCAGGAGCCTGGCCGTCTCTTCTTCCTGATTTTCAGTCAGCCGCTCATAGCTGAATGAGTAGACGCCGCCGGGAAACCGTTCCTCCCAGAATTTCATCAGGTCCATATAACCGCTGTAATAATCGGCGATGTCGTCGAGATCGTAGGCGTAACCATTGCCGAAATCGCTGAAATAATATTTGAAAATCGACCAGCAGCTTGCGACCGACCGCCGCTTGATGTGGACGATCTTCGCTTCCGGCAGCGCCAGACGAATGAAGCCGATCCAGCGATAGTTCAGATTCATCTTATCAGTGACATAGGGCTCCGACGCGCCGCGCCGGGCCATGTTCCCAAGATAATGCTCCCTGATCGACTGTAACTGTCCGGCGTCCACAGCGCCGCCGCGCCATACGGCGTTCACCGCCTTACCCAGCGTCACCAGCTCCCCGGCGCCGTATATTTGCGAATGACAGGAAAGAATCTGTTCCGTCAACGATGTGCCTGTGCGGGGCATGCCGACGACGAAAACAGGCGCCTGACGGCTTTCTTCTTCCGGCGCACGGCAAAGGCGCTTGATGTTTTCTTCATCATCAAAAGCCTCCTTGATCTTGCGGAATAAATTCCGCTCTATTTCGGGTCTGTAGTCCAGAAACTGTTTGCGTAAGAAATTTCCGTTTGAGTAATAGCCAAAGGCGTCATCATACTTTTCTAAATCCTCGCTCGCTTTTCCAAGGGCATAGTAAAGCTGCATCCGGTCGTGATTGGATATGTCATTGCGCCCCAGCATGTTGAGCATATGCGTAATTTCCGGGTCGTCTTCGCGATAATGCTTCAGAACGCTCCGGCTTCTATAGGCCTCGGCGAATTCAGGATTGATACGCAGCGCGTCTTCATAACTCGCCGCCGCATCTTCCCTGCGGCCAAGGTCAAACAGATAGCTCCCCTTATTGTAGTGCGCCTCCACATAGTCAGGCTTGACTTCGATCGCCTTGGCGAAACTCGCCAGCGCTTCTTTCTCGCGGCCGATTTTTTTCAGTGCGAGACCCAGATTGTTATAGGCATCGGCGAAATCGGGCTTGGCCAGCAAGACAGCGCTGAATTGCGACACCGCTTCTTCATAACGCTCGAGCTTGTTGAGAAGAACGCCGAGATTGTTGCGCGCGCCATGATGATTGGGCGCTATCCGCAGCGCTTCCTGATATTTGGATACGGCTTCTTCCCGCCGCTCCAGATCGCGAAGCGCGTTCGCCATATTGAAATACGCTTCAGCGTAATCCGGCTTGATGGATATCGCTTTCGCGTATTTTTCGACAGCCTCTTCCAGACGCCCAAGATTTTTCAGCGCCACGCCGAGATTGTTATAGGCGTCGGGAAAATTCGGATCGGCGTCGATGGCCTTTTGGAAGTCTGCGGCGGCGTTTTCCTGGTCTTCCTGTCGCGCATTGACGGCGCCGCGAATATTATGCAGGAACGAATTGCCCGGAAATTTTCCAATAAGCGCCGTCACGGCCGCATGCGCCGCTTCAAGCTCGCCATTATTGTAAAAAGCGATAACAGCTTCGACTTCGTCTCGCGTTGGAGCGCTATGTCCGTCCTGAATTGTCACTCGCGCCCGATCCAATCTGCTGCTTCCCGACATGACGCTTTAAAAACACGCCACGTTTTCACCCCTTAGAAGACAGGCCATTGAGTAGCTCAGTATAAGCGGGGCGTTGCACCGCGAACGAGCGCGTTCGTCGCATATGAAATTCGGTTCATCGCACACTCAATTCGTCAATCGCTCTTCCGTGACGCCAAAGGCTCAAAACCGCACAAGCTGCTCTGGGACAGCTATAATATGCTGCTATGCGCCGGAGCGGTGTTGCGGGGACTGCTATTTCATCTCGCGCGCCGAATAAGACAAAGCCCGGTGACTTGACCGTCGCAGCAGGCTAAGGGCGGACATAAGGAGCCTTTATGTCTGTCGGCGCTGTTAAACCGGCTATCAGCTACGGAGAAATTTTACGTCTCGCTTGGCCGGCCTCGGTGGCCGCGGCGGTGACGCCCCTTTTGGGCGCTATAGACGTGTGGGCGCTGGCGCAGTCCTCACGCCCTCTCGACATCGCCGCGATCGGGCTTGGGTCGGTCATCTTCTCGCTCGCCTACTGGACCTTCGGTTTTATCCGCATGAGCGTTGCAGGCCTCACCGCGCAGGCCGCCGGCGCCGAAGATGAAGCGGAAGCGCGCGCCTCGCTCGTCAGGGGCGGCGTCATCGGCGGCGCCATCGGCGTCGCGCTCGTCGCGCTGCAAATCCCCATCGGCCTCGCCGCCTTTCAGTTGCTTGGAACAGGATCGGAGGCGAGCGCCGAAACCCTCGCCCATGGACGAACCTATTTCGACATCCGCATCTGGGGCGCGCCTTTCGCCCTCGCCTCTTACGCCGCCTTTGGCTGGCTGACGGCGCGCGGCCGAACGGATTTTCTGATGGCTGCGAGCCTGTTCATGACCATTCTCAATATCGGTCTCGACTACTGGTTTGTCGTGGGGTTCGGCTGGGGCGCCGCAGGCGTCGCCTATGGCACGCTGATCGCAGAAATCGCCGGGTTTTTTGCGGCCATGGGGTTTGTGCTCATGCTCCTCAAAAACCATGGCGGCGTCAAAGCCCACTGGCGCCCGGAAGACTTCTGGAAAGCCGAACGCCTCGGCCGAACGGTCGCCATCAATTTCGATATCTTTATCCGCACGCTGCTGCTCGCTTTTTGTTTTGCCTGGTTCGTCCAGCGCAGCGGCGCATTTGGCGACGTCACCCTCGCCGCCAATCAGGCGTTGTTGCAGCTATTTCTTTTCACCGGCCTCGCGCTCGATGGAACCGCCATCGCCGCAGAGACGCTCGTGGGACAGGCGATCGGCGCGCGTGATCGCGCCATAGGCAAGGCGCGCTATAGGCAGGCTGTGCGCAAGACATTTCTGCTGGGCTCAATCGCCGCTGTCTTTTTCACGCTTTTTTACTGGATCACGGGCGCGGAGTTGATCGCCTTGCTTACGCCGGAAGGGCCGATCCGCGACGCCATGAACGCTTATATGCCATGGGTGATCGTCAGTCCGTTAATCGTGGTCATCGGCTTTCAGCTTGACGGAATTTTTATCGGCGCCACGCGCTCACGGGAGATGCGGGACTCCATGATCATCTCGGCGCCGATCTTCATCGCCGCCTCCATCTGGCTTGCAAACCCTTGGGGAAATCACGGTCTCTGGACGGCGTTTTCGCTTTATTTCATCATGCGCGCAGCGACGCTCGCCATCTGGTTGCCGCGCATCGCGCGGGTCTTCGACTAAACTGTCCCGGCGCCCACCGCGTCGCCAATCTGCGCAAAACCATCCGCATCGAGAAAGGAAGGCAGCTCTTTCAGGATCTGCGACGGCAGGCCCGGCCCTGCGTAAACGAGCGCCGTATAAAGCTGGACAAGCGACGCGCCCGCGAGAATTTTTTCATAAGCGTCCCGCGCCGACGCAACGCCGCCAACGCCGATCAGCGGAATATCTTTTCCGACGACGCCGTAAAACTCACGCAGGAGCGCCGTCGACATGGCGAATAAAGGCCTGCCGGAAAGCCCCCCTGCTTGCGCCGCCTCGGCGCTGCGCAAATTCGGCGCGCGGGAAATCGTCGTATTGGAAATGATCAGCGCATCCAGCTTCATGGCGCGAGCGACATCGGCGATATCGGCCTTGTCTTCGTCGGCGAGGTCAGGCGCGATCTTCAAAAACACAGGCGTTCCGGTCGCCGCCTCATCGCGCGCCGCCTGCACCCGGCGCATCAACTCTTCAAGGGACGCCTTGCTCTGTAGCGCGCGCAGTCTCGGCGTATTGGGCGAGGAAATATTGACCGTAAAAAAATCGACAAGCCCTGCAAGCGCCCTGACGCCTTTCACATAATCTTCGGCGCGGTCTTCTGAATCCTTGTTGGCGCCGAGATTGACGCCGACAATACCGGCCCGCGCCCGCGATTTGAGCCGCGCCGCAACAGCCTCCAGCCCTTCATTGTTGAAGCCATAGCGATTGATGACGCCCGCATCGGCGCGCAGGCGAAACACCCGCGGACGCGGATTGCCGGCTTGCGGCCGCGGCGTCACGGCGCCGACTTCCACAAAACCGAAGCCCATATCGAGCGCGGCGTCAGGCGTCTCGGCGTTCTTGTCGAACCCGGCGGCGAGCCCCAGCGGATTTGGAAAGGAGATCCCCGCAACATCGATGGCGAGACGTGGGGTATCGATGTTCACTTTCGGTCCGAAGCCCGCCTTCAGCATACGGATCGTCAAGTGATGCGCGGTCTCCGCATCGAGCAGCCCCATGGCCCTGGAGCCGAGATCGGCAAGACCCATCGGCGTTTTCACTTGCCGCCTCCGAAAGAGAAAGCGTCGCCGTCGCGCATCAGCGGGATCGCGCGGACCACATGCGCCGCCTGAAGCTCGCCATAATAATGGGGAAACGCCTCACCCCGTTTCGGCGCAAGTTCGAATTTCAGCTTGTCGGCGATCGCTGCAACGGGAATTTCCAGCGCCACCAGATCGTCAACGCCCGCAAAATGAAGGCGCGCGGTTTCCAGCGCCTGGTCGCGCGTCGACAGATGAAAATATCCGTCTTTGACGTCGATATCGCGTTTCGGCACAGCGCCTCTTTCGCGCGCCTGCCGGCATTCCGCAGCGCTCGCCAGGCGATAAATGAATTCAGGGGTCTGATCTGACATATCGCTCCCCTATCGCGGCCCGCTAATCCAGTCCAGCCTTCTCCTGCTGGACAGCGCCCGGCAACCAAGGACAAAGTGCGCGCCCATGAAACCCATGCGCATCCTTTTCGGCGTTCTCTTCGCCGCCACCGCTGGCCTCGCCGCTCAGTCGAGCGGCCTGCCCCAGCCGATCGTCGCCACCATCGCCATCACGGCGCTGACGGCCTTCTGGTGGGTGAGCGAAGCTTTGCCCATTCCAGCGACGTCGCTCGTTCCCTTCGCGCTGTTTCCGCTTGCGGGGGTTCTGGATCAGCGCCAGGCCGCAGCGGCGCTCGGCTCTTATGTGATCATCCTGTTGATGGCCTCTTTCATGTTGTCGAAAGCGCTGGAACGCTCCGGCGCTCACGAACGCCTCGCCCTTTACATGATCAACCTTGTGGGCGGCTCGGGCCGCCGGCTTGTCATCGGCTTCATGGTTGCGGCGGCGGTTCTTTCCATGTGGATCTCCAACACCGCGACGACCCTGATGCTCGCCACCATGGCGCTGGCGATTTTATCACGCACGGATGACCCAAAGCTCGGACCGGCGCTGCTCCTTGGCATCGCCTACGCCGCATCTTTCGGCGGGACAGCGACGCTGATCGGCACGCCGCCCAATCTCATTTTCGCCGACAATTTTTTGCGCGCGACAGGTGAGGAATTTTCATTCCTGCGCTGGATGAGCATCGGCCTGCCCATCGTCATCATCGGCATACCGGTGATGGCGTTGTGGCTGACGCGAAATCTCGGCGGGGTCGAAACCCCGAAGCTCGCCGATCCCGGCCCCTGGCGCACGGATGAAAAACGCACCCTCATTGTGTTCGCCATCGCCATCCTTCTTTGGGTGACGCGCATCGAGCCCTTCGGCGGCTGGTCCGGCGCGCTTGGCATGGAGGCGGCGGGCGATTCAACCGTTGCGGTTTTCGCGGTCCTTCTCATGTTTCTCGTTCCCGACGGAAAAGGCGGCGCCCTTCTTGACTGGAAAGCGGCGGGCGACATTCCGTGGGGGATGTTGCTTTTGTTCGCGGGCGGCATCTGTATTGCGAGCGGGTTTCGCGCCAGCGGTCTCGATGCGCTGATCGGCGAGCAACTGTCGGGGCTCACCACGGCGCCGGTTTTCCTGATGATGATCGGTCTGTGCCTGTCCGTCACGTTCCTCACCGAAGTGACCTCCAACACGGCGACGGCCAATCTTTTGATGCCACTGCTCGCCGCGGTCGCCGCCGGCGCGGGCGTGAAGCCGGAGCTTCTCATGATCCCCGCCGTTATCTCTTGCTCCTGCGCCTTCATGCTGCCGGTCGCCACCGCGCCCAACGCCATCATCTATGGCACGGGCCGTGTTTCTATCGCACGCATGGCGCGGGAGGGCTCAGCGCTTAACGTGATCGTCGCCTTTATCGTCGCCAGCGTTTGCTACGTCGTGTTGCGATGAGGGCGCTGAAAGCCGGCGGCGCTTATTTCGCATCTGTTTTCGCCGTCGGTTTCATGCTGGGCGCCGTGCGCGTTTTCCTGCTCGAACCGCGGCTCGGCGCCCTTGGCGCCGTTCTTACTGAAACGCCTTTCATCCTTACTGCAAGCTGGTTCCTGTGCCGCCACTGGGTGCATCGCTTCAAGGTGCCGCCAGACAATGCGGCGCGCCTTGTTATGGGGCTTTGCGCTTTCGGATTGTTGCTCATGGCCGAGTTTGTCCTCAGCCGGTACGGTTTTGGCCGTGCGTTCAGCGACCAGCTTGCCGCCTACGCCACGCCGGCCGGCGCCGCAGGACTGATAGGACAGGTCTTGTTCGGACTCTTCCCATTGCTGCAAAAGCCATCAGCGCAAAAGCCCTAGACCTCCGCCGGCGCTGCGAAAAGCGCAATGGTGACGGCAAGAAGCCCGGCGAAAACAAACAGCTCCGCCAGCCCATGATCGCCATTGCGCCGCGCCGCCAAGGCCGCCTGCACCGATTGCAAAGCGTAATAGATGACGAACGCTTTCGACGCATAGGCGATGATTTCATAGATATTCGCCGCCCAGATAATCGCAATGGCGACAAGCGCCGTCACAAGATCGCCAAGCTTGACCGGCAGGCGTCCGTTAGAACTTTCCGACAACAGACCGCCGGCGCCGTTCATGTCCGCCACCGCCGCTGAAAATTGCGACGCCAACGCAGCAATAATGATCACCGGCGCAACAGCGACGCCAATCGGCGCCAGCATGTCGATGATCGCGGTTTCACCGCCTTGTTCCGGCAGACCGTTTTTGAAAAAGCTGGTGATCAACAAGACGAAGACAATGTAGATCGCCGTTGAGAGCCCTTGCGCCCAGCGCATGGTGCGGATGCGCATCGGTCCGTCATATTCGTCGCCAAGATAGCGGGAGGTTTCAAATCCCTGCACAAGAATGACGAGTCCCAAAAGGATGCGCAGCTCGTCGACGCCATGAGGATGGCTGGGCGCGCGCCATTCGAAGTCGCCGCCCGCAGCCATCAGGATGCTGGCGAGAATGAGCGCAGCGATCAGCCCGGCGATGGCGCTAAGTTTCAGTCCGACGGCGCTGACTTCGAGCCGCTCAAGGGCGCGCAGGCCGCCAATGGCGCCCATAAACCCCAAAAACCCGATCACCACCGTCGCAAAAACACGGATCGCGAAAGGGTCGACAATGTCGCCGAAACGCAGGCCGAAGGCCGCCAGAAGGTTGATGTAGTAAGCGACCGAAATGAAATAGGCGAGCGACAAAACCACCTGAGACGCACGCTCAAGCGACGTCACGATTTTGGGTGGGTTCTTCCGCAACGCCGGTTCGATATGCGCAATATTATAGCGGATCGCCGCGCCGAACAGATAGGCGATGAGGCATAGCCCGGCCATTGCGATCCATGCCTTCGTTCCCGCCGCATGGGCGAGGATCGGTCCCGCCACCAGAAAACCGGAGCCGATAATCGACGCCAGCGGCGTCACTGTCGCGCGCCACAACCGCCCGGTTCGAAACTTTGGATGAAAAAAGACCCCGGCGGCGAAAGCCGATGCAATGAGGAGCGTTAGATTCTCAGCTGACATGACGTCTTTGCTGGCAAGATGCGGCCCCGGGTGAAACGGCGCCTTTTACGATTCGTCGTCAAGCGTCATGTGACGGGCGCGGGCGGCGTGATCGATCGCCTGTGCGCCTTCATCGGAAACCTTGAGCGCCTCGCGGATGAGCTCCAGCACGCGGATTTCCGTCACATCGAGCATTTCATCGGCGGTCACGACATCAACAACGGCGGCATAGGCGGTTTCGCCGAGATGGTCCGGCAGCGCTTTCGCCGCCGATTCCAGCACCTTGTGCAGCCCGCCTTCAGACGACATCAGCGCGCCGCAGGCTTCGGCCATTTCCACAAGCCCCGCCTCGTCCGCGTCTGAAAACAACGGAAAGGACCGCACCACACGGCCGATGGTCCGAAGCTCCTCATCCTTGATGGCGCCGTCGGAGGCCGAGGTCATGACCATCAGATAGATCACTGCTTCCTGCGGCGTGAGGCTGACGAGACTTCCGGCCATGAATGGGACTCCTGTGTGCTTTATTAGGTTCTGGGCCGAAGCTACGCGTCCCGGCTGTTCGGAGCAAGCCGCCCATTCCAAATGCGGGGATGAAGGTTGCTATTTGCTCATAACCGGCAAGCCGATCGCTGCGGCTGCAGATTCAATTTCCGCCGCCCGCTCTGAAGGACAAAGCACATGGTTGTCGCCATTTGCGCTGTAGGCAATGACATCTTCCTTGAGAAGGCGCTCGCCGCCAAGCGAGTAATTTTGATAGTTCAGGCTATTGAAAAACTCATTGAAGAATCCGGTTTCCATATCCTTCAGAATTTCCATAAACAAAATGGGCCTGTCTCTTTCAAAGATTTTGCGCCCGCCTTTTAACACCGCTTCCTCATGCTGCTCTACATCCAGCTTGATTAGCGATACGCCGCTAATCCTCTTTTCTGCACAGACATTATCCAGCGTATCCTTTTTGACTTCAAAAGACTCAAGCGTCTTGTCTTCATAAATGGGGGCGATAGAGCTGGACGATTCCAGAAGTCCGGTTTCCGTCGTCGGCACGCTCAGGCGGGCGGAGCCTGGCGCATCGGACAAGGCGATTTCAATCAAAGCGATGCGCTCGTGAAAGTCATTCCGGTCTATATTATTTTTGATCAATCTCTGCGCGACGGGGAAAGGTTCAAAGGCGTAAACCTTTGCTTCACCGTTTACACGCGCCGAGATAAGACTGTAGAGGCCGGAAAAGGATCCGATGTCGAGAACAACATGCGCCTGCGCAGCCAGTCTTGCGAACATGTCCGGCATCGGAAACTCGAAGCCGCGCCAGCCGCCAAACCAGAAGGCGCGAGAAACAGGCTCCCGGCCATTTTCACCCGCCATGAAAATCGGCTGTTCCTCTTTTCCGGGGATCGCCACCGGCACCCATTTGGGCGCAAAGTCACACATGACGGAGATCTTGCGGCTTAGCCCGGTTCTGCCGATCGCATTTGCCGTGAGCGCCAGAGGAACGCCGATCGCCCTGTTTTTGGTCAGCGTAATCGCCTGATCTTTTATCGCTCTGTAAACGGACATAGGGTGCGCGCCTGTCTTTATGTGAAAATAAGGATTGGTTGGCTCAAGGCTATTGTTGACCGAGGAATTTTTTCCGCCATAAACGACTTCTCTTTTCCACACAAGGAACACGGTTAATGCAGGCCGTTATTGAACATAACTTCACCGCCGAAGACGCCGCCGCGGCCAAAAGCTGGCCGTTTCAGGAAGCACGCAACCTGATCAAACGTCTCGACAAGGTAAAGAAAGACGGCCCGGTGGTGTTCGAAACCGGCTACGGTCCTTCCGGCCCGCCTCATATCGGGACCTTTGGCGAAGTCGCGCGCACCACGATGGTGCGCCGCGCCTTTGAATTGCTGACCGGCCGGGAAACGCGCCTGATCGCCTTTTCCGACGACATGGACGGGATGCGCAAAGTCCCGCCCCATGTCCCGAACCAGGAGCTCCTCAATCAATATCTGCAAAAGCCGCTGACGGTCGTCCCCGACCCGTGGGGCGAGCATGAGAGTTTTGCGCATCACAACAACGCAAAGCTACGCGCCTTCCTCGACCAGTTCGGTTTCGAATATGAGTTCATGTCCTCCACAGACTGCTATCGCAGCGGTATGTTTGACGACACCTTGATACGCGTTCTTGAACGCTACGAGCAGGTGATGGAGATCATCCTGCCGACGCTGGGCGAGGAGCGGCGCGCGAGCTATTCGCCGATCCTGCCGATCTCGCCGAAAACGGGGCGCGTCCTTTACGTCCCCATGCTCGAGATCGACGCCCCAAAAGGCGAAGTGGTTTTCGAAGACGAGGACGGCGAAAAAGTCCGCATGAGCGTTGGCGGCGGCGCAACGAAGCTGCAATGGAAAGTCGACTGGGCCGGACGCTGGCACGCGCTTGGGGTCGATTATGAAATGTCGGGCGAAGACCTGACAGAATCCGTGCGCCTTTCAAACCGGGTCGTCAAGGCGCTCGGCGCGGAACCGCCTGCGGGCTTTAACTATCAGCTCTTTGTCGACGAACAGGGCAAGAAAATATCCAAGACCAAAGGCAACGGCATCACGATCGAGGAATGGCTCACCTACGCCTCGCCTGAAAGCCTGTCGCTTTATATGTTCCAGAATCCGAAATCGGCGAAGAAACTCTATTTCGACATCATCCCGAAAACCGCCGACGAATATTGGGCCCATCTTGAAAAATACGCGGGTCAGGAAGGCGGCAAGGCGCTCGACAATCCGGTCTGGCATATACACGAAGGAAAGCCGCCGGCCATCCTGCCGCCGGTGAACTTCGCTATGATCTTGAACCTTGTCAGCGCCGCCGGCGGCGCCGATGCCGAGGTCTTGCGCGGGTTCATCCGCAAATACCGGCCGGGCGCATCGGAAGAGGAATTCGCGGCGGCGGACGCCATGATCGGTTACGCCCGGCGCTATTTTGAGCGCTTTATTGAGCCGACCAAGAAATTCCGCGCGCCGACGGATAAGGAACGCGCCGCGCTGGAAATGCTGTCCGCGCGCTTGAAAGAAATTGGCGAAGGCGGCTCCGAAGATGAATACCAGACGGCTGTTTTCGACGCCGGCAAGGCCCAGGACTTTGAGAACATCCGTGACTGGTTCAAGGGCCTTTACGAGGTTGTCTTCGGTCAGGAGGCCGGCCCGCGCATGGGGCCCTTCACCAAAATCTACGGCGCGGCCGCGACCGCCAAGTTGATTGACGAGGCGCTCGCGCGCTAGGCTGCGGTCTCTTCCAGGTTCCGCAACCATTCGAGTGATGCCGTGTTCTTCAGCCTCATGCCCGCGGTTAACAGAACAATTGCGCTTCTCGTTGCGGCGACCCTACTCGCCGCAACGCCCGCCCTGGCGCAAGACGAGACGCCCGGCGATCCTGATTCTGTTATCGAAACCGCGCCGCCGGGGGCCAGCGATAGCGAAATCACCGCCCGCATTCGCGATATCTTTGCGGAAATCGAGTCTCTTCAGCATGTGGAGGCGTCTGTCGCCTCGGGCGTCGTCACGTTGTCCGGCGAGACCCAGACAGCGGACGCCGCCGCCCGCGCCGAAGCCATCGCCGCGCGCATCAATGGCGTTGTCACCGTCGAGAATGAAATCGAACGCGACGTCTCGGTGACAACGCGCCTGACGCCGGCGGCCGGACAGGCGGAGACATTTTTCCGCGATGTCGTGCGATCCTTGCCGCTCTTATCGCTCGCCCTCGCCGCCTTCGCCGTCATCGCCGCGTTCGGCTGGCTGGTGAGCGTATGGCGCTGGCTTTGGCGTCATATCACGCCCAACGCCTTTATCGCTGAGCTCGCCGCCTCGACCTTTCGTGGTCTCTTTTTCATTCTCGGCGCGGTCGCCGCCCTCAGCCTGCTCGACGCAACGGCGCTTCTTGGCGCGTTTTTGGGCGCCGCCGGCGTGATCGGTCTCGCCGTCGGCTTTGCGGTGCGCGACACGATTGAAAACTATATCGCCTCGATCATGCTGTCCCTGCGCCAGCCTTTCCGTCCGAACGATCATGTGGTGATCGACAATAAGGAAGGCCGGGTCATCCGCCTCACCTCGCGGGCGACGATCCTGATGACGCTGGACGGCAATCATCTGCGCATTCCTAACGCCAGCGTCTTTAAAGCCGTGATCCTCAACTACACCCGCAATCCCGAGCGGCGCTTTGATTTCGAGCTCGGCGTCGACGCCGACGACGACCCGATCGCCGCCATCGAAACCGGCGTCGCTGCGATCGCCGCGCTCGACTTTGTCTTGAAAGACCCGCCGCCTATCGGGTTCATCAAGGCGGTCGGCGATTCCAACATTGTCATTTTCTTCGCTGCCTGGATCGACCAGCGCACGGCCGATTTCGCCAAGTCCCGCAGCATCGCCCTTTCCGCCGCCAAGGACGCCCTGGAAGACGCCGGCTTCGCCCTGCCCGAACCGATTTACCGCCTGCGCTTCGACGAAAAAGCGCCGCCGATCTTGCAAGACACGTCAGACGCTGTTGCGACTGAGACGAAACCTCAAGAAAAGCCGGAAAAGCGGGAGCGCGCCGCTGCATCGGCGCAGGATGTCGCGCCCGACACCCATCTCGAAGAAAAAGTGGAGGAGGAACGCCGCGAGGAGCCGCAGGGCGATCTTCTCTCGCCCAGCGCGCCCGTGGAATAGACATAAACCATTCGACGCAGCGCCCGGCGCAGCGCTACACTGCGGCCCATGTGCTTTTCAGCCACCGCCAGTTTCACCGCCGCCGCTGTGCTCGCAGGCGTCGGCGCAGCGACGCTGGTGCAAAAGCCAAAACCGAAAGACCTCGCCTTCGCCGCGATCCCGGCGATCTTCGCTGTCCATCAAGCGATTGAAGGCGCTGTCTGGCTATCCCTGAATGGCGGAAACGCGCCGCCAAACGCCCTTGTCGTCGCCTATCTCTTGATCGCACAGGTGTTGTGGCCGGCCTATATTCCGCTCAGCGTCATTGCGATGGAGCCAAAAAGACGGCGCCGGCCCGCCTTGTGGATTCTGCTTGCGGCGGGCCTTTTTGTTTCCGGCGCGCTCGCCATCATCCTGGCGCAACACCATTACACGGTGACGGCGGTTTCAGACGGTCTGCGCTATGCGACGGATCTTGAGTTCGAGCGGCGCCTGCTGGAGCTTTATTTGCTGGCTGTCGTGGCGCCGCTCCTTTTATCGCGCCACCGTTATGTGGTCGCCTTCGGCGCCGTGACGCTCGTCGGCGCCATCGTGACAGTCATGGCGTTTTATTTCGCCGCCGCGTCGGTCTGGTGTTTTTTCTCAGGCCTCGCAAGCGTTCTCGTCTATCTCCATGTGCGACGCTCACGCCGGAATAACGGCGTTTGCGAAGCTTCAACAAAGATTGAAGCGGCGTAAACGCCATTGGCAGTCGGCGCATCAAAGCGCTAATCACCCGCCAACAGCAGAGAAACAGTGCGCCCGTATTGGCAGAAGCTTCCAATGACGCGCCTGACGCGCATCGCACCGCCTGAGACGCAGACTCAAATTGCGGCGACAATTAGGCTCGTCGTTTCGTGTTTTTACTGTCGCACCGAATCATAATCGATGTTATATTATTCGTGCACGAGCCAAAAATACGAAACGAAATGTTAGGGGCCCTTCGGTTAACCTTGTTTCGCATGCCTGATTGGCGTGCGTGCATAAAAGAGTTTTGCGTTGGGTGCGCCGAAAGGCGGGGACGGGGTAGTCAAAGAAAAGACAAAAGCGGCGACTTTATTGCGGCGGGCAAAAATAAAATGATGGGAAGCGATCACAAAGAAGCGAATGGAATGGCGGTGCGCCATGCTTGCTTCATGATGAAAGCAACCCATATCAATTACAGGAAGCCGGCCAAGCCAGAGAAGGCGCCACAGTATGAAATCGCCATTGTTGGTGGCGAGGTTGCGTAGTGCGAACGGGGGCGCTGGTTTTTGCCAGCGCCTTTTTTAATTCAAAAATCGCGGAGGAGCCCCGCGAGCTGAGCGAGTGAAAAGTGAGCGTGCGAACATGACCGAACAGAACCTCGATGTTTTTGATGTTTTCTCCGAGAACTACACAAAGCTGAAGCAGGAGGCGATGAGCCTGCGCGACTACCTTCTGGCCGCACGCGACGACGACATGCTTTATGCATCGCCCGCCGAACGCATGGTGAAAGCCATCGGCGAGCCGACCCTTGTGGACACGTCGAAAGATCCGCGCCTCGCCCGCATCTTTTCAAACCGCACTATTCGACACTATCAGGCCTTCGAAGGCTTTTATGGCATGGAAGACACGATCGAGCGCATCGTCTCCTTCTTCCGTCACGCGGCGCAAGGGCTCGAAGAAAAACGCCAGATCATCTATCTCCTTGGCCCTGTCGGCGGCGGCAAATCCTCGCTCGCCGAGCGCCTCAAGGACCTGATGGAAACCTATCCGATCTATGTGCTGAAAGCCGGCGACGAGATCTCGCCCGTCTTTGAAAGCCCGCTCGGCCTGTTCCAGTCGGAAGAGCTGAAAAGCCTCCTCGCCGACAAATACGGCATTGAAAAGCGCCGTCTCACCGGCTTGATGAGCCCCTGGGCGGTCAAGCGCCTCGATGAGTTCGGCGGCGACATCTCCAAATTCGAGGTTGTGCGCATCTTCCCGTCTAAACTGCGCCAGCTCGCCATCGCCAAGACCGAGCCGGGCGACGAAAACAATCAGGATATTTCAGCGCTGGTCGGCAAGGTCGACATCCGCAAGCTTGAGCATTTCAGCCAGGACGACACCGACGCCTATTCCTATTCGGGCGGTCTTTGCCGCGCCAATCAGGGCCTTCTGGAATTCGTCGAGATGTTCAAGGCGCCGATCAAGGTCTTACACCCGCTCCTGACCGCGACGCAGGAAGGCAATTATGTCGGCACCGAAGCGCTCGGCCCGATTCCGTTCACCGGCGTCATCCTTGCGCACTCCAATGAAAGCGAATGGCAGGCGTTCCGCAACAACAAGAACAACGAAGCCTTCCTCGACCGCATCAATGTGATCAAGGTGCCTTACTCCTTGCGCGTCACCGAAGAGCGCCAGATCTATGAAAAACTGCTCGCGAGCTCCGAATTGAGCGAAGCGCCATGCGCGCCAGAAACCCTCGATCTTCTTTCGCGCTTCTCGGTGCTGACGCGCCTGAAAGAACACGAAAACTCCAACCTCTACTCGAAGCTGCGGGTCTATGACGGCGAAAAGCTGAAAGACACGGACCCGAAAGCCAAGACCATGCAGGAGTATCGCGACGCCGCCGGCATCGACGAAGGCATGGACGGCATCTCCACGCGCTTTGCCTACAAGGTGCTCTCCGAAACCTTCAATTTCGACACCGACGAAGTCGCGGCCGATCCGGTCCACCTCATGTATGTGCTCGAAAACGCGATCAAGCGTGAGCAATATCCGGACGAGACCGAGAAGCAATATCTCGACTTCATCAAGTCCGAGCTTTCCCAGCGCTATGCGGAGTTTATCGGCAAGGAGATCCAGAAGGCCTATCTCGAAAGCTATGCGGAATATGGCCAGAATCTTTTCGACCGTTACATCTCTTACGCGGATGCGTGGATTGAGGATCAGGACTTTAAAGATCCTGACACCGGTCAGCTTCTCGACCGCGCGACCCTCGACTCCGAGCTTTCAAAAATCGAAAAGCCGGCGGGTATCGCCAACCCCAAAGACTTCCGCAACGAAGTCGTCAAATTCGCGCTTCGGGCGCGCGCCAATAATGAAGGCATGAACCCGAAATGGACGTCCTATGAGAAACTGCGCAATGTCATCGAAAAGCGCATGTTCTCCCAGGTCGAAGACCTGCTTCCGGTCATCTCCTTCGACTCCAAAAAGGATTCGGAGACCGAAGCCAAGCACGAAAATTTCGTCAGCCGCATGGAAGACCGGGGCTACACGCCGCGTCAGGTCCGCCGGCTCGTCGAATGGTATATGCGCGTTAACAAAGCTGGATAAGGGTTGTGGGGAAAGGTTGTAGGTTGCAGGATTAAAGTTCCCGTAGTTCCGACAGCCTGCAAACCGCAAACGACAACCAATGAACTCGTTTCATTTCATCGACCGGCGCAAAAACCCCAAGGGCAAGTCCCTTGGGAACCGTCAGCGTTTCCTGAAACGCGCCAAGGCGCAGATCAAGGAAGCGGTGAACAAGTCCCTGCGCGAGCGCTCCATGAAGGAGCTCGACAAGGGCGAGAAAATCTCGATCCCGTCGAAGTCGACCGCTGAACCGCGATTTTCCCATGACCGGGAGAAAGGCGCGCGCGAGGCGGTCCATCCCGGCAACAAGGAATTCTCCGCCGGGGACAAGATCAAGAAGCCGCCCAAGGGCGCGGGCCGCGGCAAGGGTAAGGACGCGAGCGATTCCGGAGAGGGCGAGGACAGTTTCCAGTTCACGCTGACGCAGGACGAATTTCTCGACATCTTTTTCGAAGACCTGGAACTGCCCAATCTCGTCAAACGCTCCCTGAAAGAGATCAAGTCCTACGCCTATAAGCGCGCCGGCCTGACCGTCGCAGGCTCGCCCACCAACATGAATCTCGTGCGCACCATGCGCAACGCCCATGGCCGGCGCCTCGCCCTGAAGCGCCCGTCAACGAAAGAAATGAACGAGCTGAAAGAACGCCTGTTCCAGCTTGAGCGCATCGCCAGCCCGTCGGAAGACGAGATCGCGGAGAAAAAAGCGATCCTTGAAAAGCTTGAAGGCATGGAAAAACGCCGCCGCTTCACGCCGTTCATTGATCCGCTCGACATTCGCTACAACGCCTATGAGCCGACGCCGGTGGAGACGACCGCCGCGGTCATGTTCTGTCTCATGGACGTGTCGGGCTCCATGGGCGAGCGCGAGAAAGACCTCGCCAAGCGGTTCTACATGCTGCTCTATCTGTTCCTGAAACGCCGCTATGAGCGCGTGGAAGTCGTTTTCATTCGCCACACCCATCATGCCGAAGAAGTGGACGAGGAAACCTTTTTCTATTCGCGCCAGTCCGGCGGCACGGTCGTCTCCACGGCGCTCGAAAAAATGCTGGAGGTCCAGCGCGACCGCTTCCCGGCTCATGAATGGAACATCTATGTGGCGCAAGCGTCGGACGGGTTCACGCAAAGCGGCGACGCCAAGCGCTGTGTTGAAATGCTGGGCGAAGAGGTGATGCCGATCTCCCAGTACTACGCCTATATCGAAATCCTCGACGAGCGCGAACTGGAAGTCTTTTCCGATGCGGATTCAGGCGCGGAACTCTGGCGCGCCTATCGCACATTTGCGCCCACCTGGCCGAACTTCGCCCAGACGCGCATCGCGCGTCCGCAAGACATCTTCCCGGTCTTCCGCGAGCTTTTCGCCCGCGACCGGAAGGAGGCGGCGTGATTATTCACCATTGGTTGTTTTGGATAGCTGCAGCGTCGGTCTCATTCGTTTGGAATTTGGTCGGGGGGAATTTTTATTCACGCATGCTGCTACTTGTTAGCCAAAACTCTTCCAAGAAGCTCTCTTTGATACTTTCGTCCTTTATAGTCTACCCTGTCTTCGCCGTACTCATGTTTATTCCTTGGCTGGGAGCAATTCACTTTTATGGTGATATATCGAAATTAACTGCGCCACAGCTAATTGTTGCCTGCTCTCCACTTCTTGTTGGCGCTATTGGAATGTACCTGGGCTTAAGGCCTCGACTAAAACAGCTTAGAAAAGCCGGGATGTTTGTATGAGCATCACCGCAGAAAAACTCCCCCTCCTCTATTCCGAAGCCGACTGGGACTTCGACGGGCTGAAGCGCGCCTATGACGCGATCGAGGATATCGGGCTCAACGATCTGAAGCTGGACGTTTATCCGAACCAGATCGAGATCATCTCGTCGGAACAGATGCTGGACGCCTATTCCAGCCACGGCATGCCGCTGATGTACAAGCACTGGTCCTTCGGGAAACATTTCGCCCGGGACCAGATGACCTATCAGAAGGGATACACCGGTCTCGCCTATGAGATCGTGATCAACTCCAACCCCTGCATCGCCTATCTCATGGAAGAAAACACCATGACCATGCAGGCGCTGGTGATGGCGCACGCGTCCTTCGGGCATAATCATTTTTTCAAGAACAATTATCTCTTCCGTCAGTGGACCGACGCCGAAGGCATTTTGCCCTATCTCGACTTCGCCAAGAAATACATCGCCAAATGCGAAGACGAATATGGCTTTGAAGAAGTTGAGGCGGTGCTCGACGCGGCGCATGCACTGATGGATCAGGGCGTGTTTCGCTATAACCGCCCGCCGCGCCTTTCCGACGCTGACCGGCTCGCGAAAATCGCCGCTCGCGTCAAACACGAGGAAACGAACTTCAACGATATCTGGCGCACCTTGCCGAACACGGAAGAGCCCGAAGACGAGCTGGAAGAACGCCAGGCGGAAGTCCGCAACATTCAGCTTCCCGAGGAGAACCTCCTCTATTTCATTGAAAAAGCCTCGCCCGTTTTACGCCCGTGGCAGCGCGAGCTGGTGCGGATCGTCCGCAACATCGCGCAATATTTCTATCCGCAAAAACAGACCAAGGTGATGAATGAAGGCTGCGCGACCTTCGTCCACCATTACATCATGAACGAGCTTTATAATCGCGGGCAGATTTCCGAAGGCGCGATCATGGAGTTTTTGCACTCCCATTCCTCCGTCGTCTTCCAGCCGGAATTCGACGACCCGCGCTATTCGGGCATCAATCCTTACGCGCTCGGTTTCGCCATGATGGAAGACATCAAGCGCATCTGTGAAGACCCGTCAGGCGAAGACCGCGAGTGGTTCCCGGATATTGCGGGCGTTTGTCAGAAGGGGGGCGACTGGCGCGACGTCCTGAAAGACGCCTGGGCCAATTACCGCGATGAGAGCTTTATCCTGCAATATCTCTCGCCGACCGTGATGCGCCATTTCCGCATGTTCGCGATCGGCGACGATTCCGATCAGTCCCATGTGGAGATTGAAGCGATCCATGACGATCGCGGCTTCCGCAAGGTCCGCCGGGCCCTCGCCGATATGTACGATCTCGGCATGCATGAGCCGAACATTCAGGTTGTCGGCGCCGATCTCGGCGGCGACCGCACGCTGCAGCTGCGCCACACGGTCCATAAGGGCCGCAAGCTGAACGAGAAAACCGCCGCCGCCGTCCTCACCCATATCGAAACCCTGTGGGGCTATGACGTGACGATGGAAGAGGAGGATGCGTAGATATCAATCGACAACGCCTAATACAGCATGTTGTCTCGTCACTGACTTACTCTTCTATCCCAATTAAAGCATCAATGATTGAATCGTGAATTTCGACCATATGTGCGCACGTAGCTGATAGTTTTCTCATTCGCCTCATGGGTGGCGTTTTCTTGAAAATCGTTCCGAGAAGAGAAGCCCCACTCGCACCTGCATATTCCAGAATGGAGCCAAGAAAGTTAAAACCATCCCCGATCATTTCTCCTTCTGAAATTCCGTCTTTAACGTAATTATATGTTTTCCGCCATGAATTTCGCCGCTCGCGGTGATACACAAGAAACTTCATTCTTTCCTGACGTGTGTATCCATCGCCATACGCCGTCACCGCCAAGGCAGTAGCATCTTTTACAGGCAGCGGTTGCAGCTCTTCATCGTCAATCATTCCCCCCCCCTCCGAAATAGTGAAATATTACCTTTGTTGTTTAAAATAAGAATTCAAAATACTAAACGCAAAACTCAATTTTATTGCCGTATTAAATGATTTCATTTTGCTTCTAGCCGCCCTTATTGTCCCGCCCGAAATTCGGCGCGGCGCTTTCCTGACCCGCCTCGACAATCGCCTTGCGCAGCCCGCGCACGCGGGAGAAGGCGTCTTCCAGCGTCTTGCCGTCATCCCAGCGGATCGCCCGCTGCATCACCGCAAGTTCTTCTGAAAAACGTCCCAGGACTTCCAGCACCGCTTCCTTGTTATTGAGAAAAACATCGCGCCACATCACCGGATCGGAGGCGGCGATGCGCGTGAAGTCGCGGAACCCGCCGGCGGAGTATTTCACAATTTCTCCGGCGGCGACCGATTCCACGTCATCGGCGGCGCCGACAATCGTGAAGGCGATGAGGTGCGGCAGGTGGCTCGTCACCGCGAGCGCCAGGTCATGATGTTCCGCGGTCATGATCTCGACCTTGGCGCCGACGCCGGACCAGAGCGCGGCGGCTTTGTCGATCGCCGCCTTGTAGGCGGCGTCATCGCGAGGGCAAGGCGTCAAAATGCACCAGCGATCGTGAAATAGCGAGGCAAAACCCGCTTCGGGGCCCGATTGCTCGGTGCCGGCAACCGGGTGGCACGGCACAAAACACACCCGCTCGGGCATGCGGCTGGCCGCTTCAACAGCGACGCCCTTCACCGAGCCGACATCGACAATGAGCGCGCCATCATCAACCGCGCTGGCGAGTTCATCGGCGACCGCGCCGATGGCGCCGACAGGGGTCGACAGAATAATAAGGTCAGCGCCTTTAACGCCTCTGGCGAGATCCGTCTCGCCTCTGTCGATCACACCGAGCTTTTGGGCCCGGGCGATCACATCGGCGTCCCGGTCGACGCCGACAATCTCATCCACAAGGCCCGCCTCGCGCAGGGCGCGCGCCAGCGAGGAGCCGATCAGGCCGACGCCAATAACGCTGGCGCATTTGAATTTTACAGGATCAGTCACGGGAGAATTTCTTTTCCAAAAGCTCGATGAATTTGCGGTTGCCTTCTTTGGGGCCGACGCTGACGCGCAAATAGTCGCCAAGGCCGTAAGATCCCATATCGCGCACAATAACGCCGTTCGCCGCCAGGTAAGAACGAACGTCGTCGGCGTTTTTGCCGGGCTCGTCCGAAAACTTCACCAGAATGAAATTGCCGTGGCTCGGCGTGAACTCCAGACCGAGGCCGCCGATCTGTTGCTGCAGATAATCGCGCTCGGCGCGGTTATGCTCGAAATTGCGCCGGACAAAGTCCTGGTCTTCAACCGCCGCAATTCCCGCCGCCTGCGCGGCCGTTGAAACATTGAACGGGCCGCGAATGCGATTGAGCACATCGGCGATCATGGGCGGACAATAAGCCCAGCCGAGACGCAGCGCAGCAAGGCCGTAAATTTTTGAAAAAGTGCGGGTCATGACGACATTCGGAAAATCATCGACCAGCGCCGCGCCGTTCGAGTAATCGCTTTCATCAACAAACTCCGCATAGGCGGCGTCAATGACGATCAGAATATCCTCGCGCAACGCCTCGCGCAGGCGCCGAAGCTCGGCATCGGTGAGATAAGTGCCGGTGGGGTTGTTCGGATTGGCGATGAAGACGATCCGCGTTCTCTCATCGACAAGACCGAGCATGGCGTCCACATCGCCGGTCAGGTTTTTTTCCGGCGCATATCGGGGCTCGGCGCCGACGGAGAGGGCCGCGATCGCATACACCACAAACCCGTGGGCGCTCATGATGATGTTGTCGCCCTCACCCACATAGGCGTGGGTCAGAAGCTGGAGAAGTTCATCCGAGCCGGCGCCGCAGACAATGAGCGCCGGATCGAGGCCATGAACCTCGCCGATCTTCTCTCTCAGCGTGACCGACGCGCCTTCCGGGTAGAAGAAAAGCCGGTCCGCCGCTTCTTTATACGCCTCAATCGCCTTCGGGCTCGCGCCGAGGGCGGATTCATTCGAGGACAGCTTATGGACGTCCACGGCGCCGGGCGCTTCCGATGCCCCGGGCTTGTAGGGCTTGATGTCCATAATGCCGGGACGCGGCTGCGGGAGCGCCATGAGATGAAATCCTCTGCTTCGTGCCGTCCGCGATATAGCGGCGGGACGCCTGCGCTGGCAACCAAGCCCTATCGCGGCGCGGCGTTGCGTCTTGTGGGCTGAGGCGCTGCAATGGCGGGACGCAGCGCGCGCGCGCCTTCACGCCGGACGAGACCAACGGGAGCGAGCATATCCTTCTCCGCCTCGAGCATAAGAACGCCGCCAAGCCCCGGCCACAGCGCCGCGCCCGCCCGCTCCCATGCACGCGCCGCGCGCAATAACAGCTTTGACCGGAAAGGCGGAAAGAACAAAGCTGCATTCCATACGGTTGGCCTAAAAACGGCGTCGCGCAGGAGAACCTCCAGACGGCGTTTGTGATAAGGCCGGCCGGCGGCGAAAGGCGTCGTGTCGATCACCGACCACAGACCGCGCCGGTGCGCCGCCACGATAATGACCCGGCCGTCGTCTTTCAAAACGCGCCAGACCTCACGCATGAGGCGCTGGGGCTGCGGCGCCTCCTCAAGACCGTGAACGATCAGCACACGGTCAAGACTTGCATCGGGGATCGGCCATTCATGCTCGCCGACAAGGCTGGCCGTATTCGCTTTTCCCGGCGGCCAGCGGATAACGCCTTGTCCGCCGGGCGCCAGCGCAAAGCGGGCGGCCGCGCTGGTGAACAGTTCAAGATAAGGATTTGCATAACCGAAACCGGCGATGGCCAGCCCGGCGCCGTCGCCCCAGATTTCAACGAGACGGCCGGAAATGAAATCACGCGCCAGACGCCCCAAGGGCGCCTGATAGAATTCATGAAAATCGAGGATATCCGTGCGCATGAACCGTCCCGCCCCTTTGATTTTGCGCGGGGCCTTCCCGATTGTTATGCTGGCGGTCTTAATCCGGCGTCAATGACGCCCGCGCCATCCCTTTGAAAGACTGACCGCATGCCCATCGATATCCGCCAATTCCCCTGCCTTTCCGATAATTACGGCTTTCTCGTCCATGACCGGGAAACGGGCGCGACGGCGACGATCGACACGCCGGATGCGAACGCGATCAACGGTGAGCTCGCCGCCGCAGGCTGGAAGCTCACCCATATCCTCAACACCCATCACCACTGGGATCACGCGGGAGGCAACCTGGCGCTGAAAGAAAAATGGGGCTGCACGATCATCGGCCCGAAAGGCGAGGCGGAAAAAATTCCCGGTATTGACCGGCTCGTCGGGGATGGCGACGAGATTATGCTCGGCGCGTCAAAAGCGGTTGTTCATACGACCCCGGGGCATACGCTTGGCCATGTCATCTATCATTTCGCCGATGACGGCGCCGCCTTTGTCGGCGACACCATTTTCGCCATGGGCTGCGGCCGGTTGTTTGAGGGCACGGCAGAACAGATGTGGGCGTCCCTGTCGATGATCGCCGCCTTTCCGCCGGAGACGAAACTTTACTGCGCCCACGAATATACGAAAGCAAACGCCGCCTTCGCGCTTTCCGTCGATCCCGAAAATGACGATCTTAAAAAACGATCAGATGATGTTGACGCCATGCGCGCAAAAAACATTCCGACCGTTCCAACAACGGTGGCGCTGGAGCTTGCAACCAATCCGTTCCTGCGCGCGGGCGACCCGTCGTTACAGGCCGCCATCAAGATGCCGGGCGCAAAACCTGTTGACGCCTTTGCCGAAACAAGGCGGCTTAAAGACAATTTCTGACGCTAAACGGCGATGCGTTTTTCGATCAGGGTCTCTTCAGCATAGCCGCGCTTGCGAACGGAATAGCGTTTGCAAAAATCGAGCATTGCCTTCACCTCTGGGCAATCAGGCTCGATAATGCTTTGCTCCAGCGAAACCGCCGCAATCACCTTATCGTCATAGGACATTATCGGCGCGGAAATGCACTGCCGGCCCGCCATGATGAGGCCGACGGAATAGGCGTAACCCGCTTTTCGCACCTTCTCGACATTAGATGACACTTCTTTCATGGCCGTATCGAAATTCTTCTCGGTCTGCTTGCGAACGACCTCTGCGATCCGGTCAGAATTACCGAACGCCAAAAAAACCAGCCCGGTCGCAGATGAAAGAACCGGGATGGAAACACCCGCCCCCAGCATCGCCATTGTGGGCTGTTTCGAGCGTTCAAACCTCACAATTGTCGGGCCGCTATCCGCCCAGACGGTAAGGAATCCATCCGCATTGGTTTGTTCGGTTAGCGCCGGCAGCGCTTCTCCAGCGCGATTTACAATGTCGACACGATTGATCGCTGCAAGTCCAAGCCGCAGCGTTTCCATGCCAAGGTCATAAGCCCCGGATTTCGCTGTCTGGTTTAAAAATCCGCAAGCACAAAGACTCTGCAAATATCGATGCCCTTTACTCGGCGCGACGCCGGCTCTTGCAGCAATTTCCTTTAACGACACCGGCCCATCCATCTGGGCCACAACATTCAAAATATTGATCGCCTGACTGACTGACTTAACTCCGGAGGCGGTCTCACTTTCAGCTTTGTCCATGGTTTCCCCGCAAAGTTTGCCGCGAGACAAGCAGCGGCAAAGGCCCCTGTCCTGACGGCACTATTTAAATTTGTGCGGGCACCCCCCCGGAAGCGCGCATTCAATCCAATCATTTTAATTACGAATGGTTGGAATAGTTTTATAATACAACACCAATTGAAAAACGGAAGTTTTTTTCGATTTTGCAATACGAAACAAATTCCGCATTGCAAGAAGAAACATTACCGATACTATCATCTCTGCTTTTTACAATGAAAATCCAGTATAGTTCGCTCGCGCAACATCATTTGTGCAAATGTGTAGAGTAACTACATATATGGAGCGGGTGAAGGGAATCGAACCCTCGTCGTAAGCTTGGGAAGCTTCTGCTCTACCATTGAGCTACACCCGCCTCAGCCTGGAATGGGCCAGCCGACATTACCCATTTCACCCCGGCGTGAAAAAAGGTCAAGCGGGCGTTTTCCGGCCGGCCCAAGCCAATTCGGCGCCGAAAAGGTCTCGACCCGGCCCGCAAATCTCACCAAGAATTCATTTCTGGAGCTGCGCGGCGCCATCTTTAAGCCCGCGCGAACAGGTTTATCTATGCCGGAACGAAAGCGGCTTCCCGCCGTTTTCATGAAAATTCGGGATTTTGAAAGGAGGCCGGTCATGTGGAAACGGCTAACAGGCATTTTCAGCGCGTTCGGTGCGGCGCTTCTTGTTGCGATCGCCCCCGCCGCCGCCAAGCCAAAGGCGGAAAAAGCTGCGGAATTAGTGGTCGAGGCGGCGGACACGGTGAGCTATTTCGCCAATGACAGCGCTTTTGAGCCCTTATGGGAACTGGCGGATGACGCCAAGGCCATGGTGATCGTGCCAAAATCCATTCGCGGCGGGTTCATCCTCGGGGCGTCCGGCGGCAATGCGGTCATGATCGCCCGCAATGAGGACGGAAGCTGGTCGGAACCGACCTTTTTCACGATCGGCTCCATCTCTCTCGGCTTCCAGGCCGGCCTTGAAGGATCAGAAACCATTCTCGCCGTCATGACACAGCGCGGCATGGAACATCTCCTGTCGACGACGGTAAAGCTCGGCGCCGACCTCTCCCTCGCCGCCGGCCCGATTGGCGCGGGCGCGAAAGCGCAGACCGTGGACATCCTCGCCTTCTCGCGTTCGCGCGGCCTTTATGGCGGAGTGAGCCTTGAAGGCGCCATCCTCAAGGCGCGCCACAGCTGGAATAAGGATTACTATCAGGCGAATGTCACGCCCGCCGACATCATCTACCGCGAAAAGGTTTCGCAGCCGCAATCGGCGGTTCTGCAAAACGCGGTCTGGGCGCTCGCTCATCGCGATCAGCCGGGCGCGCAGCCGACCATGATGGCGCCGGTGCAGCCCGCGCGCATCGATCCGGTTACCGGCGAACCCTTGCCGGAAGAACCGGAATATGAAGACGATGAAGTCTGGGGCGCGCCCATTGGCGAGAATAATTAACGCGCCATCCGCGTGATGACACAGAATTGATCTTTAAGTGATCAAGGCGAAAACGCCCGCCGGTTGCACCCGGCGGGCGTTTTCGTTCATGCTTGCTTGTTAGTATATGCGAGACCCACATGGACGGCGAACAGCACACGCTGAAAAAATTTCAGCACCCGGACATTACAGCGGAAGGCGAAACGCGCGCCGCCGCGCCGTTCGTAAAGCTCGACACACTCTGGGTGAACACAGGCACATTGTGCAATGTGGAATGCACGCATTGCTACATCGAATCCTCGCCTTCCAATGACCGTCTCGTCTATTTGACGGCCGCAGATCTCACGCCGCTTCTAGAAGAAGCGCGCAGCATGGGCGCGGCGGAGATCGGCTTCACCGGCGGCGAGCCTTTCATGAATCCGGATATGATCCCCATGACCGAAGCGGCCTTGTCGCGCGGTTTTGAAACCCTGATTCTCACCAACGCCATGCGCCCGATGATGCGTCCTCGCATATGCGAGGGGCTCACGGACCTTCGCAAGAAATTTGGCGACCGCCTGGGCCTGCGCATCAGTCTCGATCATTATTCAGTAGAAGGCCATGACGCAGAACGCGGGCGCGGCGCCTTTGACGCAGGGATGGCGGGCGTTAAATGGCTTCACGACAACGGCTTCGCCATCACCATCGCCGGACGCAGCCTGACAGGCGAAAGCGAACAGGATTTACGGACGGGCTTCGCCAGGCTGTTTGCAACATCCAGCCTTACGCTCGACGCGCATGATCCGGCGCAGCTTGTCATTTTTCCGGAAATGGATCCCGTCAGGGATGTTCCCGAAATCACGAACGCCTGCTGGTCGATACTCGGCAAAAACCCGGCCGATGTCATGTGCGCCAGCTCCCGCATGCTCGTTAAACGCAAAGGCGCTGACAAACCTGTCGTGTTGTCCTGCACGCTCCTTCCTTATGACGCCCGTTTCGAACTGGGCGAGAGCCTCGCCAAAGCTTCAACGCCGGTGAAACTTAATCACCCTTTCTGCGCGCAATTTTGCGTCCTTGGCGGCGCGAGCTGTTCAGGGTAAGCAGCGCCTTATGAACACACCGCCAAAAGAAACCGCTCTTGAGCAACGCGGCGCTGAAGGCGCCAAACTGGTTTCGCCTTCAACAGCGCGCAATCGCGACGTCATTCGCGATGCGTTTCTCGCCACGATGCCGCAAGAAGGAACCATCCTGGAAGTCGGCGGCGGAACAGGCGAGCACGCTGTTCATCTCGCCAGCGCCCTGCCGGAGGCAAGCTGGTTTACAGGCGACCCGGATGAAACGACGCGCGCCTCCATTGCCGCCTGGATCGCAGAGGCCGGGCTCGACAATCTTCAGGGACCGCACGCGATTGATGTCGCCGTGCGCGACTGGGACGCCAGCCTTGCGGCGCCTTTTGATGGCGTTGTCTCCATCAACATGATCCACATCGCGCCTTTCGCCGCGGCCGAAGGATTATTCGCGGGCGCAGGCAGATTGTTGCGGCCCGGCGGGAAACTGTTTCTTTACGGACCATTCTCTAGAAACGGCGTTCACACAGCGGCGTCCAACGAGGCGTTCGATCAAAGCCTTAAATCACGCGACGCCCGCTGGGGCGTGCGCGATCTGGAACGGGACATCGCGCCGCTTGCGCAAAAAAATTTCCTCAGCCTTGAAGAAGTTGTGGAAATGCCCGCGAATAATTTTTCCGTCATCTTCCGGAAAAACTGACAAAAACATTTTGAATCAGCGCCCTCTTTTCCCCACAGGCATGGGCGAAAGAATGTGGAAAAGAATGATTCGACGTCAGTCAATTCTTCGGTATCCTGATCATGTTTCGCGGCTCTACCGGCCATTCGCAGCGCTTGCCTAGCTGAGGGTGGAACGAGCAGACGAAATGATGCGCTGGTCCGAATGCGACGCTCAGAAGCATATCGGGCAAGACAAAACCGAAAGGCGGGATTTGTCGCGCATGGCCGGACCTGAGCGGTCCGCTCCTGAACGGAAGGCCGAAAGGCGGTTCGTGAACCGGGAGACTGGCATCGCCGTGTACAGCAGGCAAGCTGTGAAACGGCGCGCGACGTCAACATCATGCGACAGCGCAAGCTGGCGCGATGGGAAAGGCGGCGCGGATCTGAAGGACGCATGGCGGCGGACATGGCGAAACGCAAATTGCCGGCAGCCACGACCCGAGTTGTGCGCCCGAAAGGTCTAGCGGTTGAAGATATTGGCGGTAACGCTGATATTTAACAGTCGCACTGGAGAGCATCTGAATTCTCACTGGATTGGGGTGTGCTCCGGATTTCTCGCGTAAGCGGGAAGAAAGGGCGTCGCGCAAGCGTCGCCCTTTTTTCGTTTGCGCCTTTTCTTTGCTTAAGCGCGGAATTTCCCTCTCAGCGGCCCTATGCGGGCCCCTGCAAAGACCTGTATAGGGCCGCCATGGCCCGGACTATCCGCACCCTTGCCGCCCTGTTGATTGCGGCGTTTTTTTTGATCGCCGGCAATGGCCTTCAGGGAACGCTTCTGTCCGTGCGCGGCAATATAGAAGGCTTCCCGCTGGTGCTGGTAGGCCTCCTCATGTCCGCGTATTTCGTCGGCTTCATGGCCGGATGCCAGTTCGCGCCCGGCATGGTGAAGCGGGTGGGCCATATTCGAGCCTTTACGGCTCTCGCCTCCATCGCTTCCGCCGCCGCCCTAGCTTATGCGCTCGCGGTGCAGCCCGTTTTCTGGCTGGTCCTGCGCGTCATCACCGGCTTTGCCCTGGCCGGGCTCTATATGATTATCGAAAGCTGGATCAATGAAGCCGTGGACAATGAACAGCGCGGCCGCACCCTCGCCGTGTACCGGCTGGTGGACCTTTCCGCCGCCACGCTTGGCCAGGCCCTGATCGCGCTTGCCGCGCCCACCGCCTTCACCCTGTTCGCCATCGTTTCAATCCTGATTTCGCTCGCGCTGGTGCCGGTCGCCATGACCACTTCCGCGCAGCCCAGCCCGATCGCCAGCGCAAAGCTCGAATTGCGCAAGCTGTTTCAAATCTCCCCCCTCGCAGCCGCCGGATGCCTCGCCGTGGGGGGCGCCAATGGCGCCTTCTGGGCGGTCGGCGCCGTTTACGTTCAACAACTCGGCTACGCCGTCGCCACCGTCGCGGTATTCATGACGACGGTTGTCGTCGCCGGCGCGCTGGTGCAATGGCCGCTCGGGCTGATCTCCGATCGCATCGACCGGCGCATCGTCGTCATTGCAACGGCGGGCCTGTGTGTGGCGTCAGGCGTCTTCCTCGCGCTGGCGGGCGGCGTCTCCAGCGACATGCTGCTTTATGGCGGCTTTGCTTTCGGCTTTACGGCGATGCCCATATTCGGCTTGTGCGTTGCGCACGCCAATGACCGCGCCGAACCTCATGAATATGTGACGCTCGCCGCCGGGCTTCTCTGGCTTTACGGCGCGGGCGCCGTCGCCGGACCGGTGATTGCGCCTGTCGTCATGAATGCGTTCGGACCGAAGGCGCTGTTTATTCATACATCTGCGATTTACGGCGCGCTTGTTGTGTTCGGGCTTTACCGCATCCTCGCGCGTGACGCCGCGCCGCAGAAAAACCGCGAAGCCTATGTCTCCGTACCGCGCACCTCCCCCACGGTGTTTGAAATCGATCCGCGCGGTGAGCATGAAGATGACGGCGCCGAAGAAGGCGTCAGCGAAAATGCTTCGACAGTTTAAGGCCCTGGCCCTGATAGTTTGACTTGATGGTTTCGCCGTAAAGGCGTTCCGGGCGCGCCGCCATTTTCTCATAAACAAGGCGCGCCACAAGCTGACCGTCCTCAAGAACGAAGGGCGCGTCATGGCTTCTAACCTCAAGGACGCCGCGCGAGCCATTCACGCCGCCTTCACGCCAGCCAAAGCCGGGATCGAAAAAACCCGCATAATGCACCCGAAACTCACCCAGGCCGGGGCTGATCGGCGTCATCTCGGCGGCGTAATCGGGCGGCACCGCCAGCGCTTCTTTGGAGGCGAGAATATAAAACTCGTCAGGGTCAAGAATAATAAATCCAGATTTCGGCGCGGCGATCGGCTCGAAATAGTCCTGACGCTCAAGGCCGCCGACCTTATCGACGTCGATCAGCGCGGAATGACGCCGCGCGCGCCAGCCGATAAATTCGCTGTCAGACTGAAGAGAAACGGACAGCCCCAGCCCGCCCGCAATGTCGGCCGGTCCGTCAACCAGCGGCGACGCCTCATTCAACCTCTTCAACGCGGCGTCATCGAGCCGGCACTCCCCATATTTGAGGCGCAGCTGATTGAGGCTCGATCCCGCGCGGGCGAGAATGGAAAACGTCCGTGGACTGATTTCCGCGTATAACGGCCCTTCATAACCCGCCGGAATTTCATCGAAGGCCGCGCCATAATCTGTGACGAGGCGCACAAAAACATCGATGCGGCCGGTGGAGCTTTTCGGATTGGCGGCGCCTTTGAGCCCTTCGGGCAGCGCCAGCCTTTCATTAAGCTCCACAAGATAGACGCAGCCGCGCTCAAAAACGGCGCCGGCGGAAAGATCGATTTCCTGCATGGCGAGACCGTCGGCGAGGCGCGCGGCCACCCGGCGCGCGCGCGAGGGAAGAAATGACGCGCGCACCCGCCACGCGCGAGGCGACAGGGTGAGATCGAGGCTCGCCGGCTGCAGGCGTGTGGGATGCGCCCCCACGATCACGCCGCTTTCCATCAGCGCGGCAATGGTTTGCGACGCGAGCACGCCCTCCGTCAGCATCTCCATCGGTGTCGTTCCATCCTTCATCAGGCTCGTTTGCCTTCCACAAGCGCTGATGGCAAGGGCTTTAGCGTGCACGCTTCGCCGGCCTTTCCCCGCCTCGTTGAATTTGCATTCATTGTCTGGCGCATTGCAACGACGCAGCATAGATTGGGCAAAAAGGGGATAGTTCATGGAGTTGCAGGGCGGCGCGATGTCTAGGGGAGACCGCAGCGGCGAAAACTATGAAAGCGTGACGCGTGGCATTCGCGTCAGCGTGACGCCGCGTTTCCTTGAAGACCAGTCAGATCCGGAAGAACCACGCTATGTCTGGGCCTATACGGTCCGCATCAACAATGAATCGGAGACGCCCGTGCAACTGCGCACGCGCTATTGGCGGATCACCGATTCCCGCGGCCAGACCGATGTCGTCGCCGGCGACGGCGTGGTGGGGGAACAACCCGTGATCCGCCCCGGCGAAGGCTTCGAATACACCTCCGGCGCGCCCCTGGCGACGCCCTCCGGCCTGATGGTCGGCGCCTATGGCATGGAGGCCGCCGGCGGCGAGATCTTCGACGTCGATATCCCCGCCTTCTCCCTCGACAGCCCGCATGAAATGCGCCAAGTCCATTAACAGCCTGCCCGCAAGAGTCTGACTCTGGCTTCAAAATTGGGCTAGATTGCAAATGATCAGACGTCCGCCAGCCACAAGTTCATGCGGTCAGACTCTCAAATATTAAGGAATCAGAGCCCTAAAGGCATCGTGTTCTGGCAAACGAACATCTGTCCATCCGCCATTCGACGGATTATCCTCAACCTCGCGCCGGGCTCTGGGGGCGTCGCTGACGAACGCTTTTCATGCTGAACTTCCGCCCTGTCTTGCTGGTTACGGGCGCGCTTGTGGCCGCGCTGGGCGTGATGATGCTTATCCCCATGATGGCGGATCTCCTCGCGACGGCTGAGGTCCATCGCGCGGACTGGTCCGCCTTCGCCATCGGCGCCTCGGCGGCGGTTCTGATTGGCGGCGGCGCAGCGGCGGCAAGCTGGGGCCGGATCGAAACGATCTCCCTGCGCGAAGGATTTCTGCTGACCTCGGCAAGCTGGCTGGCGCTTGTCGTGTTCTCCGCCATTCCGCTCGCGCTCGGCGAGATGGAGCTGTCTTATACGGATGCGTTTTTCGAAGCGATGTCCGGCATCACGACAACCGGCTCGACCGTGGTCAGCGGTCTTGACGATGCGCCGCCCGGATTCTTGTTGTGGCGCTCCATGCTGCAATGGTTCGGCGGCGTCGGCGTCATCATCATGGCTTTCGCCGTGCTGCCCGCGCTGAAAGTCGGCGGCATGCAGATTTTCAAAAACGAAGCCTGGGACACGTCGGAAAAATACATCGCCAACGCTGCGCAATATTCGCTCGGCCTCAGCGGCATCTATGTGTTTTTCACCATCGCCTGTTTCATCTCCCTGTGGGGGTTTGGCATGCCCGCCTTCGATGCGCTCAATCACGCCCTGACGGCGATCTCCACCGGCGGCTTTTCAACCAAGGACGCTTCGGTCGGCGCCTTTCTGACCGTCGGCCGCGCGCCGCTGGACCTCGTCATCACGGTCTTTATGGTGATTGGGTCCCTGCCCTTCGGCATCTTTCTCATCGTCATCATGCGCGGCGCCTGGAAAAGATTGTTTACGGACAGTCAGATCCGCTTCTTTGCCCTAACCATCCTCGTTCTGACGCTCGCCGTGATGGTGGACGTCATCGAGGCCTTTGGTCATCTGGGGCTTTTCACGGCCTTCCGCATGGCGATTTTCAATGTCGTGTCGATCCTCACCGGCACGGGTTACGCCACCACCGATTACGACGACTGGGGGCCCTTCGCGATCGCGTTCTTTTTCTGCATCATGTTTGTGGGCGGCTGCGCCGGCTCAACATCCTGCGGGATGAAGATCTTTCGTTTTCAGGTAGCGCTGGCCGCGCTTGTTCTTTATGCGCGGCGCCTTGCGCATCCGAACGGCGTCTTTGTGGAGCGCTATAACGGACATCCGCTCACCAACGATGTGTTCGTTTCGGTGCTGAGTTTTTTCTTCGTCTATTTCGCGATCTTCGCGACGCTCGCCGTCTTTCTGTCAGGTCTTGGCCTCGACACGCTGACGGCGATTTCCTCTGCGGGCACAGCCGTGGCGAATGTCGGCCCGGGCCTTGGCGACATCGTCGGCCCGGCGGGCAATTTCGCCACTCTTCCCGACGCCGCCAAGCTGGCCATGTCAGCGGGGATGCTGCTTGGCCGGCTCGAATTTTTCACCATTCTTGTCTTGTTCTCGCCGGCCTTCTGGCGCGGTTGATCTAGCGAGCGGCTAAAGACTTTGCGCGTTGAAGGTGTCGCAGGCGTCAACGCTTCCGGTGCGATAGCCCTGCGTGAACCAGCGCTGGCGCTGCGCCGATGATCCGTGGGTGAATTTTTCCGGCTGCACTTCCTGGCCGGCGCCGCGCTGAAGCGCGTCATCGCCGATCACCTCCGCCGCCTTGAGGCCTTCGGCGATATCGCCTTCATCCAGAAACTGACCCATGCGATCGGCGTAATGGGCCCAGACACCGGCGTAACAGTCGGCCTGAAGCTCCATCATCACCTGATAGGCGTTGGCTTCGGCTTCGCCCCGGGCGCGCTGTTGCGCCGTGCGCACCTGATTGGAAATGCCCGTCACCGTCTGCACATGGTGGCCAACCTCATGGGCGATCACATAGGCCGCCGCAAAATCGCCCGGCGCGCCGAAACGCTGCGCCAGCTCACGGAAAAACCCGACATCAAGATAAAGCTTCTGATCGGCGGGACAGTAAAACGGTCCGGTTCCCGAGGACGCAAAACCGCAGCCCGACTGCGTGTTGCCGGAAAACATGACCAGCGTCGGCTCAGGGTAATCGGAACCGGCCTCCTCGAACAGGCACGACCAGACGTCTTCGGTTTCAGCCAGCACAGCACGGACAAATTGCGAGGATTCGTCGTCTATGGGCTCGGCCTGCTGCTGGCCGCCGACGCCGCCCTGGAGCAAGGCCATGGGATTGACCCCGGCCATATAGAGGCCGACGCCGATGACGCCCACAAGGAGGAGCCCGCGGATGCCGAAGCGGCCAATAATCAGGCGCAAGAGCATGAGGAGGATCCCCGCCCCGCCCGCGGCCGCCGCGCCCCGGCGGTCTTCCACATTGCGGCTCTGGCGCCGCCCCTGCCATTTCACCATCGTCGCGTCTCCCGCCCAGGCCCGGATAGGATAACCCCTAGGCCCGTTAACCCTTGGATTTAACCGCCAATAAGCCGCAAAGTCCGGCGCCTGTCGAGCCCTCAACCCCTTGCGGGGCCGAGGGTTCCACGCCCCGCCTTGACTTGGCGGCGCCCACATAGGACTTTCTGCCCTCACCCAGTGGGGGGACATCGGGGGTTGTTTCATGTCCGGAACCGGTGACGCTGTAAGACTTGCAGCGGCGTTCATCACAGCAGCGCTGTTTGGCGCGGCCATCGCGTGGCCGCAGGGCGGCGCAAAATTCGCCGAAAAAGCCGAAGCGTTCGCCGCGCGCGCGGATGGCGCGCCTATGGAGACGCGCGCCTGCGCCATTGGCGAGCCGGTGCTTTCCGGGCCGTTCGCCCCGCTGGACGATGTTCTGTCGGTGTCGCCGCTGGGCGGCGTGACGGCGCCGGGCGAAGCCCTGCCGGCCCCTTATATCCGCATCAACACCCGGTCCGGCGAGCAGGCCTTTGAGCGGCGCACAACCAGCGCCCTCGCCCCCGCCAAAGCCGACATTGTCGCGATCGAAAGACGCACCTTGCGTGACGCTTACGGCCGCGCCACGGGCCCCTCCTGGACCGTTCATTTCCGCGGTTGCGGCGACATCTCATTTTACTATGACCGCATCGACCGTATCGATGACGCCATTCTTGAAAAAGCCGGCGGACTGGTCGCTTTCACCGAGTTCGGCACCCCCGATCACATGGGCGTTGAAACCCGCATCCGCGTCTCCGTCGGCGATGTTATCGGCGCCAGCGATGGTTTTGACGTCGGGTTGCATGACCCCGACGCGACGCCCGCCGCGCTGGCGCGGCCCGAGCGCTATCGCACCGACAGTTTCGCCCGCGCCGAAGTTTTCGACGCGCCGCCGAGTCTTCTCGCCGCGATTACAACCGACGTCACCCATGCGCGCTGCGCCATTGATTATCTGCCTAAGGATGACCAGACGAAATGGGCGGCGCTTCTCGGCGACAGCTGGGGCGTGCGCCGCGCCAAGGGCGACAACGCGTGCCGCGCTGCGCTGGTGGACACGCCCGGCGCCGCGCAAGGCGCATGGTTTACCGACGCCGCGCATAACGCCGCCGCCAGCAAGGTGAGCGCCATTGCGCTGTCGCCGGACTCGATCGATCCGAACCGGATGATCTTCGCCCTGCACGGACGCCTGCTATCCTTGACCGAAGCCATGGTCTCGCCGCCGAAAACACCCGGCGCCGCAGCAAACGGCGTTGCAAAAGATTTTCTGTCCTTCACCGAAGGCGAAGGCCGGATCAATACGCCCTTCGCCAATGTCGCCGACATGGATGTTTATTGCTACCAGAAGTTGCGCGCAAATTTCATCGGCCCGCTCGTCAACGGCGTTGTCCTGCTACAACGTCAGCAGGGCGATAACGGTCTCGACATCCTGAAAATCGAAGCCCGCAGCGATGTTACGGCCTGCATCGACCTTGACGAGCCGTGGAGTTTCACCGGCAATGAAACGGTGTTTTACCGCTAAGCCGCCGGCACGAACGCGCTTAAAAATTTTTACTCCTCATTGCGCTAGGGCGGTTTGCGCGGCATGGTGCCCGCGATCATGCGTTTTCATTAAAAACGGTCACGCGTTCATAGCCTTGTTTGCCGACTTTGTTTTGGAAATACAGTCGCCGTGAAAGACTTCCGGCTCTGGCCGGAGGGAATGGAAGGAAGCGTGAAAGGGTGGCCAAAGGCGCCGAAAATCTGAACTGGATCGACGCGCTTCCCGATGACATGCGCGACGATGTGGTTTCTCAAATGAAATCCGTTCGCGTCAAACAAGGCGCGCTGATCTGTGAGCGCTTCAGCCCCGCCAAGGGGATTTTCCGCGTTGTCTCTGGCACGGTGCGCCTGTTCTCTCTCGCCCCGGACGGCCGCGAGCTCATTTACAAACATAACGGCGCCGGCGAGAGTTTTGGCGACCTCGCGGCGATTGACGGCGGATCTTACACCGTGTCGGCGGAAGCCATGACGGACTGCGAGCTTCTGTTTCTCGCCCGCAGCCAGTTAAACGACCTTAGGCAAAAATATCCTGCGCTGGAGACGGTGCTTCTCAACTATGTGGCGCGGATCGCCCGCACGTCCATCATGTCTTTAGAAGTGGCCACCATTTTTCCCCTGCAAGCGCGTGTCGCGTCGCGCCTTGCTTTTCTCGCCGCCGGCGAACGGGCGAGAGGCGGTTCTGTGATGGAGCTCAAAATCGCACAAAAGGATCTTGGCGTCATGGTCGGGGCGTCGCGCCAGGCTGTGAACAAGGTTCTCTCCGAGTTTCAGTCCATGGGTCTTGTGGAGACCCATTACGGATCTTTGCGCATCACCGATATTGACGGCTTGCGCCGTCAGACCATGCGTTTTTCGTCCTCCGCGCAGCGCCAGGCCTAGGGTTTTTTCGCAGAAACAACCGAATAATAGGGGCTTGTCTGCACCGCTTCGACGCCCGTGAACCCTGCGTCCTCAAGGAATTTCGTCAGCTCACGGAGCGTATATTGCTTGCCTTTCGTGCCGCGCAGCATGAGGACCGAAAATGACGCCGGCGTCACCGGTCCGTCTTCATTGTCGGTCATGAGAATCTCATGGAGGAGAATGCGGCCGCCGGACGGCAGGGCGTCGAAAGACTTTTTCGAAAGCTGCGCATTGATTTCATCGTCCCAGTCATGAAAAACATTGGAAAAGAACAGCGCGTCATAACCTGCGGGCCAGTCTTCCCGGAACATGTCGACGGCAAGCGTGTTCACCCGGTCCTCAACGCCGGACGAAGCAACGAACAGCTCGCTCGCCGCATCGCACATCGTATCGAGATCCATGATCGTGGCGTTCAGCGATGGATTGCGCTGCGCCGCCGCGATCGCAAAAACGCCGGAGCCGCCGCCCACATCGAGGAGTTTTTTAACGCCGTCAAAGGCGCCGGACCGCGCCGCCGCCACGGCCGCCGGCAGCGAATGCGCATGCATGAATTTCGCGATGCTGCGCGCGGCGTCGGGCGGGACTTTCCCTTCCTCCCAGCCATCAGACGGCTTGTCTTGCCGCGGGGTCTGCCCCGTTTTCAGCAAGGATAAAAGTTCTGCGTGAAGCGGCGTGCCGTTTTTATAGACGTCAAAAAGCGGCGACCAGGAATAGGTCGTATCGGCGAGCAGATAGGTGCGGGCGTGAGGCGTCAGACGCCAGACGCCTTCGCGGCGATGAACAAGCCCCAGCGCTGCAACCAGCGACATGATTACGCCAAGCGCTTTGGAATTCAGGGAGAGTTTCTTTGCAAGACCATCGAGCTCCATGGGCGCGGTTTCAAGCGCTTCAAACACGCCCGCTTCCTGAACCGCCGTCGCCGCCGGAAAATAGTGCATGGAAAGCCAGAGATCCCAAATAGCGCGGTCGTCCACCGGCGGCGCTTCGTAAAAGCCTGTCATAGTTTCTCCCGAGTGATCCTCGAGGGAAGACTATAACAGGGAGCGGGGACCATGCGCTTTTTTGCGCATGGAATGGCGACCGCAGGCGTTCTCTGATCGGCGCCTACGCCCCGGCGCACCAGTTTCCCTTGGCGCCGTCGACCCCGAGACCGGCCGCAACCAGCGCAGCGCCAAGATCGGCGCCGTCCGCCTCAATATGCGCGACCACACGGCCGGCATATTTGCCTTGCTCGATTTCGCTGAGCTCGGCTTCTCCGGCCTGCAAAAACTCCTCGACAAAGGATTTCGCCCGGCGCGCAAGCGCGCGCTCGGCGTCGCATCGGGGCCGGAAAAGCTCGGGCGCATCGACGCCGGCGAGACGCACGGACACAACAAGCTCCTAGTCGAGCCAGATCGCGACCCGCATTTTCACTGTATCGCCGTCAATGACCCGCTCCACATGAGCGCGCGCCGGGCCGGAAAACCCCGCCGCCCAGAGCGGCGGCGGCGCCAGCGCGATACCCAGCGCAATACAAAGCCAAACTGATGCAAATATTGCTTTCATGCACACGCATAGGTAGCATGTTTATTGTTTGTTCTCAATATAGGTGAGCTATACTATTTCAACAATACTTCATTTTATTTGCATTCTACTCATATCGGCAAGCATCAGAAGGCCCATGCCGATCCCGCCAAAAAGGCCATAAGCGAGCGCCTTTTCAACATTTTCCGGCATAAAGCCGAGGGTGTTGAACGGCATCAGCCAGGGAAAATAGAGGCCGTATTGGGACGCCTGCGCAAAGATCGCGAAGAACCCGCCGCCAACGCCGAGCGCCATGGGAATGAGGAAATTGCGGAAGCGGAAAGCCGCCCAGAGCTGGACTGCGATTAAAAGGAAGGACGAGAGATAAACATAAGCGAGCCGTTCGACGACCACACGTTTCCATTCCCTGACCATAAGCATGACATCCATATCGCCAAAAGTCGTATCGTCCGCATCCACCATGGTTTCGGCGAGCGCGGCGAAAGGCGCCGGGTCCATGAGCTTGTTCGCCGGATTGAGCGCGCCGGCGAGCCAGCCGCCAAACGCCAGCAAGCCGCCGGTGAGCAAGCTCATCATCGCAATGAGCCCAAGCGCAACGATCGCCTTCGCCGCAAAGACACGCCATTTCGGCACCGGCAGCGCCAGAAGATGCGCCCATGTTTTCGGCCCGTGCTCCAGTTGCGCCAGAAGCGTTGCAATGATTGTCGCGGTCAATGGCATCATGAAGGTCGCCCAGGCGGTCAGTCCCGCAAAAAGATAAAGCGGCCAGGCGCGAAGGCTTGCCCCGCTCGCCTGCAGCGAGAAAAAGAGCAGCGCGACCAGCGCCGGTCCCGCGAGCATCACCAGCATGATCTTGGAGCGTTTCAGTTTAATCAGTTCGACCTGAATGGAGGCGAGCATGGCGTGTCCTCACTCCTGACCGGGTTGCGTCTTTGCGCCGACAAGCTGAAGGAACAATTCCTCCAGCGTCCAAGGCGCAAGGGCGAGATGATGAACGTCAATGCCGGCGTCATTCAGCCGCCGGTTGATCGAAGCCGCGCGCGCTTGCGCGCCGTCGGCCGTGGGCAACTCGATGATGAGGCGGCCATTGCGATTTTCCACCTTACGGGCGCCGCCGCCCAGCAGCGCCGTGGCGGTTGCGTCATCAGAACAGCCTATTTCGAGCCGCGGCGCATGAAGGCCGCGCAATTCACCCATCGCGCCCTGAAACACAATCTTGCCGAGATGGATCACGGCGACATGAGACGCCATCTGTTCGATTTCTGCGAGATGATGGGACGAGACAAAAACCGTGGCGCCGGTGCGTTCCGGCAGGCTTTTGATAAAGTCGCGCATTTCCCGAATGCCCACAGGATCGAGCCCGTTGGTGGGTTCATCGAAAATGAGAAGCTTCGGCGACCCGAGAAGCGCGCGCGCAAGACCGAGGCGGTGGCGCATGCCGAGGGAATATTTACGCACATGACGGTCCGACACATGGGAAAGCTCCACCGTCGAGAGCACGCGATCAATGTCGGATTTGTCGAGCTTTAACAGGCGGCGTGTAATGTCGAGATTTTCGCGCCCTGTCAGATGTTCGTAATGGGCCGGCGTTTCGAATGCGACGCCTACGGATTTTAGCGCGCGCAACCGGTTGCGGCGTAAATCCTCCCCGAAAATCGCGATGCGTCCGCGATTGGGCGACAAAAGCCCCAGCAGCAGCCGGATGGTCGTTGTCTTACCCGCGCCGTTTGGCCCCAGAAAGCCGAAAATCGCGCCTTCCGGCACCGAGAGATCGACGCCGTCAACAGCGTTGACGCCGCGAAAGCGCTTCTTGAGACCCTCTGTCTCGATTGCAATGCTCATAGGCCCCGTTTCACGGGACAGGACATCTCCCGTGAAGCCTCCTTTTCATTTCCGCCATTCCGGCGCTTGGCCCGGCTGTTTACCGCCGATTACGAGAAAAGATGACTCTGGCGTTGCCCCCGGGCAAGGCTTTTGCGTCAGCCTGACCGGGGAATGCGATGAAAGGGGGCGCCGGAAGACGCTATTTTACGCCGGTGAAAACGAATTTCTGAACACGGCGGCCCGTGTTGACTTCGGTTGTGTAGATATTGCCGTCGCTGTCCACATCGACGCTGTGCAGCCAGATGAACTCCCCCGGATAGCGGCCATTGCGCCCGATAGCGCCGAGAAATTCATAGGTTTTAGCGTCAAGAATCCAGACCTGCCCGTTCATCATGTCAGAGACATACATGAAGGCGTTGTCCGGAGAGAACGCAACGTCGGAAACCGTCCGTATACCGCCTGTTTCGGGAGCGAATACGATATCCTGCAGGAAGACAGTCTCGCCGTCATCGCCGGTTTGAAACACCTGCAGGCGATTATTGCGCCGGTCGCAAACATAGATGCGGTCGTTTGGCCCCTTCACCACGCAATGAACGATGTCGCCAAAATTTTTCGATTCCGGGTCCGCGCCGCCGTCAGCATTGCTCGACGCCTGGGACTGGTCGAAGGCGCCGGCGCGCGTTTCATCGTCGGGCGAGGCGGCGTAAGCGCCCCAGAAGCGCGTAAACTCGCCCGCTTCGTCGAAGCCGATAATGCGTTTGTTGATATAACCGTCGGCGATCAGGATTTCGCCTTCGCCGCCGGGAGCGATGTCCGCCGGGTTGCCGAGGGTGTCGCGATCGAAATTGCCTGCGGTCTCTTTCCGGCGGCCCACGGAGCGGATGAACTCGCCGTCGCTCGTCAAATTCAGCACCACATGGTCGCCGTCGCCATTGCCGCCGATCCAGATTGTGTTTTCAGCATCGACGAAAAGACCGTGGACATTGGCCGGCCACTGACTGACGCCGCCGATCTTGGGCGCATGTTCCTCCCCGCCCCAGGCGTCGAGCAACGCGCCTTCTTGCGAAAACTTCATCACATGGGGCGCGGCGCGGCAGCACACGGCGATGGGCGGGTTCTGATCGAGGCCGGTGTCGGAAAAGCCGAGAGAGTTCGGCCGCTGCAAAATCCAGACATTGTCATTGCCGTCGACGGCGAGGCCCGGAATCTGGCCCAGCATGAGGTCGTCGGGAAGATCGGGCCAGGCGGCGTCAACTTCAAAGCGGGGGATCGGACGGTCGGTAAATTGTTGCGTGCGAACTTTGACCATTGCGCCGGACGCTTCGCCTTCCGTGGGCGCCGCTTCACACCCCGCCGCCATGAATGTCGCTGCAAATCCTAACGCACTCGCCCGAAAAGCCATCTTCACCCCTTTATTGCCGTTTCGGGGTGAATCGTAGTCGCAAAGCCGGGGCGGCGCTACGGCGCCTTCACCACTCTCTTTTTGTTGTGAACAAAATTCCGGCCTCAAGGCAGGGCGGGCTAAAAATCCACCGCGCGGCCGCCGCGCTCCCAGTCGCCATAGCGGGTCGGCTCCTCGCCCTTCGGCCCGTTAATCTCCTTCGGGCGATTTTCGGCTTTCGCCGCCTCCGCGGCGGCCTTTGTCGCAGCCCGGCGACGCGCCTCCGCCTCGGCCAGCGCGCGTTTTGCGGCGGGGGGCAGGTCTTTTTTCGGGGTGCTATCCGTGTCGTCAGCCATATTGAAGCGAGCCTTTCGGGCCCACATATAGGGGCTCTTAACGGCGATGAAAAGAAAGAGGCCCGCTCCATGAACACACTGCGCACTGGCATGTTGCTGGCGGCGATGACCGCGCTTTTCATGGGGGTTGGCTATCTCGTCGGCGGCGCGGGCGGCATGACGCTCGCCTTCCTCTTCGCGGCTGGCACGAACCTCTTTGCCTACTGGAACTCCGACAAGATGGTCCTGCGCATGTACAAGGCTCAGGAAGTCGACGAGAATCACAGTTCAGGCGTAGTGCGCCGCTATGCGCAAACGGTGCGCGAGCTCGCCGCCGGGGCGGGCATGCCGCAGCCCAAAGTCTACATCATCGAAAACCAGCAGCCCAACGCCTTCGCCACGGGCCGTAATCCGGAAAACGCCGCTGTCGCCGCGACGACGGGGCTCTTGCGCATGCTGACGGAACAGGAAGTTGCGGGCGTGATGGCGCACGAACTCGCCCATGTGAAAAACCGCGACACGCTGACCATGACGGTGACGGCGACCATCGCCGGCGCCATCACCATGCTTGCGAATTTCGCCCTATTCTTCGGCGGTAACCGCAACAATGGCGGCGGTCTCATCGGCGCCATTGCGATCATGATTTTCGCGCCCATGGCGGCGGCGCTCGTGCAGATGGCGATCAGCCGCGGCCGCGAATATGAAGCGGACCGCATGGGCGCGGAAATCTGCGGCCATCCGGAATGGCTCGCCTCGGCGCTTGCGAAAATCTCCAATGGCGCGGCGCAGATTCCGAATGCGACGGCGGAACGCCACCCGGAAACGGGTCAGCTCATGATCATCAATCCGCTTTCAGGCCGCGGCGCCGACAATCTTTTCTCCACCCATCCCGGCACGCAAAACCGCATCGACCGATTGATGCAGATGGCGGGGCGGGACCCGTCCATGCGCCTCGACCCGGAAGGCCCTTCGCCGTTTGAAAGCAAGCGCAGAGGGCCGTGGGGCTAAGTTAAAGCGCGTCAAATAAATCCGGCCCGAGCGCACCTTCTATTTTCAAGAGCTTGCGTTTGAGTTCCGCGCCGCCGGGCGCGGAAAAGCCCGTCATGGCGCCCGACGCCCCGACAATCCGGTGACAAGGCACGATGATCGGAAACGGATTGCGCCCCAGCGCCTGACCGACCCGTCTTGAGTGCGCCACATCGCCCATGGCCTTTGCAAGATCGCCATAGGTTTTCGCTTCACCCGGCATGATCTTCAGCGACAACGCATAGACCTTGCGGTCAAAATCGCCGACGCCTTCCATGTCGAGCGCCGCATAAGAAAGATCGCGGGCCTCTCCTTTAAAAAGCGCCTTGATGTCGCTGATCATCGCCGCAATAGACTCTGGCGGCGCATGCGTTTCCCTTGCGCCGGGCGCACGGCGGCATAGATGGTTCACCGTCTCCTCGTCGCTTGCCGCTGCAAAGCTTACGGACCGCACGCCGTTCGGCCCCCAGGCGAGGCCGCAGCGCCCGAGCGCCGTTTCAAAAAGCGTGTAAGAAAAATCGCTCATGCCTGTAACTAGCATGGATTCGAAAGGGCCGCCGCCCGTTTCCTGCGCCGGATGATGGCCCGGTCAGGAGCCGGTCCTGGCGCGGATCGCTTTCAGTTCTTCGCGCAGTTTTTCAATGGGAAGACGTTTTTTCGAGGCGTTGCGTTGTGTATCGAGCTCATATTCGATCTTGCGCACGCGCTCCAAAGTCAGCTCCAGGAGCTGGCGATTATAGGCGACAAGATCGGCGATCAGCGCAAACATCGCCGAGATCGCCCCGATCAACATGATCACGCCGCCTATGATCAGCGACTGGATCATGCCTTCGCCGTCGCCGGCGAGATAATGGACAAGGAACCGCAGGACGGGCGCGGCGCCCGCAAGCATCAGGGCGATGCCGAGCAGCGCGAAAATCTTCAGCGGTTCATACATCGCATAGGCGCGCAGCATGGTGCGGCCGGTGCGAACGAGAAATTGCGGGATCGACCGGAAGAGGCGCGACGGCCGCTCAACCTTGTTCGTCCGGATCGGAACCGATGCAATGCGCATGCGCCGGCGCCCGGCCTGAATGAGCGTTTCCGTCGTATAGGAAAAACTCGACCGCACCGTGACGCCCATGGCGGCGTCGCGCGAAAAGGCGCGAAAGCCGCTTACAGCGTCGGCGACATCGGCATTGGCCAATGCGCTCACAAGGCCGCTGCCGGCTTTTTGGAGACGTTTTTTCAAGGGCGAGAAATGTTCAATGGTTTCCGTCCGGCGGTCGCCGACGACAATATCCGCCTTGTTGTCGAGAATGGGGCGCACCAGCGCGGCGATGTCGGCGCCGTGATACTGATTGTCGCCGTCGGTATTGACGATGATGTCGGCGCCCAGCCGCAGGGCCGCATCGAGGCCGCGCTGAAAACTCTGCGCCAGCCCGCGATTGGCGCCATTGGAAATCACATGATGCGCCCCCGCCGCGCGTGCAGCGGCAACCGTGTCGTCCGTCGACCCGTCATCGATGATCAAAATTTCGATCTGACTCACGCCGTCAATCGCCTTTGGCAAATCGGCGACCGTCGCGGCAATGGTTTCCGCTTCGTTAAGACAGGGGATCTGAATGACAAGTTTGACCATAGGCGCGGACCATCGCCGAAATTCCTTAAGGATTTACGGCCAGAGACGGCGCGCAGGCAAAAACATTAAGCCCGCATAAACTATAAAAGCCGCATCAATAGGCCATGAAATTCGCGCTGATCGGACCCTTTCCGCCCTTTCGTAGCGGCGTCGCCCGGCATACCGGCGCGCTGGCGGATGAACTGGCGTCTCATGGCGAGGTGGCCCGGTTTTCATTCTCGCGCCAATATCCGTCATGGCTGTTTCCGGGCGACAATGATCGCGATGAAACCGCCCGTCCGGCGGACGCCGATTTCTGTATCGACAGCATCAATCCCTTAAGCTGGCGCAAAGCGGCGCAGCGCATCAAAGAGCATCGCCCTGACGCCGCAATCATTCCGGCATGGACGTTTTTTACAGCGCCGGCGCTGACTTTTATTGCGTCATCGCTGCGGCGCGCGGAGATTCCTGTCATTACGATGGTCCACAACGCCGCTGACCACGAAAGCGCTGGCTGGAAGTCATGGCTTCTCGCCAGGCAGATCCGGCAGGCGGACGGCGCCGTCACGCACAATCAGGCCCTGGCGAACGCCATCGCGCGGATCGCCGGCGATCTTCCCGTGACCGTCGCGCCGCATCCGCTGTTCGATTACCCGCAAGCGCAAGGAAGTTTGCCCCGCCGTGCGGGACTTGAGCTTTTGATGTTCGGACTTGTCCGCCCGTATAAAGGCGCTGATCTTCTCCTCGAAGCCTTAGCGAACTGCGCCGACTGCGATGTTAAACTGTCTATCGTCGGCGAAGTCTGGGGCGATGCGAACGCGCTTCGCAACAAGATCGATGCGCATGGTCTCGGCGATCGTGTCGAGCTTGTCTCCCATTATGTTTCAGACACCGACGCAGCGGAACATTTTCAGCGCGCCGACATTGTCGTCCTGCCCTACACGCATGTCACCGGCTCCGGCGTGGCCCCGGTGGCTTTCCACTATAGCAAGCCCGTTATCGCATCGGATCTTGAGGGCTTTCGCGAACTGATCCGACCGGGCGAGACCGGCTGGTTGTTTCCGGCAGGCGATGCAGAAGCGCTGGCGGATATCATCCGCGCCCGCAGCGTCAACCAGGATGCTTCAAGCTTATCCGCAAACATCACCGCCGCAAGGGCGCGGTTAAGCTGGGCAGGCTTTGCGCAAAGCGTGATGTGCGCAGCGCGGCTCGGCGCCGAAGAAACGCACACGCGATCCGACAAACATCGCGCGGCCAGCCTGGATTTCAAGATTGGGACAACCGACTGACATGCCGGAAACGCCAGACACATATGTAAGGCAAGAGACGTCCGGCGCACAGCCGACCCGATGGCAAATCGCCATTCACGCCGCAAAGGCGCTGATCGCACTTGGTTTGCTGAGCGTTTGCTTCTCGCTGATCGATACGCGCGGCGCCATCGATCAGATCGCTTCGATGGACGCCGGCATGTTTGTTGCGGCGCTCGCTTGCGCGCTCCTTGGCACGATTATCTTTCCGGCGCTGATCGTGCGCCGCGCCCTTGCAATCAACAAGTTGAAGATTTCATTGCCTTCGCTGATCGCGATCAATCTCGCCGTCCGGTTTTACGTTATCGCCCTGCCGCGCATTGTCGCCACGGCGATCAGGTGGTCGCGCTATGGCGGCGGGCGTTTCAGCGCCGACGCCTTCGCCTTGATGGCCTATGAACGGGTCGTTCAGTTCGCCGTCCTGTTCCTGCTTTCATTTTTGGCGTTGCTCATGGACGCCCCTTTGAACGCGGACTGGCGCGGGCCTCTCCTTGCGGTTCTGGCGACGGGGTCGGCCATGTCGTTGTTGATGCTCGCCGCATTTCACATGCAGTCGGCCCGCACGCTGCTCGCCCGCCTCAATCAAGGGCTGGAGCGGCTCCTGCCGACTTTTGTGTCGAAAAAGATCGCGCGCCTCGTTGACGCCGTCGCCGCCTTCCGGGGCCTGACGTTGAGCGACATCGCGATCATTGCAGGAAACTCGGCGGCGGCCTTTATCTTCTTTGTACTCAGCGCCTTTCTCATCGCCCACGCCATCGGCGTCGAGATCGGCCTGTTGCCTTTGGTCTGGGTCCGGTCTGCGGTTTTCGTCATCACGCTGCTTCCTGTTTCCATCGCGGGGATCGGCCTACGCGAAGTGAGCTTTATCGGCTTTTTGAGCCTTTACGGAATCAGCGAAGTCGACGCGCTCGCTTTCTCGCTGGCGAATTTCAGCGTTCAGCTGACCATCGCCGCCATGGGACTTGTTATCGAAGCGGCGCGTTTTGCAAATGGACGTTTCTTCCCCGCGCAGAACACAGAAGGAAAGGCCGGATCATGAAAGGCAGGGGACCTGTCGTTAAACTCGACCGTCGGGAAAAAGCCCGCATGATCGACCTTGTCGTCGCCGATTTCCGCAAAGCGGAAACCGCCGGACTTCAAACCCTCGATATTGGCTGCGGCAATGGCGGCATCTCCACCTATTTTTCCGGACGCAACCGCCACGCCTCCGTCGATATCGCCGATCAGCGCAAGCCGCCTCTCGACGGCTATGAATTCAAACTGACGCGCGACGAAACTCTGCCCTTCGAGGACGGGCGTTTCGATCTCGTGATTTCAAACCATGTCATCGAACATGTGGAAGACCAGATGAAGCACCTGACGGAAATCCGCCGCGTGCTGGCGCCCGGCGGGTGCGTCTATCTCGCCACTCCAAACAAATCTTCGCCGATCATGGAAGGCCATGTGGGCAATGAGCGTGTTTTGAAATACCGCGCCATGGCGCCGCTATTCCGGCGCGCGGGCTTCGATGTCGCCGAATATGGCGCCCGCGTTGCGCATGATCCGGCCGCTTTCAATGGCGAAGTCGCCTGGGCGCGGCATGTCCCCTTTTGGATGCTGCAATTGATGCGGCCCCTGTTCCCCAGTCACATCTTTATGTTGACCAGGGCGTCCTGACCGCTGGTCCTCAGGCGGTGTCCCGCCAGCCCGGCGCGCTTTGCGCTGTTTCCTTCGGAGCCCGGAACGGCGCGGTGAAACTGGCGTAAGTCGCCAGTATCGACGCAGCATGAGAGATGACCTTGTCCGTCATGATGCGGTCGCGGAACCAGCATTCCGCCGGCTTCTCATCAAGCAGGCGTTGCAGGGCGCGATCATTGATCCGAAACGGCAGGTTGCGCATCTGCGCTGTCATGAAATCGCGCATGGCGCCCGCATACCAGGCGTCGACCGGCGCATCGACCGCCGCCATTTTTTTCTGATGGATAATTTCCGGCGGCAATAATCCCTTCTCTTCAGCCATGCGTGAAAGGATGTATTTTCCGGTGACGGACTTTTGCGCGCCGTCAGGGCGCATCAGATCCACGGGCAGGGATAAAGCCACCGCTTTGAACCCGGGATGCATATAGGGCGACAGGATCGCGACCCCGGAGGCGTCGGCTGAGCCAATCAGCTTGTTGCGGTTGGGCGAGACCATGGCCTTGCCGAGATAAGCCCGGCGCATGAGTTCGAGCTCAGCATGGGGCGCGCTCAATTCCTCGACAATCTCGTCGATCGCCCGCCCGCCTTCGGGCGCGGCGGCGCGCAAATTCTTCAGGGTCAACTCATCCATAGCGCGGAAAGAAAGCGTCGTGCGCGCCGCTTCAGAACGCCCCAGCCCGCGCAACAAGCCAAGCCCGACGCGATAGGGATGGCCGATATTTTTCTCAAGAAACGGAATGCTTGCAAGCGCCAGCATGGCGCGCGACAGCGTTTTGGGCGCGCGGGGCAGCGAGGCCACCATCTGTGCGCGCTGATAGGTTCCGGGATAGCCAAGAAAAACAGCGTCGCAGCCGTCGCCGCTATAACAATGCGTAATTCCGTTTTCGCGGATGCGGTCGCACAAATACGCTGTCTGGATGACGTAATTCGGCCAGTTGGTCGGCTGATTGAAAGTATGTGCAAAATCGCCGAGGCCCGCTTCGACAATCTCCCGCGTGATCTTCACCCAGTGATGGCGAATGCCGAGATGTTCAGCGAGCGTGTCCGCATGGGGCTGATTATACTGCGCATCCTCATAGAAAAAGGAGTACGTCTCCACTTCATAACCGAGGCGATGTGCGCCGGCGGCGACAAGCGCTGAATCAAAGCCGCCGAGAAGAACGGCGATCTTCTTGTTCCCGGATGGGAGTTGATCGCGCAACGCCGCCATGAAGCCGTCATGAACAAGCTCAACAGCCTCTTCAACCGATTGAAGACTGTTCGCCCGCGCCGTCATTTCCGGCCACAGACCGGAGGCCGAGATGGCGTCTTTGGCGGCGGCGCCGTCGCGCCAGATCATGATCTCGCCTTTATCCTGCGCTCGCACATTTTTGTACGGGGTTTTTCCGAAAGGATAAAAGCCGTGGACCAGAAGGAAATCTTCATAGGACCGGTCGAGCTGCGCGCGCGCGGCGCCAGACGCGGCAAGCGCTCTCACCCGGCTTGAGAAAGCAAGGCATCCGTTTTCTTCTGCGATAAACCAGTTGCGTCCGCCAAACGGATCGGAAGCAAGAAGAAGATCGCCGCTCTTTTTGTCGATCAAGGCGACACAATAGGCCCCGGCGACCCCGTCCAGAAAACGCCGACCGCAGCGCTTCCAGCGTTCCAGAAGATAGCGCGCCGCCGCATTCGGATCGTCGGCGGCCGCGCCGTCGCCGCTCCATTGCGGCGCCGGTTCATGGAGAGAGCCGAGAAGAACGAGGATCGCCTCATCGTCTTCACCAGCGCCGGCGACGGCGCCGCCGTCGGACTGAAGACAAAGCGCCGCTTCGTCATGCATAAAACGCCGCGCGTCCGGCGCGGCGCCCAGGGGGCGATGGGCGTCGTCAAGCCGGCGCATTTCTTTTTCGAGGTCGGAAACACCCGCGGAGCCATAGGCGAAATTCATTCGGTCCCGCCTTTCATTACCGATTCGATGACGCTGATGTTTTGTAATGCGGCAAGACGTTGCGAAGGGATAGATGCGCGCAAGGTCTCGCCAATTTGGCCGCGCTCTTTCCATGCTCGCGCCAGCATCTCTTCGAAGGAAGATGGGGCCAGCGCATCGATGTCAGCGACATACGCCTCAACGCCGCAGGCCCGCATAATGCCCGGCGTCTTGTGGCTATAGGCGATGGCGACGACGGGAACGCCAGAGGACAAGGCCGCGATATTGGCGTGCATGCGTGCGCCGACGAAAAGATCGGTGCGGGCGATCAGCGCTTTCAATTCTTCCGGACGCAAATCGTCTCCGATGACATCAGCGACAATCCCTTCCGGCAGCTTCGCGGCGACATCGCGAGAAATATTGCGATCGTCCTTTGAGGGGCTCGGCCCCGTTACATGAGGGACAAAAAGCAGGCGGGCGCCCGTTTCGCTCGCGAGCGCGCCGAACGCATCCGCCGCCATGTCGACAAAGGCGCCCTTTGTCCCCGCGCGGCGGTCATAGCGGTCGGCGACAATGCGGCTGACGGAAACGCCGATGACAGGCCTATCGTCTTGGGCGCGGGGATCGAGCGCCGCTGCGCGCGCCGCATCCGCCGGCGGCAAAAGAAAAGCGAGGTCGGCCGTACGCGTCACCAGATCGGAATTGACGCTAATCTCTTGCAGATAATCGAAGCTGATTTCATCGCGCACAGTGATCGCCGCCGCACGGTTCAGAACGAACCGCGCCAGGGGCAGGGTCAGTTTGAACGGGCCGATGGATTGCGCGCAGATCACATAGGGTTTCTTCAATGCAAGTGCGCGCAGGAACGGAATGAAATGCGAATAAGCGACATGGGGCCCGTAATCTTCGGTCAGCATGTCGCCGCTGAGATCGACGACGAGGCGCGCCTGCGCCATGGGATCCCGGCGGCAAAAAACGGAGAGACCAAGCCGCTGCGCCAGCCACAGGCCGATCAGATTCAACGTGCCCAGGATCAGCTTGCGCCGATTGCAGGGCACCACCGCGAGGGGCGCATAGAAATCGCGATCTTGTTTTGCGAAGGGCGCGAGAATGACCACCTCGACATCATCGCCGAAGCGTTCGGCCAGCGCCGCAGCAGCGGAGAGCTCCATCGCCGCGTCGCCCTTGTTGCGCGCGCAGTAAGTGCCGGTCAGAACGATGCGGGTTACAGAATCAGCATCCCGTGATTTGTCGCCGGCGGCGGCGTCGCTTCGCGTCAGCATATCAGCCTGATCAAGACGAGTAGCGGCGTCATTCATGGCGAGGCTCATTCCTAAACTGTCTCTGACAACAGAGCCTAATAGGGGCGATCATGGAATTGGTTAACGAACGCGTCGGCGAGGCTGGATGTAAACAATATATTCTTAATTATTGCCCATAATCCCGGTTAATGAGCGCCATTGAGACACTTCGCGATTTCCGGGCCGCCGCACCGGCGATCCCCCTGCCCCGCAGGGTAAGCCTCGCTTGCGTGTTGATCGTCCTTGCCGCCTTTCTGGCGCCGGGGGTTCCGTTCATCATCGATGGCGGGATCTATCATGACATGGCGCGCGCCATGGCGGAGCGGGGGACGCTTTCGATCGGCGAGAATGGCGGCGTTGAGAATGCGCCGGCGCTGACCAAGTTCCTCACCATCGCTCATGACGGCAAGGTCATGCCGCAATATCCAAGCGGATACGCTTTCCTCGCCGCCCCCTTTTATGCGGTGTTCGGCGCTCATGGATTGATGCTGATGAATGCGCTCGCCTTTGCGCTCAGCATCTGGCTTTCCCATGCGCTGGCGAAACGGTTTTATACGGATGAAACCGCCGCCTGGACCGCAGGGATTTTCGCCGTTGCAACGCTTACCCCTACTTATGCGCTCGGCATATGGCCGCATATGCTCGCCCTCGCTTTTTGGCTCGGCGCGGTTTTTACCGCTGTTGTCGCGCACCAATCGGCGCAGCGGCGCAACGGATTGCTGCTCTTTGTCCTCTCCGGCTTTCTGGTCGGTTGCGGATTGAATGTGCGCGTGGATGTTTTTCTCGCTGGGCTCATCATTTTCTTCTGGCTGCAACTCTTCGCCCGGCCGCGGGACCGGTTGGCGCCCGTTCTGGTGGTCCTCGGCATGGCGCCGGGGCTAATTCTTTCGGCTGTACTTAACGAGATAAAATTCGGCGCGTTTACGCCGCTCAGCTATGGCGACGATTTGGGGCTCGACAGCGGCGCGCGATATATTCCCATCGCCATCGCCGCCAGCGCCGCCCTTATCGCGGTTTGGGCGGTGAATGCGCCGGCGCTTGTGAAGGCCGCTTTGTCAAAACCATTGCGAGTTTATGCCCTGATCGCAGCGCTCGCGCTTGCCGGCGCCGCGCTCGCCATTGCCCCGTTGCGTGAATTCATATGGCGCGCCATCACCGGGCTTTACGTGCTCGTGATCAATCTGCAGGCTCATGACGCCTATCATCAGGTGGGGGTTGAGAAAAACGCCTATGGCCATTTGCTTTTCTGGGGCTATCCGAAAAAGGCGCTGATCCAGAGCCTGCCCTGGATGACGCTTCTCATCCTTCCTTGCTGGAATGCGATCCGCGGCCGCAATACGATGGCGGCGGGCCTCAGCGCGCTCGCCATCGCCGCGCCCATCTGTTTTTACGCCATGAATCACTGGCATGGCGGCGGCAGCTACTCCATGCGCTATTTCATCCCCGCGCTTCCCTTCCTCGCCATGCTGGCGGCGAACGGGTTTTGCGAATTGCGCAAGGGCGAGCCGATTGAGCGGCAACTGATTCTCGCCTCCCTCCTCCTCGCCGGCGCCCTTTATCTCGGCCTGCAGGAACTCGGGCAAGCGCAGGAGCGGTTTTTAGCGCCGGGCGCCCTTTATCCGCAGTGGTTGATCGCCGCTTTTCTCGGCGCGGCGATTGTCGGCTTTATCTTCACGAAAAAAGAGGCTGCGCGAAAAGCCGCAGTCGCACTGTCGCTGTTCGCTTTCGCCTATGCCGCCGCTATCAACATCTATGAAGAGATCGTGCATGAACGCACCCGCGCCGAACAGCGCGCCATGGCCATTGACGCGTCAGCGCCGATCCCCGAAGGTTCGCTGGTGCTGACGCCGTTGCAGACAAGCCTCATCCCCGCCGAGCAACGAGGTGTCTTCGTGATGGCGTCGGCGAAACGTTTCGCTGAAAATAACGGCGCGGCGGCGATGGCGTTCAAAGCCGCCGGGCGGTGCGTTTATTTTCACAACCCGCTCGCAGTGGACGTGGCGGCGCCGTATCTGACCGCGCCGGTCGCCCCGGAAACCTTATGGGCGCCGAGCCCGCTTTTCGGCGACGACCCGCGCCTCGCCTTTTACACCTTCGCGGACGCCCCGGATCGCTGCCGCGCGGGTTTCCGCCAGCCATAAAAGCCACGCGCTTTCGTCTAGTGCGCCTCGTCCCAGTTCTTGCCGGCGCGCGCATCCACGACAAGCGGCACCGATAGGTTCACCGCCGGCGCCGGCGCGCCCATCATGATTTCAGAAACAGTCTCACAGGTTTTGTCCGCTTCACCCTTCGGGCATTCGAAGATCAGTTCGTCATGCACCTGTAAAAGCATTTTCGCGCTCAAATGCGCTTTCTTCAGCGCCGCCGGCATACGGATCATCGCCCGGCGGATCACGTCCGCCGCGGCGCCCTGAATAGGCGCGTTGATCGCCTGGCGTTCTGAATAGCCGCGCATGGCCGGGTTCTTGTCATTGATGCCGCCCACATAAGTGCGCCGGCCAAAGATCGTCTCCACAAACCCGCGCTCTTTCGCCGATGCGATGGTGTCATCCATATATTGGCGAATGCCGGGAAATTTTTCGAAATAGGAATCAATGTAATCCTTCGCCTCGCTGCGTGAAATGCCGAGTTGATTGGCGAGACCGAAAGCGGAGATGCCGTAAATGATCCCGAAATTGATCGCCTTTGCGCGTCGGCGCACCATCGGATCCATATCCTTGACCGGCACGCCGAACATTTCCGACGCCGTCATGGCGTGAATATCGACGCCATCTTCAAACGCCTGTTTCATGGACCTTAAATCGGCGATATGCGCAACAAGCCGCAATTCAATCTGGCTGTAGTCGGCAGAGATCAGAACATTGCCTTTTTCGTGAATGAACGCGGTGCGAATTTTGCGGCCGTCTTCCGTCCGTATGGGAATGTTTTGAAGATTGGGATCGGTTGAGGCGAGACGGCCTGTCGTTGTCGACGCCATGGCGTAAGAGGTGTGCACCCGGCCGGTTTCCGGATTGATTTCGGTCGGCAGCGAGTCAGTATAGGTGCTCTTAAGCTTTGAAAGCCCCCGCCATTCGAGCAACACCTGCGGCAGTTCATGCCCCTCCGCCGCGAGCTGTTCCAGAACGTCCGCTTTCGTCGACCAGGCGCCTTTGGCCGTCTTTTTGCCGCCGGGCAGGCCCAGCTTGCCGAAAAGAATCTCGGAAATCTGTTTCGGCGAACCGAGATTGAACTCCTCGCCGGCGAGTTTGTAGGCTTCCGCTTCGGAAGCCGCCATGCGTTGCGCAAAATCGGAAGACAGGCGCGCCAGCACCGCCTTGTCGATTTTCACGCCTTCCCGCTCCATGGCGACGATCACCGGCGCGAGCGGGCGCTCAAGCGTTTCATAGACTGTCGTCTTGCCTTCTGCGGCAAGACGCGGCTTCAGGATTTCCCACAAGCGAAACGTGATGTCAGCGTCTTCGGCGGCGTATTTGGCGGCGTCCTTGATCGCGATCTGATCGAAGGTTTTGGCTTTCTTGCCCGTTCCGGCGACATCGGAGAACTTTATCGTGTCATAGTCGAGATGGCGCTTGGCGAGCTCGTCCATGCCGTGACCGCCTTTTCCGCAATCAAGGGCGTAAGACATGAGCATCGTGTCATCGAAAGGCGCGACGTCGATTCCATAGCGTGACAGGACGAGCGCGTCATATTTCAGATTCTGCCCGACTTTGAGAATGCTTTCATCTTGAAGCATCGGTTTTAAAAGCTTCAGCGCCTTGTCGAGCGGGATCTGTTTGCCCGTGTCTTCGTCGTCGAGCGCAAGCCCTTCGGCGCCATGGCCGAGCGGGATGTAACAGCCCTCTCCCGCCTGCGTCGACAAGGACACGCCCACAAGATCGGCCTGCATGGCGTCGAGACTGTTTGTTTCGGTGTCGACGGCGATCACGCCCCGTTCATAGGCGCGCGCAAGCCAGGCTTTAAGCGCTGCTTCGTCGAAGACCGTTTCATAGGCGGTCGCGCCTTCCGGCGCCGGCGGCGGGCCCGACCGCGCGTCGATATCCGCCATGCCGACTTCGCGTTTTACGCGATCAATAAGCTTGTTGAACTCCATTTCCTCGAGAAAGGGCAGCAACAGATCAAGGTCGATGGTCCGCATCGACAATTCATCAACAGGAAACTCCAGCGGCACGTCCGTGCGCAACTCCACAAGCTGCTTTGAGATGCGCGCCTGCTCGGCGAATTCGATCAGGTTTTCGCGCCGCTTGTTCTGTTTGATCTCTTCGGCGCGGCTCAAAAGCGTTTCAAGGTCGCCATATTCCTCGATCAGTTGCGCCGCGGTTTTAATGCCGATCCCCGGCACGCCCGGCACATTGTCGGATGAATCGCCGGCGAGCGCCTGAATGTCGACGACATGTTCCGGGCCCAGACCGAATTTTTCTATGACTTCTTCGCGGCTGATCTTCTTGTTCTTCATAGGGTCGAACATCGAGACCTTGTCGGAGACAAGCTGCATCAGATCTTTGTCGGACGAGATGATGACGACTTCGCCGCCATCGGCCTCTACCTGGCGCGCATAAGTCGCGATAATGTCATCGGCTTCGAAACCTTCGGTCTCAATACAGGGAACATTGAAGGCGCGGGTCGCTTCACGCACGAGCGGAAATTGCGGGATCAGATCTTCCGGCGCGTCAGGACGGTTGCCTTTATAGTCGGGGTAAATCTCGTTGCGGAACGTCTTGCCCGAATAGTCAAAAATAACCGCAAGATGGGTCGGGTCATGCTCATCCTGCATATCCGTAAGCAGCTTGTTGAGCATGTTCGAAAAACCGAGCACGGCGCCGACCGGCAGCCCGTCTGACTGACGGGTGAGCCCCTCTCGCGAGCGCGCCATGGCGAAATAGGCCCGGAATAAATATCCGGATCCATCAACGAGGTAGAGACGCGTTGCGCTTTTGGATTTCGCCGCCATTTGTCGTAGCGTTCCTTTTTATGCCTGCCCCGGCTTCAATAGGAGATCGCCCATGAAAGTTCTAGGCATTCGCTTTTGCAAAGTCGCACACGCCGATGACGCCAAAGCCATCGCAGCATTGCTTGGGGAAAACGGACTTGGCCTCAGCCCCATGGACTTGGGGCAAAGCGACGGCTTTTCGGGCGCTGTCTTTCCCGTGGACGAGGGCGCCAAAGAAGGGCTTGGCAGCTGGATCGAACTCTGGGCGGCCGGCGAGCAGATGCCGGAGATGACGATGCTGCAAATCGTTGTGGACGACGCCGACGCTTACGCGGAACACGCCAGAAAGAACGGCCTCGACGTTAAAGGCCCCGACGACGCCCATGGCGAGCGCATCTATTATCTTGAAGGCGCCGGTGGCCTTCCCATCGCGTTTTTATCGAAAGCGAATTGACGTTTATTCCGCCGCCGTTTTGACGTCCTGGCGCTTGGCCGCTTCCTTCGCCGCCATGCGCATGAAGTCAGCGATACGGGGCTGAATTTCCGAACGCCAGCGCGACCCGTTGAACACGCCGTAATGGCCGACATCGGGCTGGATATAATCGAGCTGCATTTTTTCCGGCAGGTTGACGCAAAGATCGTGCGCCGCCTGGGTCTGCCCGATGCCGGAAATGTCGTCATTTTCGCCTTCGACCGTCATCAGCGCAATGTCGGTGATGGCTTCCGGCTTCACGCGGCGGCCGCGATGCATGAACTTGCCGTCCGGCAGGGAATGCTCCTTGAACACTTCCTGGATCGTCTGGATATAAAACTCTTCCGTCATATCGAGTACGGAGAGATATTCGTCATAGAAATTGCGGTGTTTCTCCGCGCTGTCGCCATCGCCATCCACGAGATGCTGAAAGTAATCGTAATGTGCGTTCACATGGCGGTCGGAATTCATGGACAGGAACGAATAAAGCTGCACGAAGCCCGGATAGACGCGGCGCATGGCGCCGGCATAAGGCGCGGGCACCGTGTAAATCATGTTCTGCTCGAACCAGTGAAGCGGGCGCTCCTGTGAAAGCTTGTTGGGCACCGTGGGCGAGCGGCGCGTATCGATGGGGCTCCCCATCAGCGTGATCGAGGCGGGACGCATGGGATCGTTATCCTCCGCCATCACCGCCCCGGCGATGAGGAGCGCCGGGCCCGGCTGGCACACCGCCATGCCGTGAGTTCCAGGTCCGATCTTGCGCAAAAAACCGATCAGATAATCGACATAGTCGTTGAGATCGAAACGCCCGGCCGAGAGCGGCACATGCCGCGCATCAATCCAGTCGGTGATGTAGACATCGTGATCGGGAAGCATCGCCTCCACCGTGCCGCGCAACAGCGTCGCATAGTGGCCGGAGAGCGGCGCGACGATCAGCACTTTCGGATCGGGCTCTTTATTTCCCTTCGCTTTCGCCAGCGCGTCCGCATCGCGCTCAAAATGAAGCAGCGTGCAGAAATCTTCCTTGACCGCTTCCTGGATCACTAGCGGCACCTCGACGCCGTTTACAAAAGTGGAGTCGATCCCCCATTCCGGCTTCGGATACCGGCGCATGGCGTGTTCAAAAACATCGAGCGCAGCGGCGGTGGACCGGCCGAACCAGCTCTCAGCGGCGGGATTCATGGATGAACGCCAGAATTTGGCGCCCATGCCGGCGGCGATGCGCGCAGGCGCAACGGCGGCGTAAGCAAGCTCGTATGCAGTGTACAACATGGGGGTGCGGGGCGTCCTGACTCTACTGGGGCTCAAAGCCCATCTTATCCGTTTTATGCTGCATAGCACAAAAAATGCGCAAAAACCTAAAGAGGCCGGGACTATGCGCCGTATTGCAGGACGGAATCAATCATTTATGACGGTTTTGCAAACTTCCACAGGCCCAGACAAAAGTCTCGTAACCTGTTGATTTTCAGTCGAAAATCTATTTTTTGATTATTTCCGGATTTCCCGGCGCAAAAGGGCGGCCAGTTCCTGGGGGCTGACGCCGCCGATAATGGCGTGCTGGGGCTGGCCGTTGCGGTCATTGATATAGAAGAACCGGCCGTGATTGACGGTGTAGCCAATAGCGCTATCCGGCAAAGGTTCTTTTTGCGCCACCAGCTTGTAGGCGCGCCGGGCCGCTTCGGCGGCCTCCACAGACCCGGTCAGCGGCGTGATCCGCTGGTCAAAGGCGAAATAATCCGTCAGCGCCTGGGGCGTGTCACGCTCCGGGTCGACAGAAATGAAAACCGCCGCCACCTCGTCCGCGTCATCGCCAAGCTCGTTCAGGGCCGCGCTCATCACGCCGATATCGCCGGGACAGACATCGGGGCAGTTGGTGAAGCCGAAATAAACCAGCATTACCTTGCCTTCGAAATCTTCATCGGCGACGGCCTGGCCGGCCTTGTCGACGAGATCGAAATCCCCCGTGAACTGACTGGAAAGCGCGATGACGCCTTCTTTCGGGATGGCGGCTTCCGGTTCGCCGCCGCTGCAGGCCGCAGCAAGAAGAATGAAGCCAGTCGCGAGAAATTTGGGAGCGAGGAAACGGATCATGCCGGTCTCCGGTCAGTCTTTACGGGTCTGCGCCCTTCCTTAGCAGCTTTCCTTTCAAAGGACATACAAGCTAAAAGCGCGGAATGCCGCATGCTTTTGCTGAAAACCAGGATGTCCAGGAAGCGATGAACGCCTTGCGCGGGCCGGTGCGCCTCAGGACGCTGACCGCGTTGCGCTGGCTCGCTGTCCTCGGCCAGTCGGTGGCGATCGTCATCGTGCATTTCGCCCTCGGCTTTCAAACGCCGCTTGGGCTTTGTCTCGCCGCTATCGCCGCCAGCGCCTGGCTCAATTTATTCACGGTGCTGCGTTTCTCGCCGCAACGGTTTTTGTCCGATCGCGAAGCAGCAGCCTATATCGCCTTCGACATCATCCAGCTTTGCGCGCTTCTATTTTTTACCGGCGGCATTCAAAATCCTTTTTCCGCGCTCATCATTGCGCCGGTCACAATTGCGGCGAGCGTTCTGCCCTTGCGTTTCACCATCGGCATCGCAGCGCTGGCGATCGCCGGCGTCAGCATTCTCGCGGTCAATCACATGCCCATTCCTTGGTATGCGGAGGAATCGCTTGACCTCGCGCCGGTTTACAAGGCCGGCGTCTGGGCGGCGCTTTCCTTTTCAATCGCCTTCTTCGCCGCCTATGCGCACCGCATCGCGGCGGAGTCGGCGCAAATGCGATCGGCGCTGGCCGCGACGCAGCTCGTTCTTTCCCGCGAAGAACGGCTGACGGCGCTCGGCGGGCTCGCCGCCGCCGCCGCCCATGAACTCGGCACGCCGCTGGCGACGATCCAGCTCACGGCGAAAGAAATGCTGCGCGATTTCAAGCGCGCCCATCCGGAAGAAGACGACCTCATCGACGATGCGGCCCTGCTCGTCAGCCAGGCCGAACGCTGCAGGGACATTCTCGGGCGGCTGTCGCGTCATGGCGACGCCGGGGACCTGATGCATGACAAGCTCAGCGTGAATGCGCTGATGCGCGAAGCCGCCGGGCCGTTCCTCGATCAACCCGGGGGACCGGATATCCGCATTGAAAGCAAAAGTCTCGACGGCGCGCCGGAGCCGGTCTTAAAACGGCGTCCCGAAATCATTTTCGGCTTACGGAATTTCATCGAGAACGCGGCCAGCTATGCCCGCGGCGAGGTGCTGATCCGGGCCGACTGGGATGCGTCCCGCCTGATCCTGAGCGTTCACGACGACGGGCCGGGCTTTTCCTCGGAAATTCTCACCCGGCTTGGCGAACCCTATGTCAGCGCCAGAGGCGGCAAAACCGGGCTCGGTCTTGGTTTTTTCATCGCCAAAACCCTTCTGGAATCAAGCGGCGCCACGATCCGCTTTGACAACCGCCCGCTAGAAAACAGCGAGCGCAAAAGCGCCGGCGCATGGGTTCAGGCGGAATGGCCGCTCGGCGCCCGATCTTCTGGCCTAATTGCTTGAAATCCGCGCAAAAAAGCGCATTTATGGGGCGGATATTCCAGTGAAGAAAAAACACTCAAAATAAAGCCCGGTTAAAAGCATGACCAATCTCGACGAAGCCCGCGTAGACGATCAATCCCTGCCTGAAGACGCGACGCTTTTGATTGTCGATGATGACGAGCCCTTTCGCACAAGGCTGGGCCGCGCGCTTGAAAAACGCGGCTTTCAGCCGATCCTCGCCGCTGGCGTCACTGACGCGGAAGCCATGATCAAAGACATCCCGCCGGCCTTCGCCGTGGTGGATCTGCGGCTTGAGGATGGCGACGGTTTACAGGTGGTGGAGCGCATCCGGGAAAAGCGGGACGATTGCCGCGTCGTGATGCTGACCGGCTATGGCAATATCGCGACCGCCGTCGCGGCAGTGAAAGCCGGCGCCATCGACTATCTCTCCAAACCCGCAGACGCCGATGATGTCGAAAAAGCTTTGCTGGCGCGTCCGGGCCAGCGCCCAGCCCCGCCGGAAAACCCCATGTCCGCCGACAGGGTGCGCTGGGAGCATATCCAGCGCGTTTATGAGCTATGCGATCATAATGTCTCGGAAACAGCGCGCCGCCTCGGCATGCACCGCCGCACGCTGCAACGTATTCTCGCCAAACGCGCGCCGAAATAGGCTTAAAGCCCCATTTACCCAAACCGGCTTGCGGTGAGCCGTGCGACAAGCGCGGCAAGCCGATCATGCCGCATGGCATTATGATTTGCCCTTCCCGCCTGTAATTGCCACAACGAGCGATACAGATTTTTTCCAGAAGGGGTCTTCCATGCGTCATTTCCTGCCGATGCTCGCCGGCGCCGCCATGCTGGCGCTCGCGCCTGTCGCCGCGTCCGCCGCGGATATCGATCTTCCCTATGAAGAGTTCACGCTCGACAACGGTCTGAGGCTCATTGTTCACGAGGATCGCAAGGCGCCGCTCGTCGCCGTCTCGATCTGGTATCATGTGGGTTCGAAAGCCGAGCCTGAAGGCAAGACGGGTTTCGCGCATCTGTTCGAACACATCATGTTCAACGGCTCCGAGAATTTCGACGATGACTGGTTCGGCCCGCTCGAAGAAGTCGGCGCCACGGGCCTTAACGGCACCACCTGGTTCGACCGGACCAATTACTTCCAGACCGTCCCGACAACGGCGCTTGAGCGCGTGCTCTGGATGGAATCCGACCGCATGGGCCATCTTCTTGGCGCCGTGACGCAGGAAAAGCTCGATGAGCAGCGCGGCGTTGTGCAGAACGAAAAGCGCCAGGGCGACAACCAGCCTTACGGCATGATGGAATATTCAACCCTCGCAGGCCTTCTGCCTGCCGGCCATCCCTACAGCCACTCAACCATCGGCTCCATGGAAGACCTTGAAGCAGCCTCGCTTGAAACCGCGAAACAGTGGTTCAAGGATTATTACGGCGCGGCGAACGCCGTGCTGGTTCTCGCCGGCGACATTGACGGCGAAACCGGCAAAGCGCTTGTCGAGAAATATTTCGGCGACATTCCCGCCGGCCCGCCGGTGACGCAAACCAAAGCCAACGCGCCGAAGCTCGACGTGAACAAGCGCGAAGTCATGTATGACCGCGTGCCGCAACCGCGCCTTGACCGCAACTGGGTGGCCCCGGGCCGCACGACGCGCGCCGCCGTGCTGCTCGATCTTGCCGCGCAAGTGCTCGGCGGCGGCAAGACATCCCGCCTTTACAAGCACCTCATTGACGATCTTCAGATCGCCACGTCCGCGACTGCCAATAATCAGGATCAGGAGCTGTTGAGCTTTTACTCCGTTACGGTGGACGCCAAAGCCGACGCCGACCGCGCCGAAGTCGAACGCGAAATGGAAACTGTCCTCGCCGAGTTCCTGGCCAAAGGCCCGACCGCGGATGAACTGTCGCGGGCGAAAACCAGCATCAAGGCGGACGTGTTGCGCGGCCTTGAGGAAATCGGCGGTTTCGGCGGCAAGGCGACGGCGCTCGCGCAAGGCGCGCTCTACGCCGACGATCCCGGCTTTATTCTGAAACAGCTTGAATGGCTCGAAGAAGCGACGCCGAAAGACGTGCTCGCCGCGGCGCGCGATGTGATGAACGCCGGCTATTACCAGCTCGACGTTCTGCCCTTCCCGGAATATTCGACCACCGCATCGACCGTCGACCGGTCGACCGGTCTTCCGGCGGTGACGACAACACCGGACCTCGTCTTCCCCGAAATCCAGGAAACGACCCTCAATAATGGCGTGAAACTGGTGCTCGCCGAACGCCACACCATGCCGCTGGTTGAAATGTCGGTGCAATTCGACGCCGGTTATGCGGCGGATTCCGTTGACGGCGGCAAACTCGGCGCTTCTTCTTTCGCCGCATCCATGCTGGACGAAGGCACGGCGCGCCGGTCCGCCGCCGACATCGCCGAAGAGCTGGAAGCCCTCGGCGCCACTTTAGGCTCGGGCGCCAATCTCGACGTCAACGGCGTCAGCATGTCGGCGCTTAAGGAAAATCTGCGTCCGTCGCTCGACATTCTCGCCGACGTCATTCGCAATCCGTCCTTTGAGCAATCGGAAATCGACAAGCTGCGCGGGCGCTGGCTCGCGGCGATCGAACAGGAAAAAGCCAATCCGGTTCAGCTCGCGCTGCGTCTCTTGCCGCCGCAGATCTATGGCGACGGTCACGCTTACGCCGTGCCGCTCACCGGCTCCGGCACTGTTGACTCGATCAACTCGCTCACCCGCGACGACCTCGTCGGCTTCCATGACAAATGGATGCGCCCCGACAACGCCACCATCTTTGTCGTCGGCGACACCACCATGGATGAAATCAAGCCGATGCTTGAGGCCGCCTTCAATCGCTGGTCGGCGCCCTCGACGCCGATGCCGCAGAAAAACGTCGCGGAAGTTGACCTTCCCGAGAGCGGCAAAGTGATCATCGTCGACAAGCCGGGCTCGCCGCAATCGCTGATCCTCGCTGCGCATGTGGCGCCGCCGTCAAATGCGCCCGATGAAATCGCCATCAACGCCATGAACGACATTATTGGCGGGCAATTCTCGGCGCGGGTGAATATGAACCTGCGCGAAGACAAGGGCTGGGCCTATGGCGCCTACACCTTCCTGCAAGGCGCAAAAGGACAGCGCCCCTTCATGGTCTATGCGCCGGTGCAAACCGACAAGACCAAGGAGTCGCTTGGCGAACTCCTGAAGGAGCTCAACGCTTACAAAACGACCCGCCCGGCGACCCCGGCCGAGCTTGAACGCACGGTGCTCAACAATGTCCGCTCTCTTCCGGGGTCTTATGAAACCTCGGGCGATGTGTTGGGCAGCCTGACATCGAGCGCGCGCTATAACCGCCCCTGGAATTATCCGGCGACGGTGAAGGACAAATATGAAGCGCTCACGATCCCGAACATCACCGCCGCCGCCGCGGAGGTCATTCATCCTGAAAAACTCATCTGGGTGATCGTCGGCGACCGCGAGCAGATCGAAGCGGGTGTGCGCTCGCTCAATCTCGGCGCAATCGAAGTGATGAGCGCCAGCGATCTTTAAAAGTAGCCTCACCTCCCCCGCGAGCGGGGGGGAAGAGAACAAAGAAAAACGCCGCCCATAAGGGCGGCGTTTTTGATTCCGAGGCTTTGTTCGTGCGTTAAGCGCGAACCATCCGGATTACGTCCGCTTCCAGAGCAATCGCCTCGCCATCGAGGAACAGCACCGTATAGGGGACATAGCCGCCAAGCCGGCCATTGGGCATGCGCGCCTTCACACGCACATCCACGGCCCAGCATGGCACGCCCTCATAGCCGCGAAGGTCGGCGAAAACCTGATATGGCTCGCCCGTGAAATCGTAGCGCGCCGCGCGCGGATCGGTCAGACGCTCCCCAAAATACTCAACAGTCAGCGCCTCAAAATCAGAGGGGGCGGACCCGAAATCAGCAGCGATCGCAGCCGCGCCAAAGGCGAGTGTGGCGGCGATCCCGGCAAGAGCTTGTTTTATCTTCATTTTATGCTCCTTTCCGTTGGAAAAAATGGATGAATAGAATCATGACAACGCTTGTCACTAAACTGTCATATACATGTCATCTAACTGTCACGTCAAGGAAAATGCGCAAAATGTGCGCAAGAATTTTATGACAGTTCTGCGCACCCTGTGCGTGAGCTGAAACATAAGTCGTTGCCGCACCGGAACAGCGGCGCAAAAGCAGCGAAGAAAGCGTCACAGATTGACGCCAAGAAGTATCCCCCGGCCCGCTTTTTGAATATTGTAACGGGACGTGTGGGGTGGTTAGAGCAAGGGGAAATCCATGGCGCGCTCGCTTGAACGGTCGGTAAAGTTCGTCCGGCCCGGTCGCTATATCATGAACATGCTGCTGTTCCTGCTCGTGGTCGGCGCGATCGTTTACTATCTCTCGCCCTGGAGCCCGCAGCCCTCTCCGCTGCTGCTGGACGCTTTCGAAGCCAACCCCGCGCTCAACGGGCTTATCCTCGGCGTTCTCGCCATCGGCATCATTTACAATCTGCGCCAGGCCGGCGTCATCGCTCCGGCCGTTCGGTGGGTGGAGGCGTTCCGCGAATCTGTCGACCCGGCGCGCTCGCGCCTGCCGCGCGCGCCCGCCCTTATCGGCGCCATGTCGCGGCTACTCCTTGATGCGGACACCCGCTCCGGCAAGCTTTCGCCGGAATCGTCCCGCGCCATTCTCGATTCCATCGGCACACGGATGGATGAAGGCCGCGAGATGGGCCGCTATCTCATGAACCTTCTCGTATTTCTCGGCCTTCTCGGCACCTTCTGGGGGCTTCTCGAAACCGTCAACGCCGTCGCCGCCACGATCAACGGCCTCGCCAATGCGGGCGGTGCGCCAGAAGATGCGGTCTCGCAGTTGATCGCCAATCTGCGCGAGCCTTTGTCCGGCATGGGCACGGCGTTTTCATCCTCCCTCTTCGGCCTTGGCGGCAGTCTGATTGTCGGCTTTCTCGACCTGCAGGCCGGGCAATCGCAAAACCGTTTCTATACCGATCTTGAAGACTGGCTCGCCGGGATGACCGAAACCGTGCGCGCAAGCGGCAAGGGCGGCGCCAGCTATTCCGCCACTGTGGAAGACGGCGACCTCGTGGGCGCCATCCAGGCGCTTGAAGCCGCGCTCGCCGCCAATACCGAAACACAGATCAAGGCCGCCGCCGGACAGACGGCAGAACTCAAGGATGAAATCAGAGCCCTCAACCGGACGCTTATCCGCGTTGGCGGTAAAGACTAGGGGCGGCGGGGAAGTATCATGGCGCGACGGCGCTCTCGCAGCGAAGCCAATATCTGGCCGGGCTTTGTCGACGGTCTGTCGACCCTGTTGCTCGTCCTGATGTTCGTCTTGTCGATCTTCGTCGTGGCCCAGTTCTATCTTGGCGACCGGCTGAATGTCGTCAAACAGGAACTCGCCGACAAGGATTCCGAACTGGCGCGCCTGATCGCCCAGATCAATTCCCTCAACGACCAGCTCGGCCTCGCTCAAGCCGACAAGGAACGCCTTCAGGCGCAAATCCTGTCGCTGGAAGACACCATCAAGCAAAAGGATTCCGAACTTGCGGGACTCGCCGCGGCGCTGGCGACCAGCGAAGCCGCCGTCGCCGCCTCCGCCGAAGAGCTTGAAGCCGAAAAAGCGCTCACCGACGACCAGAAGAGCCAGATCGCCACGTTGAATGCACAGGTTGCGGCGCTGCGCCGCCAGCTTGCAAGCCTGCAGGAAGCGCTCGACGCCGCGGAAGCCAAAGACAAGGAACAACAGGCGCAGATCGAAAACCTGTCGCAACGCCTCAACGCCGCGCTCGCCCGCAAGGTGCAGGAGCTTCAGGAAGTGCGTTCGCGGTTCTTCGAAGCCTTGCGCGAAGCGCTCGGCGACCGCACGGATATCAAGGTCGTCGGCGACCGCTTCATCTTCGAAAGCGATATTCTGTTCGGCTCCTGCTCGGCGACGCTGGGCGAGGCCGGCAAGGTTGAACTGAATAAGCTCGCCACCGCCCTACTCGACATTCAGGGCGACATTCCGACGGAAGTGAACTGGGTCTTACGGGTCGACGGCCATGCGGACGCCTCGCCGCTCGGGCCTTCCTGCCGCGCCGCATTCGATTCCAATCTCGATCTTTCCGCACAGCGGGCGATTTCCGTCGTACAATATTTGAAAAGCCAGGGCGTGCCGGAACGGCGCCTTCTCGCCACCGGCTCCGGTTCCGCCGCGCCGCTGGTTTCAGGCTATTCCGCCGCAGCGCTCGCCCAGAACCGGCGGATCGAATTCAAGCTGACGGAGCGTTAAAAACGCTTGAAAGGGGGAAGCTATGAAGAAACTCCTGATCGCCGCCGCGAGCGTCGCGGCGCTGTCGGGCGGAATTGTTCTTGCCCAGACGCAAACGGAAGAACAGTCGGACAGCCGAACGTCCGAAGAAGAAGCCGCGCAAAACCCGCCCGACCCGCGCATCATCGCCGAAGAGTTGCGCGCCAAGGCGAAGCGCATCCCGCGGCGCAATCTCGCCGCCGCGCTCCGCGCCGCACGCGATGATCGTGACGACCGGGCGCGCACAATTGTCGCCCGTCCCAATCTCGACGCCTTGCGCGCCGATTTGCGCCGTACGGAAGCGGAAGATTCTGAACGCGAAGCGGCGGAGACCCGGTCCCTTTCCGATCAGAGTTTCACCGCAGCGCCGCGCCAAACGACGCCCCCGCCGCCGCCGCCCGGCATCAGAGCGATGTCCGCCGGAAGACTGCGCACCGCCGAAGCGGCTGAAGTCGAACGCGCGCGGATTCCGGTCCTCCTGCCTGCCGAGCTTCGCGACCGGATGAAAATCTACGGCATGGAAAACATCTACACCGCGACGGCGCGCATCGACGCCAGGGCGCAGCTGTCGATTTCCGGCACCTGCAACCGCGTCGTCGGCGGCGCGCCGGAAACCATCGCCTTTCGCAAACGCATCGCCGAAGGACCGCGGCGCCTCGCCGGCACCGGCGCCAGCTATCAGATCAGCCGCAACGATTTCGGCGTTGATCTGAGCTTTTCAAAATTCGGCTGCGGCTATGTGATGACCATCGAATGCGGCGATCCCGGCGCCGATCCGCGCTGCGCGGCGGACGATTACATCACCGGGCTCGCCCAGTCGATGATCCTTGCAAATCCTGAACTGGCGGGAGGAGAGTAATGAACAAGTTTCAAAACACCTTCTATGCGTTGTTGATGTCTATCTCTGTCGCCGCTTGCGATCAGCTTGGCGGCGAGGCGCCGGACCCGGTGGATCCGGGGCCTGAAGAACCGGGCGATCCGATGGAGCCCGATCCCATCGACCCGGCCCCCGAAGAACCCGATCCGCTTCCGGAAGAGGAATTTCTCGAAGACAGCGAAGGGCGCGAGTTCAGCTATGTGCCCGTTGGCGAGCTTCTCCCCAATTCCGGGCCGGGCAATGTGGACACGACAATCTATCGCCCGGACATTTTGTTCCCGCTCGAAGAGGCGGCCTTCCTGAACAGCCAGGTCTATCGTTATGGCGGCGGCCAGGGCTCCATCAACGGCATGAATGGCGGCCAGTGCGATGCGTCGAATTATGACTATCCGTGGCAGGACACCTTTTGCGAGTCGCGTTCACGCTCGCAGATCATGTGCCCCGATGGCGGTCATGAAGGCGTCGATATCCGCCCCGCCACCTGCATTCCCAATAGCGGCGCAACCCATTGGGCCGTCGCTGTCGAGGACGGGCGCATTGTCGGGCTCGACGGGTCGAAATACACCGTTCGCCTGCAGACCGAAGACGGCACGCTCTACCGCTATCTGCATTTGAAAATGGACCAGCTGGCGGTCACCGACGGGCAGTTCGTCACCAGGGGCCAGCGCATCGGCAAAGTCTCAAACGACTTTTACAATTCCGAAGGCGATCTTGTGCCCACGACCTATCATCTCCATTTCGAGATGTATCAGAATTATGCGCCCGACGAAGAAACCGATCCGGTGTTCGATCAGGTCAATCCTTACATGACGCTCGTCAACGCTTATGAGCAAAAGCTGCGGACCGAGTGATCACCCGCCGAACGCCACCTGGTGCATGATCCGTCCGGGCAGGAAGGCGAGCGCGCCGGCGACAATAAGCCCGCCGATAAACATGCCGATAAAAGGGTGTGAGTGATATTTGAGCGTTGGCCCGCCTTTCAGGAGCAGCCTGACGCCCACAATGATTCCGTATGCGGTGAAAATCGTGAACAAGTGAATCCATGAAAACCACTTCGCGAGCGGCAAGCCCGGATAAACGGCCGGACGAACGAAGATGCTGCTGATCGTGATGACGGCCATCAGGACGATCCAGACGACGCCCAGCGTCTTGTGCGGCAGCGTTCCCTTCGGCGCCGCCAGCTGCACCGCGCCGAGAACAAAAGCCGCAGCGGCGGCATAGGCATGGGCCTGAATAACCCATGGCGCTTCCAGCAATGGCTGCAACGACATGACGCCTTTCCCGCCGGAAACTGGGCATAACTCCGGCGCAGTAATTCACTTTGTTTTTTAAAGCTAACCGCCTAATCCCGCTTTTTCAAGGAAAAAGCGACCCAGACGCCGGCAAGCGTCGCCGCGAGACCGAACCATGTCAGGGCGTATTCAAGATGACGGTTGTTGAAATCGAGGCGCGTCGTGCCGCCTTTTGGCCAGTCGCGCCCATCGACCGCAGATTGATCAATGTAATAGGCCGGCGCATTCAGACCGGCGTCGGCGGCGAAGGCTTTGGGATCGCGAATATACCATAATCCGTCTACGGACTTACCTTTAGGCTGAAACCATGAAGCCGGCGGGGACGGCTTTTCAGCGGTGCGAAAAAGACCGGTGATGATTTCTTCCTCCGCGTCATCATCGCAAAAACAGGGAACATCCAGATTTTCCTGGGGAGCGAAACCGCGATTGACGTAGACCGGACCCGCCCCGGTCTCAACCGGCGCGAAAATATAGACGCCGGGCGCGCCGTCATAAGTGCCAAAAACACGCGCTTCGTTTTGCCCCTTGACGCGGCCGGCTATCGTCACCGGCATATATTCCATCGTCTCACCGGCGGCGGCGCGGCGCACAGCCTCTGCAAAGGGGATGGGGGCTGCATCCACACGCGCTTCAACCTGCGCGATCAGACTTTGTTTCCATTCGAGGCGGCGCATCTGCCATGACCCAAGGGTCACCAGAAGCGCAAGCGCAATCACGCTGACCACAGTCAGCAGCGGACGAAACGGAAAACGATAAGCGCCCATCTATTCGTCGAGACGGCCTTCTTCGGCCCTGTTGGCGTATTGCAGCGCGATCATGGTCGCTTTCAAGGGACGCAACAATCCAAGGATCAGGACGATCGCCAGGCCAATGCTTAGCCCCAGCGCCACCCCGATGGGCGCATACCAGACAAAGCGGGCGATAAAAGCGACCGCCACCGCCAGAAAGCCGACAATGAAGATCACAAACACCGCCGGCCCGTCGCCGGAGTCGGCTTTTGCATAATCAAGCCCGCAAATTTCACACCGGGGCCCCAATTTCAAAAAGCCGTCATATAGCTTCCCCTGACCGCAGCGCGGACATTTGCCGCCAAACCCGGCGGCGTAAGGAGAGACAGGAGGGTAGTAGGTCATGGCTTCGGATTATTCCGTTTCTTCCAGCGGCGGCGCAGAAACAATCAAAATGGCGGCGTCCATCATCTGGTCGACATCGCCCCGGTGATAGGCCTTCGCCGCCTGTGTTAATCCGCGCAGCGTTTTCACTTTGCAGACCGAAAATTTTTCGTCGTCGGGTTCGAGGTCGCCGCGCGCAATCAGACGGTCGCGCAAGTCCGACGGCAAGTCAGGGCAATTCATCATCACCAGCAGCACGCCGTCATCGCGGCCTTCGCCATAGTAATAGACAAACCCGTCGCTTTCCGATGACTGCACCGCGTAACCGGCGCGCCCGACCCGGCGGAACCGTAAATAAGCGGCGTCATCATCTTCTTCGCGATTGATGAAGCTGTAGCTCCGGTCCTTTTCCCGCCGGACCGTGAGACGATCGCACTCATCGCCAGCCTGGATCTCGCCATTTTCAAGCGGACAGGCGAGATAGTCGCCATCACTGAGCGCTCGCGCTTTACCCGTTCGCGCATCGAGCACCGGCAAATCGGAAACAAGGCACCCGCCAAGCGCCAGCATGGCGACAAGCGCTATCGACAAACGGAAAAACGGTAGAGAGCGCATAAGACGCCCTCCTCTGGCTGCTGCGTTTACAGCTTAGGACAAAAGCCCCTGATTGCCGAGGACATAGATAAAGGCGAACAGGAACAGCCAGACCACGTCGACAAAGTGCCAGTACCAGGCGGCGCATTCGAAGCCGAAATGGCGCTCCGCCGTGAAATGGCCCGCAAGCGCACGGAACAGGCAGACAATCAGGAAGAGCGTGCCGATGATCACATGCAGTCCGTGGAAGCCGGTCGCCATGAAGAATGAGGCGCCGTAAATGCCGCCGCCGGAGAATTTGAACATGTCGAGGCTCAACGCCTCGTAATATTCCACCGCCTGAAGCGCGCTGAAAAGCGCGCCGAGAATGATGGTGAGGATCAGGCCGTTCACGAGACCCTTTTGATCATTGTGCTGAACAGCATAATGCGCCCAGGTCACGGTCGTACCAGACAGCAAGAGGATCAGCGTATTGAGAAGCGGCAGGCCCCAGGCCGAAAGCGGCTCAACCCCGACCGGCGGCCACACGCCGCCTATGGCGTGCACACGACCGTCATTGCCGATAAAGGCGGGATCGCCATTGGCGTTCAGCATCTGCGCGCCATCGGACAGGATCACCGGATCGAACGCGGTCGGGAAAAGCGCGGCGCCGAAAAACGCCCAGAACCAGGCGGCGAAGAACATGACTTCCGACGCAATAAAAAGCAGCATGCCGTAACGCAGACCCAGCCGCACAACGGTCGATGTGTTTTCGCCCTTGAGGCTTTCCTGAATGACGTCGCGCCACCAGCCGATCATCGTCACAAGAACGCCGGCGAAGCCGAGCATGAACATCCAGTTGCCGGAGAGCGAAAACATTTTCGCGCCGCCGTCCTCGGCCGCGCCGCCGACGAGAACCCCGCCCGTGCCGGATTTCATCCAGGCGACCGCGCCGATCATCATGATCGCCGCCGAGATCGACCCGACGAGCGGCCACGGAGACGGATTGACGAGGTGGTATTCGTGTTTGACTTCGGCGCCGGCCATGGCTGGTCCCTCTCAAGCGAATCCTGAAATTTGTCAGAGGGTTCTATACTGGGGCGGGGCAAAAATCCAAGCGCCAACCCCCCCTTGGAGGCCCGCCGGGCCCGCGCTATTCGGCCGCACTGTCCCCGCCGGAGCCCGCGTCAGCGTCCTCCCAGGGGAAAAAAGTGTAGGCGAGCGTGATGGTCTGGACATCGTCGAGATTGCTGTCCTCGGCGATCGCCGGGTCGACAAAATAGGTGACCGGCATTGAGACGACCTCGCCCGGCTGGAGGGTCTGCTCGGTGAAGCAGAAACACTCGATCTTCTTGAAATAGATCCCGGCCTTGGGTGGGGTCACATTAAAGCTCGCCCGCCCGGTGACCGGCCGGGAGGAAAGATTTTCCGCCTCGAAGAAAGCAAGCCCGGTCTCGCCGATATGCAGCGTCTGGGAAACCTGTTCCGGCTTGAAGCGCCAGGAGAGCCCGCTGCTCAACGCCGCGTCGAAACGCACCGTGATCGGCCGCTCCAGCACGTCCTCCGCGGCCGCTTCGGCGCGCTGGACGGTGCCGTTCCAGCCGGTGACCTGGCAGAAAGCGCGATAGGCCGGAACCGCGGCGAAGGACATTCCCACCATGCCGACGGCAAGGCCTGAAAAAATCAGCGCCGTCTTGCGGTTGCGTTTTGCGTTTTCGTCGGCCACGTCCCTCGTTCCTAATTCGCGCTGAGCTTTAAAATCGTCACCAAAAAGACGATCAGGATAAACCCTGCGAGCGACAGGGCGATCGCCAGATTACGGCGCTTTCGCTGTTTCAATTCTTCCGGCGTCATGGCTCTCTTTCCGAAGCTGGATCAGAGATAAGTCGCCGCCAGCGCTTCGACAAGCAATGCGGCGAAAAGCGCAAAGAGATAAAGGATTGAAAAACCAAAAAGTTTCTTCGCCGACCCGTATTCCCCTTCACCCGCACGGAAGACCCGCCAGGAGAGCCAGACGAACCCGGCGCCGAGCCCGGCGCTGACGGCGAGATAAAGATAGCCCGCCATGCCGATGAAAAACGGCGCAAGGCCCGCAGCGGCGAGAACAAGGGCGTAAAGGAAAATCTGGCGCCGTGTGGAGGCTTCGCCCTGCGCCACCGGCATCATCGGCACGCCGGCGCGTTCATAATCGCCGCGCTTATAGAGCGCGAGGGCCCAGAAATGCGGCGGCGTCCACAGGAAAATAATTGCAAACAGCACCCATGGCTCCAGGGGCGCTGAACCAGACGCCGCGGCCCAGCCAACGACCGGCGGCAATGCGCCCGCGGCGCCGCCAATAACGATGTTCTGCGGCGTCGACCGCTTCAGCCACATGGAATAGATGACGACGTAAAAGAAGATCGTGAACGCAAGAAGGCCTGCAGCCAGATAGTTCGAGGCGAGCGCCAGGAGCGCCACGGAGAGCGCCGACAGGAAGCCGCCAAAGGCCGCCGCTTCCGCGCGCGGCACACGCCCCGCCGGGACCGGCCGGCCGGCCGTGCGCGTCATCACCGCGTCGATGTCAGCGTCCCACCACATATTGAGCGCGCCCGAAGCGCCGGCGCCCACGGCGATGGCGAACAATGAAACAGCGGCGAGAACGGGATTAAGCTCCCCCGGCGCCGCCGCCATCCCAACGAAAGCGGTGAAGATCACCAGCGACATCACCCGCGGCTTCAACAGCGCGAAATAGTCGCCCGGCCCCGCCAGAGAATAGCTTTCGGCATAGGCGTCGGTTTTCATCGTGCTCTCACTCATGGCGCGCCTTATGCCGGAAAGGCGCACGGAAGGGAATAAAAACAAGACGGCCGCAGCGAATTTTCACGCTGCGGCCGCCCTCTAATAGCCAATCGCCTGAACCGGCGGCCCTAGCTTAGGATCGCCCGAAGACGGTGCGAACCCCGAAAAGAACGAGAATCAGGACCATGAAGGCGATGAAATAGGCGAGCAGCGTTCCAGCCTGCAGATTCATGAAATGCGACCAGCTGGATTCCAGCTGCCATACGGCCCGGTCGCCATAAGTTGTCTCCACCGCCGGCGCGCCGCGGAAATAGCCCCGCAAAAAGCCGCCAAGGGCAAACAGCACCAGCGCCAATAGCGTCATAGAACCAATCTGCGTGCCCCGGCGCATGATCAGCGATGCGACCAGCACCGAGCCGAAGGCGATGACCAGCGCGATCATGTCGCCATTGAGAAATGTCGCCCTGAAAATCCCCGCCACATCATTGATAATCGTTTCAAGCATGTCCCCTCCACTTCATGTCTTGCCCGCCTCCAACACCTCAGTCAGCGGACGGTTGCGTCATGGTTAATCAATATTAACGGATTCCTGTGCGCCTCGCCAGCCATGACCCCGGACCGAATCTTCGAAGTTTTTCAAGGCGCAAAAGAAAACCCCGCCGCGGCAGGGCCGGGCGGGGTTTTTGGATCGGCGAGAAATCCTAGTGGAATTCCGCAGCGTCTTTGTCGAAACGCGGCAGTTCGTTGAACTGGTGGAAGGGCGGCGGGGACGGCAGCGTCCATTCCAGCGTTGTTGCGCCTTCGCCCCACGGATTGGCCGGGGCTTTTCTCCGGTAGATGAAGAACGCGTCGATCATGGCGACGAGGAAGACAGCCATCCCGACAAGGGTGACGGCGTAGCCCAGAGACGAAATCCCGTGCCAGAATGCGAAGGCTTCCGGATAGTCGATGTAACGGCGCGGCATGCCTTGCAGACCGAGGAAATGCTGCGGGAAGAAGATCATGTTGACGCCGATGAACATGACCCAGAAATGCAGCTGGCCCAGGACTTCGCGGTACATCTTGCCGGTCATTTTCGGGAACCAGTAATACCAGCCCGCAAAGATGCCGAACACAGCGCCCAGCGACAGCACATAATGGAAGTGCGCGACCACGTAATAGGTGTCGTGCATATAGTGGTCGATGCCGGCATTGGCGAGCAGAACGCCGGTCACGCCGCCGACGGTGAACAGGAAGATGAAGCCGATCGCCCAGACCATCGGCGTCTTGAACTGGATCGAGCCGCCCCACATGGTCGCGATCCACGAGAATATCTTGATGCCTGTCGGCACCGCGATGACCATGGTCGCCGCCACGAAGTAGGCTTTCATGTTTACCGAAAGGCCGACCGTATACATGTGGTGCGCCCAGACGATGAAGCCGACAAAGCCGATCGCCACCATGGCGTAGGCCATGCCGAGATAGCCGAAGATCGGCTTGCGCGAGAAGGTGGAGACGATGTGCGAGATGATGCCGAAAGCCGGCAGGATGAGAATGTAGACTTCCGGGTGACCGAAGAACCAGAACAGGTGCTGGAACAGGAGCGGATCGCCGCCGCCGGCCGCGTCAAAGAAGGACGTGCCGAAATTGCGGTCGGTCAGAAGCATGGTGATGGCGCCGGCGAGCACCGGCAGCGACAGCACCAGAAGGAACGCCGTCACCAGAACCGCCCAGGCGAAGAGCGGCATCTTGTGCAGCGTCATGCCCGGTGCGCGCATGTTGAAGATGGTGGTGATGAAGTTGATCGCGCCGAGAATTGATGACGCGCCCGCCAGGTGTAACGAGAGGATCAACAAGTCCATCGCCGGTCCGGGGTTCCCGGTGTTTGACGACAAGGGCGGATATAAGACCCACCCCCCGCCGAAGCCGAGATTTGACCCATAGCCGGGCACGAACAGCGACAGCGTGATGAGAATGCCCGATGCGCCGTAAAGCCAGAACGAAATGTTGTTCATGCGCGGGAAGGCCATGTCGGGCGCCCCGATCATGATCGGCACGAACCAGTTGCCGAAACCGCCAATGAGCGCGGGCATCACCATGAAGAAGATCATCATGAGGCCGTGATAGGTGGTCAGCACATTGTAGAAATTATAGGCCGCATCAAGATCGCCGCCGCTGAAGCGGGTCAGGATCGTCACGCCCGGTTCGGCGAGCTCCCAGCGCATGAGGCCGGACATCGCGCCGCCGACAATACCGGCGATGATCGCGAAGATCAGATAAAGCGTGCCAATGTCCTTGTGGTTCGTGGAGAAAAACCAGCGAACGAAAAAGGACGGCTTGTGGTCATGGGCGTCATCATGGGCGCCTTGTGCGTGTGCGTCAGCCATTTATTTAGCCCTTCTCTTATTCAGCAGCGGCGCTGGCACCAGCCTGCGCGAGCTTCACATTGTCATCAACGAACATGGGATCGAGCCCGGCAAGCGCGCGCTGGCTGTCCACCCATGCTTCAAATTTCGGACGGGAGACAACTTCCACCGCGATCGGCATGAAAGAATGTTTGATGCCGCAAATTTCCGAGCACTGGCCGTAATAAACGCCTTCCTGTTCGGCGCGGAACCAGGTTTCGTTGAAACGGCCCGGCACGGCGTCGATCTTGAGCGCGAAATTCGGGAGCGCCCAGGAGTGGATGACGTCTGACGCTGTCGTCGTCACGCGAATGGTTTCGCCGACGGGAATGACAACGCGGTTGTCCACTTCAAGACGATACATGTCCGGCGTGGTCTGGTCCGCCGGCGCCATGTCGGAAAGAAATTCAAAATCGCCATAGTCAGGGTAAGCGTAATTCCATCCCCATTGGCGCCCGGTCACTTTCAACGTCATGGTCGGCGCGAGCACGACTTCTTTTTCGCAACCATCGACAAAACGTTTCGCCATAGGGCAGCCGGAAACATTCTGCGTCGAGCGGCCGCCGCGCAAAATGACGCTGGAGCCAGCCGGCGCCGGTTCGTTCAGCGACACAACGAGATCGCGTTCGCCCCAGCCCTCAACCTTGAAGTCCTGACGGTTTTTCAGGGTGCGCCGTTCAGCGCCCGTATCGACGATCACCTGAAGATGATCCGAACGTTTCACCATACGGCTTTCAGGAAAGTCATTGGCGAAAACAAAATCCACGGTCTGACCGTCGCCGCGCGCCACAACCTGCTTGCCGTCGGGCGTCACCCCTTCCTTGTAAAGAAGCTCGAAGGAAGGCAGCGCGATAATGAGAAGGATCAAGATCGGCACGCCCGTCCAGATCACTTCGACCAGCGTGTTGTGACTGAACTTCTGCGCCGTCGGATTGGCTTTGGAGTTGTAGCGGATCATCACCCAGATCAGGAGCGCCAGCACCAGAAGGCTGATCCCGGTCATGACTGGCATCAAAATACCGTTGTGAAAGAAGTGGACTTCTTCCGCCAGCGCCGACGCCGCCGGCTGCATATCGATACCGCCGGGCTCCGGCAGCGCGTGAGCGGCGGACGCCGCCAAAACGCTCAACCCTGCAAGCCCCGATAGAATTTTTTTCATTGTCGCATCCCGCGCCTGTCGCCGGCCATCAGAACAAGGCCGGCCATCCCAAAACTCGCCGCTTCGATACGCCTGCCCGAGCGCCGAGGTCAAACTTTTCGATCAAGCGATCCGGGCTGCTTATAAGCCGCAGAGAGGCGGCGCGTCATCGCGCTTGGCGCGGAAAAATGGTCGCAGCGCGGCCGCATCCGATCCGGGGCCAAGGGCCTGATTTCAATAGACTTGGGGAAAGCTACCAAAAGGAGCCTGTCCCCCGCGCATCAGCCTCGGTTTGCAGCGCCCGGCGACGCCGGCCCGGATCGCTTTCCCGGGCCTTTCGCCAACCCCTTCGATTGCGTCGCCTTTATCATTGCGGCGCAACAGCCGGGAGCCTACATCTTCGGGCATGAGCAATTCCTATTTTTTCTCCCGCACCGACCTTGACCGCGACCGCACCCAATCGATCCTCGATGACGCCCTCAAAGGCGCCGATGATGGCGAGCTGTATCTCGAATACGGCCAGTCCGAAGCGTTCGTTTTTGACGACAACCGGCTGAAAACCGCCAATTTCGACGTGAATCAGGGCTTCGGCCTGCGCGCGGTCTGTGGCGAATCAACGGGTTACGCCCACGCCTCCGAGCTTTCCGAAGCCGCGCTGAAGCGCGCGGCGGGCGCGGTGCAGGCGGTGAAATCCGGCCAGAGCGGCGCGCTGGCGGATGGGCCGTCGCGCACCAACGCCAAGCTTTATCCCGATGAGAACCCGCTTGGCGCCGAGAGCTTTGAGGAAAAGGCCAAGCTCCTCGCCGACATCAATGAATACGCCCGCGCCAAAGACCCCCGCGTCCGTCAGGTTTCCTGCTCTCTGTCGGGGTCCTGGGAAGCGGTTGAGATTATTCGTCCCGGAGGCGAAATTATCCGCGATTTCCGGCCTCTAGTGCGTCTCAACGTCTCCGTCACCGCCGGCGAAGGCGACCGTCAGGAATCCGGCAGCTATGGCGCCGGCGGCCGCGAAGGCTATGCCCGCTTCATCACACCCGACGCCTGGCAGTCCCAGGTGGATGAGGCTTTGCGTCAGGCCCTCGTCAATTTGCAGGCCGAGGCCGCGCCGGCCGGAGAAATGGAAGTCGTTTTGGGGCCGGGCTGGACCGGCGTACTGTTGCATGAAGCGGTCGGACACGGGCTTGAAGGCGATTTCAACCGCAAGGGCACGTCCGCCTTCGCCGGCCGGATCGGCGAACGCGTCGCCGCGCCCGGCGTCACCGTGGTCGACGACGGCACGATTGCAGGACGCCGCGGCTCCCTCACCGTCGATGATGAAGGCACGCCGACCTCGCGCACCACGCTGATCGAGGACGGCATCCTCAAAGGGTATCTGCAGGACCGCCTCAATGCGCGCCTGATGGGCGCGAAAGCCACCGGCAACGGACGGCGCGAAAGCTTCGCCCACCAGCCCATGCCGCGCATGACCAACACGATGATGCTCGCCGGCGACAAGGACCCGGAAGAAATCCTGCGCAGCGTGAAGGACGGCATTTACGCGGTGAATTTCTCCGGCGGTCAGGTGGACATCACCTCAGGCAAATTTGTTTTCAACTGCACCGAGGCCTATCGCGTCAAAGACGGCAAGGTCGGCGCGCCGATCAAGAACGCCGCGCTGATCGGCGACGGGCCGAGCGTTCTCACCAAAGTGTCGATGATCGGCAATGACTTCAAACTCGATCCCGGCGTCGGCGTTTGCGGCAAGGCGGGACAGGGCGTGCCTGTTGGCGTCGGCCAGCCGACCATCAAGGTCGACCGCCTCACCGTCGGCGGCGCGGGTGCATAGCCAGATCAAGGGCTAAATCCTTGATCCAAGTTTTGGCAGTCGCGCCTGACAAGCGAAAAACCGGATGCCGTTTTTTCGCCGGGCGCTTTCAGGCCGTCGCCTGCCAGACGATGTTCGACAGAATGGTGACCAGGATTGAAAACAGCACTGTCATATAAAGAACGCCGGACATCAGCGCAGTCCAGATTGTCTTGATCCAGCTGCGTCCATAAGCGCGTTTCAACACAGCAAAGTAGTAAATCGGCAGCGCAATCGCGGCGGCGGCGCCCATATAGGGCGCGCCGAATTGCGCCAGTATGAGGCTCAGGCCGATCGCCGCAAAACCTGCTGCATGCGTATAGAACGACAGCACCAGATGGTCGAACAGCAAAATTCCGCGCCTTAAAAACATCCCGAGAATGAGCGCCAGAACCGGCGTCATGAAAAACAGAACCCGCGGCAACCAATCGTTGAAACTGTCATTGAATTCGCGCGGATTGGTGACGGCCCAGTTGATCCCTTTAAAAACCCGGCCGACGACTTCACCGGCCTGCTCGCGCTCAGTTTCGATCCCCTCATCTTCCCCGACAGCGACATCTTCGGAGGCGTCGATGACCTCTTGTGCATCATCGCGCACATCGCCGAGGCAAGCATTGATCCGCTCTCTGTCGATGCGGAGATTCTTTTCCTTTACGAAAAATCGAAGCTGGCTCTGAAAGCTGCATTTGCCAGTCCTCGCTTCCTCGCTAAGCTCAACGCCCGCCTCTTCCGCCGACGTGATGGCCGATTGAAGTTGCTCCGGGTCCGAGTCCCGGAATTTAACCTCCACGCCGACAAACAGCGTGTTGGTGAGGCCGATGGTTAGAAAAAACAGAAAACTGATGACGAGGAACAAGCGCACGGGCGGTGTGAAGCGCGACCGCCTGCCATGGGCGTAATCCTTCGGCACCCGTCCCGGCGAGACCGCCAGAAGCCCGAGCGTGCGCCACATGCGCGAATCGAACCCGAAGGTGTCGCGCAGGAAGTCCCGCGCCAGCACAAAAGAGCTGCGGCGGAGATCGTCGTTTTTCTGTCCGCAGGAAGAACAATACGCCCCGCGCGCATCGCCGCCGCAGGAAATACAGGCCGCGCCGGCGGCTATGGCCGCTTCCGTCAGCCCGCTTGGCCCGGGCAAACCGCCGTCGCCTCCGCCGGCGTCGCCGTCGTCAATGTCGTCTATTTCGCTCATGCCCCTCGCCCTCTCCGCGCCAGCTTATCAACTATCGCCCCGTGTGAGAAGCAACGCCCGGACTGTCACGTCCTTTCAAACCCGGTAGTATGGCGGTGATGACAGAATTTGTGACGCGTTTCGCCCCATCCCCGACGGGGCTTCTTCACCTCGGCCACGCCTTTTCCGCGTTGACCGCTTACAATGCGGCGCGCGAAGCCGGTGGGCGGTTTCTGTTGCGCATTGAAGATATCGACCGCACCCGCTGCAAACCGGAATTCGAAAACGCCATCTACGAAGACCTCGCCTGGCTTGGCCTTGAATGGGAAACGCCTGTGCGCCGTCAGTCGGATCATTTCGATGATTATGCGGCAACGCTTGCCCAACTTCAGGAAAAAGGTCTCGTCTATCGCTGTTTCAAAACGCGGAAAGAAATTCTCGACGAGATCGCACGCGCGCCGCATCTATCCCCCGAAGGACCTGAAGGCCCGCAATATAAAGGCGCGCCGCTCCCTGAAGAGGAGGAACAAGATCGTCTGGAACAGGGCGAGGCTTTTGCGTGGCGGCTCGACATGGAGCGCGCCATAAACGCCGCCCAAGAAAGCAGCGGCGCGTTGACAGTCACACTCTGCAACGATGGCGGCGAAATCAGCGAAACAACAGCAACGCCGGAAATTTTCGGCGATGTCATTGTCGCCCGTAAAGACAACGGCACGAGTTATCACCTCGCCTCGGTGCATGATGACGCGCTGCAGGGCGTCACTCATGTGATCCGCGGCGAGGATCTTTGCTCAGCGGCGCATCTGCACCGGCTTTTGCAGGTTCTGCTCGGGTACCCGGCGCCGATCTATCACCATCATCCTTTGTTGACGGATGAAAGCGGCCGCCGCCTCGCCAAACGCGACAAGGCGGCGACAATAAGGGCGCTGCGCGAACGCGGCGCAACGCCCAGTGATGTCATCAGCATGCTGAAGCTTGCGCCTCGCTAACCGTTGAGCGTCGACGCCGAGGTTTCGGGATAGCGCGCGCCCGCAACTGCATCAGGCGGCACCGCCTTTTCAATCGCAGCGATGTCGTCTGCGAAGAGCGACACATTCAGCGCGGCCAGATTTTCTTCCAGACGCGACAGTTTTTTGGTGCCTGGAATAGGGATGATGTCATCGCCTTTGGCCAGCACCCAGGCGAGCGCAATCTGCGCAAGGCTGGCGCCTTTCACCTCCGCAATTTCCGCCAGTTGATCCACCAGCGCCACGTTCTTTTCAAGCGTATCCGCCTGAAAGCGCGGGCTCATGGCCGTGCGGAAATCCTGTCCGGAAAAATCCTCCGGCTTGCGATAGGCACCGGTCAGGATGCCGCGTCCCAACGGCGAATAAGCGACAAAGGCCGCGCCAAGTTCGCGACAGGCGGGGATGATTTCCGCCTCCATGTCGCGCGTCATGATTGAATATTCCGACTGCACCGCCGCGATGGGATGGATGGCGTCGGCTTTCTTCAGCGTATCGGCGCTCACCTCGGAAAGGCCGATGGCGCGCACCTTGCCGGCCTTTACGAGATCCGCCATGGCGCCGACGGAGTCTTCAATGGGAACCGACGGGTCGCGCCGGTGCATGTAATAGAGATCGATCACATCGACGCCGAGCCGCTTTAACGAAGCGTCACAAGCCTGTTTGATATAGGCCGGATCATTCGACAGCCCCGTAAACTCGCCATTATCGCCGCGCTGAATGGCGAATTTCGTCGCGATGACGACATCGCCGCGGTGTTTTTTCAGGAATCCCGAAAGCTGCTTTTCATTGCGGCCGGCGCCATACATATCCGCCGTATCGAAAAAGTTGACGCCGCGCGCCAACGCTTCCTCCAAAAGCTCTTCAGCCGCGCTTTCGGACAAACCTTCTCCATAAAATTCTGCAAGCCCCATACAGCCGAAACCAAGCCGCGAGACTTCTAGGCCCGACCGGCCCAAAGACGTCGTGCGCATATGCGCCTCCTAAAAATTTTCTGAAAACGGCGCAGGATGGCGCCGACTTCGCCACTATGGCGTAAAACTGCGCGCCGGATCAATTCTTGAAATTGGGCGCCGCCGTTCCTATGTGTGCGCCTCCAGGAGATCGGCTGTCAGACGATAACGGCCGGTCATGGGCCAATCGAACAACACATCTTCAAGCTTGGGTCCGGCGCCGATATTGTGCACCACCATGGGCCTTCCCGTCGGGCCGATGCGATCGGTCACAACACCGATATGGGGCAGCCAGCCCTCGTTCCCCCGCAAGTTCCAAGCAACAATATCCCCAGGCAGATAATCCCGTGCATCATCGCTTGGTGAAAGGCGGGCGCCCCTACGCGTTAAAAAGGTTTCTAGATTGGGGACGCGCCGGTGGTCGATATTGGGATCAGGACGCGCAAGGCCCCAATGCGCCGGATAAGCGCTGAAGGCGGCGCGCATGTCTTCATGCACGAGTTTTTGGAGATCAAACTCCAGCGCGCGCAACGCCCGCACGACCACATCGGCGCAAACGCCGCGATCGGGCGCGACATCGCCCATGGGATAAGACAGGCGCACATAAGCGGGGTCATAAGTGACGCGATGGTTCGTGCGCTCAATCGCAGCGGCGGAAAGCCGGGCGCCGATATCCTCCATCTGCGCCGCCGCAGGCGCCGGAAAAAAGAGGCACGCCGCAAGAAATGCGAGAATCGATTTCATGCTCATCATCTGGAGGGGAAAATGCGGCGAGGTCATGGCGCCCATATCCCAGCCCCTCAACATTGTGATGTGACGACGCTTCGCCCCGCTGCCTATACTGAGCCTACCGGACATATTTTGGGGGCTCATGATGAAAGCATTTCTGCTGCTTGCCTTGCGTGCGACCACTGGCGCGCTCCTGATTATCTGGGGCGTCCTCAGAGTGATGACCCCGCAAACGGCCGTCGGCCTTTCGGAAAAATATTATGGCGGCGCGATCAGCGCCGACGCGTTGATCCTTCCCCTCGCTTACGGACAGATCGCGCTCGGTGCGCTTGTCATTCTGGGTTTATTTCGCAGGATCATCTATCCGCTTCAGGCGGTTGTTCTTGTCGGCGGCGCGGCGGCGATCTGGAAATATCTGGCCGATCCGCTGGGCCTTTATCTGTTGACGCCGGAAACAAATAAAATCCTGTTTTTCCCCTCGACCACCGTCGCGGTCGCCTCGCTCATCATCATTTTTTTCAAGGAATATGACCTGATCGCGCTGGACCGGGTGTTAACCAAGGCGTGAGGACGCGCCGGGCTGTGGCGTTTACGCGGTGAAATGCATGGCGCCGGACCCAACAGGGCTTATATCCTTATTGAAGAAGGAGACGCCTTATGTACCCGGAACACCCTTTGCGTGATGAAAGCTCAATGTCGGTTTTCTCGCTGGTCCTGAACATTCTCTGGCTGGCGCTTGGCGGCGCGGTCGCAGCCCTTGGCTGGTTCGTCGCAGCCTTTGTGTTGATGATCACCATCATCGGCCTGCCCTGGGCGCGCGCGGCGTTCGACAATGGCGTCTACACGCTCTGGCCCTTCGGCGCGAAGCCGATCAACCGCGAACTTCTCTATGGAGAAGAAATCGGCACGGGGCCGCTCGGCTTTCTCGGCAATATCATCTGGTTCGTGCTCGCCGGCTGGTGGCTGGCGCTTGGCCATGTGATCGCGGCCTTCTTTCTCGCCATCACGATTATCGGCCTACCCTTCGCCTGGGCGCATTTGAAGCTTGCGGGCTTCGCACTCTGGCCCATCGGCCGCACGCTCGCGCATTCGGAATTCCGCCGCCGGGCTTACTGATTGACTTATCCAAGACGCAAAGGCTTTCTCTCCCGGCGGAGAGAAAGTCATGCACACAATAAGAGCGGCCACCCTTTCAGACGCTGACACGCTTGCGGATTTATGGGCTTCCACTTTCCGGGACGCCTATCATCATCTCCATACGCCGGAAGACATCGACGCTTATTGCGCAGCGAATTACACGCGCGAAGCGGCGGAAAAAGTGCTGAGCAGCGATGAGTATGACTGCTCCCTCGCATTCTCTGACAATAAGCCGTCAGGCTTGCTGGTGATCAACTGGACGCCAAGTCCTCACGACCCCGACGGCGCATCGGCGGAGCTGAAGCAGATTTACATCAGCGCCAGCGTGTATGGAACGGGACTTGGCAAAGCGCTGTTCAAGTATGCGCTCGAAACGCTCGCCAATAGAGATATTGTGTGGATGTGGCTCGCCGTTTCCGACAAAAACCCTCGCGCCAAAGCATTCTATGAAAAGACCGGGTTTGACTATCAGGGCGCCGGACCGGATCTTCATGTCGGAAAAGATGTTCTGACGTCATCAATTCTCGCGCGGAAAGTCAAAGCGGCGTCATAGCCTTGAAATATCGCACGCCGTTTACGATGAGACAGCTTTCATCGCCCCATCAAATTCCTTGATGTCATCGAGGATTGAAGGCCGGGAAACATCATTCAACACAGGTTCCGGATCGCCATTTTCCTGAGCCGCCTCACAGGCTTTTCGCCATTTCATGTCCCAAAGATAAAGTTCGGCGGTAAAAAGCTGCTCCAGAAGAATGCTAATGCTCCATGCAAAGGCGCAATAGACGATAACCAAATACCAGACGCCATCGCTCAAAGTGATTTCGGCCTCATCAACAATATAAAACAGCAAGGCCGGCGGCAGGAAAACAACGGCAGAGGCGATTTCAGTCAGCAAAAAGCCGCTGGCGAATTCGGTGGGATGCGTTCTGGCCACTTGCAGGCCGCGCTTTATTGGCTTTGGCGACGTCTCCCACGCAATGGCTGGAAAAATTAGGAAGGCAACCATGCGCACGCCTTTGTTCAAGGCGTCGAAAAAAGCGCCGGAAAGGGAAAATGATCCGGCGCCGCTTAAGGTTCTCGCCGCGTTCTCCGCGGAAAAAGATTGATCTTCCTCCTCGTTTTTGCGGCTGAACAAAGCAGAGAGCAAGCTCAGCACGAGCCAGATCAACGCCCACAGCATTGTTACATGCAGGGCGCGAAGAACATTGCGGACAGCTATCGTAAAAGACGCAATAAAACTCTTTGGCTCTCCGGCTTCAATTCTGCGAATAAGCTCTAGACGCCAAAAACAGGAGAGCGACAAAGCAAGCGAGAAGCACAAAATAAAGCCGAAAACGACGGCGACTGTCTGAAGGCCGCTCAGCGCGTCCCAGGGAAAGAAAAATTGGAGGTAAAGAATCGAAGGCGCGTAAATGAGCCAGACAAACAGCAATGGCGCCAACAAGGCAGGGTGCATCGCCACGGCCTTTATGGAGCCTTTGAATATGCCCCCGGCGTTTTTCACTCCTTGAAACACCCCTGCCCCCTATCGTTTCGACGCGCCAATAACCCCCGGCGCGATAAAGCTTACTGGCTTCAAGCCACCGCCTTCACATAAAGCTTCACGCCTTCCGCGCGCGTGATCTCCACCACCGCGCCGTCAGCGAAGTTTTCACCGTTTTCGCTTTCCGCCAGCCACAACGTATCGCCAAGGCGCACCTTGCCGGCGCCGTTCGAGAAACCGGCGTCAACGGTGACGCGGCGGCCGACTTTTTGGGCGCCGCGTTCATTGAGCGTCAGATGATCGGCCTGACTCTTGTGCAGCCACGGCTTCACATAAGGCGGCGCTATAATCGACAAGGCGATTGTCACAACGGCGAAGACAATGAGCTGTAACTGCCAGGCGCCGTCCAAAGGACCCAAATCAAAAAAGCCAGAAACGAGCGCGGCGGCGGCCGGCCAGAGAAAATAGGTGGAGCCGGTCATCAGCTCGATCACCAGAAACACGAGCGCCAGCGCCCACCAGTACCAGAACGGCATCGTTGAGAGAAATTCGATCAGACCCTGCATGTAACCCTCCCTTTTGCGGCCGGCGCCCGCCTCGCTTCAGCGACGCGGGCCCCTTGCTCCTTACTGCGTGCTCGGGACCGAACCGGCCGGACGACGCGACGCATTGTTCTCAAACGCTTCCTTGGCGAGCGTGCCGACGCCGGCGATAGTGCCTACAAGCGCGCTCATATCCGCAGGCAGGATAAGCGTTTTTTGTTGCGGCGAGATCGCCAGCTTTTCGAACGCTTTGACGTAATCCTGGGCGACGAAGTAGTTGATCGCCTGCACATCGCCGGCGGCGATGGCCTCCGACACCATACGCGTCGCCTCCGCTTCGGCTTGCGCTTCACGCTCACGCGCTTCAGCATCGCGGAACGCAGCTTCCTTGCGGCCTTCGGCTTCAAGAATCGCCGCCTGCTTTTCACCTTCAGCGCGCAGGACCGCCGATTGCTTTTCACCTTCCGCTGTCAGGATTTCCGCACGCTTCAAACGCTCTGCTTTCATCTGCCGCGCCATGGCTTCGGTGATGTCGGCGGGCGGTTCGAGATCCTTGATTTCGACACGGGTCACCTTCACGCCCCAGGGCTGTGTCGCCGCATCGATGACGCGCAGCAGTCTTTCATTGATGTCATCGCGGTTGGACAGCACTTCATCGAGATCGAGCGAACCGATCACGGTGCGGATATTCGTCATGGAAAGATTCGAAATGGCGCGGGTGAGGTTGTGCACCTCATAGGCCGCAGCCGCGGCGTCCATCACCTGAATAAAGGCGACTGCGTCAGTCGTGACCTGGGCGTTGTCGCGGGTGATGACTTCCTGCGCCGGAATATCTAGCACCTGCTCCATCATGTTCATGCGCCGGCCGATCCGGTCAATGAACGGCGCCAGCACATGCAGGCCCGGCTTGATCGTCTTGGTGTAGCGCCCGAAGCGCTCCACCGTGAACTCATAACCCTGCGGTACGATCTTGACGGTGTTGAACAGTAAAAAAACGGCGAGGACGACCAGCACCGCTACAAATATTTCAAAACCCATATTCGCCTCCCTTATGACCCTCGTGGGCTTTAGATCGTGACGAGCGGATCGTCGCGCCAGTCTTGAAAATCCGATTCTTTCCACTAGCCGCCGAAAAAGTGACGTTTTTACAGGAACTTATACCCAAGACCGGCGCTGAACGCCCCTGAAACAAGGCTGAATGTTCGGTTAATCGGAGGTTAACCGCCCCGGCCGCTCTATCCGCGCGGCCCGGCCCGCGTTAAAATGCCGGCTATGGGTGTGACGTGGAGTTTCGGCCGGGTTTTGGGGGCCGCCGCGATAGCTATGTGCGGCGCGGCGGGCGGCTATTCGCCTGCCTTTGCCGAGACGGCCATCCCGCCTGCCGTCAACACCGGCAAAACCTGGGAAGTTTACAAGAGCGAATGGACCCCCGCGGACGAGGCCGGCTACGCCGCCTTCGTTCACGCCATCGGCATGTCGAACTGCACGTCGATCGACGCCTGCATCAAGGACGAGGCGAACCCCTATCGCTCGCCGGTCGATCCGGACCTGCCGGGCGACTGCGCCGACATGGCGTATATCCTGCGCGCCTATTACGCCTGGAAGAACGGTTTGCCCTTCTCCTATCAGAACGCCATGCGCACGGCGGACCGGTCGCGCCAGGACCTGCGCTATTCGACGGAAGGCAACATCGTCGCCGGGCGCCGACAGATTTTGAACCACGTTCCGAACGCGCCGTCCTTCATCGCGCGCATCGGCGGCGAAGTCTCCACCGCCATGTTTCGCACCGACCCCATGGCCGGCGGCGGCAAAAGTCACGATGACTTCTATCCGGTGAAAATCGAACGCGGCGCAGTGAAGCCCGGCGTGCTCGCCTATGACATCTACGGCCATGTGGGCATCGTCTATGACGTTCTCGATGATGGCCGCGTGCTCGTTGTCGCCTCGCATCCGGACAACTCCGTGACGCGCACCGCCTATGGTCCGAATTTTATGCGGTCGAAACCGGCGCTTGGAGCGGGCCTTAAAGCCTGGCGGCCCATTCACGTCGAAGGCGCCAGAATCGACAAGGACGGATCACTCCATGGCGGCAGGCTCCGCGCAGCGGCGAATGAAGAAATCGCTGACTTTTCCATGGAGCAGTATTTCGGAAATCAGCCGCATCCCTCCGGCGTCTGGCATTACGGCGAGTTCAAATATAAAGGCCGTACACTGAAATATTACGATTATGTGCGCCGCAAACTCGCGGCGCCGGATTTCGCTTACGATCCCGTCGAGGAGCTTCGCTTCGGTCTTGAAACCATCTGCGGCGCCTTGAAGGCGCGCAAGGTCGCCGTCGACGCCGCCTATACATCGCGCCTTCATCTGAAGCCGCACCCGAAAAAACTGCCGCCGAATATTTTCGGCACCTATGGCGAGTGGGAAGAGTATTCAACGCCGTCCCGCGATGCGCGCCTCAAGGTCAGTTTCATCGAACTGCGCCGCAATATGCAGCATCTGGTTGAAGACGTCGAAGCGGGCGAACCAGGCGTCGCCTATCATGGCGACAATCTGGCTGCGGATCTGGTCGACGCCTTCGAAGAAGAAAAAAACGCCTGCACCTTCACCTACTGGCGGTCGGACGCCACGCGGGTGCGCCTCAATCTGGCGCACGCCATGGAGCGCTTGTGGGATTTGTCTTTCGATCCTTATCACTGTCCGGAACGGCGCTGGGGCGCTGACGGGGCGGAACTTGAAACCTGCACGGACGACGGCGTTAAATCGCAATGGTACAATGCGCAGCGGTTCCTGCGCTTCCAGGCGGAGCGGACCTATGATGTGCGCATGGATTTCGCGCTTCATGAGCTGAAGCCGCCCATGATGGCCGCACCGGAAGAAGGCGGCCTCGGCGTCGAAGCGCCGGCGGACGCAGATATCCGCGGCTATCTTTACCGGCTCGGCGCGCCGCTGGTCGCCAATTATGAGGGCGATGGCGCTTTTGTTCCCGTGAGCTATGACGAAGGCGAAGAGAGCGTCTTTCTGCCGCGCTGGCACCAGCGCCTATCCGGCAGGCCGCACTAGCCAATCCGGTAGCAATCGCCTCCTGGCGCGCCTATATTGCATCCACAGGCAAGATCATAATGCATTTCAGGAGCGCTCCCCATGGACGCCTTAGTTTTCCTACTTATTCCCATCGGCCTTGGCGTAACGGCCGTTATTCTTGGGATCGGCATATACTCCCTCGCCAAGGGCGGGACCTTCGCCAAGGAAAACTCCAACAAGCTGATGCGGATGCGCATAATGGCGCAGGCCGTCACCATCGCCCTGATGATGTTGTTCCTCTGGCTGATCGGCAAAGGCTCTTGAGGCTGGCGGACGGCTTGTTTTTTGCGGCTTTCGCCCGCTGATGGAACTCTCTGGATTGTGGCGCCTTTGACCGTTGAAAGCTTGAAGGCCCGCGACTATGGTCCGCGCGACCCAAGCGCCCCCGGCCCGGCCGGACGGCCGTTCCCCAACCGCCCGCAGGAGCAGAAGAGATGAAAGTTCTCGTGCCCGTGAAACGCGTGATCGACTACAACGTCAAAGTACGCGTGAAATCGGACCAGACCGGCGTCGACCTCGCCAATGTGAAAATGTCCATGAACCCGTTCGACGAAATCGCCGTCGAGGAAGCGGTTCGCCTGAAGGAAGCCGGCACGGCGGAAGAGATCGTCGCCATCTCCATCGGCCCCGAAAAAGCCCAGGACCAGTTGCGCCAGGCGCTCGCCATGGGCGCGGACCGGGCGATCCTGATCAAAACAGAAGAAACCGTCGAGCCGCTTGGCGTGGCGAAACTCCTGAAAGCGGTCGTGGAAGAAGAAAAACCGGAGCTTGTCATTCTCGGCAAGCAGGCGATCGACGATGATTCCAACCAGACGGGCCAGATGTTGGCTGCGCTTCTTGGCTGGGCCCAGGGCACTTTCGCATCAGAAGTGAAAATCGCGGACGGCAAGGCCAATGTCACGCGCGAGATCGACGGCGGCCTGCAGACGATTGCAATAAATCTTCCCGCCATTGTCACCACCGACCTTCGCCTCAACGAGCCGCGTTACGCCTCGCTGCCGAACATCATGAAAGCGAAGAAGAAGCCGCTCGACGCAAAAGAAGTCGGCGATTACGGCGTCGACATCGCGCCGCGTCTTGAAACGGTGAAAGTCACCGAGCCGCCGAAACGCGAAGCCGGCGTAAAAGTCGCCGATGTCGCCGAGCTTGTATCGAAACTGAAAAATGAAGCGGGAGTGATCTGATGGCGGTTCTCGTTGTTGCAGACGTTCACGGAAACTCGATTGACGAGTCCACCCACAAAACCGTCACCGCGGCCAAGGCCATTGGCGGCGATGTCGATATCCTCGTCGCCGGATCGGGCGCGGGCGACGCCGCCGCAGCGGCCTCGAAAATCGACGGCGTCAGAAAAGTGCTCCATGCCGATGGCGAGCAATACGCCCACCGCCTTGCCGAGCCTTTCGCCGATCTCATTGTGTCGGTCGCGGGCGATTATGACGCGATCCTGAAATCGGCCGCCACGACAGGCAAGAACGTCATGCCGCGCGTCGCCGCGCTGCTGGACGTCATGCAGATTTCGGAAATCGTCGCGGTCGAGGCGCCGGACACTTTCGTGCGTCCGATCTACGCCGGCAACGCCATGCAAACGGTGAAGTCGTCGGACCCCAAGAAAGTCATCACCGTGCGCGCGACATCGTTCAACGCCGCAGGCGAAGGCGGTTCGGCTGAAGTTGTGAGCCTCGATGCGGCGGGCGATCCGGGCCTGTCGTCATTCGTAGGCGAAGAGCTGACGAAGTCCGAGCGCCCGGAACTCACCGGCGCCAAGATCGTCATCTCCGGCGGGCGCGCCCTCGGCTCTTACGAGAATTTCGAGAAATACATTTTCCCGGTCGCCGACAAGCTCGGCGCCGCCGTCGGCGCCTCACGCGCCGCCGTCGATGCGGGTTATGTCCCGAACGATTATCAGGTCGGACAAACCGGCAAGGTCGTCGCGCCGGAGCTTTACATCGCGGTCGGCATTTCCGGCGCGATCCAGCACCTTGCGGGCATGAAGGACTCCAAAGTCATCGTCGCCATCAACAAGGACGAAGAGGCGCCGATCTTCCAGGTCGCCGATTACGGCTTGGTGGCGGACCTCTTCAAAGCGCTGCCGGAATTAAACGACGCGCTCTAAGCGACGCAAAAAGGCAAAAATCAAAAGCCCCGCTTCGGCGGGGCTTTTTCTTTACGCTGGTCAAGCAAGGTCTTTATCGCTGTCAGCTCTCCTTCGCCGCTTTTGCACGGCGCACCATCACCTTGGGATCGATGCTCGACGCGCAAAGGATGCCGCCCCACATGGCGCCAGGCACACCCGGCGAGAGCACATCCTGACCGGAAAGATAGAGCCCTTTTAAAGGCGTTTTCATGCGCAGCGCATCCGACAGCATTCGCGCCGGCGTGGCCTCAAGACCATAGAAGGCGCCTTCCCGGTGGCCGGTAATCGCAGCGGTCGCCAGCGGCGTTGAAGGCTCCTTGAAGACGACCAGTTCGGCAAGCTCCGGAAAATAGGCCTTAAACTGTTCGAACAGTTTTTCTTCAACCTGCGCCTTGAAGGCTGCGTAGTCTTCTCCTCGCTCACCCGGCGGCGCATCCGCCCACCGCGCGACAACCGACCAGTCCGTCCAGGCGATCAATTCACCTGAATGCCGCTGCTTCGGGCCGGGGTCATGGGCGGTGTCTTTCAGCGAGGCAAAAGAGGCAAACATACCCGGCGGCGTCCCGTTGGGCGCATCGGTCCAGATGACGTCCGTCTCGCCGGTCGGATAGAGCCAGTGATTGGCTTTTGTGGCGCCGGTCGCCTCGATGTCGCCTTCGAAACCGAGAAACAAAGAGAAATGGCAAAGGCTCGGACCGAAGGAGCGAATCTCGCGCACCCATTCATCTTCGCCATGACCATCCGGCAACAGCCGGTCCACCGTTTCCCGGGCGCCGATATTGGAGACGACGACGTCAGCGTAAATCTCTTCACCGTCAGCGGTCCGCACGCCAATGACGCGCCCCTTCTCCATCAGCAGTGTTTCAACCCGGACGCCCGGGCGCACCTCACCGCCTGCCTTGGTAATGACGGGCAACATGTGTTCGGCGATGACGGCGGCGCCGCCGACCGGATACCACGCCCCGCATTCAAGATAGGAATGCGCGACGAGCGCGTGAACTGCAAAACTCGCAAGGCTCGGGCGCCCGCCATGATCGCCCCACTGGGCGACAAGCGCATTTGTGAGTTGCGGATTGTCCGAGATGTCGGCGGCGACTTCCGCGATAGTCCGTCCACACCATTGTTTAATGGACTTGCTTTTCCACCATTCGATGACCTCACTAAAGGGTTGCGGTATCGCCCGGATCTGAAACACCGCAAGCGCCGCCTCCCGGGCCTTGTGCACAGCGTCAAACCAGGCGTCGATTGTTTCCGCTTCGCTCGGGAAGCGTTCCTTTAAATCACGGATTTGCGCTTCATAGGGCCGCGAAAGAGCGAGAGGCTCGGTATCGCCAAGATGGAGATAATCATAAACGGCGCCCATCGGCGCCAGCTCTATGGGGGTGTCGCAGAGCCAATCGAGCGCCTTGCGGTAGGGATCGTCGGGCGCAAAACCGCTCAAATAGTGAATGCCTGCATCCCAGCGAAAGCCGTCTCGTGAAAAACTGTGGGTCTGACCGCCGAGCGTCTGGTATTGTTCGAGAAGCAGCACCTTGTGGCCGGTTTGCGACAGCGCGCTCGCCGTAGCCATGCCCCCCATCCCCGACCCGATAACAATGACATCCCAGTCTTTTGCGAATTGATCGCGCTTGGCGTCGTTCATTTCGTCTCCCCTTTGCCGTCTGACCGGCGCCGGCCCTGAGTTATCCTTACTCCGATAAGTGAAAGCTGCACATTGACCGTCATCAACGACGTTGCAATCGTCTGTTTTTGATATGCTTTTCATTTGACGGACAACTTCCTGGGCCCGCAAGAACCGGGTGGCTGGGGCCTGATTTTCTGGAGATAACACGCTCACAAAAACAGGAACGTGCTATGTCATTCATCATCACAGGACTTGAGCGCGCGAAGTTCGCGCCATTGTTCGGTCTTCCCGACGAAGAACTCAAACAACGCGGCGTCATCCGCAAAACCGCGACGTCAAAACCCGGCTTTCCGTGCCGTATAACGCTCGAAGACGCCGACCCCGGGGAAAGCCTTTTGCTGTTGAACTACGAAAGCCACAAGGCGGCGACGCCCTACCGCTCGTCCTATGCGATTTATGTGCGTGAAAGCGCCGCCGACGCCGCGCATTTTGAAAACGCCTTGCCGCCGGTGTTCATAGGCCGCCCCATCGCCCTCAGGCATTTCAATGCTGGCGGTCATCTGGTCGGGGCAAGCCTCGCCCTCAACGGTGATGCGATCGATAAAATTGAAACCGCTTTCAGCGACGATAATGTCGCCTATATCCACGCTCACAACGCCGCCCATGGCTGTTTCGCCGCGGAAATTCGTCGCGGCGCCTGAGCCGCATGGCGCTCTTGCCCTCTCCAATGTTGCGGTGCAGTATCCGCCGCCCAAGGGAAGAGGCGGAGCGCGAAGGATATGAGCAAAATCAAAACGGTCGGTGTCATCGGCGCAGGTCAAATGGGACGCGGCATCGCCCATGTTTTCGCCGCCGCCGGTTATGACGTCATCCTCACCGACATCAGCGCCGGCCAGCTTGAAGCCGCGATGTCGTCGATCGCCAAAAACCTCGCGCGCCAAACCGCCAAGGGCCTCCTCACAGAGGCGGATGAAAAAGCCGCTTTTGCGCGCATCAAAAGCGCCACCGACGTCGCCGCGCTTTCCGATTGCGACCTCGTCATTGAGGCGGCGAGCGAAGTGCAGGCCGTCAAGAAAGAAATCTTCGCAAGCCTGAAAGGCGTGTTGAAACCCACCGCCATTCTCGCCTCCAACACCTCGTCGCTGTCGATCACCGGCCTCGCGGCGGGCACCGAAAAGCCTGAAAATTTCATCGGCATTCACTTCATGAACCCGGTGCCGGTGATGAAACTCGTCGAGGTGATCCGCGGCATCGCCACGGCGAAGGAAACTTTCGAAGCCACGAAAGAAGTGGTCGCAAGCCTCAACAAAACCATGACGGTTTCAGAGGACTTTCCGGCCTTCATCGTCAACCGCATCCTGATGCCCATGATCAATGAAGCGATCTACACGCTTTACGAAGGCGTCGGCTCCGTTGAGGCCATCGACACCGGCATGAAGCTGGGCGCCAATCATCCTATGGGTCCGCTCGAGCTCGCCGACTTTATCGGCCTCGATATCTGCCTTGCGATCATGCAGGTGCTTTATGAAGGGCTTGCAGATTCCAAATATCGTCCGTGTCCGTTGCTTGTAAAATATGTCGAAGCCGGCTGGCTTGGACGTAAAACCGGCCGCGGTTTTTACGACTATTCCGGCGACACGCCGGCGCCGACCCGGTAATCGCGAAGCTTTTGAATTAAAAAGCTGAAACCTGTTTCCGGCGGTTTGCACACGCCCCGGAAAAGCGCTCTAATTCTCCGACGCGCCCGCCATTCGCGCGCGATAACATAAAGGAGGAGCATCACATGGCTGTCGCACGAGTTACGGAAATCATCTCCGGATCGCCCAAAGGTTTCAAAGACGCCATTGAACAAGGCATCGACCGCGCCAACAAAACGCTGAAAAATGTCGAAGGCGCCTGGGTCAAGGACCAGTCCATCATCCTCGATAAAGGCAAGATCAAGGAATATCGCGTCATGTTGAAAGTGACGTTCGTTCTTGACGATTAGGCGAGAACAAGACCAATGACGAAAAACGGCCGCCTTTTCAGGCGGCCGTTTTTTTATTCTTCTGTGTGCGTCACCGTGAGGTTGAGCAGATCCGGCAAGGTCTGCGGCGCGGTTTGGGACGCCGCCTGCAAGGTCATGAACTCGACCGGCGCCGCAGGCGCGGCCGTTGCGGAGATCGTGCCGCCATTGTCAAGAAAGTCGGCAAAGGCTTGCGCATAAGCGGTCAGCCGCGGATTCATCTGTCCGGCCTGGAGACCTGAAACGCGCACCATGCCGGAAACGGCCTGACGCAACTCTTCTCCCGATCCGGCGCCGTTTTGCGCAGCGGCGAAGGCGAACGCACGATCAACGAAGCCACTATCGGTGAAGGCGAAATCAGCGCCCTGCAACGTCATGCCGCCGACTGCATCTTTCGCCAGCGTTTCATCACGGGCCATAACGTCCCATTCAACCAGCGACGGCCCACCCACATTGACGCCATAAGCGAGCGAAAAATTATCGATAATGTCGCCGCTCGTCGCCAGCGCCGCATCGCCGGTCTCGCCATTCCAGCGCCAGACAAGATCCCCGTCGCCGGCGATCCTTTCCAGACCAAGCGCCGACAGCGTTTCCGCCATCTGCTCAAATTGCGGCGCCGCTTCGGTCGCCATGCCCGGCCCCATGCTGTAGCGCGTCTGGTCCATCATGACGCCCATGTCATAGGTGAACCCCTGATACGCGACTTCATAGTGAGACGGCACAAGCCAGTAGAAATCCGCTGCGCTGATGTCGGCGGACTCAATAGTGTAATAGGGCTGACCGTTCCAGATCTGACGATAACCGGTCATGGTCTGCTGGCCGAGATCAATGAGATCGGTTTCGCTGATCGGCGGCAGCTCCCATTTCGCAAGCCAGGCAAGCGCTTTTGAAATACTCACATTGCGCGCTTCGGTTCCGTCAATCTCATAGGCGAGCACGCCGCCGCCTGCCGCAGCCGCCAGAAACGCCGTCGGGTGGCGCACAATATCGCGCGCCGTTTCCGCGGGGGGCCGATTGAGAATTTTCGCGTATGGATGGTCCGCGGCGGCCTTTTCGGACTCTTTCTTTCCTGAAACTTCGACAAGCGGTTCGCCGCCGAAGCTTTCCGCCGTCATGGCGAGGCCGGAAACACTCTGATAGTCGACATCGCCCGACCGGTAGCCGCGCGCAAACGCTTCAGCGACATCAAAGGCGACCTTGTCGCCCTGGCTGTTGTTGAGTTTTAAAGAAAAGCCGGAATAGGCGACGCCGTCATATGAAAAGGCGCCCATGACCGCCGCAATATGGCGCAAAACGCCTGCGCCTTCGTCAGCGCCCGGTTTCGGCGCGAGCGCATAAGAGCGCGCGGCAAGTCCGTCGATGACGAATTTCTGCAAGGAGAGCGAGGCGTTTTCCGTTCCCGTCTCCCATTGCAGGCCTTCCGATGTAACATTCTCAAACGACAGGCGATCAAGCAGCGGCGCCATATCGGTGAGGCTGCCGGAGCCTGAAAAAACCGTCTCCATCGCCGCTGCATCGGCGCCCCATATCACCGCCCGGTCTGCGCGCAATCGCGCCTCGGGCGCGGACGCAAAGGCAAAGGTGACATCGCTCACCACCATGGCGCCAAGGCCGGGATCGAAACTGGCGCCGCCGTGATCAACGATCAGCCAGTCCGGCAAGGCGGCGAACATCCGGTCCACGTCAAAGGCCTCACCACCGCGCAACGCATAGGGCGCAACGAGAAGATCCTCAGCGGTCAATGGCGACGGCGCCGTCGCACAGGCATGAAGCGCAAAGACCGCCGCAGAAGCGCAGAGCAGATTTCTGCCCGCACGGGCGAAGGTCGGCTTCAGTTTCAAAGTCGGCATAATATCCCCCTTTTCGCGCAACGCGGCTTGCCCGGCGATGACGAAACGATAGTCGCCCGCGACGGCCGGCGCCCGTCCCACCATGGCCGGGCGCCTAGGACAGGTTAGCCGCTTATTCCTTGTGCGTCACGGTCAGACCGAGCATGTCCGGAACGGTCTGCGGCGCGGCGGCGCCAGTCGCCTGCAAGGACATGAACGGCACGGGCTCCGCCGGTTTCGCCGCGATTTCCAAAGACCCGCCCTTGGCGACAAAATCCGCCACCGCATTCACATAATCGGTCATGACCGGGTTCATCTGCGCCAGTTGGGAACCGGAAAGACGGATCATGGCCGGCGCGGACATGCGCAAATCCTCACCCGTGCCGCCCATTTGCAAGGCGGCCAGCGCGAAAATCGCATCCAGCGCCTTTTCGTCCTCAACCTTGAAAGAGAAGTTCTTGAGCGCGCCTTTTGACAGGACAGTATCGCTTTCACCCTCTTCCATCGCGGCGGCGATTTCATCAAGTTTCAGATTGGAAAACGCGGCGCTGGCGCTGAAACCCGCAACCTTGTCGAGACTGGCGTCATAGGTGAAATCCGCAGCGCCGCTTTTTTCGTTCCACGCCCAGCTTGCGCTGCCGTCACCTTTGACTTTGTCGAGATTGCTGTCCTTGAGAATTTTCAGCGCCTCTTCCTCCGTCTCCGGAACATAGGCCGTGAAGTCATAAACGGCGCCTTTGGTGTCGGCGCGAATGTTCGACGGAATCATCCAGGTGAATTCCGCTGCGGAAACCGTCGCCTCTTCAACGGTCGCCGCAAGCTTGCCGTTGACGCGGCTTTCCATGTTCGTCGCCTTCATCGTGCCGAGATCGAGAAGGTCTTTTTCCGTCATGGGAGGCTTCTCATCTTTTAAGCCCCAGGCAAGCAGACCTGAAAAGTCGATGTCCCGCCATTCAAGGCTCTCCATCGAGACTTCCTGACTTTCCGGCGCAACAAAGCCAGCCAGCGGACCAGAGAGGAACAAGGCGCCCTGAGGGCCCATCGCTTCGCTGAGCGCTGCGAGGGATTGGGCGCTGTGTTTCATGTCATAGGCGAAATCATTTGCAATGATCGCGCTGATGCGTCCGCCGCCAAGACCGACCAACCGCAAGTCGGGCGCTGCAAACGCCACCGTGGGGGTCTCTTCAGTCTCCGATGCAAATTCCATATCCTTGAAATAGAGCCCTGCGAGATTGACGGCGTTGAAAAAGCGCGCGCCCTCATCGCCTTCTCCGTCGCCTTCAACGCCGCCCTGGCGAATTTGAAGCTTGTCGAATTCGACGCCGCCGATCGTCATCTGGATCGAAGCCTCGTCTTCTTCCAGCCCGAATGAAGAGACATCGAGGAAACGCACTTTCTGAAAGACCGTTTCGAAAGGCGCATCAGGGCCAGCCTCGTCTGCGCTGCGGATGCGCTCGATGGCGCCCATGTCGACGCCGTAGAATTCGGCGCGCGCGACGGCGACCCCTTCACCATCTTCAGCGTCGGCGAAGCGCAGATTTTCAACCACCGTGGCGCCGAGCTTGTCGTCAAAGCGCGAGGTTTCATAGGTCGGCCGCTCGTCTTCAGGCATCAGCGACAAAAGCGCATCGATATCGACGGCCTCCGCGCCCTTGAGCGTGAACCGCTGATCAAGGGGCGAACCGGCGTCCGCTTTCGCCGCCTGCTGGCTCGATTCCGATTTCGGTGCGTCTGCGGCTTCGTCTTTTTTTCCACAGGACAAAAGCGCAAGCGATGCGACGCCGGCCAGCAGGATGTTGGATAATTTCATGAAATCGTCTCCCTCGACGTTTAAGTCCGTCCTGCGCATCGCAGGCGCGGCCCCCTCGGATGAATATCGCGCCTCCCCTATATCGGGGTTGGCGGATGAAGCCTAGGTTCAGGGCAGAACGGATTCGATCAGCCGCCGGGTTTCCGGGGCCGACCAGTCGACCTCTCCGACAATACGGCCAATTTCCTCACCCTTGGCGCTATAGAGAATGCTGGTGGGCAAAATGTCTGCGCCGCCCGCCGAAAAAGCGAAGGTCATTCTGGGATCGGCGTAGAGTTTCAGATTCTTGATCTCCAGCCGGTCGAGAAACGCCTGCGCCGTTTCCGGTCCGCGCGGATCGGCGGCGACCGCCACCACTTCAAAACGCGCGCCGCCAAGATCGCCCTCAAGGGCGTCAAGCGACGGCAGCTCCACGAGACAGGGCGCACAGGTTGTCGCCCAGAAATTGACCAGCACCGCGCGCCCGCGAAAATCCGCAAGCGTCATATTTTCACCCTCATAAAGAAAGAAGGCGTCCGGCGCGCCGCGCGGCGGGAAGGTATAGACAAAGTCGGCCATCTCCCCGGTCAAAAGCGATTGGTCGCGATCCAGCGCCGAAGCGGCGCTTTGCCCCTTTGGGCTTACACTCGCGCTCACGATGACGTAGAGGAGGAGCGCCGCACCGAGGCCGCCCCAGAGGAGAAGCCAGAACCGCGGTTGTTTGAGTAGAGAAGACACCAGTTACGCTCCAGAACCTGTTAGAATTTATGTCAGATAAAACCGAACGGCCGCAAAACCAAGGACCCGAGAACCAAATGTGGGGCGGGCGCTTTTCTCAGGGCCCCGCGGAAATCATGGAGGCGATCAACGCCTCCATCGATATCGACAAGCGGCTCTGGCGCGAGGACATCGCCGGATCGAAAGCCCATGCGGCGATGCTGGCCGAGGCCGGGATTATTTCGCGCGCCGACGCCGACGCGATCCTCAAAGGCCTAGACCAGGTGGCGGGCGAGATCGAGGCCGGGACGTTCAACTTTTCGAAAGCGCTCGAAGACATTCACATGAATATCGAGGCGCGCTTGAAGGAGATTGTCGGCCCCTCCGCCGGCCGGCTCCACACCGCGCGCTCGCGCAACGACCAGGTGGCGACGGATTTCCGCCTCTGGTGCCGCGGCGCCTGCGAGGACGCAGCATCAGCGCTGGGCGATCTGATGGCGGCCCTGGCCGAGCGCGCCCTGGAACATAACGACGCGATCATGCCCGGCTTTACGCATTTGCAGACGGCGCAGCCCGTCACCTTCGGCCATCACCTGCTCGCCTATGTGGAGATGTTCTCGCGCGACGCCGGCCGCTTCATGGATGCGCGTGAGCGGATGAACGAAAATCCGCTCGGCTCGGCGGCGCTCGCCGGAACGCCCTTCCCCATCGACCGGGACGCCACCGCAAAGGCGCTCGGCTTTGACCGGCCTTGCGCCAATTCGCTCGACGGCGTTTCCTCACGCGACTTTGCGCTGGAGCTTTTATCGGCGGCGGCGATCGCGGCGGTGCATCTGTCGCGCCTCGCCGAAGAAATCGTGTTGTGGACGTCGCCGCAATTCGGCTTCGCCTCGCTCACCGACGCCTTTTCCACCGGCTCGTCCATCATGCCGCAAAAGCGCAACCCCGACGCCGCCGAACTCGTGCGCGCCAAAACCGGCCGCATCAACGGGTCTCTCAATTCACTGCTGTCGGTGATGAAGGCGCTGCCGCTCGCCTACGCGAAGGACTTGCAGGAAGACAAAGCCGCGACGTTCGAGGCGGTCGACGCGCTCGCCCTCGCGCTTTCCGCCATGACCGGCATGGTGCGCGATTTACAGCCGAACCGCACAGCCATGAAAGAAGCGGCGGCGCGGGGCTTTTCCACCGCCACCGATATCGCCGACTGGCTGGTGCGCGAACTCGGCATGCCGTTCCGCGACGCCCATCACGTCACCGGCCGCATCGTCGCTGTCGCCGAACAAGCGGGCAAACGGCTCGACCAGCTTGCGCTCGCCGACATGCAGGCCGTCGAACCGAACATCACCGACGACATTTTCAATGTGCTTTCCGTCGACGCATCCGCCGCCTCGCGCAAAGCCTATGGCGGGACGGCGCCGGAAAATGTTAAGCGTGAAGCCGAGCGCTGGATCGACGCGCTGAAAAAGGAGTAGCCCCATGCGCGCCTTATTGCTCATTCTTGCTCTTTCCTTCGCTGTTTCCGCTTGCGGCAAGAAGGCGCCGTTGCGCGCGCCGGAAAAGCCCGAAGAACAATCCCTGATCCGGTAGGCGCGCCTTGCACCATTTCGATTACCGCAACGGCCGCCTTCATGCGGAAGATGTTGATGTGACGTCGCTCGCCGACGCCATCGGCGCGCCTTTTTATGTCTATTCCGAAGCGACCCTGCGCCGCCATATGCAGGTTTTTCAAAAAGCGTTTGGCGACGCCGATCCGCTCGTCGCCTTTTCGGTCAAGGCGAACTCCAATCTCGCGGTTTTAAAAGTGCTCGCCAGCGAAGGCGCGGGCGCCGACGTTGTTTCCGGCGGCGAACTGATGCGCGCCCTGAAAGCCGGCATCGCGCCTGAAAAAATCGTTTTTTCCGGCGTCGGGAAAACCGGCGATGAAATGAGAGCCGCCCTTGAAGCCGGGATCTATCAATTCAATGTGGAATCGGCGCCCGAACTCGATGCGCTGAATGCGCTGGCGCTTGAGATCAACAAGCGCGCGCCTGTCGCCCTGCGCGTCAATCCGGATGTCGCCGCCGGCGGGCACGACAAAATCTCCACCGGCCGCAAGGAAGACAAGTTCGGCGTCGCCTGGGAAGAAGCGCGCGGACTTTATGCGCGGGCCCGCGACATGAAAGGCGTCGATGTGGTCGGCGTCGACCTTCACATCGGATCACAGATCGCCGACCTCGCGCCGTTTGAAGCGGCCTTTACCAAGACAGCCGGGCTGATCAGCAATTTACGCGCCGATGGCTGCGCTATTGAGCGCCTTGATGTCGGCGGCGGGCTCGGCATTCCCTATGGAAACACTGCTGCGCCGCCGCATCCCGACGATTACGCCGCGCTGATCAAGAAACTCACAGCGCCCCTGGGCGTTCGCCTCATCTTCGAGCCTGGCCGCATGATCGCCGGCAATGCCGGCATTCTGGTGACCCGCGTCGTCTATGTGAAGGAAGGCGTCGCGCGCAAATTCCTGATTGTCGACGCGGCGATGAACGACTTGATACGCCCGGCGCTTTATGACGCCCATCACGACATTTTACCGGTGATCAAGAATGAAGACGCGGCGCCAACGACCTATGACGTTGTCGGCCCCGTTTGTGAGTCGAGCGACTTTTTTGCAAAACAGCGCACGCTGCCGGAAATGAAGCCGGGCGACCTCGCCGCGATCATGTCGGCGGGCGCCTATGGCGCGGTGCAGGCGTCGCAATATAATACGCGGCCCCTGATCCCCGAAGTGCTGGTCAGCGGCGAGCGATACGCCGTCATTCGCCGCCGTCCGAGCTTCGAGGAAATCGTTGCGCTCGAGGCGACGCCGGACTGGCTTTAGGCGTCTTGTCTTAACATTACAGCTTTGCAGCCGGTGCGGGAATCGCGCCTTTGAAAATTCATCACTTCCGATGAATTCTTATGGTTTTCCCAGCATCGGTGAATAGTTATCCACCACTCCAAGGGCGGTGTTAGATTAGTCCGGCGATGGAAAAATTGTTGTAGACGATCAGCGCGTTGCCGGTCGTCGCCATGGCGAAAAAGAACAGGACGATCCAGTGCGGGAACCACAACACCATAAAACTGATCAGCCCCTGAAGGCCGAGCTTGGCGATGATCCAGCCGTCGCCGGCATGCACCATCATCGTGTTGACGACAGGATTAGCCTCGACCCCGGCGCCGTTTTCGATCGCGATGACGGTGGAGATAATATCCGTGATCCCGACCAGATTATAAATCACGACGAGAAGCCAGGCCGCGCCCATACGCCAGGCGGAGGCGCGGGACCGGCGCGCATCTTCGCCCAATTGCTGCCGGCGCTTTGACGAGGTGAGGGTGAAAACCAACCTGATCTCCCGTTTCGTTAACCTGTTTTCGCCAGCGATGCGCCAGACTGAGAAAGCTTTAAGACAGGCGGCGTCGACGAATGCCCCCTCAAAGGCTATTGTGCAAGAAGTATGACCACCAGCGTGACACAGGCGGACTCATTGGCGGAAACGCCTTCTGACAAAGGGCCTGAAGGCCCCAAACGCCGGCGCGTTCCCGGGGACGGCGCGATTTTCGCCGCCCGGCTTGTCCTCTTTTGGGAAAGGCTGTGGCCGGCGATCCTGCCGGCGCTGGCGGTTCCTTTTGTTTTCGCCTTTATCAGCCTTTGCGACCTCTGGAAGTTCACGCCATCCTGGGTTCACTGGCTGACGCTGGTGATCGGCGGGACAGGTTTCGCCGCGCTGCTTTATCGCGGGCTGAAAGGCATTGAGTTTCCATCGAGGCGTGAGGCGCAGGCGCGTCTTGAAGAAGACGGCCATGTCGACCATGCGGCCTTGCAGGCGATGGACGACACCCCGTTCAACGCTAGCGAAAGCGCCTCCCCGCTGTGGCGCGCGCATCTGGAAGCGAGCGCAGAGCGGGCCCGGGCGGCGCGGCTCAAACGCGCGCGCGACACCGCTGAAGCGCGCGACCCGTGGGGCCTCCGCTTTATTGCGCTCGGCCTTATCGCCATCGGGCTTATCGCCAGCGGCAAGGAAACGTTTTCCCGCCTCGCCCTCGGCTTCGACCCGGGGGCCCATGCCGGCGCCGGAAAGCTGGTCGCCGATTTATGGCTCGAACCGCCCGCTTACGCCGGCCGCGCGCCCATCTATCTGTTGCGCGCGGGGCAGGCCCTGCCCGTCGACGCCGACCAGGTCGAAGCGCCCGAAGGGTCGGTCTTGAAAGCGCAGGTCAATGGCGGCGGCCGCATCCGGCTTTCCTATCAAACGCCGAACGAGACCAAACGCGCCGATTTCGACCGCGACAGACAAGCAGCGCGCGCCGAACTCGCCATTGGCGAAAGCGGCCTTTTGCGCCTCACCCTTGGCGGCAAGGAAGGCCGCTGGCCCATCGGCGTTCTCGCTGACGCCGCGCCGATGGTCGCCTTTGTGGAGCCGCCGGCGCGCACAGATGACGCCCGCGTCGCATTCACGGTCTCCATCGAGGATGATTACGGCGTCGCCGACGCCTGGCTGGTGATGCGCCTCGATCCCGATCAGGAACGCCCGCTGGATGCGCCGCCCCTTGATGACGCCGCGCTCGCCGAGACCCGCGCGATCCCGCTTGAAGGCGTCAGAGGCGCAAGCGGAGAACGCTCGGCAACGCTTGATCTTCAGGCCGATCCCTGGGCCGGGCTTCAGGTGCTCGCCAAGGTCGTCGCCCGCGACGGCGCCGGACAGGAAGGCGATACGGGCGAGACGCCGTTAATCCTCCCCACACGGATGTTTTACAATCCGGTGGCGAAAGCGGTTATCGAACAGCGCCAGACCCTCGCCGTCGCTGCAGAAGACTGGCGGCGCGCCGCGCGATCCTTCGACGCCATCACCATGGCGCCCGACATTTTCTATGAAGAAAAGCCGACACATTACCTCATGTTGCGGTCGGCCTTCTGGCGGGTGATGCGCCGCAATGGCGACGACTATGATGACGCCGTTGAAAAATTCTGGCCCCTCGCCCTGCAACTGGAAGACGAAGCGTTGGAGCTGGCGCGCCAGCGCCTTGAAGCTGCGCGCGAGGCTTTGCGGCAAGCTCTCGAGCGCGGCGCCAGCGACGAGGAAGTGGAGCGGCTTGTCGAAGAGTTGCGTCAGGCCATGAATGATTATCTGACGGCGCTCGCGCAATCGGGCCAGCCCATGGAGCAATCGCCGCAAAATGCCCAGCAGCTTGAACAATCCGATCTCGACGACATGCTCGATGCGATCCGCGATCTTTCCCAGCAAGGCGCCAACAACGCCGCGCGGCAAATGCTGTCCGACCTTGAAAACATGCTGAACAATCTGCGCCTGTCGCAAGGCGGCGCCGGACAAAACGGACAAGGCCAGAGCGGTCAGGGCCAAAGCGGCGAAGGCGAGCGCGGCGGCCCCGCCGGCGCCGCGGGCGAACTTATCGGGCGCCAGCGCGAACTGGCCGATGAAACCTTCGAACAACGCCAGAGCGGCGAATTAAACGGCGACGATCTGGCCGCCCGTGAAGGCGGGCTTGGCGGCGATCTCGACGCATTGATGGATGCGCTAGAAGGCGACAGCGAAGCCGACCCCAATGGCGAAGCGGGCCGCGCCCTCGGCCGCGCGCGCAGCGCCATGCGTGAAGCGGAAGGCGCGCTTGCCGGCGATGATTTCGGCGCGGCGGGTGACGCCATGGAACGCGCCATCGCAAATTTGCGCGACGGCGCCGAAGCGCTCGCCCGCGAACAGATGCGGCAGGCGCAAGGCGAAGGACAGGGCCGTGAGGGTGAGCGCGAAGGCCGCGGCGCCGACCCGCTCGGCCGCCCCGCGGGCAACATCTCCGGAGAAGGCGTGGAAGTTCCCGGTGAAAGCGAAGCCGGACGCACGCGCGCCGTGATTGAGGAATTACGCCGCCGTCTCGGCGAACCCGGCCGCGACGAAGACGAAGTCGAGTATCTGGAACGGCTGCTGGAACGGTTTTAAAAAGTAAGCGCGAAAACAAAACGGCGCGCCAGATAGCCCGCCGTTTTGTGGTTTACGATAAAGCCAGACTTCAAATTGATCAGGCTCTGGCGCGCGTCCAGGGGAAGGGCGCATTTGCATCGCGATGGCGACCGCCAAGCCCGCCGCCGAAATATGCGCCCGCCGCAGCGACAAGCGCGCTTGCGCCCAACAGGAAGGCGCTGATGGCGCCGACTTTACGCGCTTTGTCTGCGCTTTCCCGGGCCGTCGTCTCCCATTGATCGACACGGGCCCGCGCTTCGCTTTCGGTGAGATCGGTGTTGTCGGCGATAATCTCCGCCGCTGCTTCCTTGTCATCGCCCGACAATTCGCCATCCGACGTGGTTCTGGCGAAAATCGCGGCGATCGTCGCCCGATCATCTGCGTCCGCGTCGCCGCCGCGTAAAACAATAGCGGCGTCTGCGCCATTATCCGTCATGGCCGCTGCGCCAAGGCTCGCCGCGCCTGCCGCCATATGCGCGGACAAAGCCGCGCCGATCAACAAACCTGTCGCCCATACGACGAGCCCGTGGGCGCCGTCGCGAAATTCCACCGCGTCGGCCGTCGCGCCGATCGCGGGCCGGCGCAACCGTCCGGCGATATATCCGCCCGCAATGAAGCTGAAAATCATGACAAAGAGCACCCACGCCATCGTGACATAACTAAGCGTATCTCCTTCCGCTCCCTGCCCCGGAAAGGGCGACGAAATTGAAAGGCCGACACCGCCGCCAAAAGCGAAGAGCACAAGAGAAATCGCTGAAGCGACAAACGCGCCGGCGAAGACTGCACCCCATTCCATATAGGAGTGCGTATTTCCTTCGTCGTCCGTTACGACGACGCCAATGGTTTCCGAGCTGCTCATGACTTTAAAGCCCCAGGAACGACAGAATAGCCATCACCACGACGACAAGGCCTACAAGATAAATAATTCCGTGCATTGCATTCTCTCCTTCACCGATTTCCGGTTGATCGGCTCTTATGTGTTCTTTTGAAACACGCGCGATCGTGATCGGTTCCGAAGAGAGGTTACGCAGCGACGCCGCAGCGCAGCATCCCGGTTCAGTTGGCGGCGCCTAGCAGCGGCAGCCCGCGCTTGCGGCCGTCATCATCCATGCCGTAGCCGACGAGGAAATCATCCGCCTGCGCCTCAAACCCGATATAATCGCATTTTAGGTCTTCGGCGTGGCCGGTGAGTTTTTTCACAAAAACACAAAGCTTGACGTCCTTAGCGCCGCGATCTTCGATCATGCCTTTGCCAAAATGCAGCGAGCGCCCGGTGTCGAGCACATCATCGACAAGCAGCACCGTCCGGCCTTTGATATCGACAGAGAAATCCTTGAGCAGCGTGACGACGCCTGACGACGCGCGCGCGCCGCCATAAGAGGAAAGCTGGACAAAATCGACGTGAGGATCCGCGCCGTGACGGTAAAGCGCGCGCAAGAGATCAGCGGCGAAAATAAAGGCGCCGGTCAGGACCGGCGCAAGCAGGAAATCTTTTGGCAGGTCGCGCGCCATTTCCGCCGCCATCTCGTCGATCCGTCTGGCGATTTCATCTTCCGTAAAAAGCGTGCGCATAATCAGTCCATCCCGCCAATTTTGCCTTTTGATTGCTCATAGAATCATTTCCGCCGGCACGCCAGACGCTGCGCCCCGAATTGACGGGTATCGGGGGCTGTGTCACAGAGGGCGTCGTCCTGTTTTCAAACATCAATCCATGTACGACATCATCACCAAGGCTGAATATTGGGGCTGGCTCGACCAGAAGATCAACAAGCCCATGCCCGGCGGCGAGGGCGGGCTGAAACATATTCAGGACACGTTCATTCTGTCCGCGCTCGCGACGGTCAGCGGGCGCCGCATTCTCGAATTTGGCGGTGGGCAATCGCGCGTTCTGCAACAGCTTTCGAAAAACAACGAATGCTGGAATGCGGACAAATTCGAAGGCGCTGATGGCGGGCCGAAAAAGCTGTTCCGGCATCGGCGCGTAAAAACCGTGAAGATCTTTCTTGGCGACTTCGACAAACAACTGCCCGATAGCTATTTCGATTATGTCTTCTCGATTTCGGTGATGGAGCATGTGCCGAAGCCGGCGCTTGACCAAACCTTCGCCGACTGCGCGCGCATCCTGAAGCCCGGCGGCGCGCTGATCCAGGCGATCGACCTTTACCTGCCCGACGCCGCCGACAAGGACGATCCCGAACGCCAGTATAATCGTGCGCGCGTGCCGCAATATCTGCGCGCGGCCGAAAAGGCGGGGCTGACGCTGAAAGAATCCGCCGGCATAGATGACGACGCCTGCTTTCTCGGCCGGCATGCGTCCAACTCCGACACGACGCTTTATTTCTGGAACAAGGACGCGCCAAAGATGCGCGCCATGCGCGAACACGCGCAATCGGTGGCGTTAAAAGCCTGGTGGGTGAAGCCTTCGGTGTAAGGGCTTACTCGCCCTTGGCGGGCATCAGCGATTCAAGAACGCTTTTTTCCGGCGCGAAGGAGAGCGCCACTTCAGCAACGCCGTCCGGCGCAGGCGCGCGGGTGACAAAATCCACCATGCCGCCTTGAGCGACTTCATCTTCATTGGCGGCGAAGGTCCAGCGCGCCAGCAATTCGCCGCGCGACCCGAGCGCTTCCGCCTGAAGCAGCGGCGCCGTCACCAGGCCTTCGCTTTCGTTGCGCAGATTGCCGGTAATCTCAATCGTCGGGCCGTTCGTCGACATCGCGAGACGGTGGCGCACATTTTCAATGGCCAGGCCGTAAGGGTTCGCTTCAATGCCAACCACCGCATAAGCATCAGCCGTTTTCGGCGCCACTTTCACAATCTCATCGCGATAAACCACGAGGACGTAAATCGCTCCAACGAGGACAGCCAGCCAGGCCGTCCAGCCGACCACACGCAAAGGCGTGAGGCGGTTTTTCTCGCGCGCTTCCGCGCGCCGGCGCGCCTTGCGAATCGCGCGCTCCAGTTCGCGCGGCGTCACGCGCAGCGCAGCGAAAAACTCTTCATCGAGATCTTCGGGATTGAGCGGACGCACATCCTCCATGCGCGCCAGCGCCGTCGCGCGGCGGCGTTCGGCGCGAATCTTGCGGCCAAAACCGCGCGAGCGTTCGCCGTCATCCTCATCGACATCTTCCCAGTCCGCATCGACAACATAGGCCGCGTTGAAGCGGTCCTCTTCGCTCTCTTCCGTTTCGTCATCGGCGAAACGCAAGGATTCGCGTTCTTCCTGCTTTTCCTTGCGTTTGCGAGAGAATAACGGGCGGCGTTCCTCGTCCTCGTCATCATCTTCGACGATGAACTGACGGCCCTTGCGCCACCCCTTTTCCGCTGGCTCATCGTCATCCTCGTCGCGGCCCTTGCGGGGCGCCGGAGACGTGAACAGCGAATCATCATCGTCATCCTCCGCGTCCTCTTCGACGATGCGGCGGCTGCCCCGGCCGCGCTTGGTCGCGGACACCGTCTCGCGCTCATCTTCATCATCGCGCCAGTCGCGGCGGGCGGGCTTGGCTCTTTTCCGGCCCTTATCCGCGTCGTCCTCATCCGCCCCGTCATCGCCCTCATCATCAGCGATGCCGACCTTCATGCGCGGACGGGCTGCGGGGCTGTCCTCATCCTCGTCGTCATCTTCATCATCGCCGTCGCGCCCCTGGTCGCGGGCGGACATCCGGTCGTCCTCGCGTTCGGCCCTGTCGTCATCCTTGTCCGCGGCGCGTTTGCGGGGCTTTTTGTCCAGCGGCTCCATATCCAGAAGCTCCGGCGCAGGCACAAACCAGCTCTCTCCACAGGAAGAACAGCGGACGGAACGGCCATTTGGGGAAAACCGCTCGTCGTCGACGTCATAACGCGTGGTGCATTCAGGACAGGTGATTATCATGTGAGACCAGAATCGTTTATGTGTTCGCCGTGAAATGGCGCGCGGGGGTCCGCGCGGCCAAGCGCTGCAACAGGATCGTCATGGACGCCGGCAAGGAAATCGTCAGATTTGAAGAACTGGGCCTCTCCTATGAGGACGCGCCCGAGACCTTGAGCGACGTCACCATGACCCTTCGTGAGGGAGAGTTCCGTTTTCTCACCGGGCCGTCCGGCGCCGGCAAAACGTCGCTCCTGAAAATGATTTATCTCGCCCACAGGCCGACGCGCGGCCGGTTTTTCCTGTTTGGAGAAAACGCCACGGAAGCCCCGCGCGAGGCGTTGCCCGCACTGCGCCGGCGCATCGGCGTCGTCTTCCAGGAATTCCGTCTCCTCGATCATCTCACGGCCTATGAAAATGTGGCGCTGCCCATGAAAGTCGCAGGCGTTAACCAAAACCAATACCGGGAAGACGTAAGCGAACTCTTAAATTGGGTGGGCCTGGGGGATCGCATGGACGCTAAACCGCCAACGCTTTCCGGCGGTGAAAAGCAGCGCGTGGCGCTGGCGCGGGCGCTTGTCTCCAAGCCGGATCTCATCCTTGCAGACGAACCCACGGGGAATGTGGACCCCGCCATGGGCGAGCGCATTATGAAATTGTTTGTAGAGCTTAACAAACTGGGCGCCGCAGTGATTGTCGCAACCCACGACCTTCATCTCGTGCAGTCCATCGGCAAGCCCGTGTTAAGAATCGCTGACGGAAAGGTAACGCGCAGCGCCGGCGCGGGAGGCGCGGCGTAACATGACGCAGGCGGATGAGTTTGAAACCGAAGACGGCGCAGACGCTGTAAAAGCGCCGCGGCGCAGTATTTTCAGGCGCCAGGCCGCCCCGCTTCTGCCGGAGGCGGGCGCCGCGGGCGCGCCGCTGACGGCTGTCATCGCCGTTATGTCTTTTCTCGCCGTCCTGGCGATGGCCTCACTCCTCATCGTCAATCGCGCCGCCAGCGAATGGACATCGTCGTTACGCTCGGAAATCACCGTTCAGGTCAAAGGGGCGAGCGCCGACGAAATTGAAAACGGCGTTGAGGCGGCGTTGCGCATTCTCAATGAAACCGACGGCGTGATCGAGGCGACTGAAAAGAGCCGGGACGAAACGGCAGCGCTTTTGGAGCCGTGGCTCGGCGAAGGCAACGCCGAAGCGTTCCTGAACATTCCTGCAATCATCGAAGTGAAAGCCGCCCCATCCTTGCGCGACAATCTGGACCTTCTGCGCAATCGCATCGTCGCAGCGGCGCCGGGGGCAAGCCTTGACGACCATGCGCGCTGGCATGACCGACTGTCCGGCGCCGCCCGATCGGGACAGGCGATGGCGTTTGGCGTTTTCCTGCTGGTGATGGGCGCGGCCTGCGCCATTTCAATTTTCGCGGCGCGCGCCGGCCTCGCCGCCAATCACGAAATCGTCTCCGTACTCCATCTTGTCGGCGCCACTGACGGCTTTATCGCCGCGGAAGTGCAGCGGCGGTTTTTCATCCTCGGCCTTCGGGGCGCGCTGCTGGGCCTCTTTGCGGCGCTGGCGGCGCTGATGCTGGCGGGGTTCGCCGTGCGTTCGAGCCCCGCAGCGGACAATTTCCTGCCCTCCCTGCGGCTCGGCGGCTGGATGATTCTCTGGCTGGCGGCGGCGCCGGTCGCCACCTGCCTTGTCACAGCCGTGACCGCGCGCCTTACGGTTTTGAAAACCCTCAGCAAGCAATATTAACACCTTGCAGGATGAGCCGGGCGCGACCGCGCGACGCTGGAACGGGCCGCGACCTTCGGCTAAACTCATTCCCGGACGGCGCAGGTGAAAGATTATTAGCGTGAGACGGCTGACAGCTTTTTTGACCGGATTGGCGCTGCTCTGGGCAGGCGGGCTTGTCCTGTTTATCGCAGCCCTCCCAAAACCGGCGGAGCAGGCTCCTGACAAAGTCGAAGGGGTGGCGGTCTATACCGGCGGCGGCGGGACGCGCATTTCCACCGCGATGGCGATTTTTGCAGACGGCGCCGGCGAACGGCTTTTGATCTCCGGCGTTCATCCGGACACATCTGCAGCGCGGCTTTCGGATTTCTGGGTCGGGCCCAAAGATCAGTTTGATTGCTGCGTCGATCTCGGCCGCGAGGCGCTTTCCACAGAAGGCAATGCCGGCGAGCTGAACGCCTGGGCGACCTCGCATCGGTTCAACAATATCATCCTGGTGACGTCCGATTATCACATGCCGCGCGCGCTCGCCGTCACCCGCGCCCGCATGCCGAATGCGACAATCATACCCTATGCTGTCGGGTCCGGCTATCTCAACGATCAGGGCCGGCCCGCTTCGCTTCAGGCGGGCCTTAAACTCGCCGGCGAATATACGAAGTTCCTTTTAGCGCGCGTGAAAGCGTTGATCCCTGCTGGCGGCCGCTAACCGCATGACGCAGCGCATCCGTTCGGCGGCCTTTTCAATTTATCTCGTCACGACGATTCTGGTGATGGGGATCGCCTGCCTGCCGGTCATGCTGTTCGGCCGTCACGCCACGCGTTCGACTGTAAAAACATGGTCGCGCCTTGCGCTTTTCGGCCTGCATCAGATCGCCGGGATTTCCTATAATATTGAAGGCGCTGAGAACATGCCGCAAAGGGGGGCGCTTATCGCCGCCAATCACCAATCCATGTGGGAGACGATTGCGCTCTACGCCCTCGCACCAAAGCCGGTGATGATCTTCAAAAAAGAATTGAAGCGCATTCCCATTTACGGCTGGTGGGCCTCGCTGGCCGGCAATATCGCTGTCGACCGGCAGGGCGGCGCCAAGGCGCTCCGCGCCATGACGCGTGAAGTCAAGGCGCGCGCCGACGCCGGCGAACAGGTCATCATCTTCCCCGAAGGCACGCGCACGCCGATCGGCGAGACCCAGGCGCTGCAACCCGGCGTCGCGGGTATCTACACCGCCATGGAAGCGCCCTGCACGCCCGTCGCCCATGACAGCGGACGTTTCTGGCGCCATCCGGGCGGCGAGAAAGTTCCGGGCGTCATCACCTTGCGCATCCTGCCCGCCATTCCGGCGGGGCTGGACCGCCGGGAATTTCTGCGCCTGCTCGCCGCCCGGCTTGAGGACGCACGGCCCGATCTCGCGCCAGCGGAGGCGACGGCCAATGGCTGACCGAAAATCAACGCATCACCGCTGGCTCTACATTCCCTGGGGGATCGCCGCCGCCGTCTTCGTCGCTTATCTTATGCTCTGGCGCTATGGCGCGGATGAAATGAAAAATGCGGTCAATCTCTGGGTCGAGGATCAACGCGCGGCCGGTTTCGACGTTTCCCATGGCGCATTAAAGGCTGACGGATTTCCATTTTTCCTGCGGCTCCATGTTGAAGAGCCGCGCATCGCCGCGCCGGGCGTGTGGGCCTGGCGCACAAAGCGGCTCACCATGGACGCGCTGCCTTACGATCTCAACAGGCTGATCTTTTCAACGCGAAGTGAACAGACACTGTCGGTTGACGGTTATGGAGACTGGCGCATCACGGCGGAGGATTTTCGCGTCTCCATCGCCAATGACAAAAAGCGCGACTGGATGTTTGCGGCGACCATCGGCGGCGCAACAGCCAAACGCGAAGAAGACGGCGCGGAAGCCGCACTCGGCAACCTCGTTATCGACCTGGCGCCGGACGAAGCAGACATGACGGTGCTGACGTTAAACCTGATGGCGACGCAAGCGCATCTTGATGCAGAGGACGCAGAAATTGATCTCGACAAGATCCAGGCCGCCCTGTCCGCCAGTGAAATCTACGCTCTGAGCGATGCGGAAAGCTGGCGGCGGGCCGGCGGCGCGCTTCAGATCAACGGGTTTTTCGCTCAACTCGAAGAAGGCCGCTTCGCGGCGGCGGGAACGCTGAAGCTCGACGAAAACGGCTCTCCGGAAGGAACGCTGAAGACAGAAATCATCGCTCCTGCGCCCTTTATCCAGCTTCTTGCGAGAACCGGCGCTTTAAGCCCGGACGAGGCGGAAAGCGCCGCGGCGACGCTTACGCTCGCGACGATTGCTGCGGGGGGAAAGCTGACGGCCCCGATTGAATTGAAAGAAGGCGCAGCGCATCTCGCCGGCGCCAAGATCGCCGATCTTCCGTCTGCGAATTAGAGAGTCTTAGTAGTCGCGTGATCGCACCGGAAAAGCGGCATCCACTTTTCCTGATCACACTCCGGCGTCAGCCATACATGGCGCCCAGCGGCGCATCTTCATTATGGTTTTCCACAAGACGCGAGAAATTATCCAGATAGATGGCGCCTTCCGCCGTCTTTTGAACAATGACGATGCGCTTGTCATTGGCGTCGCGCACACGCTTCACAAAACCAAGGATTGAGAGCGCATCAAGCGCGCGGGAAATCGCCGGCTTCGGCACGTTCAAATCGCGGGCGAGCGCGCGCACCGTATGCGGTCCGGGGCGCAAATAAACGGTCAAGAGGATGGACCATTGGCGCATGGAAAGATCCGGCCCGTCCGCGCGCACTGCGTCGCACATCACTTCCCGCCAGCTTGTAAGATTATCCGTCGACGCCATCGTCCGGCCTGTCGCCCTATCCGTTCAAAAACAAGCCCTAGCTTTGCAACCGTTCGCCCGGAAAGGGCAAGGCCGAATCACGGGCGATAACGGTCCGCGAGAGTATCAAAAAGGGCGCGAATCGCCTGGGCCTCGCCGCCGACAGGCCGGCCGGGGGCGGCCTTGGGCCGCCAGGCGTAAAGATCGAAGTGCATCCATCGCGCCGCTTCCCCTGCGAATTTCTTGAGGAAAAGGGCCGCCGTGACCGAGCCTGCGAAGCTGCCGCCGGAAATGTGGTTCACATCGGCGATCTGAGAGGAAAGCATGGATTCATATCCGCGCCACAGCGGCATCCGCCAGACGGGGTCGAAGTTCCTCGTCGCGGCAGCCTCAAGCGCATCGCAAAGATCGTCATCATCACAATAATAAGGGGCGAGGTCCGGGCCGAGCGCCACGCGCGCCGCCCCGGTGAGCGTGGCCAGTGAAATCATCAGCTCCGGCGCTTCTTCGCCACCGTAAGAGAGCGCATCGGCTAGAATCAGGCGGCCTTCCGCATCGGTGTTGCCAATCTCGACCGTGAGGCCTTTACGGCTGTTGAGGATATCCCCCGGACGGAAGGCGTCGCCGGAAATGGCGTTCTCGACAGCGGGGATCAGAACGCGCAGGCGCACCTTAAGCCCGGCATCCATAATCATGCGCGCAAGGCCAAGACAATGAGCGCTGCCGCCCATATCTTTTTTCATGAGCGCCATGCCTCCTGCGCCCTTGATATTCAGCCCGCCGGAATCAAAGGTCACCCCCTTGCCCACAAGCGTCAGTTTCGGCGCGTCTTTATCGCCCCACCGCATATCAATGAGACGCGGCGCGTCTGACGCTGCGCGCCCCACCGCATGCACCATGGGAAAATTCTGCGCGAGGAGATCCTCCCCCACAATCGTCTCGATTTGCGCGCCCATTTCCATGGCGAGATTGCGCGCCGCCTGTTCAAGCGCCGCCGGTCCCATATCGCCAGCCGGCGTATTGACGAGATCACGGACCAGAAAAACCGATGCGGCCGCGCGGCGCATGGCGTCAGCGTCAACAGTTTCAGGCGGGATGAGCCGGGCGACGGCCGGCTTTTGCTGCTTGTAGCGGTCAAAGCGATAGCCGCCCAGCAGCCAGCCCAGAACAGCGAGGTCGGCCGAGTCTTTTTCCAGCTGACCGCCGGCGAAAATATAGTCCCCTTCCACAAGCTTTTCGGCGGCGGCGGCGGCGATCAAAGGATCGCTCTCATCGCCCAGCCCAAGCAAAGCCGCTTCGCCGTCAGCGAAGACTGCGCCGGCCTCTCCGTTAAACCCGTTGAGTTGCGCAAGACACTTTAAGCCTTCGGGCGCGTCGCTTTTATCAAGGGCGTTGTCGCGCACCAGATAGATTTTCTTCGCTGCATTTGCCGCAGCATGTTCATAGTCGCTTAACAGATGAGGAGCCATGAATAATCCGTTAACTTACCAATTGAGAACCGCGTTAGATTGCACATTAAGCATACGGTTAAGCCTTTATTGAATTCCTTCGGTCACGATGCGCCCAATCCGTCAATGGAATTCATCGAGGCGCAACCCATGCTTACCGCATCCAAGCTTGCAACGAAATACGCGATTGTCGCAGGCGCGGCGATTATGCTGCCTGCCTGTGCATCGGTGCAGAAAACATCTGCATCCGCCGGGATTGGCAATAGCGAATATCGCGACGCGATTGGCGTATATTCAACGCCCACGGGCGATGAGGGCATGGACCCGATCGCCGCCGCAGCTTTCTGGGGCACGCGATACAACACCAACCAGTCCGATCCGGCTGTGGCGGTCCGTTTTTCCCGCGCATTGCGCAAGATCGGCTCCAATGAAGAAGCCGTCGGCGTGATGCAGAAGACCGCCGCCGTCCATGTCGACAACACCGACGTCAATCTTGAATATGGCAAGGTCCTCGTCGAAAGCGGCCGCGCCTTTGAAGCGGTGCGCTATCTTGAAACCGCCGTCGCAAAATCGCCGACCGACTGGCGCGCGCTCTCTGCTTATGGCGTTGCGCTCGACCAGATTGGCGAACATGACGAAGCACGCGCGAAATACGACCGAGCCCTCGGCTTCGCGCCGGGCGACGTGATCCTTCTCAACAACAAAGGCCTTTCCTACGCGCTCGACGGTAATCTCGCTCAGGCGCGCGCAACGCTGCGCCAGGCCGCCGCCAATGCCGGTTCCGATTCCCGCATCCGCCAGAACCTCGCGCTTGTGCTCGCGCTTTCCGGCGACATGCGCGAAGCTGAGCGTTTGGCCCGTTCCGACCTGCCGCCGCTGGTCGCAGACAACAATATTGACGTCTACCGCCAGCTGATGAACCAGCCTGCCTATTGGGATCAATATGCGGCAGGCGATATCGATACGCCGAATTTCGACGATGTGCCGGCGGCCCCGCTGTCGCCGTCCGCCCCGTCACCGAAGCCACAGCTTCAGGAAGAGCCGGCGGAAGACAATGAAGAAGCCGACAAGGCGCCGATCGCGCTGATGGAAGTGGCGCCCGTCACCCAGGCTTCCATGCCGGCCGCAGAGCCGGCCCCGGAACCGGCCGCCGAATCGACTCCGGTGGAAGGCGGCATCGAGCTCAAAACCGAAGAATAATCAGTCCAGGGGGCTGATGGCGGCGCTGCGTACGAGGCGCCATGTAGCGTAAGCCGCTCCGGGCAGGGTTCGGGGCGGTTTTCGCGTTTAAGGCGAATAAAAATCATCCGGTCCGGTCGGTCGCCGTTAACTGTTGCCTTTGCGCTATCGCAATCGCCGCCGCGCAGGATAAGCTGTTTCCGCATGTTAAGACGATTTCGCGCGATCGGCCCGGGGGCGCTAACGGCGGCCGCGTTTATCGGCCCAGGAACAGTGACGACGGCGACCCTCGCCGGCGCAGGCTATGGCTATGCCCTCGTCTGGGCGCTGGTCTTCGCAACGATCGCCGCCATTATTCTTCAGGAAACAGCGGCGCGGCTGGGCGTCGTCTCCCGGCTCGGCCTCGGCGAAGCCATTATGCGGCGCTTCGCAGAGGCGCCGTTTTTGAAATGGACCGCCGCGGCGCTGATCATCGCGGCGCTGTTTATCGGCAATGCGGCCTATGAAGGCGGCAACATCGCCGGCGCCGTCCTCGGCGTCCAGGCGGCGGCGCCAGAGCTTGCCTCACGAGCGGTTCTGGCCGGATCTCTCGCCGCCATCGCCGGCGCCATCCTGTTATTCGGCGGCTATCGCATCATTGAGAAAGTCTTGGTCGGCGCCGTTCTGTTGATGACGGTCGCTTTTGCGGCGGCGCTCGCCATCATTGGCCCCGACTGGGGCGCGCTCGCCAGGGGCGCCGTGCTCCCGACCATTCCCGTGGGCGCCTTTCCCCTTGTGCTCGGTCTCATTGGCACGACCATCGTGCCTTACAATCTCTTTCTCCACGCAGCGGCTGCGCGCAAGCGCTGGCAAGGCGCAGACGGCCTTGACGAAGCGCGCTTCGACGCGCGGCTTTCCATCGGCATGGGGGGCGTTGTTTCGATCCTCGTTCTGTCGACTGCGGCGGCGAGCCTTTTCGGCTCTGGCCTTGAAATCACCAATGCCGGCGACATGGCCCGCCAACTGGAACCAGCCTTCGGCGCGGGGGCAACTTATCTGCTCGCACTCGGACTGTTCGCGGCGGGACTTACTTCCGCCATTACTGCGCCGCTCGCCACCGGATTCGCCGCAGCGGAGCTCTTTGGGTTTGAGAGCGATCCTTCGGCGCTGAAATTCCGTCTGGTCGCCGGCGCGGTCCTGGTGATCGGCGCTGTTGTCGCCATGACAGGCGCGCGGCCCGTTGAAGTCATTCTCTTTGCGCAGATCGCCAATGGCGTTTTGCTGCCGGTGATCGCTGTCTTTCTTCTTTATGCGGCGAATAACAAAAAGCTGCTGGGCGAATATGCAAACGGAATGCTCGCCAATATCGGCGGCGTTGTCGTAACGCTTATCGCTGCAGCGCTTGGCGCCAGAGGCGTGTTGCGCGCGCTCGGAGTAATATTGTGAGCGCCATAGATCTAAACGCCGATATGGGCGAATACGCCGATGAGACGCAGCAGGCGATCGAGGCGGCGCTGATGCCGCTCGTCACCAGCTGCTCCATCGCTTGCGGCGGTCACACAGGCACAGCGGAAACCATGTGCGCAACAGCGCGCCTCGCCAAGCAACATAATGTCAGAACCGGCGCCCACCCCTCCTATCCTGATCGCGAAGGTTTTGGACGGCGGGCGGTCACGCTGTCTTCGGAAGAGTTGCGGCTATCGTTGACCTTGCAAGTTGAAGCGCTGAAAGGCGTTCTCGGCCTCGAGTCATTGCAGCTTTCTCATGTGAAGCCTCATGGCGCTCTCTACAATGACGCGGCGAAAGACATCGCGCTTGCGCAGGTTGTCGCGTCGGTCTGTTCAGGCGCCGTGCTGGTCGGCCCATCAGGATCGGCGCTGGAAGCTGCAGCGAAGGAGGCGGGCCTTCCCTTCGCCGCAGAGGGCTTTGTAGACCGGCTTTATCTCGCCTCCGGCGCGTTGTCGCCGCGCAGCGAACCGGGCGCTGTCCTGGCCGATATCGACGCGCGTGCGGCGCAGGCGCTCGCTATTGCAAAAGGTGAGAAGATCAACGCGCGAGACGGCGCGCTTCTCGTCAAGGCGGAGACACTGTGCATTCACAGCGATTCTCCGGGCGCCGTCGAAACGGCGCAGGCCGTGCGCAAAGCGCTCGAAGAGGCCGATATCGCGGTCAGGCCATTTGCATGAACGTCTTTTCTTTTTCACTGACCCCTTTCGGTGAAAATGGCTGGCTCGCGACGCTTTCCGGCGGTGACATGGTTGCGCGCGCCCTCGCCGCCAACGCCGCAGCGGATGTATTGCGTAACTCCTCCGGCGTGACAGACGCCGTCGCAGGCGTTGAAAGCCTCATCCTGCGCTTTCGCCCCGAAGAGATGACAACCGGGGATGCAAAAAAGAAACTGGAAGATGCTTTAAGGCAATCAACATCGAAGACGCCGGCGTCGGCGCCGGCAATTGACATTCCGGTTTGCTATGGCGGCGAATACGGTCCCGATTTCGAAAGGCTATGCGAAAAGCTTTCGCTCGCCCCGGATCAATTCATCGCGCTTCATTCATCGCAAGTCTATCGCGTGCTGACGGTCGGTTTTGCACCGGGTTTCGCTTATCTCGGGCCTTTGCCGCCAGCGCTGCAAACAGGCCGCCTCTCAACGCCGCGCGCGCACGTGCCTTCCGGTTCTGTCGGCGTTGCAGGCGCCATGACCGGCGTTTACGCTCTCGCTTCTCCCGGCGGCTGGCCTCTGATCGGCCGCACGCCGAAAAAGCTGTTCGATCCCCATGGCGCTGCGCCTTTTATATTCACATCAGGCGCTGCCGTTCGATTTGTCCCCATAGATGAAGACGCATTCAAAGCGTTGGAGGCCAACCCGGTATGACGGCCATCGCCGAAATCACAATGCCGGGGCTGATGACAACGCTTCAGGATCTCGGCCGACCGGGTCTGCGCCATCTCGGCGTTCCGCTGTCCGGCGCCGCGGATCCTCTCTCTCTGGCGCTCGCCAACGCCGCCGCCGGGAATGCGCCGGGTACGACAGGCCTCGAATGCACGCTGAAAGGCCCTTCCCTGCGGTTTCGAAGCGAGGCGGCTTTTGCATTAGGCGGCGCTGATATGAACGCGACCTTGAACGGCGAACCGCTTGACCTTTACACGCTGCATCACGCGAAAAATGAGGACAAGCTTGTCATTGGCGCAGCGCGAACCGGCGCACGCGCCTATATCGCTTTTTCAGGCGGCTTGAAGGGCGAAGACTTTCTCGGAAGCCGCTCCACTTATATCTCGGCGGCGCTGGGCGGTCACGAAGGCCGGGCGCTGATTTCCGGCGACGAGATTTTTTCTGCGGAGCTTCCGGCCGCCGCGCCGCGAGACATTCCAAAGGCGCTGCGACCAAATCTTGCGCATGATTTTTTCCTGCGCGCGTTGCCGGGACCGGAAGCATTGCAGCTCAGCGAAGGAAGCCTCGCCAGTTTTTTCTCTGCCGTCTGGACTGTCGGCCGGCGCGCCGACCGCATGGGCCTGCAGTTTGAAGGCAAGACGTTGCCCCTGGAAGAAGCGGCGCCCATGGCGTCGAGCCCCGTCTTTCCCGGAACCGTGCAGTGTCCGCCGGACGGCGCGCCGTTTCTTCTGTTATGCGATGCGCAAACTGTCGGGGGCTATCCGCGGCTCGCGCAACTCATCGCGGCCGATCTCCATCTCACAGGGCAAATGCGTCCCGGCGATCGCGTCTGGTTTCAAAAACTTTCGGCAGACCTCGCACGCGAAGTCGGGCGGCAAAAAGCCTCATTTTACGGCGATCTCTTTCCTCATGGGTTTTTCTGCTGAGAGCCTCATTCAATATTCAAACAAGCCATACTGATAGCGAGTATCAGACGTCAGTCTGCCAGATCACCATACGTCTCGGCGCTCAAATTTTTAAAATCAGAGGCTGGAACGCGTCGTGGTGAGGCTTGTAAACATCTGATTATCTCGCACCAGTCTCGCTTAAAGATTTCGGATCAGCCTCTGATGCGGGCTGCGCCGCCGCGAGGATTTCGGGCAGCCAATTGACGCGCATGGTGATGATCACGGCGCCCATGGCGATCAAAATGAAAAGGCCGGGCAGACCGCCAAGATTGGATAACATCCTGACGCCGTCAATTCCCGTGGTCGACGTCATGATGAAGGCGACAGCGCCAATCAGGGCGCCCCAGAAAATTTTCACCCACCGTTCCGCGCGCGGGCGCTTTTCACCCGGCTTGATGTTTTTCAAACAAACGCTGGTGATGGAATGGGTGTTCGAATCCATTGCAGTGACGAAGGAGATGAACGTCAGGCCGACAAACAGCATCATCACGACGGCGCTCGCGGGTAACGCATCGAAGAGCGCATAGCTAACCGCTTCCGGCCCCCGCGCATCGAGCGCCGCCACCAGCGCATGACGCTCCGCCGCATCGACGCCAATAGCGGCGCCGCCAAACACAGTCATCCAGACGCCGCCAAAAAGCGCGGGCGCTGCAAGATTAAAGAGAATGAATTCTCTCACCGTATAGCCAACAGAGATGCGCCCCAAAAAGAGCGCCGTCACCGGCGCCCAGGCGAGCCAGTTGGCGAAATAGAAAACCGTCCAGTCCCGGGTCCAGTCCGCCCCGGCGCGATCGCCCAGCGCCAGGCTGCGCGGTATGAATTGCGCCGCATATTCGCCGAAACTTTTAGCGCCTAGCACAAGAATATCGAGCGTCGGCCCGGCGAGAAATACAAACACAATCAGCACGAAAAAGAACTTCGTGTTGATGTCGGAAAGAAATTTGATGCCCCGTTGCAGCCCGCTGATGGATGACGCCACAAAAAGCGCAACGATCATCAACGTCACCACGAAACGCAGAAAGGTTGTGTCATAAATGCCCGCAATGGCTTCAAGCCCGCCGGCAAGGGTCATAACGCCGGCGCCTAACGACGCCGCAACGCCGGCGACCAGCGCATAAAGTCCGACCGCATCAATCACGGCGCCGGCTTTCCCCGTCGCGGCGCGCCCGAACACCAGCGACAAAGGCCCGCTTAGGGAATAAGGCCGGCCAAGATTGTAATGCGCCAACGCAAAAGCGAGCGCCGGCACTGTGTAGATGGCGTAAGGCGTGATCGTCCAATGCATGAACATGGAAGAAATCGCGAAGGTTGACGCATCTTCTGTATAGGGATTTATGTGGGCATAGGGCGGCGGCGCCTTGATATGAAACATGGGCTCCGCCGATCCCCAGAACAAAATGCCGATCGCAATGGTCGTACACAGGGTAATCGAAAACCAGTTCCAGCGGCTGAGGATAGGTTTTGCGTTCGGTCCGCCAATGCGCACAGCGCCAAGGGGTGAGATCACGACCCAGCCGATGAGAAGAACCGCTGCAAAAGATCCATAACTGAAAAGCCAGTCAAAATGCCTTAAGATCCACTGGTTGGCGGCGCTCACCAGATGGTGGAACCGGTCGAAATCAATCAGGCTGAAAGCGAGCGCCGCAGTGAGCAAGGCGACAGGCGGCCAGAACACCAGCGGACGGGTGGATTTTATGGTCTCTCTAAAGATGGCGGCGGGCCTCATGCGTTGTGACTGACAAGTCATAACGCAACGCCGCGCGATGCCCAAATTGACCCTGAAGCGGCTTACGGCCTGAACATCGTCCAGGCGATATGGCGGACGCCGCCATTCATCTGCATCGGATCGTCTTTGCGATTGATGTAGTAAACGGTCAATAGCTTGCCGGGCTCGACCTCGATGACCCGGGGATAGCCGCAGTCCCAGCTTCCGCCGTCATCGCGCAGGATCATCTCCCGTCCCCATGTGCGCCCGTCATCCTCACTGACGCGATAACGCACCCCCGACGGCATGGTGCGATAGCCGTAAACACAGACAACGCGCCCGTCCTGCATGGGTACGAGATCGCCCGGCGCGCCGATATCGTTTACGCGCGATGAAAAGCCCCAGCTTCTACCGCCGTCCTGGCTTTCATAAATTTCAGTCCAGATGACGCTGCGCGCATCTCGCTGATAGCGCAGTGAGGCGAGCACCTTGCCATTCGGCAGAACAACAATACGCGGATAGAAATGCGCCAAGGGCGAATAAGGCGACTTCAAAATATAAAATGGCGATGGCGGACGCTCCTCAACCATGAAGGAGAGATAATACCAGTCGGCGCCGTTCATGCTTCCATAGACAAGCGGATGCGGCGAGAGCGCTTCGGGCGAATTGGTCTGGCAGCCGAGAAGGTGCACGCCGTCATCGCGCGTTGCGTACATGGACGAACCGAAATTTGTGAGCGACGGCAAATCATATCGCGGCAGAATTATTGGCGCGCGCCAGCTTTTGCCGCCATCGGTCGACGCCCGCAGCCATGATTGCGCCGTCTGCCCGAACAGTGACGGCACGCCGCCGCCCATGATCAGGGTGTCGCGGTTTGAAAAATCGAGCGGCGGCAAATCCGACCAGTCGGCGGCTTTGCCTTCCGGAAAATCCTCTTCCGACTTCCACGCCATGTCGAAAACGGACTGGACGGTCGCCGGATTCCAGTTGCGGCCGCCATCAGCCGACCGGATCGTCACCAGATGGGCCGGCTTTTGCGCAATCTGTCCATGATCGACATCGTCAACACCGGCATAGTCGTTACGCACGCGCTTGAAACCGGCGACAATATCGCCGTTTTCCGTTTTCCAGAGCCCGCAATAAAACGGCCAGCCGCAATATTCCGTTTCATTGCGATAGACGACGCCATGCTCCGCCCCGTGAGCGCGCTGTGGTGGTTTGAAGTTGTCAGACATGAAGCGTGGTCCGTATTTTATGCGCTTGCGACCGGCGGCTTAGGGGCGGAATTTCGTCCAGGCGATATGGCGAACGCCGCCATTCACCTGCACCGGATCGTTTTTGAGATTCATGTAGTAAACGGTCATCAGTTCGCCGGGCGCGACTTCGATCGCGCGCGGGTAACCAAGGTCCCAACTGCCGCCGTCGTCACGCAGGATCATTTCTTTGCCCCACGTTTTGCCTTTGTCATCGCTGACCCGGTAGCGAATACCCTGCGGCGCAATGCGGTAGCCATAAACGCAAGCAACGCGCCCGTCGCGCATGGGAACAAGGTCACCCGGCGCGCCCCAGTCATTGACGCGCGACAGGAAATTCCAAGTGCGCCCGCCATCCTTGCTTTCGTGAACCTCGGTCCAAATGACATTGCGCGGATCGCGCTGATAACGCAGCGACGCCAGCATGTGCCCGCCTTTGAGGATCGTCACCCGCGGATAAAAATGCGGTGCGGGCGCGAAGGGCGAGCCGCCCTTGTAAAAGGCCGACGGCGGTCGTTCTGGCGTCACAAAGGAAAGAAACCGCCAGTTCAGGCCGTCATTCGAGTGATAAACGAGCGGACGCGGCGACATTGCTTCCGGTGACGACGTGTTGAGCCCCAGCACATGCACGCCGTCATCGCGCGTTGCATACATGGAAGAACCAAACGCGGTCAGGGACGGCAGATCATATTTGGGAATAAACATGGGGCGGCGCCATGTCCGCCCGCCGTCAGTTGATGCGCGCAACCAGGCCTCGCCTCCGGGCGCAAAAAGACGCGGCAAACCGCCGCCCATCAACAACGTGTCCCGGCTGAAAAAATCCAGCGGCGGCAGATCGGACCAGTCCGCAGCGTGACCGCCCGGCAGGTCGCTTTCCTGCCGGTAGTTCATGTCGAACACTTCCTGAAAACTTTTCGGATCCCAGGTCTCGCCATTATCGGTTGAGCGGATCGTCCAGAGCTTGCCGCGATTGCGCGTCAGATTGTTGTGATCGACATCGTCATAAACATTGTATTGCGTCGGAATGCGCTTGAAACTTGTCAGAAGGCTTCCATCGCCGGTTCGCCAGAAGCCGCAATAGAACGGCCAGCCGCAAAATTCTTTTTCATTTCGATAGACGACGCCATGGGTGGCGCTGGCGTCCTTCTGTGGCCGCTCAAATTGCGTCTTATCGGGATTGTTCCGGTGAACCGCCGGCGCCTTTGTGGCGCATGACGCAAGAGCGGTCGCTCCCAAACCGGAAATCAGTACGCCACGGCGTTCAATCATGTTCCTACAATCGCATCCTGAAAAAGTCCGCCCACAAGCTATGGCGCGAGACGCAATGACGACTTGCCCGAAGGGGACGAAAATATTGCCGCGCAGCCGACCATAAACCGCTGCTGCAATGCGGTATTTGACCAAGCGGGCGCTGATTTTGGATGATCCCGGCGTTCTTTCAATATCCTGTTGCAAGGCCGTTTGGCTCGCCTACAAACTGTTGGCTCCACACGACAAGACTTCCTGGAGAACCTTAATGATTGAACGACGCAACGTGCTGATTTCCGGAATCGTCGGCGCCGGTCTCGCGGCAAGCCCCGCCGCCGCTCGCAAGAAGTCTCCCGTAATCAAACAATATCCGGCTGCGCGCGGCGCCAAAGACGTCGATCATGCGGTCGTTTACCGGCGCGAAAACGAGTTTTGCTCCTGGCCCTACACGATGGGATTTTGGGAGACCGCCAATGGCGATTTTCTCCAGAGTTTTCTGTCCCTGACCGTCGTTTATGACGATCCGAACAACATCAATCATGACAATCTCGCCACGCAGGCCACCGCAAGAAGGATGGTCACGGTGCGCTCCAGCGATCGCGGCCGCACCTGGAACGGCGATGATCCGATCATCAACATGCTGGACCGCGGGAATGACGGGACCACGGGATCGCTGGAAGGCTGGGGACCCGTCGACTATCTCGACAAGGACGTCCTGATCAGCAATTTCGGCCAGAATTTCGGCAAGCCCGAAGCGCGCACCTATATCCAGATTTCAAAAGATTCCGGGAACACATGGTCGCCAAGATCGTTTCTGCCGCTGGACGGGTTGAGCTCGCTCACCGGGCTTAACTCCTATCTGGTGCGTCCTGACGGCCGTTGCCTCCTGTTCCTGTTCGAGTCCGCAGATGACGGCTGGAATCGTCGCCCGCTGGTTTACGGCAGCGTCGGCGATGGAACGGAGTTCCGCTTCATGTCCATGATCACGCCGCAGCATGACCCCAAAGGCGAGGCCGCCGGCGACTGGAAAACAAGCCACGCCTTTGGCGGGCACCGCTGGTTCTATCCGCGCGCCACCATGCTTCCCAATGGCCGCATCCTTTGCACGCTGCGCTGCCAGCGCGATCCGCGCGGAACCATGTGGACGGAAGTTTACAAGAGCGACGACGGCGGCAGAACCTGGGGGTTCCTGTCACGCGTCAATGACTGGGGCGCGCCCGGAAGCCTCGTTCATATGAGCGATGGCCGGCTCGTTATTGTATATGGTTATCGCCTGCCGAGTTTCGGCATCCGCGCCGTCGTCAGCGAAGATGAAGGCAAGAGCTGGGGCGGCGAGATCATCGTGCGCGATGACGGCGGCAGCTGGGACGTCGGCTATCCCAATGCATTTGAAGTCGAGCCGGGAAAGATCGGCGCAATCTATTACTTCAACAGCAAGAACGATCCGATGCAGGTTGTGGGCGGCAGCAAAGGCGGCGTCCGCCATATTGCGCGCAGCATCTTCACGGTCGATTGATCGCTGGCATTTTCAATGGAAGTACAAAAAGAGCGCGGACGTTTCCCGCGCTCTTTTTATTTTATCCCTGCCCATAATTTTCTACCCAACAAAAAAGCCGGCGGCGTAAGGGAAGAACGCCGCCGGCAAACCGGCACTCATGGAAGGTGAGATTTTCTTGTGAGGATTAAGCAGCCCCACGTCCGCCGGGAATAAACAAAGACTTCGCCGTATCGTAGAAGAGCGCTTTTTGTTGCTCCATTGAAAGGCCGCTGGCCGAATCGAGCGCGTGCTGCACAAACAGCAAATCGTCAACCTCGCTATTGCCGATATCAGACCCCCAGATCATGTGATCGGCGCCGTAAACGCCAACCGTATATTCCAGAAACTCCTTGAGCGGGGTGTCATCCGCGAGCAGCATTTCGATGAGGAAAGTTGTGTATTTATAGTGGATGTTCTTGTGCGCTGCGAGCTCCAGATGCTCGGGCAAATACCCCCAGGAGTCAGGACGCGCGCCATAACGGGGGAAGCCGATATGATCGAGCACGACGCCGACATTGGGATATTTGTCCGCAAGCTCGCCGACACGCCGGATCGCCTTGCCTGGATCGGTGCGCGTGATCGGCATCAGCGTGATTGTCAGGCCAAGCTCATTCGCCATTTCCCACGAAGCGGAAGCAGCGTCCGTCAGGAACGGAAACTCGTTATTTTCATTCGGGACGCCCATAAAGCGCACGCCCGCAATGCCGTTCTCGCTCGCCATTTTCTTTAACGTCGCCGGGGTTTCATCCGCCGCGGTCGCATCGAGAATGACAATCGGAATGATCCGGTCATATTTTTCAGCGATGTCCAGAAGATAGCTGTTGTCGGTGAAATAGGTGCTCGAATATTGAACACCGAGACCGCGCTCAATGCCCGCCTCATCCCAGAATTTAAGGACCTTTTCAGCCGTCATCGGATTTTCCATGGCCTTGGCGACCATGCGCTCGGGACCATAGCGCGCCGTATGCGCGTCAAAAGGATAATTTCTCCAGTCGTCCGTATAGAAATGCCCATGGCAATCGAAGAGTTTAAAAGGCCGGGCCTTCGCCTTGGACGCCATGGCCGAAGCTTGTCCCGACAAAGGCGCGATAGCCGTCGCCGCTAAAGCGGATGCAATAAGGGTGCGGCGTTCAATCATGAAATTCCTCCAATTGTCGTGGCGATCTTGAGTTCGCCTTTGTCGCGTTCAGCTCCACTATCCTTATAATGGGAGAGGCGCTGCAGGCAATTTGAGCTTGGCTCGCAGACCCGTTCAGCGCCTCGTCCAGATCGCCGCCGCAAACCAGGCTGCGCACCCGGCTTGCGGCGAAGCGATACTAGAACCGCTTCTTCACGCTGACATACCACTCGCGCGGCGCAGCAGGCTGACCAAGATTGGTCGGCAGACCGAACGCCTGGAAGGCGATCTTGTTGCGGTAGTAGAATTTGTCGAAGAGGTTGGTTGCGCCAATGGAGACGTCGTAATCATGCTCTTCATTGTGATAGGTGAGACGGGCGTTGACCAGGCTGTACGCCTCCTGGTCAAATTCCGGCAAGTTCGCATTATAGGCGGTCCGTCCGGTGAAGTACCAGTCGAGGCGCGGCGTAATCGAGCCGCCAAACACGTCCAGGAACTCATAGGAAACGCCGGCGCTTGCGGTCCAGTCGGGAACGCGGACAACGCGTGTGATGTCATCCGCCTTCCATTTCACATAGCCCATGGAGCCGGTGAAATAGAGATTATCGATCGGTTCCGCTTCGACTTCGGCCTCGATGCCTTTAACCTTGCCGGCGACGCTATAGTAGTAGCTGCGCGCCACGCAGTTGACGCCCACGCCAGCCGCCGGATTGGCCGGACCGTCGGTCGCCATGTTGTAATCACGGCAAGTAAAGAAGGCCGTATCAAGACCGGTGCCGGAAGGCCCGCCAGGGATCACCGTGGACGAACCCGGCACATTGCCCGAAAGGTCGTCCGTCAGCTGCGCTTCCTGACCGGCGTAAGTCGCCGGACGTTCGGTGAAGTCCATGAGGAACGCGGCGAAATTCACTTTCAACCGGTTGTCAAAGCTTTCGGACTTGAAGCCAAGTTCATAGCTGCGCAGCGCTTCGCCCGGCGTTTGCCCTTCCTGTCCCGGCTGTGACGGACGCACATTGAAGCCCGGCAGGCGGTAACCGGTGCCGGCGGAGGCGTACATCATGAACTGATCGGTGAAACGATAGTCGATGCCCGCTTTCCAGTCCCAGCGATCGGTCGCGATCGTCACATCAAAGATCGTGCTCGCCGCAGACGGAACGAATGTGGTCTGGCCCGGAGGCGTTGCATCCGTGTAGCTGTTGAAATCGACGAACTTCTCGTCGTCGGAACGGCGCACGCCGCCCGTCAGATTCAAGCGATCATCGAGCAGGTGGATGACGACGTTTCCGTAGCCCGCCCACGCGGTCGGTTCATAGGTGTCCACCTGGAAACGCTGCGTGCCGGCGCGAACGCCCTGGGGCTGGCCGAGGTGATAGGCATCGCCTTTATAGTAGAAGAACCCGGCGACCCAGTCGATCCAGTCATGCTGACCGGTAAAGCGTGCTTCACCGCTCCAATGAGTTTCATCGAACTGGTGATAGATGATCGAATCGTTCAGCGGGGTGCCGTCAGACGCCGCGCCGAAGGCCAATTGCAGCTCGCGATATCCGCCGATCAGCGAGAAGTCGATGCTGTCGGTGATGCCGTAAACGGCCTTGCCCTGGAAGCCCCAGTTCGTCAGCGGCACCGTATTGCCGTAGCATTTCCCGCCTTTGAAGACAGAACCATTGTAATAGGTATTGCCGGGGATCAGCGTGCCCGCCGGGAACGGATCGCAATAATTGTCGTAGGTCTTGTAGGGATCGCCCGTTTCGAAACGCTCATCCCATTGGAATGGGGGATCACCGGCGACGGAGAACTGGTCGAACGCCGTGACGAAATTCGGGCGCGACTGCGTCTGCGCATAATCCGTATCGATAATATATTCGGCCGGAATTTCATCATTCTGGTCCATATAGTCAGCGCTGAGAGAAACCGACAGGCGATCCGTCGGCTCCCAGTAAACAGAACCGCGAATGGCGCGGGTGTCCTCGCCGCCAAGATGATCGATGACGCAATTGTCAGGCGAGCTGCCGCCTGCGAATGTCGTTTCCGGCGTCTGGAACGGGAACGAGCCGGCAAGCTCCGGCGTCCCATTCAGATGCATCTGACAGGTGAAGTCGATCATCTCCTGATAGCCTTCACGCTTTTTCGACAGCGCCGTGACGGCGACAGCAAGCGTGTCGGTTACGGGAACGCTGAAAGAAGCCCTGAAGTCGCGGCGCTCATAAGCGCCCATGGTCGCCTCGATGGAGGCGCTCGCTTCGGTCAGGCTCGGTTTCGTGCTGACAAGGTTGACGGCGCCGGCGATGGCGTTCCGTCCGAACAGCGTTCCTTGAGGACCGCGAAGAACCTCCACATGATCGAGATCAAGCAGGTCGAACTGCGACCCGAACAGATGCGGATAATAAACATCGTCGATGTAAAAGGCGGCCGCCGGCTCGCCGTTGAGCTGCGGGTCATGCTGACCGATGCCGCGCAGGAAAACGGTTACGGCCGGACCGTAAATGCCTTGCGCCTTTTGGAAGTCGGCGTTCGGCACGATTTTACCGAGATCCGCCGTCGTTGTGAGCCCCCGCTCGGCCAGCGTTTCGGATGTCACCGCCGTGATCGCAATCGGCGTTTCCTGAAGATTGGTTTCGACCTTGGTCGCCGTAACGACGATCTGGTCGCGCTCCCGCCCGGTTTCATCCGTTTGTGCATAGGCGCCTTGCGCCGTCAGCAAGGCCGCTGTCGAGATGGACGCCATTGTCAGTGTCTTTAACATTTCCTACCCCTTCTCATGGACGCAATTGTTGTAATTGTCAGAACTGGTAACCGAGCTGCGGAAACCCGGCTTGATCCAATCGGATCAAAATTTTGTGTGGGATTTCATTAACGGATATGAATTTCATGTTTCGTCATCGTCAGCATACCCGCATTTTTGACCTGCAGCTCCATCCCTCCACTACCCAGTGCAAAAGAGCCGGCCTGGCGCGATGATCCGCCAACCTGCAGTTGTCCCGATCAGAAGAATGAAACCTCAACCGACATGGTTGAATATCCGCACAGCGTTATCACGCAGGAATTTTCTCGTTTCATCTTCTGACAGAAAGTCGGCTGCGCGGCGGGCCATTTCAGTTTTTTCCTCATACGACCAGAGCATGCTCTGGCCGATATCCGACCCCCAAACAATCCGGTCCGGGCCAAAACTGTCGACCAGGCGCCGCACAATTCTCGCTGGCCGGATATTCTCCGCCGTCAGACGTTCAATGTTGATTTCCGTAAACTTGAAATAGATATTCGGGACATCTTCAAAAATCTTGATTGTCTGATCAATGCCGAAATCCGGCGGCGGCGGCATGACCACCTCTTCTCCATCCTCCTCGGCGTACCCCACTTCGACCTGGGTCATGCCATAAGGCATGCCGCCATGATCGATGATGATCGGCAAATCCGGAAATTGCCCGGCAATGATCTTTAACAGCGGCAAATTATAGGAAAGTTGCTTCTGGTAGAAAATGATGGTCATCGGCGTACCGAGATCAGCGCACGCCTTCCAGACATCCATGGCTGCGGGCGAGCTCATCCACGCCGTGTCCAGAATCCAGGGGCGCGTATGCGCCATGCGGAACCCGCACACGCCATCGTTTCGCACCATGCTACGATAAAGGTCAGGCGTCTCCGGATCCTGCGTGTCCAGGATCACGACTGGATGCAAACGCTTGGGATATTTTGCAGCCGAGTCGATGATATAGCTGTTGTCATAGCCATAGACATGGCCGCGCTGAACGAGACAGGCCCGTTCTACATTATTCGCGTCCATCATCTCGATCAGTGAATCAACGGTTACGGAATAGTTCGGCCGCTCCGGCGTTGGCAGGTCAGGCGTCAGCGCCTTCGGGCGATACCTATCCCAATCGTCTGAAATCAGGTGTGCATGTGTGTCAAACAATGCAATCGCCATAAAGCGCCCCTTCGAAGCTCCATCGAAATGTCGCCACCCCAGACCGGTGCAGGCGATTAACCTTCAATCCGGCTGGGATGGCGGCCGACCACCCATGGGAGGAAACGGGCCGACTGAAACAAATGAGCTCTTTCCTCGCAAACCCCACCGCGCCAGACGCAAAATCACGCGCCTAAAGCAACGACCAGACCAAAGCTCCAACGGAATGATTCAACCTTCATCTCCCCATCCGTCATTTATCGTTTTTGTTCTGAGGGCAGGGTATGCAGCGCGGCGTATTTCAACTTGCCTGAAACGGAGCCACGATTTGTCGCAAAGATGACCGGAGAAGCTTCTTCCTCTCCCGCACACTTGGCGGGGTATGGCTGTGCGAGGCGCCGCCGAAGAGTGTTTTAAAGGGCGGCGATATACCCGCCATCAAGGGGGATGGTGCAGCCATTCACATAAGCGCCGGCCCGAGACGACAAAAAGACAACAAGACCTTCGATGTCATCGGGCTCGCCAGGGCGGCCGAGCGGCACATAAGTCTCAACGCTTTTCTTAACGGCGTCCGATCCGGTATCCGTCAGTCGCGATGGAAATGGCCCCGGCGCAATGGCGTTGACGGTTATTTTCTTGCCGCCAAGACGTTTGGTTAAAGCCCGGGTAAGATGATGGACGCCCGCTTTCGAGGCTCCATAAGGAAATGCGTCCCAGTTGGGAATATGCAACCCGCCGATCGACCCGAGATTGATCACGCGGGCCGGATCTGCCGCGCTCGCACCCGTCTCAAGCAAGGGCAACAAGTTCTGCACAAGGAAGAACGGCGCGCGCAGATTCACATTCATGACGGTGTCCCACGCCTCAACGGACACATCCGGCAATGAAGCCGTCTCTCCGGCGCCGGCGTTGTTCACCAGGATGTGGAGAGACGTCTCCCGGCGCGCGAGGTCGCCGGCCAGATTTTCAGGCCCATCGCCTTCCGACAGATCGGTGCCGAGGCCGATACACACGCCCCCTTCATCGGCTGATATTTTTTCAGCGAGCTCACCCGTTCTGGTTGCATCGCGCCCGGTGATGTACGTTTTCACGCCGCGCCGGACGAGCCCCCTGGCGATCATCAACCCGATCCCGCTGGTCCCGCCGGTCACCAGCGCGGTTTTTCCGTCAACGGCGAAAAGCGGGTCTGTCATGGCGCATGCTCTCCTGTGAGCGGTTTCCGTGGAACACCTCTAAGGTCCCACAAACGGGCTTTGCAAGCGCGATCCCGGTCTTCCCTTGAATTTCGCAGATCGTTCAAATCCTTGCGCCGTTAAGATCAAACCCCTGGATGAAAAGCATCATAGGCTGGGCCGAAGTTGCTTGAAATTCAGGAATGTCCAATGGGTCTGCGGCCAAGAGGGCTAAGGCCGACAAGGCGGGGAGGCGGTGCGTGACACAGCCGGATGACCGCCTTCTCACGCTATTCAACGTCGGAACCCTCACTTTCGGGACCGGCGCGGCGCTGCGTTGCCCTGAGGATCTAATGGACCGCGGGGCAAGCCGTCTCTTCATTGTCACCTCGCCGCCGACCCGCAACCTTTGCCATCCGCTCCTGTCCGCCATAGAAAAACGCGGCGCCGCCGCCGTCCTCTGGGATGATCTTGAAGGTGAGCCGACATTCGACGAATTCGCAACAGCGATGGAGGCGGCCCGCGCCTTCGGCGCCGACGCCGTCATCGGGCTTGGCGGCGGCAGCTGTATGGATGTCGCAAAGCTTGTCGCCGCGCTTTTCGACGGCGGCCAATCCATCAAAGAGGCGATCGGCGTCGACCTCCTGAAAGGACGGGCGCTTCCTGTCGCCTGCATCCCGACAACGGCCGGCACCGGCAGCGAAGTGACGCCCATCGCTATTCTTGGCGATGAGGATGAAGACCTCAAAAAAGGCGTGGTCAGCCGCCATCTCGTGCCGAACGGCGCTTACCTCGATCCGTTGATGACGGTGACAATGCCCCCCGCCGTCACCGCCGCCACAGGTTTCGACGCGCTCACCCATTGTATTGAGGCGTACGCCAACCGCTTCGCCCATCCGATTGCGGATATTTACGCTGAGGCCGGCATCCGCCTGATCGCAGGCAATATCGAACGCGCTTGTAAACAGGGCGATGATCTTGCGGCGCGGGAGGCGATGCTGCTCGCCAGCCTTTATGGCGGCATGTGCCTCGGCCCGGTAAACACCGCCGCCGTTCACGCCCTCGCCTATCCGCTCGGCGGCGAATTCCATATCGCCCATGGCGTCGCCAATGCGCTGCTCTTGCCGCATGTCTTGCGCTTCAATATTGAGGCGGCGCCGGCCCGTTACGCCGCGATCGCGCGCGCTCGGCGTCGAAAATGCAGGCGACGATACAGCAACGGCCCATAAGGGCGTCGATGCAATTATCGATCTGGCGGAACGCTGCGGCATAGAACAACGCATGTCGGCTTTCGGTATCGATGCGGGCGCCGTCCCACGCATGGCGAAAGCCGCCATGACCGTGACGCGTCTTCTCGAACGCAACCCCCGCCCCCTTACGGAAGCGGACACGATTGGAATTTACGAAGCCGCCCTTTGAAGCATCACTCAGCGTTGCGGCGCGTTTAATATTAACGCTAACAGGCCCCGTCAGCTTTTTCAGTTGACGGTATAAGTCGGGTTTTTGCTGAACGCCGTCACCGTCACCCATCCACAACACACGCTATATTTCCCAGCTTGACGCCGCCGAAGGTCGGTGCAAGACTCTGTTATAAGCGGCAAAAAGCCGCTTTTGGCACCGGAATAAAAAAGCCGGGCCAAGTGGGAGGTGTGCATATGGAAAAGATTAGCACGATTGGTTTGCCGACCAGCGGCCGGACCGCAGCCTGGAATGCTCTTTATGCGTCGCAAATGAGCCAGGTTGAATTTACACCCGTCGACAAACAAGGCTTCGGCGCCGAATTGAGCATCGGCACGCTTGGTCCTGTTAAGCTCGCCAAGCTCACCATGGACAGCTACAGCGTCGAGCGCAGTAAAGATCACATCAATGACAAGCGGCCGCGGATCTATTCGCTTCTGCTGCAAGCCAAAGGCAGCAGCACGCTCCATCACTGCGGTCATGAATCAAACATGTCCGAAGGCGACTTCGTTCTTATCGACACGGGCCTTCCGCACTTCTTTGACACAAAAGATTTCTCCGTCACGATTATGGTGCGCGTACTGCCATCCTTGCTGCGTGAATATCTGCCGACGCCGGAACAGTTCAGCGGCCTGCGCCTCGGTCATGCGGTCGGCCTCGTCGGCACGCTCGGCGCCATGGTGGAATCCTTGAGCGAAAGCGTCGGCAACGGCATCAGCGCGGACCATGAAGACCGGGTCGCACGCCATTTGCTCGAAATGATTTCCATGTCCTACACAGCCGGCTTTGATATTTCAGATGAGTCCGCCGTTCTGTGGCGTCGTCGTAATGATGTTATCTCGTTCATCGAAAGCAATCTGCGCGATCCGGGGCTTTGCGCCTCATCCATCGCCACAAGCCTTAATCTGTCGCCGCGCTATCTTCGTTCGGTCTTTTCCGTTTCCGGTGAAAAAATCTCGGCGTTTATTCTTCGGCGGCGTCTTGAAGAATGCGCCCGGCAGATGAGAAACCCCGCCTGGAACGGTCACACGCTGACCGAAATCGCCTTTTCCTGGGGCTTTAACAGCGCGGCGCATTTCACCCGCTGCTTCCGCGATAAATTCGGCATGGCGCCCCGGGAATATCGCAGCGTCGCCACGAACGCCCACAACTAAGGCCCAAGTCCGCTCCGCTCAAATTTTCTTTCCCCTCCGAACAAGACCGGAGGGGAAGACGCCGCGATGGTCTATCCTGACCACATAAAGGAGCGCGGCGGTGTATCAGGATGACGTCCTTAAACTAAATGCAGAACTCTCTCTGCAGCTTGCTGAATATTGGCACGAAATTGACACGAATGGCGGGCGCGAAGCCTCCTCTTACTACACCGACGACGCCGAGTTTCACGGCCAGTTCGCCTCTTATTACGGCAAGTCAAAAATTCAGGAATTCTATGACTGGCGCGTGAAACAGGGGCCCCGCCTTTCGGTTCATTCCTTCACAAACTTCCGCGCTTATTTCACGGGTCCCGACACAGCCGAAGCGACAAACTTTCTTTTCCTCTACGCCAAAAACGGCGAGAAAGTTCTGCCGTCTCATCCGCCCATCACCATCTCGCTTGCGACAGACCGCTACAAGCGCAATGAAGCCGGACGCTGGCTTTGCACCTATCGCCGTTTTGAACACTGGTTCGAAAGCGACACGCCGATCACCAATCCAAACCTTGACGACGATAAGTAAGGACATTTGAGAGCGACATGCCTCACGCAGATGGACGCCCCCAGCTCGAGCGCGGAAAACTTTCCCGGCCGGACCTCATTCGCGACAAAGCCTATATTGACGGGCAGTGGGTCGACGCTGAGGACGGCGCCGTCATTGATGTCGACGACCCTTTCACCGGCGACGTTATCGGCCACGCGCCCGCGCTTTCTGAGGCGCAGGCGCGCGCCGCCATTGACGCCGCCGAACGCGCCTTTCCCGCCTGGGCGAAAGAACTGACGCGCACGCGCGGGGCGATCCTGCGCCGCTGGTTTGACCTTGTGATGGCCCACCAGGAAGATCTCGCCCGCCTGATCACACTTGAAAACGGCAAGCCGCTGAAAGAAGCGCGGGCGGAAGTCGCATACGGCGCCGGTTTCATTGAATTTTACGCCGATGAAGCCGGCCGCATGTTGGGAGAAATCATTCCAGCGCCGGTTTCGGGACGCCGCCTCATGGTGGAGCCGGAGCCGATCGGTGTTTGCGCCGCCATTACGCCCTGGAACTTTCCGCTCGCCATGCTGACCCGCAAAGCGGCGCCGGCGCTCGCCGCGGGTTGCACCATGGTGGCGAAGCCCGCAAGCCAGACGCCGCTGTCGGCCTACGCCCTCGCCGTCCTCGCTGAAGAAGCTGGCGTTCCGCCCGGCGTTTTAAACGTCATCACCGGCAAGGCCAGCATGATTGGCGGGCTGCTCACCTCGTCTTCGGCCGTGCGCAAGATCAGCTTTACCGGCTCGACGGAAATCGGCGCGCAATTGATGGAGGCTTCAGCAGCGTCAATCAAACGCCTGTCGCTTGAGCTTGGCGGCAATGCCCCGCTTCTGATCTTTGACGACGCCGATCTGGATACGGCTGTCGAGACGGCGCTGGTGGCGAAGTTCCGCAATAGCGGCCAAAGCTGTATTGCGGCCAATCGCATCTATGCGCAGAAGGGCGTTTATGAAGACTTTCTCGACGCTTTCGCGGCGCGCGTGAATGGACTCGCCCTTGGAGATGGCTTCGATGAACGATCCGATATCGGCCCGTTGATCGACAAATGGGGCGTCGCGAAAGTGGAGGAGCATCTCGACGACGCCGTCGCTGGCGGCGCGACCCTTCTTTCCGGCGGCAAATCTTCCGGCGGACAGTTGATGCCGCCGACAGTGTTGCGGGACGTCGCGCCCGATGCTCTGCTCACACGCGAAGAAACCTTCGGCCCTCTTGCCGGCGTCATTCCTTTTGAGACAATCGAGGAAGGCGTTACGCTTGCGAACAACACGCCCTTCGGTCTTGCGGCTTATCTTTGCTCTGAGAACCCGGCGACCATTTCGCGCGTCGGCCGCGATATTGAAAGCGGCATGGTCGGGATTAACACCGGGCTTATTTCCACGGCGGTCGTTCCCTTTGGCGGCGTCAAAATGTCGGGGCTCGGCCGCGAAGGTTCCTCTCACGGTCTCGCGGAATATCTGAACCTTAAATATCTCTGTCAGGCTGGGCTTTAGGAAACGCGACATGCTCAAAAGCGGTAAGGTCATCATCACCTGTGCGCCGACGGGATCGATTCATACGCCGTCAATGTCGCCCTATCTGCCGGTGACGCCGGATGAAATCGCCGACGCGTCCGTGGAAGCGGCGGAAGCCGGCGCGGCGATCCTTCACCTTCACGCCCGCAATCCGGAAACAGGCCAGCCCAGTCCCGCCGCAAAGGACTTCATGGCGTTTCTTCCGCGCATCAAACAGGCGACCGACGCCGTCATCAACATCTCAACCGGCGGCAGCGCCAACATGTCCCTCGATGACCGTCTCGAAGGCGCGCATGCGGCGCAGCCGGAAGTCTGCTCTCTCAATATGGGCCCGCTTATTTTCGATTTCAGCGCCGCCGGCGCGAAGGTCGAGAAATGGGCCCATGAGTGGGAACGCGACTATGTGGAAACGTCGAACGACCGCATCATGTATAATTCGAACAGTTATATCGAACGGATCATGCGGGAAGTCGGCGAAGCCTATGGCACGCGGTTCGAATTCGAATGCTATGATATCGGGCATCTCTACACGCTGGCGCATTTCGCCGAGCGGGGTTTGATTAAACCGCCATTCCTCATCCAGGGGATTTTCGGCATTCTTGGCGGCGTCGGCGCGGACCCGCGCAATCTCGCTCATATGGTCACCATCGCCGACAGCCTGTTTGGCGACGATTATGTGTTTTCCGCCTTTGCGGCGGGAAAGAACCAGATGACGTTTTGCAATCAGTCGGCGCTGCTTGGCGGCAATGTTCGCGTCGGTCTCGAAGACAGCCTTTATATCGGCCGCGGAGAGCTTGCGAAAAGCAACGCCGAACAGGTGCGCAAGGTCCGCACGATCATCGAAGAGCTCGGCCTTGAAATCGCAACGCCTGATGAGGCCCGCAAGCTATTGGGCCTCAAGGGCGCTGATCGCACCGCATTTTAAAGGGCGGCTATTCTTCCTTCGTTTCCGGCATGGGATATTCGTCGGCGTTTAAAACCCAGCCATCCATTTTGGAAAAATCTTCGCGGGGCGGCGAGAAGATATCGATCAACAGATTGACGCCCGGATCGACGGCCGCCGATGTGTGAATCGCCTTTGGCGGGATCACGGTCACGGACGGGGCGCCGCAACGTTCGTGATCGTCGTCACGCCAATCGGCGATATTGGCCGTCCATGGCCAGCGCAGATGGTGTTCATAAACGCCGCCAATGACGAGCGAACACTGCTCGAAATCGTCATGATGATGCGGTGACAATTTGGAGGGGTCGCGCGGGCCGTGCTGTGGCGGAAAGACATTCACCATGAAAGTGGTGCAGCGCCAGATCTTGCCGAAGCGCCCCTCTTCTTCCGGCACGTCAAGACTGTAGCTGCGGATCTTGTAGCCGCCTTTCGGCGCCGGCCAGGGTTCAAACGGCGGAATGTGTGGATGATGCTCGCGATAATCTTTTTCATTGGCGGTCTTTTCAACAAGATCGCCTGATTGCGTTGAGAACAGGCGAATAATATTGCCGTCGCCTTTCACGGTGATCGTGCTGTCGCCCGGCGGCACAATGGTGATGGTGAAGCCGCCGATTTCCTGCGTCTCGCCGCCGGCGGTCACGCTCGCGCTCATATCTTCGTCCGGCAGGATCAGAATATATTCGTCCGTTTGGCCCTTTCGCTCAAACATCGCGCCCGCCTTCACGTCGGAAAAGGTGACGATGAAGTTCTGGCCGCGCGCCATCCACGTCTTGGATTTATCCGTCTCTTCCTGCGGCGGCATATCGTAAAATCGCGCATAGACCGCCGCTGAGAAGGCTTCGCTGCTCGACGATACTGCGCCGCTGGTGGAAAGGCGGGAACGGGGATCAATAGTCTCACTCATATCAACCTCAATCTGGTTTGCGGCTTGTCGCGTTACTTTGCGCGGGCTTCCGCGACGGCCGCAGCGGCGGCTTTCGCAAAAATCGTTGCATCATTGCTCACCATAACAAGCGAGTAGCCCATCTCGGTGTAAATCCTGGCTTCTTCGGGCGTCGCCGCCGCGGCGCCGGAGAGTTTTCCTGCACTGCGCGCAGCGGCGGCGACACGCTGGGTCAGTTCGCGCACTTCGGGGGCGGAGGACGGCTTTCCGCTCGACAGATATAAATCGCCATGCCCGACAAAAACGCCGTTCACTGTTGGAATGGCGAGATAGTCCTCAACCGCAGTCACCGTGTCCCAGCTTTCGAGCTGCACCATGCGCAGGCATTGTTCATCGCCGCGCTTCAGATAATCGGCCATGGGCGTCTGGCCCCAGCTTCCGGCGCGCGATGTCGTGCCGAGACCTCGCTCTCCCTTTGGACTGAACACCATCTGGCGCGTCAGCCGCTCTGCGGTTTCAACGCTCGTCATGCGCGGCGCCAGAAGCCCGTCGGCGCCGGAGTCGAGAAGGCGCTGAATGTCCGATCCGCTGTGATCAGGCAGGCGCACCAGCGCCGCCATGCCCGACGCCTGTGTCGCGAAAATGAATTGATAGACCTGATCAAGACTATGCGGCGCGTGCTCCATGTCGATGACGAGAAAATCGAACCCGGCGCGTCCCAGCATCTCCACCGTCGCCAAAGTGGGGAGCTTGAGCCAGGTGCCCAAAAGGCTCCCGCCGCGCGCGGCGCAAAATTCAAGAAACTGTTTCATGTGAATACCTTAAGCGGCAACCTAACGGATTGAGCCGCCTCGCCACTTTATCCAAGCGGCCCCAAGAGTTGACGCCGGAGGAAGTGACGCCGGCGCCGGCCTTGACGGGGCTGGCCTATCGCGCCCCTTCAGGGGGCTTTCCCTCATCAAGTTCGCGAAGGTCACGGCCGACGGTTTCCGGCAGCAGCACTGTCGCAACGAGGGCGCAGAGAACGCCAATGACCCCCATCACCGTCATGGAGACGTTGAGCGCCACAGTCGCCGCGAGGATTGCAACGCCTTGAATGAAGATGCCGCTGACGGCGCGCCCGAAATTATAGGCAAAGGCCTGTCCCGAGGCGCGCACTTCCGTCGGGAAGAGCTCGGTGAAATACGGGCCGAACGATCCGTATAACCCAAATTGGCAAAACGCCTGAACGAACCCGGCGGGGATCAGCAAATAGGCATGACTGCCGAGCGGCGCGCAAAGATAGAATATCGTGGCGAGAATAAATCCCGCGCCAAACATGCGGAACGCCATGCGCCGGCCAAACCGGTCGCTGAAATAGGCGTTGCCCAACAGGCCAAAGAACGCGCCGACGCTATTTAAAAGAACGAAAATACCGGCGGTCGATGCTGAAATGCCGCGTTCATTTTGCAGGAATGTCGTCAGGTAACTCGAAACCGAATAGCCCGCGCCCTGTGCGCCAACGGCGAGGAGCGCGGCGAGCGCCGTGATACGAAGATATTTCAGGCGGAAAATCTCCAGAGGCGTAACGGACTTTTTCTCTGCGTCGCGCTTGGCTTTATTTTCCTTGAAGACGGCAGAGTCATCGTCGCCGCGGCGCACGAAGAAAATCAACAGCGCAGGAAGGATGCCGATCCAGAAGACAATGCGCCACCCCATTTCCGGTTCGAACAGCGCAACAAACGGGCCCGCCAGAAGGGCCGCAAGCCCCGATCCAACGGCGACGCCGCTCTGCACCGAGCCGAGCGCCTTGCCGCGATCCTGGCGCGCAACGATTTCACCCAGCAACACTGCGCCAACCGCCCATTCGGCGCCGAAGCCGACGCCTTGCAGGACGCGCAAGATCAAAAGCTGCTCATAGGTCTGGGCGAAACCGGACAGAAACGAGAAAACCGAAAACCACAAAATCGTCAGCTGTAGAATGCGCACGCGCCCGAACTTGTCGGCCAGCCATCCGCCCATCCAGCCGCCGATCGCCGAGGCGAAATAGCTGGCGCTCGCCACCGCCGCCGCTTGCGCCAGGCTGATGCCGAAGGCGGTGATGATGACAGGGATGAGGTACTGATAGACAAGCGCGTCCATCGCATCGAGCGTCCAGGCGACAGAGCATGTCCAGAAGACGCGCCGGACTTTCCGGTTAGCGCGCTGATACCACGCGAACGGCCCGCTTCCTGCCGGCTCTTCAATACTGTCTGTCATGCTCATCAAATACGCCTGTTGTTTTTATTTTCGCCAGCAGCCTTATTGCGCCGCCGTTTCTTCAGCGATGCGTTTGTCGAGGCCGGCTTCCCCCTTGGCGGCATAAGCGCGGCACGCATCAGAATCAATGAAGGGATTGACCGTAGGGTTTTCCGCGCGCGCCGCCAGCTTTTCCTTGACGCCAAAGGAAAGCGGCGAAGGCGTCAGCAGCACATCGCAGGGAAGATCAGCGACCGTTGCAACAGCACTGCGGAATGTTTCGACCCGGCCCGGATAATCGGCGCCGCCGGTGAACCGGAAGCCGGGAGCGGAACGGGTTGAAAAGGAATCAGCGAAGACAACGTCAAGACAACGCCCCGCTTCGCATGAACGCCAGCTCCATGCGGCGCTGCCCGGCGTATGGGCGGGGGTGTAATGCGCCGTCACCGCGATGCCGCCAACCTTTAACGTCTCTCCGTCGGCGGTGATCTGTGCTTGCGGCACGGCGGGAAAGACATTGTCCTCAATACCGCGCTGCGGATCGTCTTCTGTGGGGCGCCCCTCTTTCAGCGCCTCCACGCCGCGCGCGCTTGCCGCAACCTTTGCGCCCGTCGCCCGCGACAAGGCGGCGATGCCGCCCGCATGATCGAAATGGGCGTGCGTGTTCAAAATCAGGCGCAGATCAGCGAGCGAAAAGCCGAGCGCTTCAATATTCGCCGCAATCTGCGGCGCGGTCTGCGTCATGCCGCCATTGACCAGAACAAGGCCATCATCGGATGCAATCAGCACAGACGAAATCATGGCCGTGCCCACATAGTAAGTGTCGCCATGAATATGAAACGGCTCGGCCGGTTCGTTGAGCCTTTCGCAAAAATCACAGATATGCGCCGGATCGGGTTCCAGCGTGACCTGCCGCGCAATGTCAGGGCCTGCGGTCGACGCGCACGCAGCCAATAGGGTGAGGCCGAGTAAGGATGAAGCGAGTCGCATCAGCGCGGCGGCGGGACGTTTCGAGATCATGTGCGGATTACCTTGGGCTCCGGGAAGCTGGCGGGACTGGCGGCTGATTGTCAGCGGCCAGCGGTTCCCGGGCGCCATCGCCTCCAATTTCGTCAGACGCGCCAACTATCTAGCAAGCATCCGGCGTTCCGGTCTTGATCCGGGAGGCATACAAATTTGCCTCAGCTTTTTTGCGCTTTGCAGCATAATTACGCCGCGCACGAGGTTTAATGTCCTTCAATCTCCAAACCGTCGATTTCAGGCCCGGTCGGGGGCATCTGATAACCATGGTTGGTCATGCTGGCCTCGGGCAGCATTTCGCACGGAACACAGTCGGGCCAGTAATTTTCGGGTTTGCGCCCGCTCACCGGATTTCGATAGTGGAACCACATGGGCAGGATGCCGGGCCATTCAATCACCTCGCCCGTACCGCCCTTGAAGCCCGCCTGCCGGCGGCCAAGGTCAGTCAGCAGGACATCGGGAGGATAGATGTCCAACAGCTTGCTTCGATAGGGCTCGGCGCCTGGCTCCGGCTCGGTCGCGGCCGACCATCCGCCCTCCCAATCCGGCGAATAGAAGTAATGCTCATCAATCGTCAGGCTCCAGAACCGCCAGACGCCATTTTCGAGCACAATCTGATCGTTGGGATACATGCCGCCATGCACCCCGCCCATATAGAAATAGGCCGGCGCGCCGGGATCTTTCGTCGTGCGCGGCTGAAAAAGGCGTGTGCGCAGATTAGCCGAGCGCCCATCGTGAGACACATGGATCACAGGTTGGGTGCGCCAGTGAAACGAAATCGCCGAACGCATTTTTTTCGCCGGGCCCCACATGGCGTTCGCGGCGCCCATAATCCGGTCGCGCCCCAGATAATAGCCGGCGAAGGGTGACTGCTTGTTTCCCTCGACAGCGAAAAGCGACGATAATTCCGTCCACTGAAAATCATCCAGATAAAAACCATAGGCGGCGGAGACATTTACCGCCCCGTCATAGGCCTCAGAACGCAACAAGCGGCGATGGAGATCTGCAAGACGCGCATCCGTTTCGGGCGCCTTTTCATCTGCTGCATTGGTCGGTTCAATTGCGCCGGTCAGGTTTTCACCGGCCACAACCTCGTAGCCGCCAAGGCTGACCGGATCGCCTGTCGCCGGATTGGGGCCGACAAACGCCGGCAACTCCGGCGAAACAAGACCAAGCACACCGCCCTCTCCCCAGCCGGTTGCATAATCGGCTTTCATCACCGGATAGATACGAAGCTCTTTAAATTTCCAGACGCCGTCTTCTTTCACGAAACGATTGCGATAGACATTGAGCCCCCATTGAGCCGTCCCCTCGCCAGCGTCGCCAAGCAACGCAAGTTCGATCCCGCGGCTTTCCGCTTCGGCGCCGTTCGCCGCCACACGGACAATCGTATCGAACAGAAGATGTTCGTTGAGCTCACCATGGGAAAGTCCCGCCGGCCCCATACGCTCCATGGCTGTGCGCACCCCGTCACGCCCCTTGAGAACGCTGACGCCGCCAATTTCAACTGCGCTGTCTTCCGCAAAAAGATCGACCACATCGTTCCACATTTTGCGGTCGACATAATAGCCATAGGCGTTTTGCAAATTGCGCACATCGTCTTCGTCGTTCAGCGCCGCGATGCGCTGTTCAAGACTGTCGAGGCTTTCCGATGTCTCTGGCGCCGGCCCCTCCGGTTCCGGAAGGGGGACGCCGGTTTCATCAATCGTGAAATGGTAGGGAATGATCGGCAGGTCTTCCCCGTCCACATTCGTCCAGCCTTCTGCATAAGGGCCTTCATATTGCGGGTAATAACGCATGACGGCGATCTTCCAGACACCGTTTTCTCGGACATAGTCGTTCTCATAAAGACCGCCCTCGAACCAGGCTTTGCCCTTGCCGTCTCCCTTGAAAGCCAGACTCATCCAGCGGCCCTTGGCGCTGTCGCCGTCAACAGACAAATTGATCAGCGGCTGGTCGATCAGTTCCGTATTAAGAGCGCCGGGCGCTAGGTCTGAAACGTCAGCCCCCCTTTCGCGCAACCAGGCTGCAACGCCGTCAGCGCTGATTTTTTGTTCACCCCATTCGATGCTGGCGTTCTCTGAAAAAAGCTCGGCCATGTCCGTCCACAATCCGAACTGACCATATTGCGCATAACTGCGCTGCAAATCCTTCACTGCGCGCAGCGCTTCAACGCGGTCAACGTCACGAGCCAGATCATTGACGCCTTCCCCCTGTTCCTGCGTCGAGACGGTGGATGGCTGCGGCGCATCCGTTTGCGATGCACGCGAACACCCAACGATAAAGACGCAAAGAGATAAAGCCGCGAGCGCCTTGCCGATTTTCAGTGCCGTCATCGCATCCTCCCATTTTTCGGAACGTTTTCAGGCAACTTCAAACGAATGACTTGCCGACACAAGGCGCTAATGAGCGGTGCGCGCAATCCTCCAAAATTTGCGCCTGTTGGATCAATTCCGACGACGTAATTTTCGAATAGAAAAAGCTCTGCGACGCTTACGCATTCGACAATTATAGAGGCAGCGCTTCTCGGGAAGAGGTGGTGCCGCATGGGTGACTTGAACACCCGACCCCATCATTACGAATGATGTGCTCTACCAGCTGAGCTAATGCGGCTTACCGGCTGGCGGAGGCGCGTCATAGCTTGGGCGGGCGCAATTCGCAAGCCGGTCGGTGGGGTAAAATGACCCCGCCCGGCAGTGGCGGCGTCAGGCGCGCAGGGACCCGCCGACGGCCTTTTCGACTTGCGCCACAATGCGGGCGGAGACAGCCTCGATTTCCTCGTCGGTAAGGGTCTTTTGCCTCGGCTGAAGCGTCACCTCGACGGCAAGGGATTTCTTGCCCTCGGGCACGCCTTTCCCCTGGTAAACGTCGAAAAGACTGACATCGGCAATGAGCTTTTTCTCCGCCCCGCGCACAGCCTTTAAGAGCGCCTCAGCGGCGACGGCGTCATCGACAACGAAGGCGAAGTCGCGCGACAGCGGCAGGAGCTCTGACGCGTCGAGCGCGGGACGGGTCTTCGCCCCCTTCTTCTTCGGCTCAGGGATGAGATCGAGAAAAACTTCGAAACCGTGGACGGGTCCGTCCACATCCATGGCCTTCAACACCCGCGGATGGATCTCACCAAAATGGGCGAGCGCTTTTGGACCAAGACGCAGAACGCCGGACCGGCCCGGGTGGAAATAGTCGGGCGCGTCGGCGCTGGTCTGAAGGCTTGAGGTCGGCGCGCCCGCCGCTTCCAGCGCTGCGATAGCGTCCGCCTTCACCGTGAACGCGTCCGCATTCGGCGCAGCGCCCTGCCAGTGGCGGTGCGGATCGGACAGCCGGGCGCCGCCGGCGGCGTTCGCATGGTCCTCAGGCTGATCGCCGCCATAAATCGGCGCGACTTCAAAGAGCGCGAGATCGTCGCGGCCGCGGTCGGCGTTGCGCTGAAGCGCGGCGATAAGGTTCGGCAAAAGCGACGACCGCATAACGCCGAGATCGGAGGAGATCGGATTGGCGAGTGTGAGGCCTTTCGCCTTGATCTCACTTGCGCTCATGAAAAGCTCAGCGTGTTTCTGGTCAAGGAAGGACCATGTCACAGCTTCCAGAAGGCCGCGGCCGGCGAGCGCGCGGCGCGCCATGCGGCGGCGCTCCTGGCCCGCCGTCAGCTTCGGCGTTTCGACCGCTTTGAGCATGGGCAATGGCGCAGCGGGGAGTTTGTCGAACCCCGTAATCCGGGCGATTTCCTCAACGAGATCGGCCTTGCCTTCAATGTCAGGCCGCCAGGATGGAACATCCACTTGCCACGGGTCGCTTTTCCGGACCGTAAAACCAAGCGCGGAAAGAATCTGTTCGCAGGCCTCGGGCGGCACATCGAGACCGGTGAGGCGTTTGACCTCTGACGGAGGAAAAAGAACGGTTTTATCCGCCTGCGGAATTTCACCGGCCAGCACAACATCGGACGGCTCGCCGCCGCACATATCCATGACAAGCTGTGTCGCCATCTCCATTCCCGGCAGAATGAAGGCCGGATCAACGCCGCGCTCAAACCGATAGCGCGCATCGGACGCGATGCCGGTCTTGCGGCCGGTCTTTGCCGTGCGCAATGGATCGAAATAGGCGCATTCGATGAAAACATTCGTCGTTTCCTCGGTGCAGCCCGTATCCTCACCGCCCATGATCCCGCCGAGACCAAGCACAGCCCGCTCATCAGCGATAACCGTCATGGTCTCGTCGACTTCATATTCCTTGCCGTCAAGGGCGACGAACTTTTCACCCTTTTCGCCAAGACGCGCATGCAAGACGCCGTTGAGCTTGTCCGCATCGAACACATGGAGCGGGCGGGCGCGGTCGTAAGACATGTAGTTGGTGATATCGACGAGCGCGCTGATGGGACGCAGGCCAATGGCGCGCAGATAGTCCTGCAGCCATTTCGGCGACGGCCCGTTCTTGACGCCGCGCACATAACGCCCGGCGAAGGCGGGACAAGCGTTTTCAGAACCGGCCGGGAAATCGAGCTCAACATTTTGCGGCGATGGAAAGGCGCCCTTAACCGGTTTCGGTTCCGGCGAAATCAGCTTTCCGAGCCTCGCCGCTGCAAGATCGCGCGCGACGCCGGTAACGCCGTTTGTATCGGGACGGTTCGGCGTCACTTCAAAATCAATGACCGGGTCATTGGCGCCCATCACTTTCGCGACCGGATCGCCGACTTTGGCTGAGGCCGGCGCCTCGATAATGCCGTCATGATCGTCGCCCAGCTCAAGTTCGCGGACCGAACACATCATGCCGTGGGATTCAACGCCGCGAATTTTCGCTTTTGAGAGCGTGACGTCGATGCCGGGCACATAAGCGCCCACCGGCGCATAAGCGACCTTGATCCCAGCGCGCGCATTGGGCGCCCCGCAGACGATCTGCATCTCGCCGTCCTTCGTCGCCACTTTGCAAACCTGCAACTTGTCAGCGTCAGGATGCGGCGCCGCCTCAAGCACTTCGCCGATTGTAAAAGCTGCAAGGCGCTGTTCCGGATTTTCGACCTCTTCGACCTCAAGGCCGACTGCAACCATGGTGTCGACGATCTCTTCAAGACTGGCGTCCGTATCGAGATGTTGTTTCAGCCAGGACAGGGTGAATTTCATTGTACTAGTTCTCTTCCGAAATCGTCTGAAGGAGGCGCGCCACGACATCGTCGCCGGCGCGGTCGCATTTTTTGACGGGTTTTGGTCGCGATGCGTTTTCCGGCCCCGCGACCCAGCATTTTTCAAAGACCGAGCAGTAACAGACGCCAAAATAAGTATTGGCGGTGTCGGCAGCGAAAACGCGCGCTTTCAAGGCGTCAAAGCCGGCGCGGGTTTCGTCATTGCGCGGCCAGAAAATAAGGATCGCCTCGCTTTTTTCGCCGGCCGCCAACATGCCGATGGCGGAGTCGAGGCTGGAAGAAAAATTCGCATGCAATTGCGGCGGCAACAGGCGGTCGCGCAAATCCGCCCAATCGCTCACCGGCGCACCGTCAACCACAAGCTCCGCACTTTCGATCATGGCGGGTCCGATGCCGTCATTCTTGATGGCGACGCGCATGGCATAGCCCTCAGGCTCCGTCGAAAAACCGCTGGTGATGCTGACGGCGGGCAGAACGCTCGCATGCTGCTGCTTGCGCATGATCTGCGCCTGATCCCAGGCAACGAACAGCGCACAGGCGCCGATGACCATCGCGGCTATAGAGCCGACGGTTTCGAAATTGAAGGAAAGACGTTTTTTCCGCTCCGCCATCAGACCCGCTCAATGACTTTTGTTAGCATGGCCTTGACCGTTTGCGCGGCTTCGTCGAGCGCGGGGTTGCCGACACGGCCGATGGACGCAACAGGATCGACGGCGGCGACTTCAACGCCCTTGTCCGTCTGCTGAACAATAACATTGCAGGGGAGCATGACGCCAATCTTGTCCTCAATGGACAAGGCCTGATGCGCCATCTCAGGGTTGCAGGCGCCGAGAATGCGATAGGGGCGGAAGTCGACGTCGAGCTTTTTCTTCAACGTCGCCTTGACGTCGATTTCGGTCAGCACGCCGAAGCCTTCCGCCTTCAGTGCTTCGGTCACGCGCGCAATGACGTCGTCAAAATCGCCGGAAACGGTTTTCGCGATGTAGTAGCTCATGGACCAGCTCCTATTTGCTCAATCCCGCCCAGAGGCTCGGCTGGTCGGCGGCGTCGAAGCCGTAATGCTCGAGCCAGCGTGCATCCGCGGCGAAGAAATCACGCAGATCGGGAATGCCGTATTTCAGCATGGCGAGGCGATCGACGCCCATGCCCCAGGCGAAACCCTGATATTCATCCGGGTCGAGGCCACAATTTCTAAGGACATTCGGATGCACCATGCCGCAGCCGAGAATCTCCATCCATTTGTCGCCCTGGCCGAAACGGATTTCCCCCCGCCCATCTGAAGAGCCGACCCGCTCGTAACCGATATCCATCTCCGCCGACGGCTCCGTGAACGGAAAGAAATGCGGACGGAAGCGCGTCTTGACGTCGTCGATCTCGAAAAAGGTTTTGACGAAAGCCTCAAGCGTGCCCTTGAGGTGACCCATATGGGTTTCCTTGTCGATGACGAGGCCTTCGACCTGGTGGAACATGGGTGTGTGTGTCTGGTCAGAATCGCAACGGAAGGTGCGGCCCGGAATGATGATCCGGATCGGCGGCTTTTGCGACATCATTGTGCGGATCTGCACCGGCGAGGTGTGCGTGCGGAGCACCATGCGCGAGCCGTCTTCCTTCGGCTCAAAGAAGAACGTGTCGTGCATTTCGCGCGCCGGGTGATCGGGCGGGAAGTTCAGCGCGGTGAAGTTATGGAAGTCATCTTCAATGTCCGGGCCTTCAGCAACGTCAAAGCCCATGGCCGAAAAGATCGCGATGATTTCTTCCGTAACCTGACTGACAGGATGGATCTTGCCTTTCGGTTCGGGCCGGACCGGGAGGGTGACGTCGATTTTCTCGGAGGCGAGGCGCGCATTGAGGGCGGCTTCTTCGAGCTCGGTTTTCTTCACCTCGATCGCGTCGGCGATGCGCGTCTTGAGACCGTTCAACGCCGGGCCCATTTCCTTGCGCTCTTCCGGGCTCATTTTGCCGAGCGTCTTCATACGTTCGGAAACAACGCCCTTTTTACCGAGCGCGCCGACACGCACCTCCTCCAGCGCCGCACCCGTTTCGGCGGCGGCGATTTTAGCGGCAAGGTCGCGTTCGAGTTGTTCAATGTCGGACATGGGGTCCGGTCTCCAGTCGTTCAAAACACAAAAAAAGCGCCATCCTCGGATGACGCTTACCGGCAGATACCGCTTCGGTCACCCGTTCAATCAGCGCTCCTAAAAAAGAACTTGAAAAGGGTCATGGGGGACGCGGCTCCAGTTAATCCAGCTGCTTCAATATAAAGAGCGGGCCCTCTTGTCGAGGGCCCGCTCCGTTTCGTGTCCGGTGAGAGGAAGCGCCGGCTTACTTGGCGGCGATCTGGGTAGGAGCGGCCTCAGCGGCGGCGATTTTGCTGGTCATCTCGGCGATGGCGTCAGCGGAAGTCTCTTCGACGCAGGCGCGCAGCTGTGTAGAAAATAGCGGGGAGCCAGCATATTCTGCTTTGCAAACTTTGGCGGCGGCGGCGTTGATGTCAGCCTTTACCGCTTCAAGGTAAGCGGGATCTTCGAGGCGGGCCGTTTCGAACTCAACGACAATCTCGCGAGCGAAGGCCGGGGCTTGTGCAACAGTGAAAACGGCGGCGGCGATGGCAAGGGTCCGGATCATTTCGATCATCCTTTCAATAGGTTAGCGAAAGCCCGGGCGTCTCCTGATTGTTATTGATCACAACAATGCTGCGATGCACAATGAATATCATGCCCGTTCATTCAGTCAAGTATTTTGTATGTGTTGCGTACAGTTTTTGTGAAATTCGACCCAACCAAGAGAGAAAGGCGCCTGGAAACCAAGCGCCTTTCAGGATCGTTTTCTTCACGGAAAGGTTGTTAAGCGAGGGCCGCTTTCGCCTTGTCAGCCAGCGCCTTGAACGCTTCCGGCTCTTTCACGGCGATATCGGCGAGCACCTTGCGGTCAACCTCGATGCCGGCCTTGGTAAGACCGTCAATGAAGCGGGCATAGGTGAAGTCGAGCTCGCGGCAGGCGGCGTTGATGCGCTGGATCCAGAGCGAGCGGAAATTCCGCTTGCGGACGCGGCGGTCGCGATAGGCGTATTGGCCGGCCTTTTCCACCGCCTGGTTGGCGACGCGGAAGGTGTTTTTGCGGCGGCCGTAATAGCCTTTGGCTTTGCCGATGATTTTCTTGTGGCGGGCGTGAGCGGTGACGCCTCTTTTCACTCGTGACATGTCGAGATCTCCTTAGCGCGCGTAGGGCATGTATTTCTTGACGATCTTGGCGTCGGCGTCGGCCAGCACATCCATGCCGCGGTTCTGGCGGATTTGCTTGGGCGTACGCTTGATCATGCCGTGACGTTTGCCGGAGACGCCGGCCTTGACCTTCCCGGAGGCGGTCATCTTGAAGCGCTTTTTCGCGCCTGATTTGGTCTTCAGTTTGGGCATTTCGCTTTTCCTTTAAGGGTCCTTTCGGACGCGCAACAAGGCCGCCAAGGCATGCCATATGGCCCGGCGACCGGTGAGAAGGCGCGGGTTATAGCCCAAGGGCCCGGTATGGCAAGGGATTTCGCCCTCATTTAATGAGGAGAGCGCCGCAGCCAGCCGCCCAAACAGAAATGCCTGAGCGCGCGGCGGCGGGCGTTCCACAATACGCAAGATTGGCCACTCGCTCTGCCGGATTTACGGCGGATGATGCCCCGCAACGCGCCGTGACAAGCTGCGGCAGGCTGGTTAGCATTCCAACGGGGCGCGCAATCATCTGCCGGAATACAAGAAGATGACAGGGTGGGGCGCAGTTAGTGGACGGAATTAAAAGGCTTTTTCGCCAACTCGGAATCACCGCGGTTTTCTTCAGCGCGTGTGCGGGACTGGCGCTGGCGCATCCGCTGGCGGATTATGAACCCGTTGAATGGGTTCCCTATCGCATCGATTATCAGGGATGGATCACAGTTAACGCAACTGTGAACGGCGACGGCCCCAACGACTTCATCGTCGATTCCGGCGCCACCATCACTTCGGCCTTCGCCAACCTTGCAGAGCGACAGGATTTCCTGCCCGCAGACCGCGGGCCAATCCGCATTCTCGGCCTTGCAAGCACGGAGGCCCTGCCGGCTTACTCTCTGGGCGACATCTCCGTTGGCAGGCTTCGTCTCGAAGATCAGATCGGCGTCGTTCTGCCGGACTGGGCGCCGCCAAACACGCCCCCGCAAGGCGTCCTCGGCCTTGATCTCCTCACGCGTTACACGGTGATGGTCGACGAAGAAGAAAGACGCGTGAAGTTTTACGCGCAGGACGCCCAGCCGGACAGAAAAGTCAAAGGCTGGACCCGCACCAGACTGACGCCTCTTCAGGTCGCCGATCAGGACACGCCGCTATATCAGATCGATGTGAATATTCGCGGCCTTGATATCCCTTGCGTCGTCGATCTCGGCGCCTCCGGAACGATTTTCAACGGCCCCGCTTTTCGCGCCATGTCCTCCGGCCTTCGCATCAACTCCTACGGCCACCGCAGCTCAACCTCCGCCTCCCATCTCAATGACATTTTTGACAATACTTCGACGGCGCAAGCGGTGAAAATCGCGCGCGTCAAAATCGGCGGCGCGCGCTGGCGCAATGAAGTCTTTCTTGTTTACGACGCCGAAGTCTTTCGCGCGCTTGGCGCCGGCGCAAAGCCTTTTTGTCTTGTCGGGATGGACCTTTTTACGGATCGCAGTCTCATTTTCGACTTCGCCAATGAATATTTCTATATTGGCCCGGAGCCAAAATAGCACGACGCCCTCTCCGCGTGTTAAGTGCACAGAACGCATCGCCTGAATTCAGGCGTCCAGCCTTATTCGAGGAATTCCAGATGAAACGATTGCTGCCTTTCGCCCTCGCCCTTTTGCCGGTCACCGCAGAGGCCGCGGACTATGCCGTCATTCACGCCGGGCGATTGCTCGCCGTTCCCGGCGGCGCGGTGACGCAAAACCAGACCGTCATCATTAAGGACGGCGTTGTGGAACGCGTCGCAGGCGGCTTTCTCACCGCCGACGCCATTGGCGCCAACAGCGATGACACCGTTGCGGTCCACGACCTCAAGAACATGTTCGTGTTGCCGGGCCTGATCGACGGCCATGTGCATATTCTCAGCGAGAACAATCCGCGGGCGCGGCTGCAACGCGTGGAAATGTCGGACGCCGACAACGCGATCGCCGGCGCGGGCTTCGCAAAGAAAACGCTGATGGCGGGCTTTACAACCGTGCGCGATGTGGGCGCCGGATCGGGTGACGCCATCTTCGCGCTGCGCGACGGGATCGCCCGCGGCGACGTCGCCGGCCCGCGCATTTACGCCTCCGGCGCAACGATTTCCGTCACTGGCGGCCATGGCGACGGCACGCAAGGCTATGCGGATGAAATTGCAGACGTCCTCCATTCAAAAGGCGTCTGCGACGGCGTCAGCGAATGCCGCAAGGCGGTGCGCGAGGAAGTGCGCCGCGGCGCCGATCACATCAAGCTGACAGCGACCGCGGGCGTCTTGTCCAACACGGCCGCCGGGCTTGAGCAGCAATTCTTCGACGATGAGTTGAAAGCCATCATGGAGTCCGCGCACGCCATGGGCCGCAAGGTCACAGCGCACGCCCATGGCGTCAACGGCATCAACGCCGCCTTGCGCGCCGGCGTCGATTCGATCGAACACGGCACTTATCTCGACGCTGAATCGATTCGCCTTTTCAAACGCAATAACGCTTATCTGGTGCCGACCATCCTCGCCGGAGTCACTGTCGCGGAATGGGCGGCCGACCCGACATCCTTCCTGTTGCCGCCGCAGCGGGCGAAGGCCGCCGAGGTTGGCCCGAAGATGCTCGACATGGCGAGACGCGCCCATGACGGCGGCGTCAAAATCGCCTTCGGCACGGACACCGGCGTTTCGAAACATGGCGAGAACGCCCGGGAGTTTGCGCTGCTGGTTCAGGCCGGCATGACGCCGATGGAAGCGATCCATGCGGCAACCGTCGCCGGCGCCGACAATCTTGGCAAGTCGGACATGCTCGGATCCATCGCGCCGGGTAAATATGGCGACCTCGTCGCTGTCGAGGGCGATCCGTTAGAAGACATCACCGAGCTTGAAGACATCGACTTCGTGATGAAGCAAGGCGTCGCTTACAAAACGAACTAAGCGGCCCTACGCATAATCGAGCGGCAGCTCTGTCGTCTGTTTCAAAACCTCCATGGAAAAAGTGGAGGTGAAGTCGGAAAACTCAGCGGCGGCGATGAGGCGTTTATAAACCCGGTCGTAATGCGCCATGTCGGGCACGACGACTTTCATCATGTAATCGACCTCGCCGCTCATCCGGTGCACCTCGACGATCTCGGGGATGCGCCGCACGACGTCCGCAAACCGTTTCAGCCAGGCCTCGCTATGCTGGGCGGTCTTCACGGAAATAATCGCTGTCAGGGAAAGATTGAGCGCCGCCGGATCGGCAAGCGCCACCCGCCGCTGGATAACACCTTCCTCCTCCAGCTTCTTGATCCGCCGCCAGCAGGGCGTCGCCGACAGCCCCACCGATTCGGCGATTTCACTAACAGGCGTGGCTGAATCGCGCTGAAGCACCGCCAAAATGGCTTTATCTGTAGGATCCATTCTAATATGGGTACAATAATTAGAAAAAACTCGCAATCATTAGTTTTTCTACCATTCTTTATAGGATAATTTTCCTCCCCTTCTCGCTTAGGCTGAACGTTATCAAAGGGGATTTGGACCGCCATGATCAAACGCGCCTTCACCGAACATCCGGCCAGCGTCGGAGAGAGCTATTTCCAGCATATGGGCATGGCCTTCGGCTTTGGCGCGAAAATGGTGGTTTCCGGGATCGCCTGTCTCCTGCATGGAATTTTTCCGTTCCTGTTCACGCGGACCGGGCGCACCTGCATCGAAGAGCTGCACACCCGCATGGTGACCCATCGCGATCGTCGCAAAACCGCCGACACGGCCATGCCGGCCCTTGCTCAAGAGAAGCAATCGCTGCACGCCGCGGAGTAGGCTCCACTCTGAAAGCCCCGGACCACTCTAGGCCTCTCGTGACCCAAATCAGCCGCCTCGCCGATCAGGCGAAAATTCTGACGCCCGGCGTTCTTCTCGCCGTAACGGTGGCGCTCGCCTCGCTTTTCATCTCTTCGCGCTATGGCGGGCCGGTGATGCTTTATGCGATCCTTTTCGGCATCGCCTTCAACTTCATGAATGACGACCCGAAAACGAAACCCGGCGTGCAGTTCGCTTCAAAGCGCATCCTGCAGCTCGGCGTCATTCTGCTCGGCGCCTCGGTGACCTTTTCAGAGATCGCAGAACTTGGCTGGGCGACGGCGCTTCTTGTGATCGCCGCCGTCACGACGACCATCGCCGTCGGCTTTGTCATCGGCCGCGGCGCAGGACTTTCAGCGCCCCATTCGACGCTTTCCGCCGGCGCTGTCGCGATCTGCGGCGCGTCTGCGGCCATGGCGATTGCATCAGTCTTGCCGCAAACCAAAGAGAGCGAGCGCAACCTCATTTTGACCGTCGTCGGCGTTACGACGCTCTCCACCGTCGCCATGGTGACATACCCCTCTCTCACGCATCTGTTGGCCTTCACCGAGATGCAGTCGGGCGTCTTTCTCGGCGCCACTATCCATGACGTCGCCCAGGTGATCGGCGCCGGCTATATCGTTTCCGATGACGCGGGCGCCGTCGCCGCTGTCGTGAAACTCATGCGCGTCACCCTGCTCGCGCCGGCGGTGTTCATCATCGCGATGATCTTTTCACGCCATGCAGGTGCGGAAGCGACCGGCCGCGCCTTTCCGATATTTCTTTTTGGCTTTGCAGCGCTGATGGCGGCGAACAGCTTTGGCCTTGTCCCTCAGGACGCGCGGGCGGCCCTCGCCGGCGCCTCACGCTTCGCTCTTGTGGTCGCCGTCTCGGCGCTGGGCGTAAAAACCTCGCTCAAGGACCTTTTTGAAGTGGGACCGAAACCGGTCGCGGCGCTTGCGCTCCAGACCGCCTGGCTGGCGATTTTCGTGGGCCTCGCCGTCGCCTTCGGCAAAGGCGTTCTGCCGCACTGAAATTACGGTTAACGCAGCCTTAAACCGCCAATCTTCATGGCCGTTTTTCCCTGATTTTAACTTCAATCGGCGAGCTTTCCAGACATCTGAACCACCCTGGGGAGCCCGCCATGACGGACCAGCCGCTTCAAACCCGCATCGCCGCCATCGGCGCAGACGGTTTTGTCTCTGCAGACGAAGTTTTATTCCTGCGCCGCAAGGTGTTCGCCAATGGCGTCGTTGAACCGGCCGAGCTTGACGCGCTGTTTGACCTTGGCGACCGCGCCCAGGACGGCGACGCCGAATGGTTCCAGTTCTTCGCCGAAGCCGCGGCGGATTTCTATCTTCGCGAAGAAGAGCCTCACGGCTACCTGACGCCGGAAGAATTCCAGTCGCTTAAAGCGCGCGTCATCCGCAACGGTCACGCCAACGCGCTTGAAATTGCGCTGATGGTCAAGCTGATGGAAACCGCGGACCAGACGCCGCCGGATATGGCGGAATTTGTCGGCGCGCAAATCAAGGCGATGATCCTCGACAAACAGGACGGCCCAATCGTCTCCAAGCAAGACGCGGTCATGATCCGCCGCTATCTTTTCGCAGCCGGCGGCGATGGCAATGTCGCCGTCACCCGCCGTGAGGCTGAACTTTTATTCGACATCAATGACGCAACGGATAATGCGCGCAACAATACGGCGTGGACGGAGCTTTTCGTGCAAGGCGTCGTCAATCACCTGATGGCGCATCTCGGCTATACGGCGCCGAGCCGCGAGGAAGCCTTCCGCCGCAACGCCTGGGCGAAAGACCAGTCCGTCAATGTCGGCGGCTTCTTCAAAAAGATGATCGCTGGCGGCCTGTCAGGCTTCAAACCGACGGAAAGCGTCACAGCCGCTCATAATGAACAGCGTGAGGCAGACATCGCCATGGCGGAGAAAGTCACCAAAGCCGAAGCCGACTGGCTGGCAAGCCGCATTGGCAAGGATGGCGGTTTCGACGTCAATGAACGCCGCCTGATTGAGCGCCTGCGCGAACTTGAAAAAGAACTCCCCGAGGGCCTGAAAGCGCTGATCGATCGCGCGGCCTGATCACCGATGACCGACGCACCGAAAATATTTATCGGCGCCGTCGCGGCGATCGGTGGCTTTGTGGCCACCGCCGCTGTGAACCCCTTCAAAGGCGAACCCTTCGACTACGCCACCGCCTCGATTGAGGACAAACAGAAATATCTCGAACGCAAGGCGAAAAATTTTTCGCGCGGCTTTAATCTGACCAAAGGCGGCTCGTCGGACATTTCCGACACTTATGTGGACGCCGAACGGGATCTCGTCAGCATCTCCGTCCAGATGAAAGGCGCGAATAACGGGTATATCCCCACAAGCGAACTCGAAAAAGCGCGCAACCTCATTCTCAAGACAGCCTGCACCCTGACCGAGCGTGACTTGCTGACGGAAACGAATTTCAAAATGCGTATCCGGTTTTTCAAACCCGGCGGCGCTTCGCTGATGACTGTCGAGGCGGATGGCGACAGCTGCGGGCCTTATATTCGCTGACGAAGGCGCGAATTTTCATTCACCGCCCTGGCAACATGAATGTCGTTCGCCCTTCTCAACCTATTCCGTGTCTTCAGAGGCGCTATCACCTTCAATAACAGAAGCCGCGGGCAAATCAGGACCCGACAGGGTCTCGACAATTTGATCAACACGTTCGATGAGCTGGTTCGTTGCTCGCGAGTTTGAGATAATTGAGTAGACGGCCACCAGCGCAGCAACAAAGCCGGCGCCGGCGGCGGCAAAGCCAATCCACATTGACCGTCTCGCCGTTTGCCTCGTCGCATCCATTGTCTCACCCTGCGTCGCGGCCTCAAAGTTGAGCTGAATCGCCAGCATCTGATCAAGACGGGTACGGATCAGATCGGCGGCCTCATTGGCGCGTTCACGCAAGGTCTGGTACCGCGTTCGTAATGTTTCGATTTCATGAGCGCAGGCGAAGTACCGGTCAAGATAACCGGCAAGCGTCTGATAGCCCGGCGCACGCGACTCACGCAGCATCGCCAGGTTTTCCCGGATATGGCGTGAATAGCCTGCCGTTGAGTTGGCTTTTCCGCTGACGCCGTATGTGAAGAACAAGTTGAGCAGATCAAGAGCGTCTGAAATGCGCAAAATGCGGGCGAATTTCGCTTCGAGCGCCGTCAGGATCAAATCGATATCACGCTCGATATCATTCCGCTCTTTCGTCAATTCCGACGGGTTGTTTTTCTGCTTAAACGCCTTCAGCCGTTCGCGCAGCCTTGGTATCGCGTCATCATCGGCATTGGAATCATTTGCGGCATCGCCATATTTGTTCAATGCGGCGCCCAAGTGATTCAAAGCGTGAGTCGCCTCATTCACATAAGGGTATCCGCGCAAACCAAGATGCCGAAATGTCGCTATATCCATCAGACGCTGCAGCATCCGGCCACGCTCTTCCTTGTGCATGCCAAGATCGAGAATCACCGTGCGCGTGGCGTAGTCGACATATTTATTCTTCGACTTCAGCAATCGTTCCGGACGCAGGTCAGAAATGAGCAGCGCGCGACCGTGACTTAAAAAGCTGAGTACGAAATCTTCCCGAGGCAATGGCTCCTGCGGACCATCAGCTGGCGCATATTGAAACCACTGCTGCATGATCTTCACGATGAAGCGCAGCGTTTTTTCACCGAGCATTCCGTCTGCGGCAATATCTGTTGGCGCACTCTCTGTAGAATTAAAAGAAAAGTGGTAATCACCGTGCGCTTCCGGACCGAGCTCGTCGCGCGACACTCTAATAGCCAAACGCTGGACCGAGGATGACATCAACTCAATCTCGGAAATTGAAAAATTTTTATCCTCAAGTTGCTTTGGTTTGGGATGTGTTTTCCGAAGCAATTCCTTCAGGTCGCTTTTAATCTTGCTGACGCTGTCAAAACCTTCGCCGCAAGTTTTTTCGTCTTTAACATTATCCAGATTGATATTTTCATTGAGAAAGATGCCGATTGGCATGATCCAGTATGAAGCAACATTCAAGACGCCCATTGCCGGCTTTGTCCTGACGTCGGGCGTAAAGTAGTCGATGATTTCTTTGCGGGTGTCGCCGTCTTTTCCGCCGCGACGGCAAATGTCCAGATCCTTCATCATGCAATTGAGCGGTGAAGCACAATCGCACAAGCCTTCCGTTTGCTCTGTTTCCTTATAAAACTCAGAAAGAGAGGTTAAAGCGTCGAACCGCATACTGGCGAATTTGCGAATCTGCCCTATCGTCATGCCGTCCAAGGTTTCATCCTCAGACGACTCAGCGCGAAATTTTTCTAAAATTTGCCGGCCCGACGCATCGACGTCCTCAACCAGCATAACGGAATGATTGTGAGTGTGCCCCTGCCAGCGAAGCCGCATTCGATGACACTGGTCAATCCGCGCCGTCAGCGATCCGGAAAAGCTGCCATTGCTGTCCGGATTAAAATCGTCGCTGTCATCTTCAAAGCGGTGTCCCTGCAATGAGTCACCCTTCAGGTCTCCTGCGAAAGCGTCGATCTTTCGCTTGGCCGCTTGTCGGTAAAGACTGGACTTGCTTAAGCTCGCAGTCCTGAACGCAGCAAAACAACGTTCCCGGATTTTCTTGTATCGCTCTTGATTCTCCTCCTGGCGATTGTCCGGCGCTTCGTAATCGAGCGTCGCCAACCCCAGCTCCTCGATGGCTTTGCGTATGACCTCGCGTGCAGGCGGGAATTTGTTTTCCTGTAGATAGGACGCATCAAAAAGGGCGGTGACCAGGTCTTTGTCCTGAGCCAAGGCATGGCGAAAACGATCTTTCAGCGATGGATAGCTGACCACGAACTTCATCGCGCGGGCGAGAGAGCCGCTTTCGAGCGGGTATCGCCGATGTATCGCCTCAGCGATCGCGGCGCGGTCAGGAAATGATTTATCTTGAAACGTGCTCATGGACGACACACGCCAAGCTGAATGATCAGCTTACCGCCCCCTCGCCATCCTGAAATTTCGAGACGAAAGCCGAAATCACATCGGCCCAGCGGGCGATGTTCTGCGATAAATGTTCCTCGGTGACGCCGCCATTCAATTCGATGACGTAATCGACGCCGACCTCGCCCGTGCCTTCGAGCACATAGGCGCGGCCAAAGACCTGGCTGTCATTGAAGCTGTTGACAATGCGGTAGTCGCCGGGCGCGACATCGCGGCCAAGCTTGAAATTGGCGAAAAAGACGAGGGTTTCGCAGGCCTTAGGGGCCCCGGAACAGGAAAGCGCGCGCACATAAAAGCCGAACTGGCCGGCCTTGCCCTGCGCGACAGGCGCGCCGGTGGCGCTGTCAGCCAGCATGTCGGGATTGAGCCCGGCGTCGGCGAGGACGCTTTCCAGCTGGTCCGCCGTCACGCCGCTCAAGGTCCCGGAGCCAGTCTGGGCGCCGGCGCCGCCGCACAGCGCTATCGTAAAAGCCGCCCCAAACGCTGCGCTCTTCAGAAAGTGCTTCATGCCCCACCCCACGCGATCGTTACCTGTCCCACACCAGCCAGCATGACCGAAAAGGACCTGCCTTGGCAATGGCTTGGCCTGTTCAAAACAAATCTGACGCGTTGACTTGGGAAAGAGGCGGCCTATGTTCGCCTCACTTCTCAACGCCTGAGTTTGGGCCTGACTTTCCGGGGTTTTCATGAGCACCAGCGCGCAAGCCTCTTCACAACCGAGGCGGCCCGTCTCGCCGCATCTCCAGATTTGGCGGTTCACCGTCACCATGGCGGCTTCCATCACCCATCGCGGGACCGGCATTGTCCTTTATGGCGGCTCCTTGTTGCTGGGCGTGTGGGCCTACGCCCTTGCCTTCAGCCCGTCGCTATTTCCAGCAGTCTCGGGCTTTATCGTTTCCCCCTTCGGGATCATCATTGTCGCCGGTTATGTATGGGCGCTTTGCTTTCACCTGCTGAACGGCCTTCGCCATCTTTATTGGGATTCCGGGCGCGGCCTCGCGCCGAAGACGGCGACCAAAACCGCCTGGGCGATATATATCGGATCGTTGATCCTCGCTGTGATCATCCTTTATGTGGGCCAACTGGGCTGGAGGTCTTAAATCATGGCGCATAAAGGCACTTCGACCTTCATTATTCAGCGCGCCACCGCGGCGCTCCTGATCCCGCTCGGGATCTGGTTTCTGATCGGCGTCGTCTCTCATCTCGGCGCAAATTATATGGTCGCCCGCGAATGGGCCGGGCAGTGGTGGAACGCAGTGCTGCTCGCAGCGTTCATCACTATTGGCGCCCTGCATATGCGCATCGGCATGGCGGAGATCATCGCCGACTACATCCATGGCGGCCTCAAAGGCGTTCTTTCCATTATCAACTGGCTCGTTGCGCTGAGCGTTATCGCCGGCGCGCTCTGGGCGCTTTACACCATTGCATTTACAGGCTGACGCTTCCCACTCAGGACTTCACGAATGACTTCGAGTTACGAGATTGTCGATCACGAATATGATGTTGTTGTCGTCGGCGCCGGCGGCGCAGGGCTTCGCGCGACGCTTGGCGCGGCGCAGGCGGGGTTGAAGACGGCCTGCGTGACCAAAGTGTTCCCGACGCGCTCTCACACCGTCGCGGCGCAGGGCGGCATCTCGGCGGCCCTCGGCAACATGTCGGAAGACGACTGGCGCTGGCACATGTACGACACCGTCAAGGGATCGGACTGGCTCGGCGATCAGGACGCCATCGAATATCTCTGCAAGAACGCGCCGGCCGCCGTTTACGAGCTGGAACACTGGGGCGTTCCCTTCTCGCGCACCGAAGAAGGCAAGATTTATCAGCGCGCCTTTGGCGGCATGACCAAGAATTACGGCGAAGGCCAGGTCCAGCGCACCTGCGCCGCCGCCGACCGCACCGGCCACGCGATCCTGCACACGCTTTACGGCCAGTCGGTGAAACAGAACGCGAAATTCTTCATCGAGCATTTCGCCCTCGACCTCATCATGTCTGACGAAGGCGAATGCCGCGGCGTCATTTCATGGGAGCTCGACACCGGGATTATCCACCGCTTCTCCGCGAAGATGGTGATCCTCGCCACGGGCGGTTACGGCCGCGTCTATTTCTCCTGCACCTCGGCCCACACCTGCACCGGCGACGGCAACGCCATGGTCCTGCGTGCGGGGCTTCCCCTCCAGGACATGGAGTTCGTGCAATTCCACCCGACGGGCATTTACGGCGCGGGCGTTCTCATCACCGAAGGCTCGCGCGGCGAAGGCGGCTATCTCACCAATTCCGAAGGCGAGCGCTTCATGGAGCGTTATGCACCGAGCGCCAAAGACCTCGCCTCGCGCGATGTCGTTTCGCGGTCGATGACGATTGAGATTCGCGAGGGCCGCGGCGTCGGGCCGAACAAGGACCACATCCATCTGAACCTCAATCATCTCGACCCGAAGGTTCTGCATGAACGCCTGCCGGGCATTTCGGAAAGCGCCAAGATTTTCGCCGGCGTCGACGTCACCAAGGAGCCGATCCCGGTGCTCCCGACTGTGCATTATAATATGGGCGGCATTCCGACCAATTATCACGGCGAAGTCATCACCAAGCGCGGCGACGACGCTGACGCGATCGTTCCCGGCCTGATGGCGATCGGGGAAGCGGCCTGCGTTTCCGTGCACGGCGCCAACCGCCTCGGCTCCAACTCGCTCATTGACCTTGTAGTGTTCGGTCGTGCGGCGGGTCTTCGCTGCGGCGAGGTTGTGAAGTCAGGCGGCGCCAATCCGGACCTGCCGAAGCGCGCCACCGACGACGCGCTCGCGCGTCTCGACAAATTCCGCCACGCCAAGGGCGACACGCCCACCGCCGCCTTGCGCGCGCGCATGCAGTCGGTAATGCAGAACAACTGCGCCGTCTTCCGCACCGGCGAGGTGCTCGAAGAAGGCCGCGAGAAAATCAAGGAAGTCCACGACGCCATGCCGAATATCGGCGTCACCGACCGCACCCTCGTCTGGAACACCGACCTCGTCGAAACGCTGGAGTTCGACAATATGATCGGTCAGGCCGTCGTCACCATGGAAGGCGCCGCGAACCGGAAAGAAAGCCGCGGCGCGCATGCGCGCGAAGACTTCCCCGACCGCGACGACGCCAACTGGATGAAGCACACCGCCGCCTGGTTCTCCAACGGCAAGGCGACCCTCGATTATCGCCCCGTGCATGATTTCACCCTGACGGATGAGATCAGCTATATCGAACCGAAAAAGCGGGTTTATTGAGGTAGGCTCTTTGCTTTCCTGAAATACTTAAGCTTTGCACAGAACATAATTTTCCCTAAACTAATCTAATTAGGTTTAGGGGTGCGGTTTTGTTCAAGTTTTTCATACGATACAAAGCAGTCTGTGCGTGTCTGGCTCTTTTTACATTGTCATGCAGCGGCGGCGACAAAGAGGCCGACGTTAAGTCTTTTGCCACGGAAGAAACCGAGGCAAATGTTTTCATCAATGACTATTTTGGCGTACGCGTAAAAAAGCCAGATGCCTGGCACGCAGCAACCCCGGAACAACTCGATCTGCTCTTGGGCGTCGGCAAAGATGTCGTCGCCGGAGGCAATGACGACATGATGACAGCGCTGGATGCATCTACAAAGCGCACTTTTCCACTGTTTATGTTCTTCATGCACGAAATCGGAGCCCCTGTGCCGCTTAATCCGAGCATCGTGGGCATGGCGGAGAATATGAACTTCATGCCCGGCGTGAAGAACGGAGAAGACTATTTCTATCATGCCAAAAAACTTATGGCGCAATCAAATTTGCATTATGAATTCGCCGATGAATACCGACAGCGCACCATTGGAGGCGTCACCTTCGATGTTCTGGACCTGACGATGAGCTTTAACGGAGCCAGCGTCAAACAAACCTATTATGCAGCGCGACATGGCGATTATGTAGTTTCCTTCATTGAATCTTACGGCGCAGACGAATTTAAAGACACCACTTCGAAAATTATCGACTCGATAGAATTGGATTGGTGACGTCGAGCGCGTTGATTGTTAGCCTCTCCGTAAAATCGGAGGGGCTTTTTCATGACATACACAAGACGAGACGCCATCAGTTTGGGCGCAGGCGCAGCCATGTCTTTCGCAGGCGCCGGCGCCGCATCGGCCAATGACCGGCTGAACAGGCTCTATAACAAATCCATCGTTATCGACGCGCTCTCCTTCGCCCATGAATGGGATGAGGTTGAATATGAGGCGGTTCAAAAGTCCGGCTACACAGGCATCATCACCAGCCTCAATCGCCGCGATCTTCAGACCGCCATTGACGAACTCCTGACCTGGAAAAGGCGCGTGGAGGACTTTCCCGAACGCTATCTGATCGCGCTTGACGCCCGCGACTTCGGCCGCGCCAAGCGCGAAGGCAAGCTCGCCGTGATGATGAACTTCCAGAACGCGACCATGCTGGAAGGCGATGCTGACAATGTCGACGCGCTTCACACTCTTGGCATGCGCTGCTTTCAGCTTACCTATAACAATCGCAACCTCATTGGCGATGGTTGTCTTGAACGCACCAATGCCGGGCTCTCCGATTTCGGCGTCGAAGTCGTTGAACGCATGAACAAGCTCGGCGTTCTTGTCGATCTTTCCCATTGCGGCGATGAGACAACGCGCGACGGCATTGCGCTCTCCGAAAAACCCGTCGCCATCACGCATTCCATGGTGGAAAAATTCCGGCCCGGCCATCCACGCGCCAAAACCGACGATCAGATCAAGGCGCTCGCCGACAAAGGCGGTGTTTTCGGCGTCGCGGCGCTCGGATATTTCATCGGCAAAAATCCCGGAACCGACACGACGATTGAAACCTATGCCGACCACATCGATCACGCGGTCAATCTGATCGGCATTGAGCATGTGGCTCTATCGACGGACTTTCCCATACGCGGCCTGAAATCATGGATCACTAAAGAAGAATGGTACGAACCGCGCCTCACAATTTTCAAACCGAGCTATGACGTTCAGTGGCCGCCTTACATCCCTGAACTCGACCCGCCGGAACGCTTCCGCAATCTCGTCGCCGTTCTTGACCGGCGCGGCTGGAAGACGCGCGATATGGAGCGGCTTCTCGGCGAAAACTGGCTACGCCTGTTCAGGGACGTCTTCGGCAACTGAGGGCTTTGGCGTCTAACCAATAACCGGCTGCCCATTCAGCGCCTGAACGAATGTCCCAACCGCCACGGCCAGACCGACCCCCGCCGCGATCCAGACGGCGCGCTTGGCGGTCTTTGCATCTAACCTGAAGATTTTATCCGCCGCATAACCAACCAGCGGCAGCGCCTGCATCAGATGCGTCGCGAAAAAATGCGGTACGCGTAAGTCCCCGCCTTCGCGCGACCAGCCCACAAGGGGAACGCCGCCGAGATCCGTGCGCGGGCCCCCGACCCAGTGGCCGCCGGGCTGGGCCGACATATAGCCGGCGATCACCAGCGTCAGGAGAAAGCCGAGCGTCAGGCCGAGACCGGCGCCGAGCTTCAGGCCCGGCGTCAGCTTTTCTGTCACGGGCGTCCTTAAAAACCAGACGCCGATCACCAGCGCCGGGATCGTGACCACCAGGACGCCGACCCCCATGAAGGAATAGATGAGCGTATCCAGTTGGGTGGAGTAGTTGAAATGAGAGGCGACGCCCCGGCCCGCCTGGGCGGCGATGACGGCGATTTCCACCACCGCGGCAAAGGCGGAGACGCCCGCCATGACGCTGAGCCACCGCGCGGACCGGGCCTTGTCCGATAAAAACCAGACCAGCACGGCCATGGTGACAAGATGCAGCGCCGTCGATGTGTAAAATTTCAGCGGCTTGATCCAGACATTGATGTCGTTGATCGTGCGTGCGTCGAGCTCGCGCGCGACCAGCGTCGCCGGGATGGCGGCGAGCAGCAAAAGCGCCGCCTGAAGCCACACGCGTTCCGAATAATAAAACCGGGTCATGCCGCCGCCCCCATTTTGATGGTGTCCCGGACGCCGCCGACGGCGCGCCAGCCGCCATCCGTGAGGACGAAGAGGAGGAAGCCGAGCGGTCCGAACATGAAGGTGAAAAAGAGGATCGGGAGCTGGATGAGGCGCGAGAGGCCGGAAGCGTCCGCCCGCCGGGCGATCATTGCGCCGATGGCGAGATCGAAGGCGAGATAGTGGATCCAGCCGGCGAGAAGCGCCTCATCGCTGGCGAAGAGCGCCCGGACCGCTGCGAAGGAGCCATAGCCGCCCCCGTCGACCCTGGCGAAATAGGCCATCATCAGCCCGCCATAGAGCGCGCCAAGCAATGCCGGGATGAGGATCCCCGCCGCGAACAGCAGCCATTCCCACCGCTTTGGGGAAAACATAAGCAACAGCCATCCGATCATGGCCAGATTGCCGCTCCAGGAGAACAGCGTTTCGACGTCTAAAGGCATCCCGAAATTCCCTCGCAAAACTTATCCATTGGAGCCGCAGGGATCGCCCTGCGGCGCGTCCCTTCCAATGGGCATGGGCCCCCGCGCCTTCGCAATCGGCCTTACGCGAAACGGCTGGAATCCTTCGCCAATTGCAGTAAAAACCACTCGCGAAGCGTGAGATGCAGGGAGGATCCGGGGGAGAAATGGCGCTGATCCGCAAATATTTCTGGCTCGGCGCCGCAAGCGTGCTGGGACTTGGCGCCCTCTTCTCGTTTCTCGGCGTTTACGACTCCGATGCGCTGCCTTTTTACCAGCGCTATATTTTCTGGACGGCGACCATGCTCGCCGGCACGCTTGCAACCGCGCTGGCGGGGCCGTTTGTCTTCGACCGCCTTCTGGCCGGCCACCACACCGTCCTGCAGCTGGCCGCCGTCGCGGCGCTCATTTCCTTCCCGGTCTGGCTGGTGATCGGGGTCTTCGAAGCCAGCCTCACAGGGGCGTGGCCTATCAATGATCTGCCACTGCAATATCTGCGAACCTTTGCGGTCTCCATGCTCGTCATCAGCGGCTCCTATATCGCCGCCCGGGCGCTCGACATGATCGGCGGGCCGGCGGGCGCGCCCCCGGCGGGGCAATCCCCGGTCCCGGGCTTTCTCGAAAGGCTGCCCGGGAAATATCGCGGCGCCGCGCTCTATGCGGTGTCATCGGAGGATCATTATCTGCGCGTTCACACCGACCGCGGCGAGGAGCTGATCCTGATGCGCCTTTCCGACGCCATGCGCGAGCTCGACGGCGCCGACGGCTTGCAGACCCATCGCTCCTGGTGGGTCGCCCGCGACGGCGTGGCGGATGTCGCCCGCGAGGAAGGCCGGCAAAAGCTGGTCCTGAAATCAGGCGCTTCGGCGCCCGTCTCCCGCTCTTTCGCCAAGACAGTGCGCGAGGCGGGATTCCTGATGTGACCGGGTTCCTTACGCCGCAGAGGGCGATCCCATAATTCCCTGGGGCTCGCCGTCATCGTGCCAGTCAGTGCGGCGGGCGAGGCCGGGATTGAGATAGAGCGACGGCACTTTCCAGAAAACGAGACTTTTGTGCACAAGCGCATCGGCGGCGCGTTCGTTCCATCTCGGCTCCCCACCGTGATTTTTGACGAGCCAATCGCGATAGGGCATCCAGTGGCTCGGCTCATCCACACGGATCACCTCGAATATCTTCTTGAGACGTTCATCCGATGTCACCAGCTTGTCTTCGAGCAGAATATCGAGCTGGTTCATGCCGCGGATTTCAGTGATCATAATGATGCGGCAAAGACGGAAGAAGAGGTTGTCATCTGCGGTGACGGCCTCGGTATCGAGTTCATCAATGCTGCAACCGAACGTTAAAAAGATCAGCCGGTCAATATGACCGCAGGAGCGGTCAACGGCGAACGGCATCCGGCCGAGACTTTCAAAATACTTCTTGAACATCAGATAGTGCTTGCGCTCATCGCGGCGGTGTTTCTCCACCGCGTCAATAAACCATTGCTCACTCGAATGGCGCGCGCGCACGGCGAGGAGGACACGGTCAATACTCGAATATCCCCGATGCTCATTATAAATGTAGATCGAGGCGAGGATGTCGAGAAAACGGCGCTGGGCGCGCTCAAGCATGACTCACCATGCGGCGCGAGCCGCCGTCCCGTCAATATGGCGGGCAGGTAATGCCCTGATTGTGATGCCTCCAGCCGCCGCTCCAGACGCCCGGGCGCGGCGGGTTATTTCCTGAAATTCAGCGTCGCCGTTTTGCTGCTTTCAAGCGCCGGCGCGCCATCCACGGTCCGCGGTGTAAAACGCCAGCGCGCAACGGTGTTCAAGGCTTCGGTTTCAAAACAGCTATTGGTCGAGGAAGTGACACGCATATTGACGGCGCGGCCTTCGGCGCTGACGTCAAACCGCATTGTGACCGATTCCATGTCATCAGCCCCGCGCGTACAGCGATTGGGATAATCGGGCGCAATCGAGCGAGAGAGCTCGGCCTGCACAATGACCGGCTGGCGCGGCGGCGGCGCGGGCCGGGCGCGGCGCGGCAAAGGCCGCTCCTGAGGTTCTTCAATCACCGGAGACGGCGCCGCTTCTGTTTCCGGCGCTGGCTCGCCGATCGCCTCGGACGCCGGCGCAGCTTCCTCCGTTGAGGGAGCAATTTCGGGCGCCGCCGTCTGCGATGCATCGGCGTCCGGGGAAGAACCTGCCTCCCTTTCTGCAACATCCGGCGCGGGCAAGTCTGTGGCGACGGGCGCGGCTTCTGTTTCAGCCGCCGGCGTTTCAACATCTGGCGTTGGACGAGGCGTCGCCCGAGAGGCCGCTTGGGGCGCTGGTCGGGAAGCCGGGCGCGGTTCAACACGCTCCGCCACAGTTTCAGCCTGCTGACGGCCGCCGCCCAGCACCTGATAGCCGACCCAGAGCGCAAACAGGATCACGGCGAGCATGGCGAACACCGAGCCGAGACGCGCGCCCTCTCCTTGCGGCAGCGCGCGTTCGGCGGCGGGCGCAGCGACAGGCGCTGGCGCAGCCGCGACCGCTTCGGCCTTGAACGCCGCGGCGACCGCATCGGCGTCAAGGCCGAGATAGCGTGCATAAGCCTTGACGAAACCGGTTGCATAAGGGAGCGCGGGCAGCCGGTCGAAGCGCATCCATTCGATCGCTTCAAGATGCTCGGCCTTCACCTTGGTGGCGCTGCTCGCCTCGTCGATTGTGAGTTTTGCGGTTTCGCGGGCGGCGCGCAGGAAAGCCCCGGCGCCCAATTCTTCCAGAGAGTGGGCGGGCGCGTCATCGCCGCTCAAAGCCTCCGGCACAGGCGCAGGCTGTTGCGGCGGCACCGCAGCGCCGCTGAATTTGATGATTTCCGCACTTTTGTCCTGCGACATGCCGCCGGACTCCAACTAAACCCGCATTCCATGGTTCCGCCATCGCCAGATTGAGACAGATGGCCGACCCCGCGCCGCCGGAACGGCGGAGCACCCTGCGCAAAGCATATTCGGCGCCAGTGTTTTTTGCTTTTGGGCGCTGCTGTCGCCGCTAGCGTTAACCACTCTATCATGGAAAAACAGGAGCGCCGAATCCAGCAAAAAAGGAGCGCGAGGCCTCATGACTTATAGCTGTTTTTCCGTCGATATTGCGGATGGCGTCGCGCATCTCAGATTTTCGCGTCCTGACAAATTCAACTCCTTTATTCCCGAGTTCTGGCGTGAACTGCCCGAGGCGGTGACAGAGATTTCAGAAACCGCGAAAGCGCGCGTGATCGTTCTGTCTGCGGAGGGAAAGCATTTCACGGCGGGCATGGATATATCGGTCTTTATGTCAGGTGCGCTGGATACGCCCCCGGACAACACTCATGTCGTCGCCGAAGCCTTTCGCCACCATGTGAAAGCACTGCAGGCGACTTTTTCGGCGCTGGAAAACGCCCGCCAGCCCGTGCTCGCGGCGGTGCAAGGGGGCGCGGTCGGGGCCGGCGTCGACCTCGTTTCCGCCTGCGACTGCCGTTACGCCTCGGCCGACGCATTCTTTTGTGTTCAGGAGACAGCGATCGGCATGACCGCCGATGTGGGCACTTTTCCGCGGCTTACAAAAATCATCCCCGAAGGCTGGGCCCGGCAGATGGCTTACACCGCCGAGCGCATCCCCGCGGCGAAAGCGAAAGAGATCGGCCTCGTCAATGAAATCTTTGACAGCCACGAAACCCTCCTCGACGGCGTGATGGAGATCGCCGGAAAGATCGCGGCGCATTCACCACTCGCGGTGACGGGCTGCAAACAGATGATCAATTATGCGCGCGATCACACAACCGCAGACACGCTTGATTATATCGCACTGTGGAACGCGGCGATGCTGCGCGCAGACGACATCAAGGAAAGCTATATCGCGAAATCGGAAAAGCGCGGTCCCGCCTTTGACGAATTGAAGCCGATTAAGAAAAGTTTGTAGGCGAACATCCATTCTGCATGAGGACTGTCATCCCGGCTGTAGCGGAGCGGAGAGCCGGGATCTCCATCATCAACCAAAGATCCCGTGCCTGCAGCGCGTCATTTCATGCCGCGCAGCGCACGGGATGACGCGTGTTTATGATAAAAGCTCATCCACCGCGCGATGGGCGGCGTCGATGGCGCCCTGCACATAAGCGAGTGCGCTGGCGTCGGAATTGGCGACGCTCAAGCGGCCCAAGGGCTGGCGCGCCGCAACATGGGGGCCATAGGCCGGGCTCCAGGTCCACGGATCGTAAAGCTCGTTATATTCGTAGGCGTAACCATGGGGCCAGCGATTGACGGTGATCGCGGCGATGTCGCGCGACGCGTCAAAGCCGAAGGGACCAAGCATGCCGGTCATCTGATCGATGATCGCGCTTTCAAAATCATCAAACGTCATTTCATAAAGCCTTGCGCGGCCGGCGCGGTGCTGCTCGCGTTCCGGCAAGCCGGCCTCGGTCGGCACATGCTGAAGATGGGCGATGACCGGATCGTTCGGAGAGCGGGAGAAGTCGACACCACCCATGGAGACGGGAAAATCGAGCGCAATCGACTCAAAAAAGCCTTGCGGCGAATACAGTCGATGATAGCCGGCCTTTTCAAAGGCGCGCCAGTTGCGCAAGGCGACATTCGCATAGACCAGCGGAATTTTTTCAAGCGTCTCCACCGCTTCGCGCTGCACCCCGCCCATTTCCGGCGCTATATAAGGCAACATGTGCAAATAACCCGCATAGATCGCATTCTTGCCGCGCACACGGAACGCGTCGCCGCCCTGTACATAAGCGACCTCAACGCCGCCATCGGCATTCTTTGCTTCTATCGCTGTTGAATTAAGACGTATACGGACGGGTGAATTTTCCGCATCGAGAAGATCGTAGCGCGCCTGCGCCGTCACTGCGTCTTCCATTGTTGAACCGGGCAGCGCGTCAGGACGCAAAGCCCGCACCAGCAGCCGCGCCACGCTGGCGTTGCCGTCAGGGAAATGGAAAATATACGGGTCATCATTTTCATATGGCGACGGGATGGCGTCCTCGACGCCAAGCCCCGCCGTGCCGGGCATGCCGATACGCGCGCCCTCCAGCGCTGACAGCGCATCCCATCCGACACCCCACAGCCCGGTGATCGAACGGCGCAGCAAAACAGCAATATCCTTATTGGCGCCCGCATATTGCAGTAAAAACCGCTCATAGCTGATGCGGCGCAGGAGATCGATTTTCTCGGCTACGGATTTCCCCGCAAGATAGTCCTTTGGCGCCAGCGCCAATTCTGTGAGCTTAACTTTCGCCTCTTCAGGCCATGGCAACGATCCTATGGCCGCCGTCGCCGCCTCTTTTGAGGGCGTCGCAGACCACAGCGCATAGGGCGTGTCCATGATCCGGTCGGCGCCATAATGGGTCTTGTCAAGATAAAGCCCCGCCCGCATCTTCCGGCGCGCATAAAACTCCGTGTCAAAATAATCGTAGAACTTCTCCACATCGACGCCGATGTCTTTGATGAGCGTTTGCGCGACTTGCGACCAGGAATGCGGCCCGTCCAGTGATTGACTGCCGCCATAGCCGATGAGTTTTTCACCATCGACATCGAATTCATTGCGTTTAGCATGCCCGCCGAAATCATCATGATTGTCGAGGATCAGAATGCGTGCGTTTTCGCCTGCGCGCTGACGCCAGAAATAGGCCGCGGCGAGGCCCGAAATGCCCCCGCCAACGACAACGAGATCATAATCTTCATCGGTCTGCGTTTCCGGCCGCGGCCATGTCCTGTCTTCCCAGGCGAGCGCATGAGCGACTTCGAAAGACCCGGCATGCGCGCCGCGCAGCCCCGTCAACGCAGGGGGATTGGGTCCCGCGTAAACGTCGCCCGGTGATTTTCTTCCGCAGCCAAGCAGCGCCCCCGGCGCAAGCCCCGCGGCGATAGGCAGGCTGACGCCACCAATAAAATCGCGGCGGGTGATGGATGAAAGACGTTTCATGAGTGGGCTCCGATCCAGCGCCGCAAAGCGGAGCCGAATTCTTCTGCTCCGTCAAACCGTAAACCATAAAAGGCCTTGAGGTTTCCCCGCCTTCGCCATGTCAGCGCCGCTTATGATCCTTAAAGCCGCATCCCGGGTCGGCGGCGAGTTTTTACGGGGAGTCCTTTCCATGGAAATCAATGTGCCGTTGCGCCACCGTTCGCTCGGCCTCAAGCTTATCCTCGTCGGCGCCCTTGCTTTTATGCTCTGGGTCCCGGCGATGCTCGTTTACGGGCTCGTCTTCGAACGTTCGACCCGCGCCGACAGCGTCAAACGTGAAATCTACGGCCTCGCCGGCGGGGAACAGGCGATCAGCGGGCCCGTCATCATCGCACCGGCCCTGATCGACACCGGCAAGCGGCGGAGCGACGGCGAAAGCATTATCGATGCAACCTTTCTTGTCTTCACGCCAAAGACGCTGTCCATCGATGCCGAAGTGAACGCCACGCAACGGCGGCGCTCCATCTATGAAGCGACCATCTATGACGCCGACATCGTCATGAGCGGCAAGTTCGGCCCCCTGATCCCGCCGCGGGTCCAGGGCGAGATCACCGAAATCGACTGGAGCCGGGCGGTGATCGCGGTGAAATTCGGCGCCAATGCAGCGCTGAAGGGCGTACGCGATACGCCGCGCCTCCTCGTCAATGGCAAGGACGTCGCCGCCGCGTTTGAACCCGGCGTCACCATTCCCGCCCTCGCCCGACCGGGCGGTGATGAGGGTCTCAACCAGCCGGGCATCAGCGCCGCCGCGCCGATCCCCGATCCGCAAACGGAATTCTCGTTCAAGCTGACCCTGCCCATGTCCGGCGGAGGAGCGCTTTATTTCGCGCCCGCCGGCGAGGAAACCCATGTGACCATGCGCGCCAACTGGCCGGATCCAAGCTTTCAGGGCGCCTATCTGCCTGATGCGCGCGTCATCCGCGATGACGGCTTCACCGCCGAATGGCGCATCCCTTATCTCGCCCGCAACCTGCCGCGGAGTTTCACGACGGGTGACGGCCTCGGCCAGCTCGACTATGGCAAAACCTTCGGCGTGAACTTCATCGATGCGGCGAGCCCCTATCAGTCAGTCAACCGGGCCCTCAAATACGCCCTCATGTTTATGGGGATCGTCTTCCTCACCTTTTTCCTGTTCGAGGCGACGACCGGCGCCCGCGCGCACCCGGCCCAATACATCCTTCTCGGGCTGACGCAGGTGATCTTCTATCTCCTTGTCCTCGCCTTTTCGGAACATGTGGGCTTTGAGAAAGCCTTCGCCGGGACAGCCGCCGCGACGGTCGCCCTCTCGGGCGCCTATGCTGCGACGGTGTTTCACAGCGTCTGGCGCGGGATTATCGCGCTCGCGGCCTTTTCAGGGGCTTATGGGTTGATATATTTGCTCATGAAATCAGAGGATTACGCCCTGCTCATCGGCTCCGTGACGGCGTTTGGCGCGATTGCGCTCACCATGTATGTCACGCGGGAGCTTGATTGGTACGGCGGACGCGATAAGCCGTAGGGCTAATCGCGGGAACAACACAAAGGTCTTGAAGTCGATGGTCGAACTGACGCTGCCGAGAAACTCCAAAGTCAACAAGAACGGCAAGACCTTCAAAGCCAAGGAGGGCGCGGGCGAGACCCGCACCTTTCATGTCTATCGCTACGATCCGTCAACGCCGGATAATCCGCGCGTCGACCGTTACGAAGTCGATGTCTCAAACGTGTCGATGGTGCTCGACGCGCTGATCAAGATCAAAAACGAAACCGACGCCACGCTCGCCTTCCGGCGCTCCTGCCGCGAAGGCGTGTGCGGCTCCTGCGCCATGAACATCAACGGATCGAATACGCTGGCCTGCACCAAGGGCATGGATGAATGCGGTGACGGCGATGTGCATATCTACCCGCTGCCGCATCAGCCGGTGATGCGCGACCTCGTCACCGACCTTTCAAATTTCTACAAACAGCACGCCTATGTTGAACCCTATCTTCAGGCGAAAACGGCGGACCCGGAAACCGAGTGGCGCCAGTCGCCGGAAGAACGGGAAAAACTTGACGGGCTTTATGAGTGTATTCTTTGCGCCTGTTGTTCGACCTCCTGCCCGTCCTATTGGTGGAACGGCGAGACCGACGATCACAAAAACGAATATCTCGGTCCGGCGGCGCTGTTGCAGGCTTATCGCTGGCTCGCCGACAGCCGCGACCAGCTGGACAATGAGCGCCTCGACAAGCTTGAGGACGAGTTCAAGCTTTATCGCTGCCACACCATCATGAACTGTGCGCAAGTCTGTCCGAAACACCTCAATCCCGCGAAAGCTATCGCGGAGATCAAGAAGATGATGGTGAACCGCCCTGACGGCAAAACGGCCGCGCAGAAGGCGGACTAGGTGACTGCGCCCGACCTTTCCGGGCATTTCGGACCAGTCGGCGAATTTTTTGATTAAGCGTATCGCGTTCGCAATCAGACCTGCCGGACCGCCGCGCCTGTCAGATGCGACGCACCAGACGTCATCACATCACGCCGCGAACGCGGTTTGATTTGATTTTTTTCTTGGAGCCAGATGCGCGAATCGCCGCCGCCCGCGCCGAGCGGCCGCTGCCTTCACTCAACGCTTCGGATGCAAGCGCACTCGCCTGCCAGTAAAGCGCGCGCGCCTCGCTTAACACCGCATAAGCGCGCATCGACAACACAACGCCAATCACCGCAAGGGCGAGCGTCGCTGCGAGACCGCCAATCTGCAGATAGGCCATGTTGGCCTCCACATCCTGCGCCAGGCGGGCCGCCACATCCTGTTCTTCCATAAACCCCTCTTCACACCCGTCACGTCCCACGGCGTCGGCCACCCAGACCGCGCCATGAAGCGCCCAGCGCGCCGTTTGATCGGCGTACTAACCAATCTCCGGCCTGTCATTATTGCGCTTTTCAAAATTCTATACGGCGCGACGCGCCGCTCGCAACCCAATTGTTGCACCACAACATAGCACCCTGCGAAATTCGGAGGTTTCTGTTATAAGTTTAGCATATAATTCCCTTCTTTTCGACTATTTTGGCTATTTTAGCGACGCGCGCGCAAAAATCATTAATGCTTTGTTGCAATGCGAAAATCTTTTGCTCATCATTCCCGTACGAACAGATTGCGCTGTCTGACGTTCTCATCTTTGTACGGATGATTTCCGGCCAGCGCGTTTCTAGCGAGGGGCTGGTATGACAAAAATAAAATACATTCTTTTCGCCGTCATGGGGGCGGCGATGTTAGCGGGGGGCGCAGTCGCGCAGGAGCCCGCAGCGGCGGAAGCCGTCGAAACGGTTGTGGAGGCGGCGGCGACAACCCCGGCGCCGGACACAGTCTTCGTTTTCAACACATTGCTGTTTCTTATCATGGGCATGGTGGTCATGTTCATGGCGGCGGGCTTTTGCATGCTCGAGGCGGGTTTGGTGCGCTCCAAAAACGCCGCAACGATCTGCCTGAAGAACATCACGCTTTACGCTATTGCGACTGTGATGGTCTGGCTGATCGGCTACAACATCATCTACGGCGTTGAGGAAGGCGGTTATATCGGCACGCTCGCCCTGTGGGCGGCTGACGATTCGGCGGCGCTCGACACCGGCTATTCAGCATCGTCGGACTGGTTCTTCCAGATGGTGTTCGTTGCAACCGCAGCGTCCATCGTTTCCGGCACCGTGGCCGAACGCGTTCGCCTGTGGCCGTTCTTCATCTTCACGGCGGTTCTGACCGGGCTCATCTACCCGATCCAGGCGTCCTGGGAATGGGGCGGCGGCTGGCTTGACGCCAATTACGGCTTCTCCGATTTCGCCGGGTCGACGCTGGTGCACGCCACCGGCGGCTGGGCGGCGCTTGCGGGCGCGCTGGCGCTCGGACCGCGTCGCGGCAAATACGGACCGAATGGCCAGATCAACACCATTCGCGGCTCTTCCCTGCCGTTGGCGACGCTGGGCGTTTTCATTCTGTGGCTCGGCTGGTTCGGCTTTAACGGCGGTTCACAGCTGGCGCTGGGATCCCTTACCGACGCCATCGATGTTTCCAACATCTTCGTCAACACCAACATGGCGGCGGCGACAGGCGTCATCACGGTGGTTGTTCTTTGCACCTTCCTGAAGCGCAAGATCGACCTTTCCATGGCCTTGAACGGCGCGATCGGCGGCCTTGTCTCCATTACCGCCGAACCGCTGGCGCCAGCCATCTGGCAGGCGGCGCTAATCGGGTCCGTGGGCGGCGTCATCATCTTTGTCGTTACACCGCTGCTTGAAAATCTCCGCATCGACGATGTGGTGGGCGCTATTCCCGCGCACCTCTTCTGCGGCATGTGGGGAACGATCATCGTTCCGTTCACAAACTCCGACGCCACTTATATCGGCCAGGCTGTCGGCATCGGCGCCAACGCCGTCTTCGTCTTTACGGTCAGCCTTGTTCTCTGGTTCCTTCTCAAGATCATTGTGGGAATCCGGGCGAGCGCTGAGGAAGAAGACAAGGGTCTCGACGATTCAGAAATCGGCGCGCCTGCATGGCCCGATTTCTCGGAGACCCCACGTCCCTTGCATCCTGCCGAATAGCGCAAGCGCAGGCATGCAAGCCCCACGGAGCCCGGCGGCCGAAAGACCGCCGGGTTCTTCCGTTTACGGAGCAGTGTTTTCGGCCACACTTTCGTAACGGGAGAACGCCATGATTTTCTGCCAGATCTTGCGCGACAGGGCTGTAGTCAGCTGTTCAATATCACCGGCGCCGGCGACGACTTCGGGATCGCGGCAGCTTTGCGCAAACAGCGCGGCAAGCTTGCCCGTCAGCGACAACATCTCCGAACAATAATCAAGATAACGCTCGAGCAGCGGGCCCTGCAGGCTGACATCAGGCGAGGACGCGGTCGCCGGCAACAGACGCCGATAGGGATCTTTCGTCAGCTGGTGCATGTCGACCACATGGGCGATCGAGCGCAGCTCGTGGAGATAGTCGAGGGCCTTCGCCCGCTTCCAGCGCTCTTCGAGCCGGCCGAGCGTCACCACGCCGAGCCCGACCAGAACCGCAATGTTCATGGCCGGCTCCAGAACCTGAACGAGACTCGCCGCTTCAAACTCCATTTCATCGTAATGCAGGGTGAGGGCGATCCAGGAGAGCGCGGCGGCGCCGAGAACCCAGATTGAATAGACGGAAACCCGGATCGGGATCACCGGATCGCGCAGGCGCTCCGATTCCGCCGCACAGCGGCGCGCAACCGCAGACAACTCGTCAGACACATTGTGGAGGCCGGACCCCGGAAAACGCTCTGTGATCCGGCGCGAGAGGGCGTCAATCGTGTCGATGACCTGGGCGGCGCTGAGCGTGCGATAGGGCAACGGGCGTATCCGGGAGCAAGGCTGGAAAAGAAAAGGCCGGAAAAGCCTACGCTGCTTCGCGATAAGAAAAAGCCTGATTTCGCCGCCGCAGCGCCATGAGAGAGTTGACCTTTGACCAGCCAGCAAAAATTAACGCTTGCATGGTTCTATAATTTTATTATTATGGAAGTATGGAAATAGAGACTGCAACCCAGGCTTTTTCAGCCCTTGCCCAGCATGCGCGGCTTCAAACGATCAAAATGCTGGTCAAAGCCGGGCCCAAAGGCGCCGCCGCAGGTGAAATCGCGGATGCGCTTAACCTCCCGGCCCCGACCATGTCCTTTCATTTGAAAGAACTGGAAAGGTCCGGCCTCATTAACTCCCGCAAGGACGGGCGACGCGTCATCTACGCCGCTGATTATGGCGGCATCCGCGAGCTGATCGACTATCTGCTGGCGGATTGCTGCGGCGGCGACCGCCGCCTTTGCGGGCCCTATGTCGTCATCAAGGAGAACGCCTCATGAAACGCCTGCATCTTCACATCCGCACCGACGATCTTGAGGGATCGATCAAATATTACACCGCCCTTTTCGGCGCCGAACCGGCCCGCCGCGAGGACGATTACGCCAAATGGCTGCTGGACGACCCCGCCGCCAATGTGGCGGTCTCCGCCCGCGGCGGCAAACCGGGCCTCGATCATGTGGGCGTTTCGGTCGATCAAAATGAGGCGCTTGAAAGCGTCGCTGCGCGGATGCGCGACGCCACGGCGCCGCTTGTTCAGGAGGAAAACGCCACCTGCTGCTACGCGAGAAGCGACAAATACTGGTCGCACGATCCGCAAGGCACGGTCTGGGAGCTTTTCCACTCCTTTGGCGACAGCGAGGTCTATGGCGCCACCGCGCCGCAGGTTGTGAACGCCAAGGAAGCGGCGACCGGCTGCTGCGCGCCGAACGTCTAGCCCGGCGCTGGCGTCATGAAAAACATCCTGTTTCTGTGCACAGGCAATTCGGCCCGATCGATCATGGCCGAAGCTTACATGAACCACGCGGGGAAAGGCGCCTGGCGCGCCTTCTCCGCCGGGTCGACGCCGACGGGAAAGGTCAATCCTTTCGCTTTGGAAACACTGGCGGCGCATGACGTCGCACCGCCGGACGCGGCGCGGTCCAAAAGTTGGGACGAATTCGCCGCAGCGGGCGCGCCCGTCATGGATGCAGTCGTGACCGTTTGCGACAACGCCGCCGGGGAAACCTGCCCCATCTGGCCGACAAAGAGCGGTAAGGCCCCGCGGAAACTTCACTGGAGTTTTCCCGATCCCGCCGCCGCTGAAGGCGACAACACAGCGAAACGCGCCGCCTTTGAAACCGTCTTCGCCGACATTCGCGCCGCGATAGACGGCTTTTTATCGCAGCCTGACGCCTAGACAGAAGAGGCCGGTCCTGTGTCCGTATTCGAAAGATATTTGTCCCTCTGGGTCGCCTTGTGCATCGCCGCCGGCATCGGGCTTGGAAAGCTGTGGCCCGGCCTTTTTGAAACGCTCGCCTCCTGGCAGGCGGCCAATGTGAACTTCGTCGTCGCCGTCCTCATCTGGGCCATGGTGTTTCCGATGATGATCGGCGTTGATTTCGCCAGCCTCAGGCGGATCGGCGACCGGCCAAAGGGGCTTGTCGTCACGCTTGTTGTGAATTGGCTCATCAAACCATTCACCATGGCCGGGCTTGGCGTTCTGTTTTTCAAACATGTCTTCGCCGGCTTTATTCCGCCCGCAGATGCGGAGAGCTATATCGCCGGCCTCATTCTGCTGGGCGCCGCGCCCTGCACGGCGATGGTGTTCGTCTGGTCACAACTCACCCGGGGCGATCCCACCTACACGCTGGCGCAGGTCAGCGTGAATGACGCCATCATGGTCTTTGCTTTCGCCCCGATCGTCGCCTTCCTGCTCGGCGTCGTGGACATCGCGGTGCCGTGGGAAACGCTGATCCTGTCAGTGGCTTTATATGTGGTGATCCCCCTGATCGCCGGCGTCGCAACACGGTCGGCGCTTTTACGCGCAGGCGGCGAAACGGCCGTCGCAAGCTTCACCGGCAAGCTTAAACCCTATTCAATCGTCGGCCTGCTGGCGACGGTGGTTCTGCTTTTCGGCTTTCAGGGCGGGGTTATTCTTGAGCGCCCGCTCATCATCGCGCTGATCGCCGTCCCTCTCCTCATACAGTCTTACGGGGTGTTCGCCGCCGCATACGCCGCCGCATGGGCGTGGCGGATCCCCTTCAATATCGCCGCGCCCTGCGCGCTCATCGGCACGTCAAACTTTTTCGAACTGGCTGTCGCCGTCGCCATCAGCCTCTTCGGCCTGAATTCCGGCGCAGCCCTCGCCACGGTCGTGGGCGTGCTTGTCGAAGTGCCGGTCATGCTTTCGCTCGTCGCCTTTGCCAACGCGACCAGGCGTCATTTTCCAGCCGGCGACGCCCTCGACCAGTGACGCGAGCCGCGATATAGCGCGAACATGAGCAAGGGACCGCGCCCGCGATATGAGGCGCTTTTGGAATCGGGCGCGCTGACCCCCGATCCGGCGCAGGAAGAAGCGGCGGACCGGCTGCAGGCGCTTCATAACGCGCTGCAATCCTATTCGGGACCGGCCAATGGAGGCATCGCAGGCTGGTTTGGCTTCAAGAATACGCCGCCAAAAGGGCTTTACCTCTGGGGCGGCGTCGGGCGCGGCAAAACCCTCCTCATGGACATCTTCTTCAACAATACGGGTTTTGCAAAAAAGCGCCGCGTCCATTTTCACGAATTCATGGCCGAGGTTCATGAGCGCATCGCCGAATGGCGCGCCCTGCCCGAGGCGGAAAAGAAAAAGCACAAAGCCTATAACCGCGCCTCCCCCGACGACCCCATGCCGCCGGTCGCCCATGACCTGGCGCGTGAGGCGCTGCTGCTTTGCTTTGACGAGTTTCACGTCACTGACATCGCCGACGCCATGATCCTCGGACGCCTTTTTACATCTCTCTTCGAGCGCGGCGTCGTGATCGTGGCCACGTCGAACCGCGCGCCCGACGACCTTTACCGGGACGGGCTGAACCGGCAGCTTTTTTTGCCCTTCATCGCGCTCTTGAAATCGCGCCTCGATGTTTTCGAGATGCAGTCGGCGCGCGATTACCGCCTCGCAAAACTCACCTCGGCGCCCGTCTATCTGACGCCTCTTGGCGCCGCTGCGGACACCGCCATGGACTTCGCCTGGAACAACATGATCAGCGGCGCCCATGAGCGAAGCGAGGACATCCAGATGAAGGGCCGCAAGCTCCATGTTCCGCGCACCGCGCGCGGCGCCGCCCGGTTCGAGTTCTCGGACCTTTGTGAAAAACCGCTGGGCGCGGGCGACTATCTCGCCCTTGCGCGGCGTTATGGCGCGCTCTTCCTCGACCATGTTCCGGTTATGGGGCCAGCGCAGCGCAATGAAGCGAAACGATTCTCAACGCTGATCGACACCCTCTATGACGCCAAGGTGAAGCTTGTCTGTTCCGCCGGCGCAGAGCCCGAGGCGCTTTACACAGAGGGCCATGGCGCTTTCGAATTCGAGCGCACCGCCTCGCGCCTGATGGAAATGCGCACCGCAGACTATCTCGGCGCGGCGATGGATTCCGCAGGCCAGTCCAGCTAAGATCAAGACAGCCAGAAAGGGACCGGTCCCATGAACCGCCTCAGCACGCTCGGCGCCCTGATCGTAGGCGCCATCATCCTCGCCGCCGTTTACGCCTCCGCTTTCGGCGATGGCGACGGCGGCGTGAACATCACAATCGATGATGATGAAGGCGTGCGCCATGTCGTGCATGGCGATAAAGGCAATTTTGCGCTGAAACAGGACGGGCTCGATCTCGAAGCGTCCTGGCGCGGCGAGTATGAACTGAACGAGGATGGCGACGATATCTCTTCGCTGGAACACAAGCTGGAGATCACCCGGGAATGGCAGGGGCGCGACGAACGGGTCGTCTATGAACCGGACGGCGACGAGGTTACGAGCGTCTACTATCTCGATGGCGACAAGCAGGATGAAAACCCCGACAACGCCATCGCCAAGAAAAAGCTCCTCATCGCCTTTCTCGAAGCCAGCGGCGCCAAGGCTGAAGAACGCGTTGAAATCCTGCTCAAGAGCGGCGGTCCGGCGGCGGTGCTCGAAAAGATCGATAATATTTACAGTGATCATGCACGCCTTCGCTACATCACTGAACTGACGCAACAGGCCGATCTCGACAATGGCGAGGTTCAATGGCTGTTGAAATCCCTGAAAAACATCGAGGGCGATCATGATTTGCGCGTAGCGCTCGATGCGGTGCTGGAGAATGAAGAGATCGGCGCCGATGAGATGCCGATGCTGCTTGAGACGGCGTCGCGTATTGAAAGCGATTACGATCTGCGCCGACTGATCGAGAGCGTCTCTGAGCGCGATCTTAACGACAGCTCGATCAGCCTCGCCATCGGCCTGATGGAGCGCCTTGAAAGCGATCATGATTTGCGCCGCGCCAGTGAAGCGCTGCTGGAACAGGACGGCCTGACCTCGAAAGCGGCGGCGCGCCTGCTTGATACAATCGGGGACCGCATCGACAGCGATCATGATCTGCGCCTCATCCTGAGCGACACGGCGCCGTTCCTCGCGAAGGACGATCTTGCGGCAACCGCCTGGCTCAATGCCTTCGGCGCGCTTTCTTCCGATCACGATCAGCGCCTGACGCTGGAAGAAGCCGCTGGCGTCAATGGACTTTCAACGGAGATAAAACTCGCGCTGATCGCTGCGAGTGAAGATATCGGCTCCGATCATGACCGCCGCCTCGCTCTTGAAGCCTTTTCGGATATGATCGAAGACGACGACGCCTTGCGCGAGGCTTACATCAAAGCGGCCGAAGGAATTGGCTCGGATGGCGACAGAGAACGCGCGCTTGAGGCCGCCGGCCTCGACGACTAACCGTTCTCCGGAATTCTGATTGCATCCACCATGGCGCGCACGCTTGCCGGGGTCGGCGCCGTGAAGCGGGACACCGCGTAGGCCATAACGAAATTCACCATCATGCCGATGGCGCCGATCCCCTCCGGCGAGATGCCGAACAGCCAGTGATCGGCGTCATTGACCGCGCCGAACCAGGGCGATTTGAAATAGATGATGTATGAGAGGGTGAAGACGAGCCCTGCAAGCATCCCCGAAACCGCGCCTTCGCGATTGATATGCTTGAAAAAGATGCCCATGAGAATCGCCGGGAAAAGCGATGCGGCGGCGAGACCGAAGGCAAGCGCCACGACCTGCGCCACAAAGCCGGGCGGATTGATCCCGAGATAGCCTGCAACGAGGATCGCCGCAGCCGCCGCGCCCCGCGCCGTCATCAATTCCGTTTTCTCCGTAATCTGTGGACGGAATGTTTTCTTCAACAGATCATGACTGATCGCCGTTGAAATCACGAGGAGAAGCCCCGCCGCCGTTGACAGCGCCGCCGCAACGCCGCCCGCGGCCACCAGCGCAATCACCCAACCCGGCAGTCCGGCGATTTCCGGATTGGCGAGCACCATGATGTCACGGTCAACGGAGATTTCATTAGCGTTCTCCGTCGGTGCATTGGCGACAAGCCGTTCGCCGCTGGAGCCTGTTTCACCGGTAAACTCCGCCCGTCCGTCGAAGGGCGCGCCCGGCGCATATTGAATGACGCCGTCGCCGTTTTTATCGAGCCACGCGATCAGGCCGATCCCCTCCCAGCTTTTCACCCAACCCGGCGCCTCGGCGTAGGACTGCTCATGCACGCTGTCGATGAAGTTGAGGCGCGCAAAAGCGCCGACGGCCGGCGCCGTTGTATAAAGGATGGCGATGAAGACAAGCGCATAGCCCGCCGACATGCGCGCATCGGCGACATGCGGCACGGTGAAAAAACGCACAATGACATGCGGCAAGCCCGCCGTCCCCACCATGAGGGCGAGCGTGATTGCGAAGACATCAATCGTCGATTTCGTTCCCGCCGTGAACGCGGAAAATCCGAGATCGAGAAGGGCGCCGTCGAGCTTGTCCAGAACCGAGATGCTTTCTCCGGCGACATTGGCGCCGAGCCCTAATTGTGGGACCGGATTGCCGGTAATCAGCATGGAAATGAAAATCGCCGGGACGAGATAGGCGAAGATAAGGACACAATATTGCGCAACCTGCGTATAGGTGATGCCTTTCATACCGCCCAGCACGGCGTAGAAAAAGACAACGCCCATCCCCGTTACAACGCCCCATTCTATGGGCATTTCCAGAAAGCGAGAAAAAACGACGCCGACGCCGCGCATTTGCCCCGCAATATAGGTGAAGGAGACGACAATCAGACAGATCACGGCGACGACCCGCGCCGTTTTTGAATAGTAACGCTCGCCAATAAAATCCGGCACGGTGAACTGTCCGAATTTGCGCAAGTAAGGCGCCAGCAACAGCGCGAGCAAGACATAACCGCCAGTCCAGCCCATCAAATAGACGCTCGCGTCATAGCCCGCGAAAGCGATAATCCCCGCCATGGAAATAAACGATGCGGCGCTCATCCAGTCGGCGGCCGTCGCCATGCCGTTGGCGACAGGATGGACGTGACCGCCGGCCACATAAAATTCCGACGTAGACCCCGCCCGCGACCAGATGGCGATGCCGATATAGAGCGCGAAGGATGCGCCAACGAAAAGATAAGTGAGAAACTGCGCGTCCATGAGATCGACTACTCCTCATGCGCGCCGAAACGCCGGTCAATTTCTTTCATCCGCGCTGCATAAACAAAAATCAGCACAACGAAGACGATGATGGATCCCTGTTGCGCAAACCAGAAACCCAGCTTGAAGCCGCCAAGGTGAATTTGGTTCAGCGCATCAACAAAGAGCACCCCAGCGCCGAAGGAAACAGCGAACCAGACGCTGAGCAAGATCAGGAGAAGTTTCACATTCTCCCGCCAATAGGCCTTCGCGCGCGTATCTGTCGTGTCGCCCATATTCTGATTATTTTCTGTCATTGGACCTCCCTCCCATTCGGGAGTGGGAAACCTAATCAGGTTTCCCGGGAACTCCTATCCCCTTGCTTATTGCCAAATGGCTTGCGCCCGCGTAGTCCCCGCTTATGACCCAAGCGGCGCAAGACAAACCCCGCCTTCCCTTCTGGGAGCTGGTCGCCATCGTCGCCGCGTCGATGGCGCTGAATGCGCTTGCGGTCGACATCATGCTGCCGGCGCTGGGGATCATCGGCGATGAGCTCGGCGCCGCCCATGACAATGACCGCCAGCTGATCATTATCGTCTATGTTCTCGCCAATGGGATCGCTCAATTGTTCTTCGGGCCTATTGTCGACCGCTTTGGGCGAAAGCGCGTCCTGTTGTGGTCGCTCGCCGGATACACGGCCGGTTCGGTGCTGTCGATTATTGCGTCCTCCTTCACATTGTTTCTCGCGGCGCGCGCGTTTCAGGGCGTCGCCACCGCCGCTACGCGGGTCGCCGCCGTGGCGATTGTGCGCGATCAATGTTCCGGCCGGCGCATGGCGGAGGTCATGTCGCTCGCAATCACTATATTCATGGCGGCGCCGATCCTTGCGCCGGGAATCGGACAACTTATCCTGTTTGCTGCGCCCTGGCGCTGGATCTTCATCGCGCTTCTTGTCTTCGGCGCATTATTTGCGATCTGGGCGGTGTTCCGCCTGCCTGAAACCATGGCGCCGGAAGATATCAAACCCTTGCGCCTTCAGCCGATCATCGCGTCCTACCTCCTCTTTGTGACGAACAAAATTTCCATTGGATATACGCTGGCGGCGGCGTGCTTTTTCGGCTCCGTATTCAGCTATATCAGCTCTGCCGAGCAGGTTTTCGTCGACGTCTTCAAACTCGGCGACAAGTTCACGCTTGTCTTCGCCGTGATCGCCAGCGCGTTTGCCATCTCGACACTCACCAATTCGCGTCTTGTCTCACGCTTCGGGATGCGCCGGCTTTCTCATGGCGCCATGCTGGTCTTTATCGGCGCCAATGTTCTGCACTTGCTGGCGCTGGCGACCATCGGAGAAAGCCTGCCCATTTTCACCGCCTGCATGATGGCGTCATTTTTGTGCATGGGCTTTATCGGCCCTAACGCCACGGCGCTCGCAATGGAGCCCATGGGCCACAATGCAGGATCGGCGGCCGCGATCAACGGCTTTGCCGGCACCACAATCGCCGGGCTTCTTGGCGGGATCATCGGCGCGCAATTTAACGGCACGACAACGCCGATGGTTATCGGTTTCGTTGTTCTTGGCCTCATTGGCTCTGCGCTCATCACCTGGACCGAAAACGGCAAACTGTTCGGCGTCGGCGAGCATGAACCGGAACCTGCTGAATGAGCAGCGATGCTCACGCTAACGCCCGCGTCAACACACGCGTCTGCCTGGGCGCTTTCGCCGGCGCACACGGCGTCAAAGGCCACGCCAAAATCAAGACCTTCACCGAATCGCCGGAAGGCGTCGCCGCCTATGGCCCCGTCTCAACCGAAGACGGCGTGCGAAGCTTCACACTCAAAATCGTCAAGATTCTCACCGACGGCTTCGTCATCGCCAGCGCGCCGGAAATCAAAAGCCGCGAAGACGCCCAAGCCCTGAAAGGCGTGAGCCTTTATGTGAACCGGGACGTTTTGCCGGCGCCCGAAGAAGACGAATTCTATCTCGACGATCTGGTCGGCCTGAAAGCCTTTGACGAAACCGGCGCCCCCATGGGTGTGGTCAAAGCCGTCTATAATTTCGGGGCGGGCGATTTGCTGGAGCTTGGCGCTATTCCGGGCGTTAAAGGCGTGAGGCTCGTGCCATTTACGAAAGAAGCGGTTCCGGCCGTCAGTCTTGCGCAACGGCGCGTCACCGTCCTGCGCGAAAAGATCGAGTCAGAAGACGAAAACGCCGGCTAACGGCGGCCTAACCGGCCTTATTCAAATGCGCCTCCAGCCAGCGCATGAAATCGCGAACGCGCTTCGCCTCAAAACGCTCCGGCAGGCATAGCGCAGCATATTCCGCGCCTTGAAGCCGTATTTCCGGACGATAGGGCGCAAGCAGCCTTCGCGCCACCATGTCGCCGGCCAGCGCGGAACTCGCCAGCACCAGCCCCTGCCCGGCGATGGCGGCCTGAAGCGCGTAATATTCCTCGTCAAACATCACGACGCGCAAGTCCGACGCCTCTTCGTTCGCAGCGGCGAGCCAGCGTTCCCAGGAAACATCTTTCAAGACCGGCCGGCGCCAGCGCGTCGCCAACAGCGGCGCGTCCTTGAAAGAACCAAACGTCTCAACCAATCCGGGCGCGCCATAAGCACCGAACGTTTCGCCCAGCAACGGAACCACATGAAGCTCCGGATACGGACCATGTCCGTACCGGATCGCAATATCGACTTGCCGTTCCCGGCGCAAATCCACCGGCTCGGCGCCGGTGAGCAATTGCACGCTGATGTCCGGATGGCGCGCATAAAACGCCGGCAGATGCGGCGCCAACCGCAGCGCGGCGAAAGCCGGCGTCGTCGTCACCGTAAGCGTGGCCTGCGCCGCCGCGATGCGCTCCAGCGCCTGCCTGATCTGCAACAGGCCGCTGCCGACAGCGGCGGCCAGCACCTCGCCGGATTGGGTCAGCGCAACCGCGCGCGGGCGCCGCGCAAACAGCGCAATCCCCAGCGCCTCTTCGAGCCCGCGCACCTGATGCGACACCGCCGTCGGCGTCACCCTCAACTCCTCGGCGGCGGCCTTGAAGCTGCCGAGGCGCGCCGCCGCTTCAAATGTGCGCAGCGCCGACGGCGATGGCATTTTCCCGAACATGGTTATTTTATAGATGAATTTTATTCATCTATCGATGATTATTTATCCTTTGTAATGCATTGATTTTAATTACATTTATTCACCATCACCAGATGTATGGTGACTTTCAACATCAATCTCCGCCGGGGCCGCCCGGCCGACGAACGGAGCCGCGACATGCCCACGCTTTTGAGACTGGACGCCAGCGCCAACACATCATCCTCCCTGACCCGCGCCCTCGCCGACCGCTTCGTCGACGAATGGCGCACCTTGCGGCCGCAGGACCGGCTGATCGCCCGTGATGTCGGCGTCTCGCCGCCCCCGGCGCTTTCGCAAGCCTTCCTCGCCGCGGCGTTCGAAAAGGGCGAGCGCAGCGAGGAGCAAAAAGCCGCGCTGACACTGTCGGATGAATTGATAGGCGAGCTTGAGGCCGCCGACCTCATCATAATCGCGACGCCGATGTATAATTACGGCATGCCCGCCGCCCTGAAGGCGTGGTTCGATCAGGTGATCCGCATCAACAAGACGTTTTCGTTCGACCTCGCTCGCGGCGACCAGCCGCTCGAGCCCATTATGAACGGTAAAATGCTGGCGGTGCTGACGTCGAGCGGCGAATTCGGTTTTGCACCGGGAGAACTCAACGAAAGCGCCGGGCACCTCGTGCCGCATATCCGGACCTGCGCCAAATATCTTGGCGCGGCTCACATCCGCCATGTGGGCATCGAATACCAGGAGTTCGGCGACGAGCGACACCGCGCATCGAAGGAAGCCGCGTTCGCGGCGATCCCGGGCCTCGTTGCGGAACTTTCCTCGCGCCTACTCGGTTACGGCCGCGCAGAACCGGCGTTCGCCTCCTAGCTTGTGCGCCGGCGTTCCGCGTGCCATCTGACCCGACATGACCTGGCAGGCGACCATCTTGACCCTTTTTCCGGAGCTCTTTCCGGGGCCTCTCGGCGCTTCCGTCCTCGGGCGGGCGGCCGCGGAGGGTCTGTGGGCCCTCGATACGGTCAACATCCGGGATTTTTCCGACAATAAGTATGGCTCGGTGGACGACACCCCCGCCGGCGGCGGGGCCGGGCTCGTGATGCGGGCCGATATTCTCAGCCAGGCCATTGATTCTTGCCCCCGAAACGACCGTCCAATTCTCTGCCTTACGCCCCGGGGAAAGCCCTTTTCGCAAATGAGGGCGAGGGAGTTGGCCGCCGGGCCGGGCCTCATTGCGCTGTGCGGACGGTTTGAGGGCATCGACGAGCGGCTTTTCGAGGCCCGGGACATTGAAGAGGTCTCCATCGGGGATTTCGTCCTCGCAGGGGGAGAAATCCCCGCCATGGCCCTGATCGAGGCTTGCGTCCGGCTAATTCCGGGGGTATTGGGCTCGGCTTCCTCCCTAGGGGAGGAAAGCTTTGAGGGCGGCCTGCTGGAATATCCCCAGTACACCCGCCCGCGAGAATTCGAGGGCCGGGCCATCCCGGACGTGCTGCTCGGAGGCGATCATCAGAAAATCGCCCAATGGCGGCGCGAAAAACGGCAAGAAATAACGCGGACGCGACGACCGGACCTCTGGGAGAGGTTTTCATCTGACGGTCCTATCCGGCGCGGCGACAACAAGGAACCGAAGTGATGAACATCATCGAACAACTCGAAAAAGAACATATCGCCGAACTCGGCAAAACCATTCCCGAATTCGCACCGGGCGACACGGTGAAAGTGAACGTCAAGGTGAAGGAAGGCGAACGCGAACGCATCCAGGCCTATGAAGGCGTGTGCATTGCGCGCAATGGCGGCGGCCTCAATGAGAGCTTCACCGTCCGCAAGATTTCTTTCGGCGAAGGCGTCGAACGCGTCTTTCCGGTCCACTCGCCGATGATCGACTCCATCGACGTCGTGCGCCGCGGCAAGGTGCGCCGCGCGAAGCTTTATTATCTGCGCGAGCGCCGCGGCAAATCTGCGCGGATTGCGGAGAAAGCCGATAACCGCGCGAAAAAAGAAGCCTAAGGCTTTTTACAGTTTCGGATTGCAAAACGGGGCTCGTCGAGCCCCGTTTTTTATTTGGCGTGTTCCGTATTCTCTATCGCAACGAGCCGATATCGACTGTTTCGCGGAGATAGGTTTCGCCTTCCTTGCTGCGGATAGAGACGTTCACAGCGCCGGCGTCCCAATCGATGTCAATGAGCCCGTAATTGGCGTCATAGATCATGTCGCCGAGGCGGTTTGGATCCTTTTCCATCCAGGTCTCGCCGCTTTGCGCGCGCCAGACGCTGGAGGGAAGGTTGAGCGATGAAGAGGTCGCTTCGAACAAAGGATAATCGTTGACGCCTTCCTTGCGGTAAAGCGCCGCCGCATGGCGGTCGCCGGAGAGAATGACGACGCCGTTGACGCCAAGCCCGGTGATCGTTTTGTAAAGCCGGGCGCGTTCATGAGGGAACAGGCGCCACGCCTCCCAGCCATGCCCCTCGGAAATCACCTGGATAGAGGAAACGACGAGGCGCAGATCCGCCGGTTTTTGCAGCTCTTCGGCAAGCCATTTCCATTGCGCGTCGCCAAGCAGGGTTTTCGACGGATCGTCATCGGGGAGATAGCGCTCTTTGCCATGGGCCCCGGGTTCATCCGTCTTCACCAGAGACGACCGGAAGAACCGCGTGTCCAGCATTATCACCTGAACGCGCTTGCCTTCTTCGGCGCCGATGATCCAGGAGCCATAGACACCGGGACGCGCGCGGCGCGGGTCTTCCTCCGGCACGGCCCAGACATAATCGAACAGCGCTTCGGATTTTTCTTTCAGCGCATAGTCACCGCCGCCGTCATTCAAGCCGTAATCATGATCGTCCCAGACGGTCAGCATAGGCGCGGCGGCGCGCGCGCGCGCGAAAGGTTCGGACCCGGCGAGGCGCATATAGGCGGTTTTCAATTCGGGCAACGCCGGTTCGTCCGGACTGACATCCCCATAGACATTATCGCCCATATAGAGCGTGAGGTCGGGATGTTCCGACGCAATCTGGTCCCAGATCGACTGGTCGCCATTTTGTTGCGCGCAGGAAGCGAAGACGATGCGGGTCAGCGTCTTTGTTTCATCAAGCGGCGCAGAGGGCATGGGGATGGCGCGAATGGCGCCGTCCGGCGCATCGGCGTTTGAAACCGCCCGGGACTCGTTTGCTTCAGGTGTCGAAACGGTTTCGCAGGACGCCAGCAAACCTGCGCCCGCGACCGACGCCACCAATGTGTTGAAAAATAAGTTTTTCATGGCCAACCCCTGTCTTTGCCGACGCCGTTATATCGCCGGCATATGACAGGGGTTTAGCATGAGGGCTATTGCCCGTCGCCCCTGACCGGAAGCCGGCCGAAATCGCCGTCCAGCTCCGAGGCGATGTAGAGAAACGCCGCCCAGGCGGCGACATTCTGGCGAAGATCCTCCGGATCGACCTTGTCGAGCGTATCGTCAGGCGTGTGATGGAGATCGAAATAATCGGTCCCGTCCTGGCGCAGGGAAACGACCGGCACGCCAAGGTCGCGGGTGGCGCCAATATCGGCGCCGCCAAAGGCCATGTTGTTTCCGGGCGTCACCGCGAGGCGGCGCAGCGCCCCTTCAAACACTTTCGCCTTGCCGACTTCTTCTTCGGCGAAGCGCGTATCGAAGCGATAAACGCGCCCGGCGCCGAAATCCGATTCGGCGGCGAGCACATGCTTGTCCATCTCGTCCTTGTGGGCTTCGGCATAGGCCTTGCCGCCATGAATGCCGACTTCCTCGGCGCCCCACATGACAACGCGGATGGTGCGTTTCGGTTTGCCCCTGAGATCGCCGACAAGTTTCGCCGCCGCCGTTGTAATCGCGATGCCCGAAGCATCGTCGATGGCCCCCGTGCCGAGATCCCAACTGTCGAGGTGGCCGCCGATGACGATAATCTCATCCGTCTGACCCGGTATCTCACCGACGACATTGCCGGAGACGACCGTTTCTTTTGTTTCAACCTGAAGGTTGAGATTCACCGTGACCGGCCCCTTGGCGCGCTCTAATGCGCGAGCAAGCTGATCGGCGTCCGGGTTTGAAAGCGCCGCTGCAGGAACGGCTGTTTTACCCGCCCCTCTGACGGCCCCGCCCGTATGCGGGTTGCGGTGACTGTCTGTGCCTGCGGAACGGATGAGCGCGGCAAGCGCGCCGCGTTTGCCGGCCTCAACCGCGGCCTGGCTGCGCTTGGCGACCGCCGTTCCATAACCGGAGCCGTCCTGGGTGCGGGCCATGGGTTCGTCCACAAAGACAATCTTGCCTTCAAGCCCGGTCTCGGGCGCCGCCTGCAATTCAAGCAGCGTGGGGAAGCGCACCACTTCACCCGTCACGCCGTCTTCAGGCGTTGCTATTGATCCGCCGAGCGCCGTGACCGCTAAAGGTTGCGGATAGGGGGATACAATCCCGGCGCTTTCGGAAACCCGCGCCCAATAGGGCATCTCATAGGTCTCGATGCGGACATTCTTGAAACCGAGAGATTTCAGCTTGGCGACGCCCCAGTCGCGCGCACGCGCCTCCGCCGGCGACCCGCCAAGGCGCGGCCCCACTTCCGTCGTCAGACTTTCGAGGATGTCCCAGGCGAGATCATCTTCAAGCCCGGCGTCGATCAACCGGTCAGCGGCGCCGGCTTGCGCCGTTGTGAGCGCCGGCGCTGTTTCCTGCGCTATCGCCGGAACTTGAAATGAAGATGTGACGATCGCCGCCGCTACAAGCGTGGCGAGATTTTTCATGCGCATTGAAATGCCCCTCTCTCGCGTTTCGCCCATGATCGGGCTCACGCGAGGAAGGTCAACCGGAAATCCGAGAGCCTAGGGAAAAACTCTCGTCCAAGGAATTTATCCCACTTAGTGAACCGGGCTCTTTAGCCGCCTGCGTGACCGTTGGTCATCGTCTTTTGCACAGCAAAAGCGGCGACCAGGGACGGCAGCAGTGCAAATTCCGGATCGAACTCGGAATAGTTGCACAGCAGCTCTTCGCCCGGGGCGATGTCGCGGGTCGCATAACCCTCAATCACCCTGGTGAAATCGGTATTCGGCTCCAATGTGTGATTCATGAACCGGCCATTGTCGATTTCAATCACCAGCATGCCCGGGTTGTCATGGGCCGGATAGGCGTATTTTTGCAGGAACTCCTGCATCATGGGTGTCTGCTCGCTCAGCCAGGACGCCGGCACAAGCCGGTCGAAATCAGGCTCATAGCGCCAGATCAGTGTCCCCTTCGCAATCGCTTCACTCGCAAAAACACCCACGCCTTCGACGTCGCTCGGGGCGACGTAAGTCGAAACAAGCATCATCTTCGGATGGTCTCCAAGCCGGACAACGGGACGGCAGCCCTACACAGTCGAACAGCTCGACGGCGGTAAAATCAAATCGTCAATTCAGAAAAAAATTCAAGTGGATTCTTATGGGGCCGCGTTCAGCCGAAACGGGCGAGCCAGTCTTCGCGCTCCGCCGCCCAGACGTCGAGCCTGAAGCCCCAGAACTCGAACACTTCGCCGGTCTTCTCCTCGCCGATTTTGCGGGCGACCGCCTGGCTGTTGGCGTTCTCGGGCAAAATGTTGGAGATGATCCGCGACAAGTCCGGGAACTGATCAAATGTCCATTTAATCGTCCCGATGGCAGCCTCGGGCGCATAGCCCTTTCCCCAGTGGGGCCGCGCAATGGACCAGCCGCATTCAAGGCCGGGCCAGCCTTCCGGCATCCACGGCCCGACGCGCCCGACCCACTCGCCGCTGTCTTTTTCTTCGACCGAGAACCAGCCGAAACCGCGGATGTCCCAATGGCCGAGATAGGAGGCGAATTGCCGCCAGAGGTCGTGACGGGACTGGATCCCGCCAGTCGGGCTCAGGCTGGCGGCGACGTCCGGGTCGAGCATCATGGCGATATGCGCCTCGCAGTCTTTCGGCGCGAGGGGGCGCAAAATCAGTCTTTCGGTTTCGATGCGGATGGTCATGATTTCGCCTTCAATTTTTCTGCAATCGCCTCGACGCGCCGGGCGTTGCCAGCCCAGGTGTAGTCGCGCCGCCTGACGGTTTTGACCGCCGCATCGCCCAGTCTGGCGAGCAGGCCCGCTTCCTCGACCAGCCGGGTCAACGCCGTTTCGAACTCGCCCTCGGCGAACAGAACGCCGTCTTCGCCTGCGGTCAAGACTTCGCGAATATTGGCGCTGTCAGGCGCGATGACGGGTTTTGCCTGCGCCATATATTCGAACAGTTTCAGCGGCGACGCATAAGGCACAACTGCGGGCTGGAGCGCAATGTCAAACGCCGCAATGTGAGACGCCATTTCTTCGCGCTGGACAACACCGGCGAATGTCACACGGTCGGCGACACCCATGTCGCGCGCCATCAATTCAAGCCCTTCCCGCGCCGGGCCATCGCCGACAATGAAAAGATGGAGGTCTTTCCGCGGCGCCTGCGCGAGAAATTGAACGGCGCGATCAAGGCCGTGCCAGTCGCGCACAAAGCCCGTGAAGCCAAGAACGAGTTTGCCGTCGAGGCCGTAACGCTCGCGCACCGGCGCCGGGTCGCGCGGCGTCAGAAAGTGGTCATCCACACCGTTTTGAATAACGTCAATGCGCGCATCGGGCACGCCGGCGGCGCGCACATAATCGGCGAGCGCATTCGTGACCGGCAACACCATGTCGGCCGCGCGCCAGATCGCGGTCTCACTGGCGTGGGCCCAGCGCTTGAAGAACAGATTTCCATGTTCGGCGCGCTCATCCGCCAGCGGCGCGTTCACTTCAAGGATGAGCGGCAATCCGGTTTCGCGCTTCAGCCAGACGCCGGCGTGAAAGAACAGATTATAGCGCTCATAAATCACATCCGGCGCTGAGGCGGATGCCGCCGCCGAAAGACGGCGGCGAGCCGGAAACGAATAGGCGAATTCAGCGCCTTCATAGAGCGGCGCCGGCAACAGGGATGTCAGCCCGCGCCGCGACGACGCATCGAGCTTTCGCGAAGCCCCGCCGTCCGGTCCGCACATCACGATCTCATGGCCGCGCGCCGAAAGCGCCTCGGTCAGCGCGCGAATGTGAACCCACTGTCCGTCGGCGGCGCGCGTGCGGTGCGAATAAAGAAACTTCATCGCTAGGCTTCTATCCTGATGCGCATCAAGCTGGCTACGCCTTTGAAGCGAGCGCCAAACGCCCCGCACACGCAGCGCGCGATGAACCGGCGCCAAAACCTTTATTATTCTTTTCTGACGCTTGCATGCCCATCCGGCCAAGCGCAGCATCGAAGCTTCGTGTCTATGTGTGGAGCTGTCCAATGCGTTTTTCCGTATTTTGCCTCGCTGGCGCCGTCGCTCTGTCCGGCGCTGCGCACGCCCATCCGGGCTCGAACCTTCTGATCACCGACAGCAAGACGGCGGCGCGGGCCATGTCAGACGGAATCAGTTTTGAAGAAGCGAACGGCGTCCACCTCTTCAAGGGACGGCCGCACAGCGAAGAGACGGCGCTGCTCGGCGAGGAACCGGCCGCTTCGGCGAAAGACTGCGCTGTTGAGATTGAAATTCGCGAACGCCCCTGGCGGCGTCTGCGCCGCTTGCGCACGCAAGGATTTTATTCCGGCGTTCCCTATCCCTCACGCGCCTATACGCAAGGCTTTTACAGCAGCGGGCGCTGAGTTTAGCGGCGCATGCCGCTTACGGCGATCGCACCTGGCGGGTCTTTTTCCGGCTTCAGGCTCGGCTGCGGCGCGAATTTGAAAATCGTATTGAAGCCGTCCCCCATCTCGCCCACGCCGGCCCCTGTGGCGGAGGATTGCCGTTCATGCGAGGGCGGCGGCGCAATCGTCGCCGGGGTCGCCGGCGCGGCCTCTCCGACATGGGACGCCGGCTGCGGCGCCATGGTTCCGCCAAGCCCTGGCGGCAAGCCGAGCCGCAACAGATCAAGCTCCATGCGCATGCGCGCAATCTCCAATTCGTAAAGCTTTGTGCAATCGGGGCGTTTCGGCCGGTCGCCAAGGGGCACCACGATACGGCCATAGACCGAAGCCGTCTCGCGATTGAAAACATCCTGCGAGCCGATGAGGCCAATATCGAGATAGGGCCCACCGCTGCCCACGGCGGACTGGCATGAGACGCCGGCGGCGGCGCGCACGTTGTCGGTTCCATGGGCGACCGGCGGCGACGGCAGATAGACGCTGTTCTGGTTATAAACAGAACTTTGCGACGGCGGCGCATAGGGCGGATAAATCGGCACAAGCTGTGTGTCGCTGCTTTGTCCATATGCAGCGCCCGCCATCATCCATGCCGCCATGGCCGCTATTGCTGCGTCAGCTGAACGATATCGAATTTTCCGCATACCTCTCCTCTCACCGGCGCGCCGGCGCCGGTGGCGAAAAACTGGGAGGTGACGCAAACAAGAATGCGCTTTGACGGCGGCACGTCGCCCCAGACATAAAACGCTCCCGATTCCCCTGGCGGCAGCGAAAAGTTCGGCACCGTCGCCTGCACCCGCTGCGCCGGCTCGCCCCACTCATCGCGCAAGGCGACGGAAAACCGTTGCGCCGTGTTGTACGGATTGGAGGCCGTCAGCAGCACCGCAAACTGATGGCTATAGGTCCGGATCTCCCCTTTCATGGGAGAAAGCCCCTGCGCCGCAGCATGAGGCGACGCCACAAGAAGAAAAATGATCAGGAAGGCACGCATCGCACTGTCACCGGAAGTTGATAGGAACCCGCAGGAAAAACACCGGCGCCTCTTGTCGCTGTTGCGCCGACCGAAAGATTTGTAAGACCGAGCCCAAGCGCGGACAGCGCGCCGTCAACAATATCGACCAGGCTCGTCACCCCCGTGGCGCTCACCACCGCGCTATAGGTCACACCCGTGTCGCCGCCCGCCGGCATGGCGGAAAAGCCCGTCGGCGAATCGATTTGCAGATCGAAATCCGTGCTCGTTGTCACCACCGTTGCAGAGCCCCGGCCGCCGCCGGCGTTTTCACTTGAAAGACTTGTATAAGTGGCGTCCGCCGCCAGCGTTCCCGTCGTCAGGATTGCAACGACGCAGGTGTCGAGAATAAGGCCGTTAAAAATGACGTCGCCGCTTGTTTGCGCTGAGGCGTTTCCTGAAGAAAAAAACACACAGGCGGCGACGCCAAGACTGTAAATATTGCGACGCAACCGCATCGACAGAACTCCCCCTGCTGTAAGCAGGACATACACAGTAAAGCTTTGCCTGTTTAGCCAGCATGCTGCTGCGTCATTTTTTCGGCGTTGTTTATATTGAGGGGAATATCATCGACGCCGTTGTTTATGAGCCGACATTATCAATCGCGCATGACCAAAGCGTTAAGCATGCCGCTTTTATGACGTATACAAACCATTTTCAGAATACGGAATCTTTTCCAAAATCGCCATTACGCATTATGGAATTTATTCCAGAGCTTACGCACTCCGGCCCGATGTCATTCGGGCGCCTCAACGCTTTTGCGCGCCAGCCACAACCGTTCATTTGCAAGATCAAAAGTAATCAGAAAGCGGCGCATCACGTCTTCGCTCAAGGCGCCGTCATATATGACGTCCCGCATACGGGCCGTAACAGAGACCGGAATACCTTCCGCTATCTCAATATCGAGATCAAATACATCGCCGGGTTCTGGCGCAGAAGCCTTGTCAGGATTCCCGCCAAGCTGGTAAAGCGCATGCGGGGAGATGGCCACATGATCCAGATTGCCGCTGTCCAGTAAAAACCAGAGGTCGCCCAGCTCGGCCTCAATGCGCACAAAAGCCGTTATCTCGGCGTCGCCGCCAACCCCGCGTTTTATTCTAAGGTCAGCTTCTTTCGCATTCTTCGTGCGCGCCTTCAGCGACTCTTCCGTTTCGATGATGAGTTCTTGGCCTGCAAGATCGAGCGTAAAAGGACGCCCATAAAAACTCGCCAGGGAAACAATACCGCCAAGCTCCGGCAAGTCGTCCGGAAGCAGCGCCATCAGGTCAAAGACATACGCCTCTGTAAGCGTGTCATAGCCATTGAAGGCGATGGCCTGATCGCCGCAACGCTGGAAGTCGACACGCTCGCCAGACATGCGATGCCCGACAAGCCGCCCGAAAGGCTCACACCCCAGAGACGTCGCCGCCGCCGGGGTTAAGGCTGTAACTCCCGCGCCGGTATCAAACAGCATGGGCGTGTCTTGACCGCCGATCTCAGCCTCAACTGACACCAGACGGCCAACATAAGGTTTTAAATTCAGGGTGACAGGCGAGACCGGCCGTGACGCGCATGACGCGCCAAGGGCGCATGAAGCCAACAGCAGAGCGGTCCGCCCGATCATGCTGTTAGCCTAGGCTTGGATCGAGCTTTGTACAAGCCGCCATCAATTCCTTCACGGAGTCTACGGAGCTGTCGAACATGGCTTTTTCCTCAGCCGAGAACTTCACCTCGACGATGCGCTCGCAGCCTTCCGCGCCGAGCACGATGGGCACGCCCACATAAAGATCATTGAGGCCGTACTGACCGGAAAGCTGCGCCGCGCAAGGCACGACCAGTTTTTTGTCCTTGAGATAGCTTTCCGCCATCTGGATCGCCGACGCCGCCGGGGCGTAATAGGCCGAACCGGTTTTCAAAAGCGCAACAATCTCGCCGCCGCCCTTGCGCGTGCGATCGACAATGGCGTCGATCTTCGCCTGCGTCGTCCAACCCATCTCGATAAGGTCCGGCAACGGAATGCCGGCAACCGTCGAGTACCGCACGAGCGGCACCATGGTGTCGCCGTGACCGCCGAGCACAAACGCCGTCACACTTTCAACGGAGACGTTGAATTCTTCGGCGAGGAAATAGCGGAAGCGCGCCGAGTCGAGAATGCCCGCCATGCCGACAACCTTGTTGGCGGGAAGCCCGGAAAATTTCTGCAACGCCCAGACCATCGCGTCGAGCGGGTTGGTGATGCAGATGACCAACGCATTGGGGGCGTGCGCCTTGATGCCTTCGCCGACAGACTTCATGACTTTGAGGTTGATGCCGAGCAGGTCATCGCGGCTCATGCCGGGCTTCCTGGCGACACCCGCCGTCACGATGCACACATCCGCGCCGGCGATATCCTTGTAATCCTGCGTGCCTTTCAGATGGCTGTCATAACCGTCAATAGGCGACGATTCAGCGATATCGAGCCCCTTGCCCTCGGGGATGCCTTCGGCGATGTCGAACAGGACAACGTCGCCGAGCTCCTTCTGGGCGGCGAGATGGGCGAGCGTGCCGCCGATCATGCCGGCGCCGATGAGGGCGATTTTCTTGCGGGCCATGGGAAATCTCCTTGAGAACTGGCGCGGGTGCCGCGCGGGGTAAGACCGTCGGCGCGTGGTCTAGCCCAAGGCTTGCCGTATTTGAAGGTGACTGAAGCGCTCAGGCCCCGCTTTTCTTGAAAGCCAGGTCTGCCGCCCCGTCTGTGAGCCAGCCTATTTTCTGGAGAGGGCGAGCCCGGCGGCGGCGGCGATCAGCACCCCGCCAGTGACCCGGTTTCCCCAGCGGCCAATCCGGGCGAAGACCGGGCGCGCCCGGTCGGCGGCGAGCGCCCAGCCGGAATCGATCGAAACGCTCACCACGAAAAACGTCGCCGCCAGCAGAACGAGCTGCGGAAAGGCGGGCGCGTCCGCCGAGATAAAGAGCGGAAAAAAGGCCGCATAGAAAATCAGCGGCTTCGGATTGAACAGCGCCACGAAAAAGCCTTCCGCAAAGAGCCGCCGCGGCGACTTCGCTGACGGGGCCGACAGATCCTCAGGCGCGAGGTCTGCTTTCTCGCGCAAGGTCTTCACCCCGAGATAAAGAAGATAGGCGGCGCCAAGCCATTTGATCCAGAACAGCGCCTCGCCGATACTCGCCAGCAGCGCAGAAAGGCCGAAGCAGACCAGCAGCATGTGCAGGACGCAGGACGACGCCGTGCCCGCGATAATCCAGAAGGCGTTTTTCGCGCCCCAGCGCACGCTGGTCGCCACGACCAGCGCCACCACAGGCCCGGGCGTCATGATCAACAGCGCCGTCGCCGCTACAAAAGCGAGATAAAGCTGAATGGTCATGGCGCTAGAAGCGCCGGCGTAGCGAGACCATGACCGACGACGCCTGATAGCGGTCGCCGCTGATTGCAGGGCCGACAGGGCCGCCGAGAATGAATTCATCCGCTGACGGACCAAAATCGAGATCATTGGTCCGCAGATAGATATATTCGAGATCAGCCGTGAAGCCCGTCCCCATGGCGAGCGAAACACCGGCCCGCCCCTGAAGCGCCAGCGCTGCATCGCGCTCTTTCATCTCGTTGCTGACAAAGGCGCCGCCAACGCCGCCACCGATAAACGGCGTTAGCGGAGATGAATTGGCGAAGTCGAAAAAGAAATTGGTCATCAGGAAATGCGCCGTCACATCTTCGTTGGCAGGCGCGGTGGGAACGCCGCCCGCCGGCGTGACGGAATCGACCGGAGTGGAGGCGTAGCGATATTCAAGCTCGGTGCGGATGCCGTCGGCGTAATCAAAACCGAGCGCGCCCGCGAAGGTCATCGCCCTGCCATTATCCACCGTCTGCCCGGCCGCCAGCGGCGTCACAAAAGCAACCGTCGGATTATAGGCAAGATCCTGCTCCCAGTCGCCGACAAAAGTCGCGCCGACGCCGAGGCGCACATAAGCGCCGTCCACCGCTGGCTCATCCTGCGCCATGGCGGCGCCGGCGGTCGATGCTGCAGCGGCTATGCCGGCAATGGCGGAAAGATACCCCTTGGACACCTACAACTCTCCTCAACGCTCTCAGGAGGCCAGAATAGACGCGCCCGGCCTGCAGCCGCAAGCCGGGCGCTCAATCACGTGATCGCGTTCGGAAAAAAGGGCCTCAGCCTTTGGCCGCTTTCTCCTTGGCGAAATATTCCTTCGTCATGCGGAAGACGAGCGGCGACAGGACCAGCAGGGCCACCAGGTTCGGCGCCGCCATCATGCCCGTCAGCGTGTCGGTGGCGAGCCACACCGTATTGATGACCGAGTCCACATCCTCCCCGGCGTAAAGCACCAGGGTGGCCCCAAAGACGATCAACACATAGATAATGCGGTAAGGCATGATCGCTTTTTCGCTGAAGAGATATTCAGCGCAGCGTTCACCGTAATAGCTCCAGCCGAGAATGGTGGTGAAGGCGAACAGCGCCAGCGAAATGGTCACCACATGCCCGCCAATGCCCGGCAGGGCGCTTTCAAATGCGGAGATGGTGATTGGCGGACCGGTGTCGCAGATCGCCGGCATGACGTCATTGGCGAGGATCGACACGGCGTTGCACTCCGGCGGAATGACGCCGGTCGACAGGATCGCGATGCCCGTGATGGAGCAGATCACAATCGTGTCAATAAAAGTCCCCAGCATGGCGATGATGCCCTGGTTCACCGGGTCCTTGTTTTTCGCCGCTGCATGCGCAATCGGCGCGGAGCCCTGGCCGGCCTCGTTAGAGAAAATCCCGCGCGCGACGCCGCGTTGCATGGCCAGCATCAACAACGCGCCGGAAAAGCCGCCCACTGCAGCGTCGAAACCGAAGGCGCGCTTGATAACAAGCATGAACGCATCGGGAACCGCGTCGATGTTCAGGAAAATGACAATGATGCCGGCGATGAAATAAAACGCCGCCATGGACGGCACCAGCTTGCCGGCGACATTGGCGATGCGTTTGATGCCGCCGAGAATGACGGCACCGGCGAGCACCATCATCACCGCGCCCGTTATCCAGATCGGCACGCCGTAGCTTGAATTCAGCGCATCGGCGACGGAGACCGCCTGAATGTAATTGCCGGTGCCGAACGAAGCGAAAATGCCGAAGATCGCAAACAGGCCGCCAAGCCAGACCCACGACTTCCCCATGCCGTTTTTGATGTAATACATGGGCCCGCCCACATGGCGGCCGTCATGATCGATTTCGCGAAACTTCACGGCGAGAACGCCTTCGGCGTATTTCGTCGCCATACCCACAAGGGCGGTCATCCACATCCAGAACAGCGCGCCGGGCCCGCCAATCGCAATGGCGACCGCAACGCCGGCGATATTGCCGGTGCCGACTGTTGACGAGAGCGCGGTCATCAGCGCGCCGAAGGGAGACACATCGCCCTCTTCCCCGGCGTGACGCCGACCGCCCCGCACCAACTGGCCGAAAGCGTAAGGGATGCGCAGGATGGGCATGAACCCAAGCCCGATGGTGAGGTAAAGCCCCGTGCCGAGCAGCAGAGCCAGCATGGGAATGCCCCACACAACGCTGTTCACCGAGCCGATTAGATCTGAAATCACAAAAATCCCCTTGTTGACCAGCCCCCGTACAAGCTGGCGACATTAGGCGGGCCCGCCCCCCGGGGGCAAGCGCCTCTCCCTCCAAATAGGGCGAAACTGGCGACGATCATGGCGATTTCATGAACCAAAACAGCCTTGTGACGCCCGTCACAGCCCGCCTTCCCCTCTCCGCCTATGGTTAATCCAACAAGGGGCCGCTGAACGGCTCCAAGGAAAAAGGAGAGAGAGAAAAATGAGCAACCGTACGATTTACATGTCCATCATCGCCTTCGCCGCCGCAGGCGCCTTGAATGCAAACACCAACGCCCATGCCGAAGAACCTGGTTACGCCACGCTGTCGCAACTGATCCAGGAAGACCTCGACGCCGAACAGGACGCCTTCGCTGTCGCCCTGACCGAGCGCACAGCCGCGAAAATCAACGCCCGGATGGAGAAGATCGACAATGTCTTCGGCCCGCTGGTCGCCGCTGGCGAAGCGCCTGAAACGATCGTCGAAAAGACGCGCGAGGAAACAGCCGAAGACCTTCAGTCGACGGTGCTCGCCAGCGCTGACTTCGAAATCGCGAAAGACGCTGCGAATATCGAAAACCCGTTCAATCCGCGCCTGCCGATGCCATCGGCGAGCATCGCCTTTACGTTCACAGGCGAGGAACGCTAGGCGCTGCTTCTCTCCCCAGAAAGCCGCTCGGGGATGGGCGGCTGTTCAGAGAGAGCGACAGGACGAGCAAAACAGATTGCGCCCGAGGGGAAACGAGGCAGAGCAAGAGGGGGAGAAACGGCTGGGGAGCCAACTGGGGGAGACGAAAGCGGGTCAGCCGGCCGATATTCGGACGGCGATGTTGGGGGACACCCGCTTTCTTAAAACGGCCCTGAAGGCGGCGCTGCGTATCGCGCCAGTCCTTCGGGGCCGTCGCTTTTATGGGCTAGGCTTTCTTGCGGCGGCCGCGCCACCAGGCCCGCAGAACGAACAACACGCCCATGGCGATCAGGAAAAACGGCCAGGCGCGCGCGACGAAGTCTACTGCGGCCGCAAGCGATGCGATCGAGGTTCTGAAAAAGCCCTTAAACGCTTCGCCAAGGGGTTTGAAAATACCGGTCGACGTTTCCGGATCGCTTTCATAGGAAATATTGAGCGCCGACATATCGACCCGCGCCCGCACCGCAGCGCGCTGCGCCGTCATGGAATCGATCTCGCCCTGCACGTCCGCCAGCGCCCGCTCGGCGGCGAGAACGTCGCTGAGATCACCGTCGCGCGTTTCGAGAAGCGTTTTAATCCGCTCACGCAAGGCAAGCTTAGCTTCGAGCCGCGCATCGAGATCGACGATATACCGCGTCAAATCTTCCGTATTCACATTATTGGACGTCACGCGCCCGCCGGCCTTGTCGGCGTCGGATGCAATGGACTCGCGAAATCCGGCGAGCCAGTCCGGCGCGGCGCGCAAATTTAAATTGGCGGAGACGTAATCGTCTCCCCATGAATTCACCGAAGAGCCAAGCACCTGACAGATTTTCGGCCCTGCATCCATGCAGGCTTTTTCATGGGCCGATTTCAACGGCGCCACGGCGGTTTTCGGCGCCTTGATTCCCATGGAATAGGAATAGGCGAGCAGGAGCCCAGCCTGTTCGCCCGGTTCGCCGCCGGGTTGGGTTCCCGGGGGCGGCGCAGGCTCGGCGCCGGGGACGTTGGCCGCGCGCGCGGGTGCGCTTTCCGCCCGGTCCATGGCGACGCCGCGCGCAGGAGAAGACACGGCGTCATAGTCCGCGCCGCCGCCGCGGTCACATGCCGCAAAGGCCAGCGCCGCGAGCCCTAAAAGAAAAATTTTCCGTCCCGTCATTGTTCGACCCTTTCGTTCGATCCGCCTCCTTGTAGCATAGAAGCGAAAGCGGCGGCTTCAGGGCGGCGCATAAAAAAAGCGCGCTTTAAGAAGCGCGCTTTTCATGGGATACGATTTTACGACTGACGATTAATCGTCATCATCAAGGGGACCCGCTGTGGACGGATCGCCATCATAAGCTTCTTCCAGCGGATCGAATTCGCCGTCATTTTCGGTCGCCTCGTCATGGGCGACATAGCCGGCGCCCGCAGCGGCGCCCAGAAGACAACCGGAAAGCGACGTCGACATCATCATCAGGGCCATCAGGCCTGCAAGTTTTTTCATCTTTGTTCTCCTCTCATGCGCCGCGCAGCCAGAAACGGCGCAAAGCCGCAAAGCGCCCGGCGGGTAACGCTCATGGGAAAACAAACAGACGCACCGCCCCAAAGTTCCGGAAGGTGAACAAACGGCAACAAAAAGCCCGCCAATCGAGACAGTTGGCGGGCTTTTCGAAGGAAATTCAGCCGCAGCGCCTTATTCGGCGGCGGCTTCCTCAGCGGCTTCTTCCGCCGGGGCTTCGGCGGGCGCATTGGCGGCGGCTTCTTTTTCAGCCTTTTCCGCAGCGCGTTCCTGGGCTTTCTGGCCCGGCTTGCCTTTGTTCGGATTATCGCCGTGCTCCCATTTCACGAGACCGTTCACAGAGAAGAAACGAGCAACGCGATCGGTCGGCTTGGCGCCTTTGGAGAGCCAGTATTTGGCGCGCTCGTCATTATACTGAACGCGCTTTTCGTCTGTCTTGGCCAACAGCGGATTGTAGGTGCCGATCTTTTCGATGAAGCGGCCGTCGCGCGGATTGCGCGAGTCGGCGACAACGATCGAATAGAACGGACGCTTTTTCGCCCCGCCCCGGGCCAGTCTGATTTTAAGTGACATCTTCTTTTTCCTTCTTCAGATTCAAAACTTATTTCTTCTTCATTCCCGGCAAACCGCCCATACCCGGCGGCATCGGACCCTGCCCCGAGAGCGCCTTTTCGATGGCGTCGAAATCGAGATCGTCCGCTGACGGAGCATCACCGCCCTTGCCCGGCTTGCCTTTGGCGCCTTTCGCCTGTTCGAGGAGCGCGGCCGCATCGGGGCCACCGCCCCCACCGAACGGGTTGCCCCCGCCCATGCCGGCCATTTGCGCGGCGAGGCCTTTCATGCCGCCCTTGCCCATCTTCTTCATCATGTCGGCCATCTGGCGGTGGGCTTTCAAAAGCTTGTTCACTTCCTGAACGGAGGTGCCTGAGCCCGCGGCGACGCGTTTTTTACGCTTGGCGTTCATGAGCGCAGGCTTTTTGCGCTCCGCTTTCGTCATGGAGGAAATGATCGCTTCCTGGTGAACGATTTCCTTGTCGTCGAGGCCGCCGGCCTGATCGACCATCTTCTTCATTTTACCCATGCCGGGCAGCATGCCGAGAATGGCGCCCATGCCGCCCATCTTGCGCATCTGTTTGAACTGGTCGGCGAGATCGTTCATGTCGAACTCGCCCTTGGCCATGCGCTTGGCGGCTTTTTCGGCCTTGGCGGCGTCCATTTCCTCGGACGCTTTTTCGACGAGCGAGACGATGTCGCCCATGCCGAGAATGCGGCCGGCCATGCGTTTGGGTTCAAAGGCGTCAAGCGCATCGAGTTTCTCGCCGACGCCGACGAATTTGATCGGCGCGCCGGTGACCGCGCGCATGGAAAGCGCCGCGCCGCCGCGCGCATCGCCATCGATGCGGGTCATGACAACGCCCGTGACCTCGACACGTTCTTTGAATTTCTCCGCCGTCGTCACCGCGTCCTGACCAGTGAGCGCGTCGACGACCAGCAGACTTTCGATCGGGTTCGTCGCCGCATGGATGTCAGCGATCTCCGTCATCAACTGTTCGTCGATGGAAAGCCGGCCCGCCGTGTCGAGCATGACGACGTCATAGCCGCCGAGCTTGCCCGCCTCGATGGCGCGATTGGCGATATCGCGCGGGGACTGACCAGCGATGATGGGCAGGGTTTTAACGTCAGCCTGCTCACCGAGGATCGCAAGCTGCTCCTGCGCAGCCGGGCGGCGCGTGTCGAGCGAGGCCATCAGGACCTTTTTCTTCTCGCGCTTTTGAAGCCGCAGCGCGATCTTCGCTGTCGACGTGGTTTTACCGGAGCCTTGCAGGCCGACCATCATGATCACGGCCGGCGGCGTTGTCGCAAAGGAGAGCGAGCCATCCGCCTCTTCGCCGCCAAGCATGTCGACAAGGGCGTCGTGAACGATCTTCACGACCTGCTGGCCGGGCGTCACCGAGCGCAGAACCTCTACGCCGATGGCGCGCTCTTTGACCTTGCCGACAAAGTCCTTGGCGACCGGCAGGGCGACGTCCGCCTCCAAAAGCGCGATGCGCACTTCGCGAAGGGCTTCGTTGACGTCCTTTTCCTCAAGGGCGCCTCTACCGCGAAGGCCTTCAAAGATGGCGCCTAACCGATCGCTTAAGCTTTCAAACATCAAGCAGCCTCGTCTTCGATAAGAAACATCAGGGCGCGCCCGGAAAGCGCGCGCGGGCGGTGGCGGTCGCCGGCGCCATCGGGAATGATGATCGCATCGCCAGCGGTAAAGCGGACGGTCTTAGCTGCGAACTCGATTTCCAGATCGCCCTCGACCACGAACCCCATATGGCGCGCCTCACACCAGTCAGGATGGTTAGAGGCGGGGGTGAGTTCAAGAAGGCGGAAGACCTTGCCGCCGCGCGCCACGCGTTTCAGCCGGGCCGACCCGCCAAGGGCCGGCTCCCACTCAGTTTCCGCAAAGGCGACGCGATAATCCAAACCGTCAGAACCCTTTCAAGGCCTTCATTCCAAACGCAACCCGCGCGCAAAACGCAATTGACCGCCATGAGGGCGTTACCCCGATGGCGGCGCTCCCCTGACCCGTCCCATTTTCTAAGGCTTGGGGGTCGTTCAGGCAGAGACAGGAAACTTAAGCTTTCCCGGAATTGGCGGGGATATAGGCGATCGGGGCCCGGAAGGCAAGGCGGGGGACGAAACGCGATATGCCGGAAGCGCGGCCGATCCCGGCCTAGAACCATTTCCGCCATTTGCCGATATTGCGGTCGAAAACGCCCATCAATCCGCCATCTGAATATTTATCGAGGATCTTGAGGATGCCCAGCCCCCACATGGTGGCGACGATCAGGCCGAAAACGATGTTCGACGCGGCGAGCGAGAAATAATAGGTCGCCGCCAGCGTGTCCCGGAAGAAAAACCGGCCCAGCAGGTGCCAGCTATTGATGACGAAATAGAGAAAGTAATAGATGAAAAAGGTTCGATGGATGAAGGCGCCGTTGAGACTCTTGGTGTGCCAGAACTGCCAGAACAGCACCATGCCAAGAATCGCAACGGGCGCAATCAGATTAACCGACGCATTTTTCAAAAACGCGTAAAAGGTGTTGTCCAGGATCCAGTTGATGGCGATGACCGTCGACGCCAGTTTGAGATTCCGGGATCCGGAAAAGTAGCATAGGGCGACCCCGAAAAAGAGGAACGCCCCAAATCGCGCTACGACAATCCACTCATCAGCAGATATGCGATCACCTCCGGCGGATTCTCTTTCGGTGTGCCGCCCGCCTGCAAGAACACAAACGCCCCCTTCTGGGCGAGTGCTTCGATAGCATTGTGGCCTTTGGAGACCGCCTCGGCAAGATTCAGGAGCCAGGCGTTGCCGTCATTCGCCGCATAGGCGGCGCTTTCCACCGCATCAGCGTATTGCATCAGCGAAGGATCGCCCATTTTGTCCGCAACGCTGGCGGCGGCGGCGGTGACCGCAGCGACGCCCGCGATAAGCGGCGCCTTGTCCAGCGGCTTGCCTGCGGCCTTGTCGGCGGCGGCTTTTTTCATGGATTTTTCAAAACGAAGCAGCGCGATTTGCTCGCTGCGCAGATCTTTATTCTTCATGGGCTTCTCCACTGCCGGCCCTGCGCCGGGGTGGAGAAAGAAGACAACTTCTGGCTTAAACTGCGGTTAAGCGCGGAGACTGTTTTGGTTAAGAAAAAATTAACGCAGACCCCGCGACTCCGCCGCGAGCCTTGGGAGAAACCTCTTCCCTGCCGCGTTCACATTTGTTAAGCATGCCTGATCATCCAACGGGCCGGGGCAAACGAGACGGGGGATCTTTTGGAGGACGACGACCGCAAGCGGGCGGAAACGCTTTACCAGCGTTTACTGGATGTTTTTCCGAAACGGGAAAGCAGTAATGTTATTCCATTTCCGGGGGCCGGGCGCGCTCGTCGATCTGCGAAAACGCCACAATCATCGACACTGCCCCTTGAAGGGCCGCGTCCAGACGCTCTTGAAAATCCGGCGGCGGATCGTCAAAGCAGGATTGAAGGATTGCTAAAGCGGTTATTTGAAGACCTTTCGAAAGACGACTGACCGCTTTTTCGTCAAGCACGCCGGGCGCCGGCTTTTCCAACCCTGACATTTCCGGATTCGACTTTTCCAGACTCGACTGGCGCGCGCCGCCTTGCACAAACGCAATGAGACTGCACACAGATTCTGCAAGATCGTCTTCGGTGATTTTCTCCGCGATTTTCAATCCGCAGGTTTTCGCAGCGATCGCCAGGATGGCGTAGCGCGCAGAAAGCGGACAGATTGTGGCGGCCTCCACATCCGGACGCGGCGCCGAAGAAACAATTTTCTGAATATCCGCATCCGGATCAAGCACCGCTTCCGGCGCAATCCCGAGCGCGCCGCTGACAGCGTCGATCCATGCGTCGGTGAGCGCGCGCTCCCCGGATTCAAGCCTTGGCAAATATTCCGGATAAACGCCGATCAGGCGCGAAAATTCGCGGGGCGTGAACAGAAAGCCGAGACGCAAACGCTTGATGTTGTTGGCCATGGCTCGGCTTCCTGTGTGCCTTTCAGTTTGAGTTTCTCTGTCGGAAGACGTCTTCGTCGAGTTCGCCTTCCCATTTGGCGACCGTTACAGAGACCGTTGCATCACCGGTCACATTCACGACAGTGCGCATCATATCCAACAGACGATCGAAGGGGAAAATGAACCCGACGATTATAGCTGTATGTTCTGGCGTCACGTCAAACACTTGCAGCACTGTCGCCAGAAGGAAAAGCGACGCTGACGGGATCCCGGCCGTGCCGATGGAAACAAGCGCCGCCGTTAAAGCAATCAGCCCGTAATGATGCGGCTCCAGACTATAGCCGAATGCCTGGGCGGTGAAGAGCGCCACAATGCCAAGATAAAGCGCGGTTCCGTCCATATTGATCGTCGCGCCAAGCGGCAAAACCGAGCCGGCGATCGACTTTTTCACACCAAGATTTTCGGTGACGTTCGAAATCGTCACCGGCAGCGTCGCTGACGAAGATGACGTCGAATAGGCCACCATCTGCGCATCAAGAATGCCGCGGAAAAAATTGATGAAGGGGAGCTTGAGGCCAAATTTCACGATCCCGCCATAGACCAGCGCCATGTGAATGAAGCAGCCCAGATAAACGGCGATAACCAGCCAGAAGATCGCCGTGAAGGTCTCAAGTCCGCGCGTCCCGGCGACCCAGGCGATCAGGGCGAACACGCCAAAAGGCGCAAGCTCCATGATGAGATGGGTCACGCCGAGAACCTTGTCGGAGGCGTAGGTGAAAAACCGCATAGCCGGACCGTCGTCCCCCGGCTCAAACAGAAATACGACGCCGATAACAAGCGAGACGAAAATCAGGAAAAGAATGTCCATCGACGACATGGCGATCCCGAGCGCAAACAGCGCAGCGAAAATCGCCGCCACCACGGGACGCTTGACGCCGCCTTCCTCAACCCGGCGGGTCAGCCAAATCGCCGCAAGAATGAGCATCGCAGCGATAACAAGCGTCATCGGTTCGCCCGCCATGATCTTTTCGAACGGGTTTTTTGTCGCCATGCCCACGATGCGTTCCAAAAACCCTCCGGCCTCGGCGCTGATCACCCGGGGCTCTGCTTCACCAAGCTCGACGCCCCTTCCCGGGCGAAAGATCGTGCCCATGGCGAGGCCGATGATGTTGGCGAAGAATGTCGTCAGCAAATAAAGCACGAGGGTCTTGAGACCGATGGTGCCGAGTTTTTTGGGATCGCCCAACGCCAGGACCCCGGCGATCAGCGTGAAAAAGATCAGGGGAATAATGACAAGGCGAATGGCGGCGATAAAAATGTCGCCGACGATCTTGATTTCCGTCAGCAGGTTTTCACCGGCCTCGGGCGCCATCGTTTGCGACACGGCGAGACCGAAAATCACGCCAAGGATAAGCCCCAGAAAAACCCGCTTCCAGAGCTTTACGCCAAACCACCAGGACATGCGCCCTCCATTTCATGCACGCGCAACTTTAGGCCTGTTTCCCGTAAAAAGGGAACGATGCGCGCAGATTGTGTGTTCGATTGATGAGCAACAGGAAAGGAGCGCTCATCATGAATTCGGATGAACTGAAAGGCAAATGGAACCAGCTCAAGGGCTCGGCGAAAGCGCAGTGGGGCAAGCTCACTGACGATGAACTGGCCGAAATCGAAGGCAATCAGGACAAGCTTGTCGGCAAGATCCAGGAAAAATACGGGATCGCCCGTGAAGAAGCCGAAAAGCAGGTCGAGAACTGGCGAGACGCCGCATAAGCCGCGCCCGGCCACTTCGGCAAAATTCCACATTGCGAAAAAAGCCGCCCCAAAACAGGGCGGCTTTTTCTATCGTGACGCCTTCCCTCAGGCGGTGTGGGCTTAGTCCCCTGCGCCCATCAGCATGCGGGCGAAATAGGCCCATTCAAGCGCCGTGCGATGCGCAAGCTGCTCCTGATTGGCCGTGCCGCCGTGGCCGCCTTCGATGTTCTCGTAACAGAAGAAATCATAGCCAAGACCCGCCATCTTTGCGGCAGCCTTGCGCGCATGACCCGGATGGACTCGGTCGTCTTTGGTGGAGGTGTAGAACAGGACCTTGGGGTAAGGCTCGCCCGCCTTGATATGCTGGTAGGGAGAATATTCGGAAATATACGCCCATTCCTCCGCGATATCCGGATTGCCATATTCCCCCATCCAGGAGGCGCCGGCGAGAAGCTTGTTATAGCGCTTCATATCGAGCAGCGGCACGCCAATATCGATCGCCGCGTAAAGGTCCGGACGCTGGGTCAGCATAGCGCCCATCAACAAGCCGCCATTGGAGCGGCCAATGGCGCCGAGCATTTCAGGACTGGTCACCCCCGTCTCGATCAGGTCTTCAGAAATCGCAATGAAGTCGTCAAAACCGCGCTGACGGTTTTCTTTCAGCGCCGCCTGGTGCCAGCGCGGTCCATATTCCGAGCCGCCGCGAATATTCGACAGTACAAGAACGCCGCCGCGCTTCACCCACATCAGCCCCGCAAGGGCGCCATGCTGAGGGCGTGACGGATCTTCATAATAGACCGGCAGGATCGGCACGAGGAAGCCGCCATACCCATACTGAACGGTCGGCGCATTGCCCTGTTTCAGGACGGAATCGAGCCCCATGATGTAATAGGGAATTTTTGTTCCGTCAGCGGACGTCGCAAAGCGTTGCTCCACGACAACGCCCGTCGCGTCATAAAAGGCCGGCGTCTCCGTGATCTTTTCGACCTTGTTCTTCGCCGTCACATAGAACAGCGTGTCGGGCGTCGTCATGCTTTCAAAAGAGAGCATGGCGTCGTCGGTTCCGCCGCCGGCGGAGACGATGGAGACAACCCCGTTTTCCGGAAGCCCAATGGATTTGGCTTTCCACTTGCCTTTTTTGGAGCGCTCAACACGGACAGCCGCGCCGGAAACATCGTCGAGATACTGGATAATGATGTTTGACTTGCCGATTTCCACATCCTCGACAGACTGATTGTCTGACGCCTCGAAAACCGTTTCGACAGAACCGTCTGCAAGGCCGTAAGCCACGACAGCGCCCTGAGCGAAGCTTTCTCCCTCATGCTCCCAGCCTTCGCGCAGAAAGAAAATCGCCTGTCCGTCAAGGACTCCTTGATAATCTGCGTTCAGCGGCAGGGGAAGTTTTTCAAAACCTTCCGTACCCGGTGCATAATAATATTCGGATTCAAAGAAGGTCACATTCTGGCTAAGGATAACATGCGTCGCATCGTCTTCATGCTCCACAATGGCGAACGTGCCGACGTCTGCTTCATCTCCCTCAAAAATCACCGGCGCGTCAGAAACAGAAGCGCTGCGGTCAAAACGCTGGACCGTGCGCGGATAGCCAGATGAGGTAAGCGATCCCTCGCCCGTATCGGTGCCGATCAGGAGCGTGTCTTCATCAAGCCAGGTCACATTGGATTTCGCTTCGTCCAGCGCGAAGCCGCCTTCGACAAAGGCTTTCTCTTCAGTGTTGAACTCTCGCCAATAGCCGGCGTCCTTGCCGCCGTCGGAAAGCTCCACCATGCAATGAACATAGTCCGGCGACAGGCAGGCAACGCCGCCGCGGATCCAGTTGCGATCTTCAGCGGCGGCGAGCGCATCATAGTCGAGCACGGTTTCCCATTCCGGCTCACCCGCGCGATAGCTTTCAACGCTCGCCCGGCGCCACAGTCCGCGCTTGTGATTGTCGCCCTGCCAGAAATTATAGACCTGGCCGTGATGAACCTGCCCCAGTGCCAGACGCGCATCCGAGGTCATCACAGACAACGCTTCCTGATACATCGCCTCGAAGCGGGGATCGTTTTCGAGCTCCTCAAGGGAGCGCTTATTCTGCCCGCGCACCCAGTCGAGCGCCTTTTCGCCCTCGACATTCTCCAGCCAGAGATAGGGGTCCGCCTCTTCAGCGGCGGCGGCCGAACTCATGGCGAGAAGGGCCGCGGCGGCGCAGGAAAATTTGTTCATCATGTCGTGAAGCTCCACAGGTCCGGGGGAAAATCAATGCTTTAACCATATAAGCGTCTGGCCTGGCTGCAAACCGCGGTCCGACGAAGCGAGGCTTTGGCGGGATGAATAAAATTGGAGCTTACGCATTAGAAAAGGTTTTGGGGCTGGCCGCTAATTTGCAACGAGGCGGAGCAAACAGGCAATTCGGGACAACTTTACGATGTTTAAGAATGACGCACGGCGCTATCAGCGGATCAGCCTCAATCTGCCGGCGCGCATTGTGATTAACGCCACGGACGAGTTTGAGGGCCGCCTCCTCAATATCTCCCCCGGCGATATGGCGCTGATTACCGAAGCAAAAGTGGTCGTGGGCGACGCCGCCGTCATTCATATTGACGGCCTCGACGTCATCGAGAGTACGGTCGCGCGGACTTTTCCGGACGGTTTTGCGACCTCGTTCCTTTTGTCCAAGCGCCGCCGCAATCTGTTGATCGAGCAACTGATGCTGAAGGCCAATCCGGAATTTGCGGATGGGCTCGGCGACCGTCGCTCAACGCTGCGCCATCGCGACAACGGCTCGCGCGCCTCCTGCCGCCTTGCGGACGGCACGTCCCTGTTTGTAACGATTGTGGATACGTCCGTGAACGGCGTTTCCGTGGACGCCCGCCGCCGCCCGCCGATCGGGTCTTCCATCCATGTCGGACGGCGCCGCGGCGTCATTGTGCGCCATACGCCGCGCGGTTTCGTGGTGGTCTATGAAGGCGCTGCTGCGGAGACAGCGGAAGAACAAAAGCCGGTTCTTCGCGCCGTCTAAAACAAACCGCTATTTATCCGAACGTCAGTTCGCGGGCCCGAGAACGTAAGGCCCGAGATTGTTCATCACTTCTCTGGCGTTGAATGCGTTCGGATTGTCGGCGGGCTTTTCACCCTGATACATGACGACAAAAGTGACCGCGGAATAGCGCGTCACTTCGCGCGTATAGCTGTCATAGGGCGCGCCCCAGCCAAAGCCATAAGCATAATAGGGAAAGCCGTAATAGGGCCGGTAGAACGGATGACCATAGCCGTAGCGGCCATAAAAGGCCGGCTCGGTCGTGGTGCGATAGCTCGTGCTCGCTTCCGTGTCGTTTTCGACCGCGATGAAATAGTCATAGCCGAGATCGACGGTGAGCTCTGCGGCGCGATAAAGAAGCGCATTCTCAACAGTCTCGCGCGCGGTGACCGAGTTGCCGCGGAAGGTGATGCGGTAGCGGTTGTCTTCAATGCGCTGGTCGGAAAAGCCGTAACCGCCCCCTTGCGAGGCCGGCCCATATGGCGTCGCCGTCGCGCAGGCGGCAACGAGTAGCGCAAGCGCGCCCGTGGTGATCAATCGAAACATGGCGTATCTCCCGGCGTGACAGCCCAATTGGCGAGTAACTCGCCCCCAGTCACCAATATAGTCTTTCAACCGCTATAGCCGCAACGGCGTTCGCCTGCGGCGAAATCAGTCCTCACGAGAGTTTGAGGCGGCCTCGGCCCTGGTTTCGGAGACGGCTTTCACCCCGTCGGGCGCGGATTTGATGTGAATGTCGCGCTGCGGGAAGGGCACTTCGATATCCATTTCGTGAAGCATATCCCAGATCGCCATCATCACGTCGGAGCGCACATTGGCCGATCCGTTCGCCGGATCGTTGATCCAGAACCGCAAATCGAAATTGATGGAGCTGTCCCCGAACTCCATGAGGTTGCAGCGCGGCGAAGGATTTTTCAGAACCCGGTCGATGGTCAACGCGCGTGCTTCGGCGGCGCGGGCGAGCCCGCGCACATCGCGCGTATCATAGGAAACCCCGAACGGCGCATGCAGGCGCACCACGCGATCATCATGAGACCAGTTGACGACGCCTTCCTCGATGAACTTGTCGTTTGGCACGAGATGGGACGTGCCGTCCCGGGTCCTCAAGGTCACATAGCGCGCATTCATGGCCGTCACCCAGCCATAGGAATCCTCAATTTCGATAACATCGCCGGGTTTAATCGATTTATCCGCGATCAGCGTGAAGCCGGCGAAGAAATTCGACACGGTGCGCTGCATGCCGAGACCGATGCCGAGGCCGACGGCGCCGCCAAAGATCGCCAGCGTTGCAAACGGAAAGCCGACAATCTGCAACGCCGCCACCAGCGCGACGACCGGCAACAGCACGTCGAGAATTTTCGACAGCAGCGCCTTGAAAGAGACCGTCAGCTCGTCAATGGCGTTGATGCGGCCCTGAATCAGATGATTGAGGAAACGCGCGCCCCAGAAGAGAACGCCAAACACAGCGATGGTGCGTAAAAAGTCGAGCGCGGAAAATGTCTGCGCAACGCCATTCTCATCTTCGCCGATGGGAATGGAAAACGCCTGCAGCTGGCGCACCAAATCGTCCAGCACGCCGAAAGCGTCGAGCGCAGCGATAGGCCAGATCACGTAAAAGGCGACCCGCGACCAGAAAGGCGAGCGGATGACGAGCGTCACCAGCCGCACGATGATCCAGGCGGCCAGAAGGCTGACCGCAGCCGAGATCAGCCCCGTAGAGCTTCCGGCGGTTTGAAGGCCGACAACGGCGATCTGCAAAAAGATATATAACGCGATCGGCGTTGCAAGATGGGCGAAGGCGTTGGCGGCCCGCCGTAATATGCCATAGGGCGCACGCGGCGCGACCTGGGTCTGAATCAGTTTCCTGAGACGCGGTCCGAAAAACGCCGCCGGCATGATCGCCGCAATGAGGATCGCCGCCTCAATGGCGACGCCCACGGTGAGCATGTTGCTCTGAAGCCCGTCCCAAAATCCTTCAAGCCGCTCGCGAATGGTTTGGACGCCGCCTTCCAGCACCGATTCATCGCCCTGCGGGTCTGAGACCGGCGCCTCGGAAGCGGGTGCATCTTGCGGCGGCTCCGGCGCCGCTTCTTGAGGCTGCGGCGCGGCATCCTCTACCGGTTGCGGGTCTTGCATCGGCTCTTTCAGAAAAAGGAACGGGACAGGGTCGAGTCTATCAGCTTCGATTAACGGCGCAACTGCGCCGGATTTAGTCTGCGATCTCCGCCTGCTTCACCGAAAGCTCCGTGCAGCCCGCCTTCGCAAGCGCGAGCAAGGCGGCGAACTGGTCATCCGTAAACGGATCGCCTTCCGCCGTCGCCTGCACTTCAACCAGACCGCCCTTACCGGTAATCACGAAATTGGCGTCAGCCTGCGCTGTTGAATCCTCGTCATAATCGAGATCGAGCGCCGGCGCGCCGGCCACCAAACCGCAGGATATCGCCGCCACCCTGTCGCGCACCGGACTGGCTTTGATAATCCCCTGGCTGACCGCCCATTCACACGCTCGGTTCATGGCGATCCAGGCGCCGGTGATGGAGGCGGTGCGGGTGCCGCCGTCAGCCTGAATGACGTCGCAGTCGATCAGGATCTGGCGCTCGCCAAGGGCTTTGAGATCGATGACGGCGCGCAGCGACCGGCCGATCAGGCGCTGGATTTCCTGTGTCCGGCCGGATTGACCGTTTTTCGCTTCGCGGCGCATGCGCTCGCCCGTGGAGCGCGGCAGCATGCCATATTCCGCCGTCACCCAGCCGCGGCCGCCGCCCCGGAGCCAGGGCGGCGTGGTTTCATCCCAGCTTGCGGTGCACAGCACATGGGTGTCCCCGAATTTGACCAGGCAGGAGCCTTCGGCGTGTTTGGCGACGCCGGTTTCAAGGGACACGGGGCGAAGCTCGTTAAAGGCGCGGCCGGAAGGTCTCATCATGGGGCTCCGTAACTGACTGTTTGCCGACTGGGGCGCGCCTTCCTAGACCCTCCGGCCTCTCGCTGTCGAGCCGGGCCTTTTCGCTGCCCCCTTTTAGCGCCCCGTTGCTACCCCTTGTCCTTGGGGCCAAGCGGCTTATTTTCTCCTGCCGGTCCCGGAAGAGCAGAGCCAAGACCCATGTCCGTTTTGAATGATATTGACGAACGCTCGCGCGAAATCTTTCGCCGTCTGGTCGAGACCTATCTCACCACTGGCGAGCCCGTGGGGTCGCGCGTCCTGAGCAATGACACCAAGATCGCCGTCTCCGCGGCGACCGTGCGCAACGTCATGGCGGATCTCACCGATATGGGTCTTCTTCATGCGCCCCATATTTCCGCCGGGCGCCTGCCGACCGAACTTGGTCTGAGACTATTCGTCGACGGGCTGATGCAGGTTGGCGATCTGACGCCGGAGGAACGGCGGGCGATCGAATATGAAGCCAAGGCCGATGCGCCGGAAAGCCCGCTCGAAGCCGCCGCGACGCGCCTTGCCGGCCTCACCAATACGGCGAGCCTTATTGTCACGCAAAAAGCCGACGCGCCCCTGCGCCAGATCGAGTTCGTGCGCACCGGGCCCGGCAAGGCGCTTGTCGTGATGGTGTTCGAGGATGGCCGCGTTGAAAACCGCATCATCGAGGCGCCCGACGATCTGCCCGCTTCGGCGCTGGTCGCCGCCGGCAATTATCTCAACGCCCGGCTTCGCGGACGTAGCCTGGGCGAAACCCGGTCGAGCATTCTCGATGAAATCGCATCGAACCGCGCCGAACTGGACGAGCTGACCTCGCGCCTTGTGCGCGACGGCGTCGCCGATATCGCCGGCGAGGAGAATTGGCAGCTGATCGTGCGCGGGCGCGGGCACCTGCTCGACGAGGCGGCGCAGGATATAGAGCGCGTCCGCATGCTCCTCGACGACCTCGAGAAAAAACGCGACGTCATCGATCTCCTCACGGCGGCCCGGGACGGCGAAGGCGTGAAAGTCTTTATCGGCTCGGAAAACCGGCTTTTCTCGCTTTCCGGCTCCTCGGTGATCACCGCCCCCTATCGCGACGAAAACCGCAAAATCGTTGGCGTTCTGGGGGTCATCGGGCCCACCAGGCTTAATTACGCCCGGGTCGTCCCGATTGTGGACTATACGGCGGAAGTCCTCTCCCGGATGTTGAAATAACCGCCCCGCGCGCGTACATCCCCAGCGAATGATTTCCCTAAAGCAAAGCTAGTCTCATGAGTGACGAACACGAAAACCGGCCGCCGCCTTTTCCCCATGAAGAGGAAGGCATGCTCGATGACCCGGAAATGTTGGGCGAAGACGATCTCGCCGATGACGAACCGATAAGCGACGCCGCCAAAAAAGAGATTGGCGAGTTGAGCGACAAGGTGTTGCGCCTCGCCGCCGAGCTTGAAAACACCCGCCGCCGGGCGGCGCGCGAAAAAGCAGACGCCGGGCGCTACGCCATCGCCAATTTCGCCCGCGACCTGATTGGCGTTTCCGACAATTTCGAGCGGGCCCTGCGCATTGCAACAGAGAATGCGCCGGCAGAAGGCATGAGCGACGTCGCCAAAGGGCTGATCGACGGTCTCCAGATGACCGAGAAGGAACTGCTCTCGGTGCTCGAGCGCCATGGCGTAAAAAAAGTCGCCGCCGAGCGTGAAAAATTCGATCCCAATGTGCATCAGGCGGTCGCACAAATTCCGCATGCGGAAATACCGCACGGCCATGTGGTCGATGTCGCCCAGCAAGGCTTTACCATCGGCGACCGCGTCTTGCGCGCGGCCATGGTGACGGTCTCCTCGGGCCCCGGCGCAGGCGGCGGCGAGACCCCGCCCTCATCGGAGCCCGGCGAAAGGCTGGACACGAAAGTCTAGTCAGTTTCGAACAAGATCGCTTCAATCGCTTCCGACAGCTCATTGCGAAACATAGGCTCGCCCGTCTCCTCGGCGGGACCGCGGCTTGTGACGACGGCGACGATCACGTTCTTGTCGAGATAATGGTGCATGGCGGCATTGTCTCCCCAGTCCTCGGAACCGAGGGCGCTGAGGCGACGTCCGGCGCCATCAACTTCAGACAAAAAGGCGCCGAACGTCGCCTTGCCGATGGAAGTGTCGCCGCGCGGAGCGAACATTTTCTCTAGCGATGCTTGCGAGACGATTTTATCCTCCATGAGCGCCTGCTGATAGGCCGCGAGGTCCTTCGCCGAAATCAACAATCCCGCCGCCGCCATCATGCCGTAATTGCGCGAGCGCAGGCTTTCCGGAAATGGCTTTAAAGGCTGTCCGACAGTATGGGGGTCCATAACGTCGACAAGCGACCAATGACTTGCATGGGCGAGGCAGGCGGGCTCGAAAATCTTTTCTTTCAAAAGCTCTTCATAAGGACGCCCGTATGCGCGCTCCAGGAGCGCGCCCAAGAGATCATAACCGTCATTCGAATAACGAAAACCGCCGACCCTTTCCTCATCGATTTCGGTTTTGTCGATGGCTGCGATCGCGCTGTCCCTATTGGTTTCCCGCTCCGCGACATAGGTGGAGCCGAGCCCCGACTGATGCGACAAGAGATCGGCAAAGGATACGCCGCGCGCAGCAAGCCTTGTTCCCGGCGCCAGTACGCCTATTGAATCGCGGATCGAGAACTTGCCTTCCTCTGCAGCCTTCATCACGAGCGCCGCCGTGAAATATTTTGCGATAGAAGAGACCTGAAACAGTGTCTCATCGGTCACGGGAATATTTTCTGTGGGCGACGCGCTGCCGACCACACGAGAATAGACGAGATCGCCGTCTCGAATGACGACGACGCCGCCGGCGAAGCCGCGGTCAAAGGCGCTGTCCACAAGCGGGTCGATCGCTGCTGCAAGCGCCGGTTCGGACTTCCTGACCGGCGCGGCGCATTCCGCCGCCACAACGGGAGGTTCGGAAGCGCAAGCGCCCAACAACAAAGCCGCCGCCACAGATGCGAGTGTTCTTTTCATGCTTGCTCCACATATTCGCCAGACGTGGGAGCTTTCAGCATTTTGCGGCGTCAGTCTTGAACGTAGTTGCAGTGTAGCCGCTCAGCCTTGCGCAAAACGTTGAAACGCGGCGGGAGCCATGCCGGTCGCCCTCTTTACTTCCCGCGTCAGATGGCTCTGGTCTGAAAAGCCGCAGTCGACGGCGATAGAAGCCAGCGCTGCGCCTTCCGCGAGCAGCGTCAGCGCTCGCCGGAGCCGCCATTCGCGCCGCCAGGCGGTCGGCGTCAGCCCGAAACGCTTCTGGAAGCGTCTCGTGAGCTGATACGGCTCGAGTCCCTCACCAATCGCAAGCGCGCGCAAGGAAAGAGCCCCTGAAAAGCGCGCCTCATCGCCGCCGCCAACTGGCATTCCCGCTTCGAGCATCATGGAGAATAGGCTGTCGCCGCCTCTTCTCGCCCTTAGTGCGGCGCGATGCTCGCGCGTCTCCAGCTCCAAAGCGGCGCGCATGCCCCGCCAGCCATGACGGCGCACATAGCCAATCCAGTTTTTGCGCGATACATGAAGCCTGAGGAAAGATGACGGCGCACCAGACGAAGCATTGGCGTGCGCACAAAATGGTGGACGAAAGAGGACCTCGCCCTTCCCATAGACATGTCTGCCGGAAAGATCGTTCTCACAGATTTCGCCATCGAGAACGACAATGATGCGCGCATCTTCGTGGCGGTGAAGCGGAAGCGAAGCCTCCGCATCATTGGTGACGACGCATCCTGGCATGCGCAATAATGATCCTCAGAGATACGCCCTGAGTCTGCCGGGCCAACCGCCGACCGTCAATTCGCCTTGGGGCCCGCAGCCTTCACGTCGTCGCTGACATAAGCTTCGAAGATCTTGAAGTTCTCGGTGAACATTTTTGCGAGCTTCGCAGCCTGTGCGTCGAAGGCCGAGGCGTCTTCCCAGGTGTCGCGCGGATTGAGGATCGCCTTGTCGACGCCCGGCACATCGCTCGGCACGTCGAAGCCGAAAATCTCGTCCTTGCGCATGGGCGCCGAATTCAGCGAGCCGTTGAGCGCAGCGGTAAGCAGCGCGCGCGTTTCCTTGATCGGCATGCGCTTGCCCTGCCCGTGCGGTCCGCCGGTCCAGCCGGTCGACACGAGCCAGCAATCCACATCATGCTTGTCGATGAGCTTGCCCAGGAGCGCGCCATATTCAGACGGGTGACGCGGCATGAAAGGCGCCCCGAAGCAGGTTGAGAAAGTCGCTTCCGGGTCTTTGCCGAGGCCTTTTTCAGTGCCGGCGACTTTGGCCGTGTAGCCCGACAGGAACATATACATCGCCTGCGCCGGGGAGAGCCGCGCGATCGGCGGCATCACGCCAAAGGCGTCGCAGGTGAGCATGATGATGTTTTGGGGGTGGGTGGTGACGCCGGTGAGGCTGGCGTTCGGAATGTAATCGATCGGGTAGGCGCCGCGGGAGTTCTCGGCGAGCGTCGCATCGTCAAGATCGAGCTCGCGTGTGACCGGGTCCATGACCACATTTTCGAGCACGGTGCCAAAGCGTTTCGTGGTCGCGTAAATTTCCGGTTCGGCGGAAGGCGACAGGCGGATCATCTTGGCGTAGCAGCCGCCTTCGAAATTGAAGAGGCCATTCGGCCCCCAGCCATGTTCGTCGTCGCCGATAAGCGTGCGGTTGGGATCGGCCGACAGCGTCGTCTTGCCGGTGCCCGACAGGCCGAAAAAGATCGCCGCGTCGTCATCTTCACCCACATTGACCGAGCAATGCATGGGCATGATTTCCTGTTCCGGCAGGAGATAATTGAGGATCGTGAAGACCGACTTTTTCATTTCGCCCGCATAGGACGTGCCGCCGATGAGAATGAGACGGCGCACGAAATCCACCGCAACCACGGTGCCGGTGCGGCAACCATGCACTTCGGGGTCGGCTGTGAAGCCGGGAAGATCGACGATGGTGAAATCGGGATCGCCCTCTCCAGAAACAGAAGGGCGCTCATTCAACGGCGGGCGCACGAGGAGATGCTGGATGAAGAGACTGTGCCAGGCATATTCGGTGAAGACGCGAACCTTGATGCCATAGGTCTGGTCGGCGCCGCCGGCGAGATCCTGCATGATGAGGTCGCGCGATGACGCATAGTCCAGCATGTCGGCATGCAGCCGGTCGAACGCTTCGGGGGTGATCGCCTTGTTGGCGTCCCACCAGATCTTCTCTTCGATTTCCGGATGGCGGACGATAAATTTGTCCTGGGCCGAGCGGCCCGTATGCTCGCCGGTTTTGACGACCAGCGGGCCGCCCTTGGCGATCTCGCCTTCGCCGCGCGCCACCGCCAGCTGATAAAGGGCCGCCGCGGTCAAATTCGCCAATTTGGCCGGCGCACGATCTTCAAAGCTGCGCGTGTCCTGCGCTGCAGTTACGGATAAGCTCATTACAGTCTCCCTGGACCTCACCACCGGGGTTGTCCGGCCACGCCCGGCGCATTGAACATGCACCTGTCATGCCGTCAGCAGATTCCGCTCTTAGCGGCAAAATCACGTCATGGCCACAAGACCGGGGACGGATTCCGGCCCTAATTCCTGATCTTTTCCCCCGAGAGCCCAACTTCCTTCCCGTTAACCAAGCCGCCTAACACGCTGTTAACGCCATTGCGGGACATTTTGCACAGGGAGAATAAGCTCGTGGACAGTATTTTCGACGCGCTTTCGGTCATGCTTTTTCTGGCGACGACAGGACTTTTCATCGTCCGTCTGCGTCACGAAAGCCCGCCATTGGCGCCCTATCTGGTGATCGCGCTCGTCTGCATTGTCGGCAACTGGCTCGGCAATAATGGCGGCGGCGTTGCGGCCGTTGGGCTTCTCATTGCGGCGGCCTTCCTGACCCTGCATCTCGCGAGCGAGCCTTATCGCGAAGACCCCGAAGAACAGAACTAGGGCCATTTTACAAATGGCCCTGGATTATTTTTTATCGCATTTTCTTAACGCGAACCGGGGACTGCTTCGCTTGAAAATGCTCTAGGCCCAAAACCAGAACCGCCGCTCCCGGCACCACAAGCTCAAGAGCCATTTTTCGCCTTTGCTCACCGGCGCGCCCGCGTGAAGCGTTTCGGGATAGGGCGCGCCCGCGCCGTTCGTGTTCTCAAAAACGAACGCATCGCCGGTCTGGCCTTTATGCTCGATCGTGAGCTCCGGAAAGACGGTCGCCCCGCCGGCATAGGCGTCATTGAGCGAAACAAGCAGGGTTTTCGCGCGCTGGCCCGACCGGCGCACCTCGGAATAGTCATGTTCATCTTCGGGAAGATAGTCGCGATGGGGCTTGTATTCCTGGCCCGGGCGATAACGCAGGACGCCGACCAGCTCGCAATTGCCCCATTCGACTTCCGCCGCCATGGCGAGCCGCCGGTAGACCGACACCAGCATGAGGTCGAGATCGAGGAGGCCGATCAGCGCGCCTTCGGATGTGCGATATTGCGCATGATCCGCGGCGCCCTTTTCCGGATCGACAACAAGCGACGGCGTCAGGAGCGGCGCGGAGGCGCAAATCACATAGTCGCACTCATCGCGCGAAAGCAGCGCCGGAATACGATAGAGCGACGGCGTCTCATGCAGCGTTTCCTTCGCGCCCTGGAACGCCGCCGGCGCCTGCGCTGCGGAAACAAGATCGGCGACGGTCACATCGGGACTCGCCGTGCGATCTTCCGTCAGCGGATCAAGGGAGATGAAATCAACGGCGCGTTTCCTCAAGCTTGCACGCGCCATGGCCGCCTCCGCATCGCTCAAGAGCCCCGGCCGGCGCGCCGCATAAGCGAGCGCGACCCAGTCGCCCTTGCGCGCCGCAGCGGCGAGCAGCTTCGCCCCCGCCCATCGCCGCCCGGAAACGCTCTCCGCCAACAGCGCCAATTCGCGCATGGCGGCGGGATGGCCGGTCTCGGCCGCGTCCCCCAAAAGCCGCACCGCGCCCGCCCAGTCCTGCTTCACGCCGAGGCCAAGCGCCGTCAGAACGGCGAGCAGACGCATGGCGGCCGCGCCGCCGCCGTCGCGAGCGCGTGTGAGAAGCCCGACTGCTTCATCGACGCGCATCGTTTCTGGCGGCACGGCCAAAAGCTCGCAAGCGATGGTGTAAAGGGCGCCCGGGTGGCCGGCGTCGGCGGCCTTGCGCGTCCATTCCCGCGCCGCCTCCCTTTGACCCGACCGCTCCAGGAGCGCCGCCAGCCGGTACTGGCTCGCGGCGTCCCCGCCTCGTGCAAGCGCCTCGATTTCTTTAAGGTTTTCCATTCGATCCCCGTTTGAGGCTTTGATAGCATGGGCCAAGCAAGGTAAAAACCGGCCCGGTTCTTACGGGATGTGAGATTTTATGGACGCCACGCCGTCCTCTTTTGCGAGCGCCGCCGATGGCGACCAACATATCGTTGACGTGCTGATCGAGGAGCGCGCCCACAGGCTGCGCGCATCGCGCTTCTGGCCAATGTACAAAACCCTTCTCTATCCGCTCCTGCTATACAAACCCGCCGTGAAGATGGCGGATGACATCGCCGACAAATCCGCGCGCAATGTGTTCGATTACATCAGCGATCTGTTGACCCTTGATGTGGACGTTTCGGGGCTGGAGCATCTTCCTGAGCAAGGACGCGTTCTTATTGCGTCGACGCATCCCACCGGCATTCCCGACGGCGTCGCCATGTTTGACGCCATCAAATCCCGCCGCCGCGACATGACCTTCTTCGCCAATCGCGATGCGCTTCGCGCCGCGCCCGGCCTTGAAGACATGATCATTCCTGTCGAATGGGTGGAGAAAAAGCGCACCGCGGCGCGCTCGCGCGAGACGCTGGAGAGCGCCATCAAGGCGTTTCAAGAGGAAAAATGCGTCGTTCTTTTTCCTTCCGGACGCCTCGCCTACATGAATGACGACAAAAGGCTGACGGAGCAGGAATGGCTCGCCTCTGTCGCGATCTTTGCGCGCAAATATGATTGCCCGGTCGTGCCGGCGCATATCGATATGCGCAATTCCTGGCTTTATTACTGGTTCTGGAAGCTCAACACCGAATTGCGCGACATCACGCTGTTCCACGAGCTGTTGAACAAAAAAGAAAAGACCTATCGCATCACCTTCGGGCCGAAGATCGATCCGGCGGCCCTGAAAGGCGACGCAAAGGCAGTCGCAGACGCGCTGAGAGAACACGCCATGACGCTTGGAGACACTCCCGCGCCATGGCGGCCGATCGGATAATCTACCGGATAATCTACGGCGTCACCTTGATGGGACGGCGCGCCAGCACTTTCTTGTTCCCCTGAATATAGCGTAGCTCGTAATCGCCCGGCTCTTTGGGCATGCGAAGTCTCGCGGGGCTGCCGCCACGGACATAGACATAGGTCAGATATTTCACGTCCGGCTGATCGAGCTGTGACACAGCAATGTAATCGCCCTGCCCCACCGGCGGCCCTGTAAAGGTCACCTCAGCCACGCTATCCGCCTTGGCCGAGGCCGGCGCGTCGAGCGTCGCGGTCGCCGCCGTTACACTTATCGGCCTGCGCGCAAGCACTTTTTTGTTGGCCTGTACAAGGCGGAGTTCATACTCACCTGCATCCAGCGGCATGCGAATTTCCGCAGGGCTGCCAGACCGCGTGTATTTGTAGTCCGTATATTTGTTATCCGGCGCATCAGGCTCAATCACCGTAACCCAATCGCCCTGGCCCGGCGCCGGGCCTGTAAACTCAACACTCACCGTCTCACCGGCAATAGCCGTGTCTTTTGCAGAAAGCGTCGCCGTCGCCGCGGTGATCGTGATGGGCTGACGGGCGATGACTTTCTTGTTGCCCTGCACGAAGCGCAATTCGTAGTCGCCCGCCTCAAGCGGCATGCGGATCGTTCCGGGGCTGCCGTTCCGGGTGTAATGATAATCGTTATACTTGTTCGCAGGATCATCCGGCGCCGTCACGGTGATCCAGTCGCCCGACGCCGGCTCCGGCCCTGAAAACTCGACCTGCACCTCTTCACCGGAAACCGCTGTTTCAGGTCCGGAGATGGTCGCAAGCGCCACTGTGACGGTGATCGGTTTGCGGGCCAGCACTTTTTTATTGTTTTGCACGAAACGAAGTTCGTACTCCCCCGCCTCGAGCGGCATGCGGATCGTCGCAGGGCTGCCCTGTCTCGTGTAATGATAATCATTGTATTTGTTGTCGGGGGCGTCCGGTTTGACGACCGTGACCCAGTCGCCGGAACCCGCCGGCGGTCCGGTAAACTCAACACTCACTTCTTCGCCTGCAATCGCCGTGTCCGGCGCTGACAATGTCGCCGTCGCGGGCGTCACCTTGATCTCAGCGCTCGCCAGCACGCGGATCGGGCGGCCAAGCATGTAACGAAGTTCATAGTCACCCGGCTCCACCGGCAGGCGAAGCTCCGCCGGGTTGCCTTGCGACGTATAGCGATAGGAAATGTAACTTCCCTTGTCGGCGCCCTTCTCGGCAATGGCGATGTAATCGCCGCGGCGGTCGGGGCCGGTCCAGTGACCTTTGATATTTGTGCCCGCCACGCCTTCTCCGGCCGGCTCAGCGCGCACCGTCGCCTCCACCGGGAAAGTGAGCGCAATTGTCACTGTCTTCCAGGTGTTCTCGGCGACCTTGAATGATTTCAGTTCGCCTTTGAGCCCATCCGCAGGCCGCGTTACGGCGATATCGTATGTTCCGGGCTCAATATCGATGTCGACGCTGCCGGCGCCGTCCTGCGTAAAAACGGGATCGCCGCCGCCCGCCGGCGTCACCGTCCATGTCAGCCCTTCTTCGATGACAAGGCCGCCTTCAAGCTCGGTGGCGCGCAAGCGCACTTTCGTTTCCGTCACGACTTCGGGCGCGGCGACGACTGTTCCTTCCAGCGCTTCGGTCAACTCGCCGGCATTTGACGCCGACACGAACTGGCCGCCCGTATTGTCGGCGATGCAGCGCAACTGCGCCTGGGCGTTTTCTTCCGTCACGTCAAAGCCCACCACATGCACGGTGAAATCCACACCGGCGGCTTCCAGCGCGGCGGCGACGCCGCACGGATCTGGCGCGCAGGTTTCGATGCCATCGGAAACAAGAATGACCGTCGCTTTTTCCTCGGTGTATTTCAGCTTGTCCGCGGCAAGTTTGATCGAATCCGCCATGGGCGTTTTGCCCTTGGGATTGAGCTTTGCGACAGCGCCGGAAATGGCGGCGCGATCCGTTCCCACGGCGGCGAGCTCTTCAATGTCGGCGCAATCGCCCGTGCGTCTGTGGCCATAGGCGATGAGGCCAAGGCGGCGCTCCGCAGGCAGATCTTTCAAAAGATCGGCGAGCACGGATTTGGCGATGGTGATTTTCGCTTCACCCTCAATCTGGCCCCACATGGAGCCGGAAGCATCCAGCACCAGGATGGAATCGCCCGCCCCGGCCTCAGCAGAAGCGTTCTGCGCCGCCGCCGGCAGAGCAGTGATCAAAAATACAAATGTGGAAAAGACTGACAGAATTGCGCGCGCGGCCATGAAACTCCCCTTCTCGATGGCGACGGGGGAACCTAGCGCCCGTCGCGCTCCGGTGGAAGCTTTGAGGGCGCCCTAATTGGCGCGCGGGGCCTTACCCTTTGTTATGATAGGTAAGTTCAAGGAAGACATCTTCGAGATCGGCCTCGACCGTGGTGATGTCTTTCACGGAAACCCCGGCGGTGTTGAGCCGCTCCAGAATCTCGGCGACCCGCGTTTCGCTCGGCTGATAGTGGATCGCCAGATTGCCGTCCGGTTTGAGGTCCACCGATAGCGGGCCAAGATCCGGCGCGGCGGCGACGTCTTCATTCGGCGTCACCATCAGTGTCTTGCGGTCAAGCGAGGAAATGAGTTTTTCCGTAGGCTCGCAGGCGACCACCTCACCATGATTGATGATGGCGATTTCCTTGCACAGCTCCTGCGCCTCTTCGAGATAGTGCGTCGTCAGAACAATCGTTACGCCCTGCTCGTGAAGCTTCAGGACATATTCCCAGAGCTGTTTCCTGAGCTCGATGTCGACCCCGGCAGTAGGCTCATCGAGGATCAAGATCGGCGGCGAATGCACCATGGCCTTCGCGACCAAGAGGCGTCGCTTCATGCCGCCGGACAGCATCCGGACATAGGCGTTGGCTTTATCCTCAAGCCCGAGCGCTTTCAAAATCTCCATGGAGCGGCGCTGGCTTTTCGGCACGCCATACAGCCCCGCCTGGATCTCCATGCCTTCAAGCGGCGTGAAGAACACCTCCATGTTGATTTCCTGGGGCACGATCCCAAGGGCGGCGCGCGCCTGACGCGGATTGCGGTCGATGTCAAAACCCCAGACCGACACCTCGCCCGCGCTTTTTTTCACAAGCCCGGCAAGGATGTTGATAAAGGTCGACTTGCCCGCGCCATTCGGCCCCAACAGACCGAAAATCGTGCCGCGCTTGACGAAAATATCGACGCCTTTCAGCGCCTCTTTCGGCGGCGACTTGCCGTTGCCGCCATAGGTTTTGCGTACGCCCCGCGCGGCGATGGCGTATTCAGCGTTGGTATTGAAATCCATGGAATGATCATCCGGCATGTATATGGCGCTTATCGCGCCGCAGCAGACGAGGGTCAACCATCAGGAGCGGGCGAAGACGCCGCTCACAAAGACTTGACGAGAAGGCCCGGCAGCGGCAATCCATGAGGAAACAAGCCATCAGAAGACCTATCCTGCCATGAGCGAACACCAAACGCCGGCGAAATCCGCCACACCCGATCCGGAAGTCATCTATACGGACAAACGCCGCGTCTCCTGCGATGGCGGCGGCGGGGCGCTCGGCCATCCTGTCGTGTGGTATTCACTCGAAGACGGCGAAGCCGAATGCGGCTATTGCGACCGTAAGTTTATCTATAAGCCAGGTGACAGCCACTAAAACGGGCCGCGAGGAGATGCTTTCATGATTGGCGCTCTCGCCGCCCTTTTTGTTTCCTCCGCCGCACCAGATATTCACGTCGATTTTGACACAAGCTTTGCCAATGCGGTGTTGGCGGAAGTTTGCTCAGACGGCGACATTGACGAAGCCGCGATCCGCGCTTCCGAGACGGCGCAGATCATGGTGGATCATTTTCATCAATTCCGCGACGACTTCACCATGGATGCTTATGTGGAAGCGCGTCGAGCCGCCGCGAACTGCGAAACGCCTGAGCGCGATATTTTCCGCTTTGCAGAGGTCATCGAGCGACGCGAGGAACTCCGCGCCGAGATCACCTTGCTCGAAGACCGGCGTGAGAAAATCGGCGACACGATCGCTGACATGCTTAACGCCTATACGCCTGCGGGAATTTCCTTCTCCGGCGCCGCCGTCGTCGTGACGGGCAGCCCTTCCTGCGGCGGCTGGTCCAGGGGCGCTGCTTTTTTCGTCGATCTTCCCTGCTTGAAAGGCGACCATGACGGCCTCACTTATCTCGCCGCGCATGAAACCTATCACGCCATTCAAAGCCGTTTCATGCCCGGCCCATCGGAAAGCAATGAAACGCTGTCGATCTTTTCAGAGATCATCCGCGAAGGAACAGCGAGTGTTGTCGCGGACTTCAGCGAGATCGACACCGACGGCGCCTACACGCAACTTTCGCAGCAGATCATCAAAACAAACAACCGGCGCATGGACGCCAATTTTGATCTTCTCAACATAGCGTTCTTTTACCTCAGCAACAGCGGGGACGAAGAAGCATCGCATAAAGTAAAAGCCATCGGCCTTTCCGGCTTTTTTGACAGCCCCTTCTACGCTATTGGCGCTGGCATGACGCGCATCATTGACGGCGCTTATGGGCGCGACGCCCTGCTCTGCCTGATGGCGGCGCCGCCGGAACAATTTTTCCTTGCCTATGACCGCGCGGCACAAGAAACAGATGAAACGCGCCTTGGCGCTAATGTGATGGACGCCGCCAGAAAAAACTCCAGCCATAAAAACGCCGCCTCCGCCAAGGCCTGTTTCTAGGCGGTCGAGGGCGGCGGCGCTTCCTCCGGCTTTTGCGCCGCCGGCGCAGGCGTCTCGGTTTCAATTCCCGACAACAAACGACAGGCGACGAGATCGCCGGTGACATTGACGCTGGTGCGCGCCATGTCGAGGAGGCGATCAACGCCGAGCACCAGCGCGAGCCCGTTCAGGGGAATGCCAAAGCTTGTCGCCGTCGCCGACAAAACTGCGATGGAGGCGCCGGGCGCGGCGGGCGCGCCGATCGAGGCGCCGGTGAGCGTGATCATGACAAAGGCGAGATCGCCCGGCGACAAAGAAACGCCTGCGATATTCGCCAGAAACACAATCGCCGCCGACTGATAGAGCGCCGTCCCCGCCATATTGATGGTCGCCGCAAGGGGAATGACGGCACCCGCGAGCGACGGCGAGGCGCCCAGTTTTTCCACCGCGGTTTTCATGGTGAGCGGCATCACGGCGGCGGAGCTTGAGGTCGAAAACGCCAGAAGCTGCACCGGCGCGACGGCGCGCAGGAAATTCCAGGGCGTCATACCGCCCAGAAACGCAACAATGACGAGGTAAACAATCAGCAACATGAAAAGCCCGCCGATCACAACGCCGCAATAAACGGCGAGATCGATCAGCGTGCTGAGGCCGTTGACCGCTGTCGTTTCCGCCATCAGACCGAACACCGCGAGCGGCGCAAAGCGCATCGCCGTGCGAATAACCGTCATGCAGACTTCCAGGACAGCGCCCGCGAGCGCCACCAGCGGTTTCGTCAGTTCACGCTTGTCGCTGGTCACGGTCGCGACGCCGATGAACAGCGCGAAGACGACAATGGCCAGCATGTCCTGATCGAGGATTGAGGCGGAAACATTTTGCGGAATGAGACCTGAAATCATCGACGGCAATTCGCGGCCGATGGCTTCAATCGGGGAGGCCGCCGCTTCCACCGTCGCCGGATCGGGCTTCAGCCGCGGGGTCGGCGGCGTGCCCAGCATCACGCTTTTTCCGGCGGAAACGAGGCTGGCCAGACCGCCGCCAATCGACGCGCCGATCAGCGTCGTGACCAGAACGAACGCCGTCAGCCGCAACCCGATGCGGCGCAGATTGGCGCCAGCGCCCGCTGCGGCGATGCCCATCACGATGGAACTGACCACCAGCGGAATAATGACCATGCGAATGAGCGCGAGAAACAGCCGGCCGGGTAAAGCCAGCCAGTCTCCCGTGGTCTGCGCAACCTGGCGAGAGACCAGCGACAGATCGGGGCCGAACAGCGCCCCCACCGAAACGCCCAGCGCAATGGCGATCAGGACCTGAAGCCATAGCCGTCCGCGAACGAGAACATCAAGACGGCGATTAAGGCGGTTATAGCGAAACCGGGATCTGGGCATTTGCGCCTTGCGTAAAAGCTGCTGCTTTCCTGGCGCGGGTTTTACAGGCTGCTATTAAAAACGCCACTGCGCCAATCGGCGCGGCGGCTTCTAAACGATGCGCGCCACATTTGCGCCTTACGCCGCGTCCTGCCGCGCCAGACGCCAGACTTCGCGCGCTTTCGGCGGCGAGGATTGCAGGATCGCGTTACGGAAGATGCGGCCCAAAAAGCGCACCAGCACAATCGCAAAGGCGAGCATGAAGGCGGTCGCGCCGACAACCTCCCATAAGGGCGGATCGGCCGCCGCACGCATCATCACCGCATAGGGCGTATAGATGGGAATCCAGGTCAACAGCGACGCGATAAAGCCATTGGGATTTTCAAACACCATCACCATGAAGGGCAGCGGCGCGAAGACGAGCAACATCACCGGGCCCATATAGGACTGGGCGTCCTGCAGGGAATTCGACACGGCGCCGATGGCGAGGAAGATCATCGCGAAAATCGCATAGGCGCAAAAGAAATAGAAAAGATAGATGAGAAGCAGCGGCGAGGAAAAAAGCGCCGCAAAGACGGGCCCAAGGAAACTCGCGCCGCCGGCGCCGAGGGCCACCGATCCGGCGAGCCCGCCGAAGAGAAAAATCGCCGGCATGGTGAGCCCCACAGCGGCGATGCCAATCAGCTTGCCCATCATCAACTGCCCCGCCGTCACCGACGAGAGAAGGATTTCAACGATCTTGTTGGAGCGCTCTTCAATGGTGTTGGTGAGCAGGAGATTGCCGACGCCGAAAATAATGACCAGCAACATATAGGTGAGCGCCGCCGGCATCAGGGTTTCGATCCGGTCCTGCATGTCGAGCTGGGCTTCTTCGGCTTCGCGGTCGGGACGATAGGCTTCAAACGGCGCCGCGATGGCGGCGACATCGTCAAGCGCCGCGCGCGGCAAGCCTAGCGCTTCGGCCGCTTCGCGCTTCAGCGCGGCATCGAGGGCGTTGCCGACAAGGTCTTCCAGCGCCGTGTCAGTGAGGTTGCGGCTCCAATATTGCGCCGAGGGCGCGTCCTCGTCATCCTCATTGGCGACGCCGAAGCCTTGCGGGATCAAGACCGCCGCAAAGAGCGGCGCTGCCTCGCCATCCGCGCGAACCACGCTGCGTTCTTCAAGAAGATAAGGACGCAGGATGCTTTCGGCGTCTTCCACCGAAGACGCCGCCGCAAGTTCGGCGGGACCGGCGACTCTTTCGAATTGCCCGCGCGGGGCGGTGAAAGGCGGCGCGCCGGGGCGCAGCATATCGGCGACCGCCGCTTGCGCGGCCGTATATCCACCCGCCTCATCAATCGCCTTCACGCGCGCGTCACTGACGCCGTCCGGCGCGAACGGCGCCGGCAGCGCCTCCGCCGCCTCGGCGGGCGCATAAGCCGCGAGATAGATATTCCAGGCGTTCAGCGTCGCCAGCGCATGGCGCCGTTCAATCTCCCGGTCGATCTCATCTGCATACTGACCGGTTTCATCATAGACGACAAAAACGCGGGTCGGCTTGCTGCGCTCCACAAACCCCATGGCCGCTGTCAGCCCCGCAAGGCCCAGAGGAAACATCACCAGAAAAATCAGAAAGCCGCGCGAGAGGACATATTGCTTGTATTCGCGCCAGGCGATGAGGAGAATCTGTTTCATTCCGCCGCCTCCGCGCGCGCACCCTCATGGGGCGCCAGCGCCTCATCTCCCGCCAGCGCAACGAAGATATCGTGGAGCGTGGCGCCTGCCTGTTCAAAGCGCGTGAGGACAAGCCCGGCGGCAATCGCTTGATGCAAAAAGTCCTGCGGATCGGCGTTTTCTGCAAGCTCGATGTCGTAATCGCTTTCATCGCCGCCGCGTTCGAGCCTTACGGAAAGAACGCCCGACAACGCCTCAAAAGCGGCGGCCGGCGCCGAGGAACGCACATGAATGTGGCGGCCAAACCCCGCCCGCGCTTCAGACAGGGTCCCTTCAAACCGCTTTTCCCCCTTGGCGATGATGAGGAAACGGTCACACAGACGTTCCGCATGCTGCATCACATGGGTTGAAAAAATGATGGTGCGCCCGCCCGCCCGCTGATCGGCGATCAATTGCTCCAGCGTCTGCTGATTGATGGGGTCGAGGCCGGAAAAAGGCTCGTCCAGAATGAGCAGCTCCGGTTCATGGGCGATGGTCGCCAATAGCTGAACCTTTTGCGCCATGCCTTTCGAGAGAGCCTCGTTTTTGGCGCGCGCAAATTCGCCGAGCCCGAACTCTTCGAGAAGCGCATGGGCGCGTTTCTTCGCCGCGCCGCCGGAAAGTCCGCGCAGGCGCGCGAAATAAGCGATAGAGTCGGCGGCCTTCATCTTGCGGTATAGCCCGCGCTCCTCCGGCAAGTAACCGATACGCCGGCGCACCGAAATCGCCGAGTGCGACCCGAGCACCGAAATACGCCCGACGGTCGGCTGCACAATATCGAGAAGCATTCGGAGCGTTGTCGTTTTCCCGGCCCCGTTCGGCCCCAGAAAGCCGTAGATTTCGCCCTGTTTCACCGCAAAGGAGAGATCGTTCACCGCCGTGAAGGCGCCGTATCGCTTGGTGACATTTTCAAGCTGAACGGGAAGATCCGTCATTGGCGAACTTTCTATCGGGAGCGCTTCGGGCGGGCGCTGTAATGTCGACTTGCGGGCGTTAAGGAAAAGCTAAGCTCTTACCAGCTTCCGGTGTTTTCCATCGAGGCCCAGGGCTCCGCAGGGGCGAGGCTCTCGCCTTTTTGAAGAAGTTCAATGGAAATATTGTCGGGCGAGCGCACAAACGCCATATGGCCGTCGCGCGGGGGACGGTTAATCACGACGCCACCATCCTTCAATTTCTGACAGGTCGCGTAAATATCATCCACCAGATAGGCGAGATGGCCGAAATTGCGGCCGCCGTCATAATCTTCCGTATCCCAATTATATGTGAGCTCCACCAGCGGCGCTTTCTTTTCTTTCGCCGCCTCGGCGTCTTCCGGCGCAGCGAGGAAGACCAGCGTAAACCGCCCCTTTTCGTTCTCCATGCGATGCACTTCGACGAGCCCGAGCTTGCCGCAATAAAAATCGAGCGATTGGTCCAGATCCTTCACCCGCACCATGGTGTGCAAATAACGCATATCGTTCTCCCTATTCTTTTGCTCGGATCAGTTCATCGCGCAGATAACCGGGGCGGCGCGAATGAAACCGGCGCATAAAAAACCAGACGATGACAAGCCAGGCGGCCATCACGCCGAAAAAATAATAGAATCCTGCAAGGTCGCGCACGTAATAGAGCGCGGCTTCGGGCGGCGTTTCCTTGAAGATAATCAGCTTGTCGTCTTCGACGAAAACACGATCGGCGACATCGACGGGTTCAGGAATGAAGCCGGCGGCGTCCGCAGCCCAAAGTCCGAGGCTCAGCACCGCAAAGGTGACCGGCAGCGAGATGAAAAAAGACGCGATTGCGCCAAGCGCATATTTCGGAAAACGCGGCGTGTGCACCTTCGCATAAACCTCACGGAATTTATCCTCGGTGATCCCGTCCAGAAACTCCGGCTCATGCTTTTGAAGATGCGCCCATTCGATCGCTGCGCCTTCGGCGACCTCTTCGGCGATTTTCACCCGCCAGCGCCAATAAAGCCCGCCAGCCAGGGCGAGCAGCGCAAACACAACAAGGAAAAAGCCGAGCATTTGGGTCCCGTTCGTTTTAGGAAGGCTCCGTTTAGCCTAGCCCCGCGCTTTTCCCAAGGCGTCTGACAGCGCTTCGGCGAACCGGCCCCGCTCATCCGGGGACAGGAACGAGCCGAGGATCAGGGTCTCGCCCTTGGAGGTGACGCGCACCTGGCTTTCATGGCCCACAGGCCGCTCGATGAAGACCCTTGTCCAGAAGGGCTGGAGCCGCCAGCGCGTCTCGTGGCCTGAGGGGAGAACCCGCGCCACCCACATATCTTCCTCGGTGACCCGCACCCGTTCGCGCAGGCGTCCTTGCCGGTAGCTCAATTTGAAGGCGAGCCAGACCGCAAACACGTCGAGCCCGCAAAACCCGACCACCGGCCAGGCGCCTTTCATGAAGAAATAGGTCCCGAAAAAAAGGTTGGAGAGGATGACGATGGTCATCACCGCAACGAAGCCATTATTCGGCAGCGACCGGTTCGGCGACAGGACGGCGTCAAAGAGGCTGGCGCCCTCGGCGACATCGTCCAACCCCGACGCACTGGAGGCCCGCCCCTTTTGCACCGGGGCCATGGTTTCGTAATGGCGGTTACGCGGCATGGGGAAAACATAAGCGCGGCGCCCCGTTCCCGCAATTCACTTTGCGCGGAACTTTACCTTCCGGTGACGCGCGTTATGGTCGCGCCACCACTTCCAAGAGAGCCAAGATGCCCAAAATGACGCGCGCTATTGCGCGGAAGATTTTCGAGCGCCTCGCCGAAGCGAGCCCTGAGCCCCAGACCGAACTTTATTTCAAGAACCCGTTCACGCTGGTCGTCGCCGTCGCCCTCTCCGCGCAGGCGACCGACGAAGGCGTCAACAAGGCGACCAAGACCCTATTCGAGATCGCGGACACGCCGAAGAAAATGGCGGCGCTGGGCGAGAAAAAACTGGGCGATTACATCAAGACCATCGGGCTGTGGCGCAACAAGGCGAAAAATGTGATCGCGCTGTCGGAAAAGATCATCAAGGATTTCGGCGGCGCGGTGCCACAGACCCGCGAAGAACTGGAGACCCTGCCCGGCGTCGGCCGCAAGACCGCCAATGTCGTCATGAATGTCGCCTTCGGCCAGCCCACCATCGCCGTCGACACCCATATTTTCCGCGTCGGCAACCGCACCGGGCTCGCCCCCGGCAAGAATCCGCTGGAAGTCGAGCTTGGCCTTGAGAAAATCATCCCTGATGATTTCATGCTGCACGCCCATCACTGGCTGATCCTGCATGGGCGCTATATCTGTAAGGCGCGCCGCCCTGAATGCTGGCGCTGTCCCATTTTCGATCTCTGCGGTTTCAAGGACAAGGTGATGTCGCCGGATCAGCCGAAAAAGGAAAAGGCGAAAGCTGTGAAGAAAGCGGCGCCCGCCAAGAAGAAAAAAGCAGCGAAAAAGAAACTAGCCGCCAGGCCGAAACTGCGGACGGCAAAGAAGAAGGCAAAGGCGGGATGACGTCTGTATCACCCCGCCGCTCATCCCTGCGAAAGCGGGAACCTATGCCCCAAGCGCTGACCTGGAATGGATCCCCGCTGTCGCGGGGATGATCGGAGTAAAATATGAACGCAAAGGACCGCCTGATTATCGCCCTCGATCTTCCCTCTACGGAGGATGCGCAAACCGCGATCAACGCCATCGGCGATGAAGGGACATTCTACAAGATCGGTTATCAGCTGATGCCGATCGGCGGGCTCGATCTGGCGAAGCGGCTTTCACAGGAAGGCAAGAAAGTTTTTCTCGATTTCAAATTTCACGATATCGGCGCCACGGTGGAGCGCGGCGTGAAAAGCGTCGCAAAACTTGGCGGCGATTTTCTCACCGTCCACGCCGAACCCGATGTGCTGAAAGGCGCGGTCGACGGGCGCGGCGACGACAAGCGCCTGAAAATCCTCGCTGTCACGGTGCTGACGAGCCTCAACCAGGACAGCCTGACGAAGATGGGGATCGATATCGCGCTCCCCGATCTCGTTCTCAAACGGGCGGAATTTGCCGCGGAAGCGGGCGCTGACGGCGTCGTCGCCTCGGCGAAAGAAGCGGCCGCCATCAAGGCGCGGTTCGGCGACGCGCTCAAAATCGTGACCCCGGGGGTCCGCCCGGCGGGATCGGACGCCAATGACCAGAAAAGGGTGGTGACGCCCGCCGACGCCATCGCCGCTGGGGCCGATCATCTGGTGGTCGGCCGGCCCGTCATCGCCGCCAAAGACCCGGCGGCGAGCGCCGCCGCCATTCAGGACGAGATCGCCAGAGCGTTATAGACGGCGATCATGTCAGCCGCCGTCGGCTGTCACAATGATCATCGCCGAACATGCTGACCTGCCGGTTCTGCGGTAGCTGTGCGGCGTGCTGCTATCGAAATAAATCGCATCGCCTTCATCGAGAATCTGGTCTTCACCGTCGATCGCAATGGTGAGCTGCCCTTTCATCACATAAACCAGCTCAACCCCGTCATGACTGTGGGGCTCTGACGGTTCGGATTTCATGGAAAACTCCGCCAGGAAACCGTTGAGCTTTCTGTCCGTAGCCGGAAAATTCAGACTTTCGAAAAAATAGGTTTCGCCTTTCGCTCCTTGCCGTTCGGGAAAGCGCATCCGCTCTTTCTTGCGTGTGACGGCGATCAAGGGACGGTCGTTATCTTCAACAAAAAAGTGATCGAGACCGACGCCATAGACCATCGCGATGCGCAACAGGGTCGGCAATGTCGGAATGATCTGGCCGCGCTCGATTTTCGACAGCATGCCGACCGAAAGGCCCGAATGCTCCCCCAATTGCGCGAGCGCCATACCTTTATCGAGGCGCAAGGCCCGGACCTTCGATCCGATTTCATATTCTTCGAGGCCTTTTGAGAGCGTATCTGTCAGCATCTGGCGTCCGTTTTTTCTTTAGACAAAAAATAGCGGCGTCGATTTTTCTTTACAAGAAAATACTGTCTATCCTCACGAAACTTTTATTATCATTCAAAGTTATTTTCTTTATATGAAAGCCGTCGACGGCGCTCACCAGCGCCTCTCGCCGGCTCCGGCCCCCACGGAGCGGCATGTGCAGCAAAGGGAGAACACCAATATGAAGATCAATTTTACGAAGACGCTTATCGCCGCTGTCGCCGCTTTCGCGGCCGCCTTCGGCGTCGCTAACGCCGATCATCACGGCAAAGCCAAGAAAGACATCGTCGACACCGCGGTTGCGGCGGGCGATTTCACCACGCTGGCCGCCGCACTGGAAGCCGCCGGTCTGGTTGAGACGTTGAAGGGCGAGGGCCCGTTCACCGTCTTCGCGCCGACGGATGCGGCCTTTGCAAAACTGCCGGAAGGCGCAGTTGAAAACCTGTTGAAGCCTGAAAACAAGGATCAACTGATCGCTGTCCTCACCTATCATGTCCTGCCCGGCAAAGTGATGTCCGGCGATATCGCCGGCAAGACGCTGGACGTGGAAACCGTTCAGGGCTCAACAATTTCTGTCGACGCAACCGACGGCGTGAAAGTCGACGACGCGTCCGTCACGAAAGCCGACATCAAAGCGTCCAACGGCGTCATTCACGTCATCGACGCTGTCGTGATGCCGTAACCCCAAACCCATGAGCGGCGGCCCGGCGCTGGCCGACGGGTCGCCGCCTTCTGACCTCATAACAAACCAGTCCGCGGAAAAAATTCCGTCTTAAAATATAGGGAAAAGGAATCATGACTGCTTTTAACCGCCTGTCCGCCGCGCTTGTTGCGATCACACTCATGTCGGGCGCCGCGCAGGCAGAAGGGTATTACGCCTCGCTATCCGGCGGGGTTTCACTGCTCGGCGATTCTACAAATGACGGCGCTTTTGCCGGCGCCTTCACGACCGGCGAAGGAACGACGATACCTGCGGGAACCGTCCTGCCAGACGGAACGCCGGTTGGCTGGGAAACGGATTTCGACACGGGCTTTTCTGTCGCTGGCGCAGTCGGCAAACGCTATGGCGCGTTTCGCAGCGAACTTGAAGTCGCCTATCAGGTGAACGATGTATCAACTCATGTCGCTGTCGCCGCCGGCGGCATTGCCCTTGATGGTGAAGACGCCGGCGTTCTGATCACCGGATCGCCGAATCTTGGCGTCAGCGTTGGCGACCTTGTCGCGGATGGCCAGGGCGATGTGTCGAATATTTTCGTCATGGCGAATGTCTTTTACGACTTCGACACTGGCGGGCCGTTGAAACCCTATCTCGGCGCCGGCGTCGGCGTTGGATTTGTGGATGTGAATTATTCGCCGTCCGACGTTCCGATCATTCAGGATGACGCGACGGCCTTCGCTTATCAGGGAATTGCAGGCCTCGCCTATGAAGTTTCACCATCGGTGGACCTCACGGTCGCCTATCGATACCGCGCAACAACGGACATATCCGTAGAAGCCGGCCTTTTCTCAGCAGACTTCGATATCGAAAACAGCGCCTCCATCGTCGAGGCCGGTCTCCGATTTAATTTCTAATCCCCTCGGGCGCTTCCTCCCCCCACACGACCCGAAGCGTCCAAACTCGCCGCCGCCATTCCCTTCTATGGCGGCGGCTTTTTTTTACGCCGATCTCAGCTTTCTGTGCGGCCAGCGCCCGGGCGCCCAAGGCCAAATCCGGCGATAGAGCGCTGCTTTTTCTGGAATTTCCGCCCCGCCTCCCCTAAATTAGACCCAACGAGGGGAATAACAGGGACAATTCGGGGCGGAAGGCGGTCTTGGGACATGGGTGATCCGGTCAAACGCATCGAGCGCCGGTCGCGGCGCGCGATTTTTCAGGCTTATCTCGAGAATGCGCGGCGCGAGAAGAAAGACAAAGTCGTCATCACCGATGGCGACGGGCGCAAGCTGACGCATAAGGACATTACACAAGGCGCCTTTGCGCTGGGCGGCGCGCTGGCGCGCGTGACGGAAAAGAATGAGCGCGTGGGCGTTCTCCTGCCCACCAGCGCTGGCGCTGTTATCGGGCTGTTTGCCCTGCTCTCCCGCGGGCGCGTGCCGGCGATGCTCAACTTCACCTCCGGTTCAAAAAACCTACTCGCCGCCTGTAAGGCCGCCGAAGTCACAAAGATCATCTCTTCGCGAAAATTCGTGGAGATCGGCGGGCTTGAAAAGCTCATGGGCGAACTCTCCGCCGTGGTGGAGATCATCTATCTCGAAGATGTGCGAGAACAGATAAGCCCGCGCGACAAGGCGCTGGCGCTTCTGGGGCCCATCTTCCCGTCTGTCCTCGCGGCGACGCCGAACCCTGACGATCCCGGCGTCATCCTGTTCACCTCCGGCACTGAAGGCGCGCCCAAAGGCGTCGTTCTGTCTCACCAGAACATCATCGCCAATATCGAACAGATCTCCGCGCATGTGGAACTTCTGCCTACGGATATTTTCTTCAACCCGCTGCCGACCTTCCATTGCTATGGTCTGACAGCCGGCGCGTTATGGCCGATCCTCAATGGCTATCCGGTGGTGTTTCATCCCTCTCCGTTGCAAACGAAAATCATCCCCAAGCGGATTTTCGAAACCGGCTCGACCGTCCTGTTCGCGACCGACACGTTTCTCTCGCAATATATGCGCGCGAGCCCCGATGGCGGCATGTCCTCTTTGCGGATCGCCGTTTGCGGCGCTGAGCGGGTGCGCGACGAGACCCGTCAGGCGGCGGAAAAACGCTTTGGTTTCGAGGTATTAGAAGGCTATGGCGTCACCGAAGGTTCGCCGGTGCTGGCCGCGAACCAGCCCGGCGACATCCGCTCCGGCACAGTGGGCAAGCTTCTCCCCGCCGTCGAAACGCGGCTTGAGCCTGTCGAGGGCCTTGAGGGCGCCGGGCGCTTGTTCGTACGCGGACCGAATATCATGAAGGGCTATCTGTCGCCGGATAATCCGGGCGTCATCACGCCGCTCGCCGATGGCTGGCACGATACGGGCGACATCGTTTCCATCGATGACAATGGCTATATGTCGATCCGCGGCCGTCTGAAACGCTTCGCCAAAATCGGCGGCGAAATGGTCTCGCTCGCGGTCGTTGAGAACTGCGCCTCCGCCGTCTGGCCGGACAATCTCCACGCCGCGGCGATCATGCCGGATCCGAAAAAAGGCGAGCAGGTGATCCTCGTCACCGACCGCACCGACGCGCAGCGCGGGCTTCTCCTCTCCTGGGCGCAAAGTCACGGGGTGCCTGAAATCGCCGTGCCGAAAAAGATCGTCTCCGTCGACGAAATCCCTGTCCTCGGCACCGGCAAGATCGATTACCTCAAAGTCAAAACGCTTGCCGAAGACGCAATGGCGGCGGCGGAAGCGGCGAAAGAAGAAGCGCCCATGACAGCCTTCGACAAGAAGGAGCTCAAAAAGCGCGAAGCGGCGGAAAAAGCCGAAAAGAAACGGCTCGAAAAAGAAGCCAAAGCCGCCGAAAAAGCGGCGGCGAAAGAGTCGAAGGAAGCGGATCAGGCCACGGAAACCAACGCGCCCAACCTCGAGTCTGATTCTACATCCGAGCCCGCCGCCAGCCCGGCCAATGACGAAACAGGCGAGCGCAAGGACGCTGCGGAATAATCAGGAAACGCCACGCGCCGCATTGGCCGCGCGTTCGGCCTCTTCGTCATTATGGATGTGGTCGTCGCCTTCCGGGTCGTCATGGAGTGACGAGTCGGCCTCAACAGGCGTCGTCGTCCCATCCTGCGCCGTCTCTTCCGAAGCCGCCGCTGCGTCTTCTTCAATCTCTTCCGCGGACTCTTCGACGACAGGCGGCGCGAGCAGAAGCCGCACTTCTTCGGGCGCGAGGCCGGCCGTCGCCTCCTCAATCGGCGGCGGCGACAGCCGCGCATATTCCATAAATTCGCGAATGAGGCGCGCCCAGCCTTGGCGCGTCAGGTTGAACGCGCCCTCGGCCCCGGGGCGCGGATCACGCGGCGCAGAAGCGGCGTGTTCATACCAGATTTGCGCCGCCGCCTCGCCTTTGAGGCCCGCCGCAGCTTTCGCCATCAGGGAAAAGGCCGCGGGGCTCGCCGTCTTCGTCACATGAGCCTCAAGCGCGTCGACGGCGCGCTGCCAGTCTTCGGTGAGCGTCGCGGCGCGCGCCCGCAACAACGCCGCCTCGTCAGAGGCAGGATTTTTCTCAGCAAGTTTTGTCAGTTTCGACGCACGTTTTTCCGGCGTTTCATCCTTGTAAAGACGATCATATAGCTTGATCAGCGCCGGATGAGCGCTGGCGGCGAACCCGGTTTCCAGTAATTTCGCCGCCTTGCCGGTCTTTCCTTCATCCATGGCGATGCGCGCGGCCAGCACGGACGCCGGCGTAAACTCAGGCGCCAGCTTCAGCGCCGCTTCCGCTTCGCTCATTGCCGAGGCCGCATCGCTTTCCGCATAGGCGTCGGCGGTCAACAAGGCTGCGCGGGCGCGGTTGGCGCGCGCGTCGTCGATCACCTTGTTCTTTTGGGCCTGGATCACCGCCTCTCGGGTTTCGTTCCAGGCGCCGCGCTCCAGCCCGAGATCGAACACCGACTGAAACGCCCAGGCGGCGTTAGGGCGCAGGCGGAAAGCGCGCTCCGCATAGCCTTTAGCGGCGCCGGTTTCGCCCGCCGCCATGGCCTGCGCGTAAAGCCCCTTGAGCCCGATAAATTCGGTCTCCGGCGCGGCAAGCATCGCGGAAAAGCTTTCTTTCGCCGCCGCCGCGTCGCCTGAAAGCTGCGCCGCCTGCGCGGTCAGGAGCCGGGTCAGCGCCACGTCATCGAGATTGCGGCGCGCAACCCGCGCGTGATGGGCTGCGTCCTCGCCATCGCCAGCGGCCGCCGCCTCAAGCCCCCGGGTCAGGGCTGCGATGCCGCGCTCGCGCTTCGTCTGTGCGTCCTTGGCTTTGATCTTCGCCGGGATCGCCATGATGTCCTTGATCTTGTGGGTCAGATAGATCGCAACGAGAAAAAGAACTGTAAGGCCGCCGATGATGAGCCCTGACGGGCCGTCGAAATGATAACCGAACGCCTCCCCTGTGATGCGGCTGTCGAGGCTGGCGAAATAGGTAATCACAAAGGCGAAAAAGACGGCGCCCAGCAAAAACATCAGAATACGGATCATGGACGCCCCCTACTCACCTTCACCGGCGATGCGCACCGTGAGCGCTGCGACCGCCGACTTCGCCTCTACGCGCGCGCGGGCCGCCGCCATCCATTCGGACATGGCTTCTTGTGCGGGCAAAGGCAGATCTTCAAGTTGCAAAAGCGCGAATTCAAGCTCGCCCTCTTCCAGCGCGTGTTCCGCGCGAGACAGGATCGCGCCCGGATCGTCGCCGTCGAGCGGACGGGCGGGGCGGACGCTGACGAGATTTTTCGCCCGGGCCACAATTCCGCTGATCCCGCCGCCGGCTTCCGCCTGACCCGCCGCCGCAAGCGCCTTGCGCGCCGCCGCGTCAAAGCCGATCCGAAGGGCGGCGTCGGTCGCGACGCCGGTTTCGGCATGCGCTTCCAGCGCGGCCTCAGCGCCCGGCTCAAACTCTGCGACAGCGGCAAGCTCTTGCGTGAACGGCTCACCCTGATCCACCGCGCGGGAGAGGGCGGCGACAGCAAAGGACGCCTTCATACTGCGCTGGGACATCGTCACACCCTCGCGGCGGACACGGGAAAGCTCACTGCGCATGGCGGCGACTTCGTCTTTCAGGGCGGCCTCACGCGCTCTTGCAGCGTCAAGCTGGGCGCGCAGGTCGCGGATATCGGTGTTTTGTTCGTTATTGATCCGGCGGGCGCTATCAAGCGCCGCGGTCAAGTCCGCTCGCTCCTCCTCAAAGGCGGCGCGCATGGATTCCATTTCCGATTGCAGCGCCACCGCTTCGTCTTCAATCGGGGCGTTGTCGACAGGCGCCGCGTCACTGCCCGGCTCATTATCCGCAACCGTATCGTCTTCGGACGGCTGCAATGACGCCTGCTCTTCGGCGGCGGCCTCTTGCGCCGCCGCTTCAGGAGCATCCTCCTGTAATTCTGTGGATGGAGCCTCCTCCAGATCAGCCTCTGCGCTTTCGGCGCCCTCATTGTCGGCAGCCAGCGCGTCAGCGCCAGCCCCTTCCACAGCATCATCTGTAGGCTGACGATTACCCGGCGCCCCTTCCGCCTCCTCATCGCGGCGCATGGCGTCCTTCGCGCCTTCTTCAACGGAATTGGCGATTTTTGCCGCGCCTGCTTCCGTCACCGGCGGCAGGAAACCGCTGCTTTCGGCCCCGTTCTCCTGCATAGCGTCTCCCGCTGGCGGCGGCGCAAGGTCGTCCTTGGCGAGATTGTCGATCTTCGCTTCCTGTCTCGGAGGCTCTTCAACTTCCGGCGCCGGGTCGGACGCCGTTTCGGATTCGGCGGCAGTCCCGGTCTCTTCTTGCGGCGCAGGCGTTGTGGGCGCCGTTTCTTGCGCCACAGGCGCGGCCTCTTCCACCGATATTTTGTCTTCGGGATTCAACTGAAAACGCCAGACGCCGAAAGCGATCAACGCCACAACTACAAAAGCAAGGAACAGCATGACCCCGGGGGTCAGGGTTGATTTGCGTTTTCCGGCGGCGTCAGAAGAGGGTCCATCTCCCGCATCACCTTGAACCGCATCCGGCGACGGCGAAGCCTCCGGCGCGTCATCTTCAAACGCGTCCTCAGGCGACGGCGTCTCACTGACAAGTTCCGCCTCCACCTCAGGGAGGCTTTCTTCTTCTTTCTTAGCCTGTGGGTCGCCATCCTGCGTCACGTTTCATCCTCAATTGAGCGCGCTTTCTAGATAAGGCCCGCTTTGGCGGCGCTCAAGCGCGGTCGCCCTCGCCAATAATCGTTTCGAGCATGCTTTCCGCCGTCCGGTCGCAGGCTACCACAATCCCGCCCCAGGCAACGGCCGCCGCCGCCTCCGCCACCGCCGCGCTGAGACAGGCGGCGCGCATCTCCGGCAGCCGCGAAGCAAGCCCCGCCTTTTCGGCCAGCGCGAGAAACAACCTCACCGTGCGCGGTGAGAAGAAGGTGACCCAGAGGCCGGACTCCGTGCGAAGGCTCGCTTCAGCCTGCGCCGAAAGGGCGCTTGCGGCCTCCGCGCGATAGAGCGTTTGACGCCGCGCGGCGATCCCGCGCGCGGTGAGCGCCGTCACCAGATCCCCGGCCCGGTCGGCGCCGGCGACGTGCAAAAGGACTTTCCCGACCAGTGCGTTTTCGGAAGCGATATGACCCGCGAGCGCCTCAACATCGCCGCCCGCCAGGCTGACATACTCAAAGCCCGCGGCTTTCGCAGCCTCCCCCGTCACCGGCCCGACGGCGAATACCGGCAAAGACCTTTGAGGCGAATTCGCCGCAAAGGCGCGCACGCCATTGGCCGAGGTAAAAGCGATTGCGCCGACATCGGCGAGGTCGATATCGGCCTTTTCGATCTCGATGCGCATTACCGGGGAGAGAATGGGATCGAGCCCATGAGAACGGCAGGCGTCAGCAAATTCCGACGCGTCAGGCTCGGCGCGGGTGATGAGGACGCGCGTCACACCGCAAGCCTTTTGAAAAAATCGGGACCCGCCTTTTCCCTCAACTCCATCGCGGCCTCGGCGCCGGCCTGCGCGGCAACGAAGGCGCAACCTTCCGTATACGGAAGGCGCCGCTCCGCCGTAAAACGCTCCTTGCCGTCGAGCGACAAGAGCTCACCGCGAAACCGGACCTCTCCCTCCTGCACGATCGCAAGGCCCCCGATCGGCGTGCGGCAGGAACCATCGAGCCCCGTTAAAAAGGCCCGCTCCATAATAACGCAAACGCTCGTTTCCTCGCAGTTGAAAGAGGCTGCAATGGCGCGGGCCTCGTTGTCGTCTTCGCGCGTCTGGACGCAGAGCGCGCCTTGACCCACCGCCGGCAGCATTTCGTCAGTCGCCATGATTGCCGTCGCGTGCCCTTCAAGGTCGAGCCGGTTGAGCCCCGCAAGGGCGAGAAAGGTGGCGTCGGCCTCCCCCCGCTCAAGCTTGTCGAGGCGGGTGCCCACATTGCCGCGCAAGGCGACGATGTCGATATCCGGCCGGTTGGCCAGCAATTGCGCGGCCCGCCGGACCGAGGCCGTGCCGACCTTCGCCCCCTGCGGCAGATCCCAGGGGGTTTTCGCCACATAAGAGATGAAGACGTCTCGCGGATCTTCGCGCGCCGGGATCGCCGCCGTAACAAGCCCCGGCGGACTTTCAGCCGGCATATCCTTCATGGAGTGAACGGCGAAACGCGCAGCGCCCGATAGCAGCGCCTCCTCGATTTCCTTGGTGAAAAGCCCCTTGCCCCCTACATCTGCGAGCGAGCCCTGAAGATTGCGGTCGCCGGAGGAGACATATTCCTGAAGCGGCGCGGCTTCAGGCGAAATTCCCGCGGCCTTCGCGATCATCGCCTGCACCTGCCGCGCCTGGGCCAGGGCAAGCGGCGAGCGGCGGCTGGCGATGGCGAAAGTCTTGTCGTTGCTCACTCGTTTCGCTTTCGCAAATGTGGCGGGCGGCAAATTCTGCGCGGGGCCTTGCGCCGCAACAAGCTTTGCTGTCCATGCGGGGGTTCCTTCCCCGGGGCTTATCCTTGGGGCTTAACGCAGTCCTCCAGCGGGAAGCAAGAAGACAGACTGATGCGGATGCGATGTTAGTTCTGGGTCTAGAGACGAGTTGCGATGACACCGCCGCCGCCATTGTGCGGCGCGACGATGACGGCGCGTGCCGCATTCTCTCCAACGAGGTCTGGGCGCAGCATGAAGACCACGCCGCCTTTGGCGGCGTCGTGCCGGAGATCGCCGCGCGATCCCATGTGGAGCGTCTCGACGGAACCATCGAGCGAGCCGTCGCCAAAGCAGGCATCAGCTTCGCCGATCTCGATGCGGTGGCGGCGACCGCGGGACCCGGCCTTGTCGGCGGGGTGATGGTCGGCCTCACCACCGCCAAGGCCGTCGCCATGGCGCACGGGCTGCGGCTCGTTCCGGTGAACCACCTTGAAGGCCACGCGCTCTCCGCAAGGATGACCGAAGACGCGCCCTTCCCCTATCTCCTCTTGCTCATCTCCGGCGGCCATACCCAGCTGATCCGGGTGACCGGCGTTGGCAAGTATGACCGGCTCGGCACCACCATCGACGACGCCGCCGGGGAAAGTTTCGACAAGACCGCCAAGCTGTTGGGGCTCGGCGCGCCCGGCGGTCCCAAGGTGGAATCGGCGGCGGTGGGCGGTAGGGCCGACCGGTTCGACCTGCCCCGGCCGCTCTTGAAACATGAAGGCTGCGACTTTTCTTTTTCCGGGCTCAAGACCGCCGTGCGCGAGGCGGCGACAGGGCTGGAAAACCCGACCGGTCAGGATCTCGCCGATCTCGCGGCCTCGTTTCAGGAAGCCGCCGCCCGCCATCTCGCCCACAGGACGGAAAAGGCCATGGCCATGATGCCGGAGGCGGGCCGCCTGGTGGTCGCCGGGGGCGTCGCGGCCAACTGCGCCATCAAAAAAATGCTGCAGCAATTGTGCGCAGCAAATTCATGGGGCTTGATCGCCCCGCCGCCAAAATATTGCACGGATAATGGGGCGATGATCGCCTGGGCGGGGGCCGAAAGGCTCGCCGCCGGTCTTGCGGCGCAACAGGACGAAGCTATGGCCATGGCGCCGCGGGCGCGCTGGCCCCTGGCTGATCCCGGCGAGGGCAAGCGCTTCGGCTCCGGCCGAAAGGGGCCAAAGGCCTGATTTCACTTACTTTGCTGCAGATAATTGCTGCAACATGAAGCGCAGCAGAACGGATTATGCTGCGCTTTTTGCTGCAGCAACGCCTGCAGCAATTTCCTTGACGAATTGCTTCAGGGTGACGCCTTCAAGCGAGGCGAGAAAAGCCGCTTCCGCTGCATCGCCCACAGCGGTTAGCGCCGGGGTGATATTGCAGCCCACCGGACAGGCCGGGTCCGGCGCCGCGCGCGGCAAGGGAAAGAGGCCCGGCGCTTCGACAGCCCGGTAAATATCGGCGAGCGTGATTTTCTTCGGCCCCTTGGCAAGGCGGGCGCCGCCGCCTTTGCCAAGATCGGATTGGGTCAGACCGGACTTCGCCAGCACGCCAAGAAGGCGGCGAACGACCGCCGGATTGGTGCCGAGGCTTTTGGCGAGCGCCTCCGACGTCTGCGGTCCGTCGCGGTGACGGGCCAGCAGGCTCATGATGTGGGCGGCGGCGGCGAAACGGGTCGATCCGGGCATGGCGCTCTCCCAGCTGGCTTGCCGCAAGCCTTAGCTGAAAGCGTTGAAATTGTGTAACGCACACAGTTTCATTTTAGCTGGACGGCGAAATCCCGAATTTTTTTGCAAAAAAATAGCGCGGAAGCCGGGGCAGGCTTCCGCGCCAGGGGTGCTGCTTCTAAGGGAGGGTGCGTCCTTAAGGGGATGGGGACGGAAGCAGCAGGGTCTCGGGTTTATCCTTAGCCAGTGATGACGCCGCGGGTGGCGTAATCAGCGACATTGAACAGGATCGCGCCAAGGGCGCCGGTAAGGGTCAGGGTGACGGCCGCTTGAACGGCGAAATTGCGAAATGTGCTCATCGGGTTTCTCTTTTCTTTGTCAGTTCGTTTCTTGATCTTGGCGCCGCGGTGGCGCGTCGGTCTTTTCTGGTTTTAACGCCGCAGGGGCGCATTTCCGGCGGCGATTTCACCGTCGGCAGGCGGGAGATATGCGCCCTATGAAGATTTGTCAATGAACGAAATCATAAATATTCATTGTTTAATCGTAATTTTTTCTAAATAGGTCATTAGGGCCATATATTTCAATGGTTTAAGAGCGACTTCGGATAGCCTGGGGACACTCTCATTAATAATTCAGGGCTATTTATTGAAGCAATCCGCTTCTAATCACGCCTGTTTGCGCTTCTCAAGGGCTGCGCGCTTGGCTGCGCGATAGGCGAAACCATCAAGAATGAGGTCGACTACGCCATTCAGTTCCGCCGCGAGCTCGTCAAAGTCGCCTTCGTGGAAGACCGCCGGGCTGGTGAAGCGATAGCCGGCGTCCTGCAGGATCTTGGCGGTCTCCGCGGCGTTTTCCACAGCGAAGACGCCCGCCGCGTCTCCCTCTATGAGAATCTCGGCGAGCACGCGGCCCTCCGCATTCTCCCACTCGATCCCGACCTTGGGCCGGGACGTCAGAAGCTCGCTGGAGAGCTCATAGGCCTTTGGCTTGTCATGAAAGCGTTCATAGGCGAGCTGAAACTTTCGGAGGAAAAATGATCTCAGCTTTTCCGCCGGGCTTAACGCCCCGTCATCGGCGACGGCGCGGAGCCGCGCCACCTGCTCGCGCCGGAGCACGCGCACGAACATTTCCGCGATGTCGAGCTTGGACGGGAAGTAGCGATAGAGATTGCCCGTGGACATGTTGCAGTCCTGGGCGATCTCCGACATGGTCGTCTTTCCATAGCCATAATGCAGGAATCGCCGGCTTGCGGCGTCGAGGATCTGCTTTGCGGTGTCGTCGAGATTTTCGATAGGCATTGGGGCCCGCATGTTTATGTTGAAATCTTTATAAACCGTTCAGTCGTCATTCGGCAATGAAGCAAGTGAATCGCCTCTTATGAATTCCGGCGCTCCTTTCCAATCGGTCGGCGTTATCGGCGGCGGCGCCTGGGGAACGGCGCTGGCATCGCTCTGCGCCGCCAACGGCGTTGCGACGACCCTGTGGGCGCGGGAAGACGCGGTCATACGCGCCATCAATGAGCGTCACGAGAACACCGAATTTCTGTCGGGCGTTCCCCTGCCCGGGAGCCTCAAAGCCGCGCAATCACTGGGTATGGCCGCGAGTTCAGAGGCCATACTTTTCGTGGTGCCGGCCCAGTTCGCCCGTCCCGTCTTCGCCGACCTCAGAGAAGCGACCCAGGCAAAGCCGGTACCGGTAGCGCTTTGCTCAAAAGGCATTGAGCAGTCCACGGGCATGATGATGACCGAGGTTTTGAGCGCGGTATGGCCGGAGGCTGAGCCCGCCGTTTTGTCCGGGCCGAGCTTTGCGCGCGACGTCGCCATGGGACTGCCCACCGCCGTGACGCTCGCCGCCGGCGACCCGGAGCTTGGCGCGCGCTGGATGGCGACAATCGGGGGGCCCCATTTCAGGCCCTATCTTTCCGACGACCTCACCGGCGCAGAATTGGGCGGCGCCGTAAAGAATGTGCTCGCGATCGCCGCGGGCGTAGTCGTGGGCCGCGGTCTTGGCGAAAGCGCCCGGGCGGCGCTCATCGCTCGCGGCTTCGCGGAGTTTCAACGCCTCGGCGTGGCGCTGGGCGCCAAGAAAGAGACCATGGCCGGGCTGTCAGGCCTTGGCGACCTCATCCTGACCGCCTCCTCGCCGCAATCGCGCAACATGTCGCTCGGGATTGAGCTCGGGAAAGGCCGAACACTCGACGAGATCCTCAGCGAGCGGAATACGGTGAGCGAAGGCGTCGCCACCGCCGGCGCCATTCACGCCCTCGCCGAAAAGGCCGGCGTCGAGGCGCCGGTCTGCGAAGCGGTGGCCGCCCTCGTCTCCGGCGCCAAGTCTGTCGACGAGATCATCGCCGCCCTGATGGCGCGGCCATTAAGATCGGAAACGTAACGATGCCCCAATTTGTTTTGTTATGCCGGGACAAGCCGGACTCCCTCGCCTTGCGCATGGAGACACGGCCCGCACATCTCGAATATTTTCAAACTTATGGAAATAAGCTCCATCTCGCCGGTCCGATGCTCGACGGCAAGGGCGACCCGATTGGCTCTTTGCTGATTATAGAGGCCGCCGATGAGGGGGAAGCGCGCGCCATCGCCGCCGAGGATCCCTACAACAAGGCGGGGCTCTTCGCCGATGTGGGCGTCATCCCGTTCAAGACGGTGATCGAGAATTTTTCGAGCCTTAAGTGAGGGAATTCACGTCAGGGCGTGGCGAAAATAGCGGTTTCCGAGGACCGGAGCGGAATGTGCAAAACGGCACCTGAGCACCGGAAGCGCAGGAAATCGCTATTTGCAGCCCGCGATGGCGTGAATTAGCGGCGGCGCTTGTAGGAGCGGCAGCTCGCCTCATAGGGCCGGCCGGAAAGGCGCGCATTCCAGCCCGCCGTCCAGGCGTCGCCGGCGTCGACCCCGCCCCGGGCCCGGCACTGCTGAAAGCCTGTGCGGTATTCGGGCGAAAGCACATCAGTCTGAGACGCCAGGGAAAAGGCCGCGTCATAGCACTCGCAAACCAGATCCTGCCCGGCGGAGGCCATGATGGTCGGGGTGGGCGCGCTCGGAGAATAGCTCACTTCCGTCGCCGCCGGCGCGGTTTCCACGCCGGAGCCCGAGCTGAAGGAGGTGTTCATCACCGCGTAGAGGGCGACGCCCAGCACAACAAGCGCCAGAACGCCCCCAAAAATGGCTTCAATATTACGCATCTCCACCCCTCGCTCTCGCCGCCCCTCGCCCCAGCGTCCTTGGACCGGGGCGAATGTCCTGTTCGGACGGGACAGATGCTACCCCAAAAGGCGTGGTTAAAAAAGGGTTAAGGCTTGCCCGTGCGGGCCTGTTCGGCCTTGAGGCCTTCCATGATCAGCCTTTCGGCCTCCTCTGCGCCGCGCCAGCCGACGATCTTCACCCATTTGTCGAGCTCAAGGTCTTTATAGTGGGCGAAGAAGTGGCTGATCCGCTCGATCATGATGTCGGGCAAATCCTCATAGGTCTTGATCTTGGCGTAATAGCGGGTCAGGCGTTCCGACGGGACGGCGAGGATTTTCTCGTCCATGCCCGCCTCATCTTCCATCAACAAAACGCCCACCGGCCGGCCGGCGACCACCGCGCCTGGCACCAGCGGCCGGTTGCCCATCACCATAACATCCACCGGGTCGCCGTCATCGGCGAGGGTTTGGGGAATGAAGCCGTAATTGCAGGGGTAGCGCGTCGACGTATAGAGGAACCGGTCGACGAACATGGCGCCGGAGGCCTTGTCGATTTCATATTTGATCGGCTCGCCGCCAAGCGGAACCTCGATCACGACATTGATGTCCTTGGGCGGGTTCACGCCGGGGGTGATTTTTGAAAGATCCATCTTACTCTTTTTACTCTGCGTTCTTGTTACGGCGCGCTAGGAGCTTAAGCCGCAATGCGTTCAGTTTTATGAAACCCTCGGCGTCTTTCTGGTCATAGACCATGTCTTCTTCGAAGGTGACATGCGCTTCGGAGTAAATCGTTTTTGGCGACGCCCGGCCGATGACATTCGCCGAGCCTTTATAAAGCTTCACCTTCACGGTTCCCGCGACCTGTTCCTGGCTCTTGTCGATCGCCGCCTGAAGCATTTCGCGCTCCGGCGAGAACCAGAAGCCGTTATAGATCAGCTCCGCATAGCGCGGCATCAATTCGTCTTTGAGATGGCCTGCGCCGCGATCGAGGGTGATCTGTTCGATGCCGCGATGGGCGGCGAGCAGGATCGTCCCGCCCGGCGTTTCATAGATGCCGCGCGACTTCATGCCGACGAAACGGTTCTCGACGAGATCGAGGCGGCCAATGCCGTGCTTGTGACCATACTCATTGAGCTTGGCGAGAAGCGTCGCCGGAGAATAGGGCTTGCCGTCAATGGAGATGGCGTCGCCGCGGTCGAACCCGATCTCGATCACTTCCGCCTCGTCGGGCGCATCTTCAGGATCAACCGTGCGCTGGAAAACATAGGAAGGCGCCGGCTCGGCCGGGTCTTCGAGCACCTTGCCTTCCGACGAAGTGTGCAGGAGGTTGGCGTCCACCGAGAACGGCGCCTCGCCGCGCTTGTCTTTTGGAATTTCGATCTGATGTTTTTCCGCCCAGTCGATGAGCTTTTCGCGTGAGTTCAGATTCCATTCGCGCCATGGCGCGATGACGCGGATGTCGGGGTTCAACGCATAGGCGTTCAGTTCGAACCGCACCTGGTCGTTGCCCTTGCCGGTCGCCCCATGGGCGATGGCGTCGGCGCCGGTCGCTTCAGCGATTTCCACGAGGCGCTTGGCGATCAAGGGCCGCGCAATCGACGTGCCGAGAAGATAGAGCCCTTCATAGACGGCGTTCGCCCGGAACATGGGAAACACGAACTCGCGCACAAATTCCTCGCGCAGGTCCTCAATGTAGATTTCCTTGACGCCGGCGCGCTCAGCCTTGCGGCGGGCCGGCTCCAGCTCCTCGCCCTGACCGAGATCAGCCGTAAATGTCACGACCTCGCAATTATACTCTACCTGCAGCCATTTCAGGATCACTGAAGTGTCGAGACCGCCGGAATAAGCGAGCACCACTTTTTTCACGTCTTTTTTTTCGGTCATGGGCTTCCCCGTTCGAGATTGCGCGGGCGCTATACCGCACCTGCGAAGGAAGCGCCAGCCGCGATTGCGGAACAGGCGCCGCAGCGTCCGTGTTCGCCTCACAATGCATCGACCGCACGCACCAGCCAAAAGGAGAACGTCATGGCCCGCCCCAAGACCCGTCAGGAAGCGCTCGAAGAGAAGGAATATCTGGGTGAGCCGGGAACGCCCGCCCATGGCGGGACAGCAGGCGGCGACCTTCAGGAAAAGAAAGGCAAGCTCGACGAAATGAAGCGCGCCAAAGAACGCCCGGCCGGCGTCACACGCGTGCGCAAGAGCGACGAAAAAGAAAAGGAGTAAACGACATGGAGAAAAATCACGGGCCCAGCATCAAGGATGATGAGACCTATCAGGCGTTGCGCGACGATGGCGCGAGCAAGGAAAAAGCCGCGCGCATCGCCAATGCGCAGGCAAACGAGTCTCAACACCCCGCGGAAAAAGGCGGCGCAGCCAAACCCTATGAAGAGTGGAAGAAAGACGATCTTTACGATCGTGCAAAAGAAATCGGAATCAAAGGCCGCTCTAACATGACCAAAAAGGAACTGATCAGCGCGTTGCGCAATCATTAAATGAAAACGGCGCCGCTGCCGGCGCCGCTCTTTTGTTGTCATTGCATTCCATTGCGTTCAATCAGCCGCGAATATAAATCTTCCGGCCTTCGGCGTAGCGGTAATACATGCGCATCCGGCGATCATATTTCAGCGGCGGGCGCGCTTCATGGCGGCCCCAGGCGTAACCGCGTCCGCGATAATCGGCGCGGCGCAGCTCCCGCCTGTCGGGCTGATAATAAAAGGCGCGGATCGGACAGACGGTCACCGCCGCGTCCCGGCGGTTTTCGCGGCGGTCATAACGATCTTCGCGACGATCGCGGCGGCCATGGTCTACGCGCCGGTCACGGCGATCCTCAATACGGTCATAGCGGTCTTCGACAAGATCTGGACAGGCGCGCGGATTGAACTTCCATTCTCCTGCAAAAGCCTGCGTCCCGAAAAGAACGAGCCCTGCCCCGGCGACGCTTGCAACAACTTTCCTCAACATGATCTCTACTCCAACTCCCTGAGACGTAAGAGCCCCAAGCCCGAGCAGTCTCATGACAGTGAAACGTGAGGCTGAACCGCCGCCGTCGGCGGGAGTGAAGGTCTTTCCGGGGTCTTTTCATGGCGAAAACAGGGCGGGTTTGCCCCGCGCCCGCCGGGCAGATAGACTTCTCCGCGACGGGCGGCTTAACCCAATGAGGGGGAAAACAATGCGTATCTTGCTTTTCACGGCGGCGTTCTGCGCGCCTTTTTTCGCGGTAGCCGCGGCGGAAACATCGACCCATCAAAGCATCAAGGAAATCGACGTCGAGAACTTCTTCGGCACAGTGAAGATTGAAACGGTGAGCGGCGACGCCGTCAGCCTCGAGCGCATCGACGGCAAGGATGCAGACTATCCGGTTCATGTGACGACGCGCGACGGGGTCCTCATGATCTCGAGCGATGAAGACCCGGACGACATCCGCTGGCAGGACGACGTCAAATGGCGCAAACACCATGATGACGCCTTCCGGGTTTTCCTTGAAGATTATCCGACGCTAACCTTGCGCATTCCCGTCGGCGCCGCGCTTGATTTCGACAGCGCCGTCATCATGCTGTCCGCCGACGACACGCGCGGCGCGCTGTCGATCCGTGAGGGCCATGTTATCGGCGTTGTCGGCGACCTCGCCTCGGCGGATATTTCCATTCATGGCTCCGGCGATTTGAAAGCCGGCGACGTCGAAGGCGATTTCCGGACGGCGATCTACGGCTCCGGCGACCTGACCGCAAAATCCGCCGGGACTCTTACCGCGAAAATTCACGGCTCCGGCGATATTGTTATTGGCGATATTGGCGGGCCCGCCTCGCTCGACATTCACGGATCCGGCGACATTATGCTCGGCCGCATCGACGGCGCGCTTGATCTTTCCATTCGGGGCAGCGGCGATGTGGAGGCGGGCGATGTCGAAGACGGCGCCATGATCTCCATTCACGGCTCCGGCGACGTGGAGCTTGCAAGCCTTCGCGGCAAGGGCGGCGCGGAAATCAACGGCAGCGGCGACATCGAGATCGATGGCGGGCGCGTCGAAAACCTGATGGTCGAGATTCGCGGCTCCGGCGGGTTCGATTTTGACGGCGTCGCCGTCAATCCGACCATCTATGCCGGCCATAGTGGATCGGTTCACATCGCCCGGCATGAAGGCGACATCCGCGCGCGCGGCGACGGCGATATCGAAATCAGCGGCGTCCACTATGGCGATGACGACTGACGCCTGAAGGCCCTTTTTCAATCCATCAACCCCGCAGCATGCAAGCCCGCTGCGGGGTTTTAGCCGCCAAAGGCCAATGCATTTTTTACGATGCTGAGAATGATTTTTGCCGGCTGCCGGGACGCCGGTTAACCGAACGGGAACAGCGGGCGCCGGGCGCAAGGCTCCGTTTCCGCCCCAAACCAAGGCGCCGCGGCGAAACTTTCCGAAGCGCCCGGAATACGATGGCGGCGAAAACGCGCGACAGCGTTAACGCCCCTTCTATAATTTTCAAAAAACCTTTGCCGCCTTTTTAGGCTCCGGGAGGCAACAGTGTCGCGGCCGCCAGCCATGCCAGCTAGGGGAATACCGGATGTCCGACGTCAATATTCCAGCCGCTGACCACCCACAAGAAGAAGCGCCGAAAGCGCCGACCATTCTCATCGCCGAAGACAATGACGTGAACCTGAAGGTTCTCGAGCATTATCTGGCGAACTTTGAATGCCGCTCCATCGTCGCCAAAAACGGCAAGGACGCCGTCAAGCTGTTCCACAGAAATGACGTGGACCTAGTGCTGATGGACATCATGATGCCCGTCATGGACGGGCTCGAAGCCACGCGAAAAATCCGTTCCTTCGAAAAGAAGCGCGGCGAGAAACAAACTCCCATTCTCGCCATTACCGCGCATATTAGACCCGCCGACCAGCATGTCTGCATCGACGCCGGGATGAACGATTATCTTTCAAAGCCTTTGAAGAAAGGCGACCTGACCCATCGCATGAAGATCTGGGCGCCGCATCTTCACGAAGCCCCACCCAAACAGGCCCCGCCCAAACAGGCGGCGCCCGCGTAAGCCTTACGCAGGACGCTTCATTATTCCTCCTTAAAAAGCGCAATCGCCGACAGGGTCATCGCCTCCACCGCCGACTTGATTGCGGGTTCAGGCTCGATGATGAAAAACGGCGAATGGTGCGACGGCGCATCGTCAACTTCCTTTTCCGGCGTGCCGCCAACACTGAAATAAACGCCTTTGACGCCAAGTTCCGGCGTGACGAAATAGGCGAAATCCTCAGCGCCCATACCCTGACGCGGCTCTTCAAAGAGGGCGTCTTCGCCCATTCCTTCAGTGATCGCGGCGCGGACAAGCTGCGCCGTCGCGCTGTCATTGATGGTCGGCGGCGTCGTTTCCGTCTTTGAACGGATCACTTCCGGCATCAGCTTTTTCGGCACGCCAAGAGAAATGGCGACGCCTTCTGCGACCCGGTCGATGCCGTCCAGCAATTGTTCGCGCACCTCATGATCGTCGGAGCGCACAGTGAGCTGCATATGCACTTCGTCGCCGATGATGTTGTGTTTCGTTCCACCATGGATCGAGCCCACGGTGATGACGCCGGCGTCGAGCGGCGCGATGGTGCGCGAGACGACAGATTGCAGCGAGACGACGATCTGCGAAGCGACCAGCACCGGGTCGACGCCCTTATGGGGCGACGCGCCATGGGCGCCGACGCCATGCACGATAATGTCGACGCTGTCGGATGAAGACGCGTAAATGCCGAGGGGAACCTCGATCTTGCCGGCGGGGCTGCCTGCAGAAACGTGAAAGGCGAGCGCGTAATCGGGCTTCGGAAAGCGCTTGTAAAGCCCGTCCTCAATCATGTCCCGCGCGCCGGAAATGCGTTCTTCAGCCGGCTGGCCGATCAGGACGAGCGTGCCCGACCACTGATCCTTGCGCGCAGCCAACTGGCGCGCGGTCCCCACAAGACCGGTGACATGGGTGTCGTGCCCGCAGGCGTGCATCACTGGCTTGACGATCCCGTCGATATCTTCCTGCGTCGCGGTCGATTTGTAGGGAAGGTCGTTGTCTTCCTTCACCGGCAGGCCGTCCATGTCGGCGCGGATCATCACCGTCGGCCCGGCGCCGTTTTCCATCACCGCGACAACGCCTGTGCCGCCAACGCCTTCGGTCACATCATACCCAAGCGTGCGGATTTCATCGGCCAGGCGCTTGGCGGTATTGAACTCGCGATGGGAGAGCTCGGGGTTTTGGTGGAACCATTGAAACAGCGATTCCAGATTGGCGTCGTAATCGGCGGCGACGTCGCTTTTCAGATCGGATTGAGCGGCGGCTGGCGCAGATAGAGCAAGCGCAAGAGCGCTGGCGGCGATGCGAAATGTCATGAAAATGGCTCCCGTGAAGTTCCCGGGCGCCAGTTAACACCAATCCGTCGGCTTTGTCAGACCACGCGCAGAACTATGCTGCAGAAAAGCTCACCATCTGGCGGCGTTCCGTACACCACAGCGCCAGACGGGCGCAGCGGATGGAATCGCGGATGGTCATCACCGGGAGCGACAGCAAGTCTTCGCTCGCTTTGTAGCATTCCATCAGCCGGTAATTGGGAATCCGGCTCGCGAGATGGTGGATGTGGTGGAGGCCGATATTGCCGGAAAACCAGCGCAGCGGCGTCGGCAGCTTATAATGCGAGGAGCCGAAAATCGCGGCTTCAGCATAATTCCATTCCGGTTTCGCCGCCCAATAAGTGTCCTCATATTGGTGCTGAACGAAGAACAGCCAGGTTCCCGTCCAGGCCGCCACCGTCACTACGGGAAGGAAAACCAGCGCCACGGTTCCAAGCCCCAGCCACAGCGAAAGCCCGCCATAAAAAGCGACAAGCGCCAGGTTGAGCGTCGCCACCGAGCGCCAGATCTGGCGCAGCTTCATGCCGTGATAGACTTCGGCGAAAGGCATCGGACCAGCGAGCGGCAACCTTTGCAGGAGGAAAAAATAAAGCGGGGCGCCGATCACGATCATCACGACGGGATGGCGGTAGACGCGGTAGATAATCCGCTTTGCAGGACTTAAAGCGCGATATTCCTCAACGGTCAGCGTGTCGACGCCGCCGACACCGCGCCGGTCGAGATCGCCGGAGCTTGCATGGTGACGATTATGGGCGTCGCGCCAGAAACCGTAGGGCGTGAAGGTCAGGATGCTGATCAAAAAGCCGAGCGCGTGGCTGGCGCGCTTGTTCTTGAAATAGCTGCCATGGCCGCAATCATGCTGGATCGTGAAGAGCTTCACGAGGAGAAGCCCCGCGACCGGCGAGAGCAACAACGCAATCGGCCAGAACCCGGTTTTGACCAGCGCGATCAGCCCTGCGATCGACGCAAAATATAGCGTCAGGGACAATGCAGCCTGTCCGATGGAGCGGCCGAGATCGACCGTCTGGAATTTCGCGCAATGCTCAACGATCCGGCGCAGCATTTCCGCGCGCGCATTGGCGGCCCCTTGCGAGAAATTATGGGCCGCATGATCGGCGGCCTCCTGAAGCTTGGCGAAATTCCGGGAGACGGCGGCAGGCAATGTGTTTGGCATGAAACGCAGAGTACTCGTCATTTACGCCGGTTCTGTAAATCCGGCCAGCGGGTTTCCAATTCGATTTTTAAGCCCTGCTTAACCAGTTTCTCCGGCAAAGGGAAATCGCAGCGGCTCACGTCTGCGGCGCCATCCGCGTGCTAATAGGGGCTTGCAATCACATTGGTACCATGGTACCAATTCATCATGACTGAGCTCCGAAAGACCGTGACCCGCGTCCAGACCGGGGTGCGCATCGAAAAGCGCATCCTCAAGACGCTGAAAATCATCGCCGCCCACAAGGAGATGAGCCTTGGCGACCTTCTTGAAGGGATCGTTTTGCACGCCTTTGAAGGCAAACAGCCCTTCAGCGACGAAACTTTGAAGCTGATCGCCGAGGCGAAAAAATCGGCCGGGCTCGACCTGACCGCTCATGACAGCCACCTTCTCGATGAGGCCGCGCCATGACCGTCCCTCTCGTCGCCGTTGAAAAACCCTATCGCCGCAAGCGCACCGCCAGTTTTGACATTGCCGCCAGACCGGACGCCGTCTTCGCCATGATGTGCCCGGTGCGCGAATATGAGTGGGAGCCGGGCTGGCTGACCAATCTCATCCTTTCTGAATCGGGGCTGGCCGAAGAGGACTGCATCTTCACGACGCCTGCCGGCGCTTCCTTCGCCAGCGACGAAGGAAGCGCCGAAGCGATCTGGGTGACGCCGTTTTACGATCCGGAAAAGCGCCGCCTCACCATGATCAAGGTGACGCCGAAAGAATGCGTGACGCGCCTCGATATCGCTGTTGATGAAACAGACGACGGCGCGTCGGTAACAGCGAGTTACGAACACACTGCGCTCTCAGCCAAAGGCCGCATCATCGTCGATGCGCATACGGAGCAATCCTACGCCGCCCTCATGACCGGCTGGCGCGAGGCGCTAAGCGCGTCCCTCGCCTAGACGCTCAGCCGAGTCTTGAAAAATTCGAGAATTTCATCCCGCGCTGCAAGGGTCGGCGAGCCTGCTTCATCGCGCAAATGCACGGTGACAACGCTATGGGGCGTCGTGACATGGCTCTCGAAAAAGGGCGGCAGGCCATCCTCTTTCGCGGCGCTGTCAGGCAGAACACGGCCGATAAAGCGCTTGCCCAAAGCCTTTTCATAAGCCGCGAAGCGAGCCGCCTGGCAGAATTTGTCGCCTTCAAAGCGAAAGCCCATCACGGTGAGATCGTCCTTGTCGAGCCTGGCGCGCACCGCCGCCAGCTCTTCCGGCGGACTTTCGACGGCGGCGGGATCGTCCATGGGCAAGGAGGGCTGCGCGAGGACCGGCGCCAGCATGGCCGGCTCGAGCATCATCGACAGGGCGAAATTACCGGTGAAACACATGCCGACGGCGCCGACGCCCGGGCCGCCGCATTCCTGATGCGCGAGGCGGGCGAGCGCACGCAGCCACTGCGTCACCGGGCTTGACCCGTTTCCGGCGAAAGCGTGAAACTCCGCACTCACGCAGGCCCGCCGAAAGACCGCCGCCCCTTCATCCGCAGACGGAACAACGCCGTCACGGCCAAACAATGACGGCATGTAGACCGTGAACCCCGCCTCGCGAACCCAGCGGGCGAAACGCGCCACATGAGGGCTGATCCCCGGCATCTCGGTCATGACGATGACCGCAGGGCCGGTTCCGCTCACCAACACCTGCTTTTCCACATCTTCAAGCGTGATCGCGCGCCGATCGAAATCGTCGAGCGGATCGTCTTGCAAAAGACTTTGTGCGGTCATGGGGCCCTCCTGATACCGAATTTGGAACTCAGGGTGTTTTGCGCTAGCTAATACCGGATGTCAAACTCAGCTTCGCCAGACGCCTCCATCCGCCGCCGGGCGCTTGTCCCCAAGGAAGCCTGCCCCATGGCCATGGCCGCTGAAATTCTCGGCGACCGCTGGACGCTGCTCATTCTCCGGGAGGCGTTTTACGGGGTGCAGCGCTATGACGACATGCGCGCCGATCTGGGGGCGCCGCGCTCCATGCTGACGGACAGACTGGCCAAGCTGGTGGAGATGGGGCTTTTGGAGCGCCGGCCTTATCGCGAACCCGGCAAGCGCACCCGCGAGGCCTATGCCTTGAGCGATGCCGGGCGCGGCCTCGCTCTCACCCTGATGGCCCTCACCCAGTGGGGCGAGACTTATGTCCTGAAAGGCCCGGCGCCGGTCGAGATCATCGACCGCAAAACCGGCAAGCCTTTGCGCGTAGCGCTGGTCGACGAAAAGGGCCGTCCCGCGAAACTCGAAAACGCCGTGCTGGCGCCGAAAGCGCCTTAACGGCATCATTGCTTCCCAACGATAAAACAAACGGGAGAAAGCTATGGACTGGGCCGACGCCTATCTGCTGATCAATGCGCTGGTCGTTCCCGGCTGGGCGCTGCTCATTTTCCTGCCGCGCTCCAAACTCACCGCCGGTGTCGTTCATTCGATGCTTTATCCGGCGATGATGGGCGCCATTTATGTGGCGGCGCTCGGCGCGGGAATCTTTCTCGGCCAGTCAGCAGACGGCGCCGGCTTTTCCTCCATCGACGGGGTCGCCGCGATCTTCGATCACCCGAACGGCATCATCATCGGCTGGACGCATTATCTCGTCTTCGACCTTTTTGTGGGCGCCTGGATCGGACGTGATGCGATCCGCAGCAAACTCCCGCATCTGGCGGTCATCCCCTGCCTGTTGGGGACCTTCATGTTCGGGCCTGTCGGCCTTCTCGGATATCTTTTGCTACGGTTCTCGTTGCGCAAAAAATTCTCGCTGCAGGAATAATGGGCGAAAAGAAAAAGGGGACGCACTCATGACCAAAACGCTTGGCGCACTGCTGGACGATTTCAACGATTTTCACGCCTGGCTCGCTCATTCGCAGGCCTCCATCTGGGTGCTGAACGCGGTCTCGCGCTCGCAGCTGCTCGATCATCTGGGCGATGAACCGACGCCCATGGAGGAGCTTGCGGCGCGCGCCGGCATGAAGACGGACATGCTGCGCCGCGTGATGAATTTCCTCGCCTCGCAGGAAGTCATCGAGATCGACAGCAAAGACCGCGTCAGCCACACGGCGCGCTCACGCGCCTTTCAGGCGCGGCAGGAAGTGGTGCGCTGGCTCAATGTGAATTTCCCGCCGGGCCTGAAGCTCGATCAGGCCATGAAGACCGGCGTCTCCTCTTTCGAGCAGCATTACGATAAACCGATCTTCGATTATCTGAGCGACCGGCCTGCGCTCGCGGATGAATTCGGCAAGCTGATGTCGAGCATCACGAACGCCTTTGAAACCTTCATTTTCAGCCAGCACCAGTTCAAGCCCTTTACCCGCGCAGTTGACATTGGCGGCAGTCACGGGCGGCTAATGACGCGCCTCCTGACCGAATACCCTTCAGCGACGGGCGTCATCTTCGACCTTCCGGGCACGGCGGCGCAGGCGAAAGAAAACCTCGCCGCCTCGCCGCTGAAAGACCGCATCGACATTGTCGGCGGCGACTTTTTCAAAGCGGTGCCAGAAGGCGGCGATCTCTATTTGATGAAACAGATTCTCCATGACTGGGGCGATGAGGAATGCGTCGCCATCCTGAAGAACATCCGCGCGGCGATTGCGAGCGGCGGCCGCCTCGCCATCATCGACTTTCTGCTGCCCGAAAAACCCTCGCCGCATCCGGGCTATGCGCTCGACATCAATATGATGAACCTTTTGACCGGCGGGCGCGAGCGCCGTCTTTCAGAATTCGAGGACATGCTGTCAGCGGCCGGCTTCAAGCTCGACCGCGTCACCGAGAACCCGCGCGGGCAGAGCCTCTTTGAAGCCGTCCCTGTCTGATGAAGGCTGCGCCCTAGGGCGTCCACCGCCCTGCCGTCGCCGCCACCGTCGGGGGAGAGGGAAAGGCGAAAACAGGCAGGACGGCGGACATGGTTGCGGCGGCGGCAAGGAGAGCGGCGCCGCCGCCGGAGGGATTAAGCGTCCAGCGCGGCGCGAACACCGGCGGCGTAGTCGGGGTGAACCTGCGCAAAGAGTGCGAGCTGCCGCTCGACAATTGCGTCCGGAACCCCCTGCATCGCCTCGGCGATGTTCGAATAGAGCCGCTGTTTCTGCGCATCGTCGAACAGGTTGAAGAGCGCACGGGGTTGCGAGACATCGTCATTGCCTTCGCGGTGATCATAACGATCGGCGTCACCCGAAATCTTCAACGGCGGCTCTGCGAAGCTTTTGTCTTCGCGCGGCGCGCCGTCGACGGAGTTCGGTTCATAATAAGCGTCCGCATTACCCGTTTGCTGGCCCTTGAAGTTCATCACGCCGTCCTTGTGATAGTGATGGACAGGGCAGCGCGGCTGATTGACCGGCAGGCTCTCATAATGCGTGCCAAGGCGGTAACGATGCGCATCGGCATATGAGAAGATCCGCACCTGCAACATCTTGTCCGGAGAGAAACCGACACCCGGCACGACATTGGACGGGCTGAACGCCGCATTCTCGATTTCCGAGAAATAATTTTCCGGGTTGCGGTTCAGCTCCATCACGCCGACATCGATCAGCGGATAGTCGCCATGGGGCCAGACTTTCGTCAGATCGAAGGGATTGAACGGCGCCGCTTCAGCTTGCGCCTCGGTCATCACCTGGATTTTCAGATCCCATTTCGGATGGAAGCCGCTTTCGATGGCGCCGAAAAGCGCCTCCTGATAGGCCTCGCGGGTCTTGCCGATTTTCACCGACGCTTCGTCATTAGTGTAGTGGTCATGGCCCTGACGGGTCTTGAAGTGATATTTCACATAGACCCGCTCGCCCGCTTCATTGACCATGGAATAGGTGTGCGAGCCATAGCCGTTCATATGCATCGGCGTCGTCGGGATGCCGCGATCGGACATCAGGATCGTCACCTGATGCAGCGACTCCGGCGACAATGACCAGAAATCCCACATGGCGGTCGCGCTTCTGAGATTGGTTTTCGGATGACGCTTCTGGGTGTGAATGAAATCCGGAAACTTATAGGCGTCGCGCACGAAAAAGACCGGCGTGTTGTTGCCGACCAGATCCCAGTTGCCTTCGTCCGTGTAAAATTTCAGCGCAAAGCCGCGGACGTCTCTTTCCGTGTCCGCTGCGCCCATCTCGCCGGCGACAGTGGAAAAACGCGCGAGCATCGGCGTTTCCTTGCCGACCTTCGAAAAGATGTCGGCGCGCGTGTATTTCGTAATGTCGTGGGTGACCGTGAAGGTCCCGAACGCGCCCCAACCCTTGGCGTGAACCACACGCTCCGGAATACGCTCGCGATTTTGATGGGCGAGTTTTTCGAGAAGCTGATAATCCTCCACCAGCAAGGGCCCGCGCGCGCCCGCCGTCTTTGAATTCTGGTTGTCCGCAATCGGCGCACCCGCCGTGGTCGTCAGTCTCGAATCCGTCGCCATGATCTTTCTCTCCGTTTCTCCAGCTCGAAAAGAGCGGGGGTTGAGGAAGACATGGCGCTGGGCGATTTATAGATCAAACAGATAATTTAAATCAGAAACATTGGCTTTTTCGATTCAAGTTACGGCGTGCGTCGCCGCTCAGGGTCGGCAAGAACGATGTTGCATCGCAGCATGAATGGTCTATGGAGGGCCTCGCCTTCCTTTTCCCGCGCCCTGCACAAGGTCCCCCCCGTGACGAAAACAACCTTCGCCGCGTTCGCCGAACGCTTGACCTTTGCCGACTGGACGACGTCCGATCTCAGCAAGTTCACCCCGGCTCTCCTGAAAACCGAAATCCTGTCCGGGCTTACGGTGGCGCTGGCGCTGGTGCCTGAAGCGGTCGCCTTTGCTTTTGTTGCGGGCGTGCATCCGCTGGTGGGTCTTTATGCGGCGTTTATCGTCGGCCTGATCACCGCGCTGATCGGCGGCCGGCCGGGCATGATTTCCGGCGCCACCGGCGCCCTTGCTGTCGTGATGGTGGCGCTGGTCGCCGACCATGGCGTTGAATATCTGTTCGCGACCGTCGTCCTCATGGGCGTATTGCAGATCCTGGCGGGACTGTTTCGCCTTGGAAAGTTTATCCGCCTGGTGCCGCATCCGGTGATGCTCGGTTTCGTCAACGGGCTCGCCATCGTGATCTTCCTCGCCCAGCTCAGCCAGTTTCAGATTCCGGGCAGCGCCGCAGCGAACGCCGGCGAAGGTCACGCCATGGGCGTCACCGGCGAATGGATGACCGGCGCGCCCTTGTTCATCATGCTGGCGCTGACGGCGCTGACCATGGCCGTTATTTGGGCGACGCCGAAACTCACCAAGGCGATCCCGGCGCCGCTGGCCGGCATCGCGCTGACCACCGCCATCGTCATCGGGCTCGGGCTTGAGGCGCCGCGTGTCGGCGATCTCGCCTCCATCAAGGGCGGCCTGCCGGCGCTTCACCTGCCGCTCGTGCCGCTTAATTTTGAAACGCTGGAAATTATCTTTCCCTATGCGCTGATCCTCGCCGCCATCGGCCTGATTGAAAGCCTGCTGACCCTGAACCTCGTCGGAGAAATCACCCATCAGCGCGGCGGCGCCTCGCGCGAATGCGTGGCGCAAGGAACGGCCAATCTGGTCACCGGATTTTTCGGCGGCATGGGCGGCTGCGCCATGATCGGCCAGTCCATGATCAATGTGAAATCGGGCGGGCGCACGCGCCTCGCGGGCGTGGCGGCGGCGCTGTTCCTGCTCGCTTTTATCCTGTTCGCGTCAAAGCTGATCGAACAGATCCCGCTCGCCGCCCTTGTCGGCGTCATGTTCATGGTGGTGATCGGCACTTTCGCCTGGCAGTCCTTGCGGATCATGCGGCGCATCCCGCTCACCGACGCCTTTGTCATCGTCCTCGTCACCGCCGTGACCGTCATGCACGACCTTGCCGTCGCCGTGGTGGTCGGCGTCATCGTTTCGGCGCTCGCCTATGCCTGGAACAACGCCAAACGCATTCACGCCGTCACCCGCGAGAGCCACACTGAGGCGGGCGCCAAGGTCTATGAGATCGAGGGGCCGTTATTCTTCGGCTCCACAGACGGTTTTGCGGAATTGTTCACGCCCGACAAGGACCCGAATGTGGTCATCGTCGACTTCATGCGCTCACGCGTCGTCGATCAGTCGGCGCTGCAGGCGATTGAGGATCTGGCGAACAAATATGAAGCGCGCGGCAAGACCATCCGCCTGCGTCACCTGACCCGCGACTGCCACAAGCTGCTCAATCACGCCGGGCAATTGCTGGTGGATTCAGACGACGATCCTGAATATGCGCTGGCCGTGGATTACTCAGTGCGAACGGGGATTTTCGGCGGCGGGCATTAGAGACCGCCCGCCTAAAGACACCCCTCAACATACTGGATCGCAGGGCCCCCGGCCTGGATCGTTTGAACCTTGCCTTCCTTGTCGATGACATAGCGGATGCCGCGCGCGGTCTCATCCTGCACATAATCGGGACCCGTCTGACCGGTCTTCCAGACGGTGATATATTCCGCCGGCGCCTCAACATATTTATGCGGCGTCACGATGGCCTCGCCGTCATATGCTTCCTTCACTTCTTCAGCGGATGCGCCGAGACCGAGCCCCGCATCCGTTTTCACGGCGGCGCCGCGCATCAGCTTGATCCGCGCCAGCTTTTCATTGACGAGCATGAGGAGAAACCCGTCCGGCGCGTCTTCCGGCCGGTATTCATCGCAACTTTCCGGCTCAGGCCCGCCAACCGCGTCCGGATTGGCGTCAGGACCGTAAGCCGCCGTAATCTCTTCGCGCGTCATGCCGATGCGCAGGCCTTTCCAGCCATCCGGGGTCAGCGCGTCCGACGACGCCGGCGTCGGCGCAGGGGCCGGCTGGGGCGCGAGCCGCTCCGCATCGGTTACATATTCAGCCTGTTCTTCTCTATCGCCGCCGCAGGCGGCAAGGCCAAGGGCAAGCATCGCAGCAAAAAGGGTTTGTTTCATATCAGGGGCCTCCGGTCTTTTTTATCGGGCCTGATGGAGGCAACAGCGTGGCTGCTGAAAGGTTCTCACAAGGCGAAATGCTGCGGCTTATGCTGCGCAACAAAACTTCCCTGATACTAGCTTGCATCCGACAAAATCGGACAAAAGGTTAGGAGCCGGCCGTCACGGCCTCGGCGTCGGCCAGCTCTTTTGCGGCGGCGGCTTCAGCCTCTTCGGCGATCTCATCGAGGTCGACCGCATCGCCCGGCTCATCCGCGCCTTCGGCCTCATCCGCCGCGTCAGCAGCGTCAGCGGCGTCATCGATGAGATCCTTCACCGCTTCTTTTCCGTCGAGCTCAAGAGCGGCGACATCTTTCCTGGCGTCGTCCTGATTGGCTTTTTCGACCTCATCGGCGAGTGCGGCCTCCGCAGTCAGGAGCCCGTTCACCTTATAGGCGCCGGTGATGACCCCACCCACATCGCCCTCGGCCAGCGCTTCGGAAAAGGCTTCCTTGCTCTCGCCAAGTTCTGTCGCAACCTCGATCTGTTTGTCGAGCAGAGTCTCACGCTGTTTGATCTTGAAAAGGTCGTATCCGGATGGTTTTTCCTGAACGCCGCCGGTGACATCGACAATCAGCGCGGGCGCATCGGAGCCGCCCGCACGGGCGGGGCCCGCCGGCGCGAGGGAGGCCCGCGTCTGGCTCATCAACGCCGCAGCGATATTCGCGCTTTGAATTCCGACCATACCGGCCCCGGATAACGGTTTCAGACCGGGGTGAGCTTAGAGATTCTTGCTTTCGGCGCCCTGAACCCGTTCGGTTGGATTTTATCCAATCGGCCGATGCTCCATGCGCCCAGCCAAATCCGTCACCGTGATTTTATCGCTTTAAAAGACCTGCGGCTCAATGCAGCTGGAAATGCCGCCGGGCGCTTAGCGCTGTCAGAAACAGCATGATTACTGAAAAAAATGACTGCAGGGTCGTCACAAGCCGCACCATGAATTTGTTGAATGCCCCATTGCCGAACAAAAGCTCGCTTTCGAATGTCGAAGATCCGAGTTCGGAAACAGCCCAATGACTAAACGGGCGGAAAACCGCGCGCGCCGAAAAGTCCAGGGCCTCGAACGAAACGCTTTCAACCGGCGTCTCGTGTGAAAACAGCCCCCACCACCCGGCGTATATTTGCGCCATGATTAGCGTTACGACAATAACGGTTATCAGCGGACGCCACATGGAAGCGCCAAAGTCGCTCGTTATCTGGTACATTCTGGATAGAACATGTTCAAACCGGCCGGTCTTGTCCTGGCGACGGCGCGCCAAAAGCTCAAGGCGGTAAAGGCGTTGCTCCCCCAACTTGTCGCGGGCGTTCTCCAAAGCATGCTTTAGTGAACGCGCGCCATTTTCCAGCGCACGATAATGGAGCGGGATTCGTTTCCTGTATTCGACGAGATAGTTTCGAATAAATTCTTTTTTCTGGGCGCGCGACATGCCCCCATCTCTGTTGTCAGGACCGCGATAGGCTATCGGCGGCATATTGAAAAACCGGGAAGCAACCTCGCTCGCCGGATCGTCTTCAGCGCCGAATTGAAATGTAGCGGACTCTGCCGCACGACCGTCATCATCAGGCGATATCGACAGACCAGAAGAGTCTTGCTGGGATCGACGTTTACGTTCAGCCTCACGGCGCAATTCTTCTTCCTTCACGGCCAATGCGCGCGCCGCGCTGGCTTCCGCAATCTTGGGGCTGCGGACATTCTTGATTATCTTTCCAATTGCGGCGTTGTTATAGACAACATCATCGTTCAGCCTGACCTCGCTATAAAAAATGGCGCCGTCGAAAGCTGCGAAAGCGCCGAAATCCGCCCCGCTAAAATCGGCAAGTCTCTGAAACTGCGCATCCAGAAAACACTGTACATAGTCATCGGGAAGATCGGGCCAGGTCGCAAAGCGAAAGAGGCAGGCTTTTTCGAACGCGACGCCGCTGAACCGCACTAAATTCTCGAAAGATGCGTTTGTGAAATGAGCGTTTTCGCGGAAAGCCGAGTTGAAAAAGTTTGCAACGCCTTGGAATTTTACATCCGTGAAGTTTGCCGCCCTGTTAAACGCCACATGCCGAAAATATACAGAGTCGGCGAAGCTGGCGTTTGCAAAACCGGCGCTGGCGTTGAAAACAGCGTTGTCAAAATTTGCGCCGTTATTGAATGTCGCTTTCGAAAAATTGGCGCTCTTATTGAACACTGCACCGTTGAAATAAGGCTTCCCTTCAAAAATGACATCTCCAAAATATGCGGATTGAAAATTTGCGCCAAAAAAATCCGACCGACCGCCAAAAACAGCGTTTAGAAAATCTGCGTAGCGAAAAGTCGCGTTGGAAAAACCAACATCTGATAAGCGAGCATTCCAAAAACTGGCGCTGCCAAATTCTGTGCCGGCCCATTTATATCTTAGCGATAGCCAAGCGTGTTTCGCATGAATCGAGATTGGCGCTCCATCTTTTTCCTTGACGATAGGAATTCTAGGAACATCCTGCGCCACAATGCCTTCAAGATGCGCAACGCGCCTTGTTTCCAGCGCATCGGTCAGTTTTTGCGAGAACGCCTCCAAGGCTGCTGTACGTTCTTCCCTCGACCAATCAGCCTTACCCGTCGGTTCGCCATTGCGCCAATGAAACGGCAAATGAATGCGCGTCCACAAGGTGCCATCCGGAGCCTCGATCAGATGGTCTGCTTGATCCGCCCAATAATCCTGAAGCGTCCCGGGGCCAGACCAATTGCTCTTATGAGCCAGCCCTTCCCAGGAATAGTCTTCCTCCCACCAAGCCGCCCACCAAGCCGCTTCGCGGTCTGCCGCCGTTTCTTGCATGTTGCCCCCGACAAGAACTTTCCCCTTTTAAGTATTGCCTAGAATACTCATAAAGAAAACCGTCGGAGGAACTTGTCAGATAGAGCCCGGCAAATACATCACCTTATTACGTCTTGTCGCCGAGCCTTAGACCTTCTCAAGCTGGAATGACCTAAAACGCGCCAGTAGCGACAGGCGGATTGGAAATCCTTCCTCAGACCCTCGCCAAAAAAGCTGCGATAAGGTATTGAGAAACTATGTTCCGTCGGATGCTCACCGCCCTGGCCGCTGCAGGTTCAGCGGCTTTCGCCAGCGCCCTCGCGCAAGACCGTGAGTTCGTGCCCACCGGCCCGATCCAGCCATTGCAGAAAGGCACCACAGCGCAAACGGCGAACCCGGGGCGCACGGTAGTGACCTCCTCATCCATGGTGGGCGAAGGCGCCGGTATCGGGCGGAGTTGGGGCACGCCCATCATCTCCAATGGCCGCCGCGAGGACGAAACACTTTTCGTCAAACACCAGATGAAGTTTGTGAATCCCGACCGGCAGAAGTCGGCGACGGTGCGCATTTCCTGTTTCGCCCTTGATGGAAAACCCGCAGCACCTTCCGGCAAGGTCACCCTGTCGCCGCTCAGCGCAACCTATCATGTCTTGACGACGAGCTTCAACGAAGCCGGTGTTGGCGAGGGATGGTGTTATGTTCAGGCGTCGCTCCCGATCATAGCAACCGGTCAGGTTATCACCTTAAGTTCGCGGGCCCTTGCGCAGGACCGGTTGGAGACTTTGGAGATTCCCTATTTTGTTCTCGCCAAATAGGCCGGGCGCATAAGGCGCCGCGCTAGAGGCTGCTTTACGATCCGCCAGAGAAAGGCGGTCCTACTCCGCCCCCAGCAAATCCATCACCGTGAAGATGTCCTTGTCGCCGCGCCCGCACATATTCATGAGCAGGATCTGGTCGCGATCCATTTCGGCGGCCTTGTCGATGGCGCGGGCGAGCGCATGGGACGGCTCCAGCGCCGGAATGATGCCCTCTAATTTTGCGCATAACTGAAACGCGTCGAGGGCTTCGCTGTCCGTCGCGGAGATATATTTCACCCGGCCGGTCTCATGCAGCCAGGAATGTTCCGGCCCGATGCCCGGATAGTCGAGCCCCGCCGAAATCGAGTGGGCGTCCTGGATCTGGCCGTCGTCATCCTGAAGCAAGTATGTCCGGTTGCCGTGCAAAACGCCGGGCCTACCGCCGGTAAGGCTGGCGGCGTGTTTGTCCGTATCGACGCCGAGGCCCGCCGCCTCAACCCCGATGATCTCGACATCCTTGTCATCGAGGAACGGGTGGAAGAGGCCGATCGCGTTCGAACCGCCGCCGATGCAGGCCATGATGACGTCAGGAAGGCGGCCCTCCATCTCCTTCATCTGCTCTTTCGCCTCGACGCCGATCACCGACTGGAAATCGCGCACCAGCTCCGGATAGGGATGCGGGCCGGCGGCGGTGCCGATGATGTAAAAGGTTGAGTCCACATTGGTGACCCAGTCGCGCAGCGCGTCATTCATGGCGTCTTTCAAGGTCGCCGTTCCCGAGGTCACCGGCACTACCTCAGCGCCCAGGAGCTTCATGCGAAAGACATTCGGCTTTTGCCGCTCCACATCCGTCGCGCCCATATAGACGATGCAGGGAAGGCCGAAGCGGGCGCAGACGGTCGCCGTCGCGACGCCATGCTGGCCGGCGCCGGTCTCGGCGATGATCCGGGTCTTGCCCATGCGTTTGGCCAGCAGGATCTGGCCCATGCAGTTGTTGATCTTGTGCGCGCCGGTGTGGTTCAGCTCGTCGCGCTTGAAGTAAATTTTCGCGCCTTTTTTGCCGGTAGTTCCTGATTTTTCATCAGCCATACCACGGACATACTTGGTTAACCGCTCGGCGTAATACATCGGCGAGGGCCGGCCCACATAATGTTTGAGGTAGTACTCCAGCTCAGACCGGAAGGACGGGTCGTTCTTCGCCGAATTATATTCCTTCTCCAGCGCGAGGACGAGCGGCATCAGGGTCTCGGCGACAAAGCGCCCGCCATAAATGCCGAAGCGGCCTTCCTCATCGGGTCCGGTGCGGTAGGAGTTGAGTTGGGTCACGTCTTCATATCCGTCAATCTGCTTGGGCCTCTTAGCACCCAAGGAGATTTTGTCATCCCGCCCCCCGGATCAAGTCCGGGGCAAGCTGTTACACGAGCCCAAAAATCGAAAGATTTTTGGCTGCGAGCGTTAGATCCGGGATCTATGACTAGAGATCCCGGATAGCTCAATTTTTCACCCAAATCATAGATTTGGAAAAAATTGGCTTCCGGGATGACAAGGGAGGCTATGCCCCGCCTACTCCACCGCAGGCGTGACCTTCGGGTAACGCACGAGGAGATCAACCCGCGCAATCGCCTGCCAGTCGCTGGGGTGGACGAGCCAGATGACGCCGGACGGCACCTCATCCTCACGCCCCCTCGCCGTCGCGCCATAGAGCGGCGCGATGTTGGAGTGGCTCGACAGGATAATGTTGGCGCCGGGATTGGCGGCCAGCTCTTTCGCAACCTTCGCCTTCATGGCGGCGACATCCGTCGCTTTCTCGCTGATCTGAGACGGGTGCGGCTCAACCGGCGCGCCCGCGGCGGCGAGCGCCGCCGTATCCCAGGACCGGCACATGGGGCTGGTATAGGCCTTGGCGATTTTGACGCCGTTCTGCTTCAGGATCTCGCCAATCGCCCGCGCCTGAAAGAAACCTTCGGCGTCGAGGCCGCGCCCCTCGGCGAGCTTGCAACCCTTGGAAAGGCCGACCGCCCCGGCCTGTCCGCCCGGCGAATTGGCGTGGCGCATGACGATGACATAGCCGCCGCGTTTCAGCGCCTCAAAGGCGACGGAGGCCGCCGCCTCGTTCTCGCGCACAATCGGACCGGTGGCGCAGGACGCCAAAAATGCTGCAGCAATTGCTGCGCACAAAACCCGCAACATAAGGCTTTCCTTCTTTATGCTTTCGCAGCCGAGATAAAGGCTTTGACGAGCGCGTCATCCTTTTTGCCCGGCGCAGTTTCAACGCCCGACGAAACATCGACGCCGAGAAAACTTTCCCGGGCGCCCTGCCCTTTGACGGCGTCAGCGACATTGTCCGGCGTCAGGCCGCCGGCGACGATATAGGGCGTTTCGCCCTCATAGGATTTCAGCAGCGTCCAGTCGAAGGAAACGCCATTGCCGCCGGGACGACCGGCGCCGGGCGGCGGCTTGGCGTCAAACAGCAGAATGTCCGCCGCATCCTCATACTCTTTTGCGCCGCCAATATCGGCGGCCTCGGTGACGGGGATCGCCTTGATCACCTCGATCCCGAATTCCTCGCCAAGCTCGCGGCAACGCTCGGGGCTTTCATGGCCGTGAAACTGGAAATGGGTGAGCAGCGGCGCCGCCTCTGACAATTCCTTCTCCCCGGCGTCGACAAACAGGCCGACAATGCGCGGCATGTTAAAGCCCTCGTCAAAGGCCGCCTGTTTGAGATCGAGAATGATCTCTTCGGCGGCCTCGGGCGTCACGAAGCGCGGTGATTTCCGGAAAAAGACGAAGCCGAGATAATCGGCGCCCGCCCGGGCCGCCGCAATGGCGCTGTCCGCGTCCTTGAGGCCGCAGATTTTAACGTGAGGTCCGCTCATAAGGATCAGATCTTGGGGATGACATCAGATGCTGGTTGCTTCGAGTTTGGGGGGATCGGCCGGATCGTCGGCGTCTTCATGACGCGCCGTCTTGCCGCGGGCGGCCTCGTCCCGTGCTGTCAGGACCGCCAGTTCCTTTTTCGCCGCGCGCAGTTCGCGGCGATTGTCTCTCGCCTGGGCTCTCGCCTCACGCCCCGACAGCCACTGGCCGGCCGCGCCCAGGGCGACGCCCAGAAACAGCATGCCCATCAGCCAAAACCATAACGGCAGGGCAGGCGTCGACAGCGCCGGGTTCTCCGGGCGGAAAGGATCGAGGCTGATCGGAACCAGCGTGCGGTTCGCCACGAGGAACAAAACCGCCACGATCAGGATCGGGATCCAGACTATGCGAAACAGCCATTTGCTCATTGCCCGGCATTTTCTCACATTCTCAAGGGTCTAGGCAACGCTCATCACGGATTGATTGGCGCAGGGATTGGAGGTTTTCCTGCACTGCGCTATCTCGGCATCAGGAAAATGCAGAAAAAGCCGCTGGAGGCCGCCATTTTTATCGAGATTGAAAATCTTCTGACCGATCAGGAGCTCGCCCGGCTGGACCAGATTTTCGCGACCGGGAAGTTCGCCGACGGGCGGCTGTCCAATCCGCACAACCAGACCAAGTATAATCTGCAAATCGACACCACGACCGATTTCTACCGGGAATCGAGCAATCTCCTCGGCCAGTGCCTGTTGCGCTCTGAGGAAGTGCGCAATTTCGCCTTCGTCAATCGCCTCGCGCCTCCCCTGATGGTGCGCTACCGGCCGGACATGAAATACGGCAAGCATCCGGACAACGCTTTCCTGCCGATGCAGCCGACGGCGCTGCGCTCCGACATTTCCTGCACCATTTTTATCGCCGACCCCTCAACCTATGACGGCGGCGAGCTGACCATCCATCTCGGGTCGAAACCGATCTCGATCAAAGGCAAGCGCGGCTCCGCCGTGCTTTATCCGTCAACGACGATCCATGAGGTCCAGCCGGTGACCCGCGGCGAACGCCTCGTCGCGATCACCTTCATGGAAAGCCAGATCTGCGACGAGAAAAAGCGCGATCTTCTTTACACGCTGAACGAGGTCGCGGCGCTTGAAGGCCTTAAAATGGAGTGGGACAACCGGGTGCGGCTTGAGCATGTGCGCCAGTCGCTGCATCGCATGTGGTCGACCTCCTGACGGAGGAAGCCGTTACGTCCAGCGATCAAGAACGGCTTTTGCAGATGGCGACGCGGCGCCGAGACGGTCGAGCCAATCAAGGCCCTTTTGAATTTCAGCGCCATGGTCGCGGCGCGCATCGGCGATGATGCGCGCGCGCAAGGCCGCGTCATATTCATGATCCGGCGATTTCGAATAACGCTTCATGATCGGGCCGGCGATGGCGGCCGCGATCTTGTCCTCGGGCGCCGCCACGCCGAGCGCCGTAGCGATGGCGCCGAGGGTTTCTGCCGGCGCCGTCAACAGGGCGTCGAAGTCGAAGACCGGCAGGCGCGCGCGCGCCGCCGCATCCGTTTCCGCCAGCCAGCAGAGCGCGGCAAGCTCGCCATTTGAAAACTGCGCCAGCGGCGGCAGGGGGATATGCGCGTTGAGGCGGCGCCAGCGCATCTGCGCGAAAGCGCGCAAATCATTCACCGCGTTGCGGCCCGCAAGAAGAACGGCGAGGTGAATGTCCGCACGCTGCGAGACATAAACCGCCTTGGCGCCGGCCGGCAGAAGATCGGCGGCAAGGCCGGTGCAGATGCTGGTCGCCTTGACGACCGCCGCGGACGCGCCGCGGGCCCAGAGCCTTTCGAGCAGCGACAGTCTTTCCCGCGCCTTTTCAGGCGTCAGCATGGCGCCGCCGCCCTCGGCCCGGTCGAAGGCGAGGGCGCGCAAGGGCAAAGGCTCGCGCAGCGCAATCGCATCGCCTGCCGCGCCCAGAAGCCGCGAGACAAGCGTCGAGCCGCAATGGCCCGAATGGAAGATATAGCTGACAGGCGCCGACGGCAGGGCGGCCGCCGCCGCGGCGACCTGCTGCGCCGGGATCCAGACGCCTTGTGTTTCCCGCGTGAGGATGCGTTCGTCGAGAAAGCTCGCCTCGCGCAAAGTCGCCACAGGTAAGCGCGCCAACAATATCTGATCCATCGCCGGCGCATATTGATGGGGAAAGACGCCCGGATCGCCGCCAAGCGCCGAGAGAAACTGGTTCGCCAGATTGGTGTTCATGGCCCTTCCGCCGATGGCGGCCTTAGCGCGGGATCTTAAGCCGTCTTATTCCGCAGGTCCGCGCGCGGCGCCGGAAAACCGGCCTTCGCCATTAAGACGGTCGCGAAGCTCCTTGCCCGCCTTGAAGAAAGGCGACCATTTCTCTTCGATATGCACCGCTTCACCGCTTCTCGGATTGCGGCCGGTGCGCGCCGGCCGGTGCTTGACCGAAAAGGCGCCGAAGCCGCGAAGCTCGACCCGGTCGCCGCGGGCGAGGGCGTCGGAGATTTCCTGATACACGATGGAGACAATGCGCTCGATGTCCCGGTGAAACAGGTTCGGGTTTTCATCAGCGAGCTTTTGAACGAGTTCGGACTTGATCATGGCGGCTCCCCTTGCCATTGGCCGCGGCGCCAAAAACACCGCGAAATTCAATTGGTTACACTGTCAAAAGGCGGATGCGGCGTCAAGGCGCTTTTGTTAGGCGGGTCAAGGGATTAAGCCATTTTCATGGGAATGACGCGTGACGATGAAACATCCTTTGGCTTTCGCACCGTGAAAACGGGCGATAAGGCGCGCCTGGTGCGCTCGGTCTTCGACAGCGTCGCGTCGAAATACGATCTCATGAACGATCTCATGTCGGGCGGCGTTCACCGGATCTGGAAATCGGTGCTGCTTGACCGGATCGGACCGCAGCCGAACGAACGCCTGGTGGATGTCGCGGGCGGCACCGGCGACATCGCCGCCGGGTTTTTAAAGCGCGCCGACGCGCGGCCCTCCGCGGACAGGAAACCGCCAGCCAAGGCGATCATTTGCGACATCAATTACGAGATGTTGAAAGCGGGCGAAGACCGCCCCGACATGGCGGCCTTCGGCGATCGCCTGACTCGCGTTACGGGCGACGCTGAAACTCTTCCGTTCCCGGATAAATCATTCGACGCCTATACGATCGCTTTCGGCATCCGCAATGTCACCGACATGAACGCCGCGCTCCGCGACGCCTATCGCGTGTTGAAACCGGGGGCGCGTTTTTTCTGTCTGGAGTTTTCTCATCCGATTACGGACGGATTGCAGAAAGCCTATGACGCCTATTCCTTCAACGTCATCCCCAAGCTCGGCGAAATGGTCGCCAATGACCGCGACAGCTATCAGTATCTCGTTGAATCGATTCGCAAATTTCCGGCGCAAGACGCCTTCGCCGCGCGCATTCGTGAAGCCGGTTTTTCAAACGTCAAATATGAAAACCTGACCGCCGGCGTCGCCGCGATTCATTCCGGCTGGCGGGTATAGGCGGAACCGATGTTTTCCGCCCTCGCCGATTACGCCCGCCTTTTCCGCGCCGGCTGGACCCTGTCCCGCCGGGACGCGCTTATCCCCCATGAGTTTGCGCATATGGCCCCGGCGCCGGTGCGGATGGTCGGCGCGCTGTCGCGGATCGGCGCCAACCGGACCGGGCGGCCGGGCGAACGCCTCGCCCATGCTTTCGAAAAACTCGGCCCCGCCTATGTGAAGCTCGGCCAGTTCATGGCGACGCGGCCTGACATTATCGGCTTTGAACTCGCCGCCGATCTCGGCCGGCTCCAGGACAAGATGCCGGCCTTTTCCGAAGAGGCTGCGCGCAAGGAGATCGAGGCCGCCTTCGGCAAGCCCGTGGATGCGCTATTTGACGATTTTTCCGCGCCCATCGCCGCCGCCTCCATCGCACAAGCGCATCAGGCGAAATTGAAAGACGGCCGCAAGGTCGCCGTCAAAATCCTCCGGCCACGGATTGAACAACGCGCCGGAGACGAATTTCGCGCTTTCGCCCGCGCAGCGCGCAATCTCGAAGCGATCTCCAAAACCGTGCGCCGCATGGAGCCGGTGAAATTCGTCGAGACCCTGAAAGCCGCCGCCGCGATCGAACTCGATTTGCGGATGGAGGCCGGCGCGGCTTCAGAACTCGCCGAAGATCTCGCAGGCGAGCCCAACACCCGCGTGCCGGAAGTGATCTGGCCCTTCACCGCGCGGCGCATTCTCACGGTCGAATGGATCGACGGCACGCCCATGGGCGATCTCGCCGCGCTCGACCGGCGCGGCGTCGACCGCAAGGCGCTGGCGAAACTTGTCATCCACGTATTTCTGAAACAGGCCCTCCATACGGGCTTTTTTCACGCCGACATGCATCAGGGGAACCTGATCGTCGACAATGAAGGCCGCCTCGCGCTGGTCGATTTCGGGATCATGGGCCGGCTCGACGAGAACACCCGCAATGTGTTCGCCGAAATTATTTATGGCTTCATCACACGCAATTACGCCCGTACGGCGGAAGTCCATTTCGCCGCCGGCTATGTCCCGCCCGGTCATTCCATGGACGCCTTTGCACAAGCGCTGCGCGCTGTCGGCGAACCTCTACAGGGGCGCAACGCCGCGCAGGTCGACATGTCCCGCGTGTTGCAACAGCTCTTTGACGTCACCGCCCTGTTCGACATGCATCTGCGGCCCGAGCTCGTCCTCTTACAGCGCACCATGGTGACGGTCGAAGGCGTGGCGCGGTCCCTCGATCCGGAAATCGACATGTGGGCGGCGGCGACGCCGGTCGTCAAAGACTATGTGAACAAGGCGATTGGCCCCATGGCGCAGGCCGAAAAGCTGAAAGCCGCCACGGCGAAAGCGATCGAGGTGGCGCCGAAGCTCCCGCATTATGTGGAGGCCATCGGCAAGGCGGCGGAAATCTATGCGGCCCAAGGCGCGGCGCCGAAGCCGGCGGAGAACGCCCGCGCTTCCCGCCTCGCCCTCTGGGCCGTCGCCGGCGCCGTGGCGCTGCTCGCCGCCGCCGCCTTCATTCGATAAAATTTGAATTACATTTCTAAGCGTTTTTTCGCAGTCCTATCCGATAGGTAAGTTTCATACGAACGGGAGGGCGACAACATGTTCGGCTTTAAGTTCGGGGGAGCGAAAAAACAGGAACCGGCGCCCGATTGCGAATTCATCATCGCGCGCCTGAACGCCAAAGTGCAGCCGATTGACCGCGGCGATTATTATGAAGACCCGTTGACCGAAACGCTTGAAGCCAAAGGCCTCGGCGAGGTCACGGGCGGCGGCACGCAGCTTTCCAGCGAGCCCTGCGGCATCGAGTTTTGCGATCTTGAAATTCGCGTTCATGAGTCCGGCGATCAGACCGTCGCGGCGATTATTGAGCGCCTGGAGGCTCTCGGCGCGCCCAAGGGCTCGCGCCTCATCATTGAATCGACCGACCGCCAGATCCCCTTCGGCGTCGCCGAAGGCGTCGCGGTCTATCTCAACGGAACCGACCTCGCCGACGAAATTTATCGCGACTGCGACGTTAATCATGTGATCGACGAGTTCGACCGTCTGTTAAAAGGCAAAGGCGCCTTTCGCGGTTACTGGGAAGGCGAGCGCGAAACCGCGCTTTTCTGCTACGGCGCGTCCTTCTCTGAGATGAAAGCCGCGCTGGAGCCGTTTCTCGCCGAATACCCGCTTTGTGAGCGGGCGCGGGTCGAGCAGATCGCGTGACTTTGAGGGCCCGAAGCCCTATTTAGGGGCCATGGACGCCAAACGTATTCTTCTCATCATTGGCGGCGGGATCGCCGCCTATAAAAGCCTTGAACTCATCCGCGAGCTTTCGCGCCGGGGGATCAAAACCCGTGCGATCCTGACGCGCGCGGGCGCCGAGTTCATCACGCCCCTATCCGTCGCCTCGCTGACGGGCGAGAAATGTTTCACCGATCTTTTCGACCTCACCGACGAGGCGGAGATGGGTCATATCGAGCTGTCGCGCTCGGCGGATCTGGTTGTCGTCGCGCCCGCGACAGCCGACCTCATGGCCAAGACTGCAAACGGCATCGCCAATGACATCGCTTCAACAGCGCTCCTCGCCACCGACAAAAAGGTCATGTTCGCGCCGGCGATGAATGTCAGGATGTGGGAGCATCCCGCGACCAGGCGCAATCTCGAAACCCTGAAAAATGACGGCGCGATGATTGTCGGCCCCGACAAGGGCGACATGGCCTGCGGCGAATACGGATTTGGCCGCATGGCGGAGCCTGCAACCATCGCCGACGAAATCGAGGCGTATTTCCTGAAAGATTCCCACGGGCCTTTAAAAGGCCGGCGCATTCTGGTCACTGCGGGCCCGACCGTGGAGCCCATCGACCCGGTGCGTTTCATCGCCAACCGCTCATCGGGCAAGCAGGGCTACGCCATCGCCGAAGCGCTCAGAAATCTCGGCGCCGAGGTCACGCTCGTCACCGGCCCGACCCATGAAAAAATTCCGGCGGGCGTCGAAACCATTCAAGTGAAGACCGCGCGCGAGATGATGGACGCCTCCAACGCCGCCCTGCCGCTCGATTGCGCCGTCTGTTGCGCCGCCGTCGCCGATTACCGCCCGGAAATCGAAACGACCCACAAGATCAAGAAGGAGCGCGGCGGCCTCACCAATATTCCGTTGACGGAAAATCCGGACATTCTGAAAACCCTGTCGCAGATGAAAGAGGGCCGCCCGCGCCTCGTTGTGGGTTTCGCCGCCGAGACCGACGACGTCCTCGGTCATGCGGAAGCAAAGCGCAACCGCAAGGGCTGTGACTGGATCGTCGCCAATGACGTCTCCCCCGGCGAGCACTGCGCCATGGGCGGCGACCGCAATTCCATCATCCTCATCACCGACAAGGGCGACGAGGAATGGCCGGAAATGTCGAAGATGGAGGTCGCGCGCAAACTCAGTGAGCGCATCGCCGACGCCCTCAAGGGCCCCGCCCTCGTCAAAGCGGCCGAATAGGCGGCTTTACCGGGGCGATGGGGGGCGTTCTCGACTTTCTGACAGGGATGATCGGCGGCCGGCCGATCGAGATCGTCGCCTTCTTTCTCGGCATCGCCAACATCACGCTGCTGGTGCGCCGGTCGATCTGGAACTATCCCTTCGGGATCGCCATGGTCTCGCTCTATGCGTGGATCTTTTACGGCGCGAAACTTTATTCCGACGCGCTCCTGCAAATCTTCTTCTTTGTGGTGCAGGCCTATGGCTGGGCGCACTGGCTGACCCGGCGCGATGAGGAAGGCCTCGTCATTGTCGCCCGCCTGTCGCCGCGCGGCGCCGTCACCGCGGCCCTCGCCGCTGTCGCCGGCACCGCCGCGCTGGGCGGGGTCATGGAGACATACACCGACGCCAGCTTTCCCTTCTGGGACGCGTCCGTTGCGGTGTTGTCGGTCATCGCGCAGATCATGCTCGCCCGGCGGCTTCTCGAAAACTGGGCGCTTTGGGTCGCAGTCGACATCATCGCCATCGGGCTTTATTGGACCAAGGGTCTTTACCCCACCGCCGTGCTTTACCTGATGTTCCTCGTGATCTCCGCCATCGGCTATTTCAACTGGCGCCGCGCCTATGACCGCGGCGAGGCCGTGACGTGAGCGAACGCGCGCAACAACGCCTGACCCTCCTTGGCCCGGAAAGCGTCGGCAAGACCATCCTGGGCGAGCGCCTCGCCAAACGGTTCGACACCCGCCTCGTGCGCGAATATGGCCGCACCTTCGACGAGAAGATCATGCAGCCGCGCTATAAGCACGGCAAAGGCTGGCGCGAGGACGACCTCATCAACATCACCGAAACCCACGCGGCCATGCGCGCCGCGCTCTCACCGCTCGCCGGCGCCCTGCTGATCGAGGACACGGACGCGCTGATGACCGCGGTGTGGGCGGAATATCTGTTAGGCGAGCCGTCGCCGGTAATCGAGGCCATGGCGCGCGCCACCCTCGCCGATCATTATCTGCTTTTAACGCCGGAAACGCCGTGGACGGATGATGGCGTGAGATATGCGGGCAAACAGGAAGAGCGCGAGTGGTTTTTCAACGCCGCCAAAAAACGTCTCGACGCATGGAAGGCGCCTTACACCATCATCTCCGGCGCCGACTGGGACGACCGGGAGAGGCAAGCGGTGAAGGTGGCTGAGATGCTTCTAGCAAAGTAATCATATACAGATCGCTAGAATCGCAGTGATCTTGCTTTCATGAACTTAGATTCAATAGAAAAAAGAAAGCTCTATTCAAGGTGGTTTGAAGGGTGGTGGGCCGAGAATTTCTCGGTAAGCGGGCCCCGCACAGGAGCTATTTATCACCAAAATACAATCAATATGAAATCCTACCCCCTCACTTGGAAAGGGGAAACAAGAGAATTTTTAAAGCTTTACTATCCTTACTATGATGGCGATTGCCGCCCCACTCCCAGGCATAAGGATTTTAAAAATAGCGGGGAATTCCCCAAGGCGCAGCTAGATGAATTGCGCCAGGAAAATAAATTCAGCGAAACCTTCAAAGCAATTTATTCGAAAGCATCCAACACCTCAGAAGGCTGTGCCGATGGAATTATTTTTCCAGAGAACCTTGATTTGGGGGATAAGGATTCAGTCACGCTGACAATGCGCTATGCGAGTATGCCAAAGTTTCTCAGGCTTAGAGTGCGCACAAGCGGCTATGCAAACTGGCACAAAGCTGATTTTTCAAAAGCAATCTTCCCCTTCGGATTTGATTTTGAACGTACGCAATTCAACAAAGTTACAAAATTTTGTTCAGCAGTATTTCTCGATGATGCAATTTTTAGAAGCGTTCGCTTCATGGGTAGGTCAGAATTTATAAATGCTGAATTCGCGCGTCTAACAAGCTTTGATGGAGTTGAGTTTGCTGCATCAACTGAATTTGATTGGGTTATCTTCCATGGCGTAGCAAGGTTTCGTGGATACTCTAAGTATGTAACGGAGGAAACTTCACCAAGTCAGTTTCATGTGTGCAGCTTTAAAGATGCCGCATTTCACGATGATGCGATTTTCAACAACCGAGTCTTTCGTGATCGCACGGATTTCTCAGATGTGCGATTTTACAAGGCCCCACGGTTTCATCAATGCAGTATTCATCAAGACACTGCTTTTCCAGATGAGAATGGCTTTATAGAGCGGCACAATAAAACCGCACCTTCGGCCAACAAGGAAATAGAGCGCGCATACAGAACCTTGCGGTTAGAAATGCAAAGGACTGGTGCGCGAAACGAAGAAACTATGTTTCAGGCTTTTGAATTGGAGGCTCGAAGTTATCGTCGTGACACTGGCGCCCCGTTCCCTGAAAGAGTAATGATACGAGACTACGGATTAACCAGCAAATACGGACAAAGTTTGCTACGTCCACTTCTCGTCGCGATTTTTTGCGCAATTATTTTTTTTGGAATCTACTATTGGTTTTCTCAAATTGCTCAACTTGCCGACGATAAATCAATATGCACCGCTGATACCCCGCTTGAGGACGTTGCCGTATTTTCTCTGAAACAAATCCTCCGCCCATTTCATATTTGGGGAGATGGTTTTGATCGTTTCATTGCAAGTGAAAGTGTTCCCTGTTGGCTAAAAAGAACGGAACACACCTTTCCTTTGACATTGAGATTATACGCCACACTCCAATCTCTTATTTCTGTTTTCATGATCGGCTTGTTTTTCGTAGTCCTGAGAAGAAAATTCCAACTATCGTAGATTTCACTCCGCCCCAATAACGGGAAAAACACCCCAAAACCGCGAATTCTTCGATATTTCCCTGTGTCGGTGAATAGTTATCCACCACCTCCAGACCTCCCTTATGATCGAAAACAGTCCGGACAACGGAGAGGCGGTGAGCGCTGCCGTAACTCATCGGTCCGGATCGCGGCGCGCAAGAGGAAAGGCCTGCAATTACGGAGGGCGTTTCCTGTTGGCCGGTCGCAGAGCCCGGGCTTTCTGGCGGCGTGAACTTTGACGCGTAAAAACCGTCAGGGGTCGTCATTACGGCCGGGCCCGCCGACGCTGAACAACGCCGCCCGCGCGAGGCGCAAAGCCTCCGCACTAAAATTGATCTGGAAGTTTTGCGTCTCGCGCAACCTCTCCATTTCACGCGTTCGGACTCTCATGAGTCGCGGCGATGTTTGCGTTTACCCCCCTCTCCCCCTTGGGGGGAGAGGGGGCAGCCCGAAGAAACGAAGACTGTTGAAAGTAATTTAACCGTGTACGGATTTTTGAATGAATATAGGTGCGACTTTGAAAGCATTCGCCCTCACCCCAACCCCTCTCCCGCCAGCGGGAGAGGGGCTTTAAGCGCCAAGCTGATTCAGCAACGCCTGCATCGCCTCCGGCGGCGGCGCCTCGGCGACGACCGGCTCCTTGTTCTTTGAAATCGGAACGATAAGGCGGCGCGCATGGAGCATCATCGGCTGCGCCCGGTCTTCCTTGGAAAGCTCTCCATACTGAGGATCGCCCAATATCGGCGCGCCAAGACTTTCCAGATGCACGCGGATCTGGTGCGTGCGCCCGGTTTTCGGTTTCGCCTCGATAAAGGCAAGGCCGTCTTTTTGCGCCAGCGTGCGATAGGTGGTGACGGCGGGCTGGCCATCATCAGCGATGACCACCCGCCAGCCGGACCCGCGGCTTTCTTTTTTCAGCGGCGCATCAATGGTCCCTGACAGTTTTTCGGGAACGCCTTTCGTGATCGCCCAATAGGTCTTTTCGACCTCGCCGCCGGAGAAGAGTTTTCCGAGTTTGCGCAAGGCTTTCGGGTGGCGCCCCAGCGCGAGGCAGCCCGAGGTGTCGCGGTCGAGCCGATGCGCCAGCGCCGGATCGCGCGGCAGGCCGAAACGCAGCGCCTCAAAATAGTTTTCGAGATTGTCGCCGCCACCGGGCCCGGCATGCACCGGCAAGCCCGCCGGCTTGTCGACAATGAGCATCAGCCCGTCGCGGTAGAGGAGACGATCCAACAAGAAATCCGGAGAATATTTCGGCGCGGAGGCCATTTATTTTTGAGCGCGCAGGAAGTCGCGCAAGGGTTTGAGCCCCTCGACCACATCCTCATAGACGGGCCGCTTGAACGGCACGATCAGCCCCGGCGCCTCTTCCAGTTCGCCCCAGCGCCAGTCATCGAATTCCTGATGATCGTCCGCTTCCAGATCAATTTCGCCGTCCTCGCCGGTGAACAGCATCGCCGCCCATTTCTGGCGCTGGCCTTTCCAGTCTTTCTTTTTTTCTTCAGCCGGAAAACGATAGGCAAGCCAGCCGGCGCTGATGCAGAGCAGCGTTGCGGAGGAAACGCCGGTTTCCTCTTTCAGTTCGCGATAGGCGGCGGCGGCGATGTCTTCTTCCGCATCGACGCCGCCCTGGGGCATCTGCCAGCGATACCGCTCCGGCTTGCCGCCGGCATCGCCCCCTTCGATGACGCGGCGGCCGAACCAGACCTGCGCCTTCGCATTGAAAAGGACGATCCCGACATTGGGACGGAAGCGTTTGAATAGGTCTTTCTGGCTCATCGCCGGGCCTGTCTTAAGGGAAAAGGGCCTTCCCCTTACCTGCCCGGCGCGGCGGTGCGCAAGAGCGCCGAGGCCGGGGCCTGGGCGATGCCTTTTTTCTCAAGCCCGCGCGACCAGGAGGCGATCTCGTCAATCGTGGCGGCGTAGGCGTAAGTTTTGCCGAGCGCAAAGCCGTCGCGTTCGGCGGCGCTTTCAAGGGCCGCGAGCTCGCGCTGCACCTGGCGCAGATCCGCATCGTCAATAGCGGCGGGAATCATGCGGGTGACGGTGGCGAGCGGGAGGCCGCCGGCGCTGCGCGCGGCGGCGCCGGTGTCGTCGACATAACCGACGCCGGAATTTTTCAACCGTTCAAGGATCGGAGCGAGCGCATCGGCGTCGGCGGAGAATTTGGCGCCCATATAGTTTGTCGCGGCGAAATAGCCGCCAAAACGCGCCAGCAGCCAGTCGAGGCGCTGAAGGTTTTCCTGCGGCTCGCGGGAGGTCAGGAGCGCCGCCGCGCCCAGCGCCTGCGCGTTGGCGCCATAGCTCTCCATGGGCAGTTCAATCAGCACTTCATGGCCCGCATCGCGCGCTTTCTTGGTCCAGAAGTCGAGATTTTTGGCGTAAGGCGCAAAAGACAGCGAGATTTCGGGCGGCAGATCGTCGATCGCCCGCTCTGTCACCGCCGCGTTGAGGCCGAGCCCGCCGACAACAATCGCAACGCGCGGCTTGGACCGGGCGCCGTCAAAGGGCTTTGCGTAATAACTAACAGGCCGGCGTCCGTCGGCGGCGACGCGCGGCGTCTTGCCGAGCGCCGTGACGCGCAGGAGAGCGCTGTCGGGATCGGGAATGGGCCGCGCGACCGGCGTCAGCGACGCGGCCGTGACGGATGTTGCTTTCCTGGCGCCGGGGATGGTGATGATGACGTCGTCGGCGCTGTATCTGACGCCGTCATCTTCCGGCTCGAGATCGCTTTCATCATAGAGCAGGCCGTCTTCTTCATCCGTACGAAGATCATTAGCGCCCGGATAGATCAGGACGAGACCGTCCTCGGTCTCCTCACCGGACGGCGCTTGCGCAAGCTGCTGGGCGCCCGCCGGAGGCTCGCGCAGGACCGGCGCCTCAATGCGCTCTTCCGTTCCGGGCGCGGGCGGCGTGTTGCGCGCAAAAATCTCAATATGGTCGACGGGAAGCGCGATGCGGCCGGGCCCTTCGCCCGTGCGCGCAGAATAAACGAAGACACCGACCGCGCCCGCAAACAGAACGAGCGAGCCGAGCCAGGCCCAGGTGAGGCGGCTCAGAACCGGCGCTTTGATACGTCTGCGGCGAGGCATAAGTCTTCAGACAGCTTTCGACACACGCTAGCGGCGCCGTCCCCGGCATGGGGCGGCGTCCAACAGCTCACCCTAGAGAAAATAGGGTTAACCAAACGAAAACAGGGCCCCTTAAGGGCCCTGTTTCCCGTTGAAATATCGATATGTCGCCTAGTGGGCGGAGGCGTGCTCGGTGCGCGCCGCGCCGGCGTCGGCCAGCGCCTGTCCGTAAACGGAGGCGTCCGCCAGAATTTCAAGCGCGCGCTTGAGCTGGCAATCGACCGGGGTCTCGCCGTCTTCCTCGAACGAGCAGAGGAACGGCTCGACTTTCGGCTCGCCGCCCTCACCGTCTGCGGCCGCGACCTCCTCGGTTTCGGCCTCTGCATCCGTGTCTTCCTCGGCGACATCGAGCGCATTCGGCAGATCTTTCTCGCCCGGGCGTTCGATCAGCTCATCCTGACCCGGATAGATCACCGGCATGGCGATGTCGGGCTCGATGCCCATGGCCTGAATGGAGCGGCCGGAGGGCGTGTAATAACGCTGGGTGGTGAGACGCAAAGCGCCCTGAAGCCCGTTCTGAAGAGGGATCACGGTCTGGACCGACCCCTTGCCGAACGACTTGGTGCCGAGCAGCAGCGCGCGGTTGCGGTCCTGCAGCGCGCCGGCGACGATTTCCGACGCCGACGCGGAGCCGCCATTGATCAGCACGATCACCGGCTTGCCGTTCAGCTTGTCGCCGGGCGTGCCCATTTCACGCATGGTGTCGCGCGGACGGCGGCCGCGGGTCGAAACAATCTCGCCGCCGCTCAGGAACGTGTCGGACACCGCCACCGCCTGGTCGAGAAGGCCGCCCGGATTGGAGCGCAGATCGAGAACAAGGCCTTTGGCGCCGCCGGGGATATCCTTGTCGAAGCTCTTCAGCGCTTTCATCAGGCCGTCGCGGGTCTGTTCGCTGAAATTGGTGATGCGCACATAACCGAACTGGTCGTTCTCCACGCGCGAGATCACGGACGGGACATTCACGATGTCGCGGACCAGGGTCAGATCGAACGGCTCTTTCTCGCGGTCGCGGACGACGCCGATGTCGATCTTCGTGCCCTTTTCGCCCTTGAGCTTGGAAATCGCTTCGTCGAGGGACATGCCATAGACATCCTCGCCGTCGATCTCGACGATGAGGTCATCGGTCTTCATGCCGGCCCGGGCGGCGGGCGTGTCGTCAATAGGACTGACGACTTTCACATAGCCCTTGTCCGGGCCTTCATTGTCCATCTGCACCGTAATGCCGAGACCGGCGAAGGAGCCGCGCGTCTGCTCCTGCATAGTCTGATAGTCTTCCGCGGAGAGATAGCTTGAATGCGGGTCGAGGGTGTCGAGCATGCCGTCAATGGCGCCTTTGATGAGGTCGGCGTCCACCGGGTCGGCGACGTAATTTTCATGCACCTGCTCAAAGACCTCGCCGAAGAGATCGAGCTGGCGGAACGTATCGGCTGAAATCGACGGCCGCGCAAAGACGGCGCTCGACAGGACGCCAAAGACAAGGGCGCCGCCACAGGCGGCGGCCACGAGGGCGCCGCTGGAGTAGCGCTTGCCGCGCGAATGAACCGTCGAGGAGCGAAGAGCGTGTTTCGGGCTTTTGACCATGGGTAATCTACACCTTGCTAGGGCCTCCGATCAGCGGAGGCTTTCGATAGTTTTACGGGAGAGCCACAATGCCGGGTTAACAGGCTCTCCATTTTTGCGGATTTCGAAGTCCAGCACGCCCCCGCTGGACATTTCCGCCACCGGCTCGCCGGCTGTGATGCGCTGGTTTTCCTCAACCAGGAACCGGCCAACGCCCAGAAACAATATATGGTAGCCATCGCCCACGTCCAGAAGGATGAGATTGCCGACGCCGGGCCAGCTTTGAGCAAATTTCACCCTTCCCTCAAATGGCGACGTCACAATGGCTTGATCTCGCACGGAAAAACGCAGGCCCTCGAAAATTCCGCCTTCCGGACGCCGTTTGCCGAAATCTCCCGTTAACCTTCCTGCGACAGGCGAGCGCAGGGCGCCGCGGGCGTCCCCAAAGGCCTTTGCGGTGATCACCGGCTGCGGCTCCACCTGCTTGATGCTGGGCAGATTGGGCGTTGAGGAAACGGGCGCCGGCGCCTCTTTCGGCGCGGGCGGTTTCAGGCGCGGCGTAATCGAGTGGGCGAGCCGCGACAGGCGGTCAATGAGCTCGCGCAGGGAAGAGGCCTGGGCGGCGATCCGCGCGGTCTCGCGCTGGGCGGAGGCGGCGAGCGCCTCAGCCACATTATGCTCCTGCTCTTTCTTGGTGAGGAGTTCGGCGAGGACATCACGGCGGGCCGCAAGGGCGCCGCTCTCCCTGGCGAAACTGGCGCGGTCGCGGTCAAGCTCTTCAGCGAGCGAGGCGAGGCGCTCAATGGCGGCGCGAAGACGCGCGGCGCGCGCCTCCACTTCGGGCGCCGCATCGGACAGGAGCATGGCGGCGCGGGCCGCCTTGTTAGCGTCTTCCGGCGTCACCAGCAGCGCGGGCGGACGCGACATTTCAAGCGACTGGAGCGCGGCAAGCACATCGGAAAGATTTTCGCTTTCCTTTTTCAGGGCAGCTTCGGCTTCGACTTTTTCGGCTTCCAATTCATCAATGGAATCTTCGAGGTCAGCGATCTTGCGTTCCGAGTCCTGAATGGAGTTCGCGGTTTCAATCAGGCTGTTGCGCAGCGCCGAAACTTCGCGCTGCTTGGCGGCGGCCTCGTCTCTCAAGCGTTTTTCTTCTTCTGCGCGTTCTTTCAGCTGTTCTTCGACAGCTTTGAGCTCATCAGAATCGACCTGCGCGCGCGCGCTGAGCGGCGCCGTCACGGCAAGAGCCAGAAGGAAAAGCCGCAAGGTCATGAGCGGTGATAAGGGTGGCCGGACAGGATTGTCATGGAGCGGTATAGTTGCTCCGCCAGCATCGCCCTGACAAGCATGTGCGGCCAGGTTGCTTTTCCAAAAGAGATGAGGTGGTCGGCTTTGTCGCGCAACGCCTTGTCGTGCCCGTCGGCGCCGCCAATGAAAAACGCCGCCGCCGGCGCGCCGTCGTCGCGCAAACGGCCCAATAACGCAGCAAGGTTTTCGCTGGAAATATTTTCCCCACGTTCATCCAGAACAAAGGCTCTGCCCCCTTCCGGGGCGGCGGCGAGGAGAAGCTCGGCTTCGCGTTTTTTGAGCGCAGGCCCCGACAACGCCCTTGGCGCCTCGAATTCCTGCAAAGCGACATCGGAAAAGCCAATGCGGCGCCCGAAGCCGCGCGCCCGGTCAAGATAGTCTTCGACGAGCGAAGCTTCGGCGCGGCCGCGCATTTTTCCGATTGCGGCGATCAGGAGCCGCATGAGCGGGGCTTCCTTACAACTAGGCCAGCTTAGGCGTCAGATTTCGCTGACGCAGAAGAGGGGGTGTGCGCCGCTTCCGACCAGACGCGTTCAAGATTGTAAAAGTCGCGCACTTCGGGACGGAAGAGATGAACAATCACGTCCTCAGCGTCGATCAACACCCAATCGCAAGCGCTCGCGCCCTCGATCCGGGCGCGGCTCATGCCGGCGTCTTTCAACCGCCGCATGACCTTGTCAGCCATGGCGCTCACATGACGCTGGGAGCGCCCGGAGGCGATGACCATGGCGTCGGCGATATCAGACTTGCCGGCAAGCGAGATGGTCACGACATTCTCGGCCTTGTCATCGTCAAGCTCTTGAAGAATGAGGGATAAAATGGCCTGGCTGCGTTCTTCGGGAGAGAGGTTCGCCAATGCGCCCTCTTTCTCCTGCTCCAGACCGGCCTGGCTGGATACCAAGCCCATAGCGGCCTTTCCGGCGGCCGCGGCGCCTTGCTGTGCGTTCAGCTCCGCTCTCCATACGCTGCACGGGAACTTTCCCGTGTGTTAGATATAAGGTCGTTTCCCATCGGCTCCAACCGGGGCGGCCAAATTAGCTGTTGCTTAAAAGGCACGCGCCGAACCAGCCCTTTTCATCCGTCCATGATTTCTCAAGGCGCCAGGGGGTTTGGTTAACCAAACGCTCCAGCTTTTCGAAGGTGAATTTATGAGAATTCTCGGTGTGCAGCGTCTCGCCGGGGACAAACCCATAAGCTTCGCCGTCGATCTCAATCGCTGTCGCGCACTGAGCGCGCAGGTGCATTTCGATGCGATCTTCGACGTCATTGTAAAAGGCGTAGTGTTCGAAATCGTCGAGATTGAGCTTGGCGCCCAATTCCGATTTCATCCGTTTAAGGAGGTTCATGTTGAACGCCGCCGTCACGCCGCGCGCGTCATTGTAGGCGGCTTCCAGAACGGCTTTGTCTTTGACGAGATCAATACCGATGAGGAATTGCGCATTCTCACCGAGCGTTGCGGAGGCTCGTTCCAGAAAATTCTTGGCGGCGCCAAGCGTCATGTTGCCAAGGGTCGACCCCGGGAAATAGCCGAGCCAGTGGTCCGCCGGCGGCAAGACGCTTTTGGGCAGTTCAATCGGCGAATGAAAGTCAGCGCAGATCGCCGCGACCGGAATCGGCAAAACCTCTGCGATAGAAGAGGCGTTTTCGAGAAGGTGGTCGCGCGAAATATCCATGGCGACATAAGCGGCCGGTTCTTTCAGCCCCTTGACCAGCCATTCGATTTTCTCGCTCGAGCCGGAGCCATATTCAAAGATCGCCGCACGCGGTCCGATAGCCGCGGTTATTTCGCCGGCGTTTTCCAGGAAAACTTCTTTCTCGGTGCGGGTCGGGTAATATTCTTCAAGCTCCGTAATTTGATCGAACAGTTTGGAGCCTGCTTCGTCATAAAAATATTTTGGCGAAATGGTTTTTTGCGGCAGCGACAATCCTTCGATCACATCGGCGCGGAAATCACCGAGATCGGGATGAAGATCGAGAAAGAAGGCGAGCGCGCCGCACGGCGCGATAAGGTCATCGGATTGGTCTATGGTTAGAGAGTGACTGATTTTTCTGCTCCTGATGGCGGTTGAAGAAAGCGGGTTTTCCGTATCGGGCAAGAACACCCAGACGGGCGGTTCGGTTGCACAGAGCGACATGGCGTCTTCAGGATCAATCCGAAAGACGCCGAGTTCTTTTGCAGCTTCGCTCGCAAGTGCATCAGTTTCATGACCCGGCCGATTGAAAACGGCGATGGGCACAGTTTCTGCGATGTGACGCCAGTCTTTCCAACGATGAAAATTCTCAAGCCCGTCAGCGCCCATAAGCCAGACAAAGGCGGCGTTAGGATTGATCGCCTGCAACGCGTCCAGTGTCTCGGCCGTATAGGTGAGGCCGCGACGGCGCTCGAAGTCGCTGACGACAATGTCGGGATGATTGGCGACAACTCGCGCAAGGCGCAAACGGTCCTCATAAGCCGCATAAATCTTGGGGTCTTTCAACGGGTTGCCGGGAGTCACCAGCCACCACACAGCGTCAAGCCCCAGCCTTTCGAGCGCCGCGAGCGAAATCTCGCGATGGCCCTGATGCGGAGGATTGAACGAGCCGCCCAGCAGCCCGATGCGGCGGCGCTCTGTCTTCTGGCTTGGCGGCAAGGACCATCCCCGACTACGGCGGGCCCTACTTAAGGGGGGCGGGATCAGAATCCAACCGGCAGCGTCATCAAACAGCCGTTACGGCGTCCATTGGTCTTCTTCCGGTTCCGAAATCTCATCCGGTTTCAGATATTCACCGCGCGCAGCCGCGGCCAGCGCCATCAGCTTGTGCAACAGCGGCTGCATGCCCATTCCGGCCGCCCCCGAAATCACTTCAACATTAACGCCCGAAGCGTCTGCAAGCGCCGCCTTGCGGGTTTCGATGTCTTCCGGCGTCAACGCATCGATCTTGTTCAGCACAACAATCTCCCGCTTTTGCGCAAGTTCGTGGCTATAGGCCTCAAGCTCACCGCGCACGGTGCGATAGGCGTCCGCAACATCTTCCTGCGTTCCATCCACCAGATGCAGTAGCGCCGCGCAGCGCTCCACATGGCCAAGGAAGCGGTCGCCGATGCCGGCGCCTTCATGGGCGCCTTCAATGAGGCCCGGAATATCGGCGAGCACGAAGCTTTGTCCTTCGCCGACGCGCACCACGCCAAGATTGGGGTGCAGCGTCGTGAACGGATAATCGGCAATCTTGGGTTTCGCCGCCGACACCGCGGCGAGAAAGGTCGACTTGCCGGCGTTCGGCAATCCCACAAGACCGATATCGGCGATCAGTTTCAGGCGCAGCCAGATCGTGCGCTGCTCGCCCGGCTGACCGGGATTGGCGCGCCGCGGGGCCTGATTGGTCGACGATTTAAACCGCGCATTGCCGAACCCGCCATTGCCGCCCTTGGCGAGCAACACGCGTTCGCCCGGCGTATCGAGATCGGCAATCAGGGTTTCCTCATCTTCCTCAAAGATCTGCGTGCCGACCGGCACCTTGATGACAAGATCGTCGGCGGAAGCGCCAGTGCGGTTAGAGCCCTCGCCCGGGCGTCCGTTCTGCGCCTTGAAATGCTGCTGGTAGCGATAGTCGATCAGCGTGTTGAGGTTTTCCACCGCCTCAGCCCAGACATGACCGCCCGCGCCGCCATCGCCGCCATTGGGCCCGCCGAACTCGACGAATTTCTCGCGCCGGAACGACAGACACCCCGCGCCGCCGGCGCCGCTCTGGATATAGATCTTGGTGCGATCGAGGAATTTCATGGGGGCCATCTACACGCCCGGCCGCGCCAAACCAACCGGATTCTCACATCACTGCGATGCGCCCGTGCCTTTTGGGCTCCCGCTCAGTATATGTGCAGCCGTTTGAACATCTTCACAGAAAGCCATCATGACCGATACGCGCATCCTTTTTGAACCCGTCGAATTCGCCAATCTCTCCCTCAAAAACCGCATCGTCATGGCGCCCATGACGCGAAGCTTTTCACCGGGGAACATCCCCGGGGACGATGTCGCCGCCTATTACCGCCGCCGCGCCGAAGGCGATGTGGGCCTTATTCTCACCGAAGGCGTCTCTACAAATGAAGATACAGCCACCGGCACGCCCAATGTTCCCAATATCGTCACAGACGCCGCCAAGGCAGGCTGGCGCAATGTCGTTGATGGGGTTCACAAGGCGGGCGGCAAGATCGGCATCCAGCTCTGGCACGAGGGCCCGTTTCGCAACCCTGAAAACACGCCGCATCCCGAAATTCCGTCATGGTCCGCCTCGGGAATCAAAATGCCGGGCAAACCGCTTTGGGAGCCCATGAGCGAAGCGGAAATCGAAACGGCGATCACCGAATTTGTCGACGCCGCCGTCGCAGCGAAAGAGATTGGCTTTGACGCTGTCGAGTTTCACGGCGCCCATTCCTATCTCATCGACAGTTTCTTCTGGGACCAGACCAATCTCCGCGATGATAAATGGGGCGGCGACTGGGACGGGCGCACACGCTTCGCCTCAGAAATCATTCGCCGGACACGAGCCAAGGTGGGCGCTGACTATCCGCTCATCATTCGCCTCTCGCAATGGAAGCAACAGGATTTCGCCGCCAAGACTGCTGCGACGCCGCAGGAGCTCGAGCGATGGCTGACGCCGTTGGTTGAGGCCGGGATTGATGTTTTCCATATGTCGCAGCGCCGTTTCTGGGAGCCCACCTATGAAGGCTCTGAGCTTAACGACGCAGGCTGGGCGAAAAAACTCACGGGCAAGCCGGCGATTTCCGTCGGGTCCGTGGGCCTTTCCGGGGAATTCATCGCCGCCTATGCTGGCGAAGCTTCAGAGCCCGCAAGTCTCGACCGCCTCGTTGAAATGATGGAGCGCGAAGAGTTCGATCTTATCGCCGTCGGGCGGGCGCTTTTGCAGGATCCGGACTGGGCGGTGAAAGTGCGCGACAACCGCAATGACGAGCTTCAGACCTTCACCAAGGACGCGCTCGGGAAACTCTTTTAGGAAACATCTTTATGCTGACGGTTCATCACCTTGAAAACTCCCGCTCGCAGCGCATCCTCTGGCTGCTTGAGGAGCTTGGCGTTTCCTATGAGGTCAAGCGCTATGAGCGGAACAAGCAAACCAACCTCGCGCCGCCGGAGTTGATGCAGGTGCATCCGCTCGGAAAGTCGCCGGTGATCGACGACAACGGCAAGGTCTTTGCGGAAACCGGCGCGATGATCGAACATATTCTCGACGCCCATGGGCGCGGCAAGCTCCGCCCCGCGCCGGGAACGCCTGCCTATGATCAATATCGCTACTGGATGTATGCGGCGGAAGGAACCTATATGCCGCCGCTCGTGTTCACGCTTTTCGTCAATCGCATTGAAACGGCGCCGATGCCGTTTTTTGCAAAACCGATCGCGAAGAAGATCGCCGGGTCCATTCGCGACGGCTATCTTAATCACACGATGAAGGCGCAATATGATTTTCTCGAATCGACGCTGGAAAACACGCCCTGGCTTGTCGGCGACGACATCACTGCGGCGGACATCATCATGAGCTTTCCTGTCGAGGCGTTTTCCGCGCGCGGCCAGGACAATCTGAAAGGCGGCGAATATCCCAATATCGCCGCTTACCTGATGCGGTTTCAGGCGCGGCCCGCCTATGCGCGCGCGCTGGAGCGGGGCGGGCCCTACGCGCTGATGAAGTAACGATTTCGTGTGGCCTTTGTGTGTTGGAGCCATGTCCGCGCCATAATCGCGACTTCCTTTGGACACCGCCTTTTCCTAGACAGGCCGCAAGATAACCGGAGACGATCCATGAGCCTTGCGCTTTTATCCGCGATTTCCCTGATGTGTCTCGACGGCGCCATGGCCGCCCGTCCTGCTCAGGAAATTGTTCTGGCCCAAGCGGAGCAAACGACGGCGGAAACGCCTGCTGGCGCTGAAAGCGCTGCGCCCGGCGAAATCCTCATTGAGGAAATCAGCCAGCCCACAGTGAAAACCGCCGAGCCCGGCGCCGACGCCGTGAGCGCGGACTTGCGCGAGGAGTATGATGGCCCGCTCGCCTTTGAAGACGAAAGCGACGAGGCGGTTGTCGAAAAAGTCATCGCCTGGCTTGAAGGGCTCGATACGCTGAAAGGCGACTTCACCCAGATCGCCCCTTCCGGCGCGATCTCAGAGGGCAAGTTTTACCTGCGCCGGCCGGGGCTTTTGCGTTTCGAATACGAACCGCCCGCGCCGCTGCTGATCGTCGCCAATGGCGGCATTGTCTATGTGCGCGACGAGGAACTTGAAACCACCGACTCCTATCCCGCAGGCAAGACGCCGCTGAAATTCCTGTTGCAGAAAAAAATCGACCGCGATGATGCGCGCGTCGTTTCGGTTGACCGCGGCGTCGACACCGTCGCCATCACTTTTGCTTCCAATGACGAAGAAACCGAAGGCGAACTCACCGTCATCGCCGATGCGCCGGATCTTAAATTGCGCCGCTGGATCGTGCGCGATCTTCAGGGCGGCATCACCGTCGTGACCCTCGACAAGGTGGTCTATGGCGAGCGTCTGGCGAACAGCCTTTTCAGAGCGCCCGAGGCGGGCGGCCGGTTCCTGGACAGGTAGGCCAAAACGGGTCAACCCGGCTTGCCATTTTGTAACAGTGTCACACGCAAGTTTTTTTTCGCCGTCCTATTGAAAAAACGCCTCCTGATGCGTTAATGTAACACTACGCGAGAGGCATCAATGTTGGGCCGGCGTTGCCCCCCCGCTTGCAGGCCCGATAGCCAACCGCGTCGCCGGAATATCCCCTCCCGGCGTAGGCGCAACAGCGCAGCTTGGCGTCCGATCTTCGTGATCGGACGCCTTTTTTATGGGCTCCGCGCGCCCTATGTCTGGCTTGCCGAACCGCCCATCCCGGAAGGACCCTTTCATGGACGAAACCGACCTCGAAGATCTGGAAAGAGAGCTTCCGGGCCTCGCCCGCCTCTCCCGCTTCGCCCGTTCGCTCGACCGCATCCCGTGGTTCGCCAATATCGGCGAGGCGCTGACCCCCGGGGCGAAGGCCGCGGCCCATGACTATTGTTCCGGGCTGGGTTTTCCGGACGCCGAAATCGCCATGCTCATGGACTGGGACGACGCCGCCGATGTCGCGGAAAGCCTCGACTGGCAGAGCCCCGCCTGGGAAGCCGAAGAATCGCTGCGGGCGGATCTGACGGGCCGGGCGCTGGAATTGCTCTCAGAAGACGCGCTGCGCATCGGCATGGCGCTGATCGCAGAGAAAGTCTCCGAGCCCGCAAAGGACGCAGTCGAGGAAGTCTCCTATCTCAGCGATCTCGATGACGAGCAGATCAAGACGCTTTGCGTCGGGGCCGCCGTGCAGGCGGCCAATGGCGCAGCGCTCGCCCTTATCGCCGCGGCGGACAGTGATTTCGACGCCGAAAACCATCCCCTGGCGGCGAAGTTTCGCCTGTTCGAATTCGGCCGCTGGCCGGTTTCCATCACCGGCTCGTCCTTCAACCTGTTCTGAGCTCCATCAGCGCGGCGGCGATCAGGTAGACCGCCACCACGGAAAGGATCAGGCGAAAGCCCCGGCGAAAGGTCTCCTCCGGCATGGCGCGCAGATAGTGCGTGCCCACATAGGTGCCGGCGAAACCGGAGATCAGAATCGCCCCCAAAAGCCACGCCCATTCCCCATAGGCGAAGCCCAGAAGGCCAAAGGCGGTGATCTTCACAATGTGCTGGATCACCATGGCCGCCGCATGGGTGGCCACGATATTGAGCCGGCCGAGCGCCGTCGCGGACAGCATCGCCGCCACAATCGGCCCGGTGGCGCTGAAAAACATGGTGAGAACGCCGGTGACGACGCCGACCGCGAAATAGGTTTTTGTTCCCGGGGCGAAGCTTTTCAGTTTCGGCCCCCAAAGGGTCCAGATCACAAAAGCGCCAACGCCCCCGCGCAAGAGCCAGACCGGCGTTTCCACGGCAAGCCGTCCGCCGATCGCCGCCCCAATCAACCCGCCAAGGCTGAACCAGAGCACGATGGGCCAGACCACCTCCTTGCGCTGGAGGTAGAACCGCCCGGCATTCGCCCCGGCCTGCGCCGCCCCATGGACCGGGACCACGGCCGCCGCGGGGAAAACCGCGCTCATCACGGCGAGGAGCGCCAGCCCGCCCCCAAGCCCGAAAGCGGCCGTGATCGCGCCTGTGAAAAAGCTCGAGAAAACGACCAGCGCCGCGGCCCAGAGGGGGACCGCTTCGGGTAAAAATTGGGCGAGGTTCTCCATCAACCGCCGCTCCTACGCCGCGCCGCGCCTCCCCGCAATTCGCATCCGGCGATTCCTGACGGCGCCAGCCGCCAGAGGGCGGCCATATCCCGTCTTGACGCTCCCCGGCCTCGCCCCTATCCGAAGCCTTGGCCCCGCCCGCTGAGAGTCTGCCCGCCTGATGAAAATCGCCACCTGGAACATCAATTCCGTCCGCCTACGGATCGATCATGTCACTCGCTTCCTTAAAGAAGAAGCGCCGGACGTCTTGTGTCTTCAGGAAATCAAATGCCTCAATGACAATTTTCCCGGCAAGGCGCTCGCCGCCGCGGGATATGAGCATCAAGCGGTGTCGGGACAGGCGGGGTATCACGGAGTCGCCATTGTTTCGCGGCTGCCGCTGAAAAATGTCGAGATCCGAGGGTTTTGCGACAAGGGCGATTGCCGTCATATCGCCGCAAGCGTTTCAGGCGGCATGCGCATTCACAATTTCTATGTACCGGCGGGCGGCGATGAACCGGACCCGAAGAAAAACGACAAATTCGCGCACAAACTCGATTTCCTTGACGAGATGCGCGACTGGTTTGCAGAGCTTGGCCCCCGCTCGAAAGCAGTGCTGGTGGGCGATCTCAATGTGGCGCCGACGGAGAACGACGTCTGGTCTCATAAACAGCTTTTGAAAGTCGTCTCTCACACACCCATCGAAGTTGAAAAACTGAATGCCGTGATTGCGTCTCATGGCTGGGTCGATGTGGCGCGCGAGCTGATCCCCGAGCCGGAAAAGCTTTACACATGGTGGTCTTATCGCGCCAAAGACTGGCGCGCATCGAACCGCGGCCGCCGCCTCGATCATATCTGGGTGAGCCCGGCCCTTAAAAAACCCGCGCTAGCGCTGGGGCGGGAAGGTTATCGGATTCATGACGACGCCCGCGGTTGGGAAAAGCCGTCCGATCACGCACCGGTGTCGTTGAAGTTCGACTTATAGATGCGGTTCAATCGCCGCGATCAGCGCGTCGATATCTTTTTCATCATTGTAAAGATGAACTGAAATTCGCACGGCGCCGAGGCGTGTATCGTGACCGACGCCGGCTTTTGCAAGCGCCGCCGCGGCCGCCTCGTAATCGCGCACCTTGATGAGCGCGGCGGACCCGCGCGCGCCCTGCATTGTCGAGGACAAAAACGCATCCCGCGGCAGCGCATCGAAGAGGCGCGATAAAAGATGCTGATTATGCGCATAGATCGCTTCAACGCCATGAGCGTTGATGATCTCATGCGCCGCAGCCGCCCCGGCGAAGGGCGCAACCGAGGGCGTGCCGCCGGTGAAGCGCGCGGCGCCCGGCGCATAATCAAAATGATGAATGTCGAACTCGAATGGATCGGCGTGGGAAAACCAGCCCACATCAAGCGGCTTGCAGTCCTTCGCCGTGTCGGGATTGGCCCACAGCCACGCCGCGCCGGCGCCGCCGCACAGATATTTAAGCGATGTACCGACAGCGAAATCCGGCCGCCAGTCATTAAGCTTCAAGGGAACGGCGCCCGCCGCCTGAGCGGCGTCCACAAGCGAGAAAACGCCGGCTGCGCGGGCGCGTTTTGCGATCTCCTCGATCGGTGCCAGCACTGAGGAGTTGGAATAGACCTGAAGCGGTACGACCATCTGCACGTCATCGGCGAAGGCGCGGAACCACGCATCCGGGTCCGCAAGACGATCGCCACCGGGAAGAAACTCAAGCTCATATCCATGGCGCGCGCCCTGCTCCAGCGCAAAACCCACTGTCGGAAAGGCGTCCTCGGTCAGGACGATTTTGGTGCGTCCTTTGCGCTCAGGCAGAGAGAACAGAATTTTTGAAACGCCGCCGGAAACATTCGCCTGCGGACAAATGTCCTCCGGCGCCGCGCCAATGATCGGCGCCAGCCCCGCCTTAAAGCGTTCAAGGGCGGCGAACCACGGGTCCCAGACATCGAAGCCTTCGGTTCGCCAGGGCGCGGCGTAACCCGCCATGACTTCGGCCTCCCACGCCTTTGGCTGCGCGCCGACGGAATGGGACAGGAAATAGTGCTTTCCCGGCAGGTGAAACTTGTCCGCGTCCATCAGCCTGCGAGCCGCCGCAATTCATCCCGCGTCATTTCGCCGGGAACGACCGTCACGGGGATCCGGCGCGCGCCGAGATAGGCGGGGTTTTTCGCAAGCGATGACACGAGCGGGCCCGGTCCGGCGCTTTCCGTGGAGGCGCCAAGGACGAGAATGGAAATGGCGGGATCTTCTTCGATCAGTTTGCGAAGCTCCTCAACAATCACGCCTTCGCGGACGATCTCTTCGGGGTCCTCGCCTGACTGCGCTTTCACCTCCGCGGCGAATTCGCGGAGGACCCCTTCCGCCTTTTCATAGGCCTCCGCGCGCATGGTCTCGGCGACCGTGGCCCAGTGGCCGAACTCCGGCGGCTCCACAATGGCGAGCAGCGCGACACGCGCATTGGAGCGGCGCGCCCGCCGGCCTGCAAAAAACGCAGCGAGGCGCGCTTCCGGCGCCCCGGAAGCAATCACCAGAAATTTGATGCGGTCGTCGCCGGCGGCGGCGGTGTTGGCTTCGCTCATGGCGCGCAGCATGCCCTGAAACGGGTTCTGCCGTCCACTTTACCTGTCTGCGCCTGTCCCTTTAGCTGTCTGCGCCCCGACTTGACCCCACCACCCCGAGCCGGTAGGCGCGGATAAAGCAAGGGGCTTTTCATGCGCGGTTATTTCGGCGTCGGATCGGAACGCATCTCCAAGGCAATGAATCTGGGCGCCGTCCTGCGGACCGCCCACGCCTTTAACGCCAGTTTCGCCTTCACCATCAACGCTCATCACAAGGCGCGCGAAGTCAAGCTCGCCGACACGTCGAAGTCGGACGCGCATCTGCCGCTTTATGAATGGAACACACTCGATGAGATGCGCCTTCCCAAGAGTTGCGTCCTCGTGGGGGTGGAGCTCGATGACCGCGCGGTCGACCTGCCGAGTTTTCGCCACCCCTTAAACGCCGCCTATCTGTTGGGACCGGAAAAGGGGAGCCTTTCGCCCGAGGCAAGCGCGCTCTGCACGCATCTGGTGAAAATCCCGACGCGCTTTTGCGTCAATCTTTCCGTCGCCGCGGCGCTCGTAATATATGACCGGATGATTTCCATGGGCGGCTACGCGCCACGGCCCGTCAGCGCAGGCGGCCCGCCGCCGACAGCGGAATGGCGGGCGCCGCGAAGACGATAAAGAAAAACGCCGCCAAAATGGCGGCGTTTTCGCATCATCAAAATTTCGTGAGATTAACGACGTTTGGCGCCGCGCTTTTTCTTCGTGGTCTTGCGTTTCGCCGTCGTCTTGCGCTTTGCCGGCGCTTTTTTCTTGGCGGCTTTTTTACGCGTGGTTTTCTTTTTGGCCGGCGTGGCGGCGCCTTCAGCCATCTTGTCGAGGGCTTCGGCGTAAGCGCGCAACGACTTCATGAACGCGGCCTGCTGCGTTTTCGGAAGCACGGCGAGCGCCGCGTTTTCAGCCTTGGCGACTTTGGAATTGGCGGCCGTGAGCATGCGCTTGCCGGCTGGCGTAATCGACACGGCGTTGGCGCGCGCATCTTCCTTGGTGCGCTTGCGCGACAAAAGGCCTTTTTTCATCATCCGCGCGATCATGTCGGCAAGGGTCGACCGATCGATGCCGGTCTGCTGCACAAGGTCGGTCTGGCTGAGGCCGGCATTCTGCGCGACGACATGAAGCACCTCATACTGGCGCGGCGTCGGGCCATTGGCGCCGACTTCGGTGGAGTAGAGGTCGTGAGCATATTGCTGCGCGCGGCGCAGAAGGTGGCCTGGCGAGTTCTTGAGTGAGTAAGCCATTTTCTTCTCCGTTTTTGGCTACTGGAAGGCGAATAGAACGTGGAAAGGCGATTTTGCGCTATCTTAGATCACCGACGCTCCATCCATGGCGGAAATTGAGAACGCGTTCCGAAACAGCCGCTCTCTTGTTCACGATCTCCACCCTTGTCTTTGCTGCGCCGCCCGAGAGCGTCGCCGCAAGCGCGTGTCCCCGCGCTTTTAAAATTACGCCCGATGCGGACGGTTTCGACTGCTTGACTTCTTGAGGTAGCATATCGCGCGCCGCATTCGAAAATGCAATACCGTCGTATGCGGAAAATATACGTTTTGAACGGATCGTCCGTATGCTTCATCAGGACAGGGACAATGCCGAAAATGCACGAACATGAACCGAAATTCATCCGCACCATTCCATCCGGCGATTCCATGGAGCGCGATGTGTGCGCGACGTGCGGGTTCGTGGATTATAAAAATCCGAAAATCGTCGTTGGCTCTGTGGTCACATGGGGAGAAAAGATTCTTCTGTGCAAACGCGCCATCGAACCGCGCAAAGGCTATTGGACGCTGCCCGCCGGTTATCTTGAGCTGAACGAGACCGCCGAAGACGGCGCCGCCCGCGAAGCGCAGGAGGAAGCCCTGGCCGATATCGAAATCGAACGCCTGCTCGCGGTCTATTCGATCCCGCGAATATCGCAAGTCCAGTTGATGTTTCGGGCGCGACTGAAAAGCGCCGAGATCGGCGCCGGCCCTGAAAGCGAAGAAGTGGGACTTTACGACTGGGCTGACATCCCGTGGCCCGACCTCGCCTTCCCATCGGTCGGCTGGGCTTTGCGCCATTATCGCGAGACGAAGGATCGCAAAGACTTTCCGCCCTTCTCCAATCCCGTGGACGGGCTTTAGGCGCCGGGCTTGTCGTCTTTCGACCCGTCTTCGCCGGTCCCTTTGTCTTCGGGCCCATGCTCTTCAGGCATGTGCTTGGCGATAAAGGGCGCCTGGACAGCCGTGAAGACAAGGCTGACCGCCGTGAAGCCGAAAACCTTGATTTTCACCCAGTTGGCTTCCCCTGCGCATTTGGCGACCTGCTCGATGCCACACTCGGTCAGGAGCCACGCCCAGCCGCCCGACGCCGACACGGGAAGCGCAGGCTCCGGCGGGCACCCGGCGGTGAGCCATCGCCAGGCGATTTCATTCGCCACCGCAAGCGCGGCGAAAAACAGCGAATAGCGGATTGTCAGGATGCGCCAGGCGTCATCAGGCATATGCAGCGCGCCATCAAAAAGCGTGCGCAGGAAATTCCGTTCTGTGCGCAGACCGGCGTAAAGCAGCGCGGCGAAAAGCGCATAGACGATCGTCGGCTTCATATAAAAGAACGTCTTGTTGTGAAGAACCAATGTCAGCGTGCCGAGGACGCCGATAATAACGCCGCTGACAAGCAGCATGGGGGCGATGCGTTTTTCCTTCCAGACACTGTAAGCAAAAGCGAGCGCGAATGACGGCATAAAGGCCGCGACGGCGAGATACATTTCCGAGCCTTCGCGAAGGCACCATTCATGACCGGTAAGAGACCCCGCCAGAGAAACCAGACGGCCGCCGAAAAAATAGGAGATCATAAAAACGGCCAGCGGGCCCATCTCCACGGCGAATTTGGCGCCGCCGGTCAGTTTCTGACCCTTCACTTGCACTTCAGACGTCATTGGAAATCCTTGAATTCAACTTGCGGCGCTATGCGGCGGTGCCCGCCAGCGCCTTTGAAAAGGCATCGGCGTTAAAGCTTTGCAAATCCTCAACACCTTCGCCGACGCCAATAAAGTGAATCGGCAATTTGAATGTGTCCGCAAGGGCGACCAGGACGCCGCCGCGGGCCGTACCGTCAAGCTTGGTCATCACAAGGCCGGTGACACCCGCGATCTCCGTAAAGGTTTTCGCCTGGCTGAGGGCGTTCTGTCCGACCGTGGCGTCAAGCGTCAAAATCACGTCATGCGGCGCCGTTTCATCGAGCTTTTTGACGACCCGCACGATCTTAGCGAGTTCATCCATCAGTTCCTTGCGGTTTTGAAGCCGTCCCGCCGTGTCGATCATCAAAATATCGACGCCTTTTTCCTGCGCCTCTTTCACAGCATCGAACGCAAGCCCCGCGGCGTCGGCGCCGGCCTTGCGGGCGATGACGGGCGCCCCGGTGCGCTCGCCCCAGACCTGAAGCTGCTCGATCGCCGCCGCCCGGAAAGTGTCGCCCGCAGCAAGCATCACCGATTTCCCGTCATCGGCAAACTTTTTCGCCAGCTTGCCGATCGTTGTTGTCTTCCCGGCGCCATTGACCCCGACCATGAGAAGGACATGGGGCTTTTTCACGCCGTCGATCAGAAGGGGTTTTTCGAGCGGCGCAAGGGTCGCAGCGACCTCGCTCGCCAGCGCGGTGCGGACCTCCTCATCGGTAATATCCTTGTCGAACTTGTCTCTGGCGAGCGCCGTTGTAATCCGGGTCGCGGCGGGCACGCCCAGATCGGCGGTGATAAGCAGGTCCGTCAGTTCATCAATCGTATCATCATCGAGCTTGCGCTTGGTGAAGATTGCGGTGACGCCTTCGGAAAGCTTGTCCGAGGACTTGGACAGCCCGTCGCGAAGGCGCGACAGCCAGCCTTTTTTCTTTTCCGGGGCGGGCGCGGGGTGTTCGGCCGGCGGATCGGGTTCCGGCGCCGGTGGGGGGCCGGCTTCCTGTTCAGAAACGGGCGGCGCCGGCTCCCCGGCCGGGTGTAAAGCCTCCGTTTCGGACGGCGCCTCGACCGTTTCCTCTTCGGTTTTTTTCTTTCCGAACAAACCTGACAAAAATTTATTCGCCACGGAGCCTCTGACCCTCTTGAAAAGTTTCTATACTGTATAATTATCTAGGCACGGCCGGAATTCTCCGCGCCGCTTATGGAGACCACTATGGCGAACGCCAAACCACAAGCCAAACCTGCCGACAAAAAGCCGCAAACCAAACCCGCCGGCAAACCATCGCCGAAACCGGCTGGCAAACCTGGTAAGTAACAGGTCCCAACATCTAAAAAGAGCCGCCCCATGAAAAGGGCGGCTTTTTTTGTGAGTAAAAATCACGCCGTCGCCCCCACTGGCGCTCCCGTCAGCACGCCATCGGAGTGTCCGGTGATCCGTACGGAAACCACGTCGCCGACCCGGCCCGGCGCCGCAATGCGAAACACGGCGAAATTCCCAAGCCGCGCCCGGCCGCCGCTTTCAAGGATGGCGTCCTCCGTCCGGCCGATAAGGCTTTCCAGCAACGCCGTTTCCGCCGCTTCCCCCTTCGCGCGAAGGCGGGCGGCGCGGGCCTTCACCTCGCTGCGCGGCAGTTGCGGCATGCGGGCCGCCGGCGTTCCCTGACGCGGCGAAAAGGGAAAGACATGGAGCCAGGAGAGCCCCGCCTCATCGACAATATCGAGGCTGTTTTGAAACATCTCTTCAGTCTCGGTCGGAAAACCGGCGATAATGTCCGCGCCAAAAGCCACCGCCGGGCGGCGCGCGCGGATGCGATCGCAAAGAGAAATCGCATCTTCGCGACTGTGACGGCGTTTCATGCGTTTGAGGATCATGTTGTCGCCGGACTGGAGCGACAGATGGAGATGCGGCGCAACCCGTTCATCACCCGCCATGCGCTCGAACAGTTCGTCATCGATTTCCGCGCCGTCAATGGAGGAAAGCCGCAGGCGGTAAAGGTCCGGGACCTGGTCAAGGATCGCCGCCACAAGAGCGCCAAGACGGGGGCTTGCCTCAAGATCGGCGCCCCAGGAGGTGATGTCGACGCCCGTGAGAACAAGCTCGCGATGACCGGCGTCCACCAGCTTCTTCGCCTGCTCGATCACCTGGACGATCGGCGCCGACCGTGAATTGCCGCGGCCGTAAGGAATGATGCAGAAAGTGCAGCGGTGATCGCACCCATTCTGGATTTGCAGAAAAGCGCGGGCGCGGTCGCCATAGCCGTCGATCATATGGCCGGCGGTGTCGCGCGCCGACATGATGTCATTGACGCGGATGATGTCGCCATCTTCGAAGACCGGCGCATCGCGCGCCAGCTCAGTCCATTGCGCCGCGTCGAGTTTTTCCTGATTGCCGAGAACGGCGGCGACTTCCGGCATTGAGGCGAAGGCGTCCGGCTCCGTTTGCGCCGCGCACCCCGTCACGATAATGCGCGCATCCGGCCGCTCGCGCTTTGTGCGGCGGATTCTCTGACGTGCTGACCGCACGGCTTCATTGGTGACGGCGCAGGTGTTGATCACCACCGCGTCAGCGATCCCGGCGCCGGCGGCAAGCCCGCGCATGGTTTCGCTTTCTGCGGCGTTAAGCCGGCAGCCAAAAGTGATGATGTCGGTGGTTTCCGCCATGGCGGCTATTTGGGCCATTAGGCCCGCACACACAAGGCGCCAGACCGGGCGCCAGGCCGGGCCGCAGACAGGCGGAACGAGCTTTTGATGGCGGCGTTAGCCAGCGACGGCGGCTGTGTCCGTCGCAATATTGTCAGCGCGCCTGTCCGCCTCCCGGTTCGGGAAAGCGATATCGCGCAGCGACCGCATCACCTGATAGAAATCATGACGGGCGACGCAGGCGCCGAGATCCATTGCGCTATTGAGCTCAGGCGCGCTTTCCAGCGCTTCGCTGAGGATCGCCGCGGCTTCCGTATTCGACAACTGTCCGGCGACGGCGAGCTGGGCGATATAATAGGCACGCTTCAAGGGCGTCGTCGCCTCTTCAGGGGTGATGGCGTCTTTGAGGCGGAGGATGTGGGCCCCTTCGGTCTTGACCCGGAGCCGCGCATTGCGATCGCCATTCTCAACGACAACGCCATTAATCATGAGCTCTTCGTGAGGACGCAGTTTCAGGATCAGCCCGCTCATATGCCTCTCGCCTGTTCTAGCTCCGCCGGCAACCGGCCGTTGCGATTACCGCAACCCATGATTGCAGTATATACAACTATAACGAGAAGATTGACAAGCTGTTAAACAAGCGTCCCGGTCAGTTCTCCATGGCGAGGATGATCGAAAACCCGACCACCATGAAGATGGCGAGGGGGAAAAAGGCGCCGATGATCGCCGGGACCACGCCGAGAGAGCCGAAAGCGAGCGCGAGATTTTCGGCGACAAAATAAGCGAAGCCGAGGGCGGCGCCGGTCACCGCCCGGGCGAGCAGAACCCCCTGACGATGCACGCCGAAACCGGCGATGGCGCCCAAAAGCGGCATCACCAGGGTCGCCATGGGTTTGGAAAAACGCGACAAGAGCGCCGTCATGGGCGCGCGGGTGTCGGCGCGGTCATTATTGAGCTGATCAATCTTCGCGGAGAGCTCTACGAGGCTTGTCTGCTCCGGCTCGAGCGTCATGGCGAACAACAGCTCCGGATTGAGACTGTTGGTCCAGATGACTTCGTCGGCCTGGAAAACCGTCTGATCGACAGCGCTGAGATTGCGCACCCCATAAAGCCGCCATGCGCCGTCTTCAAACCGCGCCGAGCGCGCTTCGATCGCGCCATTGAGAAGCCCGTCACTGACATCATCAATCGTGACGCCCGTCAGCACCACGGCGTCGCCATAACGCGCCGCGCTTTCCGCCGCGATAAACTCGCCGTCATAGTTGATGCGGATGTCGGTTCGCGTGTCGCTTTCGGGCGGCAGGTCGACGGCGTAGTCGTTCACCTCCCAGTAGTCGAGAAGCTCGGACGTCCGCACCGTCACTGTTTCGTGAAAGATGAAATGGGTCAGGGTGATCAGCCCACAGACGAATCCCAATGGAAAGAGCACGCGATTGACCGACATACCGGCGGCGCGCATCACCGTGATTTCACTGGTGTGCGACAGCCCGGCGAGCGTCAGGACAACGCCGAGAAGCGCCGCGAAGGGCGTGAACTGGCTGATGATCTGGGGCGTGCGCAAGGAGATATACCGCAGCACCGAAGGCATGCCAGCGCCTTCGGGCGACAGAATGTCGCTCGACCGGTTCAAAAGATCGAGCATCTGCAGAATGATCACAAAAAAGATCAAGAGCCCGATGAAGCGGACGAAGAACATCCGCCCCACATAGTTGGTGAGAATATTGCGCGCGTAGTTCATTCAGCCGCATCCGCCGCCGGCGCGGCGATCCGCACGGTCTCGCTCGTTCGCCGCGACATGACCTTCGTCTTGCGCGCCTGATCGATGGAGCCGCTATAGAGAAACGCCGATAAAAGCGCGAAAATAAGGAATATCCCCCACATGCTGATGAGCGGCGAGAGCACGCCATTGGCCGCGACCACCTTGCCCCATTCCTCCACCACTTCGTGATAGACAATCAGGATGGCGACGCCGAGCACAGGTTTCAAATTGGAGGCGCGCCGGCGCCCCGTCACGCCCATGGCGACGGCGAGGATCGGCAACACCAGAAAGGTCAGCGGGTGCAGAATGCGCCAATGCAGGCCCGCCTTGTATTCCCCGTAAAGCTCGGCGCTTTGCGGCTGGGTGCGCAGATAGCGAACAACCTCGTTGATCGTCGCCTCGCGCTCGTCGCCGCCGCGCTCCCTGAAGACACCGATTGCTGGCAAATCCACCTCAAGATCGAAGCTTTCAAAATCGAGGGACTGAATGCGGTCGCCAAGCGCATTAATGATGACCTGACGCCCGCTTTGTAATTTCAAGAGCAGCGACGTGATTTCAGGCGTTGTTGAGATCGATCCATAGCGCGCGGTAATCACCGTGCGGCCGCCGTCTCGCGCCTTGCGCTCCAGAAAAATATCGCGCGCATCGCGTGTCTCGGTGTTGATCTCGCCAAGACGGATCGTCACGCCGTCGCTGATCTCGATGAACTCGCCGGCGGGGATTTTGATGCCGAGCGCGCCGGAGGTCACGTCGAACCGGATCTGCTGATATTTGTACCGCGCGAAAGGCTGGATGTAGGAAACCAGCAAGAAGTCGAACACCATGATGATGGCGATGAGCATGTAGACCGGCCGCATCAGCCGGCCGAAAGACGCGCCGGAGGAATTCAGCGCATCGAGCTCAGACGACATGGAAAGATTGCGGAAGGCCAGCATGACGCCAAGAAAAGCGCCGAGGGGAAGGGCAAGCCCCAGATAATGCGGCACCAGATTGGCGAGCATCCGCCAGACGACATCGACCGGCCCCTGCTCGGCCAGCACGAAATCAAACAGCCGCAACATGTGCTCCATCAAAAGCAGCATGCCCGCCACCGACAGCGCCAGAATAAGCGGCGTCGATACGGCGCGCAGAATGTAACGGTCAATAAGATGCATGGGCGGGAGCGCACCTGCCGAAAAACAAAAACGGGCGGCGCCCGGCCGGGCGGCGCCGGCCCAGTCATCGCCTGGGACATGGGTCTCTAGCGAATTCCGGACCAATTCGGAAGGCGATGACCCAAAAACGCTGCGCCTTCAAGGAGATTTAGGACGCCACGGCCGCCGCAGCGGCCCTGCTCCGGCTATCGGGCCCGACTTCGGCGCGGGCAAGGTGAGCGGTCGCAAAGAACATGGCGATGTTGAAGATCTGGGAAAGCCCGGCCTCCGCCACCAGCATGCCCGCCACGGCGGCCTCGGGCGCGCCCACAATCGGCGCGAGGGAGAGGGCCGCGCCGAGATAGACAATGTCCTGATTGGGCAGGAATGGGACGCGGGAGAGGACAAGCTGCATCGCAATAAAGGTCATCCACGCCATCACAGGCGCCCCGGGCAGCGCCGAGGCGTACATGGCCGCATGAAGAAGAATGATCAGCGCCTGGCGCCCGCCATGGACGCCGATGAGGCGCGGCATCACCCCTTTAGGCAAGGCCATCAGCTTGTCGCGGAAAATCATGACGAGGACCGAGAGCGTGCCCGCGGAGAGGAAAGCGAGCGCAAAGAGCCAGCGCGCGCCCGGGAAAGCGTCCAGCCCCGCCTTCAGCCCGCCGGTCGCCGCAAGCGTGAGCAAGAGCACCACCGTGGCGGCGTTGGACGCAAAAGCCGAAAGAAGGTTGTTGTCCTTGACGCCGACAAGAATGGTCTTGTGCGGCAAAGATAAACAACGGCGCGCCCAGATGGTCAAAAACGCTTCGCCGGAATATCCCATCACCGCGAAGTTATAGACACGCTTTCGAATGAAGACGAAGAAGTGGCGCACCAGCGGGCGCGACCAGACGATTTCGTAAAGCGCCAGCTCCGATATTGGCAGCGCGAGAAAGCGCAACACAAAGAAAAGATAAAACCACGGACTCTCCGGCAGCGACCCGATCACTTCGCGCCAGCCGACATGGGTGAGCTTGTAGAGAAGATAAACAACAATCGCCGCCAGAAGCGCGTATTGAAGACCTTTGAGGCCCTTTTGCACTTCCTCGCGCTCGCGCAATTTTGACCAGCGGCGCGCAGCGCCATTGGCGGCGGACTTGATCAAAGGAACGATCATGGGCGGACGTCAGGCGGCGCGCTGGCGCGCAGATGTTTCGGCGCGCGCGCGCGCGTGACGGCGGCAGGGCTGAAACTCGTCAAGCGCCTCGTAATAATGCCCGACAAGTTCGGCGAGCACTGCGTCCCAACTGAAGCGCGCTGAACGCTCGCGCGCCGCCTTGCCGAAACGCTGGCGCAAGGGGCGGTCTTCGGCAAGCAGCGCCAGCTTTTCCGCAAAGCTCGCGGCATTGGGCTCGGCCACATAACCGGTGACGCCGTTTTCAATAAGCGAGCGCGATCCAGCGGCGGCGGCCCCCACGGAAGGAAGACCGGAAGCCATAGCCTCGAGCGTCACATTGCCGAAGGTTTCCGTGATGGATGGATTGAAGAAAATATCGGCGCTGGCATAGGCGCGGGCGAGATCAGGCCCTTGCAAATAGCCTGCAAAGACGCCGTCGGGCAGGAGGTCGGCGAAGGTATCCCGTTCCGGCCCGTCCCCCACAATAAGCGCCTTAAGGTTGGGCGCATTGACTTTGGCGCGGTTGAAAGCATCGACGAAAATATCGATGCCCTTTTCTAGCACCAAACGGCCGACAAAGGCGGCGACCACGTCGTCCGCATCAAGCCCGTTAGCTTCGCGCCAGGCCATGTCGCGACGCGCAGGATTGAAGATATCGCCATCGACGCCGCGCGCCCACAACCGGATGTCACGGCCGATCCCGTCGCGCTTGAGCTCGTCAGCCATGGAATGGGACGGCGGATAAACATGTTCGCAACGGCCGTAGAAATAACACATGTAGCGCGTCAGATATTTCTCTAGCCATCTCATGCCGTAATAGCGCGGATAGGTGTCAAAGCGCGTGTGGAAAGACGCGACAGCCGGGACGCCGAATTTGCGCGCATAGTTGAGCGCGCCGAAGCCGGTGTAGTCAGGCGCCGCGATATGAACGATGTCGGGACGGAAACTGTCGAGCGCACGCTTGGCCTTGCCATGCAGGCCAAGACCCAAACGGTATTCGCTGCGCCGGCCCGGCAGGGGAACGGATGGAATAGAGATCAGCTTTCCGGCGTGACTGAAAGCCGGCGTTGACGTCGTTGGCGCAAAAACCAGCACCTCATGACCTTCACGCTCGAGATACGCGACAAGCGTGTTGAGCGCGCGCACCGGCCCATCCATGACGTAATTGTAGTTGCCCGAGAAAATAGCGACGCGCAGCTTTTTTTCAGATGTCATGGAAGGCGCGTTCATTTAAATACTCGTGGTCGCTTGCCGGGCCGTCAGCTCCGGCTCGGGCGGGCATGAGCGCCCGGAAGCTGTCTCGAGAGGCCACAAAAGGCCTCGTGAAGGGCGCGAAACAAGCATTATATGCGCGATTTATCAACTCCCTGTGACGCCGCGACAGCGCGATCAGGTTTCGCGCTGGCCCTCGGTCCAGTCCCAGAACAATGACGAGATGTCAGCGCCGCCGAAGCGCCGGACTTCCTGGACCCCGGTCGGCGAAGTCACATTGATTTCAGTAAGATAGTCGCCAATGACGTCGATCCCGACAAAGATCAGGCCGCGCTCGGACAGGACCGGGCCAATGCGGTCGCAGATCTCCTGATCACGTTCATTCATCTCCACCGCTTCGGCGCGTCCGCCCACATGCATGTTCGATCGGGTCTCGCCCGCCGCGGGGACGCGGTTGATCGCGCCCACCGCCTCGCCGTCGACCAGAATGATGCGTTTGTCGCCCTGACGCACCGCCGGCAGAAATTTCTGAATGATCGCCGGCTCCGCATAGGCTTCGGAGAAGAGTTCGAGCAACGCATTGAAATTGGAATCGTCGCTGGACAGTTTGAAAACACCGGCGCCGCCATTGCCGTAAAGCGGCTTTACAATGACGTCGCCATGGGTCGCGCGGAATTCGCGCATGGCCTCGGCGTCCCGGGTGATCAATGTCGGCGGCGTTAAGTCCTTGAAGTCAGTGACGAAGAGCTTTTCCGGCGCGTCGCGAATAGAGCGCGGATTGTTGAGCACCAGCGCCTCCGGCATCAGGCGCTCCAGAATCTGCGCCGCCGTAATGTAGGCCATATTGAAGGGCGGGTCCTGACGCACCAGCACCACATCGACCTCATGGAGATCGATCACTTTCGGCGCGGCGAGCGTCACATGGGCGCCCTGCTCCCGCTTCAAGCTTTCCACCTTGCGGGCGCGGGCCCTGACGACTCCGCTATCGAGCTGCAGCATTTGCGGCTGATAGACCCAGATCTCATGGCCGCGGCCAAAGGCTTCCAGGGCGAGATCGAACGAGGTGTCCGCGTTGACGTCGACCGCCTCAATGGGGTCCATCTGGATGGCGATCTTCAGCATGGGAATGGGTCTCCGGGGGCCTGACGTTACGCCCCCAATCTACTGAACCAGCGGCCCGCGCAAGGCAACGTGGCTCACGACTTTTTCAACGCCCGCGACTGTCCGCGCAAGCTCCACTGCCCGGTCCAGCTCGGCCTGGCTGCGGGCGGCGCCCAGAAGATAGACAACGGCGTTGGACACCGCGATTTTGTAGTCGCCGCTGACGACGTCCTTGTCGCCGATCAGCCGGGCGCGCAGCACCTGGTCGATGCGGCTGTCCTCAACGCCCTGACCGAAGCCCGTGCCGTCGCCCACAAAGACCTCGTCAATGACCTCTTTGACGCCATCGGCTTTCCAGGCGTTTTCAATGAGCTTGGCGCGGCCCTGATCGGATTTCATGGTGCCGGTCAGCATCAACCGTCCCTCATAAAGGGTAAGATCGATATCGCCATAATCATGGGTGCGGTCGGCGAAGAGGACGCCTTTGAGCTCTGCATTGCCGGACAGATCGGAAAAGGCCTGATCGAGATTGCGGCTCGAGGCGCAAGCGCCGAGCGCCAGAAACGCGCCCAGAACAAGAACTGTCTTGGCGGCGGCGAGAACAGTGCGGGAAAGACGGATGGCCATGGGTAAACTCCCTCAACTCGATGAATGATCCGGAACACCCCATTCCATGGGACCGTTCGCAGGTAATGAAAACCGGGGGCGCCTAGCGCTAGTCGCCGTCGCGCCAGGCGTCCGGCAGATGTTTGAGCCGCCAGCCTGCAACCGCGACGATATCGTAACGCGTGGCGCAATCTGCAAGGTCCGGGCGGCGCGACAGAAAAAGCACCGCCGCCGCCGCGATGCGCCGCCGGGCCGCATAGGTCACCGCCTCAATCGCCGCGTCATGACGCGCCCTCGCCTTCACTTCCACAAAGGCGAGAAGCCTGCCCCGCCGCGCCACAAGATCGACCTCGCCCAGCGGTGTTTTGTGACGGCTGGCGATGATTGAAAACCCTTTGAAGCGCAACAGCATCGCCGCCAGCCATTCGGCGCGCCGGCCGCCGCGTTCAGCGAACTGGCGAGACTTGCGGGACGGCGCCGCGCTCATCCGGCGCCTTTCAGTTGCAGCGCACGGGCATAAGCCTCCTTGCGCGGAATCGAAAATTGTTCGGCCGCCGCGGCGGCGGCTTCCTTGACGCCGCCTTCGCCAAGCGCCGCGATTAAAAACGCGTCTATGTCGCCCGCGTCAGCGGCTTTTTCCTCCGGCGGGAAAACGACAATCACGATTTCACCCTTTGGCGGCGCATCTTTATAGGCGCTGGCGAGTTCGCTGAGCGCTCCTTCGCGAAACTCTTCGTGAAGCTTTGTCAGCTCGCGCGCGACGACGGCTTTCCGGTCGCCCAAAACCGTTTCCATGGCGGCAAGCGCATCGCCGAGGCGCGGCGCCGTTTCATAGAAAATCAGCGTCGCGTCGACCTTTGCGATTGTTTCCAGCGCCTTGCCGCGCGCGCCCTGTTTTGCGGGTAAAAATCCGGCGAAGAAAAACCGGTCGCTTGGCGCGCCGGCGGCGGACAAGGCGGCGATAGCCGCGCTCGGCCCCGGAAGCGGAAAGACCGGAACACCGGCGTCGCGCGCATCGCGCACCAGCTTGTAGCCCGGATCGGAGATCAGCGGCGTTCCCGCATCGGAAACGAGACAGATGACGGCGCCGTCTTGCAGATTTTTAATAATCTCGGGCCGGACCTTCGCCGCATTGTGGTCGTGATAGGGCGAGCGCGGCGTCTCCACCCCATAAGCGGCGCAAAGCTTGGCTGTCTGGCGGGTGTCCTCACACAAAATGAGATCGGCTTTTTTCAGAATATCGACGGCGCGATAGGTAATGTCGGCGAGATTGCCGATAGGCGTCGCCGTCACATAAAGGCCCGGTTCCGGAGGTAAGTCTTTCATCGACATGGAATAAGGGATGGCCGGGGCGGCGCGCGAAGACAAGCCCTCAACGCCGGGGGCCCAAACCAGGGCTTCTGGCCGTTTACGCGGGGCCCGGGCCCGGCTAGTCTCGCGCCCGACCACAAGGCCCCGAAAGCGGGCGGAAAATAAGGGATTTCAGGGGATGCGGTTCAGTCTCACAAAGACCACCAAGGCGGGCGTCAAGGCAGGGATCGCCGGCGCGCTGTTGGCGCTGATGGCGGCCTGCGGCTCCACCGGACCGACGCGGCCTTCAGGACCGGTGATCGCACGCCCCGACGAACCGCTTCCCGATCAGGATACGATCTATGAAGAGGGCGGCCTTTTTGAAGAAGCGGAGCGTTATGACCGCCGCAACTTCATGCGCCCGCCGCATATGGATGGCGAGGACCCGGTGCGGGTCGGTTTGCTGCTTCCTTTCTCATCGGATAACGAAGCCGCCCGCCGCATCGCCGCCGCCATGTTCGACGCCGCGCAGCTCGCCGTGTTCGACGCAGGCGAAAAGAATTATCTCCTTATCCCGAAGGACACGCGCGGCGACGCGGAAGGCGCCGCCGCCGCCGCACGCTCAGCGCTCGCGGACGGCGCGGAAATCATTCTCGGGCCCCTGTTTTCAGAATCCGTTGACGCCGCCGCCATTGTGACGCGCGCCGCCTCAACGCCGATGATCGCTTTTTCTTCCGACCTTAAAGCGGCGGGCGATGGCGTCTTCCTTCTTTCCTTCCCTCCGGAACTCGAAATCTCGCGCGTCACAGAATACGCCATGAACCAGGAGATGGTGCGGTTCGGCGTCCTGGCGCCGATGACAAATTATGGCGACCGGGTCTCCGGCGCGTTCGCCGAAGAAGTCTTCGCCCGCGGCGGCGTCATCGTTCACGAAGAACGCTATGTTCAAGAGCCCGATGAAATGCTCGCGCCAGCCAAACGTCTGGCGCAATATTCGAAAGAGATCATCCCGCTGGAAATGCGCCACGGCTATGAGGGCGACCGCACGAAACCGGTCGCGGAAAACGCCAGCGCCGAAGCCGGCTACACCCAGGGCTATCAGGCGGTGTTGATGCCGGAACAGGGAACGCTTCTGCGCGCGCTCGCGCCGCTTCTTCCTTACTACAATGTCGACATCAACCGGGTGAAAATTCTCGGCGTTTCCTCGTGGAACAATCCCCGCCTGACGCGCGAACCGGCGTTGCGGGGCGGCTGGTTCGCCGCGCCCGACCCGACCATCACGGCGAGCTTTGAAAAGCACTATGAAGACGCGTTCGGCGCCAATCCGCCGCGCCTTGCGTCGCTTGCCTATGACGCAACATTGCTGTCGGCGCGTCTCGCCGCCAATGGCCGGCGCCGCGACCGGTTCTCCGAAGACGCCATCGCCGACCCGAACGGATATTTCGGCGCGGACGGCCTCTTCCGCCTCAACGCCGACGGCACCGTGGAGCGCGGCCTTGCGATCCTCGAAATCCAGCCCGGCGGCATTCAGGTGATCGACCCGGCGCCGCGCAGCTTCTCCCCGGGCTACTAAGCCCCATCCGAGTACGGAGTAAAAATTGAACTTTTCCTTTTTCCGCGCCGCTGCAGCGGTCTGCGCTTTCACGCTGTTGCTTTCGCCCGCAAGCGCCGAGACCGCGCCTGAAGGAACGAGCCTCACGCTCCTGACTCAGGCGGCGCAAAAAGCCGAGGACTTCGCCCATTATCGCTACGCCTATACGGTGGAGCACTGGACCCGCAATGGCGAGAACGAAACAACACTTACGCTGCGCTTCGATCCGCGCCTTGAAGGCGACGCGCGCTGGCAGGTCCTGACGCCCGCAGAAGAAGCGCTCAACAAGCCACAGCAGAAAGCGCTGAAACAACTGCGCAAGGGCGAGATGGAGGACAGCCCCATCCTCTATGACAGCCTCGACGACATGATCGGCGACGCTGAGCTTGTTTCCGAAAGCGAGACCGAAGCCGTCTATGTGGCGCAGCTTGACGATGATGACGCGCCGAAAGACGCGCTTGAGGTCTTCATCACGCTCAACAAACCGGGCGCCTATATCTCCTCCATCGAACTCAAATCAAAAAAGCCTTTCAAGCCTGCGCCCGTGGCCAAGGTGAAAAAACTTGTCCAGACCCAGCGCTTCGCCGCGCCCGAAGGCGACGGCCCGGCGCTGATCGTCACCAGCGAGGCGCATATCGAAGGCGAGGCGATGTTCAAATCCTTCTCCACCGATACGCGCCAGACCTTTTCCGGGATCGAACAAGTGGAAGTTGCGGTCGAGGAAAGCGACGAAGGCTAAGCGCTTTCTCGCACGCGCCTGAAGGCCTATATTAGCGCAATGCAGAAATTCCTGATCACCGCCGGGATCATTCTCCTCGTCACCGGGCTGTTATGGCCGGTGATTTCGAAATTGGGATTGGGCCGTCTGCCCGGCGATATTGTGATCAAGCGCGAGGGTTTTGCGTTTTATTTCCCGCTGACGACGATGATTATTATTTCAATCGTCCTGACGCTGATTTTCAGGTTTTTCGGAAAGTAACTTCTAAGCAAGACGTCGCAGTTGAGGCGAATAAGCGTCAGGCCTTTCCGCCAAACGCCGGGACATGAGCGGACTCGCCGTTAGCGCTGCGCGGACGAAGCTTTCCCACGCTTTCCTGTCATTCCCGTCGAAATTGCCGCCCTGAATGGCGATGTGTTCGAGATAGTTGAGAAACAGCTCGGCGATAGTGAGTGCTCGATTATATTCCGGATGTGCAGGATCGATGTCGGCGCCGTCAAAGAAAAATGGCCGCAATTGCGGATAGGCGACGAGATGCTCACGGAAATCCGCTGCCTGATCATAGATCGCCGATTGCGCGCTGCTACGGACGGAGCGCCCTAACTGCCGCACCTGAACAATGATAAAAATAAACCCGATGACCGTGGCGGCGAGACCGGCAAGATCAATATAGTTTTCGAATGTTTCAGGATCCAAGCCGAACATGAAGCCCCCGATTGACAATCAAACCCCGGTTGACCCAAACCCGCCAGCGCCTCGCGCCGTGTCGTCAAGCTCGTCCACTTCCTCGAACGCCGCCTGGAAAACCGGGGCAAAGACCATCTGGCCGATGCGGTCGCCGCGATTGATGACAAAGTCTTGATCCCCGTGATTGATGAGGATGACCTTCAGCTCGCCGCGATAATCGGCGTCAATGGTGCCCGGCGCATTGACGCAGGCGATGCCGTGTTTCGCGGCGAGGCCGGAGCGCGGGCGCATCTGCGCCTCCCAGCCCGGCGGCATGGCGATGGCGATGCCGGTCGGGACCATGAAGCGTTCCCCCGGTTTCAGGGTCAGCGGTTCCGTCAACGCGGCGCGCACATCGCAACCGGCGGCAAGCTCGGTCTCATAACGCGGCAGGTCGAGCCCGGCCCCATGGGGAAGGCGCTTCACCCGCACGCTCAGCGCAATTTCAGTTTGCGGCTTCAAGGCGGTCGCAGACATGGAATTCTCCTCGGTCATTCGAAACGGACTATCGCCTGACTCGCACCGGATTGTTTCCCCAATTTATCCCCGGATTTTTCCCATGCCGGGGCAAAAGAAAAGGGCGCCGAAGCGCCCTCAACCTCTTTGCATGCAAGGAAAGCCTTAGAGCGCCGTCTGAAGCTCTTTCAACTGCTTCAGCTCCATCTCGGAGTGGCGGCGCGTTTCCGGCAGCGTGTCCGCGTCCGCGAGATCTTCCTCGCAGTTCTTGATGCGCCGGGCGATACTGTCGGCGTCAAGATCCTTCACCATCACCGCCTCTTCGGCGAGGACCGTGAGGCCCGCCGGCGAAATCTCGGCGAAGCCGCCGCGCACGAAGATGCGCGTTTCTTCCGAGCCGTCCTTCACCCGGACAACGCCGGGCGCAAGGATGGTCATCACCGGGGAATGCTTCGGCAGGACGCCGAGCGTGCCTTCGGCGCCCGGAATATCGACCTGGTCCACATCCGTGGACATCAGTTCGCGTTCCGGCGAGACGAGACTGAAGTGAAGCTTGTCAGCCATGATCCGTTACGCCGCTTCCGCTGCAAGACGTTCGGCTTTTTCAAGCGCTTCATCGATGGAGCCGACCATGTAGAACGCCGCTTCCGGCAGGTGGTCATAATCGCCCGCGACGAGGCCCTTGAAGCCTTTGATCGTGTCTTCAATGGAGACGAGCTTGCCCGGCGAACCGGTGAAGACTTCGGCGACGTGGAAGGGCTGCGACAGGAAGCGCTCAACCTTGCGCGCGCGCGCGACGACGAGTTTGTCTTCTTCGGAAAGCTCGTCCATGCCGAGGATCGCGATGATGTCCTGCAGCGCCTTGTAACGCTGGAGAATGCCCTGCACGTCGCGAGCAACCTGATAATGCTCTTCACCGATGACGCGCGGGTCGAGAATGCGCGACGACGAGTCGAGCGGGTCCACAGCCGGATAGATGCCTTTTTCCGCGATGGCGCGGTTCAGAACCGTCGTCGCGTCGAGGTGCGAGAACGACGTCGCCGGCGCCGGGTCGGTGAGGTCGTCGGCCGGCACGTAGATCGCCTGCACCGAGGTAATCGAGCCTTTGGTTGTCGTCGTAATGCGTTCCTGCATGGCGCCCATGTCGGTGGCGAGCGTCGGCTGATAGCCCACCGCCGAGGGGATGCGGCCGAGAAGCGCCGACACCTCGGAGCCCGCTTGGGTGAAGCGGAAGATGTTGTCGACGAAGAAGAGAACGTCCTGTCCCTGATCGCGGAAATGCTCCGCAACGGTGAGGCCAGTCAGCGCAACGCGCGCGCGGGCCCCAGGAGGCTCGTTCATCTGGCCATAGACGAGCGCCGCTTTGGAGCCTTCCGTCTTGCCGCCGGTTTCTTTCGGGTCGACGTTCACTTTGGATTCGATCATCTCCCAGTAAAGGTCGTTGCCTTCCCGGGTGCGCTCGCCGACGCCGGCGAACACGGAGTATCCGCCATGCGCTTTCGCGATGTTGTTGATGAGTTCCATGATGAGAACGGTCTTGCCGACGCCCGCGCCGCCGAAGAGGCCGATCTTGCCGCCTTTCGCGTAGGGGCAAAGGAGGTCGACAACCTTGATGCCGGTGACGAGGATTTCCGCTTCCGTCGACTGCTCAACAAAGGACGGCGCTTCCTGGTGAATGCCGCGCTTGGTTTCGTGCGGGATCGGGCCCTGTTCGTCCACCGGCTCGCCGATGACGTTCATGATGCGCCCGAGCGTGCCGTCGCCTACGGGCACGGAGATCGACGCGCCCGTGTCCGTCACTTTCGCGCCGCGCACGAGACCCTCGGTGGAGTCCATGGCGATGGTGCGGACGGCGTTTTCGCCGAGATGCTGCGCCACCTCAAGGACGAGGCGGTTGCCGTTATTGTCAGTTTCCAGGGCGTTCAAAATCGCCGGCAGACCGTCGTCGAAAACGACGTCCACGACAGCGCCGATAACCTGACTGATGCGGCCTTCGTTGCTCATGACTTCTTCCTTCAGCTGTTCGTCTATCTTCGGGGCTTCGGCCTTTAAAGGGCTTCGGCGCCGGCGATGATTTCAATCAATTCGGTGGTGATCTGCGCCTGGCGGGCGCGGTTATATCTCAAATTCAGCTTGTCGATCATTTCGCCGGCGTTGCGCGTGGCGTTGTCCATGGCGGACATGGAGGCGGCCTGTTCCGACGCGACGTTTTCGAGCAACGCGCGGAAGACCTGCACCGCCACATAACGCGGCAAGAGCGCCGTCAGAATGTCCTGCTCGTCCGGCTCATATTCATAGATCGCGCCGCCGAGGTCCGGCGTTTCAACGCCTTCCGGCGCCACAGCCGGAATGATTTGCTGCGCGGTCGGGACCTGGGTGACGACGTTTTTGAACTTGCCGTAGAACAAGGTCGCCACATCGAACTCGCCCGCATCGAACATCGAGAGGACTTTTTCGGCGATTTCATGGGCCTCGGCGAAACCGACCTGTTTAATGTCGACGAAGTTTGTCTTCCAGACAATCAACTCGCCATAAAGCCGCTTTAGCTGGTCATTACCCTTACGGCCGACAGTGACGATTTTCACCTTTTTGCCTTCGCCCTGAAGCTTCGTAATGCGCTCGCGCGCAAGCCGGACGATGGACGAGTTGAAGCCGCCGCAAAGGCCCTTGTCGGCCGTCGCCACAATCAGGAGATGCGTTTCGTCCTTGCCGGTGCCCGAAAGCAGCTTCGGCGCGTTCGGATTGCCCTTGGCGCTGGCTGACAAATTGGCGAGCACCGCCTCCATCCGCTCCGTATAGGGACGAGCTTCGGTGGCGCGCTCTTCGGCCCGGCGCAGCTTCGCCGCGGCGACCATCTGCTTCGCCTTGGTGATCTTCTGCGTCGACTTGACCGACGAGATCCGGTTTTTGAGGTCCTTAAGAGACGGCATTGCGTCGCCTTTTCGTCCTTACTTACGCGAAGTTTTTCGTGAATGTGTCGAGAGCCGCTTTCAGCTTGTCTTCGACATCCTTCTCAAGCTTGCCGGTTTCACGGATCGTCTTGAGAATGTCGCCATGGTCGGCGTGCATCTTGCGGAGAAACTCCGCTTCGAATTCCTGCACCCGGTCCTTGGCGATCTTGTCGAGATAGCCTTGGGTCCCTGCGAAGATCACGCAAACCTGCTCTTCCACCTGAAGCGGCGAGAACTGCGCCTGCTTCATGAGTTCGGTGAGGCGGTCGCCGCGGTTCAGGATGCGCTGGGTCGTTGCGTCGAGATCGGAGCCGAACTGCGCGAAGGCGGCGAGTTCGCGATACTGCGCAAGCTCACCCTTAATCTTACCGGCGACCTGCTTCATCGCCTTGATCTGCGCGGAAGATCCCACGCGCGACACCGACAGACCGACGTTCACCGCAGGACGAATGCCCTGGAAGAAGAGGTCCGTCTCAAGGAAGATCTGACCGTCGGTGATCGAAATCACGTTGGTCGGAATATAAGCCGACACGTCGTTCGCCTGCGTCTCAATGATCGGCAGCGCCGTCATGGAGCCGAGGCCATTGTCTTCGTTGAGCTTCGCAGCGCGCTCAAGCAGGCGCGAGTGAAGATAGAAAACGTCGCCAGGATAAGCTTCGCGGCCCGGCGGACGGCGAAGCAGGAGCGACATCTGGCGATAGGAAACGGCCTGTTTCGACAGGTCATCGTAAATGATGAGCGAGTGCATGCCGTTGTCGCGGAAATATTCGCCCATGGCGCAGCCGGAGAACGGCGCGAGGAACTGGAGCGGCGCCGGCTCGGACGCCGTCGCGGCGACGACGATGGAATATTCAAGGGCGCCATTGTCTTCGAGCGTCTTGACGATCTGCGCGACGGTGGAGCGCTTCTGCCCGATGGCGACATAGACGCAGTAGAGTTTTTTCGACTCGTCGTCGCCCTGGTTCGCCGTTTTCTGGTTGAGCATGGCGTCGACGCAGATCGCGGTCTTGCCGGTCTGGCGGTCGCCAATGACAAGCTCGCGCTGGCCGCGGCCGACCGGGATCATGGCGTCAATAGCCTTGATGCCTGTCTGCACCGGCTCGTGCACGGATTTGCGCGGCAGGATGCCCGGCGCTTTCACGTCCACAAGGCGGCGCTCGGTCGATTCAATCGGGCCCTTGCCGTCAATCGGATTGCCGAGCGGGTCGACAACACGGCCAAGCAGCCCCTTGCCCACCGGCACGTCCACAATCGCCTTGGTGCGCTTGACGGTGTCGCCCTCGCCGATGGCGCGGTCGTCGCCGAAGATCACGACGCCGACATTGTCAGCTTCGAGGTTCAGCGCCATGCCTTTCACGCCGTTGGCGAACTCGACCATCTCGCCGGCCTGGACATTGTCGAGGCCGTAGACGCGCGCGATGCCGTCGCCGACCGACAGCACCTGGCCGATTTCCGAGACTTCGGCGTCCTTGCCGAAGTCCTTGATCTGCTGTTTCAGAATGGAGGAGATTTCCGCCGCATTGAGTTCCATGTCGCTCAGGCCTTTTTCATTACGGTCTTCAAACGATTAAGTTTGGTCTTCAAGGATGCGTCGACCATTTGGGAGCCGATCTTGACGACAAGACCGCCCAGCAAATCCGGGTCGACGCGGGTTTCGAGATTGACCGCCTTGCCGACCAGCGCCTCGATCTCAAGGCGCAGGGCCTTAACCTGATCGTCGGTCATGGGGGCGGCGGTCGCAGCCTCGGCGCTCACTTCGCCGCGGTGATCGGCGGCGAGCGCGCGGAAGGCGCGGATCATGTCGGTAAGCGCAAACAAGCGCCGGTTCTTGGCGATGAGCTTCAGGAAGTTCGTCACCAGCGCGCCAAAGCCCGCTTTTTCCGCCAGCGCCCCGATCGCAGAAAGCTGATCGTCGCGGTCATAGACGGGGCTGTTCAAAAACGCCTTCAAGTCTGGCGATGCGTCGATCGCGCCCTGAAGGGTTTTAAGCTCGCCTTCGACGGCCTCAAGCGAGCCTGCTTCCAGCGCAAGCTCAAAAAGCGCTGAGGCGTAACGGCCGGCGACTCCGGAAACGGGGGCGAGATTTGCTGACGCGGTGCTGGTCGACACTGGCGCTTTTCGCTCCTGACACATTGGACGCCGCCGATGGGGGCGTCTAAGTTTTTGAAATTACATACGAAAAGAAGACGACGTCCGGTAACAGCCGCGCCTTCCTCATGAGATCGCGCGAGGGCGTAGCATGGGCCCCGCCGCGACGCAACAATTGCCGGTGCGGCGGAATGGCGATCTTTTCAGACCGCTGTCACCAACCCACGGTTGCACTCCCCGGAAAAGTGTCGAAAGCTTGCGCGCGGGCGTCATCACACGCCCATGGGGCTTGTTGTTTGGAGGGGGCTTTTATGTTCCGCGCACCGCGCTTTTGGCGCTTTTTTATCTCATTTTTTCTGGCGCTCGGCATTTCAGCCGCCGCAGCAGCGCCGGCCGCTGCGCAAGAAAAAGCAACCACACCCGACGCCATCTATGACGTTGACCTTTCTTCGGACGGAAAAAGCTACGCCATTCTGCGTGAGTTTCAGGGCCAGACGATCGTCGCCATTTATGACGCGGATGATGCAACCAAACCACCGCTGGCCGTCGGGCTTGGCGACCTGCCGACCTGGGATTTCGCATGGGGCGGCGACAGCCATGTCCTGGTTCGGGTCAGCGCAGAGCGATCCGGACTTCGCACCACTGACGGCCTTCAAACGATACGCTTTTCCCGCTGGATGGTGATCGACAAGGACACCGGCGAACTCCACACCGTGTTCGGCAATGAGACCGGTCAGGACTATGGGTATTTTATCGGCTCCTCGGGGGATCTTATATCCACCTTGCCTGACAAACCCGGTCATGCGCTCTTTGCGAGAACAAGCGTCTCCATCAGCTTGACCCGCCCAAGCCGGCTGGAGCAAGGGGCGGACGATTTAACTTACTCCCTACAGGAACTAAATCTGAAACGCACAAGAGCGCGCGAAGTCGAGAGTGGCGATGAGGAGACGGTCGACTGGGTGGTGACTGAATCAGGTGACGCTATCGCTCGAATTGATTCTCCTCATGAAGACCGTCTCACTGTGTTTGCCAGCCCCTCCGGCAAGGGCGGGTTTAGCAAGATCGCCGACATCAAGTATGATGAAAGCCCATATAGTAAGGTCCAGTTTTATGGCCTCACGACAGACGGGGACGCCATTCAGGCGCGCGTCACGGAAGATAGCGGCGCTCAAAAAATGATGGCGCTGGATCTTCACTCCGGCGAGTTTTCAAAAGTTTTGTACGCGCCGGCCTCCGGCTACATTCAAGACGTTGTCTATGATCACCGCAGCGCAGCAGCGTCCGCCGTCATCAGTAGCAACGGCGTTCACCACCTCGACCCCGCGGAGGAAGATATTGCCGGGAAGCTGGAAACCGCCGTGCCCGGATCAACGATGCTGATCCTGTCGCAATCCGTGGGCGGCGCGCGCCTGATCGCAAAAGCATTCATGCCTGACGGCAAGGCGCAGTATTATTTCTATGACGCGCCCGGAGGACGCCTCGAACTGATCGCGGCCGAATAAGCGACGTCGACAGGCATATCGGTCAATGAAGCATAGCCTGCCTGCACCCGACTCTAAGGCGCCCTAGAGATAACAAAGCTAATGGGATTGCTGGGGGATATAAAAAACAGACTTTTGGCGCGCTATAAAACCGGCGTTGTTTTTCTCCATGCGCAAAAATGCGGCGGGTCTTCGCTGGAGACGGCGCTGTTTCAGCATTATCGCCTGTCGCGGGAACGCATTCTTCCGATTGAAGCGCGTTATGCTGTGCGATCTATCAATCATGGGCCAAATTCGTCTCTGCCGGAAACCGAAGCGAGCATAGAGCGCCAGTTTCTTCTCGCTTATGCATTGCAACGCGGCGTCAAATGCGTAACCGGGCACGCGCCGTTTGATCGCGCGCTGCAACAGCAATATGGCGACACTCACAAATTCATCACCATTCTTCGCGAGCCGGTAGAGCGATTCTGTTCGCATTTACGCTATGCCTATGACAGCGGCATGGAAACATCCGCCGGCGCTGACATAGACGCATTTCTCGACAGTCGCCGTGCGCGTTATTTTGGCGGCCTTTACGCCTATCATTTCGGCGACTGGCGCGATCCCGATACGCCCGTAATGCGAAAGCACATAGACGACGCCCGGCAGAACATTCTCGGCCTCGATGCTGTGGGCTATCTCGACCGGCTGCCGGTTTTTCTTGAGGAAATCAACGCGTTTCTCGGCGCTAAAATCGTCATGGGTCACCAAAACAAAACGACGGAGCGCAAAACGTCATTTCGCGGCGACTTCACGCCAGCGCAGATGGAGAAAATCCGCAAGCTCTGCGCGCCCAGCATGGAAATTTATGAAACTGTGCGGGAAAAGCGCCCGCCCTTCCCTTAAAAGGAGAGGCCGACGCGCACACCGAGATGGTCAAGGCCTTCATTGTCGGAGCACAGACCGGCGTTGGAGATGTGGTTCCAGTGGACGGATGCGGAAACACGGTCGGTTAGGTTATAGCCTGCATCAGCGGCAAGGCGGAACAAGGCGCGGCACCCGAAAAAGATGGTGTCATCGACGCGCGCGGCGTCTGCGACAGGATCATAACGATCGGTCTCGCCATCATGGACCGTAACGCCAAGGCCGGCGGAAACAAACCAGCGCGAAATATCGGCGCGCCATTCAAGGCCTGAATAAAACTGGCTGGTGGCGCCTTCCTGTGTTGCGATGCTTGCGCCGATCACGGGGCGCGGCTTGGCCAGCACCGACAAAAATCGCGGCGATGAAAACACCGCCTCGCCATTGAGCGCGACCCCGCCCTCCTTCGAGGACCCAAAGCCGCAACAGCTATGAGCGAGCACGCCGAAACGAAGCTCGTCGAGCTCGACCGCCCGGGCCTGACTTGCAAATGAAGCCATGGCGAGCGCTGCAATGATGATGCGCGTAAGTCGTTTCATTTCCCGTCCCGCATAAAAAAGCAGGACATATTAGACCCATAAAGGGTTAACCTAGCGTTTACCGAAACCGCCGAAGGAGGCTCTGCGGCCCGCTTCTTGCTCTGTGAAGGGCGCTTTTCGCCGATATTCCAAGGCCAGTATGACGCCCGCCTCACCCCAGATGACGACCGTTCATTCGATCCAGTTTCTGCGCTTTGTCGCGGCGGCGCTCGTGGCCGCCTATCACGCCTTTCATTTCGTGGATTTGAATGTGATCGCGATGGGCGCACGCCTGATGCATTTTGCAGCCGCCGGCGCTTCAGGCGTTCATATCTTCTTCGTCATCAGCGGCTTCATCATGGTGTGGACAAGCGAAGGCAAATTCGGCAAGGCGGCGAGCATCGGTGGATTTGCGCGGCGCCGCTTCATCAGAATCTATCCCATCTACTGGGCGCTGGCGGCGATCAACATTGTCATCGCAGCGGCGTTTCACCTGGGCTTTCCGCAAAGCGTCAGCGACGCCGTTGGCGCAACGCTGCTCGCGCCCGGCCATTCCTCCAAACTCATTTTCGTCGGCTGGCCCCTCACTTTCGAGCTGTTCTTTTATGGCGTCTTTGCTGTGCTGCTGCTCTTGCCCAAACGCCTCAGCGTCATTGCACTTTCAGTTCTCTTCACCAGCCTCGCCGCGATCGGCGTGCTGTTCCATCCGGCGCATCCAACCTTGCATGTCGCAACCAATACGCTGTTGCTGGAATTCGTCATGGGCGCATGGATCGCGGTGATCGCAAGATCGGATATTCCCTTGCCGCGCTGGGGCCCGCCTGCGATGGCGGCGTTCGGGATCGCCGGCTTCATTGGCGCGGCGATCATCGGCCCGGCGGCCCTGCCGACAGTGATCAGCTATGGGGTTCCCAGCGCGCTATTGATCTGCGGCATGGTGCTGATGGAAAAACAGGGACGCCTGTCAAAGACCGTCAAACGCTTCACGCCGCTGGGCGACAGTTCCTATTCTCTCTATCTTGTACATGCGATGATCCTGCCGCCGGCGACAATGCTGGCCGCGGGCCTTTTTGGTGCAACTTACTGGGCGGCTTTTGCGCTCGCCATTGTGCTGACGCTTTTCTGCATCGTCTTTGCCCATGGCGTTTATCTGTGGCTTGAGCGCCCGCTGATAAAAACCGTCAGAAATTTCATCACTCCACGAAAAGCCTAGAGGAAAGAATAAGGGTTGATGTCGACAGTGACGCGCACCGGGCCCGGAACTTTCACCTTCGCCAGCCAGTCTGCGAGATAGGCTTGCAGGCTGACATTGCGCTTCGCCTTAACAAGCAAGCGCATCCGAGCGACGCCGCGAAGCCGGTAGATCGGCGCGCGCGCCGGGCCCAAAACCTCAACGCCATCCGCATAAGGCGCCGACGCTTTCAAGGCGTTCGCCGTCTTGTCTAATGCCTGCTCATCGAGAGATCGCAAGGTTACGGCGGCGAGCCGTCCATAAGGCGGAAAGCCCAGATCGCGGCGGCCGATCGCTTCGGCAGCCAGAAAAGCGTCACGATCACCGGTCGCAAGCGCGGCAAGCACCGGCGCATCAGGCTGGTAAGTCTGCAGGAACGCGCGGCCCGGTTTTTCAGCGCGGCCCGCCCGGCCCGTCACCTGACTGAGTAATTGATAGGTCCGCTCCGCCGCTCTGAGGTCACCGCCGGCAAGCCCGAGATCAGCATCGACAACACCAACAAGCGTGAGGTTTGGAAAATGATGGCCTTTCGCCGCCACCTGGGTTGCGATCAGAATATCGATCTCGCCCGCCTTCATGGCGTCAAGCACTTCACGCATGGATTTCGGCCCCGGCGCCGTATCGGAAGACAAGACCGCAATGCGCGCTTCGGGCCAGCGTTCCTTAGCCTCTTCGGCGACGCGCTCAACGCCGGGCCCGCAAGGCGTCAGCGCATCGACAGCGTTGCAGACCGGGCAAGCTGACGGTTTCGGCATGGAGAACCCGGTGTGATGACAGACGAGCCGGTTTTCGAACCGGTGCTCGACCAGCATGGAGTCCGAGCCCGGGGCCGTCATCTTGTGGCCGCAGCGCCGGCACAGGGTCAGCGGCGCATAGCCGCGACGGTTCAGGAACAAGAGAGACTGTTCGTGTACAGATAAATTACGATCGATTTCACGAACAAGCGCCGGCGACAGCCATCGCCCCTGCTCCGGCGGGTCTTCACGCATGTCGATCAGGCGAATGTCCGGCATCGCCGCATCGGCGAAGCGGGACGAAAGCCCCACTGCGTCATAGCGGCCTTCATCGACATTGACGACGGTTTCAAGGGACGGTGTCGCGGAAGCGAGCGCAACCGGAAAACCGGCGAGACTGCCGCGCGCCACGGCCATATCGCGGGCGTGATAGATGACGCCTTCTTCCTGTTTATAGGCGTTGTCATGCTCTTCATCGACGACGATGAGCCCCAGTTTTTTAAACGGCAAAAACAGCGCCGACCGGGCGCCCACGACAAGCCGCGCGCTCCCTTCGGCAACGCGCCGCCAGGTGCGCCGTCTTTGCGCGGCCGTCAGGTCCGAATGCCAGGGCGCGGGCGCGGCGCCAAAACGCTCCTCGACGCGCGTCAGAAAGGGGAGCGTCAGCGCGATTTCAGGGAGCAGGATCAACGCCTGCGCCTCCGGGTCTTTTTTCAACGCCGCGACGACGGCCTCAAAATAGACTTCCGTTTTGCCGGATCCGGTCACGCCATCAATCAGGACCGCCTTGTGGCCACCTTCAGCGATGACATCCGTCAGCGCATCTGCGGCAAATTGCTGATCGTCGGAAAGCGCGGGCCCTTGCCGCTCGAGATCCGGCGGATCGAAAGGCGGGTCGGGATCCACCTCGACACGGGTGAGGGCGCCGGCGTCAGCAAGGCCGCGGACCACCGCCTCGCTAACCTCGGCGGCGGACGCAAGCTCGGAAGCGAATTGCGGCGTCTGCGAGGCGGCGGCGAGCACGGCCTTGCGTTGCGCCGTGATCCGCAATCCCTCCGGCGTCCCTGCGCGGACATACGCCGTCTGCATGCGCGGGCCTTCCAGCGCATCGGAAACCCGCATCACCATCCTCAGGAGCGCGCCCTTCGGAAACATCGTATAAGCCGCCGCCCAGTCGATGAACGCGATCAGCTCCGGCGAAAGCGCCGGCGCATCGAAAACTCCCGCCAGCTTTTTCAGCTTTTCAAGCGGCGGAGCCTCGCCTTCGGACGGCCAGACCACGCCTGTCACCTCGCGCGGGCCGAAAGGCGCTGTCACAAACGCCCCCAGAGGCGGGGCCCCGCCTTCGCAGGCGTAATCATAGGCTTTGGGCAGCGGCATGGGGAAAAGCACGCTCACACGCCCGCCCGATGGCGGCGCAGCGCCGTCTTCAGAGCTGTTTTCCGTCGGGGGTGAAGCCTTATTCATCTCTGATGCGCTTGATCCTCGGGTCAGTTTCGGCTGAATTACGCGCCAAACAAAGCGCCATTGTGGCGATGAGTAATTTTCGGGCCCCGCTCAATGCGTCTTATCCTTTTATCGATCCTGGTATTTGCTCTCAGCGCCGGAGGCGCATCAGCGAAATACAGCTTCTGCAACAAGTCGAGCTACGCCCTTTCCGCGGCCATCGGCTATGTGGACGGAGACCGCCTCGCCACAAGAGGCTGGTGGCGACTGAGACCCGGACAGTGCAAAGTGGTGCTGACGGAAACGGCGAAACCCGGCCGCTACTTTGTTTATGCGGAGGCGATCCCCGGACACAAGGGCCCCTTGAGAACCTGGTCCGGCGACACGGCGCTCTGTGTGGAAAACAACGGCTTCTTCAATCTGCGCAATCAGGACGTCTGCCGCGACGATCCCATGCGCCAGCGCAAATTTTTCAATGTGGAAGTCACCGAGGCTGCGGGCGGCGCGTGGCAAACCGATTTCACCGAAGCGTCGACTTTCACCGTTTATTCAGCGGAAGTCGCCGGCGTACAGCGCCTTCTTTCCGACATCGGCAAGAACACCGGCGAGGTTGACGGCGCCATGGGCCGCGAAACCCAGCGCGCGCTCGCCAATTACCGCAAGGAAAAGGGGTTGCCGGACGGCTATAACATCGATGACGAACTCATCGACGCGCTGATCGAAGACGCCAATGCACGCGAGGCCAAGCTCGGCTTTTTCTACTGCAACAAGACCGACAACGCAGTCTGGTCCGCCGTCGCGGAAAATGAAGACGATGAGCAATACCGCTCCCGGGGATGGTGGAAAATCGAGCCCGGCGATTGCGCCAAGATCATCAAGGGCGCGCTCGAAAAAGATCACTACTATGTCTACGGCCTGATCGAGGATCCCACCGGCGAGCGCGTCATGACCGGCGGCGAGAAGGTTTTCTGCACGAATCTCGTGATGTTCAACAGCGTCGACGACCTTTCCTGCGCAGATCAGGATCTCGATGAAGCGCAATTCCGCCGCGTCGAAATCGGCGGCGCAGAGTCCGCCACCTTCGACTTCACGCCGGAAATGTTCTCCGCGCCGTCCGCAGATGATGGGGCCGAGTGAAGCAACGCTTAAGAGCAGGGACGTGACGACAGACCTTCGACATGTAGAAAGCTGGGTCTTCGATCTCGACAACACGCTTTATTCCGCCGACTGCCAGCTTTTCGCACAGATCGATGCGCGGATGACGGCGTTCATCCGCGACCGTTTCGACATGGAGCATGGCGAGGCGAGACGGCTGCAAAAAGCCTATTACGTTGAATATGGCACGACGATGAGCGGTCTTATGACCCGCCATGACGTCTGCCCCGACGAGTTTCTTGAATTCGTGCACGACATTGATGTGAGCAATGTGCATGAAAACAAGGCGCTCGGCGCCGCGCTGTCGGCCCTTCCCGGCCGCAAATTCATCTTCACCAACGGCTCGGTGAAGCATGCGGAAAATGTCGCCGGCGCGCTCGGCGTTCTCCATCATTTCGATGAGATTTTCGACATCAAGGCGGCGGGCTATGCGCCAAAGCCGCGGCGCGAACCCTATGAAAAATTTCTCGCCTCCCATGCGATCGAGCCGCAAGGCGCAGTCATGTTCGAGGACATTGTCCAAAACCTTGAAGCGCCCCATGCGCTTGGCATGACGACGGTGCTTGTGCATTCCGACGCCGCCTGGCTTGACGACGAGCCTCACGAAAAAAGGCCGGCCAAGCGGGGAGACATGGCGGCTCATGTGCATTATGTCACCGACGACATCACCGCCTTTCTCAACGCCGCAACTATCTCGGCTTAACCGCTCAAAAAAAGTAACATCATGACCGACTACTCCTCGCTTCAAGCTGTCATCGACAATGCGTGGGAAGACCGCGCGAATGTCACGCTCGAGACCAAAGGCGAAATCCGCGACGCTGTGAACGAAGCCCTTTCGCTTCTCGACAGCGGCGCCGCGCGCGTCGCTGAACCCCATCAAGGCGGTAACCTCACCGAGTGGCGCGTCAATCAGTGGCTGAAAAAAGCGGTGCTCCTTTCGTTCCGTCTCAATGACAACGGCCTTGTCGAAGGCGCGAACGGGCCGTGGTGGGATAAAGTGCAAACGAAATTCGAAGGCTGGACTGCCGACGATTTCCGCAAAGGCGGTTTTCGCGTCGTTCCGCCCGCAACCGTGCGGCGCGGGTCGTTCATCGCAAAGAACGCCGTCTTGATGCCCTCTTACGTCAATATCGGCGCCTATGTGGATGAAGGCGCAATGATCGACACCTGGGCGACAGTCGGCTCCTGCGCGCAGATCGGCAAGAACTGCCATATCTCCGGCGGCGCCGGCATCGGCGGCGTTCTCGAGCCCTTACAGGCGAACCCGGTTGTCATCGAAGACAACTGCTTTATCGGCGCGCGCGCCGAAGTTGCTGAAGGCGTCATCGTGCGCGAAGGCTCGGTCCTCTCCATGGGGGTTTATCTCGGCGCCTCCACGAAGATCGTCAATCGTGAAACGGGCGCGGTCACCTATGGCGAAGTGCCGCCTTATTCGGTCGTTGTTTCCGGCTCCATGCCGTCGGCGAAAGGCGGGCCCAATCTTTATTGCGCCGTCATCGTCAAACAGGTCGATGAAAAGACCCGCTCCAAAACATCCGTCAACGAACTCCTGCGCGACTAACGCGCCGCAGTCGCAATCCTCACATATTCAGCGGGCGTGCAGAATTTTATCGGTCTTTCGCGCCCGAGGCCTATAAGCGCCTCAAGAAACTGCTCGACCCGCTCGGCGGGCCCCAGATTCCGGATTGCAAAACAAAACCCCGGCTGTTTGCCCTCAGACAACGCCGCCTCAAGCAACGTCTTGAGCCTGTCAGGCGCATATTCTTCCTGAGGCCGCAGCATCATCCGCGCGCGGTTGCGGCGAAAACCGGTGGTGATGCTGGAATAGGCGGATACAAGCCACATGCCGGGACGCGTGAAATCATCGCGCGGATAAGAGGCGAGCGGCAACACCCAGAAATCATCATTATCAGCCGCATAGGGCCGGAACGGCGCCATTGGCGCGCCCAGCATTGAGGGCCGGGCGCCTTTGCTGCCAGTGCCCGGATACAGGGCGGCTATCCCTTGCGGGCGCAACCCTGTTTCAAGCGTGATGTCATACCGGGCCCCGCATCTGGCGATTTGCGCCATGCAGGCCTTGCTCGTCCACATATCGCCCATGCGCGCCGCATCGCAATTTCGCCCAAAGACCGATTTAAAATTGGCGAACGCCTCATCAACTGTTTCGCAAACTGCGCGTTCATCAGCATAGTTCGCCCGCCAGCCGCCGTCGCGCCGCCGTTCAATGGCGTGAATATGGAGCCCGATTTCATCGCCGGCGCGCGCGGCTTCATCAAGCATCGGTTTGTATCTATTGGCGATGGCGCAGGGATCGCCGTAAAGCGCTCCAATATGGCGGTCCATGCGCACATACCAGCCGAATTGCGCCGGGACGCCCGTCGCCGCCTCAATCTCGCCGCGCCAAACCGCCATCCGCTCCAGCGCAGCGCCGGCATTGTCATATGTCTTGTTATCGTCTCCGGGAAGACGTTCGTCCGGCTCCAGATCAATAGAGAAGTGAATGGGAAACGGATTCATTGCTGCGACATACGTAAAGCCTAAAAGATGAGGCCATCATCGCCGCCAAGGATGAATTTTTTCAATATTTGTCGCCATTCTTTCGGTATAATGTCCAGGCGCCGTTTTCCTTTACAACCTTCATGTCGACATCGGGATCGGTGTAGCTGGCGGTCTCGTCCGGCGATCTGGTTCCCACTTCAAGAAAAACCGCATCGCCGTCCGATCTGTTGACGAGCATATGCCCGTTTTCGACGCCGGCCTTGAACGCCGCAACATCGCCCGGCTTCAGAACCGTCTCGCCGTCATCCTCAACCAGCACCGCCTCGCCTTCGAGCATATAGACAAGCTCATCTTCTTTCAGATGCCAATGCCGATGCGCGGAGGCCGCCCCCGGCGTCAGGCGCGTGAGATTGACGCCGAACTGGTCGAGGCCGCCCAGATCGCCGAGGGCGATTTTTGACCGCCCCTTACAGTGATCGGCGAGCCTGCCCGGATAAACACAGCTCGTTCTGACGGGCGCGTTAGACAGGTCGAGTTTCGGCATCCTTGAACTCCGGCTTGTTTCCGTTTCGCGCCTAGTCTACCTCATCGCCATGAGCGAGATCGATACACAAACATATGACCCGGTGGAGATCGCCCGCGCGTTGATCCGCTGCCCTTCGGTCACACCCGCTGATGAGGGCGCCCTCGATGTTTTGCAAAAGGCGCTTTCCGGTCTCGGCTTCCGCTGCACGCGCCTGCCATTCGAGGATGTAGACAATCTCTACGCAGAGATTGGCGAGGGCGGCCCGCATTTCTGTTTTGCCGGGCACACTGATGTGGTGCCGCCTGGCGACGCTGATGAATGGACGTCCCCGCCTTTCGACGCGGCGGTGAAAGACGGCAAACTCTGGGGTCGCGGCGCGTCGGATATGAAAGGCGCTATCGCCGCCTTTGTCGCCGCCGCCGCGCGCGCGCTGAAAGACGGCGCCGCAAATGGAACGCTCTCTCTCCTCATCACCGGCGATGAAGAAGGCAAAGGCGTCAACGGCACAGTCAAAGTTTTGCAATGGCTGCGCGATCAGAACATCAAAATCGACCACTGCCTTGTTGGCGAGCCGTCAAACCCCGACGCCATGGGCGACATGATCAAGGTCGGGCGCCGCGGCTCAATCAATTGCTGGCTGACCGTAACGGGCAAGCAAGGTCATGTCGCTTATCCGCACCGCGCTTCAAATCCGGTCCCGGCGCTCATGCGCAAGCTGTTGCACTTAAGCGAAACACCGCTTGATGAGGGCTATGAGCGCTTTCAACCGTCAAGCCTTCAGGTCACGGATATTCATATCGGCAATCCGGCGCACAATGTCATTCCCGGCAAGGCGTCTGCGCGCTTTAATATCCGCTTCAATCCCAACTGGACGGGCGCCAGCATACAGGACTGGCTCAAGGCGCAGATCGACCCTATCGCTAAAGAAATCAACGCAACCTACGCGCTCGACTGCGTTGTTTCAGGCGAGGCGTTTTTAACCACTGACATGCAATTCCTTGGGCTGCTTTCATCTTGCATCGAATCCAAAACCGGACGCAAGCCGGAACTGTCGACCTCCGGCGGCACGTCGGATGCGCGCTTTATCAAGGATTATGCGCCGGTCGCCGAATTCGGTCTTGTGGGCGCAACCATGCACCAGGTGGATGAGCATGTGGATGTTGGCGATGTTGAATTGCTCGCCGACATTTATGAAACGGTCATCGCAAAATATTTCGAGACCTTTGCGGCCTAGCTTTCAATATTCCGCCCGCACGAAATAGAGCCCCTCCGCCGGGGCGACGGGGCCGCAGCGGGTGCGATCAACGGCGTCAAGCGCCGCTTTCAAATCCCTCGCACGCCATTTGCCTTTTCCAACTTCGACAAGCGTGCCAACGAAAGACCGCACCTGATTATGAAGGAAAGACCGCGCAGCACAGCGGATATAAATATCTTCACCGAGACGAGATGCCGAAATTTCATTCAGCGTCTTTACAGGTGAATCCGATTGGCACTTGCTTGAGCGGAACGTGGTGAAGTCATGTTTGCCGACCAGAATCTGCGCGGCGTCATCCATCGCGTCGACATTCAGTTTTGACGAAACGCGCCATGCGCGGCCGCGATCAAGTGCGAGCGGAGTGCGCCGGTTAATGATGCGATATTCATAGGCGCGGCCGACACAGGAAAATCGGGCGTGAAAATCGTCCGCGACTTTTTCCGCCGACAAAACCACAATCGGTGCCGGACGCAAATGCTGGTTCAAGGCATCCCGCACGACATCGGCGCGCCACTCCTTTTCCAGTTCGATATGCGCCGCCATAGCGAGCGCATGCACGCCTGAATCGGTGCGCCCCGCCGCATAAATGGAGGCGGCCTCACCGCAGAAGGCATGTATGGCGCGCTCGACGACTTCCTGAATCGATAATCCGTTATCCTGGCGCTGCCAGCCGACGAAATTCGCACCGTCATATTCGAGGATCAGTTTGTAACGCGCCATGACGGGAGCTATATTTCCTACATTATGGAGGATGCAATGCTTTCAAAGATGTCCTGGAAAAGTTTCAGATCGGAAGTCCTGTTTTTCGCCTGCATTCTCGCGGTTCTCCTGACTTTCCGGACCACGGCCTATGGCATGTATTACATTCCCAGCGAAAGCATGCTGCCCACCTTGGCCGTTGGCGACCGTATCCTCGTCAACAAATTCGCCTATGGCTATTCGCGCCATTCCGTCCCCTTCTCCATCGGACCGGAGGTCGCGACACCCACAGGCCGCCTTTTCGGCAGACTGCCCGAACGCGGCGACCTTGTCGTCTTTAAACATCCGGGCTCCAGCGAAACCCTGATCAAGCGGGTGATTGGCCTGCCAGGCGACAAGATCGAGCTTCGAGAAGGCCGCCTTTTCCTCAATGACGCCGAAACGCCGCGCACGCTTGATGACATGTTCCGCTATCGTGAGCACAAAGGCGGCGTCGCCAGCGTCGCGGCCTTTTCCGAAATTCTGCCCGGCGGACGCGAGCATGAAATCTATGAGCGCGGGGATACTTACCGCGGCGACGATTTTGGCCCCGCGATTATTCCGGACAATCACCTCTTCGTCATGGGCGACAATCGCGACAATTCCATCGACAGCCGGTTTCCCTATCCGGGCGTCGGCTTTCTGCCGGTCGAAAATCTGGTGGGGCGCGCAGATCTGTTGATGTTCTCGCTCAACATGCAGCGCAAGGAAGAGGGTTTGAAAAAACTGACCCGTCAGCGCAGCTTCATGGCGCCGCTGCAATAAACTCCGGCGCCGTCAGGCAACATGCGCGCCCTTTTCAAGCGCAAAACCGCGAAGGAATTCCCCTGCGCTTTGGGCTTTCTTTCCCGCGCGCTGAAGCGTGGCGAGTTCAACGGCGCCGTCGCCGCAGGCGATCACAAGCTTTCCGTCCGCATCAAGAATATCGCCCGGCGCGCCATTTCCGTTCGCCGGCTTTGACATCAGCGCCTTCACCCTTTCGCCTTCAGCCTCAAACCAGGCGCCGGGAAAAGGCGACAAGCCGCGAATATGGCGATCGACGTCATTCGACGATCGCGACCAGTCGATCCGCGCTTCCGCCGCGCTGATCTTGTGGGCGTAGGTGACGCCGTCTTCCGGTTGCGGGGTCGCGACCAGACCGCCACGCTCCAGCGCCGCCAGCGCCCGGGGGGCGAGCTGGGCCGCAACGCCTGAGAGCTTGTCGTGAAGGCTGCCCGCCGTATCGTTTTCCGCAATGGGCAGGGTTTCCGACAACAGGACCGCGCCCGTATCAAGCCCCGTCTCCATCTGCATCACCTGAACGCCGGTCACCTTGTCGCCGGCCATGATCGCCCGCTGGATCGGCGCCGCGCCGCGCCAGCGCGGCAACAAAGAGGCATGGAGATTGAGACACCCATAACGGGGCGCATCGAGCACAGACTGCGGAAGGATCACGCCATAAGCTACGACAATCGCCGCATCGAGGTCGAGCGCCGCAAAAGCGTCGATGTCTTCTGACGCCTTGAAATTTTTCGGCGTTCGCACGTCAAGCCCGCTTGCCTCGGCGAAGGCGTGAACCGGCGACGGCTTTAGCTTGTGGCCCCGCCCCGACGGCGCCGGCGCGCGGGTGTAGACGGCCGCAACGTCGTGACCGGCGGCGATCAGTTCGCCGAGAACGGGAACGGAAAAATCGGGCGTGCCCATAAAGGCGAGGCGCATGGGCATGGCTCCGGCGCGAAAAGGCCGCCTTACTGGGCGGCGGTGAGACGCTGTTCTTTTTTAAGCTTCTTCAGAACCCGATCACGCTTCAGACGCGACAGGTAGTCGATGAAAAGCACGCCTTCCAGATGATCCATCTCATGCTGAATACAGGTGGCAAGGAGCCCCTCAGCCTCCAGGATTTGTTCTTCGCCGTTATAATCGAGATATTTAACGCGGCAGCGAGCAGGACGCTCCACCTCGTCGAAATATTCGGGCACGGACAGACAGCCCTCTTCATAGAGGTTCATTTCTTCAGACGGGTGGAGAATTTCCGGATTGACGAAGAAACGCGGCTCCGGCTCTTCATCCTTGCCAGCAAGGTCCATGACGATGACGCGCTTCGGGACGCCAACCTGGATCGCGGCGAGGCCGATGCCCGGTGCGTCATACATCGTCTCCAGCATATCATCCATGAGCGCACGCAAAGCGTCATCCACCTTGTCCACGGGTTTTGACACCTCGCGCAGGCGCGGATCAGGCGCAGTCAGGATTTCTCTAATAGCCATGGGTTTCACCTATGGCCGCCGCCTTTCCCCGTCAAGACGCTGCGACGGCCCGTCCCGCAACTGCCGCGCGAAAGTTGGTTAACCCTAAACCCTCGCTTTTGATGGCATTTTCTCATATTGTCGGGTCAGGTTGTGTTCCTTGTTGGGGGTTCGACGATGCAGACGCTGTCGCCAGCGGTCCAAAATGAGGCCGAAGGCATCGAAAGCGTGGGAGAAACTGCGCAGACAGAAACCCGGACACCTTCGCCGCTGGTCAGCGGCGAGGCGCATATCCTGTGGGCGGGATTTGGCACCTTCATTCTCATCTTTGTCATCGGCATGATGCTGATCATTCGCGGCCGCGTGACACGCCCGGCGAAGCGCCGCGCCGAAGCCGCCGGCAAAACCTATTTCGAGCCCGCCGGCGAAGGCGCCGACATTACATTCGATGACGACCGCCAGCCGGATGAAGATCACCAAACACCAGAGCCGCAATCGCGCGACACGCATTGGCGCGAGGAAGAGGTTGGCGACACCGAAGTCGTGATCGACCATGGTGACGACGCCTATGAGGCCGACAGCGGCGAGGTCGAAGAAACGGACCCGCTTTTCGACGAGCCGGCCGAGAAATCCCAGAAAAAGAAATCCGCCTTCGCCGGTCTGTTCTCGAAAAAGCAGCCCCGGGAAGAGACAGCGGCGCAAGAAAACGACTTCTTCGAAGAGGAGGAGGAAGGCTTTTTTGCCGCTGAAGATGAGCCTGCTCTGCAAGCCGAGCCGTCTGAGCCAATCCCACAGCAGCAGCCTGAACCGGCGCAGGCGCCGTCCACCCCGCATGATGCTACGTCCAACGCGGACGCCCTGCGTCTGGCGCAAGCGGAAGAAGCCGCGCAAGCAGCCCTCAAACGCGCCGAAGAAGCTGAGGCCCTCGCCCGCGATCTGAAGCGCGCGAATGAGGACGCGCAAAATGTGATGGATGTCGGCCTGCGCAAAAGGGAAGCCGCGCTCGACGAGCGCGCAAATGCGCTGATCGCCATGGAAAAGCGGCTCACCGATCTTGCCGAAGAGTTTGAACAGCGCGGTCAGGCTGAGGCCGCCGCTAAAGCCGCGCAAACCCCGCCCGCGCAATCGGCGGCTTTCCATGACGCCGCGTCCGGCGTTTCAGAAGCGCATTTCGCCGAATTCGCCAATCTAATGGGCGAGCAGTTCGACGCCCTGCGCGGCGCCGTCAACGGCGCCATTGAAAAACTCTCCCGCCGCATCGACACCCTGCCCGCGGCGCAATCAGGCGCGGCGACGGCGACCGCCGCCAGAGTGCAGCTTTCAGACCTCCTTGGCGATGCGCTGGCGCCTGGCCGGTTCAAACTCGCCCACAAGCTTTCCACCGGACGCACCGCAGACGCCGTCATCATGATGCCCGGCCCTATGGCTGCAATCGCCATCGATGCGCGCTTCCCCACGGAAGCATTTGACGCCTGGCAATTGTCGCGCAACGCCGGGACAGAAACCGAATTGCGACGAGCCATCCTGCGCCACATCGCCGACGGCGCTGAAAAACTGATCTCGCCGGAAGAAACCGCCGATTGCGCCATGATGTTCGTGCCGTCGGAGAATATTCTTTCCGAACTGCATGCACATTTTTCCGACCTCGTGCAGGAAAGCTACCGCGCGCGGGTCTGGATGGTTTCGCCAACATCGCTGATGGCGACGCTCCACACGATCAGCGCGGTCATGGCGGGCGCGGGCATCAACGAAATGAGCTCGGTCAACATGATCGACGAACTGCATGACTTGCGCGGCCGGGTCGCCAAGCTGGAAGGACAGCGCAAAAACGGGTCCGCCCAAGCGCAAGCGGAAGAGCCCGCCTCCACGCCGGAACCGTCCTATGCGCCGGCGGAATATAGCGATGTTTTTGAAAGCATTCAGCACGAGACCGGCGGCGAAGACAAACCCCCGTTCCCCCTGCGTTAACCGCGCTCAGGCTGCGTCCTGAGACCCGTCATCATCGTCATCGAAAAGATCGCCGCTGACGTCGCGCAAGAGCCGCGGCGTTTCCTCCACCGGCGCAAGCGTTTCAATATCGGTTTCAACGCCCGGAATTTCATATTCGGCGAATTTTCGCGCGCGTGAAAGCACACGGGATTCAAACCCGCCCACCGTGGCGTTGTATTTGCCGATCGCGGTTGAAAGAGCCTTGCCGACGCCGCCGAGATTTTTACTCATGACCGACAAGCTGTCGTAAAGATCCTTCGCCATGGCGGCGACGGCCTGCGCATTCTCCGTCATCTTTTCCTGACGCCAGTTCAGGGCCGCCGATTTCAGCATGGCGATCAGAATTGTCGGCGAGGCGATGAGAATCTTGCGGTCGAAAGCGTCCTGATAAAGCTGCGGGCGCGCTTCGAGCGCGGCGGAAAAATAATTTTCGCCGGGCACGAACATCACGACGTAATCGAGCGAGTCTTTCAGCGAGGCCGCATAGTCCTTTGCCGAAAGGCTTTTCACATGTTTCCAGAGGTCGTCCGCATGACGCGCCAGATGCGCGGCGCGCGCATCCTCGGCTTCTGCGTCGATCGCATCGAGATAGGCGCCAAGAGAAACCTTGGAATCAACAGCGACCACACGTCCGCCCGGCAGGCGCACCACCATGTCGGGCTGTTTGCGGCGCAGCTCGCTGTCGTCATGGCTCGCCTGTTCGACAAAATCCACATAGGCGCTCATGCCCGCAATCTCGACCACATTGCGGAGCTGTTCCTCGCCCCAGCGGCCGCGAGTTTTCGGCCCCGCCCGCAACGCCGTCGCGAGTTTTTGCGCCTCAGCGCGAACGTCATGGGTCTGTTTTGCAAGCTCGCCAATCTGGCTCACCAGCGCGCCGCGGGATTCCGTCTGCTCCTTGCGCAACTCATCAAGCCCTTTTTGATAACGGACCAGGGTTTCACTGACAGGTTTCAGCAAATCGTCGAGCGCCTTCTGGCGCTTTTCGCCATCGCTTTTGGCGTTCTCGCTATAGCGCTGAAATGTTTCGGCGGCGCGTTTCAAAAACGCTTCATTGGCGCCTTCGAGAAGCTGCGCCGTTGTCGCCTTGAACTCCGTCTCCATGCGCGTTTTCAATTCTGCGAGCGCACGCTCGCGCTCCTCAATCGTGGCGCGGCCCACCGCCACATCGCTTTGCAGTTGTTCGCGCTGACGCTTTTCATGGGCAAGCTCGTCGCGGACGGCATCAAAAGCGGCGAGTTGCTCCTGCGTCTTGGCAAGCGTGATACGCGCTTCTTCAAGGTCGCTGCGATGAGCGCCCGCGCGTTTGGACGCGCGCCGCGCCTGAAGGATGAAAAAGACTGCGGCAATAAAAAGAAACAGGATCAGCCAGAAGGCGGGACCGTCCGGCGGCAATCCTGCATCATTGAGAAAATCGTAAATCATCGCCCATTTTTAGGGCGATTCGGCCTTTTTTGCGGGTCCTTCTTCCCCAGCCCCGAAGACCAGAACGGCGCTGGCGAAGTAATTCAGGAAAAGCGTGACGGCCACCGCCGAGAGCTTGGCGATGAACGGGCCGATAACGGGGGCGAGCCAGAAGACCAGCCCTGTGGAAATCGCCAGAGAGACAAGATGCGCCGCGCAGAACTTGCCGTAGCCCGCCAAGGAGAGCGCCGCCGGCCCATCCGCCCGGCGAAAGGTCACGCGGGAATTCATCACATAGCTGAACGGATTGGCGACGGCGAAAGCGGCGATATTGGCCAGCGCCGGGGCGCCCCCCAACAAAACGCCAGCGCTATAGACGGCGAAATCGACGGCGGTGTTCGCTGCGCCGACAAGGCTAAAGAGCACAAGTCCGCGCCCGTGGGTTTTGACATGATCCGCGCTGCGCCTCACGCGACGGACCGTCCGTCAGACGGGGCGGCGGATGGCGCGGCGATTGACGGATCAGCAGCCGATGCGTCAACAGCGGCCGCCTCCACCGCATTGGTGAAATAGAGAGGGCGCTGTTTCGTTTCATTGAAAATGCGGCCGAGATATTCGCCCATTACGCCAAGCACCGTGAGCTGCACCCCGCCCAGAAAGAGGACGAGCGCCGCAAGCGTTGGAAAGCCCGGCGCCGGATCCCCCAGCACCATCGCCTTCGCCACCACAAATGCTCCGTAGACGAAGGAAAGCGCCGCCACGGCAAGCCCGAGATAGGTGGAAATCTTCAGCGGCGCGAGCGTGTGCGACGTGACGCCTTCGATGGAAAAATTCCAGAGTTTCCAGAAATTCCATTTCGTCTCGCCGGCATGGCGCGCCTCGACGTCAAACGGCACGGCCTTCGCCGGAAACCCCACCCAGGCGAAAACGCCTTTCATGAAACGATGATGCTCCCGCAGGCTTTTCACGGCGTCCACGGCCTTACGGCTCATCAGGCGAAAATCACCGGCGTTGGGCGGTATCGGCGCGCGGCCGATGCTGTTCATGATGCGGTAAAAGGCGGTCGCCGTGGCGCGGCGCAGAAAGCCTTCATCCTCGCGGCCGCGGCGCTGGCCGTAAACGACCTCATAGCCTTCGCGCCAGCCGGCGATCAAATCCTCGATCACTTGCGGCGGATGCTGAAGATCGGCGTCGATGATAACGACAGCGTCGCCGCGCGCATGATCAAGACCCGCGGAGACAGCGACTTCCTTGCCGAAATTGCGGCTCAGATCGACAATCGCCGTGTTGGGATGAACGCTGCGCAGTTCACGCATTTTGAGGATCGTGCCGTCACGGCTGCCGTCATTGATGAAGACAACTTCAAATGGCTGCGCGAGACGGCGCATGACTTTCGAGATGGCCTTGTGAAACGGGATGATGTTTTCCGCCTCGTTATAGGCGGGGCACACGATCGACAGGAGACCGGGCGCTGTTTCAGCGCGCGGACGCAAGCCCGGAGGAGGGTCTTGTGGCCGGTTTTGACTGGCGATCGTGGAACTGGCGGGCATGGAAAAGCGCTCTTCAAGGCATTCGGTTAACCAGCCCTAAACTAAACCTTTCTTTATTTCCCGGAGGTAAACGGAATGCGTCATGACCACAGAGGCCGCCAGCTCCGCACCCCATCAAGATCCGGGGGCGACAGCCGCGCCCGGCGGCTTCGCCGAGCGCTATCCTCTGTTACATGCGGTTTTTGGCGACCCATCGCGTCAGACAATCCTCGTCACATCGCTGATCGCGGTCATTCTTTACGCCATCATCATCATCCGCGGGGTGATTGAATCGGAAGACCTCGTTCTCCCGGGCATCGCCGTTATCGGCGGCGACTTCACCGTTTTCTGGATGGCGGCCAAAACCCTTTTCGCCGAAGGGGCGGGCGCGCTTTATCAGCCCGGCGCCCTCAACACACGTCTGGCGGCCGCCTTCCCCGCTTACGGCCCTTTCTCGCTGTTCTGGCAATATCCGCCGACGATCTATTTCCTGGTGGCCCCGCTTGCAGCGCTGCCCTACCCGGCGGCGCTCGCCGCATGGGGCGCTGCGACCGCAGGGCTCGCCGCCGCCGCAATCAGAAGCCTCTGGCGCGCGCGCCTGCCGCTCATCGTCGGCTTCGCCTCAGCCGCCGCCTATGAAGGGTGGATCACCGGTCAGACGGGATTTTTAACCGCGGCGCTGCTGGCGCTGGCGGCGGGGCACGCCGACAAGCGGCCCCTCGTCGCCGGGATCGCCGCCGGCCTTCTCACCTTCAAACCGCAGCTCGGGCTGTTGATCCCTGTCGCCTACGCCGCCGCGGGATGCTGGCGCGCATTCGGCGCCGCCGCCGTCACCGGCACCCTGATGGCCGCCGCGAGCATAGTTTTCTTCGGGGCCGAAACATGGCTCGCCTTTTTCGACGCCATGAGCGCCCATAGCGCGCGCATGAGCGAGGTGATCTTCCCCTATTACAAGCTGATTACGCCCTACGGGTTTTTCATGACCCTTGGCGCGCCGTCATGGTTTGCATTGACGATGCAAGGGCTGGCGAGCCTTGCTCTCGCGGCGTTTGTTTTCGTCGTCTGGCGGCGCAGCGAGGCGTGGGAGACTCGCATGTTTACGCTGATCGCCGCCGCTGCGCTGGCGACGCCTTACGCCTTTTATTACGAAGCGCCGATTTTCATCCCGGCGCTGATCGTTCTGGCGAAGCGCGCCATGGACACGGGCTGGCTGCCTTTTGAAAAACAGGCGTTGATGGCGTTGTGGTTCCTGCCGGTGTTCACACCGGGGCCGGACTATATTCCTGTCCCGGCGCTGATCGCCTTCGCCGCTTTCGCACTCTGCGCGCGCCGCGCCGTGCATGAATGCGGCGTGCAATTTCCCAAGTTAAAAACAATATCCAACGCTTAGAAAAACTCGCTAGCGCTGAGCGAAAATGGCGGATTTCGAGACCCGGCGCGCAGTGTACGTTACACGGTACATGAGCACCGGAAGCGCAGAAAGCCGCCATTTGCAGCCAGCGATAGTAGGGTTTTTAAAACGGTCGGCGGGATTTCATCGCCGCCGCCAGCGTCCCCTCATCCAGATAATCAAGCTCGCCGCCAACGGGCACACCTTGCGAAAGCCGCGTCACCGAGACGCCGCCGCCTTCGAGATGTTCGGTGAGGTAATGCGCCGTCGTCTGACCGTCGACGGTCGCAGGCAGCGCGAGAATGATTTCCGCAATGGCGCCTTCCCTGGCGCGGGCGATAAGCGAGCCGAGATTGAGATCATCGGGACCGATGCCATCGAGGGGCGAGAGCAATCCGCCGAGCACATGATAACGGCCCTTGTGGGCGCCGGCGCGCTCCAGCGCCCAGAGATCGCCCACATCCTGAACCACGCAGAGAAGCGAGCTATCGCGCTCCTGATCGGCGCAGACCGCGCAGGGGTCGATCGAATCCCAGTTACCGCAGACCGAGCACGCTTTGACTTTGTTGGCCGCATCATCGAGCGCGAAAGCAAGCGGGCGCATCACCGGATCGCGTTTTTTCAAAAGATAAAGCGCAGCGCGTTTGGCCGAACGCGGCCCCAAGCCCGGCATCTTTGCAAGGAGGTCAATCAGACGCTGTAACTCGGGACCGATGGTTGCGGCGGGCATGGGGACGCTTTCACAAGGCAATCACAAAAGGTGTTTATGCTGCCTTCCGCCATGGGCTGGCAAGCCGTCGATTTGCTCTCGCGCAGGATTGATCCCTCCGGCATTCCTACCGGTCTGCCGCAAAGCCCTTGCCGCCGCGCCCATCATCCCAAATACTGCCTCGAAATTGTTTGGAATATGCAGAGGAGAGAAGCATGGCCGCAGCGCCCGAAACATCGAATGCAACGCTCGGCCGGCTCGCCGGCGCTGCCTATGTGAGCCTTGTGATTACCGGCATTTTCGGGCTCGCCTATGCGCCAAAAAAGCTGGGGCTTTCTTCCGACGATCCGCAAGCCGTTTATAACGCGATTAGCGAGGCGACATTCTTTTACAGCGCGAGCGTGGTGACGGAACTTGTCTGCTATGCGCTGTTCGCAATTGTCGGCGTGTTTTTATATCGCCTGTTCTCCTCGCGCGCGCCGTCTTTGTCGCTGATCATGCTGGTGCTCGTCGCGGCGAGCGTGCCGATTTCTTACATCGCCATGGCGCAAAAGGTTGAAGTGCTCGACATTGTGCGCGGGTCGGGCGATTTCGCAGCCCTTGCCGCAAGCGAACGTCCGGCGGCGGTTGCGGAGATGCTGAACGCCTATTCAGCCTATACGGGCATGGCGGAAATTTTCTGGGGCTTGTGGCTGATCCCCTTTGGCATGCTGGTTCTGAAAACCCGCTATATTCCGCGTCTTCTCGGCCTGCTTTTGGTGCTCGGCGGGCTTGGCTATATCGCCAATGATTTCGGGCCGATGCTGTTCCCCGCCTATAAGGGCACGATGGCGTACGACATCGCCTCAATGCCGTCGTCCTTTGGCGAGATCGGCGCGGCGCTGTGGCTGCTTATCTTCGGCGCAAGAGGCGATAAACCTTAAGACGCTCTGCCTAACGCCAGACCAGGCATCTTGGCGAGGAGGTCGATGAGGCGCTGTAACTCGGGACCGATGGCTGCGGCGGGCGTAAACTTCTTGAATTACTCCTCAAAAAAAGGCGAAAGCATCTTTTTCCAATCCCAGGTCGCGTCTTGAACCCACGGATCCAAATGTATGACTAAGCCGCCGGGCTTGTCCAAGGCTACTTCATGCAGAGCATCCATTATTGCACATGTTTCGCGCAACAGCTCATAATAACATTCGTCGAGCTCACCAGCCTGAAACTTTTCCCTTGGATCAGTATGACTGAGCGACTGATCACGAAAATCTCGAAGCTCTTCTATTCGCGCGTCCGATTCGCTGAGCATCTCGACTTGAGCCTTGGCTGCAATAAATTCTGCTTTCTTTTTTAAGACGGGTAATTGATCAACTTGGCGGCAAAGCCTCATTACAGAAATTGCTTTTTCATTGACATCCCAAACACGGGACAGGCACAGGGCGCTGTACCGCCATAATTGCAAAGAAACGGATGGAAGAAACGACGGCGCTCGTTGGTCGCAGACTTTTGCGTGAAGCTCTTCTCCCGGAAGCAAACAAGCTACTGTAGAATAAGCCTTTACAGCACCTGTCGCTGAACCATTTAGCAGTTCGAAATTGCGCCTTACTTGTTGTAGAGTAATTTTCAATTTCTAAAACGGCAGTTTCATACCGGGCGGCAATGGCAGGCCCGCCGTCATTTTTTTCATGTGCTCTTCGGTTTCTTTTTCGAGCTTAGATTTCGCATCGTTGATCGCCGCCGCGATGAGGTCTTCTAAAATCTCAGCGTCGTCTTCCTTCACCAATGAGCGCTCGATGGCGACAGCCTTGGCGTAGCCCTTGCCGTTCAGCACGACCTTCACCATGCCGGCGCCGGCCTCGCCCGTCGCTTCGATGTCGGCGAGCTGTTCCTGCATCTCTTTCATCTTGGCCTGCATCTGGCCGGCCTGTTTCATAATCTCGTTCAAGTCCATTACGCTTTTCCTGTCTCTTTGCGCGCCGCAACTGCTTCGGCCACCGCGTCATCATCGGGGTCGATGGGCGCGTCTTCTTCATCGCTTTCGGGTTCGGGCGCCGCGATCGCATCGGCTTCGCGGATCGCCGTCACCTTGGCGTCCGGAAACAATTCCAGCGCCTTTTGCACCATGGGGTGCGCCATCACCTCGCGCGCGCGTGCATCGCGCACGGTCTCCTCACCCTCATGCTCCGACGTGACGGAAATGATCCACGCCCGGCCGGTCCATTCTTTCAGGCGCAGGGTCAACCGGTTTGCGAGGTCTGCGGGCGCATCGTCATGCAACCGCAGTTCAATGCCGCCCTCCCTGAAGGAGACGAGATGCACATAAGCCTCAAGCTCGGTGCGAAGCTTGGCGTCGCGCATCCGGCCTGCGAGTTTGACCACATCGTCAAACGACCGAATCCAGGGGCCGCCATCCTTTGGGCGCTGGGACATGGGCGGGCAGATTTCGATTACTTCCGCATCTTGTTGTTGGTCCGCCTTTTCACCTGAAGGCGGATCATAGAGCGCATCGGCCGACGCACGCCCGCGAACAGGCGCCGCTGCGTCGACGGGCGCTTTTTCTGTCGGCGCTGGCGCGCTTACGCCGCCCCGGGCGCCGCTATTGTTTTTTTTTAGGGCTTTGAGCGCCTCGTCCGGCGTCGGCAGGTCCGCCGCGAAGCAAAGGCGGATCAGCGCCATCTCCCCGGAAGCCGCCGCATCCGGCGCCATTTGGGTTTCGGTGAGCCCCTTCATCAGGAGCGACCAGACGCGCGTCAGCGCGTTCATCTCAAGCCCCGTGGCCATTGTCTTTGCGCGCTCGGCGTCCGCCTCGCCCGCCGGGCCGTGCGTCGCCGCATCGGGCCCCGCCGCCTTGATGCGCGTCAGCAAGTGCGTGAGGTCGAGGAGATCACGCAAAATCTGCGCAGGTTCGGCGCCCGCATCATATTGCGAGCGGAAATTCTCCAGCGCCGTTTTCGCATCGCCTTTCATGGCGGCCTCGAGCAGCGCCCAAACCGACGAGCGGTCCGCAAGCCCCAGCATGTCGCGGATCATGTCCGCGCTTACAGCCTCTCCCCCTTGCGCCGTATGCTGAACAATCGCCTGATCGAGAATGGACAGCCCGTCACGCACAGAACCTTCGGCGGCGCGGGCGATCATCCACAACCCGTCGCGGTCAATCTTGACGTTCTCTTTCTCGGCAATGCTCGCGAGGTGATCGGTCAGGACTTCCGGATCGATACGGCGCAGATCGAAACGCTGACAGCGCGACAGAACCGTCACGGGCAGCTTTCTGATCTCCGTCGTCGCGAAGATGAACTTCACATGGGGCGGCGGTTCTTCGAGCGTCTTCAACAGCGCGTTAAACGCCGCCGTCGACAGCATGTGAACCTCGTCGATGATGTAAACTTTGTAGCGCGCCTCAACCGGGGCGTAGCGGACGCCCTCAATCAATTCGCGAATGTCGCCGACCCCGGTGCGCGAGGCGGCGTCCATTTCCATCACATCGGGGTGACGGCTTTCGGCGATGGCTTTGCAGTGAAGCCCCTCTTCCGCCATGTCGATCTGCGGGCCATTATCCTCGCCATTGGGGCCCACATAATTGAGGGCCCGGGCGAGAATGCGCGCGGTCGTGGTTTTCCCCACCCCGCGCACGCCGGTCAGGATATAGGCGTGGGCGATGCGGTTCGCGGCGAAGGCGTTTTTCAGCGTCTTCACCATGGGCCCGTGGCCGATCAGATCATCGAAATTCTGCGGACGGTATTTGCGGGCCAGCACCTGATAGGCGCCGCCGCTTTTCCCGGTCTCTGCTTGCTGATCCGCCATCACGCTCCAACCATGCCCCCGCACGCGAATATGGCTGGGTAGGCTGCGCTTCTCAACCGTCCTTTTTCAACGGTCAAAGCGGCAGGCCAAGCGCAGGGTCCGGCGCAGGGCCGGGCGACAAAACCGGTGAAAACGCCGAAATGGAGAAAAATGAGGGTGGAAGGCTGAAACGACCCGCGACGGAAACTCGTTGTGGCTGCTTCCTTCCGGACCTGACCAGGTTGGCGAGAGCCGCGTCCGCCAGCCTTCCGGAAGCCTATATCTGCGCTCAGCTTCGTGAATGCAAGGGGGGCCTTCGTGATCCCGCGTGACCGGGCCATTATGCTATGCGCCGCATCGGGCAATTTTTGAGGGCGACCCATGAACATCATTTCGCGACTTTTTCCCTGGGCGGGCGGGCTTTTCATCTCGGCGATCTTTATCGACTCGCTGCGCTTCAAATTCACCGGCCACCCGACGCCGCAGCATATTTTCTCGACCCTTAAGGAATGGTCGGGCATCGGCCTGTTTTACCCGGCGGGGCCATGGATCATCGGACTTGGCGAGCTTTTGTCGTCGATCCTCTTGATCGGCCTGCCCGTGTTGTTCCTGCTGATGAACCGCGCAAAGCTTGTGGCGCCAGTGCAGTTTCTGGGCGCCTTGATCGCAATCGGCATCATGAGCGGCGCCATTATCTTTCACCTGTTCACGCCCTTGGGCATTGAAACGCCGGTGGAATGGGCGAATGGCGAGCCGACGGCGTTTTCCCCGGCGCTCTTTTACGCCGCCTGTGTGAGCTGGGTTTGCGCGTTGATTATCCTCTTCCTTCGCCGCAGCGCGATCGGATTTTTCTTCGGCCCCAAGGTGTAGCGCAGCAGCGCATAAAGCTTGCGCGCGGCAAGCCGCCTTGCGACAACACTACGCATGTTGCACGGAACAAATCCAAACTGGTTCGCGAACAGCCCGCTGTCGCGCGTCAATATCGAAAAGGATCAGGAGGCGTTTTTCAATGCACGCCTCGCCGATCCTGACAGTCTCGTTGTTCCACTGTGGCGCGGCGATCCATTGATGATGGATGGAAAGCCGGCCTTTCTTTCCATTGCGGCGCTGCCGGAATTTCCGAAAGACGCGCCAGTCATCCTTTTAGGACTGAAGAACGACCGCGCCTATTTCGCGATAGACGTTTCCGCCGCAGACAGCGCCGAAACGGCGCCCTTCGCCGATATTGGCGAGTATGTTCAACTGCGCATCGCCGCCAGCGTTTTAACACGCGATGACCTCGCCATTATCGGCCAGGGCCGCTGGTATTTCGAATGGCGCCGCAAACACCGCTTCTGCGCCAATTGCGGCGGCGAAACCCGGCTCGAAGCCGGCGGCGCCAAAAGTCGCTGCGCCCAGTGCGAGGAAGAACATTTCCCGCGCATCAATCCGGTCGCCATCATGCTCGCCATCCATGACGACGCCTGCCTCCTGGGGCGCGGACATCAATTCCCGCCGGGTTTTGTGTCAGCGCTCGCAGGATTTGTGGAAGCAGGCGAAACGCCGGAAGAATGCGCGCGCCGCGAGCTTTTCGAAGAAGCGGGCGTTGTCATCGACGACGTGCGCTATCAGTTTTCCCAGCCCTGGCCGTTCACCTGTTCGTTGATGATGGGCTTTATCGCAGAAGCGGAAGGGCGCGACATCACGCTCGATACGGAAGAACTCGCCGAAGCGCGCTGGTATGACAAGGCGGATATTATCGCCGTGCTCAACAACGAAACCCGCGACTTCAACGTGCCGCCGAAATTCACCATCGCCCGGCAATTGCTCGAACGCTGGGTGAAAGAATAGGCGTTAAACGTTCCGCTCACGGCCTTTTTTATAAACGCCGAGAATTTTCAAAGACGACGAAAAGAAACTCAATTCCTCAAGCGCAAGCCGCACCGGCTCGTCTTGAGGGTGGCCCTCGATATCGGCGTAGAACATGGTCGCCGAGAACGACCCGCCGAGCTGGTAACTCTCCAGCTTGGTCATGTTGACGCCGTTTGTCGCAAAACCGCCAAGCGCCTTGTAAAGCGCCGCCGGAATGTTCCGAACTTCAAAGATGAAGCTTGTCACCACCGGTCCGTCTTCAGGCGAAGCGTCCATGGGTTCGTTCGCCATCTCAAGAAAGCGCGTCGTGTTGTGGGGCGCATCCTCAATATTGTGCTTCAGGATATTGAGGCCATAGAGCTCCGCCGCCAGCACCGAGGCGACAACCGCCTCATCCATATGGCTCGATTCCGCGAGGCGCCGCGCCGCGCCCGCCGTATCCCCCGCCGTTTCGGGGCGGATCTTGTGGGCATGGAGAAATTCCCGCACTTGCGCCAGCGCCACGGGGTGAGAGCGGGCGAGCTTAATGTCCTCGAACTTCACGCCCGGCTTCGCCATCAGGTGGTGCTCCACCGGCAGAAAATATTCAGCGATGATATGGAGCCCAGCCCGGGGCAGGAGGTGATGGATATCGCCCACCCGGCCCGCGAGGGAGTTTTCCACGGGCAGCATGGCCCGCGCCGCCCGGCCTTCCGTCACCGCCTCGACCGCCTCGTCAAAGGCCCCGCAGGGCAGCGGCTCGAAATCAGGCGCATAGCGGCGGCAGGCGAGCTCCGAAAAGGCTCCCGGCTCGCCCTGATAGGCGATGCGTTTTTTTTCTGATGCCGCTGCGTCGGTCATGGCCCGTACCTGTCTGTCCTATAAAGCCCGCATGGGGCCGTCGGGGCTTATGCACAAAGGAGACCGGGAGGGCAATTCTACCCCCTCCCCTGACATGCCCCCGCGCGAAAAAGCCGCGCGGGCCGCGCGCCGAGGCCGCATTGCGCGCCGCCGAGAAGGCCGTTAGAACCCGCCCGGCTTAATCTGGCTTTCTCGCCCGCTTTCCGCCGGGCCAACCTACCGGGACGACACATGAAAGATCCGCTTTTTGGCAACAAGCTCGCCGCGGCGATCCTGACCGCTGCGCTTTTGATTTTCGGCCTGCCACAGCTGACCAAAGCGCTGGTCGGCGGCGGCCACCATGGCGGTCATGACGGCGAACTTCACCTTGCCTATGGCGGCGAGCTTGACCTTGGCGCGAGCGCCGGGCCGGCCGAAGCCGCGCCGAAGGTTGATCTCGGCACTCTTCTGGCCAACGCGAACCCCGCCGGGGGTGAGCGGCGCTCAGCGCTCTGCAAATCCTGCCACACCTTCGAGGAAGGCGGCGCGAACGGCACCGGCCCGAACCTCTGGGGCGTTGTCGGCCGTGAACTCGCAAGTCATGCAGGCTTCAACTACACCAATGCGCTGCAAGAAGCGGGCGGCGTGTGGACCTATGAACGTCTCGACGCTTATCTGAAGAATTCGCAGGAATATATTCCGGGCACCGCCATGGTGCAGCGCTTCGCCAAAGACGAGCAGCGCGCCGACATCCTCGCTTACCTCGCGACGCTTGATGATAGTCCGGTCCCGTTCCCGGCGCCGGCGGCGCGCGCCGAAGAACCAGAGGCGGAAGAAGACCACGGCGAAGCCGAGAGCCACTAAGGCGTCAAAAATTGGAAATTCAAAAAGGCTTCGCATTTAGCGAAGCCTTTTTTGTTGGGCGCTTAACGCAAGGTCACAGCCGTGCCGTTGCACGAAACGAGCAGCATGGCGCCTTTCTGCGTGTCCACCGCCTCATAGTCGATATCGACGCCAATGATCGCATGGGCGCCGAGACGCGCCGCCTCTTCCTCCATATCGCGCATGGCGTGATCGCGCGCCTCGCGCAGCGCCTTTTGATAACCCTGTGAGCGCCCGCCGAGAATGTCGGTGATGCCGGCAAACAAGTCCCGGAAAATATTGACGCCCAAAATCGCCTCGCCGGCGACGACGCCGAGACTGTCATGAACCTCGCGGCCCGGTGCGGAATCGGTGGTGGTTACGATCATCTATCGCCTCCCTGTTGCCGGAAAAACATGGGAGGCGAACGCAGCGGTTCAACCAACGCCACGCCAAGCCGCTCTCTTCTTGCGATTAAAAGAGGCCGAAAAGCTTTTTGCGCTTGTGCTTTTTGAAATGCGCCTTGCCCTCTTTGGAGGAGAGGAAGACGTTGTAATCCAGTTCCGGACGCTCGACGCGCATGGCCGTCGCGCGAAGCCCGCGAATGAGATCATCACCCGCCGCCGAAAAGGCCGTCGCCGCCACGAAATCTTCCGCCTCACTGGGCAGCGCCGCGTCACCTGCCGTGTTTTTTTTCTTCGGCGAAAACAGCTTTTCTTTTTTGGCGAGATTATCCCGCAAGGCGGAAAAAGCCGCCGCCGCCGGCGTTGAGAAATCTTCAGGCAGCGCGTCCGCATCGACGGGAGAATAATCGGTGCGATGGGGCACCGGAATGTTTTCAACGCCCCGGCCCGTCAATTGACGGGTGGTCGTTTCGGAAAATCCGGACCAGATCTGTTTCAGCCTGTCGGTCATGACTTAACCCCTAAAGCTCCGGTTTCTCACGTTTCCATTCGAGCCCGCCATTGCGCGTGATGACGGCGACGTCGATGGGCCCGCCCACCGTTTCCACCGAATGCATCACTTTTTGCTGGAACGAATTGAGTTTGATCAGCGAGGCGGCGGTTTCACCCAGCTCTTTTCTTGGCAGCGTGTTGATCGCCCTGAGGATCGGCCGCGTATGCACAGCATACTGATAATTGTCGACCGAGTTGAAAAACTCATTCACGGCGCCGGCGAGATTGTTGTTGGAGTAATCGCGGAAGATGGTCGTCTTTTGCGCGTCGCTGAGATTCGGCGTGCGTCCGACAATATCGGCGACAAGCCCGCGCGAGAGCTTCAGCGTTTCGGAATAGATGAACATCCGCAGATATTGATCCATGCCGGTCAGGAAGGTCCGGATCATGCGGTCCTGCGCAAAGGGCTGAAAAACCGGCCCCGAATCCGCGCCGATATCGGCTTTGCGATCCTGTTTTCGTTTCAGGATGCCGAGCACCACCGAAGAAGCGAGATAGGAGCGCATGGACGGGAATTTTTCCTTCGCCCCGAAACCCGCAAAGACAACGCCGGTATAATGTTCGAAAAACGCATCCTTGGTGACGGCGAAAACCGCAATTTCACGCAAACGTCCCAGCGTTTCCTCGGTGACGGAAAGCCCAGGATATTCGTTTTTCAACGAGCCTGTGAGGCTCATGATCAACTGGTCGATCTCACCGCCATAGCGCCGGCGCACCTGCTCGCCCATGCCTTTTGGAAAACAGCCGAGATCGCCGCGCGGCGAGTCGTCGGGACAGCGCTGATAATCGGCATGCATTTCGCCGACGACAAATTCGAAGATCGAAGAGATATGGTCGCGCACGCCGCCCGGATGGGTCTGCTGGAATTTCTGGACCTGATAGTCGAACTCTTCGGCCAGCACCGTATAAACGACAGCCACGACCTTGAAATATTCTGTATCCTGATGGTCGGCGGGAAACAGGTCGGGATTGCCGGAAAGAAACTCCATGAAGTCTTCGGCGTAAGCGGCGACCGTATCCAGGGGGCGCCCGCGCGATTGCTCCCGATAGAGGGAGATCACCGTCTCCCAGGGCGTCGACATGATTTCGGCGTTGTTATAGATCATCACTGCGACCGGCTGGCCTTCGACCAGCGGAAACAGCTTGTCCGCAGAATTATAGGTTTTGAGATACCGGTCGCCGGAGATGGTCACGGCGCTATCCGCCGCCATCGCCACCGCCTGACGGTTCATCAACACGACTTCAGACGTCATCGACCCCTCACGATTCCCCTGCCAGGCCCCAAGACAGCCCGGGCGAGCCCCTCCCGGCCCGGCGTTAAGGGGATGTTAACTGGAAAATACCGGTTTGGAAACAAGCAGGGCCAAGCAAACTCGCGGGAAATGGCGCGAAATCAGGCTCTTGAGCGGTTACCGCGCATTAGCCAAAGCCCCTGAAAAACTAGGCAAAATTTTCACTTCTTCAGATGAACATTTGTCCATGTCTCAGGGAGGAGAGCCCCATGGCTTTGGACATCGTAACGACCTATCTCGCCGGCCTCAGCCTCGTCGAATGGCTGATTTTCGGCTTTATCGGGACAAACGCCCTCATCGCTGGCGTTTATGTCGTCGAGCGCACCGTCCAGCGCGAACCCGCCCGGATCAAGGAATAAACCGGCTGGCGTCAAAGCCGAGCGCCTCGCGCAGCCGACCGATTTCTTCCAGCTTCGCCCTGAAGGCCGACCAGTCGTCCTCGTCGGCGATCGGCGCCCAGATCGCCTCCACCTCGTCAATCAACATCGTGCAGGGCTTTGCGCCCTTGAAATAATCACGGGCGAGCCGCTCCGGCCTGTCGGGCGCCGCAGAGCTGAGGGCGTCACGGATTTCGGAAAACTTATCCTGGGCATAAAGCTCGGCCGCGGGGCTTTGCGACGCTCTGTCTTCTGACGCAGATCCACAGAACCAGTCGAAGAAAACCCGTTCGTAAGGCGCGCCGGTTTCGGTCATCCACCTCAAAAAATTCGTCACGAAAGCGAAGTCGCCTTCGCCTGCGCGCCGAAGCCCGAGCCGCCGGAAAAACGCGTCAGACATCGCCTCTTCATAAGCAGGAGAAAAAAGCCGCAGCGCTTCATTCAAGGCCTCGACCGGCGCTAGCAAAGACAGGGCGCCGCCAAGCTGCGCGAGGTTCCATGCGCCCGCCTCCGCCTGCCGCCCGAAAGCGTAAAGCCCTGTCTGATCGAAATAAGCGGCCGTAAAGGAAGGGTCGGCGATCGGCGCAAAACGCCAAGGGCCATAGTCGAAACTCTCGCCCGTCACATTCATATTGTCGGTGTTCAATACGCCATGAACAAAGCCCGCGGCCATCCATTGCGCTGCGAGTTGCGCCGTATGCTGAACGGCTTTTTCAAACAATGAGAGGATGCGATCCTCACCCTCTTTTCCGGCAAGCGCCGGATAAAACTGCTCTATGCAATAATCAACGAGCGCCGCAATCGCTTCATCGTTTTTTTCATAGGCAAGACGTTGAAAGGCGCCAAACCGCACATGAGAATGCGACAACCGCACCAGCACCGCAGAGCGCGCCGGCGACGGTTCATCCTCGCGGTAAAGCTTCTCGCCGGTTTCGATCAAGCTGAAGGTTTTCGATGTGTAGACGCCCTGCGCTTCGAGCATTTCCGTCGCCAACACCTCGCGCACGCCGCCTTTCAAGGTGAGGCGACCATCGCCGAAACGCGAATACGGGGTCTTGCCGGAGCCCTTTGTGCCGAGATCAAGCAGCCGGTTCTGCTCGTCCCGCAATTGCGCAAACAAAAAGCCTCGGCCGTCGCCGATATCGGGATTATAACTGCGGAACTGGTGGCCGTGATACCGAATGGCGACGGGCGCCTGGAGGTTGTCAGGAAGAGGCTCGAACCGGCCGAAATGGGATACCCAGCCCTCCTCCGACAAATCGCCGAGGCCGACCTTTTCGGCCCAGCGCTGATTGCGGTAGCGGACGGTGTGGTCGGGAAAGGCCGCCGCCGTGACCGGGTCATAGAAGGGGGCGCCATTATCGAGGCCTAATTTCTCAAAAACCGGGTCGGGCTTATAATTTTCCACTGCGAATATGGACCTTCTTGACCTTTTGCGCCAAAAGTCGGCGCTTGCTGCGGGCGCGAGAAAGCGCCTCCGCACTTCCTATCACGTTGGCTCTAACACGTAGAAACAGAGATTTGATCATGGACACCGCCCGCCTTCCCACCGCTGATGATGTTCGCGCCGCCGCCGAACGGATCGCGGGCCGGATTAAGCGCACGCCGCTGGTCCATGCGCGGAAGCTGTCAGCGATCACCGGCGCCGATATCTATCTGAAGCTTGAGAACCTCCAATATACCGGCGCGTTCAAGGAACGCGGCGCGCTGAACAAGCTCATGCTGCTCACCGAGGCTGACCGAAAACGCGGCGTCATCGCCGCCTCAGCCGGCAATCACGCACAAGGCCTCGCCCGCAATGCGGCGGCGCTCGGCATTCCCGCCGTCATTGTCATGCCGGTGACGACGCCGGATGTGAAAGTCCGCCAGACCCGCGAGCTTGGCGCGGAAGTGGTGCTGACCGGCCATGATTTCGACGAGGCGAAAGCGGCCGCGGCGAAAATCGAAAAGGAGCGCGGGCTCATTTTCGTCCATCCGTTCGACGACGCCGACGTTATCGCCGGACAAGGCACGGTGGCGCTGGAAATGATCGAGGACGGGCCTGAATTCGACGTCATGATCGTTCCCATCGGCGGCGGCGGGCTCATCGCCGGGATGGCGCTCGCCATCAAGGATCTTTCGCCAAAGACAGAGCTCATCGGCGTCCAGGCGGCGCTGTTTCCCTCCATGGCGAACGCCATTGACGGCGGCAAGCGCGACACTGGAGGCTCAACCCTCGCCGAAGGCATCGCCGTGAAGGAAGCCGGCGCCCTGACGCGTCAGATCGTGCGCCAGAACGTCGATGACATCGTCCTCGTCGAAGAGCGCATTCTCGAGCGCGCGCTTTCGATCCTGATCATGGAGCAGAAACTTCTGGTCGAAGGCGCCGGCGCCGCCGGGCTCGCGGCGATCCTCGCCGACCCTGCACGCTTTAAAGGCAAGACCATTGGACTTGTCCTTTGCGGCGGCAATATCGATGCGCGATTGTTGTCGATGATCATCATGCGCGACCTTGCGCGCTCGGGCCGGCTGGCGCGGCTGCGGGTTCAACTTCTCGACATGCCGGGGCAGCTTGTCCGTGTGGCGTCGATCATCGCCGAGAATGACGGCAACGTCATCGATGTGGGCCACCACCGCACCTATTCAGACCTGCCGGCGAAGATGACCTGCATGGACGTCACCATCGACACGCAGGGCCAGGAGCATTTGAACCGCATCATCGAGAACCTTCGCAAGGAAGGCTACGAGGTAGAAATCGCGGCGTATTAGGCGCTCTCCTTGCGCATTCCCGTATCATTCTGAAACAGCGGGAAAAGTTCTTTTCCGTTGAATCTCTCCCGCGCGAGCTTATCTTTATAGATACACGCGAGGGGCGAGGGCGACATGACACGATCAAAACGGCTGTGGGGATTTTCCGCACTTTTTGCACTTGCTGCAGCGATGCTGTGTTTCAGCGCCCTTGCACAAGCGCCCGCCGATAGCGGCCGCACTGGCGTCATCCTCACCCTCAATGGCGCGGTGACGCCGCCAGCTGCACAATATCTCGAACGCGAAATCATGGCCGCCTCCGACGCGGGGCGCGAAATCGTCATCATCGAAATCGACACGCCAGGCGGCCTCATGGATTCCATGAAGACCATCATCAAGGCGATCCTGGCGTCCGACACACCGGTGGCGACTTATGTCTCCCCCCAGGGCGCACGCTCCGCGAGCGCCGGGCTTTATATTATGTATTCCGCCCATGTCTCCGCCATGGCGCCGGCCACCAACACCGGCGCAGCGACGCCGGTTGAAATCGGCGGCGCGCCGTCGGAAGACAATCCCTTTGATGACACCGCCCCTGATACGGATGACGAAAGCGAAGAAACATCGCCCGCCGCCGATGGCGAAGAAACAGCCGCAGACGCCTTAACCGAAGCGCGTGAAACAGCGGAGGAAGTCAGGCCTTCCAGCGCACCCGATGCGCAACCGCTCTCTAATGACAACGCGCTCCGCTCCAAAGCGATCAATGACGCCGTCGCCTATATCCGTGCGCTGGCCGAAGAACGCGGGCGCAACGCCGACTGGGCGGAAAGCGCCGTGCGCGACGCCGCCTCCATCACCGCCAATGAAGCGCTGGAGCTCGGCGTCGTCGACCTCATCGCCACAGACATTGACGATCTTCTGACCCAGATGAACGGCCGCGTCGTAAAAGTCGCATCAGGTGAGAAAACGCTGAACACGGAGAATGTGCGGCTTGAACGCGCCGAGCCGACGCTCGTTGAACGCATTCTGCATTTTGTCGCCGACCCTAATGTGGCGGTGATCCTGATGTCGCTGGCGACCACGGGCATCATCATCGAAATGTGGAATCCGGGGTCGATCTTTCCGGGCGTTGTCGGCGTCCTGTGCCTTCTGCTTGGATTTTACGCCTTTCAGGTCTTGCCGTTTAATTCGCTCGGCCTCGCTCTGATGGCGGTGGGCGCAGTGATGATCCTGATTGAAGCCTATACGCCGACCCTGGGGCTTGTCGGCCTTGCGGGGCTCGCCGTGTTTGGGTTTGGCATGTTCGTCGTCTTCCCCGAAGGCTTCCGGGTCTCGGCAAGCGTTATCGGAACCATCCTCGTCATTGCCGGCGCGTTTCTCGGCCTCATCCTGTTCGCCATCGTCGGCTCGCGCGGCCACGGCCCCATGATCGGCGCCGAAGCGATCCGCAAACGCGAGGGCCTTGTCGACGAATGGGACGGCAAAGACGGCTGGGTCATTGTTGAAGGGGAACGCTGGCGCGCCCGCTCAGACAAACCGCTATCGCCCGGCGACAAGATCCGCGTTGTTGAGGTTGATGGTCTTGTCCTTGTGGTCAAACAGGCCAAGGCTTCCGGCCTGCTTGGAGCGATGCAGCCGAAAGAGGCGTGAGCGGATGATTGAGGTGACGGGACTTCCCGACAACCCCCTGAAATTCATCATCATCATGGTCGTCGCCGGCTTCGCCGCCGTCGCCGCCGCGAAGGTCTACGGCCTTCTTTTCATGCGCTGGAAAACGCCGTTCCGCGTCGGAGAGGTCATGAACGTCAATCGCGCGGATGTAACGGAGTGGGCGGATGGAAAAGGATATGTCTCCGCAGGCGGCGAACTGTGGCGCGCCGTCTCGAAAGATGACCTCAAGCCAGGCGATGCGGTGAAAATTCTCTCCGTTAACGGATTATTGCTTCAAGTGAAAAAAGACGCGCCCTAACGCAAGGACGGGGTGCAAGCCCGGCGCCGCTGCGCCAACAGATCGACAACAAGGAGGCCCCCATGGGCGGAATAGGTTTTCTCATCCCGTTGCTGGCGTTTGGATTCGTCATCGTCACCAGCATCATCAAAATTCTGAAAGAATATGAGCGCGGCGTCATCTTCACCCTTGGCCGCGTTGGCCGAAAAGCGGCAGGCCCCGGCCTTATCCTCCTGATCCCGATCATCCAGACCATGCGCAAGGTTGATATGCGCACGCTCGTTCATGACGTGCCGACGCAGGATGTGATTTCACAGGACAACGTCTCGGTGAAAGTGAATGCCGTCATCTATTACCGCGTCGTCGACGCCGTGCGCGCCGTTGTTCAGGTCGAAAACTATATGGCGGCGACCAGCCAGCTCGCCCAGACCACGCTTCGCTCAGTGCTCGGCAAGCACGATCTCGACGAGATGCTGCAGGAGCGCGACAAGCTCAACAAGGACATTCAGGAAATCCTCGACACCCAGACCGAAGCCTGGGGCATCAAGGTTTCCAATGTGGAGATCAAGCATGTGGATGTGGACCAGTCGATGATCCGGGCGATCGCGCGGCAGGCCGAAGCCGAACGCGAACGTCGCTCCAAAGTCATCCTGGCAGAAGGCGAATATCAGGCGGCGGCGAAATTATCCGAAGCCGCGCAGGTGCTCGCCACGTCGCCCGGCGCCATGGAGCTGCGTTATCTCAACTCCCTTCAGGACATCGCCGGCGACAGGACGAACACGATTGTGTTCCCGTTCTCCCTGAATGAGCTCGCAGGCCGCCTGCGCTCCTAGAATAAAACCGCCGTCACCCACAAAAGGGATGCGCTTTGCGGCGCATCCCTTTTTGCATGTGCGAAGGCCTGTTGAAATACAGCAACACCCCATCGTGGCTTCATACAGCTCGCTGCATCAATTTCTGTTTCCATCCTGCGATCCACGATAGGGTGGCGCTGGGAGTAACAGGAAGTCAGGGGCCTGCTCCCGCAACCATATGCAAGACGCCGGAAAACCGGCGCGGCATTATCAGGGAGGAAACCATGAAACTTGGCCTAATCGCCAGAACGTCCGCTATTGCGCTCGCCGCCAGCCTGGCCGCCGGCGCTACTGCCTCAGCCCAGACATCTGTTCAAACACTGCGCGACTCAATTTTAGTCACCGGCACCAAAAAAGCGAACGCCGAAGACGTGCAGGATGTCCCGCTCGCCATCACGGCTTATGGCGGCGACCAGCTTGACGCGCTGAAAGTCCGCGACCTGCAAAACCTGTCTTATTCGATCCCGAATGTCTCCTTCGACGACATCGGCACCACCCGGGGAACGGCGAACTTCTCTATTCGCGGCGTCGGCATCAACTCATCGATTCCCTCGATCGACCCGACTGTCGGCGTGTTTGTCGACGGCGTTTATCTCGGCATCAATGGCGGGGTCGTGCTCGACATTTTCGATCTGGAATCGATTGAAGTCCTACGCGGACCCCAGGGCATTCTGTTTGGCCGCAATGTGACCGGCGGCGCGGTGCTGCTCAACTCGAAAAAGCCGACTGACGAATTCGAAGCCTCGTTCAAGGGCGCCGTTGAAAGCGGCCTCAATGGCGGCGGGCCGAACTATTACGCCATGGCCGCTGTCGGCGGACCGATTATCGAGGATGTGCTGAAAGCCCGCGTCTCTGTCTATTACAACAAGGATGAAGGCTATTTCCGCCGTTATCTTGGCGGGCCTGTGCCGAATCTAATTGCGGCCGGGGCCTTCGGCGCAGCGGCGCCTTTGGTGGCGACATCCGGGCCCGACGCGTTTGAGGATTTCGGCGCAGCGGAAACCTGGATGGTGCGTCCGTCCATCACGTTCACGCCGTCGGACGATTTCGAATTGCTCGTCCGCTACGAGCATTTCGACAGCGAAGGCGACGGACCGCCAGGCCAGAACCACACCAACGGAGCTGGCGTTACAAACCCGTTCTTCAGCGCGCCGCGCGACAGCTTCACTTTCTCTATCGACGAACCAGGCTTTTATACTTCGAAACGCGATGCGGTGACGGCGGAAATCAACTGGAATGTGCCGTTTGGCGACGGGGTCATCACTAACATCTTTGGTTGGCGCGACGGCAGCGGGACGACTGCCGGCGATATCGATGCGACGCCGCTGTTCCTGTTCCATTCAGGATCAACGACTGATCAGGATCAGATGTCGAACGAACTGCGCTATGCGGGCCGTTTCTTCGACACTCTGGACCTTACGCTTGGCGGATACTGGTTCACACAGGACCTGCTTTATAATGAACGCCGGAATATCCCTTTGGCGTTGTTTAGCGCTAGAGGGTCTCAGTTCTTCAGCGGCGGCGGCGTTCAAGATCAGACCACCTATGCTGTTTTCGGCCAAGCGGATATCGACCTCGGCGAAAACTTTACGCTAATCCTCGGCGGCCGCTGGACGCGGGAGGAAAAAGATGTGGTCATCTCTAACCTGCAACTCAATACAGCGTTCCCATATTGCGACGTTCGTATTGCCGGATCATGCACAGAGGATTTCACGGACAGCGACTCGTGGGAGAATTTCACCGGCAAGGTCGGCTTTGAATGGCGTCCGCGCGAAGACCTGAACGTCTATGCGCATTTCACACAAGGGGTGCGCTCCGGCGGTTACAACTTCCGGAATACGTCACTTGCATCCGTTCCATTCTTACCGAACCCAGCGCCGCCGCCAGCTTTTGTGCCCAACGCGGACTTCGATCCGCTTTTCCTGCCGGGACCATTTGACGAAGAAAAAGTCAACGCATGGGAAGTCGGCTTTAAAGCGCAGCCCGCGGAGGGCATTGCAGTCGTCAACGCCGCCGTCTTCCTAAACGACATCAGCGACATGCAGCGCGAAATCAATCGTGCTGACCCGCTTGCAGGCGTCGTGCAAGTCATCACCAACTCTGCCGATGCAACCATCTGGGGCTTTGAAATGGAGGCCCAGATCGCCTTCACGGACAACTTCCTGTTCCAGGGATCGCTCGGCCACACCGATGGCGAATACGACTCGCTTCTGTTCGACATCGGCGCTCCGACGGTGAGCCCCGGCGTTGTTGACGATGCAGACCTTGCTCTCGAAATCCCGCGCCTCGCGCGCTGGACTTACGGCGCGGGCTTTATCTACTCTTATGATCTCGGCGAAGCCGGCTCCCTCGACGCCCGCTTCCGCTACTATCACCGCGATCGGTCATTTTATACGGACAATAATCTCGGTACGCTGAACGAGGTCAGCTCCATTGATGCAAGCATCGGACTGACCACATTCAACGATCAGGTCACCATCTCGCTTTACGGCAAGAACCTACTCAACGAGGTGCAGTTCGGGGGCGACACCCAGTTGCCGGGCTCGCTCGGCGGCGGCAGCTTTGCGCCCCTTAACAAGGGCCGCATTGTGGGCATCGAGCTTCAACTCGCGACCAACTAGAGCCAATATCATGGCCTCCCCGGGCTCCGCGTCGAAAGACGCGGAGCCTTTTTTACGGGCCGCAATTTTCGCCTTGCCGGACAGAAACGCCGGAGGCATTACTAGCTTCCTGTTTTTGTTTCGCTTTTCGGAGGCCCGTTTGGCTGACGACGCCCTAACGACCCTCGACGTCACCGGTTATCGCTGCCCCATGCCGGTCATCCGGATGGAGGCGGCGCTCCGGCGTATGGCGCCGGGCTCATCCCTGATCGTCAGGGCGGACGATCCCGTCGCGGCGCTTGATATTCCCCATTTCTGCCGCGAGGCGGGTCACGAGGCGCGCCGTCAGCCCGATCTGGGGCCGGCGGAACGGCCAATTTGCGTCTTTCTGGTCACGCGCGGGCCGAATCCGGCCTGAATCGCCCAAGGCTCCAGCCGGGCTTCCCCTTTGGGGCGCCCTTTTGCTTTCAGAAATGGTAAAGGTTAATATGGAGAGACGCGCCGAGCCGTGCTTTAATGCGGGTCTCGACGGAGGTCATGGTCGAATGTCATGGACTGGCGGGCGAAGCTGGCGCGCCGGTCGAGTGAAGCGCCGATCCGGGTCTTGAGAGGCCGGGGGAGTATGTCAGGGGAAGCGGGGATATGAAAAGAGATCCAAAAATGCTGTTTGGAAAAGCGCGCCGGTTAGTCGGCGGCATGGCGGCGGCGTCCGTCCTTGCCTTGGCGGCGGCTTCGCCGGCCTACGCCACTTATGAAGCCGGGCTTGAGGCTTACAAGAACGGACAATATTCACAGGCGATAGACACCTGGCGGAGCTATGCGATCGCCGGCGACATTCGCTCGAAGAAAATTCTCGGCGATGTTTATTCAGGCAAACCGCTTGAGGCTGCACGCAACGCCGCCGCGCCGCTGGAAGAAATTCCGGTCGACAATGTTCAGGCGCTGTTGTGGTACTCCCTCGCGGCCTATCACGATTTCTCCGCATACCAACTTCCCACCGCCGATGAAGTGAATGCGCAGATCCTCGCTGAAGCGCGCCTTACCGAAATTCGCTTCCGCATGAGCACATCGGATGTGTCGAAAGCCGAAAAGCTGGTGGCGCAAACCTTCGAAGCCGGCAGCCCTTATCAGATTTATCGCCTCGGCGAGATGTATCAGAAAGGCGCGGGCGTTGAGAAAAGCAATACGAAAGCCCTTCAAATGTATGCGCTCGCCAAGGAGCGCGGCGTCGGAGAGGCGAGTGCGGCTTATGAGTTTCTCGAGCCTTTGATGACGTCGAACGAAATCAAGCTCGCCAAAGAATCTGTCGAAGACTGGCAGCCGCCGCTGCCGCCTGAGCACACCGGCAAGACGCGCCAGCAGGAAGAGCTTGAGCGTTTGAAGCGCGAGCTTGAAGAAATCCGCATGGCGGACGCGCTCGAAGCCGTCTCTGACATCGACGTTGAGCTGATCCAGCGGGCGCTCAACGCCCTCGGCTTCCGCGCCGGCACGGTCGACAACAAGCTCGGCCCGTCGACTCGCGACGCCATCCGCCGCTTCCAGTACTCGCAGGTTGCGCGCGATTTCAACATGACCCCGGAAGAGAAAGACGCCGTCGTGACCGGCGTCCTGACACCGCGCCAGACGGTCGATCTTTTCGCTGACGCCGCGAAAGCCAAGCACCCGATGTCGCAATATGTCTACGGCATCATGTTCGTGCGCGGCATTGGCGTCGAACAGGACGGTCAGCAAGCAGTGAAATGGCTTTCTGATGCTGCGAACCAGAACCTCGCCATCGCCCATTACGCGCTTGGCGTCGTCTTCCGCGACGGCACCACCGGCCTTAACGAAGTGTCGCCGGATGAACGTCAGTCGGCCTTCCACCTGGCGCGCGCCTCGGCGCTCGGTTATCGGCCGGCCAATGACGCGCTGCGCCGCTTAAGCTTCGAATCCACGCGTGATATTCAGTAGGGGGACTTGAGATGAAACGCATGATGAAATCCCAATTCGCCCTAAAGATCGCAAAAACCGGCGCAGCCGGCCTTTTGGCGGCGGGCCTCGTTGCAACAAGCGCCGCAGCCCAGTCGCTCGGCGGCTTTCCGATCCGGGAACCGGGCGGATCTTCCAGCTCGTCAGGCTCTACCGGCGGCGGTTCAAACAAAAAAGGCCCGATGCAGATCATCGTCGACGCCAATGGGCCGGGGCCATACAAGACGATTTCCGGCGCGCTGGATGATGTCGCCGAAGGCGGCGTCGTTTATGTGATGCACGGCGTCTACAACGAATCCATCTCGCTCAATAAATCGGTTTTCATCCAGGGCGACCGCGGCCCGGGCTCCGGCGTTGAAATCTCCGCGCCCATGAATGCGCCCTGCCTCAAATTCTCGCCCAAGGACGGCACCGCCCATGCGGTTGTCGCTAATGTGCATTTCGCCGCCAAGATCAATTCCGGCGCCGACGCCTGCATCGACGTGCATCAGGGCGTCTTCACGCTGAAGGAAAGCGACGTTCTCGGTTCCGGCGTGCGTCCGGCGGTGAAAATCAACGGCGGGACTGTCATGCTGGAGAAAAACCGCATTTCCGCAGGCTCTGAAGGCGTCTTTGTCGCCCAGCAGCACTCCCTGTCGCAGAGCTTCATCATCGACAACAAGATCCTGCAGAACAAAGTCGGCGTCGACATCGCCAACGGCACCCGCGCCGATGTTGTCATCGCCGGCAACGAGATTTTTGATAATCTGGACTCAGGCGTGAAATCTTCGGGCTACGGCTCGACAAGCCTGATCGGCAACAAGATCCGCAACAACAAAGGATCCGGCGTCATTCTCGACAAATACGCCAAGCTCTCCCTCGTGCGTTACAACGAGATCGCCAAAAACAGCCGCGACGGCGTGAGCATTCCGTTCGGGGTCAATGGCTTCATTGAAGACAACGAGATTATCGGCAATGGCGGTCTTTCCATCTATCTGCGCGAAGGCCTGGAGCCGAAGATCACCAACAACACCATCGACAACAACGCCGGCGACAGGTGCTCCAAAAAGGATCGCCGCAAAGGCCGCTGTTAGGCGCAAAACATAGCCTTAAAAAACCCCGCTCCGGCGGGGTTTTTTCATCTCTGAAGGACTCAGAAAATGAGCGATTTGCCGCCCTGTCCGCAATGCGGATCAACGCTGACCTATGAGGACGCCGCCATGCTGGTCTGTCCCGAATGCGCTCATGAATGGAGCCCGTCAGCAAGCGATGCGGAGAAAGAAGAGAGCGGCGTTGTCGACGCCAATGGAACGCCTCTCGCCGACGGCGACACGATTACCGTCATAAAGGACCTCAAGGTCAAAGGCTCGTCGCATGTCGTAAAGGTCGGCACGAAAGTGAAAAACATCCGCCTTGTGGGCGGCGATCATGACATCGACTGCCGCATCGACGGCATCGGCGCGATGAAGCTGAAATCAGAATTTGTGAAGAAGGCGTAAGGCGCGTTCATAACAAGCGACGCAACGTCACAAGCGTGGTGCCCCCCGCCGGAATCGAACCGGCACTCCCGAAGGAACTGGATTTTGAATCCAGCGCGTCTACCAGTTCCGCCAGAGGGGCGCATGTCACAGGCGACGTGAGGGCGGCATATTAGGTAGCGCGAAGGCGCGGTCAATGGGCCCCGAAAGATTTGTTGAACCGGGCTATGTCGCGCAGCCAAAATCGCCTAGATGACAGCGCAGGAAGGGACTTTACCGTTCATGACCGCACCTGCCGACAATGCCAAACCCATGCGCGGGGCGACCCGTGTGCTTCATGATATTCTCGACGACCTCAAGGACGCGGCGCCGGAAGCTCCCGCCGCCGGAGAAGAGCCCACGGCCAGGCTGGGCGATGTCGTCGACCGGCTGGACGAGCGCGCCTTCGGTTTCTTGTTGCTGCTTCTCGCCTTGCCCTGCTGTCTGCCGTTCATTTACGTCCTGCCGCAGATTGTCGCCCTGCCGATGCTGTTCCTCGCGGGGCAGATGGCGCTGGGCGGGCGCCACCCCTGGCTGCCGAAAAAGCTCCACGACCGCCGCTTCGCCATTCCCGCTTTTGCAACTGTTCTGGGCCGCGCGGAAAAATATGTGGGCTGGGTCGAGCGCATCGCCTCCCCCCGTTTCAGGCCGGTGACGAGCCACCTCGCCCTGCGTATTATCGGCGCGCTCATGCTGATCCCCATCGCTTCGATCCTGACGCCCTTTCCCCTGACCAACACCATCCCCGGCATCGGCGTCGCCATCATTGCGCTCGGCCTGATTGAGCGTGACGGGCTTCTTGTCATTGGCGGCCTGCTGATCGGCTTCATCTGGGTCTTTCTGCTGCTTTTTGTGGGCGCGGAAACCCTGAGCCTTGTAAAAGCCTGGCTGCTTTCCCGCGGCTGACATTTTTCCGCCTTACACAGATGTGACGATCCGCCAGAGGCGTTACGGCCCTTGAGCGGTTACTATGTCTGGCATGACCGGTTTTTTGAAAAACCTTTCTTTTACGGAGCCCGCGCTCGGCCTTTCCTTCGCCGCGAGCGGCGCCATGCTCGCCGGCGCGCATCTGTTCGAAAAAGTCGGCGGGCTTGTTCCCTGCATTCTCTGCCTGGACCAGCGCGAGGCGCATTGGACGGCGCTCGGCGTCGCCGCCGCAGGCCTCATCGCCTCAAGACTCTTTAAATCGAAAGTCGGCGCCGCCGCTGCAGTCGGCGCCGCTGCGCTTGTTTACGCGGTCAGTTCAGGTCTCGCCTTTTATCACACCGGCGTTGAATACGGATACTGGCCGGGACCCGCCATCTGCTCCGGCGGCGGCGGCCTTGGCGAAATCGACATCAACAATCTCGGCGCCTCGCTGACGGAAAAGACCGACGCCCCTTCCTGTGAGGACGTGCAGTGGCGCTTTCTCGGCGTCTCCATGGCTGGTTACAATCTACTCGCCTCAGCCGGGCTTTTCGCCCTGACCCTGTTTGCCGCCCTTGCGGAAACCCGAACTGCGCGCATGGTGCGCCGGACGGCCTCCGCATGAGCAATTCCGGGAACGAAGCGCCGCAAAAACCAGGTCCGCAAAGCCGGCGCATTGGCGACATGCTGCGCGTCGATCACGCCGGCGAATATGGCGCCGTCGCCATCTATCGCGGCCAGCGCGCCGTTTTCGACCGCCTGCCGCACAAGGCGCGCACCGCAGCGCTCTTGAAAGAGATGGAAGAAGGCGAACACCACCATCTGTCGACCTTTGACCGGCTGCTGGCGGAACGCAATGTGCGCCCCACCCTGCTGGCGCCGATCTGGAACGCCGCCGGATTCGGTCTTGGCGCGGCGACGGCGCTGATGGGGGAAAAGGCCGCCATGGCCTGCACCGAAGCGGTCGAGGACGTCATCGAAAAGCATTACGCCGAACAGATCGACGAACTGGGCGACAGCGAACCGGAATTGCGCGAAACCGTGCGCCAGTTTCGCGAGGACGAGCTTGGTCACAAACACACAGCCGAAGACGAAGGCGCCCGCGAAGCCCCGGGCTATGGCCTTCTTTCAGCGGCGATCCGCCTCGGCTGCAGAGCCGCGATCCGGATTGCGGCGAAAGTTTAACCGCCACTTTGCGACAGGGCGTTTTGCTTCCATCCCGCCGTCCCGCTATCATGCAGGCAACCAAGCTTTCTCAGGGAGTTTCCATGACAAAAAGACACTTCGCGCGCCCTTTCGGCGCGCTCGCCGCCGTTTCTATTCTGGCGCTGACGGCCGCCTGCAGCCAGGATGCAGCGGACACCGAAACCACGGCGGCGAGCCCGGCCGCAACCGCGCCGGAAAGCGCCGCCGAAGACGCCGGGCCAACGGCGGCGGACGCGGCGGACTTTATCGCTGAAGTGGAAAAATGGACCCGCGAATTCGGGGAATATTACAGCCGCGTCGCATGGGTTCAGGCGACCTATATCAACTACGACACCAACTGGCTTGTCACCAAAGCCGACACCGAAGCCACCGAAAAAGGCGTCGAGTTCGCCAATGAAGCAAAGCGCTTCAACGATCTCGACCTGCCGGCGGAAACGCGCCGCAAACTCGAAGCGATCAAGCTTGGCGTGAACCTGCCGGCGCCGTCGCGTCCGGGCGCCGCCGCAGAGCTCGCCGAAATCAACACCCGCATGGGCGCCGCTTACGAGACCGGCAAGATCGAACTCGACGGCAAGACGGTGCCGCGCTCCGACCTTGAAGTGATGATGGGCGAGATTCGCGACCCGGCGAAGCTTCAGGAAATCTGGACCAAATGGCGCGAAGTGCCGGTGACGACCGACGCCGACGGCAACACCATCAAGTCCGACTACGCCAAGATGGTGAGACTCGCCAATGAAGGCGCCCGTGAACTCGGCTACGCCGACGCCGGCGCCATGTGGCGGTCACGCTATGATATGGACCCGGACGCCTTCGCGGCGGAAATGGACCGCCTCTGGGGCCAGGTGAAGCCGCTTTATGACGAGCTTCACTGTTATGTCCGCGCGGAACTGAACGAACAATATGGCGATGAGGTCGTCCCGCTGGACCAGCCGATCCGCGCCGACCTGCTCGGCAATATGTGGGCGCAAACATGGGGCGGGCTCAACGATCTCGCCGCGCCGGAAGGCGCCTCGCCGTCCTATGACCTGACGGATCAGCTTGTCGCAAAAGGCTATGACGCCGAACAGATCGTCAAAACCGGCGAGGGCTTTTTCTCCTCACTTGGCTTTGAGCCGCTTCCCGAAACCTTCTGGGAGCGTTCCATGATCACCAAGCCGGCGGATCGCGAAGTCGCCTGTCATGCGTCCGCCTGGGATCTCGACTGGGCCGATGACATCCGCATCAAGATGTGCACATCGGTCAACGCAGATGACTTCCGCACGGTGCATCACGAACTCGGCCATAATTATTACCAGCGCGCCTATCAGGACAAATCGGTCCTGTTTCAGACCGGCGCCAATGGCGGTTTCCACGAAGCCATCGGCGACATGATCTCGCTGTCGATCACACCGGAATATCTGAAAGAAATCGGCCTTATCGACGAGGTTCCCGATGCGTCGAAAGATCTGGGCCTGCTCATGAACGAAGCGATGGAAGGCGTTGCTTTCCTGCCCTTCGGCCTGCTCATGGACAAATGGCGCTGGCAGGTTTTCTCCGGCGAATTAACGCCTGAAACCTACAATGAAGGCTGGTGGAACCTGCGCGAGGAATATCAGGGCATTCGCCCGCCCGTGGAGCGCGGCGCCAATTATTTCGATCCGGGCGGGAAATACCATATCCCCGGCAATGTCTCTTACGAGCGCTACTTCCTTGCCCGCGTACTGCAATTCCAGTTCCACAAGGCCGCCTGCGACATCGCCGGCTGGGAAGGCCCGCTGCACCGTTGCTCTGTTTACGGATCAAAAGCGGTGGGCGCGCGTTTCAACGCCATGCTGGAAATGGGCGCGTCGGAGCCCTGGCCGGAAGCTTTGGCCGCCTTCACCGGCAGCCGCGAAATGGACGGCTCGGCGATGGTCGCCTATTTCCAGCCGCTCCTCGACTGGCTTCAGGAACAAAATGAAGGCCGCTCCTGCGGCTGGTAGAGCCCGGTAAACCCTTAAAAAGCCCCGGTTTTCCGGGGCTTTTTTATTGTGGGAGAGCTTCGCAGCCGGAAAGAACACACGGCCCCATGGCCCTGGACAGGGCTGCGTAACCAGCGGCGTTAAGATGCAAGCCATCTGTGGTCAGGCCGGCGCGCAAGCTTCCGTCAGGCGCCGCAAGCGCCTGCGAAACATCAAGATAAACATAACTGCCGGCCGCCGCACGTTCTTCCAAAAGAGCATTGGTCGCCCTCACCGCTGCCATGGACTTAAGCTCGCGCGGCAACAGCGATATCACATAAAGCTCCGCACCCGGCATATCCCGCCGCAGCGACGTTGCCGCAGATAGAATGTTGCCTGCGATATGCTCCGGCGGCTGGTCATAATGGATGTCATTCGTGCCGATCAGGATAAACACACGATCCGGCGCATTGCGCGCAACCTGATCGAGACGCAACAACAGCCCGTCACTTGTTCCCCAGCCAACGCCGTAATTGGCGATGAGAACGCCGGGGAACATTGACGCCAAGGGTGCAAATTCTGTGATTGAATCCCCGATGAACAGCGCGCCGCCTTCAATGGGCGCAAGGCTTTCAAGGTCAAGAAGCCGCTGCGAGACATGAGTTTTCGCCTCGCGTTTATAGCCCGGCCATATGCTGGCGGAAATCTGCGCGGCGTCATCTGCTGCTGAGAACCGCCACCGGCCCGCCAGAAGAAAAACAACCGATAAAGCGGCCAGCAAAAGCCCGCTAAAGATGAAAATCCGTATTTGCGTCTTCATGTTTTTCGGGCGGCTTTTTCATCATGTCCGGATGTTCCCTCCCGCGCGGCAAGCGCGGTCGCAACATCGTCCAGAGAAATCTCTGCCTGCGCCAGCATAACAAGGAGGTGATAGAGGACATCCGCCGCTTCGGCGGTGAGATGGTTTTTATCGCCGGACACAGCGGCGAGCGCCGCCTCGACCGCCTCCTCACCGAATTTCTTGGCGCATTTATTGGACCCGCCTGCAAGCAGGGAGGCGGTATAAGACGCATCGGCACGAGCGCCTTTGCGGGCGGCGATCGTCACTTCAAGACGCTCTAAAACGGCGCCGATATCGTTCTTGCCTGACATGTCGTCTCCTTACGCCGCTTTACCGGTCCGCATTGGCAGGCCTGCCGCCGCCATCGCCGCTTTCGCCTCGGAGATGGAAATCTCGCCAAAATGGAAAATGGATGCGGCAAGCACCGCGGAGGCCTTTCCCTCGGTCGCCGCTTCAATGAGATGTTCGACCGAACCGGCGCCGCCTGACGCAATGACAGGCACGTCCACCGCTTCGGCGATGGCGCGCGTCAATGCGATGTCATAGCCGGTCTTGACGCCGTCACGGTCCATGGAGGTCAACAGGATTTCCCCCGCGCCCCGGCTGACCACGTCTTTTGCAAACTCCACCGCGTCGATACCCGTCGCATTGCGTCCGCCATGGGTGAAAATCTCCCAATGTTGATTTTCTTGGGGATCGCCAACCTGCTTCGCATCGATAGCCACGACGACGCATTGGGCGCCGAAGCGGTGCGCGGCGGCGTTGATGAGATCGGGATTTTTCACTGCCGCTGTATTGATCGCGACCTTGTCGGCGCCGGCGAGAAGGAGCGCCCTGAAATCATCGAGCGAGGCGACCCCGCCGCCGACGGTCAGCGGCATGAAGCACCGCTCGGCCACCGTAGACACCTTGTCGAGCAGAATGCCCCTGCCCTCATGGCTCGCGGAAATATCGAGAAAACAAAGCTCGTCTGCGCCGGCAGCGTCATACGCTTCGGCGGCGGCGGCCGGATCGCCGGCATCGCGCAGATTGACAAAATTGACGCCCTTGACGACGCGGCCGTCTTTCACGTCGAGACAGGGGATGATCCGTATATTGAGCATTCGTGATCGTCATCTTTCGCGTTTCTGCGGAAGAACGCTTGGCTAATCCCGCCAGAAGGGCGTCATCTTTTCAAACGCCGCAAAGGCGGCGTCAATCTTTTTGGCGGCTTCGCGCGCTTCTGCGGCCTTATAGCCGGAAATGAAGCCGGCGGCGCGCATCGCGGTCTCGCCGCCTCCCGCCGCAGCCTCATCAGCCAGATGCTGCGCAACGACTGCGTCATTGACCGCGCCAAAGGCGTCCTGAAGTCCTGACAAGGCGGACATATAGGGTTTGCGGCGATCTTTCGGATAAAGGTCGCGAAAGAGCTGGACCGGATAACGGAGCTTTTTGAGCGCGATGCGCAGAGGATGGCGCGCGGCGAGATCGACGACGCCTTTTACCTCATCAGCCGTCCGGAACGTCTTTTTGAGGGCGCGATCGAGCGCTCTGGGCGCAAACTCGATGACTGGCCGCTCCAGCTTCGTTTTGGCCCCTGTCCGCCAGCGCTGAAGCGAGCCCGCTGCTGTCAAATCAATCAAAAACCGTGTGAAGTCCGGTGAGGAGATGACCGCTGTGGCGCGGGCCCAGCCTTCGGCCCTCTTCGCTTCCGCCTTCGCCTTGAGGGCGTAAAAGCGCTCTGGCGCATAATCGGCCTCCAGCGCCGGCGGCAGGGTCTCGCCGAGGAAGACGTCCCAATCCCGCGCAGGCCCCAGAGAAGTCGCAAATATCTTTGCTCTGGCGGCAAGGTCCGCGATCTCGTTCGATTTCAGGTAGCGGCGGTAAATCCGCTCCATGGCGCGCAGGCGCCGGAGGACCACGCGCATCTGGTGAACGCCCTCGGCGCGGCGATAGTCCACCAGCGCGCTCTGAAGCGCCGACGCCCGCATGGCGCAAGCGGAAAGCGACATGGCCAGCACTTCCCCTCCCGTCATTTCGGGATCGAGATCAAGACGCTCGGCCTTGCCGACGCGGTCCGTACCGGGGAGCAGCGCCAGGGCCGCTTCGAGCTTTGTCGTCGTTGAAAGACGCAAAGGCGCGTTCGCGATGAGGAGCCGGGCAAAATCGAAAACTGCGGCCGGTTCGCCGGAAACCAGCTCCAGCTCGACCTCAGCGATCGATCCGGAATAGATGCGCCCTTCCCCATCCACGGCTTCAGCCGAGCCGAGATCGACTGCGAGCTCGATTTCCGCACCCTTGAACGGGATGACAGCGGCCCAGCGGTCGACGACAGTTTTCGCGAGCGGCCTGATGCGATCACCGCAGTCCGCGATCAGCCTGTCGATGTCTTCATCCCCCGTCGCCAGCGGAAAGTCCGCCGCCCGGGCAAGCGAGATTTCCAGCTCGATCCGGCTTGCGGCGTCAGGGCCCCTCGCCTTCACCGCCTGGACCAGGCCCTCCGCTTCTTCGCGCAGGCGCAGGCTCAGCCCGTGCGCGGCAAGGGCGCCGTCCATCGTGTCGTAATAGGCGGAGGAAAGCCGCTCCCAGCCGCCGCCTTGCGGCGCCACGGCGGCCACGAAGTCACAAGCCGGGAGCGCGGCCAAGTGAGCCGGCGATCCTGTGAATTTCAGCTCAAATTCGATGCGGCCCCTATCCCTAAGGTCTTTGGCCATGACCCGCGCCCGCCCCCAAAAACGCAACAAGGTCAAGCATAGTGGACCCAGCCGCAAATGACCAATCCGTGGCCCTACCCCGCCGCAGCGATGGCCTCAGCCGGATCAATGCGCCCATCATAGAGCGCCCGGCCGATGATGACGCCCTCGATATTGGCGTGGGCTGATTTCAGCGCCTTGATGTCGTCCAAAGAGGCGACCCCGCCCGAGGCGATCACGGGTATGGCCGACACATCGGCAAGCGCCGCCGTCGCCTCCACATTGACCCCTGTGAGCGCGCCGTCGCGGCTGATGTCGGTATAGACGACAGCGGCAACCCCTTGATCTGCATAAAATTTTACAAGCTCTGCAGGGCTTTTTTCAGTGTCGCCGTCCCAGCCGTCGGTCTTGACCCGGCCGTCGCGGGCGTCAACGCCGAGAACGATCCGGCCGGGATAGCGCTTGCAGGCGTCGGTGACGAAATCGGGGTCGTTGACCGCGGCCGTACCGAGGATCACACGGGCCATACCGGCCTCGAGCCAGCGCTCTACCGCCGTCATATTCCGAACGCCGCCGCCGAGTTGGGTTTTCAGGGAAATGCGTTTGAGGATCGCATCCACGGCGTCGCCATTCACCGCAGCGCCCGCAAAAGCGCCATCCAGATCTACAATATGGACCCAAGCAAAGCCCGCCGCCTCAAACATCGCCGCCTGAGAGGCTGGGTCTGAATTATAGACGGTGGAGGCGTCCATTCGCCCATGGAGGAGGCGCACACATTCGCCGCCCTTGAGGTCAATCGCAGGGTAGAGGGTCAGGCTTCTCGTCATGACGGCGACCAGGAAAGGAAATGACCAAGGAAGGCCAGACCGGCGGTCTGGGACTTCTCGGGGTGGAACTGGGCGCCCAAAAGATTGTCCCGGCCGATGAGGGCGGCGACATCATGCTCATGGCGCGTAACGCCATAGAGGTGGGCGTCATTTTCGGGAACGAAATGGAAGGAATGGGCGAAATAAAACGACTCGCCATCGAGCTCTTCAAAGATCGGGGGAGGGCTCGCCAGCCGAACTTCATTCCAGCCCATCTGGGGTGTGCGGAACGCCGCCGAATGCGGCAGGGGCACGACCTCTCCGGGGATCCAGCCGAGCCCTTCGGACCCGCCGAATTCGAGCCCGCGGTTGGCCAGCAACTGCATCCCGACACAAATGCCAAGAAACGGGCGGCCTTCAATAAGCGCCACATGCTCAATAGCTTCAAGAACACCGTCGCGGGAGGCCAACCCCTCCATGCAGGCGGCGAAAGCGCCGACGCCGGGCAAGATAACCCGGTCAGCCTTGCAGATGATGTCGGGATCATCAGTCACAGAGACATGGCGGGCGAGGCCGGCTTCGCGCGCAGCGCGTTCCACCGCCTTTTCCACAGAGCGCAAATTGCCCGAACCGTAATCGATGATCGCCAGGGTCTCAGCCATGGCCGAGGCTTGTAGCGACGCTGTGCGCCAAGACAAGGGAGGACAAGGGCGGGGCCCAAACAAAAGCCGCGCCTTTTCCGAAAAAGGCGCGGCCTTCAACTCGAGGATGGAAGTGACCTCAAGCAGCCGGGAAACAAGCCTCGATGGCGCCCCTGGCGTTGTCGCTCAGGCCCTCCAGATCAGCCTCAGATTCCACCGCCAGCAATTCCGCCGTGGCGTCAGCGTCGGCGGTTTCCGCCAGACATGAACAGCCCGAGGCGTCGGAGCTGTTCTCCGCCGCATAGGCTTCGCAATGGCCTTCAAGCTCACTCGCCATCACGGGCGTGAGGGCGAAGCCGGAGACGGCGAGGGCGGCAATAAGTTTTTTCATGATCGATTCCTTCCTTGGTTTTTCGACTTTTCGTTGATTTTACCGGGTGCATTTGTCCATGGCGGCTTTCGCGCCGTCAGACGCCGCGTCATAGCGGGCGGCCGGATCGGCGATGTCGGCAAGCGCCAGAAATTCGTCGGCGAGATTGCCGGCTTCGATTTCCGCCTCAAGACAGGCGCAACCCGAAGGATCACGACCATCAGCTTCGAGCGTCGCCGTGCAGGCGTCCGCCCATTCGCCCGCGAAACTCGCGGACATCATAACGCCCACAACCGCAATGGCGGGCAGACCTATTTTGAAAAGCATGGATGCTCCCTTGTTGCTTGGCGCGCTCGAAAGCCCCTGTTTTCGGGCGATACGCAACTGGAGCGCTTGGTTTCCTCCCAGTCCCAGACGGGATGTCACCTGAAAGCGCGGGAAGCGTCAATCGGCTTGTGCTGTGCGGGCGGGAAGGGAGGATGGAACAAACCGCCATACGGGCTGTTTTTCCTATATGACCCAGCAAACCACCGCATATGAACCAAGCGCCAAACCTGTGGAAAACTCATCTGACGAGGCGCAGAATACTGACGCAACATTGCGTGTCGCCAACGAAGACACCGCCGCGCCTGTATCCGAAAAGCGGACAACCGAAGAAGTCCGTCAGGGACATACAGGCGACCATGTGCGTTATATTCTGATCGCATCGACGGCAGGCATTCTGTTCGTCTTTGCGATCCTGTTAGCGCTTTACATCTTTTAAAAGCGCCTAGAGCGATCCCTTGGTCGAAGGGGCGCCGCCGTCGCTGCGCGGATCCATCTCCAGCGCATCACGGAACGCGCGCGCTGTCGCCTTGAAACAGCTTTCAATAATGTGGTGTGTGTTTTCGCCGTAGAGGTTTTCCACATGCAGGGTGAGCCCTGCATTCATCGCGAGCGCATGGAACCATTCCTTGAAAAGTTCGGTGTCCATGTCGCCGACTTTCGGGCGCGCGAAATTGACCCGCCAGATGAGGTAAGGGCGCTTTGAAATATCGATCGTCGCGCGCGACAGGGTTTCATCCATGGGAATGTAGGAGGCGCCGAAACGGCGGACGCCGGCGCAATCGCCGAGCGCCTTGGCGATGGCTTGCCCCATGACAATCCCCACATCCTCAACCGTGTGGTGCATGTCGATGTGAAGGTCGCCCTCTGCGCGCACTTTAAGATCGATCATGGAGTGCTTGGCGAAGGCTTCGAGCATGTGATCGAAAAAGCCGATGCCGGTTTCGACATCGTAGTCGCCCGAGCCGTCGAGCTCGACCGCGACGAAAATCTCCGTCTCTCGCGTTTTCCGTTCAACTGTCGCCGCACGCATGATCGTCTCCTTTGACGCCGCTCCGTGAGGGTGGCATTGAACCCCTGAAATCTCCGGCGTCAGGCCCCTACCTAGGGAAAAAACCCGCCGCCGTCCATGAAAAGCCAGCGCCCTGAAGCGGTTATGAAGAGTTTAAAGGCAAAGTCATGAGCAATACGTCAATGCACGGAACAACCATCCTGGCGGTCCGCAAGGGCGGGGCTGTCGCGGTCGGCGGGGACGGGCAGGTGAGCCTTGGCCATACGGTGGTGAAGGGCGACGCCCGCAAGGTCCGGCGGCTCGCCGGGGGCAAGGTGATCGCCGGTTTCGCGGGCGCGACCGCTGACGCTTTCACCCTTCTGGAGCGGCTCGAAGCAAAGCTCGAACAATATCCCGATCAACTGACGCGGGCCTGCGTCGAACTCGCGAAGGACTGGCGCACAGACCGTTATCTCCGACGTCTGGAAGCGATGATGATCGTCGCCGACAAATCCGTCACCCTGACGCTCTCCGGCGCCGGCGATGTCCTGGAGCCGCAATTCGGGGTCACCGGCATCGGGTCGGGCGGCGATTACGCGCGATCGGCGGCGAGAGCCCTGCTCGAAGAAACGGACCTTTCCGCCGAAGAGATCGTGAAAAAAGCGATGGCGATCGCGGCGTCGATCTGCGTTTACACCAACGAGTCTTTGACGCTCGAAACCATGTCCGAATAGCGCGCAACCACACGCGCCGTTAAGTATCTTCTTCACAACACTGCACCGAAATAAAACAAGACGGCTTTTTCGCACGGACTTGCGTTAACCATGACGCATGCCGGCGAGCATAGCGCATTAACCTCAAAGATTATTGTTTTTGTTCATGCGTCAGGCGTCCTTTTAAGGGCGTCGTTAATAAGCGCTGTCATTAACCACATTTTCCACACCCGCCGGTTGAGCGGCGCCGCAACGGCACATGATTGACGCCGGGACATATTCCGCGTTCGGAGTGTTTCAGATTTTTCATGTTGCGTAAGGAACATCCCCATGAAGTCGATTATCAGCCTGACCGTTATCGCGGCGCTTACGCTTTCCGGCGCCCACGCCACAACGATTTACACCACGTCGGGCAGCGGCGACCTAGTGTCGAACAATGGCAGCTCGCAGGTCTATGAAGATGGCGGCGTGACCATGACCCTGTCCGCGGGCCTGTTCACCGACACGCCCGTTACCGGCGACGCGGTGGTGACGCCCGGCCAGTATGGCGCGCGGCCTGTCGCTTACAGCCCCGGCACCGGCATCACCCACAACCAAAATGACGGCCAGCATCTGATCGACGGCTATTTCCCGGAAGTGGCAATTCTCGAGTTCGACACGACCGTGCAGTTGACGGGCGCTCTGTTCTCTCACGTAGACACCTACGACACATTCGATCTGTTCATCGACTCGAACAATGACGGCATCCTCGAACGCATCTACGAAAACCTTGCGATGCCGAACAGCAGCTACGCTTTCGTTGACCTTTTCTCGTTGAACCTGGTCGGCAAGCTTTTTGGCATTGGGACGAGCTCTTATTCGTATAATTGCCGCATGACCATGTATGGCGAAAAATGCGATAGCTATTCGCCGGCCTGGAAGCTGAAAAAGCTGAAATTCGAAGAAGTTCCCGATGTGCCGCTGCCAGCCGCATTGCCGCTGTTCATGGCGGGCCTTGCCGGCTTCGGCTTTGCGAGCCGCAAGAAAAAAGCATAAGCGCCGCATAGCATTGCGACGAGGGGATAAGGGGCGCGCCTTCATCGGCGCGTCCTTTTCTTTTTGGCCAAATGCAACCGCCGGGATTGAGATTTACGGCTGGGAGCCTATGTCATGGCGGTGTTTTTCCAAACCCTGAGAGTAAATGACTGATTTTTCCCCACGCGAAATCGTATCCGAACTCGACCGTTTCATCGTCGGCCAGAAGGCTGCAAAACGCGCCGTCGCCATTGCCTTGCGAAATCGCTGGCGCCGCCGCCGCGTTGAGGGCGTCTTGCGCGATGAGATTACGCCCAAAAACATCCTGATGATCGGCCCCACTGGCGTCGGCAAGACCGAGATTTCAAGACGTCTTGCTAAACTCGCCGGCGCGCCGTTCATCAAAGTTGAGGCGACCAAATTCACCGAGGTCGGTTATGTGGGGCGCGATGTCGATTCCATCATTCGCGACCTCGTGGAGATCGCCACCGGAATGGTGCGTGAGAAAAAGCGCGAAGAAGTGAAGGCCGCCGCCCAAAACGCCGCCGAAGAACGCGTTCTCGACGCGCTTGTGGGCGAGCATGGCGGCGAGGCGACGCGCGAAGCCTTCCGCAAGAAATTAAGAGACGGTGAGCTTGACGACCGCGAAATCGAGCTCGACCTGCGCGAGACCCAGGGCGGCCCGCCCATGTTCGAAATTCCCGGCATGCCGGGCTCGCAAATGAGCATGATCAATATTTCCGACATGCTGGGCAAAGCGTTTCAGGGACAGAAGTCCACGCGGCGCATCAAGATCCGCGACGCTTATGATCCCTTGCTGGCGGAAGAGGCGGATCAGTTGATGGACGAAGACACAATCGGCCGCGAGGCTGTCGATCTTGTCCAGAATGACGGCATCGTTTTTCTTGATGAGATCGACAAGATCGCGCGCTCATCCGATCGCGCGAGCGCCGACATTTCCCGCGAAGGCGTTCAGCGCGATCTGTTGCCGCTGATCGAAGGCGCGACCGTCGCCACCAAATACGGGCCGGTGAAGACCGACCACATCCTGTTTGTCGCGTCAGGCGCGTTTCATCTGTCAAAGCCGTCAGATCTTTTGCCGGAGCTTCAGGGGCGCCTGCCGATCCGGGTTGAACTCGACGCCCTTTCCCGGGACGATCTTCGCCGCATCCTGACCGAGCCTGAGGCGAGCCTGATCAAACAATATGCAGCGCTCCTTTCGACCGAGGGCGTGACCTTGGACTTCACGGAGGAGGCCATCGACGCGCTGGCCGACGCCGCGGCGGAGGTGAACGCCGGCGTGGAGAATATCGGGGCCCGGCGCCTCGCCACGATCATGGAGACAGTGCTGGACGAGATTTCCTTCTCCGCGGCCGACAAATCGGGCGAGACGATCGCCATCGACCGGGACTTTGTTACGGCGCGTCTCGGCGATATCACCAAGAACGCCGATTTGTCCAAGTATATCCTATAGTTACCAATCCCTGTTTCGGTTTCGCAACAATTTGTCGGTGATGCCTTTTGGCGTCATTGGCGAAGATTCGGGGCCGGAAACCGCAGAACACCCCCCGAGAGGGCCGAATCCGCCGCATCACGGCGAAATGCGGGCTTTCACGATGCTTAATGACAGGTTAATCTGTTAACCCTTGAGGGAGTAGGAGCGGGGATTACTCATGGCTGACGGCGCATCGCGGCCCTGGAAGCGGCGAACCATGATGGCTTTTGCCGAGGATGCAGATCCCCGGTTTTCATACACGTCTGAGGAAGAGGTCTCGAAAAAGAAATCGAGATTCGGACTGAAATCCTCCAGCGACAAAGTCTTTAAGGACAATGGCGACAAGCCCCGTCCGAAGATCGCCTTCACTGGCGAGGAATGGGGTTTTGGGTACACCGCCACCGAAGAATTCCTGAAGCGTGCGCGCAGCAACAGGACCGTTCCGGATGCCGGGTTCGGTGCCATGGAGCTGCGGGTCGAACGTGAGTTCGACGACGCGAGCAAGAACAATCGCTTCGACTATCAACACCCCGACACCCAGCCCTTGCGCACGAAAGAGCAAGCGCTCATGGCGGTGCAGCAGAACACCGCCGATTTCGCCATCGTGCCGTTTTACAACCCCTATTCGGGTTACGATTATGAATCGTTGCGCGCGGTCGCGAGCCTCAGCCGCATGCGCGGCGTTCAGCAGGTGGAGGCGCAGGACTGGCACTGTCTCGCCGTCCATGAATCGCAGCTTTACGATATCGTCCAGTCGTCGCATCCCGGCACAGGGTTTTCAGCGCTGCAGCGGCGCATGCGGAAATCATGGGGTCTTGTCGACACGGAAAGCGGCAACATGCCGGGCGGCGAAGCCGGCTATGACGGCGAAATGCCGCGCGCCGGCCTTCCCATTGACATGGCCGATCAGAAAATGATCCGTGACCGGATCGATATGGTTTTCGCCGCTCCTGAGGCTGCTCGCCGCTGCAAGTCCAAACTTGACGGCATGCGCGCCATCGGCGTTGAGGTTCAGGAAATACCGCAAATGGTCGAGCCGCATCGCGAACTTGCGCGGCGGGCGCGCTCGGCGCTTAGCAGCTCACGCCAGACGAACACGTTTTTTGACCCGATTTCAGGCGACACACGGCATTTCTCCTCAATCGGAACAGAGGCGCAGAACAGCAAGCTTTACGGCATGGTGATCCCTTACGGCGTCGCCATGCGCTCCTCGGATTATGTGATCATCGATCATAATTTCGAGCAGAGCGATCCCATGAAGACGCGCTTCATGGTGGTCGAAAACAATCCCGACCATACGCTTTACGAAGACCGCTACCGCACTACAGACGCCAAGACCGGCTATTGGACGAAGCGGCTGGCGACGATCGCCAACCCGCATTTCGGCGACGCTATTCCGGCCGGACTGATGCGCATGATCGGCATGGGCGTCGGCGCGCTCGCCATCCTGTTGATGGTGTTCGGTCTTTACGGATGGAGCGCGTCCATGACGGCGCTCAACCTGCCACGCGGGCTTGAATGGATTTCGTCGCTGACGGCGACCGGCGCCCTTGGGCTTGGCGTCGCGGCGGCGATCGGGTCTTTCGTGATGTTGTCATCGCAAGCGACCGGCTCACGCGGGGTGCGCGTCATGTTCCTGTTCCGCCGTGACAAGACGGCGGCGTCAATCGGCGACATTGAAGATTATCTGCGCAATTACGGCGTCCGTCATACGGTGGTGCGCATTGATGAAGACAGCAATGAGGGCTCGCCCGCATCCATGGTGCTTGATGTCGAGTTCGATCCGGAAGATTTCAAATACGGATTGTTCGCGCTTTTAACGCGGCGCCTGCGCGGCTCCGTCGTCAACGGCGCCGTCAAGAAAGCGTTCGCGCGCTGGAAAAACCGCGGCGTCACCATCCTCGCCGCCATGCCCATCGAGGCCGGACAAGCGCAATTACCGAAACATCAACCGCGCCGCTGGTGGAGCGAAGCGATCAATGACTGGCTCGCTGACGCCACCGAGACATGGTTCATTCGCCTGTCGCGGATTCTGTTTTTCTACATCTTCCCGGCGGCATTGGTGCTCGCCATCGTTCTGAAATTCCTGAACGCCTGGTGATGATGAGGGCGGCGCTCAACAGCGCCGCTTTATCTTTTTAAAAACAGATAAAACGCCCCGCCGCCGCCATGGCGCTGATGGGCGGGGCTCGCCCGGGAGACGAGCTTGCGCAACGGCTCATCGGCAAGCCAGTCGGAGAGCCTGGCCTTCAGAACGCCTTTGCCGCCCGGCGCCTCCCAGCCTCTTGCTCCAGATCCAGACAGATCCGGCGCGCCCTTGCCGGTGATCACGAGAACGCATCGGGCGCCGCGCGAATGGGCCTCCATGACGAAGCGCCGCAGGGTCGTTTCCGCTGTGCGCTGCGTGTGGCCGTGAAGGTCGAGGACCGCATCGATGGGCAAGCGGCCGCGGCCGGCAAGCTTGTCGAGGCGCGGGTCGCCCGCCGCAAAAGGATGCTGCGTTCTGGAGGGAAGGGGCTCGGCATGGCGCGACGGGGTCGGTCCAGCCGACTGGCCAGTTATGTGGCGCGGCTTTAACAGTCCCGGCGCTGATTTAGAGACCGCCTGAGACCCTGATTGCGAACCCGAAACGAGCTTTTCCGCCAAAGGCTTTTTGCGCCCATAGGCGGCTACGTCGCGCATCGCTTTGCGCCACAAGGCTTCTTCTTCCGGCGTCAGGCCCCGATTTTCGAAATGGCGGCGGGTCACTGCGCGTCTCGCAGATATTTCCGCGGAATGCGCTCTGCGAGGCGCCGGGGCAGGAGCACCGTCATCCGGCCCTTGGCGTTCATGGCCCCGGCGATGGCCGCAGCCTCATCCCCCGCGCCCCAGAAAACATCGCCGCGCACCGGGCCCTTGATGGCGCCGCCCGTATCCTGCGCGATCATCAGACGGCGGATCGGCTTCGCACTCAGGATCGTTTGCTCTTCACTCGCCATCGGGTCGATATTGACCCAGACAGGCGCGCCGAGCGCATGATAGCGCCTGTCGACCGCAAGCGATCGCCCGGGGGTCAGGGGCGCGCCTTGCGCGCCCAACGGCCCCAGCGCCGGGTCAACGTCCTCCAGCGAGCGGAAAAAAACATAAGACGCGTTCTCTTCACGCAGCGCGCGCGCCTCCGTAGAGATCGCCTCGTCGAGCCAGCCCCGGATTGACTGCATCGTGATCTCTTCAAGAGGCATGATCCCGCGCTCCACCATCACGCGGCCTACCGCCGTATAGGGATGGCCGTTCTGCGCCGCATAACCGACCCGCATCATCCCGCCGTCATCAAAAACGAGCCGGCCCGATCCCTGGATTTGCAGAAAGAAAAGATCATTTGGATCGAGCCAGGCGAGCGGCGCTTCGTCTGGATGATCCGTAGCCTCGATGGCTTCACGCGCGTCATAAGGAACGAGCCTTCCCCCTTCAACGCGACCCGCAATGCGCTCTCCCTTCAGCGTATCGCGGAACTGGCCAAGATCGACCTCCACAAGATCGTCCGGACGCGGAAGAACCGGCGCTGAATGATTGATCGTTCTCGTATGAGAGGCTTGATAAACCGGTTCAAAATAACCGGTGAATGTTCCGGTATGTTCGATGCGCGGCGGAGCGCGCCGCGCCCTGCCGCCCGGCAAAGGCGCGCGCGCCACCGCGATTTCAATCGGGGTGAAATGAAATTCGAAAAAGGCGCGCAGCGCGCCGCGACGACCGCCCGGATCGGAATAGGCGCTGACGAGAAGCGCGCGCGCCTCAGCGCAGGGGCGCAGCCAGTCCGCAATCGTTCCTGAAAGCGTCAGCGCCGGGTCGTTAATTCCCAGATTTTCCAAGGGGTTCGCGGACGCTTCCGGCTCCATTTCCTCGAAACGGGCGCAGGAGCGCACAAAGGTTTCGAGAGCCGGGCCGGGATCGTCCTGAAGCCATCCGGAAAGATCGTCAAAACGTACAAGTTTAAGATCGAGCGCCGGCGGCCCGAAATCGTCATCGCTGAACTCACGCTCATAATATGGCGGCACAACGCCGCTGAAGACGAGCGCGGCCGCAATCGCCGCCGCCAGTACCGCGCCGGCGAAAAACAGGCGCAGCAGCGTTCCCGAAAACGCTTTCATGCCGGCGCTATCCGCATGCTGACATCATGGAGAAACAAACGGCGCTCCCTCAAAAACCCGCGCCGCAAAGTTTTATTCGGCCCCGCCGGTCCCTACAAGCATCCAGTTCGGATCATTGCTCGCAACCTTCCGGGAGAAAGTCCAGCGGTCCTTGACGAGATCGATGCGATTGGGATCGCCGTCGACAACCTCGCCATCCCTGTCGCGGGTGACCCGGACCTGATTCGACGTGAACTCAATCACCGCCGACATCACGCCGTTTTCAACTTCACTGTCGACGACGCCCGCATGTTCGATGCCGACGAATTTCAGATCGGAAGTATATCCCGCCGCATCGCGCTCCGTCACAGCGGCCTTGAACGCGCCGTATACGGATTCATCGAGAAACGGACGGATAGATTTAAGATCGCCCGCCGCAAACGCCTCGACAATCATTTCATAAGCACCCTTGGCGCCGTCGAGGAAGGCCGCCTCGTCAAATTTGGGATCGGCGTCGCGCAACACCCGCGCATTGGTGGAGACGGGTTTGGGCGGCCGCGTCTCTTCGGCGCCCTCCTCATCATCCTGCAGGGTTTCAGCGGCCCGCGCGCTCGCCGCGCGCTGCACGGCTTCAAGATCATGGCTCTGCTCATGACCCGTACGCGTGCCCATCACAGAGATCAGGCGGAAAATCACAAACGCCGCTACGCCGGCGAAAAAAAGAAGCACTGGATCCATATCGTCCAATATCGCTCCGAAACCTTAATTTTGCTCAAGTCCGTTCTATATAGGAGCGATAGCTTCAGAATGCACCCGGGTCTTATGTTCTTTATCCTCCTTGCAGTCTTTATCCTCGGTCCGATCGCCGAAATTTACGTGCTTTTGACCGCGGCGGAGGCTTTTGGCGTCCTCCCGGTCATCGCCGCCTGCCTCGGAACCGCCTTTCTGGGCGGCTTTCTGATCCGCCTGCAGGGCCTGCGGGCGCTGAACGCCGCCCGCATGGACCTTGAGACAGGCCGGCTGCCGGTCGCCTCAGCGGTGGACGGGGCCCTTCTGGTGGTCGCTGCGCCGCTTTTGATGACGCCGGGCTTCCTCACTGACAGCCTCGGATTCATCCTGCTTGTTCCGCCGGTGCGGCGGCTTCTCGCCCGCTGGGCCCTGAAAGCCATTCGCGGCCACATCGTGCGCCATGACGACAGGATGCGTTAATCCGGGTTGCAGCTTCGGAACGGGGCGTGTATTGAGCGCCCTCTTTTTCCTCAGCCAAGACGGTGCGCTCCATGTCCGACACCCCCGCCACACCTAACGCCAACCCGCAAGTGGTCGATCCCAACGCCGCGCCTTCGCTGACGGTTCTCGCCCAGTATCTGAAAGACCTGTCTTTCGAAAACCCCCGCGCGCCGGCGGTCTATCAATCGAATTCGACGCCGAAGATCGACGTCAATGTGGACGTGCAGGGCCGCGGGTTGAATGAGAACCAGTACGAGATTGAGCTTTCCGTCGCCGCGCGCGCCAATCGCGAAAACGGCGATGCGATGTTCGTGGTCGAGGCCACCTATGCCGGCGTTTTCGAGATCATCAATGTCCCGAAAGACCAGCTTGAAATGGTGATGATGGTGGAGTGCCCGCGTCTTCTTTTCCCGTTCATGCGCCAGATCGTCGCCGACGCCACGCGCAACGGCAACTTTCCGCCATTGATGCTGGAGCCCATCGATTTCATGGGAATTTACATCGCCAACGCCCAGCGCGGCGAAGGGGCACAGGCGGGACAAGCCTAAAGCGCAGCGGGAATCGTGGACCCAATATCCGCGTCGCCTGTGCGGTCACGAAAAACAAGATCATCACAGAGCGGCGCTCGATAGACGCCCTTGTCCGGCTCTTACGAAGACAGCACTTTTTTCCAGACTGCTTCATCGCCCAGCTCGGCGACAAAGGACGCATGCGCCTCCCGCTCGTCATTCGTGATGCGTGACGAAAGCGCTTGCGGGCGTTGGCGCGCCGGGGCGCGGCCGCGTTTGCCGTTCGATCCCGCAACGCTGTCGTCGCGGCGGAAATCGAGGCCCGCCTGAAGGCCGCCGGTAAGCTCGATATAAACCGTGGCGAGGAGCTTTGAATCAAGCAGGGCGCCGTGACCGTCGCGCTCGCGCGTCGAGGTGTCGATGCCGAAACGCGAACAAAGCGCGTCGAGACTCGCCGGGGCGCCCGGGAATTTTCGCCGCGCCATATGCAGCGTGTCGACGATATTCTCCGGATCGAGCGTCTTCAGCCCCGCCGCCTTCAGCTCCGCATTGAGGAAAGGCAAGTCGAAGCCGATCCCGTTATGGGCGACAAGCTGCGCGTCGCCGACAAACTTAAGAAACGCCTCGGCAACGCCCGGATCCGTAAAGACCGGCTTGTCGCTCAAAAACTCCGCTGAAAGGCCGTGCACCTGATAGGCGCCCATGGGCATATCGCGCTTGGGGTTTACATAGGTGTGAAAATTGCGCCCCGTGACCGCGCCATTGACCATCTCAACACCGCCGATTTCCACGATCCGGTGGCCTTCGGAAAATTTAAAGCCCGTTGTTTCAAGGTCGAATACGATCTGCCGCATGCCGCCGCCCTTCGGTTCTTTTCTCAATCCGCCACTGCGCCCGCCAGCGCATTTTATTCTGTAGGCGGATAGAGCGTGTCCTTCACCGTGCTGGCGATACCTTGCAGCGTGAAGGGTTTCTGGATATAGCCCGCGCCGTCAATCAGGTCGAGCTGTTCACGCACAGCCGCCTCGGCATAGGCCGACATGAAAATGATCTTCGACTGCAGCCCCAGGGTCTCGCGCGCCTGTTTGACCATGGTCGGCCCGTCAATATCAGGCATCATGACATCGGAGACGACCAGGTCGAAGTCCAGATCTTCTTCGAGAATTTCGAGCGCCTCTTCAGCGTCGGCGGCTTCGCTCACTTCATAGCCGCAATCGGTAAGCGTCGCGACGACGAAATTGCGGACCGGATCCTCATCCTCAACGATGAGAACGCGGCCGGCGCCGGTGAGATCCTGCGGCTCTCTTGCGGGCGCCGGCGCCGCCGATTTCGGCGCCTCGTCTGCGGTTGTCTCCGGCGCATCATAGGAGGGCAGATAGATCTCAAACGTAGCGCCTTTTCCTTCCGCGCTTTTAAGGGCGATGACGCCGTCAAGCTGGCGGATGATGCCGTAAACCGTGGAGAGGCCAAGCCCCGTACCCTTACCCATCTCCTTTGTCGTGAAGAAAGGATCGAAAATCTTGTCCGCAATCTCTTGTGGAACGCCTGGGCCCGTATCGGCGACTTCGATCAGCACATATTCCTGATCAAGAAGCCCCGGCACGTTGCGCGCTTTCGCTTCCTCAGCGGAGATACTCTTGGTACGGATGGTCAAGGAGCCGCCGGCGACGCCCATGGCGTCACGGGCGTTGACAGCGAGATTCATCACCGCTGTTTCAAGCTGATAGCGATCGACCTTGACGAAGGGAAGGGCGCGTCCGTTGACAAGCTCAAGCTTCACTTTCTCACCGATGGAGCGCGTCAGGAAGCGGGAGAAATCTCTCAGGATTTCAGTGATGGAGAGAACTTCTTTTTTCAACGTCTGCTTGCGCGAGAAAGCGAGAAGCTGTTTCGTTGTATTCGCGGCGCGCTGGGCGTTTTCGCGGATCTGAACGAGGTCGGCATAGGCCGGATCGCCTGCCGGATGCTTCAGCATCAGGCGGTCGCAATGGCCGATCACCACTTGCAGATAGTTGTTGAAATCATGGGCGACCTTGCTCGCCAATTCGCCGATGCCGCGCAGTTTCTGATCCTGCGCATATTCCTCTTCCATCTGTTTGCGGTCGGTAACGTCGACGGAATAAAGAAGCGTGCGGCGCACGCCGTAAGACCCCCGCTTGCGGCGAACCGGGCGGGCGAACAACGCATAGGTACGCGATGCTGCGCCGGTTCCGACGGTCGCCTCGATCGGTTTCGGCGCTCCGCCGGCGCGGGTCTTGCGGCGGATTTCTTCGGCTAGCTCTTCCAGCGTTGTTTGCGCCACAGACTTCACCAGCGGCGCGTTTTTCTTTTGCGCGCCAAACGCCTCAGCGAACGCCTTGTTCGCTTCAACAATGCGGCCGTCACGATTGATCTCGCCTTCGACAATGGCGACGCCGAACGGCGATTCCGACATGTCGCCCGAAAGCGCCACATCTTCGACTTCGTCAGCGCTTTCATCGATATTCATCTCGACGCAGGCGAAGCCTTCGCCGATGCCGCCGCGGCGGAAGGCGGAAAACGTCGCTTCGGCCGGTTCAGCGTTGCGGCGGCGCACCTGCGCGGTGATCGGCTCCCGGTCGATGCGCCAGAGACCGCTCACCAGGTCGCCGGTTTCACCAAGCACGACATCGTCAATCGCCTGCAACTGGCCGCGCTGGGCGCCGAGCTTGTCGCGTGCGGCGGCGTTGGCCCAGGCGATCTGGCCTGACTTCTCAAGCGCGAAGACGGGGCGCGGAAAATCAGCATAGGCGGCCGCAAGGCTGTCCTGCACCTCATCCTCGATCGGAAGCTCACGCAAGCGCCAGGCGACATGCTCGTCAGCGCCGCGAATGGGGCGCACACTCACTTCAAAGCGCCGGCGTTCGCCGCCGCCGGCGAGCCCCATGGTCTGGTAGATAATTTCTTCGGCGGCTTCGGCGCTTTTCGCCGCCTTGCAGAGGCGGAAGACTTTCGTCGCTTCCGCGCCTTGCTGCGCAAAAAGGCGGTCAATGCGCGGCGGCAGGCCCGATGGCCCCATCACGCCGGCCGCCTTCGCGAGCTGGAAGTAAGTGCGGTTCGCGTAGGTCACAACGCCGTCGCGGCGGGCGACAAGCCGTGCATCCTGATCGGCGTCCAGCACCCGTTCGGCGAGCCCCAGGGCGCCGAGAATTTCCGCGCCCGCAAGTTCAGCCGCCTCAGCCGGGTTTTTTCCCGTCGCGCGGCGCAGCATGGCGCCAGCGACAAGCACGGGCGAAAACATCTTCATCGCGGCGCCGGTGAGGAAAACAGCAATGAGGAGCGCCAGCCCGCCCGCGAGAATGATGCCTGCGCCGCCGGAATCGCGGGCGCTGATCACAACAAAGACAATAGCGGCGATCGCGGTGAAAACGCCCGCCCACAAAAGCCAGAACGCAGCCGCGTTGACCAGGCCGCCTTCGCCCTTGCCTTGCCGAACCTTGTCGCCATCGCCCGATTTCGCGGCGGCGGCGTCCATCAGCGCGATGATCTCCTCACGCGTATGGGGGCGCGGACCGTCCGGCGATGCGCCGTTCTGATCGAGGAGTTCTTCCCGCAAGGATTTGACATTGTCTGCGCCGGACACGTGCGAGGCTCTCCACTCAGGTGATTCGAACAGGGGACTATGGCCCGCTTCGCCGAACGCCGCCACCATGGGCAAGACTAGATTTTCCCCGTCTTTGCGGGCTTTTCCGCTATTTAAGGATTTAACACAGCGGGTCGCCGCCTTAAGCTTGCGCAACGGCCGTAGCATATCATTGACGGGCGCACGCGCAGTCCCCAAATCCCCGGCTGAAATACTGTGAAAGCAGGCCCATGGCGAAAAAAATCGGACTGGTCCTTGGCTCCGGCGCCGCGCGCGGCTGGGCCCATATCGGGGTTTTAAAGGCGCTGAAGGAAATCGGCGTCGAGCCTTACGCCATCGCAGGTTGTTCGGTCGGCGCGCTCGTTGGGGGGGCCCATCTCATCGGCGCTCTCGCGGAATTCGAACGCTGGGCCCGCACCCTGAAACCGGTCTCGGCGCTGCAAAGCTTCAGCCTCAAGGTCCACCGCGGCGGCTTCATCGATACGGCGCCCGCCTTCGAAGCCTTCCGTAACTTTGATAAAAACATCGAAGACTTGCCGGTGAAATACGGCGCCGTCGCCACGGACCTTTCAACCGGCGAAGAAGTGGTCATCACATCAGGCTCGGTGATCGACGCAGCCCGCGCCTCAAGCGCGATCCCCGTGGTGTTTCACGCCGTCCATACGCGCGGCAAATGGCTGGTCGATGGCGCACTCGCCAATCCGGCACCGGTGTCGCTGGCGCGCCAGCTGGGCGCCGATCTGGTAATTTCCGTCGATCTGAACGCCGTGCCGCGCGTTCTCGACCGCTTCGATGCGCCCAAGGAGCGCCTGCCGGTCCCCGTCGACAAGCCCGCGCCGCCCCCGGCCACCATGACCGGCGCCGTCGCCAGACTGATCGATGACACCGTCGCCGCCATCGACCACCAGGTCGCCATGGCCAAAGCGCGCGCCGGGGCAAAGCCGCATCTTTTCGAAACCGCCTACGCCGCCGCCGATATTTTTCAGATGCAACTCGCCCGCGCCCGCGCGATCGCCGAAGCTCCCGACATCTGGGTGAAACCGGACATGCGCGATGCAATGCCCACCGCCTTTGACCGCGCCGACGAATTTATTGAAGAGGGCTACCGCGCCTTGATGGAACAACGCCATGAGATTGAGCGTTTGCTGGGCGAATGACGGCAGCTTCTTTTAACGCATTAGTGATCGGCGCCTCCGGCGGAATCGGGTCGGCGATCGCCGCTGCGCTGGAAAACAATCCGAAATACGCAAGCACCATCACCTTGTCGCGCAGCCGCAATCGTCTCGACCTTACCGACGAAGACAGCGTTGCCGAGGCCGCACACAACATCGCCCCGGGCGACGGGTTCGATCTTATTTTCAATGCCGCCGGCATTTTGGAAGCCAATGGCTCAGGTCCGGAAAAAGCGTTCAAGGAAATTGACGGCGATACAATGACGCGCGCTTTCGCCGTTAACGCCGTCGGCGCAGCGCACGCTTTTAAATATTTTCTTCCGATGATGAAGCGGGACAGTCGAGCCGTTTTTGCGACATTATCCGCCCGGGTGGGGTCCATCGGCGACAACCGGCTCGGCGGCTGGATGAGCTATCGCGCCTCCAAGGCCGCCCTCAACCAGATCGTCCGCTGCGCTGCGATTGAGGAGAAACGGCGCAACAAAAACAGCGTCGTTGTGGCGCTTCATCCCGGCACAATAAAAACGCCGCTGACGGAAAAATTCGCCAAGGGCCGCTACACGGCGAGCCCTGAAGAGTGTGCGAAAAACCTCCTTGGCGTTTTGAACCGCCTTTCCCCAGACCAGTCCGGCGAGTTCTTCGACTATGCCGGGGAGACCGTTCCCTGGTGACGGATAAACGCCTTATCCTGATTATGGGCGACCAGCTTTCGCGCGATATTTCCGCACTTAAAGACGCGCGCAAGACCAAAGACGTCATCCTCATGGGCGAACTTTGGGATGAGACGACAAGCGTCAAACATCATAAGAAGAAAATCATTCTTGTTCTTTCCGCCATGCGTCATTTCGCTGAGCAATTGAAAAAAGACGGATGGCGCGTCGACTATCAAAAGCTTGATGACAAAGGCGCGGCGCGCTCTTTTACGGCGCTCGTCAAGCGCGCGGTGAAAGACCATAAGCCCGACACGCTTGTTGTGACAGAACCGAGCGAGAAGCGCGTTCTCCTGGAAGTCGAGGCTTTAGAAAAAGTGCTTTCCATTCCGGTTGAAATTCGCGCCGATGAACGCTTCGTGGCGAGCCATGAAACCTTTGATGCGTGGGCGAAACGCCGCAAGCAAATGCGCATGGAGTATTTCTATCGCGAGATGCGACGCAAAACCGGGCTTTTGATGGAGGAAGACAAGCCCGCCGGCGGCGCATGGAATTACGATAAGGAAAACAGAAAGCCCGCCTCCACCGATCTTTTCATGCCGGCGCCGAAGCGGTTCAAACCCGACGCGATGACAAACGACGTCATTGACCTGGTGAAAGACAAATTCGCCGATCATTTCGGCGACCCGGAACCATTCCATTTCGCCGTCACGCGTAAAGATGCACGACAAGCGCTGGATCACTTTGTCGAAGAGGCGCTGCCGCGTTTCGGAGATTTTCAGGACGCCATGCTGACCGGCGAACGTTTCCTCTATCACTCAGTCTTGTCGGCCTATATCAATATCGGCCTTCTCTACCCGCTTGAGGTCTGTCAGCGCGCGGAAAACGCCTATCTCTCGGGCGAAGCGCCCATCAACGCCGTGGAAGGCTTTATTCGCCAGATCATCGGCTGGCGAGAATATGTGCGCGGGCATTACTGGCGCGGCGGCGAAGACTACGTTCGCCAGAATTATTTTGAAAACAGCCGAAAATTGCCCGCTTTCTACTGGTCCGGCGACACCGATATGGCGTGCATACGCGAGACAGTTACGCAAACGCGCGAGGACGCCTACGCCCATCATATTCAACGGCTGATGGTGACAGGGCTCTTCGCTATGCTCGCTGGCATAGACCCTTACGACGTGCACGAATGGTATCTGATCGTTTATTTCGACGCTTTTGAATGGGTCGAAGCGCCGAATGTCATCGGCATGTCGCAATATGCAGATGGCGGCGCGCTCGGCTCAAAACCCTATGCGGCGTCCGGGGCCTATATCAACCGCATGTCGGACTATTGTAAAAACTGCCGCTACGCTGTGACGAAAAAAACGGAAGAGGGCGCCTGTCCTTTCAACGCGCTGTACTGGGATTTTCTCGTACGCAATGAAGACAAGCTGAAGGGTAATCCACGGCTATCGCAGATGTACCGAACATGGGCGAAAATGGATAAAGCAACCAAGCTTTCCTACCGCGCGCGGGCGCGGGCCTTGCTTGGCAAACTTGATGCGGGCGAGCGGATCTAACGCCTAGAGAATATCGAGCACGTTTTCCGGCGGGCGACCGATGGCGGCCTTGTCGCCATTGACCACAATCGGGCGTTCAATCAGCACCGGATTTTCCGCCATGGCATCGATGAGCGCTGTTTCCGCCGTGGCGTTCGCGAGGTCGAGTTCCATATAAGGCGCTTCTTTCACCCGCATCATATCGCGTGCGCTTTTGAGGCCGAGCTTCTTCACCAGCCCCTTCAACGCCGCTGATGACGGCGGGTTTTCGAGATAAAGCACGACCTCCGGCTCAATCCCCTTTTCCTCCAGTAGCGCCATCGTCTGACGCGATTTCGAGCAGCGGGGATTATGGTAGATCGTAACCGTCATCATATTTCCTATAGAGCTAATCTGTACCCGCCGCTTTCCGTCAGAAGGATCGACGCGTTCGACGGATCGGGCTCGATCTTCTGGCGCAGGCGGTAGACATGAGTTTCAAGCGTATGCGTCGTCACGCCTGAATTATAACCCCACACCTCATCCAGCAGAACATCGCGCGTCACGGGCTTGCCGCCGGCGCGATAAAGGAATTTGAGGATCGAGGTTTCTTTTTCCGTCAGGCGAATTTTCTTGTCTTCGGGCGTCACCAGCATTTTCACCGCGGGGCGGAACTCATAAGGCCCCACTTTGAAGACCGCATCTTCGCTCTGTTCGTGACTGCGCAGATGAGCGCGCACGCGCGCGAGCAGAACACCGAATTTGAACGGCTTTGAGACATAGTCATTGGCCCCGGCGTCGAGCCCGAGGATGGTATCGGCCTCTGAATCCGCGCCCGTCAGCATGATGATCGGCGACTTAAATCCGTTCTTGCGCATCACGCGGCAGGCTTCGCGGCCATCCATGTCGGGAAGGCCCACATCCAGCAGCATCAAATCGATATGCGCTTCTTCCTTGGCTCGGTCGATAGCGGCGCTCGCCGTCATCACCGGTTCCACAGCAAAATCGTCATGCACGGCAAACTGGTCGATCAGCGCATCGCGCAGCAATTCGTCATCGTCGACTAACAGGATTTTCTTGACGCGGTTCATGGTTCTCTCGCCCAAATAAATATTGTGTTCGGCGGGTCATAGCGCCGATTAGCCTGAGATTGCACATCAACGTTTCTACAACTTTTCGTTATAGACCCGTGATCGCCTTAAGGAACAGGACGAGCGCCGAAAATAGCAGTCCCTATGCGCAGATGGGTCGCGCCAAGCTGCGCTGCAAGTAGATAATCGCCGCTCATTCCCATGGACAGCCCGGACAGCCCGAGGCTTTTGGCTATCTTCGCCAGAAGCGCAAAATGCGGGGCCGGATCGTCTTCCGCCGGGGGGATGCACATGACCCCCTCAATCTCGAGGCCGAATTCCTTGCGACACTGCTCGTAAAAAGCCGGAACGTCAGCCGGGGCGAGGCCCGCCTTTTGCGGTTCCTCGCCGGTGTTAACCTGAATAAAGAGCTTTGGGCGCCGGTCCTGTTTTTCCGTTTCGGCAGCCAGCGCCCGCGCAAGCTTCGGCCGGTCGAGGCTTTCGATAACGTCGAAAGTCGCCACCGCTTCTTTCACCTTGTTGGTCTGCAAAGGGCCAATAAGGCGCAACTCCACATCCGGATATTCGGCTTTGAGGGCCGGCCATTTCGCCATCGCCTCCTGCACCCTGTTTTCCCCGAACACCCGGTGACCCGCGTCCAACGCCGGGCGAATACGGTCCGCATCATGGGTTTTTGACACCGCCGTGATCGTGACCGCGCCGGGGCGGCGACCGGCTTCTGCCAATGCGCTCTCGATTTCCGCTGCAATGCTTGCAAGATTGGCGGCGGGATCGATTGCGTTATCATCGGAAAGAGCGTCGTGAGAAGACATGAAGGGCTCCGCTTACGGGCCGCGAAACTAGCAGCCGCCGCCAGCGACCTCAAACGCCGATCGGGCGTTGCGGCGCCTTTTTCGCTCGCCTTTTTAACCGATCAACGGCGCATTCCCCGCCCGCTCACCATCGCCCGGTCGCTGCCGCGCGGAACGGCGGTGATCTTGCGGGATTATGACATGCCCCGCCGGGCAGGGCTTGCCGCTCAATTGAAATCGGTCGCGGCGACCCGCGGCCTCAAATTGATTATCGGCGCCGATATCGCGCTTGCCCGGAAGATCGGGGCTGACGGCGTTCATTGTCCGCGCTGGTTTTCACCGGACGCGGCCTTGCCTGACGGCATGATCCTCACCGCCGCCTGCCATGATGCAGCGGAGCTTCAGGGCGCCAGGACCATGGGCGCAGACCTTGCGCTGTTGTCGCCTGCTTTCACGACGTGGAGCCATCCGGGCGACGGGGCCATGGGCGCGTCGGCTTTCAAGGCCCTGGCGGCGGCATCGCCCTTACCGGTTCTCGCCCTTGGCGGCGTCAATGAAATCAATGCGCATTATCTCGCCGGTCCCAATGTTACAGGGCTCGCCGCCATCAGCGCCTTTCTCGGCTGAGTGAGTTACTCTTCCGCCTTGGTCCAGACGGCAAGATGGTTGCCGGACGGATCACGGAAATGAAAACGGCGCCCGCCCGGGAAGTCATGGCGCTCGGTGACCTCGCCGCCCGCATCGACGACGCGTTTTTCGCTCGCCTCAAGGTCGTCCGCATAGAGAATAACCGTCGTAGAGCCCTGAACCGGCTTTTCGCCGCCTCTTATCCCGCCATCAAGACCGGCGCTGGTGAAGCTCACATAAGTCTCGCCCCAGTCCTGAAACTCCCATCCGAATGCGGCGCCGTAAAACGCCTTGGCGACAGCGAGATCTTCCGCCGCCAGCTCCACATAATCGATATGATTGTTCTTCTGGCCCATGACGCTCTCCCCTGTCGTTGGCTGAGTTTCGGTCTGCCCAGCAGGCGCACACGCCGCTGTAAAAATCAGCGTAGCAAGCAAGCACAATATGCGCATGAATCTTTTCTCCCCATATCAACTTGGCGAACGCCGCCGTTCAAATGCAAACAGGCCAAATGCAAACAGGGCGGCCCCGAAGAGCCGCCCTGCTTATATCCCCTCTAAGCTTTAGGCGCTTAGAAACTTCTAAAATTTGATCGAGCTTTCGATCACAACCGTGGCGGCTTCTTCAGGTCCGCCTGCGGCTGCTGGTTTCTTGGCTTCGGTATATTGGGCGGCTGCGCCGACCGTAATGCCGCGTCCAAGAACATAGGTCACGCCCGCTTGCGCGGTGCGCGTATCCTGGAAAAGAGTTGGATCGAGCGGATCAAATCCAATCGAATTCGCTTCAGACTGGCCATAGCCCAGCATGACGGCGACATCGCCTTCTTCCTCGCCGGTGCGGAAGGTGACGCCCGCATCAAAAGCGAGATAGCCGTCATCTTCAAATGAGGCCAGCCCGGCATTGGTGGTCTTGACCGACCCGCCCAGCGTGATGCCGCGATAGGCGAGGTTGAGACCAACCGAATAGGCTTCGTAGTCGTCATAAACAGTCTGCGGCGTGTTAAGAACCGCATGCTCGTCCGCGGTCACGAAGCTCGCGCCGACGCCCACAAACAGACGGTCAGAACCGCCGACCCGGATGCCTTTTTCGTAATAAAGCGCAGCCTCGACCGCATCGTCCCAATGGCTGTCCGCCGCCAGCATGACGCCGTCCGGCGCAATGACAAACCCGGTCTGGGGCGCGCATAAGGGATCGCCGCAATTCTTCAAAACCGGCGAATAGGAAACGCCAAGCTGAAGCCCGCCGAGAACGCCGCCGAGGAAATTCGCCGGCGGCATATAGGTGAGTTTTGAAGAATAACCGCTGAAATCGTTGATCGTATGAACGTCATTGAGGCCGGAAAGATCCGTCTGCCAGTCATTGACGTTCACCGATGAAAAGATCGTCGGCGAGGAAACCGAAAGAATGCGCGCCACGCCCGCATCGCGGCCGACAATAAGCTGGCCGAAAGACCCGCGCGCATAGGCGTAAGCGCCCTGCAGATAAGCGTCGCTCGTTTCCGGACCGATGCCGCGGGGCCCGCCGATAAGAAGACCGGAATAGCGCCCGCCGCCGAAAAGCTGGCGCGGCTGGTCCGCGTCCAGGCGGCCCGTGAGAACGGCGCCGATTTCAACGCCATTGTCGAGAACCGTCGACCCTTTGAAGGAAAGCTTGGCGTTGACGTCGCCCTTGGCGTCGCCGTCGGAAAGTCCCGCGACCGCGCTGGCTTCACCGCTGACGTCGATCTTCACCGGGTCTGCGGCATGGGCTGCGCCCGCGGTAAGGACCGCGGCGCTCGCGCCTAGTAATATGCTCCGCAGACTGGTCACAGCCTTAAATCCGTCTCTTCCCTGGAACAGACACCCGCCAAAGACGCGAGGCCGCCTCGTTGTTTCGTTCACTCGTCCGAAACCGTTTCCCCAAACCGTTCCAGACATGTCGCCCCGGTATACCCGGCGCTTCTCCCAACGCAACGCCCCGAGCCTTAAAGCGTCACCGTTTCCCAAGGACCCCGCCCCACGCGGATATCCCTCTTTCAAGACGTGCGCCACAAAATTGAATGAGTCGCACACAAGGGTTAACGGCATAAAGTTAACAGCTTTATGACCAGCGCCTATATTGGCGCCCGATCTCGCGCCATACAAGGGAAGGCAGGACCGCCCGTTGTGTAATTGGCGGTTTGTGGTAGGAAAGCCACGGCCTTGGCGGCGCGGACCGCAAAGGGCCCTTCCATGACACAGGATTAACGGTAATGAAGACCGAAAAAGCGACTATTTTCAAGGTTTTGGCTTTAGCGAGCGCAGCGGCGCTGCTGGCCGCCTGCGGCGGCAACAGCTCCAGCGGCAGCCGTAACGAGACGCTGGCCGAGTACAAGTCCGGCCGCGCCCAGGCGACCACCGTGAACCGCTATTTATGGGCGGCGTCGCTCGAAACCCTTGATTTTCTGCCGGTCTTTTCGGCCGACCCGATCGCCGGGCTGATCATCACCGACTGGTATGTGAACCCGGAAACCCCGGGCGAGCGTTTCAAGACCAATGTCTATATTCTCGACTCGGCGCTTCGCGCTGATGCGCTGCGCGTTTCCGTTTTCCGTCAGATTCAGGGTGAAGACGGCGCCTGGAGCGACGCGACGGTGAACCCGGCCACGGGCCGCGAGATCGAAAACGCGATCCTCACCCGCGCGCGCCAGCTTCGCCTAAACCAGATCGAAGACTAGAATTCAGCGCCAGAATGATGGAAAGAACGGCGCTAACGCGCCGTTTTTTATTGCCGAAAGACCAGAATAATGTCCCGCTACAATCCGAAAGAAGTCGAGCCGAAATGGCAAAAGCGCTGGACCGACGCGCGCTCCTTTGAAACCGGCGCCGACAAGAAAAAACCCAAATACTACGTCCTTGAGATGTTCCCCTATCCGTCGGGACGGATCCATATCGGCCATGTGCGCAACTACGCCATGGGCGATGTTATCGCGCGCTACAAAAAGGCTTGCGGCTACAATGTCCTGCATCCCATGGGCTGGGACGCCTTCGGCATGCCGGCGGAAAACGCCGCGATGCAGACGGGCTCACATCCGGCGAAATGGACCTACGGCAATATCGACATCATGCGCGGGCAGCTGAAACAGATGGGCCTCGCCATCGACTGGGCCCGTGAATTCGCGACCTGCGATCCATCCTATTACGTCCACCAGCAACGCCTGTTTCTGGAGTTCTGGGAAGCGGGCCTCGCCTACCGCAAGGAAAGCCTCGTCAACTGGGACCCGGTGGACCAGACCGTGCTCGCCAATGAACAGGTCATCGACGGCAAGGGCTGGCGCTCCGGCGCGCCCGTAGAGCGGCGCAAGCTGTCGCAGTGGTTTTTGAAGATCACCGATTACGCCGAGGATTTGCTGGCGGCGCTTGATGACGGACGCCTTTCCGGCTGGCCGGATAATGTGAAGCTCATGCAGAAGAACTGGATCGGCAAGTCGAAAGGCTTGCGGATGCGGTTTCCTTTTGGTGACGGAACGAAAACCCCCGCCGGTTTTGAAGATGGCGTCGAGATTTTCACGACCCGTCCCGACACCCTGTTCGGCGCGAGCTTTATCGCGATATCGCCGGACCATCCGCTGACGGCGAAACTCGCCGAAACCGACAAGGATCTCGCCGCCTTCGTCGCTGAATGCGCGAGCGCCGGCACGTCGGAAGAGGCGATCGAGAAAGCGGAAAAGCGCGGCTATAAAACTTCGCTCGAAACAGGTCATCCGTTCGACGGTCGCAAGCTCCCCGTTTATGTCGCGAATTTCGTCCTCATGGGCTACGGCACGGGCGCGATTTTCGGTTGTCCGGCCCATGATCAGCGCGACTATGATTTCGCAACCAAATACGGCCTCGCGATCCCGCCGGTGGTGCTGCCGGAGGGCGCGGATGCGGCCACATGGACGCTTGAAGGCGAGCCCTATGTCGGACCGGGCGAAATCTTCAATTCGGATTTTCTCGACGGACTTTCCGTCAGCGACGCCATCGCTGCGGCGATCAAGAAGATCGAGGAGATGGGGTTAGGCGAGGGCGTCACCCAATACCGCCTGCGCGACTGGGGCGTTTCCCGCCAGCGCTATTGGGGCTGTCCGATCCCGGCAATCCATTGCGAAAAATGCGGCATCGTACCCGTGCCGCAAAAAGATTTGCCGGTGGAGCTGCCCGAAGAAGCCGATTTCTCCGTACCCGGAAATCCGCTCGACCGTCACCCGACCTGGAAGCATGTGGATTGTCCGGCATGCGGCGGCAAAGGCCGGCGCGAGACCGACACGTTCGACACCTTTATCGACTCGTCGTGGTATTTCGCGCGCTTCGCCTCGCAGCCTGAAGACAAGCCGGTGGACAAAGAGGTCGCCGATTACTGGCTGCCCGTCGATCAATATATCGGCGGCATTGAGCACGCTATTCTGCACCTTCTCTATGCGCGGTTTTTCACCCGCGCCATGAAGAAGGTCGGGCATCTGTCCGTGGACGAACCTTTCGCGAATTTGTTCACGCAAGGGATGGTCGTTCATGCGACGTTCAAAGACGCAGAAAGCGGTGAGTGGCTGTTGCCCGAAGACGTCATCGTCGAAAAAGGCGCGGCCAAACGGGCCGATAATGGCAAGCCAGTGAAGATCGGTGCCATCGAGAAAATGTCGAAGTCGAAAAAGAACGTGGTCTCGCCGGAAGGGATCGCGCAGACTTACGGCGCCGATGCGGCGCGCTGGTTCATGCTTTCGGACTCGCCGCCGGAGCGTGATGTCGAGTGGACCGATAGCGGCGTTGAAGGCGCCTGGAAACTGATCAACCGCATCTGGGACGCCGTCTCCGCCGAGCCGGGCGTTTTGAAAAAAGTCGATCTTCAAAAACCCGACGCCGGCGCCGATAATTCCGAACTCCGTCAGGCGACGCACTCTGCCATCGCAGGCGTCACCGACGACATCGACCATTTCCGCTTTAACAAGGCGATTGCACGGATTTACGAGTTCCTGAACACGCTCAAAAAGGCTGGCGGCGCAAGCGACTGGGCGCGCGCTGAAGCGCTTTCCGCGCTGTCGCGCCTGATCGCGCCGTTTATCCCCCATCTCGCCGAGGAATGCTGGGAAACCCTTGGCGGAGAGGGGCTGATCTGCGACGCGCCCTGGCCGAAGGCGGACCCGGCGCTGCTGGCGAAGGACGAAATCGTCCTCGGGGTTCAGGTCAACGGCAAGCGCCGCGGTGAGATCACCGTGCCTGCTGAGGCGGACAACAAGGCTGTGGAAGAGGCGGCCCTTTCCGACGCCGACGTTAAAAGGCATATTGACGGCAAGACCATTCGCAAAGTGGTGGTGGTGCCGGGGCGCATCGTCAACATCGTCGCGAACTGACGCGCCATCGAAACGGAGTCCCCCGGGCCATGAAACGCACCGCCGCCCTTATCGCCGTCATTGCGGGCGCGCTCGCCGTTTCCGGCTGTGGCTTCAGGCCGATCTACGCCACCAATGAAGGCGATGCTCAGATCAGCGGCCAGATCCATCTGGCGCGGATCGTCGCAACGGACAATCTTGCGCCCTATCTTGAGGAGGCGTTTAATGATCGTATCGTCTCGGTCGACGACGTTGCGCCGCGCTATGAGCTTTTTGTGCAGGCGCGCGAAGACGCCGACCGCCTCGCGGTGCAGATTGACGCGACGGTGACGCGTTACAATTACCGGCTTGGCGCGCGTTACTGGGTGCGCGACACCGAAACGGATGAGATCATTCGCGGCGTCGCTCGCGCGGTGACATCCTACAACATCGTCAACTCGCAATATTCAACACTGTTCGCCGAACGCGCGGCGGTGGAGAAAGCGGCGCGCGAATTAGCCGAAGAAATCGAGCGTGACATCCTGATCCGCTTTTCGCAGCCGCGCGAAGAGCGCGAGGTCATCGACGAGGATGCGTTTGAAGGTGTCCTCGAGCCGGAAGAAGTGCTGCAGGAGCGCCGCCGCCGGGACTCCGGCGGGGTCGTTAAACTGCCCGAGGAGCTTTACTATCTGATGCCGGAGGCCGAACGGCCGGCGCTGGATGATGAGGAGAGCACAGAGGATGCGGCGCCTGCCGAAACCGGCGTCGACAAATCGCCGACCGACGTGCCGGACCCGGTGATCGATGGCCGCCCTTAAAGGCAAAGCCATAAAAAGCTTTCTCGCCGCGCGGGATGAAAATGTTGCGGCGGTTCTGCTCTATGGGCCGGATAGCGGCCTTGCGCGCGAACGCGCGCTGCTGCTCGCCTCCCGGGTGGTCGAGGATTTGAAAGATCCCTTTAACGCGCTTGAGCTTTCCGACGCCGAGTTGAAAGAAGAGCCGGGCCGTCTTGCTGACGAAATCACGGCGCTTTCCTTCGCCGGGGGCGAGCGGGTGATCCGCCTGCGGACAAGCGGCGAGGCGGCGGTGAAGGCTGTGCAAGCGCTTCTCGACGGGCTTGACGGCGGGCGCTTGAAACCGAACGGCGTCGTCATCATCGAAGCCGGGGAACTCACCCCGCGGTCAGGCCTTCGAAAAGCGTTCGAAAAAGCAAAATACGGCGTGGCGCTCCCCTGTTACGCAGACGGGCCGGCCGATGTGCGCAGCATGGCGCAGGAAGCCGCCGCCGCTGAGGATTTGCGGTTCGATCCGGATGCGCTCGATCTTGTCGTTGCGATCCTCGGCGAAGATCACGGTATTTCCCGCGCGGAAATCGACAAGCTGATCCTCTACAAAGGCCCCGCCGCTGTGCGAAAGGGCCCGGCGTCAATCTCCCTTGACGATGTGCGGGCCTCGTTGGTCGACGGGCTCGGCGACGCTATGGACGACACGGCTTCAGCCGCCGCCGACGGCGCGCCGGCAAGGCTCGCCGCGGCCTTGCATAAAGCCGCGGCCGCCGGCGCCAGCCCAATCGGGCTGTTGCGGGCGCTGCAACGCAATTTCATGCGGCTCAAAACCGCACAGGATCTGATGGATGGCGGCGCGAGCGCCGCGTCGGCCATGAAAAAGCTTCGCCCGCCGGTTTTCTTCGCCGAGGAACGCGCCTTTGAAAACCGGCTTTACAAATGGCGGGGGCCGAAACTGGAACGCGCGCTGCGGATGCTCATCGACGCCGAGCTTGACGCCAAGACCACCGGTGCGCCGCAGCGGGAAATCGTCGAGCGCGCGGCCCTTGCGCTCGCGGTTATGGGCTCGCGCTAGGCGGCTATTCGTTTTCGGCGGCGATCCGTTTCATATCGGCGGCGAATTTTTCAGGCTCTTCGAAAAACGGAAAATGCGCAGACGATCCGTAGGCGATCCATGTCTTTTTCGGCGCGTCCACCCGGTCGAAATATTCGCGCGCGAGTGACACAGGCGTCACCATGTCGTGCTCGCCCATCACGAAATAAACGGGCGTTGAGAATTGCGTGACAGTTTCCAGCATCGGCCCGTCGATCATGTCGCGCTTCATATTCGCTGAGGAAAAAGAAGAGCCCGCTCTCACCTTCATCACATCCGATAGAGAATATTCCGGCGCAAAAAGCCCGGTGACGAGCAATGGCGTGAAGGACGTTTCGCCATAAAGCTCCGACCCTGTCTGAAAGAGGAGGTCTTCACGGTTTGCGCCTGAAATCTCCGTGCTCTCAGGCAACCCAAGCATCGAAAGCCGGGTCTTGAGAAACGCGTCCTGAACCGGAATTTCTCTCGACATATCAGCAACTTGGCCAATGCCGACATAGGCCTTCACGAGCTCCGGACGGCGCGAAGCGAGAAGGGCGCCGAGATAGGTGCCGTGCGAATGGCCAACGAGATAAACCTTTTCGGCGCCAAGCCTTTGCTGAAGGTAGGAGATCACTGCTTCGGCGTCGGCGACAAGCTGCGACGTTGAGATGAGTGCAGGATCGATGTCGTCGCGATAAGACTTGCCCGAGGCGCGCTGGTCCCAATGAACGACGACGAAGTCCTTCTCCAGCGGGCGCTGAAACGCATGGCCGAGATACATGGCCGGCATCCCCGGCCCGCCATGCAGAAATAAAAGAACAGGTTTTGACTTGTCCTCACCGCGGAGGAGGAGAAATTGCCGGTCGCCATTGATCTCTACAGCGGTGAGGTCGGAAATCGCGTCCTTGCTAAAGATCGGCGGCGTCCAGGCGAAAAACCACCGTGCACTGATTAATACGAGTATTGCAATAAGAACGCCGCCGATAATCCTCAACATGCACCCTCTCCGCTAATGCTCGCGGGACAGAGGCTAGCATTTCGAGGCGTCAAACCTCAAATCTTGGCGCCCATCAACCGCCGGCAAATGTCATCAAGCTGGTCGAGAGTCAGGTAATTGATGGTGACGGAGCCGGCGCCTTTTTTGGAGTGATCGATGGCGACGTCGAGGCCTAAAATGGCCGAGAGGTCGCGTTCCAGCGCGCGGGTGTCGGCATCCTTGGGCCCGCCAGAAGGCTTTGATTTTTCGTCTTTTTTTCCGCCGCCGCCAGCTTTCCCGGCGCTGGCGCCGCCCTTGATCTCCGCTTCCGCCGCGCGGATGTGTTTTTCCGTCTCGCGGACCGACAGATCGCCCTTCATGACGATATCGAGCATCTGCAGCGGGCTCGACGCGCCAAGGAGGGCGCGAGCGTGGCCCATGGAAATGGCGTTGGTCGAAAGGGCGTCGAGCGCCTTTTGCGGCAGCCCCAAAAGCCGCATGATATTCGCCACATGGCTGCGCGATTTGCCCACGGCCTTGGCGATGTCTTCCTGAGTTCGCCCGTAAACGTCGGACAGCCGGGCGTAGGCGGCGGCTTCCTCGACCGGATTCAAATCGACCCGCTGGACGTTTTCAATGAGGGCGATCTCCGCCGTTTCCTCATCCGTCAGCTCACGGATGATAACGGGAACCTTATGAAGCTGCGCCTTTTGCGCTGCGCGCCAGCGCCGCTCGCCAGCGACAATTTCATAAGCGTCGGCGCCTTTCGGGCGCACCAGGATCGGCTGCAGCATGCCTTTCGCCGCGATGGAATTCGCGAGTTCTTCAATCGCATCCTTGTCGAAATGGCGACGCGGCTGGTCCGCATGAGGTTTCAACTGTTCAATGGGCAATTCGCGCTTTGGCCCGGCGGGCGCCGGCGCCTCGCTCGAGGCGGCGCGCGCGGACGATTTCGCTGACGGCGCATCGCCCAGCAGCGCATCGAGCCCGCGGCCCAATCCCTTGATATTGCTTTTCTTTTTCTCCGCCATGGCCATTTGCGCCGCCTTCCCCTTACGCAGCTTTCGGCCGCGCGCGCTCGCGTTGAATGACTTCCGAGGCGAGCTGGATATAGGCCTGGCTGCCCGGACATTTGAGATCGTAAAGAAGCGCCGGCTTGCCATGGCTCGGCGCTTCTGAAATGCGCACATTGCGCGGGATCACCGTGCGATAAACCTTGTCGCCGAAATGGCCGCGCACATCATCCTCGACCTGATTGGTGAGATTGTTGCGCCGGTCATGCATGGTGAGGACAACGCCCTGAAGCTCAAGCGCCGGGTTGATCCGGGTACGGACTGTCTCGATGGTGCGCATGATCTGGCTGAGGCCTTCGAGCGCAAAGAACTCGCACTGGAGCGGAATGATGACCGCTTGGGCCGCGGCGAGGGCGTTTACGGTCAACAGGCTCAAGGATGGCGGACAGTCGATGAGGATATAGGTGACGGCGGCGCCTTTTTCGCTCGCTGCGAACTCTTCAATGGCGTCGGCGAGGCGGAAATGGCGCCGATCGGCGTCAATCAGCTCGATTTCCGCGCCGGCGAGGTCGACCCCGGCGGGCGCGAGCACCAATCCGGGGATGTCCGTTTCGGTGACAGCCGCTTCGAGGCGGTAATCGCCCGACAAAACCTCATAAGTGGTGACGCCGCGGTCCGCCGCGGAGATCCCGAGCCCGGTGGAGGCGTTGCCTTGCGGGTCGAGATCGATGAGCAACACCTTTTCGCCCACTGCGGCGAGCGCCGTCGCGAGATTGATCGCGGTCGTCGTCTTGCCGACGCCGCCCTTCTGGTTGGCGATAGCGATGATCCGTGGAGAGGCGTTGTTACCGGACACGGGCGAGATTTCCGATTTCTAAAATGGCGGCGCGGGGGTCAGTCCGGCTCGGATGCTTCACGACCTCCATATGCCAAGATTTAGCGGCCTCGGTCAATTCAACCTCAACATCTTGTCCTTTTAGTAAGAAATACCGGGTGTTTTTACCTTGAATTCCAGCGCCGTAGCCGAGCAATTTCTCAAGCCGGGCGAGGGCGCGGGCGGTGATGATATCGGGCTTGAAGCCGAGCCCTACTGATTCGATTCGCTCCGGCACTACTTTGAGATTTTCGAGTCCCATGGCGGCGCCCGCCTCGCGCAAAAACGCGCATTTCTTTTGCGTCGATTCAATCAGGGTCACCTGCGTTCCCCTGGGCGCCAGCATCGCCGCCAGCACAAGCCCCGGAAAACCGGCGCCGGAGCCGAGATCCACAAGTGTTTTGACGGTCTCCGGCAGCAGGGGAACAAGCTGCGCAGAATCGAAGAAGTGCCTCTCCCATCGGTCTTTTATGGTCGAGCGCGCAATCAGATTATGCCGCTCCGACCAATCCATCAGCACACGGTCGAATTCAAGAAGACGGTCGAATGTTTCACGTGGAACATTCGTTTCAGCCAGGAACTCCTCAGGGGTCATCCCGCCGCCCCCGTGCGCGAAGGCGCACAAATAATAGTCAAGCCTTTGGCGCGGAGCGGGGGAAGGCTTGCAGCCCAGACCATCCTCATCCAGCCCTCGCGTTTTTCTTCACCCAGGCCAGAAGCAGGGCCAGCGCCGCAGGGGTGACCCCTTCGAGCCGTCCGGCCTGACCGAGCGTCGCGGGCCGGGCGCCGACAAGCTTGCCGCGGACCTCATTAGACAATCCGGGGATCGCCGCATAGTCGAGATCGGCGGGCAGGGCCAGGGATTCGTCCTTTTTGAAGGCGACAATGTCCGCCTCCTGCCGGTGGAGATATCCGGCATAGAGCGCATCAAAAGCCAATTGTTCCGCCACCGCATCGTCCATGTCGCCGATTTGCGGCCAGATCCGTGACAAGGCCGGTAAATCGACCTCGGGCAGGGCCAAAAGGTCGATGACCGAGCGGCGCCGGCCATCCTGATTGAGTTTCAGGCCGTGTTTTGCGGCTTCATTGGGGGTGAGCGTGGTCTCGCGCGCCCAGTTGCGTGCCTTCTCAAGCGCTGACTGTTTCACGTGGAACATACCGGCTCTACGTTCGCCGACGATCCCGGCCGCGATGCCGATAGGCGTCAGGCGCTGATCGGCGTTGTCGGCGCGCAGGGTTAGGCGATATTCCGCCCGGCTCGTGAACATCCGATAGGGTTCTGTTACTCCGTTGGTTACAAGGTCATCGATCATCACGCCGATATAGGCTTGCGACCGGTCAAGGGTGAAAGGTTCGCCGCTGAGCGCCATCCGCGCGGCGTTAACCCCGGCCATGAGCCCTTGCGCCGCCGCCTCCTCATAGCCGGTGGTGCCGTTGATCTGGCCGGCCAGAAAAAGCCCGGGCAAGGCGCGGGTTTCCAGCGTCCGGGTGAGGGAGCGCGGGTCCACATAGTCATACTCAATGGCGTAGCCATAGCGGACGACCGCCGCCTTCTCGAGGCCCGGAATGGTCTTGAGGAAGGCGGCCTGCACATCCTCGGGCAGGGAGGTCGAAATCCCGTTGGGATAGACCGTCGTATCGTCGAGCCCCTCCGGCTCCAGGAAGATCTGGTGGCTTTCGCGCTCGGCGAAACGGACCACCTTGTCCTCGATAGAAGGGCAATAGCGCGGGCCCCGGCCCGAGATGGCGCCCCCATAGACCGCGGATTTATTGAGGTTCGCCTCGATGATCGCGTGGGTTTCCGGCGTTGTATAAGTGACGCCGCAGGAGATCTGCGGGACCGTAATCTCGTTATTCAGGAAGGAAAACGGCACAGGCCGGGCGTCCGCCGGCTGCATTTCAAGGCGGTCCCAGTCGATGGTCGCGCCGTCAAGCCGGGCGGGGGTGCCGGTTTTAAGCCGGCCCATTTTGAGGCCAAGCCCGTAGAGCCGCTCGGAAAGGCCAACCGACGGGGCCTCCACGCCGCCGCCCCAGGACTTGTCTTCAGCTCTAGCGTTGGCGCGGCCCGCCGGGATGCGCTTGTCGCCAATATGAATGACGCCCTTGAGGAAGGTTCCGGTCGTCAGGACCACCGCCTTCGCGCGGATTTCCGTTCCGTCCGATGTCACGACTCCCGTGACTGTTCCACGTGGAACATCCGAGACGGTGAGATCCTCGATGGCGGCTTCCAGAATATCGAGCCCCGGATAATCGTTGAGGATCGCCTGCATGGTTTCGCGGTAGAGCTTGCGGTCGGCCTGCGCCCGGGGACCGCGCACGGCCGGGCCCTTGGAGGCGTTGAGCATGCGGAACTGGATCCCCGCCTGGTCTATGACCCGGGCCATGACGCCGTCGAGAGCGTCGACCTCCCGCACCAGATGGCCCTTACCGAGACCGCCAATAGCCGGATTACAGGACATCTCGCCGATCGTGTCGCGCCGATGGGTGGCGAGCAGGGTGCGCGCGCCAGCCCGAGCCGCCGCCGCGGCCGCCTCACATCCGGCGTGTCCGCCACCAATCACTATGACGTCGTAGTCTCTAGACATGTCGTCCACTATAGTTTGTGCGCCTTCGCGCGCGCCTCAGGGCGCGGGATATAGGCCCCGCGCCATCTGAATGCACCCGATTATTTCCGGAAACGTCCGGAATGTTTCACGTGGAACAGATCAGTAGATGCACGCCCCGGCGACACTGGCGACGATAAAGAGCCAGATGCCGTTGACGATGAGCGCCGGAAAGTGGTCCAGCACCACTTGGGCAAGACCGGCCGGGCTTCTTGCGCTGCGCAACTGCCGGATGAACTGGCGCAAGGTGAAAAGGCACAACAGGCTCACCGCGACCAGAAGGCCCGATATGATCCAGAACAGCTGCCGGTCGAGGTCGTAGCACATGACCCAAGACTAGCCGGCCGCGCTTTCCAATCCGTTCACATGAGCCATTGTAAGGCCTGCTGGAGGGGGCGGGGATAAGTTTTAGGGTCACGAATTGTTGCGCAACATTGAGTGCGCCCAGAAAAAGTGTGTGCGGTTTTCGGTTCGGGCGCCGATCAAGAAAGAAGCGCCGCAACAAAGGTCCAACTTTACAATTTGGAAAGCATAAGGCCGAAGCCCCGTTTCGGGCACGCTCGCTGCACTACCGCCCCTTATCGGAGCGCAACAACTCAAAGAAGGGGCCCGTTTATGGCGCAAATTGCAATTCTTCGTTCCGGGGGAAAACCGTTATTCGGCGAGACCGCGCAGGAGGGCGCGTCTCACAAGGCCGCTATTCAGGGCCAGGAACTCGCTGACCAGCTCAATGAGCGGCTGAGAGAGAAATACCGCAATTACGAGCGCGCCGCGGCGCGGCTCGAACTTCGGGGTGAACTCGACGCCGCCGAGCTTTTACGCCGGGCGGCGGGCAAGGCCCGGCTTTTACGCAATACGCCGGCGCCCGCCGAATAGGCTCATTTGCCGATACAAAAGCTCGAGAAAATCTCGCCGAGGACGTCTTCTACCCCCACAGCGCCGGTGATCTTGCCGAGCGCCCGGGCGGCGAGACGGGCGTCCTCGGCCGCAAGCTCCGGCGCGGAGGCGATTTTGGCCTCGGCCCGGGTCAGGGCGGCGAGGGCCTCCTCCACCGCAGCGATGTGCCGGGCGCGGGTGAGGGCGGGGCCGTCCGTTTTCGCCCCCTCAGCAGCCTTGTCCGTCAAAGCATGAAGAAGCGCGGCCATACCGGCGCCGGTTTTCGCCGAAATGGCGAGCTCCGTATACGGAGAGTGTTTCGTATCAAGACTCAGACCGCCCGAAACCCGGTCTGACTTATTCCAGACAATGATGTCCCCGGGCTGAAGCAGGTCGAGTGTTTCACGTGGAACATTTTCCGTGAGCCCGGATAGCAATGTTTCACATGAAACAGTCTCACTGCCATCAATCACCAGCACGCGGATATCGGCCTCTTTCGCCTTTGCCCGCGCGCGTTTGACGCCCTCTTCCTCGATCGCGTCACTGGCCATACCGCGCAACCCCGCCGTGTCCGCGATGGTCGCGACAACGCCGAGATCGAGTCTCGTTTCGACAATGTCCCGCGTCGTCCCGGCGATATCGGAAACAATCGCGACGTCGGAGCCGGCCAGCGCGTTGATCAGGGATGACTTGCCGGCGTTGGGGGGGCCGATGATGGCGATCGAGACGCCTTCGCGGATCTTCCGTGCACTGATGGATTGGTTAAGAAACGTGGTTAATGAAGTCTTAAGCGCCGCGATGGCGGGCCCGGCGCGCGCCGCGACGGCGGCCGGCACATCGCCCTCATCCGGAAAATCGATGTCCGCTTCCAGCGGCGCCAGAACGCTCAGAATTTCCTTGCGCCAGCCCTCAGCGACCTCGGAAAGGCGTCCGTCGAGCTGACCCAAAGCCTGCTTTCTCTGTAGGGTCGTTTCGCTATCGATAAGATCGGCGAGGGCCTCGACCTGGGCGAGATCGAGCTTGCCGTTTTTCAGCGCCCTGAGGGTGAACTCGCCAGCCTCGGCGGGCCGGGCGCCGAGCCTCGTCAGCGCATCATAAAGCGCCTCTTCGACGGCGCGGGCGCCATGAAGGCTTAACTCCGCCACATCCTCGCCAGTGAAACTCTTGGGCCCTTCGAAAAGTATGGCCAATCCTTTATCGATAATTTGGCCGCGATCGATGACCGATCCGTCCCCCGGATCGCGCACGGCCACATAGGCGGCCTCGCGATTATTAATCCGTTTACCAACTAATTTGTTGAAAATCTTATGCGCGTCGGGGCCTGACAGGCGGTAGACGGCGACACCGGCTTTTCCGGCGCCCGACGCGCGCGCGAAAATGGTATCCACAGCCACGGGGGTTCAGCCTTCCGCTATTTCTTCTTCGGGCTCATGCCCATCATGGACTGGAACTGCTCGAAGCTTTTGCCGGACATGGCCATCCACTGCGCCATGAGCCGTTCAGGATCGGCGAGGGTGTCCATATTCTCTTTCGCCCGTTTCTTCATTTCATCGACGATCATCTGGTTCATGGGCTCAAGGTCCGGCTGGCCGAAAAACGCCCGCGCCTCCGCCGGCGTGCAGTCGATATTGATCGTGAGCTTCATCTTATGGGGGCTCCTATAGGCTGGGCCGTATTGGTGGGGTCCAGCCCATAGCGCAATTGCGCGATAGGCGACAGAGCGAAAGCGATCAGCCCCGGTTACAGACCGGCGTTGCAGGCGATCCCCTGATAGTCGCCATTTTCGGCGAAAAGGACGTCAAACCCGCCAACCGGGCGGCGCGCCCGCCGGCCGTTTTCCGGGTCAACGGGGAAGAACTCATAGGTCTGACGGGCGCCTCTCCCCCGCGGCAAAACCCGGCGCAGGAACCGCGCCTCCCCCGGCCCCACCGCACACACGGCCCCTGTCCCGCTATCGGTCAGGCGCGCGCCATAGCGGATTTCACAGCGCGTATAATAGCCTTCGAAATCGTCGGTGCAGAAATCAACGCCGTCATGGGCGCGGGCGAATTCATGGGCCTCCCTCAGCCCCGCATGGATCGCTGCGAATTCCCGGCTCTGCGCCCAGGCGTTGGAGGATGAAATCGTCTGCTCGAAAGCCTCATCAGCCCGGCCCAGTTCATAAAGCGTTGCGTCCACGTCGCGCTCGGCGTCCGGGAGATTGTCCCGGGCGTAATCGAGATCCTTGCGCGCCCGCTTGATCTCCTTTTCGGTGGACTCCGGATCGCTGAGGCGTTTTCGGGCTCGCCTGATGTCATCGCGATAGCCGTTCACCCGGGAGACGGCGCTGTCATAGGCGCTTTCCGCCGCATTGCGCGACGCTTCGGCTGCAAAAATCCGCTGGCCGGAAATATAGCCGGCGAGAAACCCCTCTTCCCGATCCCGACCGCAAACGCCGAGATAATTCTCTCCGGCCCGGCCATAATCGAAACCGCCGGGCTCAGTGCAAAGCCGGTCGAGGCCGGCGCGGCGGCCATCGAAATAAGCCCGCTGATCGGCGCCCACATCATGTTCCTGACAGGCGATGGCGCGCTCTTCGAAGGATGTTTCAAACTTGCCGGCAGCGCCGTCGGCGAAGCCTGCGCCATACCAGTCTCCGGCGAGACATTCCTTCTCGCTCATGACGCTTGTCGCGCACGACCCGAGCAACAAGGCGCCAAGAATGGCGACGAATAATTGGCGCATGAACGGCCCCTCCCGCAGTTTTGCCGTCGAACCCTCTCTCCTCCGGCCGCTCGCGTCAACGCTCGTTCGCTCGGGGCGGAACCCATGCTGGTCTCTCTTTGTCTTTCTGCTAAGCATGGAACAACGTTGCCGCTAAGGAGACCCATGAGCAAAGCCGTCTTTCTCAATGACCATGGCGGGCCGGAAGGCTTCGTCCTCAAGGCCCACGATTTGCCGCCGCCCGGCTTCGGCCAGATCCAGCTGCGCCATCATGCCATTGGCCTCAATTTCATCGATATCTATCAGCGTAAGGGCCTCTATCCTGTTGAGTTACCGGCAATTTTAGGCTCAGAAGCGGCGGGTGTCGTGGACGCTGTCGGCGAGGGCGTTTCCGGCTTCAAGCCGGGCGATCGCGCCGCCTGTCTTCATTCTTCCGGCGCCTATGCCGAGCGCGCCAATGGCGCCGCGACGCTTTGCGCAAAGATCCCCGACGGCGTCAGCGACGAAGCAGCGGCCGCGATCTTCCTCAAGGGGCTCACCGCCGAAATGCTGGTGCGCCAGGTTTATCCCCTCAAGGCCGGCGAAACCTGTCTTGTTCACGCCGCGGCTGGCGGGGTCGGCACGCTTCTTTGCCAGTGGGCGAAACATATCGGGGCGCGGGTTATCGGCGTTGTCGGCGCGGCGGAGAAAGAATCCGTCGCCCGGGACAACGGCGCCGATGAAGTTATCGTCCGTACACAGACCGATAATATCGCCAGCGAAGTGCGCCGCCTGACCGGCGGCAACGGGGTTGAGGTGGTCTACGATTCCGTGGGTGAGGCGACCTTCGAGGCTTCGCTCGACAGTCTCGCCCTGCGCGGTCACATGGTGACCTTCGGCAACGCCTCGGGCCCTGTTCCGGCGGTCTCTCCGCTGGAGCTCATGCGCCGCGGCTCTCTCACCCTCACCCGGCCTTCACTCTTTCATTACGCCACCCCGGACCGGCTCCCGGCCATGGCGGCCGCGCTGTTCGATATGGTCGCCAAAGGCGCTTTGAAGCCGAAGATCGAGCGCTCCTTCCCCTTAGGCGATGTCGCCGACGCCCACCGTCTCCTGGAGAGTGGAAAAAGCGCCGGCGCCATTGTGTTAACCCTGTAGATTTGTGTGTTTTCAAATGGATAGATGGTTAATCGCCGTTAGCTTTTGCGCGCTCGCCGCCTGCGGTGACTCTGTGACCAACACGGATTCATATGAACTTCCCGCCGGCGAAGGCTGGTCCATCGCGCCTGAAGGCGATCTCAACAGCTTTTTCGACTGCCTTGAGGATAAGGGTGTCGCGCTCGTCTCCGCCCATCGCGGCGGGCCCTATCCCGGCTATCCGGAAAACGCGGTCGAAACCATGGCGGCCCTGATGGCCGATATCCCCGCGATCATGGAGATCGATGTGGCGACGTCTTCCGACGGCGCGCTTTACCTCCATCATGACGACACGCTGGAGCGCACGACCACCGGCGAAGGACCGGCGGACGCGCTTTCCTGGGACGAGCTTTCCCGCCTCTCCCTCGAAGATAATGACGGCCGCAAAACGGACTTCGCCCCGACCTATTTCGCCGACGCGCTGCGCTGGGCGGAGGGACGCACCATCCTCCAGATCGATTTCAAACGCACGACCCGCTATGAAGACGTCATCGCCGAAGTCAAAAATCAGGATGCGGAGGATCGGGTGATCCTCATCGCCTCATCCACGGCCTCGGCGGCAAAGCTGCATGATCTTTTGCCCGAAGCGATGATCTCCCTTTCCCTCGACACCCAGTCGGAGCTCAACCGCGCTGTCGCCGCCGGCGTTTCCGACGACCGTCTCCTGGGCTTCACCGGAACCGAGGACCCGCGCCCGCGGCTTTTCTCGATCCTCAATGGCCGCGATGTGGAGGTGATTTTCGGCACGCTGGGCGGGCGCGATTCCATCGACAATGACATCGCGCGCTCGGGCTATGAAGCGCTTTACGCCGATATCGCCGCCCAGGGCGCAGACATCATCGCCACCGACCGGCCCCGCGAAGCCTATGCCGCGCTCAAGACCGCAGGGCGCGCGCCGGAATCCGGGCAATGCGGCGTCACAAAGGGGAATTCCAATTGAAATTCAAAGCGTTAGCGATCCTGTCCGCGGCGGCCCTGACCGCCTGCAGCGACGCGCCGGAAAGCCCCGCCACGGGCGAAACCACAGCTATAGACTCCACGGCGCCCGACATCACGGCCCCCGCCGGCGAATACCGGATGGACCCGAGCCATGCGACCCTCGTCTTTCGAATTCTCCATATGGGTCTATCCCATTACACCGCCGGTTTTTCGGACTTCAGCGCGACGCTCGATTTTGATCCGGCCGCGCCCGAAACCATGGCTGTCAGCGCCGTCATAAATGTCCGTTCCCTGACGATCCCCAATCCGCCGGAAAACTTCCACGATACACTGCTCGGGCCAGACTGGCTCCAGACGGAAGATTATCCGACCATCACCTTCACCTCGACCGGGGTCACCCAAACCGGCGCGCGAAGCGCAACCGTCGAAGGCGAGCTGACATTGCTGGGCGTCACCGTCCCCGTGACCATGGAAGCGGACTATGTTGGCGGCTATCCCGGCTTTCACCCCCATGACCCACAGGCGCGGATCAGTTTCTCAGCACACGGAACATTAGATCGCGCCGATTTTGGCATGACCCAATATCTGCCCACAGAAAACTCCCCCGGCGCCCTCAGCAACGAAATCGAGTTCCGCATCGACGCGGAGTTTCTGGGCCCGCCGACCCCGCCGGAAATTACGGAAATGGATTATAATCAATAGGTTAGCCTGATGATCGCCATCCACACCGTCGACTGGGTCCCGGATTTCGCGCGCGGGCTGTTGCGCGATCTCCGCCTGCGCTGGGCGCTCGAAGAAGCGGGCCTTGCCTATGAAATGAAGTTTGTGCCGCTGGGCGGGCGCGACGCCCCGGACTGGCGCGCCAAACAACCCTTCGGCCAGATTCCGGTCTATGAAGAAGACGGGAAGGTGATGTTTGAAACCGGCGCCATTCTGCTGCACCTCGCGGAGAAGTCTGACAAGCTCGCGCCCGGCGACGCAGACGGGAAAGCGGAGATGACGACCTGGCTGTTCGCCGCGCTCAACACCGTGGAGCCGCAGTTGCAGGCGCTCGTCATGCATGACCGTTTCCACCGCGACAAGGACTGGTATCAAGGCGCGCGCGCCAGCGTGGAGGAGATCGCAAAAAAGCGGTTGGGCGAACTTTCCGTCGCGCTAGAAAGCCGCGACTGGCTCGCCGCCGGGCGCTTTACGATCGCGGATATTGCAATGGCGACGGTGCTCCGGATCGTCATGCACACCGATCTTGTGACGCAGGACGCCGTGCTTGGCCCTTATCTCAAACGCTGCGAGGCGTGGCCTGCCTTCCAAAAGGCGCTTGCAGATCAGCTCGCCGATATCGACGCCCACACCCCCTAAAAGCTGATCTGGAAGCGGCAGGCGTTTTTGGGCAACATGCGCCCTCATGAAACGGACCATCGCCCTTTACGCCCTCGGCCTCGCGCTCGCCGCCATGGCGCTCTCCTGGCTCGAATTCAAATATGTGACCCGGGTCCATGCGGGCGAGATCTACCTTCTTCTCCTTGCCGTCGCCTTCACCGGGCTCGGCGCCTGGGCGGGCGCGCGGCTCTCGCGCAAATCCGCGCCGCCCGTATTTGAGGTGAACCGCGCCGCGCTCGCATCTCTCGGGATCACGGCCCGCGAGCATGAAACCCTCACGGCCCTCGCAGATGGTCTTTCCAACAAGGAGATCGCGCGGCGTTTCGACGTCTCTCCCAACACGGTGAAGACGCAGGTTTCGAGCCTTTATGAAAAGCTCGACGTCTCGCGCCGGACCCAGGCCATTCAGAAAGCGCGCGAGCTGGCGCTGATCCCCTGAGCCGTCATAAGTCTCTGAAATTATGCAATTTCACCCTTTCGGGCGATGGCGCCGGCCCTCCGTTGCACGCCAGTCTTGGCGACCTTAACGGCGCCGGAAGAGGGAAAACATGCTCGAATTCTGTCAGGGTCAATTCCATCAGGGTCAGGGCGGCGCAACCGCTGGCCTCGCCCGCGCGATCAGCGCCGCCGTTCTGGAGGAGGATGCATCCGTGACCATGACCGCCGGCGCCTTCATGAACGCGAAGAGCGCCCTGCGCTATCACCAGCAGGGCGTTCTGAAATACGCCCTCACCAGCACCGTCCGCGGGCTCAGCTTTCATTCCATGGTGATGTCTTCCTGCGAGGACGCGATCCGCTTTGCGCGGGCGCGGCTGACGGGCGTGCGCATTCGAAAGGGATGTTTCACCGTCAACGCGCCTGAAGCCTTCGATATGCCCGGGTTTCGCGACTTCATCCGCTTCAACGCGCAACAGGATTTTCAGCCCGTCATCGACCGCTATGCGCGCCGAACCAACCGCCAGATGTCCACCGCTCAATAAGGAGAGAACTATGGGAGCGCCCGTCATCCGTTTTGATATAGGCTGCCGCGACCGGGGAAAGACCGTCGCGTTCTACGAAAAGGTATTCGGCTGGACGCCAAAAGAAGCCCCGTTCAACACCGAAATGGAAACCGGCGGCGGCAAGGGGATCGACGGCGCGGTCACCGCGCTCGGCCACGAACCGCACAATTATGTCATGATCTATATGGAGGTCGCGGATGTGGACGCCGGCTGTGACGCAATCCGCGCAGAGGGCGGCGAGGTAACGGTGGGGCCGGTAGAAATTCCCAGTGAGACCCCGGGCGGCGGCGGAAAGTTCGCCTGGTTCAAGGACCCGGAAGGCAATCTGCTGGCGATTTTCGAACCGCCCGCAACCTCGTAATAATCACAACAAACAGGAGAAACGCCATGCTTCGCATCGCCCTGATTTACGGCGCCATCGCCGGCTCCATCACCATCGGCGTCATGTGCCTTGGCTTTGTGTTTGACGATCACGACCTGGGAACCGGCGGCGCAGTCTTCGGCTACACCGTCATGCTGGTGGCGCTGACCATGATCTTCCTCGGGATCAAACGCCATCGCGATCGCGAGCTGGGCGGGGTGATAAAATTCGCGCCCGCCTTCGGGCTTGGCGTTGCGATCGCGCTTGTCGCCGGCGTCTTCTATGCAACTGGTTGGGAGCTTTATCTCGCCGCCACCGGCTATGAGTTCGCTGAAAGCTACGCGAACGGCGTTATCGCGAACAAGGAAGCGGCCGGCGTCACCGGCGCCGAACTTGAAAAAGCGCGGGCCGCCATGGAACAGTTTGTGGAGAATTACAAAAACCCGTTCTACCGGTTTCCCATGACGCTCTTTGTCGAGATCTTCCCGGTGGGCCTTGCTGTGGCGCTTGTCTCGGCCGCGATCCTGCGCAATCCCAAAGCCTTCCCGGCGCGCTAGGTCTTTGTATCTATTAACATTCTGAGCCGCGTGAGCTCGCCAAGCATCGCGGCCCAGTCAACGCCCGGCGTCGCTTCGCCCAAGGCGGCGAGCCCCGGCGCCGTCGCCTTCACAGCGCGATCGCGCGCGGCGCGTCCGGCCGGCGTCACCTTCACCCGCTTCACCCGCCGGTCTTCCGTATCCGGAATAAGCTCGACATAGCTTTTGTCGGTGAGCTTCTTGACCGTGGACGACATGGAGGGCTGAGCGACCTGCATCGCCGACGCAATTTCGCCAATGGTCTGCTGCGCGCCAAGACGCAGGAGATGATTCAGAACCCCGAACTGCGCAAGGGTCAGCCCGCCCGGCATCAACCGTTCAAACTCCCGGTCGGCGAGGTTCGAGATAATCGAGATTTCCGTCAGCACCTTGAAGAGAACAGGGTCGCCGGGAAGCCCTGCTTCCGCGCCGGGGTTCGGCGCCTTTCCATTCTTGTCATGCATCGGCGGCGATCAGCCTCGTTTCCAGCGGCCAGCGCGGAGCGGCGGGGCCGGGCTTGGCGTAACCGAAACGAAACAGCCCCTGAAGCCGGCCAGCAAGCGGCGCGCGCGGCGTTTCAACTCCGGTAAAGTCATGAATTTCCGCATAGATTTCCGCCATTTCCGGAAACTCCTGCAACGCCTGACTGAAAGGCTGCATGGCGAGGCCGAGCCCGGTCGCCGCCAGATGCAGACGCACCCAACCCGCCCCGGCGCGCAATTGATCCGCACGGGAATTACCTGCCGTCGACAACCAGCCAAACGCCATCGAGGTGTCGATATTGCCGTTATAAAAATCAATCGTCGCCTGGTAGGCGGGCGACCCGACTTCATCCATCTTTTCTTTTGTCAGCATGCCGATCAATCGCGCCGCCTCCATCACAGGACCAAACAGCGAGATGCCGTCGGGATCGGCGTTGATCTCATCATCGCCGATGCGTGTCAGCATCGCCGATTCATGGCGTGTCGGCGCCGTCTCCATTTCAATGCGCCAGCCTTCGCGGCAAATTGTTTTCAGGGCGTCGACATTGCTCGCATCGTTCACCCATTCGAATTCGCCGTCTTCAGGCCTTAACGCCTGATCAAGCGCATTCAGGGTTTCCGCAGCGACCGGCCGGTTCTGGTCAAAGGCGACCCGGGACGTCCGGCGCGTCAGAATATGCGCAAATAAAGGATCTTTCCGGCCCGCATCCGCCACAAAGCGGACGGCGGCGACCGGACGCCCGTCGAGGGTCGGCTGCGGTTCACCTTCGGGAAAGGCATCCACCTCAAGCGCAAAACCCTGCTCGGCGGCGGCCAGCCGCAAAAGCTCCAGAAACGCGCCAAGACCAATGACAATCTGCCGGTCTTGCGGGTCGGTGCTGCGCAAAAGCCTGCCGGAATCGCAAAACAGCATCAGCGCATCTTCGCCATCAAGGCGAATGAGCCATGGCTGCATATTATGCGGGTTCGGCGCGAGCACGGCATAGGAAAGGGCGTCGAGGCGCTTGTCGCCAAACCCCGTTCCCGCCGCCTTCCAGGGCGCCCGCGCCTTTGACAAATCGGAATGAAGCAGGGACGCAAGGCCCGCACCCGCCAGAACCACCGCTCCCGCGCCGGTCCATAAAATCGCTCGTCTGGTGACCATGGGTTTCTCCTCCCAAAGAAATATATAGATGCCTATAATATAGATGTCTATACTTATTGCCTCCAACCCACCGCATCACGGGCCAGGGCGCGTTCATGTCCAATTTATACAATCATGCGCGTTCAAAAGCGGCCATATGGTCGCTCGAGGCTGGCCAGTGGGAGAGCCGTCATGATGACGGCGGCCGCCCGACTTATCAGGGGGGACCCGGGGGAAGAGAACGCCGCGGCGCCATAGGGGCCGCGGCTGTTTTCGTTTCACGGCGCCCGATTATGGCTTGAGGGCTGAAGCGCGCTTCCAGGCGTCGCGTTCAGTGAGCCGCGCAAAATAGGCGGCCGTCTTTTCACCCATCAATTTTCCATTGCGCGAAATTTTGACCAGGAAAAGAATATAGCCGACGGAAATATCCGCGAGCGAAAATTCATCCAGCAAAAAACCGTCGTCTTCAAGATTGCCCTCAAGGAAGTCTAGACAGTTTTTCATCTCGCCTTCCGCCCAGACCCGCATGGACTCGATCCGGAATTCTTCCGGCAACAGCATGGAGTGTCCAAGGAGCTGGCCCACATATCCCCCCATGCCGGCCTCGCCGAACTCCATCCACTGAAGGTAATCCACATAATCCGTATGCGAAGCATTCCGGCTGAGGGCGCCCTTGGCGTATTTGTTGGCGAGATACTCAATGATCGCAACGGATTCGATCATGCGTTTATCGCCGTCGAAAAACACCGGCGTTTTGCCGAGCGGATTGAGTTTCAGATAGTCAGGTTCTTTCAACTTGGCGCGATCAAAAACCCGTGTTTCGATCTCGGCGTCGAGCCCAAGCTCGTACAGCGCCCAAGCCACACGCAGGCTTCGTGTCATGGGAAAATGTATAAGTTTCAATGACATATAGCTCTCCTTTTCCGACAGCTTAGGAGCCTGACGGAGAGAGGCAAGCACGGCGCGCAGCAGGCCGGCGATCTCGAATGCGGCAACAGGTCCCGTGTGTCGCAGCTATCAAGCCCTCGGCCATGCTCTTATAGGAGTGGCCACGCAATGGAGTTTCCGGATGGAACTTGACGCGTTGATCCTGTCGCGGCTGCAGTTTGCTTTTGTTGTCGCCTTTCACATCATGTTTCCCGCTTTCACGATCGGGCTCGCATCGTTTCTGGCGGTGTGCGAAGGGCTTTGGCTGAAAACAAAACGCGACGTTTTCCTGAAGCTCTATCTGCACTGGGTGAAAATCTTCGCGCTCGCTTTTGCGATGGGCGTAGTCTCCGGCGTGGTCATGAGTTACCAGTTCGGCACCAACTGGTCGGTCTTTTCCGACAAGGCCGGCTCCGTCATCGGTCCCTTGCTCGGCTATGAAGTGCTGACCGCCTTTTTTCTCGAGGCGACCTTTCTCGGCGTCATGTTGTTCGGCTGGAAACGGGTCGGCCGGCGCCTGCATTTCATCGCAACTTGCGCGGTCGCCATCGGCACAACCATTTCGGCCTTCTGGATCCTGTCCGCCAATAGCTGGATGCAGACCCCGGCGGGCTACGCCATTGACGCCGAAGGGAAATTTTACGCAACCGACTGGCTTGAGGTGATCTTCAACCCGAGCTTTCCCTCGCGCTTCGTTCACATGATGCTCGCCGCCTATATCACCACCGCGGCTGTGGTGATGGCCGCCGGCGCGATACAGGTGTTGCGCGGGCGCGTGGCGCAGGCGACGCGTTATCAGATGCGCATGGCCGCCGGCACGCTTGCGCTTTTAATGCCGCTGCAAATCTGGGCCGGCCACTGGTCCGGCGAAGTCGCCCATCACCATCAGCCCGCCAAGATCGCCGCCATGGAAGGCTGGTGGGAGACCGCCGACCAGCAGGGAACCATCCTTTTCGGCATCCCCGACGAAGAGGCGGAAACGACCCATTTCAAACTCGAGATTCCGAACACCAGCGATTACCTCTTCCCCGGCGCGGAAGAGCTGCGCGGCCTCAAGGACTTTTCAAAGGAAGACCGGCCCCCGGTTTTCATCACTTTCTGGGCCTTCCGCATCATGGTGGGGGCGGGGCTCGCCATGCTCGCCATTGGCTGGTGGGGGCTTTGGCTCTGGCGCAAAGACCGTCTTCACTTGCCCGGCCTCTTTCACTGGCTCGCCGTTCCCGGCGGCGCGCTCGGCTTCATCGCCGTCATCTCCGGCTGGGTCACGGCGGAAGTCGGCCGCCAGCCCTACACCGTATACGGAGCATTGCGTACGGAAGACAGCGTAGCGCCGGTCGTCGCCGGACAGGTCGGGGCGACGCTCCTTATATTCATGGTCGTCTACGCCATCGTCTTTACGGCGGGCGTCGTTTATATGGGCCGCATCGCCACCCGCGGCTTTGACGACGAACCCGCCGGGCCGCCACAGGAAGAACGCCGCGCGCCGGGCTCGCCTTTGGGCGCTGTCGACGAACCGGCCAAGACCGCGGAAGACGAGGGGTAGGAGGCGAAAATGGATTTGCCGCTGATCTGGGCCGGGCTCATCGCTGTCGCCGTGATGCTTTACGTGCTTCTCGACGGGTTCGATCTCGGCATCGGCATGCTCTGTCATTTCGCTGACAACGAAGAAGAACGCTCGATGATGACGGCCGCCATCGAACCTGTCTGGGACGGCAATGAGACTTGGCTGGTCCTAGGCGGCGGCGGGCTTTTTGCCGCCTTTCCCCTTGCTTACGCCATTTTGATGCCCGCCTTTTATCTCCCCATCATCATCATGCTTGCGGCGCTTATTTTTCGCGGCGTCGCCTTTGAATTCCGGCACAAGGCGGTGCGTAAAACCACCAAGCGTTTCTGGAACGGCGCCTTCGCCGGCGGGTCCTTCACCGCCGCGGCCATGCAAGGGCTGATCCTTGGGGCTTTTGTTCAGGGCGTCGCCGTTGAAGGCCGCGCCTATGCCGGCGGCCCCCTGGACTGGCTGACGCCCTTTACGATCCTCACCGCCGCATCCGTTGTCATCGGTTACGTCCTCCTTGGCGCCTCCTGGCTGATCTTGAAGACCGAAGGCGCGACGCAACAAGGCGCGCGCAAATGGGCCCGCCGCGCACTGCTCGGCGCCACGCTCGCCATGGCCGCAGTGAGCCTTGCAACGCTTTCCATCGATCCGCGCGTGACGGAACGCTGGGGCGTTTCCATGACCGCAATCGACTTTTCAAAATTTGTGGTTGTCGCGCCCGTTCCCATCATTACGGCGGCGCTGGTGGCGTGGCTGTGGCGCGATATTGTGGCGAAACCTGAAAAAGCGCCCGATTGGCGGCCTTATCTTTTAAGCGCCGGTGTTTTCCTGACCGGCTATCTCGGTCTCGCCATTTCGCTTTTCCCTTACAACGTGCCCTTCGCCAAAACCATCTGGGAGACCGCGGCGCGCGACAATGCGCTGGGACTGATGTTCGCCGGCGCCGCCGTCATGTTGCCCGTCATCCTAATTTATACGGTCTATGTCTATTCCCTGTTCTGGGGAAAGGTGAAGCCCGGCGACGGCTATCATGGCTGACCCCCTGAAACCAGTTGGTCCGTCTACGGATAAAGATAAACCCGCGCCGCTGATGCGCCGGCTGATCTGGTTCGCCGCCCTCGCGGTGCTTGGGCTCATCGCTGTCGCCGCAACATCCTATATCCTGCGGGCGGTCCTGTTTCTGGGATAAACCGAAATTGCGCACGCCTGCGCCTTGTTCCCGCGGAAAACCCGTGCCAGCCTCCTTGTCACGCCATTTCTGAGGGAACGCATCATGACGTTGAAATCCGGCAAAAAGCTCATTCTGTCCGCATTGCTTTGCACCGTCGCCGGCGGCGCGCTCGCGCAAGAGCCTATGCTCGGCGCGGGCGGCAGACCCATTGACGCGAACTGGTCAAGAAGCCCCGTTTACGCCGAGCACGGAATCGCCGCGACCGCGCATCCCCTCGCCAGCCAGATCGCCGTCGACATTTTGAAGAAAGGCGGCAGCGCCGCAGACGCAGCGATTGCGGTGAACGCGGCCCTGGGGCTCATGGAGCCGACCGGCTGCGGTCTCGGCGGCGATCTGTTCGCGATTGTATGGGACCCGAAGACGGAAAAGCTTTACGGCCTCAACGCTTCCGGCCGGGCGCCCATGGGACGCAGCCTTGAAGAAACAAAAGCCAAATCCGCCGCCATCATGGGCGAAGGCAAGGGCATCCCGCCCTTCGGCCATCTCCCCGTTTCCGTTCCGGGCGCCGCGAGCGGCTGGTTTGCGTTGCATGAGAAATTCGGAAAGCTTCCCATGCGGACAATTCTGGAGCCCGCCATCGGCTACGCTGAAAACGGTTTTCCGGTCTCGCCGGTGATCGCCGAATATCTCCGGATGAACCTCGCGCGCTTTGACGAATATGAAACGCTGATCGATGAGTTCGACAATGCGCGCGCCATCTGGTTCGCCGACGGCCCGCCGCAAGCGGGCGAGATTTTCAAAAACCCGGACCTTGCTGAGACCTATAAACTCCTCGCCAAAAAGGGCCGGAAAGCCTTTTACGAAGGCGAAATCGCGGAGACCATCGACGCTTATATGAAGCGCATTGGCGGCGATTTGCGCTATGAAGATTTCGCCGCCCATGAAGCTGAGTGGGTGGAGCCCGGCTGTGTCGATTACAAGGGCTATGATGTCTGCGAACTGCCGCCCAACGGGCAAGGCTTCGCCGCGTTGCAGATGCTCAACATTCTGAAGAATGTGGACCTCACGCAATGGCCGCGGGCATCCGCCGAAGTCTTCCATTACATGGTCGAGGCCAAACGCCTCGCCTTTGAAGACCTTGCGAAGTTCTACGCCGACCCCGAATTCGCCGCGATCCCGCTGGACTGGCTGTTATCCGACGACTACGGGCGTGAACGCTTTGCGCTCATCGATCCGGAAAAGGCAATGACGGACCCGGCGCCCGGAACGCCGCCCGCGACGATCGACGGCGAGGGCGACACCACTTACTTCACCGTCGCCGACAAGGACGGGATGATGGTTTCGCTTATTCAGTCAAACTATCGCGGCATGGGCTCCGGCCTTTCGCCCGACGGGCTCGGCTTCATGTTGCAGGACCGGGGTGAATTGTTCTCTCTCGATCCTGACCATCCGAACGCCTACGCGCCCGGAAAACGCCCGTTTCACACCATCATTCCGGCCTTCGTGATGAAGGACGGCGAGCCATACATGTCTTTCGGGCTCATGGGCGGGGGCATGCAGCCGCAGGGCCATGTGCAGGTGCTGGTCAACATGATCGACCATGGGATGAACCTGCAGGAGGCGGGCGACGCCGCGCGTTTCCATCATTCGGGTGGACGAGCGTCAGCAGGTCCCGACGGCGATCCGCTCGGGCAACTCGATCTTGAGCCCGGCGTCCCGGCGGAAACGGTTTCCACACTGAAAGCCATGGGCCACAAGGTGAACATGGTCGATAACGGCCTTGTTTTCGGCGGTTATCAGGCGATCGCACGCGACCCCGAAACCGGCGTCTATTCGGGCGCGACGGAGATGCGCAAAGACGGAACCGTGGCGGGGTATTAGCGCGCCGGAAATTTAATCGTCATCCGTCTTCACAAAGGGAATGCCCGAATAGTCCTCATAGACGACGTCAAAGCGCTTCGCTTCGCCGCGGCCCGCCGGCACATGAAGCGCATACCATTGATCTTCGGGCGCGAGGATGTTTTCACCGCTCGCTTTCAGCGCCATGGGCTCGCCATGAGGAATGCGCAGCCGCGTGTCGCCGTTCTCACGGCTGATTTCCCAGTAAGTATCGAGCTCTTCGCTGTAATAACGGCCGGGCGCGATGGCGCGAGATGAAAATGTTCTGGCGTCATCGTCGCCTTCAGCCGGGCGTGGCGGCCGCTCTTTGGCGGGCTCCAGATGACCTGCCAGCATGATGGAAAGGAGCTCACGCGCCATGCGCGGCGGCGAATAGTCTTCATTGTTGCAAAGGACGATCAGCGAGCGATGGACATCGGGATAACGGGAATAAAGCCCCTTATATCCGCCATAATACCCCGTGTGCCCGACCTGCCGCTGCCCGCGGTAATTACGGATAAAAAACCCGGAGGCGATTGGCGTTTGCTCACCGTCAGCAAGCGTCGCCGGGGTTTCAATTCTTTCGATCAGCGCTGCGCCGCCGCCAAGCTTGTTGTCGTAAAAATTGGCGTCCCATTTTGCTAGATCGCCGAGCGTTGTGAAGACGCCGCCGTCGCCGACAACGCCGCGGGCGCTTACGTCTCGCCCAAGGTCGCCGTTCTCCATCGGCGCGTAACCATAGGTGCGCCCCGGCACGATCATCATGGGATCGTCATAAAAGACGGTGTGCGCCATGCCGAGCGGTCCGAACATGCGCTGCTGCGCGAACTCACGCAGCGACAAGCCCGAAACGCGCGCAACCAGCTCCGCCAGCAAGACATAGCCTGAATTCGAATATTCCTGCTTTTCACCAGGTGTGAAATCCGTGTTCTGCTGGCGCCCCAACAGCGCGAGAATGTCTTCAACATCAAAATAGTCGGGCAGCCTGTAACCCTGATAGAGCATCAAGGTCAGATAGTCGCGAACGCCGCTTGTATGCGTGAGCAATTGCCCGACCGTCATTTGATCGGCCGAGGCAGGGAGCTCCGGAAAATATTCACTCACCGGATCTTCAAGCGAAATTTTTCCATCTTCCACAAGCAGATTGACCGCGAAGGCCGTGAACTGTTTGGAAATCGACGCGACTTCGAAAACGGATTCTTCCGTTAACGGAATATTATGCTCCCTTTCGGCGAGCCCCCGATATCGCTCATAGGAAAGGCCGCCCTCATCAATCACGCCAACGCCGCATCCGGGCCGGTCTGCTGCAATGGTCTCGGCCAGATAAGCATCAATACTGGCGTAATTTATGGCCTCCTGCGCTGCACACGAGCTGGCGAGGCCTGCAACTATGGTTGTCAGCGCCGCGATTTTTTTCATGGATTTTCCCTGCTCTGCAGCGTGGCAAACGCAGCCGATCCTATGCGCCGCCCAAGCGGCGCCAACCAAAATGCGGTGAGCGGTTGCTATTCTGCCGCGAGCTGATTTGCAGCAGTTTTTGCTTACGTATTCATCGAGTCGAAGAAGTCGCGATTGGTTTTCGTCTGCTTCAGCTTGTCGATGAGGAACTCGATCGCATCGGAAACGCCCATGGGCGAGAGAATCCGGCGCAGGACGAAGATTTTCTGCATGTCGCCTTTCGGCGTGATGAGGTCTTCCTTGCGTGTGCCGGATTTGGCGATGTCGATCGCCGGATAGACGCGCTTGTCCGCGACTTTCCGGTCGAGGATCAGCTCCGAGTTACCGGTGCCCTTGAATTCTTCGAAGATAACCTCATCCATTTTCGAGCCGGTCTCGATCAGCGCCGTGGCGATGATGGTCAGGGAGCCACCTTCTTCGATGTTACGCGCGGCGCCGAAAAACCGTTTCGGCCGCTGCAGCGCATTGGCGTCAACGCCGCCGGTCAACACTTTGCCGGAAGACGGAACGACGGTGTTATAGGCGCGGCCAAGGCGCGTGATGGAGTCGAGAAGAATGACGACGTCGCGGCCATGTTCGACAAGACGCTTGGCTTTTTCAATCACCATTTCGGCGACGGCGACGTGACGCGTCGCCGGTTCGTCAAAGGTTGAGGAAACGACCTCGCCCTTCACCGAACGCTGCATGTCCGTGACCTCTTCCGGACGCTCATCGATCAGAAGCACGATCAGGTAAGCCTCAGGATGATTGGTCGCGATAGAGTGGGCGATATTTTGAAGAATGACGGTTTTACCGGTGCGCGGCGGCGCCGTTATGAGCCCGCGCTGGCCTTTGCCGAGCGGCGCCACGAGATCGATGACGCGGCCTGTCAGGTCTTTTGTTTTCTCACCTTCAATTTCCATCTTGAGCCGCTCATCGGGATAGAGCGGCGTCAGGTTGTCGAAATGAACCTTGTGACGGGTTTTTTCCGGCTCCTCGAAATTGATGGTGTGGACTTTCAGAAGCGCAAAATACCGTTCGCCGTCTTTCGGGCTACGGATCTCGCCCTTGACCGTGTCGCCCGTGCGAAGCGCAAAGCGGCGGATCTGGTTCGGCGATACATAGATGTCGTCAGGACCGGCGAGATAATTCGCGTCAGGCGAGCGCAAAAAGCCAAACCCGTCCGGCAGCACTTCCAGAACGCCTCCGCCGTGAATTTCCACCTCGAGATCGGCAAGCTCTTTCAGGATCGCAAACAGCATATCCTGCTTGCGCATGGTGGACGCGTTTTCGACTTCGAGCTCTTCGGCGAAGGCGAGAAGCTCAGCCGGGGTTTTTTCTTTGAGCTCATCGAGCGTCATCGTTTTGGGCAGCATGGATAGCCTCAATCAGGAAGGGACCCGCGGCCAAATGAAGATGGCGGGCGGGCAGGTGGGAAACCAGCGATGGAAATACGGAGCGCGCGGACGGCGGCCTGTTGGCCGGACGGCGCTGACAAGGAAAGTTTGGATTAGATATAGGCGAAAAGCGCGCGCCGTCAATGATCGAGATCAAATCCCGGTCTGGCGCTTCTTCACTGCGGGCGCGCCAATTCCACGGAGTTTGTTCAGCCCCTTTTTACCGTTTTCGCCTTTAATAAATCCCTTCCAAGGGGGCTTTTTTTCTATGGTTCGTCTGGGTCCGGTCCTTCCCGCGGCGGCTTTCTGCCTGGCGTTTTTGACTGCAGGTTGTGGTCAAGATGCGCCTAAACACACAATTCTCGATGCGGCGGCGGTCTATGCCGACCATGAAGGTCTTTTGCAGTCCATTCGCGCGGCCTATCCCGGCCCCTATGAGGATTTCACCCGGATTCCGGCGCGCGACCCGGCTGACGCTAACCGGATGGACGCCGACTTTCTGAAATTCCTCCGCGAAGACATTCCGGTCGAGTTCATCGATTTCTTCCCCATCGGCGACAGCGGCAAGGACGAGCTTGACGTGGTTCTCTGGCGCTACCAGTCCGGCCGGCGCTGGAACACGGTAAGCCTTGTCTATTTCAGCATGGCCATGACCTTCGCCGAGGGTGAGGAAAATATGCGCGCCTTCGACCGTTGTGACGAAGACGTTCTTGACTGGCTGCAACGCCAGAGCCGGTCGGGCGCGGCCTCAGCCTTCTGTCACATCAACGACCATTGGCTGGCCTATCAGAAAGTCGAATAGAGCAGCGAGTTCCACCTATTGCGGGTTCGCCAGCCAGGCCTCCATCGCCGGTGCAAGTTCTTCCGCGTAGAACAGGACTTCCGGTGGTTCTTCACGCCAGGCCGCGCGGTTTTGCGTGAAGGCAATAAACAGATCGCTTTCGTGAGAGGCTTCCCCATAAGCGTCCTCTAGCGCCTCGACGACTTTGGCCTTGTCATCAGCTTCCACCATCACCCAGACCATCTGCAGGCGATCATCGCCAATCACGAATTCCGTCCATCTCGGCGCGCCCATGAAGTCATATCCGTCGCAGTCAATCTGCACCTGAGCGGTCTTCACGTCCGGCAGAAACGGCGGATCAATCGGCCGGTTTACAAAACCGTTCGCGCATTTTCCCTCCAGCGCTTTTTCAATCGCGGCGGCGCTCGCGCCCCATTCAATCACATCGGGAATGAGCGGATCGCTATCCGCCTTCGCCGCGCTCATGGCCGACAAGACCATCGCCAATGTCAAAAATCCGGTTTTCATGGCTCTCTCCGTCAGTCGTTCATGATCCTGCTACCCGCTCACCGAATTCTTGAGAACAGGCTTTGAGCCGATCTGAGCAAAATGTGAGATAACGAGCCTAATCCGTGATCAGAACGGCTTCACAATCACCATGATGACAATGACGATCAGGGCGAGGAACGGCGCTTCGTTCATGATCCGCCAGAATTTCTCAGTGCGCGGGCGCTCACCCTTTTCAAATTTGCGGCGCGAGGAGGCGTAAAAGCCATGAATCGCCGAGATAATGACCACCAGCGCCAGCTTCACATGAAACCAGCCTTCCGAAAGGATCGACGGATTGGCGATCAACATCAAAATCCCCAGAATCCACACGAAGATCATGGACGGATTGATGATCCCCTTGAGCAACCGGCGCTGCATCTGGATGAAATAGCGTTCGGCCTCACCGCCCTTTTCGGACTGGTGCTGATAAACGAAAAGCCGCGGCAGATACATCATCCCCGCCATCCAGGCGATGACCATGATCAGGTGGAAAGATTTGATCCACAGATAAACGCCGGACAGAAACTCAGCCATCAGCCATTGCTCCTGACGAATTCCACCAGCGCGGCCACATGCTCCGGCGGCGTCTGTGGCGTAAAGCCATGGCCAAGATTGAAGACATAAGGAACGTCATGGAAAAGCTTCAGATAAGTCGACGCGGCGTCTTCCATCGGCTTGCCGCCGGTGATCGTCAACAGCGGATCGAGCCCGCCCTGGACTACAACCCGTTCGCCTAAATTCGCCCGCGCCCATGTGGGATCCATAGCGTAGTCGATGCCGAACCCGTCACAACCTTGAAGCAGAGTGTAATCGAGCGCTTTTTCGCCGACGCCTTTGGGGAAAAGGATCACCGGCACATGAGGCCGGGCTTTTTTCACGGCTTTTGCGATCCGGTCGAGGGGACGGATGGAAACCCGGTCCAAGACCGGCCAGGGCAATCCGCTCGCCCAGGTGTCGAACAACTGCACCGCATCGGCGCCGGCGTCGATCTGCGCGAGGAGATAATCGATTGTCTTATCGGCCAGGATCTCAATCAACCCGTTGATCAGGGCCGGTTCCTCATAGAGCTTCTGTCGCAAGACGCCCGGATCCTTCATGGGTCCCCCGGCGAGCATATAGGTCGCCACCGTCCAGGGAGCGCCTGCAAAGCCGATCAGCGCTTTGTCGGACCCCAACCCCGCCCGCGTTTTCGAAACCGTCTCAAAGACCGGTGAGAGCGTTTCAAGGACATCGCGCTCACGGAACGCGTCGAGGTCTTTCAGCGTCACGACCGGCTCAAGGCGCGGCCCCTCATTTTCAACGAAGCTCAGTTTTTGTCCCAGCGCATGAGGGATGAGCAGAATGTCGGCAAACAGGATCGCCGCATCGAGATCGAACCGCCGCACCGGCTGCAGGGTGACTTCGCTCGCCAGCGCAGGATTGAAGCACAGATCGAGAAACGATCCCGCTTCGGCTCTCAGCTTTCTGTATTCGGGGAGATACCGCCCTGCCTGTCGCATGAACCAGATAGGAGGAGAGGCGAAAACCTCTCCTTCAAACGTTCGCAAGAATTTCGAGTCTGTCGTCATAAGCTGCGAACGTTCCTTCTTAACCTTCTATAAAGGATTCTTAATAAAGGATTAATATGAAGAGTCAGCCGGGAAGCCGGGGAAAAGAGGCGGGGCGGGGTTTATCCCTTGAGTTTCGCTAAAAGACTCACAGGATTTTCCATGAGGGATAAAAGATCACCATGATGTTGAAAAGCGTCGCAAATGCCGCATCCATCTGCGAAATTTTTGCGTGGCCCTACCGGGAAACTGGATTCATCCCATGGACTTCGCATTTATGGTGAAGGAAGTATGACCAGTATGACTTTACAGAGGGGCCTGGGCGCCGGACCGGTATGACTCGGGAGTTTTAGGCGCCGCAAAATGCAGGCTCGCGAAAAGGCGGGACTTTCCCCTATAGTTCCACAGCACAGGGGCGAGATTTTGGAAAACCGGGCGGAGACCATGGCGAGAGGACAGGGGCAAGCGGAAAAAACGGTTGAGACGCCGCGCAAGATGCAGCCGATCGCCACTTTTTTTCATGTTCATCTCGTCTCGGATTCCACCGGCGAGACATTGAACGCCATGCTCAAGGCCACCGCGTCGCAATTCGCCGCCGCAAAACCCCTTGAGCATATTTATGCGCTCATTCGCTCGCGCGCGCAGATGGAAAAGACCCTCGCGGAGATCGAAGCCTCGCCGGGTCTCGTTCTTTACACCGTCATCAATCCGGAATTACGGCGTCTTCTTGAAATCCGCTGCAGCGAATTGCAAACGCCTGCGATTTCGGTGCTCGATCCTCTGCTTCACGCCTTTACCGATTATCTCGGGCTTGAAACGACGCTGCGGCCGGGCGCCCAGCATGAATTAAACGACGCCTATTTCAAACGCATCGCGGCGCTCGATTACACCTTATCCCATGACGACGGTCAGATGACCTGGGATCTTGAGCCGGCCGATGTCGTCCTTATCGGCGTTAGCCGTACATCCAAGACACCAACCTGCATGTATCTGGCGAACCGCGGCGTTAAAGCGGCGAATATTCCGCTGGTTCCCACAGCAGACCCGCCGCCTGAACTTTTTTCCTTGCGAAAGCCGCTGGTTGTGGGGTTGGTCGCCAGCCCCGAGCGTCTGTCGCAAATCCGGGAATCCCGCCTTGGCGGCATGAACGCCGGCGACGCGGCGGAGGAATATTCCGATCTCGACCTTATCCGTCAGGAGGTTGTGCGCGCCAAACGGCTTTGCACGAAACATCGCTGGCCGATGATCGATGTAACGCGAAAATCCGTTGAGGAAACGGCCGCGGCGATCCTCACAAAACTGTCCGCCCGTCAGAACCAGTAGCGCTGATGACCGAAAACCCCCGCATCATTCTCGCCTCGGGCAGCGCCATCCGCCGCCAGATCTTGAGCAGCGCCGATGTGCCTTTCGAGGTCATGAAGCCTGATGTGAATGAAGACATTATCAAGGAAGAAGGCCGCCGCGAAGGGCTCGATCTTGAAGCCCTCGCCATGCGTCTTGCCGAGGCAAAATGCCTGGAAATTGCCGCGAAAACCGACGCCATCGTTATCGGATCCGATCAGATCATGGAGTTTGAAGGCCGCGCCTATGACAAACCGGCGGACATGAAGGCAGCGAAAGCGCGGCTGATGGAAACGCAAGGCGGGCCCCATACGCTGATCAACGCGGTCGCTGTCGCCCGCAACGGAGCGATCATCTGGCGCAATCTCGACCGGCCGAAGCTTGTCATGCGCGCGCTAACGGAAACCGAAATTGACGCCTATCTCGAAGCGGCGGGCCCTGACATCCTTCATTCCGTCGGCGCCTATCAGATTGAAAAGCTTGGCAGCCGATTATTCGAACGCATTGAGGGCGATCATTTCGCGGTGCTCGGTCTTTCCCTCTATCCCTTGCTCGATCTTCTCCGTCATGAGGGAGCGATTGCTTTCTGATGACGGAAAAGCCGCAAAAATCTCCTGTGCTGGCGGGTGTTGTCGGCTGTCCGGTCAATCACTCCCTCTCGCCGGTCATTCACACCATCTGGGCGAAGCGGGCTGGCGTCGACGGCTATTATATCCCGATCGAAGTTCCGCCTGATTATGATGAGTTCGCCCGCGCCATGGATAGCTTGCGGACCGTAGGGTTTGCCGGCGTCAATATAACGATCCCGCATAAGGAGAATGCGCTGCGCTACGCTGATAGTGTCAGCGAGAATGCGAAACAGACCGGCGCTGCGAACATGCTGACCTTTTCCGAAGAAGGCGCAGCGGCGGAAAACTCCGACATTATTGGTTTCGCAGAAGCGGTGCGCGAGAAGAAGTCAGCACCCGGAATGTCTGCGCTGGTGCTCGGCGCCGGCGGCGCTGCGCGCGGCGTTTTGCTTGCCTTGAAAACGCTTGGCTTCACCGACATTCGCATCGCCAACCGCACGATAGAGCGCGCCAAGGAACTGGCCGAGCTGTTTGATTTGACCGTGATCGACTGGACGAAGAAATCGGAAGCTATTGATAATATTGATATATTGGTGAACACAACGAGCCTTGGCATGTCCGGCCAGCCGCCGCTGGAGTTTAATCTCAGCGCGCTCAACCCCTCAGCGCTCGTCGCCGATATTGTCTATGCGCCATTGAAAACATCGCTGCTTAAAGACGCCGAAGACAAGGGGCATGCGACCGTCAATGGTCTCGCTATGCTGATGCATCAGGCGGTTCCGGGTTTTCGCGCATGGTTTGGCGCGGACGCCAAGGTAGATGATGAGTTGCGCGGCGAGCTGGTGAAAGAGCTCGCAAGACGAGGAAAGTCATGATCCGTATCGGTCTCACCGGCTCCATTGGCATGGGTAAGTCCACCGTCCTTTCCATGTTCGCCGATCTCGGCGCTGCCGTCTGGGACGCCGACGCTGCGGTGCACCGGCTCTATGGCGAAGACGGCGCTGCGGTCGCGCCACTCGCGGATTTGTTTCCCGATGCGATTGTCGACGGCGTTGTTGACCGCGCGGCGCTCGCGAAAATCGTGCTTGGCGATGCGCAAGCGCTTGCGAAACTTGAAGCGGTGGTGCATCCGCTCGTGGCCGAAGACCGCGAAGCGTTTATGGGGGCAGCGGCGCAAGCGGGCGCCGATGCGGTGGTGCTCGACATCCCGCTGCTTTTTGAAAACGGGACGGAACAATTCTTTGACGCGACCGTTGTTGTCAGTGCGCCGGCGGATGTGCAGCGCACGCGTGTGCTGGCGCGGCCCGGCATGAGCGAAGAGAAGTTCGAAGCGATCCTTCGCCTGCAAACGCCGGATGCGGAAAAACGTCAGCGCGCGGATTACATTATCGACACCGGGCTTCCTTTAGAGGAAACCCGGGCGCAGACGGCGGCTGTCTATAGCGAAATTCTTGGAAAGTTTTCAGGGACTTAGAGAAGCCCCGCCTTTTCAGCGAGTTCTTTTAGAGACTGTTCCGGCCGGGCGCCGAAATGGCTGATCACTTCGCTGGCCGCGAGCGATCCGAGCGCGCCGGCGCTCTCCAGTTCAAAGCCGCGCGCAAGGCCGAGAAGCAATCCCGCGGCATAAGCGTCGCCGGCGCCGGTGGTGTCCACAAGCTGCGCCGGTTTCACAGCGTCGACCTTTACGACATCGCCGTCGCGCGGAATGAGGAGCGATCCTTTTTCCGACAGCGTCACCGCGGTGAGCGGGCAAAGTTTGCGCGCTTTCTCCGCAATGACATCGAGGTCATCAGAACCGAACAGCGTTTCCGCTTCCGCGTCATTTGCGAGCAGGATGTCCACATGCTGCGGAATGAATTGCTGCAACTCCTCGAACTGACGATCGACGCAGCTTGCGTCGGAAAGTGTTAGCGCCGAGCGTTTGCCTTCGCGCTTGGCGATGGCGCAGGCGCGAATGAACGCCTGGCGCGCAACGGGTTGTTCAAACAGATAGCCTTCGAAGAAGGTGATTTCCGCGCGCGCAATCTGGCTTTCATCGATATCGTCCGGCTCAACAAAGCCGGCGGCGCCGAGAAACGTCGTCATGGAACGTTGCGCATCGGGCGTCACATTGACCAGGCATCGCCCGGTCGCCGGCCCATCGGTCAGCGGCTTGGTGTCGAATTCAACGCCGATGGCGCGCAGATCGTGCCGGAAAACTTCGCCCAGGGGATCGCCCGCCACCTTGCCGACGAAACCGCCCTTGCCGCCCATGGACGCGACGCAGGCGATGGAGTTCGCCGCCGACCCGCCCGAGATTTCGACGGTCGAGCCCATATCGTCATAAATGACTTTCGCCTGATCCTCGTCGATCAGGATCATGCCGCCTTTCGGGATCGAGTGTGTAGCAAGAAAAGCGTCGTCAGCCTTGGCGAGAACGTCAACAATGGCGTTGCCGACGCCGATCACATCGAGAGAAGCGGTCATGAAAAATCCTTATGAAGTCAAAACAAGCACCCGCGGGCTTATAGGAAGGGCGTGCGCGGGAAGCAAGGAGAGGGCCGAGGGTCACACGCTCAGCCTTTCCGCCTTGTCATTCCGGCGCGGCTTGATGGCGCCGATGACGAGGCTTAATCATCGCTTCAGCTTTTTTGCGGTAAGGGTTTTTCATGAGCGTCACACGTTTTTCTCTGATTTCGTCTTTAGCCTTGTTCGCCGCTGCTTGCGCTACAACGACGCAAGACACCGCCGATATACCGGCGAAAACCCCGTCAGCGCCCGCAGCGCCGGTTTATGTGTTGTCCGATCTTCAAGGCGCGAATTCGGCGACGCTTGGCGATCTTCTGGGCGAGCCTGCGCTGACGCGGCGCGAAGGAAATGGCGAATACCGCCGTTACGCGCTCACCACCTGCACGCTGATTATCATTCTGTATCCGGATGAAATGGGCGTCCAGAAGGTCGCGCAGGTGGACGCCACGGCGACGACGTCAAACGCTGACAAACCCGATCTCGACGATTGTCTCGCGGCTGGCTAGCGCATTTCAAGCTGCTCTAATCGGCCGCTTCAAGCTCCGCCGTCGCCTGCTTTCGGTCAATGGAGAATTTTTTCTCTGAATATTTCAGAAAGAAAACGAGGATCGCCGCGGGAATCCCGACGATCGCGGTGATCGCGAAGAACCAGGCGAACCCCGCCGCCTCCACCATGAAGCCGGAAAAGCCGCCGACAAACTTGCCGGGGAGGGCGTAGAACGAACTGAACAGCGCATATTGAGTTGCTGTAAAAGCGGTGTTGGTGAGGCTCGACATATAGGCGATGAGGATCGTTCCCGCGGCGCCATAAGCGATATTGTCGACGATCACCGCAAAGGCGAGCCCGCCCGTCGTCGCGTCCGACAGCGCCAGCCAGCTATAGATGAGATTGGTCAGCGACTGGCCAAGAACCCCGATCAAAAGACTCCATTTGAAACTGAGGCGCGAGACGATAATCCCGCCGAGAAAGACGCCGCCCATGGTGGCGAACAACCCGGCGCCCGACCGGATTGCGCCGATCGTGGTCTTGTCATAGCCGAGATCGATATAAAGCGGCCCGGTCATATATCCCATGAGGAAGTCGGGCACGCGAAAGAGCGCGATGAAAAGCAGAATAACCAGCGCGTGTACGCCATAGCGTTCAAAGAAATCGCGAAACGGTCCGATCACGGACTTTGACATGGTTTCGGTAAAGGACGCCTTTGGCGGGGGAACATATTCGCGCACCTCTACCTTTGGCGCGAAAAGCGCCGTGAGGAAACCGACCCCCATCAAAAGCGCCATAAACTGATAGGCTGCCGGCCAGTTCACATTATCGGCGACGATAAGCGCCCCGGCGCCGGCGACCATGATCGCCACGCGATAGCCATATTGATACATGGCGGCCATGACGCCCTGTTCTTCGTCGGTCGCGGCTTCGATGCGCCAGGCGTCGATGGCGATATCCTGTGTCGCCGCGGCGAAGGCCATGAGAACGGCGATGCCGGCGACAATCCAGAGATTGCCGGCCGGGTCCGCCATGGACATGGCGATCAATGTCAGGGCGACGCCGATCTGGGCCGTCGCCATCCAGGCGCGCCGACGGCCGACAAGCTTTTCAAGGATCGGCACCGGCGCACGATCGACGACCGGCGCCCATAGAAACTTGAAAGAGAACGCAAAGCCGGTCCAGGCGAACAACCCGATCTCGCCTTTTTCAACTCCGGCTTCGGCGAGCCAGAGCGAAAGGTTCTGATAGATCATGTAAAAGGGAAGCCCGGCCGAAAAGCCGAGCAGCAGCATCACAAGACTGCGTGCGCGCAAATACGCCGCCAGGGATCCGAGAAGCGTTTTCTTTTCGCCGGTCTGAGTGTCAGACTGATTTTCAGCTTGGGGCGCGTTTGCGTCTTGTGTCATGGCGCGGGACGCTACTGGCGTTTTCCGGCGAAAGAAAGGCGCATAAGGCGGCTTGCCGCCAGTCTTAAGACGCCTCGCTCCACTCGCTTTCGCAATCGCCCCATTTGGTGAGGAGCGCGGTCAGGTCCGACGGCTCGAAGGGTTTCGACAGGAAGTCGTCCATCCCCGCGGCAAGGCATTTCTGGCGATCGGCGGCCATGGCGTTGGCCGTGAGCGCGATGATCGGCGCCTTGCGCATGGAACCCGACAGCTTGCGGATGCGCCTTGTCGCTTCAAGCCCGTCCACATGCGGCATGTGCATATCCATCAGGATGAGATCATAGTCCCCATGCTCGCAGGCCTCGACCGCTTCAGCGCCGTTATGGGCGACGTCGACCGTATGACCGGCGCGTTTGATGATGGTGGTGGCGAGCACCGCATTGATCTGATTGTCCTCGGCGAGGAGGACTCGGAATATCTTATCGCCGCCACTCGGTTCCGGCTTGTCGATGGGTTTTGTTTCTTCCACGGCCACAGGGGCTTCGTCGAGATCTTCGGTCAATTGTGTGTGCAGGGATGATTGCCGGATCGGTTTGATGAAATAGCCGTCAAAACCGGCCTCGCGCAGTTCATTGATGCGGCCGCGGGCGAGCGGCGACAACAGCACATATGACCGTGACGCCTTGTGGGCGAGCGGCTGGGCGCTTTCTCCGGCGATATAGATATCGCAGAGAAGAATGGCGTCGGGATGTTTCGCCATGGCGCCGATTGCGGCGGCCGGGGTCGAAACGGGAATGATGTTTTCCGCGCCGATGGCGGCGAGCTGCAATTCAAGGCTGCGCGACAAAACCTCCGAACGCGCAGCGATAATCACCGGCGTTTCGAAGGGCCGGGGTTTCGCCGGCGCTTCGCCTTCGAAATCGAGCGCGACGGTGAAGGTGAAGGCGCTGCCGTCGCCGGGATTGCTGGCGATGGCGATGTCGCCATTCATGGCGCGAACGATTTTACGCGCAATGGCAAGCCCGAGCCCGGTGCCCTCGCGCTTTCTCTCGCCGGCGGTGTCGGCCTGCGAAAACTCTTCGAAGATGGCCGCCTGTTTGTCTTCGGGAATGCCGATGCCGGTGTCGCGCACCGAAAACGCCACATGAGCGGCGCCGTTTTCGGCGGTGACGAGGCGCGCTTCAATGCCGACGCCGCCTTCATCCGTGAACTTGACGCCGTTGCCGGCGAGATTGATCAGCACCTGGCGCAGGCGCGCCTCGTCGCCGTAAAGTTCGTCGGGCACGGCGCTGTCCACATAAGCGGTGATCTCGATGCCTTTATCCGCGGCTTTCGGCGACAACAGCTCCGCCACCGACTGAACGAGATTGTGGGGAGAGAATGCTGCGTGCTCGATGTCGAGACGTCCGGCTTCAAGTTTTGAATAGTCGAGAAGGTCATTGATCAGCGCGAGCAGCGCGACGCCGGATTCGCGCACGCTTTCTGCATAGGCGCGCTGATTGGGCTCCAGGGATGTATCGAGCAAGAGCGACGTCATGCCGAGAATGCCGTTGAGGGGCGTTCTCATCTCGTGGCTCATGGTCGCCAGCAATTGCATTTTTGGACCGGCGTCGTTGGCCTGCGCGGCTTCTTCGTCGGCGCCGTCGCTTTGGGGGGCGCCGACATAAAGGCGCTCGCCGCCGGCAAGCAGGGTCTCTGTCCAGTCGACGATAAAGGCGCGTTCGCCGGCGCGCGCTTCGGTGCGGTAAAAGGCGGGCGCGCCGGCCTCGGCCGCATTTCCGCCGGGGGCGAAGGCGCGGCCGTGCCATGACGGCGCCGGGGCGCCGAAAAACCGCGCAAAGCTTTGCGAAACAAAACGGATGACGCCTTCGCCGTCACAGACGACGATCAGCTCACGGATTGAATTTGAAGAAACGCTCTTGTGTGATCCAAGATGCGGCATTGACAGTGAAACCCCATTACGCAACCGATCCCACTGTCGCGGGTTTGCCTTGAAAAATGGTTGATGGAGTTGGTTAATTCGGACAGTAAAAATCGCTGAAAAATCGCCGGGAACAGGCTCTTTTCGCGCTTACGCCGCCCCGGCGCGAGAGGAAGTTTCAACGCTTTTCGCCGCGTTTGCGTCAGGGCGCCTGTCCGTGGCTTTTCGAAAACTCACCGCCTCGGCAATGTGACGGCGTTTGACGCCATCGACCCCATCGAGATCGGCAAGGGTGCGGGCCACCCGGAGGATGCGTGTATAAGCGCGCGCCGAAAGGGACATCGCCTCGGCGGCGCGGGAAAGAAGGCTCGCCCCCTCAGCGTCAGGGGCGGCGATGCTGGAAAGGTCGGCGTCCCCGAGCGCTGCGTTTGATGCTCCCTCGCCGCTGCGCGCCGTTTGCGCGTCCCGCGCGTGCGCCACCCTTTCTGCAACGGCTGCGGTGGTTTCCCCTGTGGCGGGGCCGGCGAGGTCGGCGGGCGTCACCGCGGGCAATTCGATCGACAGGTCCATCCGGTCGAGCAGCGGCCCGGAAATCCGCGACTGATAAATCTCTTCGCAATTGGGACCCTTGCCGCAGGCGCGGCCCGATGCGCGCCCATAGCCGCAGCGGCACGGATTCATGGCGGCGACGAGCTGGAATCGCGCGGGATAGCGCACATGAAAATTCGCCCGGGCGATCAGCACATCCCCGGTCTCCAGAGGCTGGCGCAGGCTGTCGAGCACCGGCGCGGAGAATTCCGGCCTTATGTAGCAAGCGCACCAACTCTAAGCTGGTTTTAAGCCCTTGTGAATCCTAGTCTTTCCCCATGGAGAGACCGAACACAGTAGCCGGGTTAGTTGAGAAGCGCCGCCAGTTGGAGCGCGACTTGAAAGCCGCCGAGAAGGCCGCCCGCAACATCCGAATTGACCTAGACCATCTGGACGCCGCGATCCGGCTGTTCACAGAGGACGCGCCCCGCCGCTTGCCGGGCCACAAGGTCGCCCACAGGGCCAGCAAGGGCGAGATGCGCCGCCACGTCCTCAAGGCTCTCAGGGAGGCCGAGGGGCCGTTAACGTCCATTACGATAGCCGAGGGCTACATGGCCGCCCGTGGGCTCTCAGGGGACTCCACGGCGGTCCTGATAAGGAAGCGGGTCGGGGCCTGCCTCAACAGCCTGAAACACGCCGGGACGGTTGAGGAAGTCCCGCAGGAGGGGCTCTATAAGGGCTGGCGGCTGGCTTGAAATTTTCGGTGCGTGTTGGGCGGGCCTGAGATCGACTAGGGCCGGAGGTGCATGCAAAATAGGAGACAGCCATGTACCATAAGATTTTCCGGCAGCGCACAATTGAGGAACGCCTCGCTTTAGCGCAACTTCCCCCGGCGGAGCGCATTAAGGTAATTCAGGCCGAGTTGGCCGAGGAAACTCGCCTTGTCCGCCGCTACTTTGGTGATCTTGGCAAATGCAAGGACCAATCGACTTCGTCAGAGTCCTAAACCTCAAAAAGAGGATGGAGCGCCGCCGCCGGATATACGCCATAGCCGACTGGTGGGCGCTCTATCTGGTCAAGAAATACGGGGACGTCGGGCAGGCTCGTGCCCGCTGCGTCCAGCATCAAGTCAGCACGGCCAAGCGGGATTCCGCGCTTCGCAACCATATCTGGTCTCAGGTGAATAAGCGGCTGAAAACACAAACGGGCCCTTAGGGGCCCGTCTGGTGTTGGATGTGTGCATGTATTTACGAGGCGATTTTGCCGCCAAAATACTCGCGCGCCAATGCTCGCCCAGCTTTAGCGATTTGACGGGCGTTGTTTGCTCTATCCACAATCGAACTGGACGTTTCGCGAGCCAATTTCTTGGTCGCAACCTTTACGGATGGCTCGTAAGCGGCGGCGGCACCATCAACGGTCCAAGGCCTTACGCCGTTCTTTTTGCTCACGATTTTGACTTCCTTCTTCATAACCTCTCCCCTTTATATATAGGCTATAGAATCAGTCTTACAAGATTGATTCTACTGTATTTCTTCCGTCCAGGGTAGTGCCAATTTGGGCCATTTTTCGTCAGGCACCTTTTCGGTAAGGCGCGATATAAAGTGCGCGGCAGAGCGTAATGCAAGACAATTCTTTGGATTGTATGTGCCAATTCGGTTGTTTGTGGCAACAAGCACCCCGTTCGGAATGGAATTACCAGACTCCAAAGGGAATGAAGCAAACGAAGTGTAATTCTCTGTGTCGTCTAATCTGCAGAGGTGCAGCGGGGGCTCCGTGAACGCCCTGATGGCTGAGTCATGCGCATCTTCGGTAATGATGGCTTCACCACGCCTGAATGCGGCACCGACGTGCCCGTCGCAAGGACCAAACGCGCGAACTTTGCGAGGATTGTTTTCATCCCATAGCGATGGCGCGCATTGGCGCCAGACAGGAAGTAACAAGGTTTTCTTTTCACAAAAAACGTAAACCGCAAAATTCCAAAGATCGCCCCTCTCGATCCCAAATATCGGCTCCCGGTTTTCAACGAAATAATCCATCAATTCCGAAACGGATTCTTTGAAGTTCTTTTCGTCTTCTTCAACCAGCTCTTCATAAATGGGCAAAGCACCCATGAACACTTCTGTGTACTCAACGGTTTCGCCAAGAATTAATCCGGTCTCTGCCTCCGAAGTGTAATCCGCTTTCAATTCGTCATATGCCCTTTTTAGGCCCGCAGCTGAGCCATGAAAAAGTGCGACATTCACTAGATTGAAAGTCGTGATGAAACCCAAAACCCATTGTGTAATTATCAGCAACGAAGCCACCCACAAGAACACTCCGAACGAAGCAAATAGATTGTTCCAAAACGCAAAAATAAAACCAATAACAGTGGGTAAAATAACAGAGGCTGTTAAGCCGCAAAATTTTAACAGCAGGTCGGCGCGCCCTGCTTGCGACGCAACCCGTTCTACGATGTTTTCATAGTTCTCACGAACTTGGTTATCTAGTCTATTATTCATGAGCGCCCCGTTCCCTTCAAGATAATAGACCAACAGTAATTAAAACCTCAATATTACTATCGTTGCCAATAACCCTTCCAAGACCGGCTTACCGGGGCTGACATCGCATTTGCAACTAACCGGGATGCTAGCGCGCCATTACTCTCGCGACGGTGGTCTTCAAGCCATGCTGCATGTGCGGCATACTGATGAAGGTACTTGCCAGAGACGTGGTGATGCTGACCGCCAACCATGCGGCGCAGGCGCGAGAAATAGCTTTCAACTTGGTTCGTGCAGATACCGTTTGCGCTGTAAGCTTCCGAGTGGTTGATGCGGCCAACCGGGAAAAAGGCGTCCAGCGTATCCCAGTGCGAAGCCTCGTCAGCGTGGATTTGCGAGCCCGTAGCGACGCGCTGGCGGGCGATCTCGACGCCTTCGGCCTCTGACTTGCGAACGAAAGAAAGGGTGCGGCCAGAGCGCTGGCGCAGCGCAACGACGACGCGGCGTTTGCCGGTCTGGTGACGCTTCAAACGGCGATCAACGCGGTTCTTTTCTTCATTGGCCGGGCGAACATGACCGCCGAAATAGGCGCCGTCGATTTCAACCGTGCCGGAGAGTTTGGCGTTTTCCGTTTCGTCGGCAAGAGCTTCGCGGATTTTATGCGCGAGGACGAAAGCCGTTTTGTATTGGCAGCCAACGTCGCGGCTAAGCTGGATCGCGGAAACACCTTTCGCAGCGTTCGCAATGATGCAGATCGCGGCCAGCAGGTCCGTGAAGTCCATTTTGCGGCTCGCAAAGATGGTCCCGCTCGTCACCGAAAACTGGTGCGAACAGGCTTTGCACTTGAACTTCCGACGCGTGGTGATGCTGTAGGTCTCGCAGCAGCCGCAGCGCGGGCAAACGCCCTCGCCGTCCGTTTCCGGCCAGCGCAGCTCGCAGAATTGGCGGTAAGCGGCTTCCTCGCCAGCCTTGTAAATGTCCTTGAGTTTCAAGGTTCTGGAGGCCGCTGAGAGGAGAAAATGTTGTGTCATGGTACTGTTTCCGATGCCTTATGTATCGGATATAGTACCAAAACGTACTGTTTACAATACCCTTAGTCTCGTTTATGATGAAAAAAGTCACATAAACGGTACCTAAATGAGCGAAACAGACTGGGAAAAGAGGGTCAGCAACCTCCTGAAAGCTGAGTTGAAACGGAAAGGCGTCACCTATGCCGGGCTAGTGGAAAAGCTTGCTGAAATAGGCGTTGAAGAAAAGGAAGCAAACATCAAGAATAAGCTCTCTAGGGGCAAATTCTCGGCGGTGTTTCTTCTGCAATGTCTAAAGGCGATAGGAAACAATACACTGGCGCTGGACTAATTGTCCTTGTCCTGTTGGGGGCGGCCTACTTCACCCAGCCGAACGCCCCCTCAGCAAGGGAACGAAAAAGTCCAAGCGAAGAGGAGTGCGCCAAAAAGAGCTACCAGATAGGCGCCGAAGCGGACAAAGGCTTTACGGTTGTTGTTAGTCGAAACGACCCAGCCTGCGAGCATCAGCCCGCTGCCACCGCCAATCCCCAGGATAGTGGCCAAGGCGCGACCAGTGTTGCTGAAGCAGATTTGCTGGCGCAGGAACGCATGGCGCATTGGACCGCCTGGATTGGCGTTTTCACGGCCGTAGGCCTCGCGGTCCTCTATATTACCTTCTATGTGACGCGTCGCACCGTTGAGGAAACCGTCAACATTGGAGAGGCGCAAACCCGCGCTTATCTCGCTGGACTCTCTGCGAAGTATATCACCAGAGGAATGCGCCCTTTTGCGATTGAACTGACAGTCAGGAATTTCGGCAACTCTCCCGCCAATATCGAAAGGAAGCTGTCGGAATACCAGTTTGACTTGCTGTATCGGCCAAATTCCGAAGATGCCCATGTAGCGATTCTGGAGCAAACCGCCCACGTCGGCGACATTGATAGTATTTCGGCTGGCGCTGAAGCTCAAATTCTCATTTATCCGGGCGTTACGAACAACGAAGACAAGGACTTTCCTTTTCGGGATGACGTTTTCAATGTTAGCGCTGAGGTCGCCCTTTCCTACAAAGATGTTTTCGGAAAAGGGAACGAGATCACTATTGAAATCCGCGAAGATGGTGGCGAGGCCCAAATGGGCTCCCCCAGAAATCGCTCCCTGAGAGTCGCCACGAGCGAAGGGCGACGGCTCAAAACCATCATTGAGCGCGCCTACGAGAACGCAAGAAAGAAGTAATCCGAGGACCCTAAGCACCTAGGCCCGCCTTGCGGGACGGGCCGCTGTTGGTGCGCTTGCTACATAAGGCCGGAGAATTCCGGCAATTCGTCGAGGAACAGGACGCCGTGATGGGCGAGGGAGGCTTCACCGGGTTTGGCGCGTGACCCCCCGCCGATCATGGCCGCCATGGAGGCTGAATGATGGGGCGCGCGGAAAGGCCGGGCGCGGGTGAGGCGGCCGCCCTCAAGCAGGCCCGCCAGCGACTGCACCATGGAGATTTCCAGCATCTCCTTGGGCGACAGCGGCGGCAGGAGCCCCGGGAGCCGGGCGGCGAGCATGGATTTGCCCGCGCCCGGCGGCCCCACCATCAACAGATTGTGCCCGCCGGCGGCGGCGACTTCGAGGGCGCGTTTGGCGGTCTCCTGGCCCTTGACGTCGACAAGGTCCGGTATGGCCGGGGGAGCCTCAAGGGCGCCGGGCGCCGGCGCCGTCAAAACCTGCGCGCCTTTGAAATGGTTGACGAGCTGGATTAATGATTTCGGCGCCAAAATCGCAGCCTCGCCGCCCGCCCATGCCGCCTCGGCCCCGCTGGCCGCAGGACAGATAAGGCCGAGCCCCATGGCGTTCGCCGCGACCGCAGCGGGCAGCGCCCCGGCGCAGGGTGCGATGGATCCATCAAGTCCAAGCTCGCCCATCACAGCGAAACCGGCGCCGGCGTCATGAGGGGCCGCGCCCATATCCATAAGCAGCCCGAGGGCGATGGCGAGGTCGAAATGGCTGCCCTCTTTGGGCAGGTCCGCGGGCGCCAGATTGACCGTGATCCGTTTGACCGGAAGCCCGAGGCCTACTGCGGAGAGGGCGGCGCGCACCCGCTCGCGCGCTTCGGAGACGGCCTTGTCGGGCAGGCCGACGATGGAAAAGATATTGCCGGCGCCATTGGTGAGCTGGACCTGAACGGTCACCGGGCGGGCGTCGACCCCGTGAAAGGCGAAAGTGGTGATCTGCGCGACCATGATTTCTCCCCGGCAAGAGGTTGGAACATATCAGGAACAAAAGCTTCTGAAAAGGGGATATCGCACCCTCAGTTTTCCCCATGTTTTTCTTGCGAAGTTTTTAGCTTAACCCTCTCGGCCTCGGCGCCCGATTCGCCTTAGAAGGGCGATTGCCCTTCGGTCCGCAGCCCTTGGGCGAGCTTGATTGTCGCGATTTAGAAACGATTAACCATCACATGCCCATGTCGCCGATCTCCATTCTTCATGCGCCGCGGGATGAGGCGCTGGGCGCGAAAATCGCCGCCGCCCTTACCCATGCCGGTCATGCGGCGATGGCGGTGAGCGCCGACCACGGCGATCTCGGGCCCCAGGCCGGCGCCGCCAATGGCGACGGCGCGGCGATCGTCGTGTGGACCCATGCGGCGGCGAAGCTGGCGAAGCTTCACCGTCAGGCGGAAGAGGCGATGGAGCGCGGCGCCCTTATTCCCGTGGCGGTTGGCGGCGCGCGTCCGCCCGGCGGATTTGAAAACCTGCCGCCGGTTGATCTTTCCGGATGGACCGGCGCCGCGGACGATCCACGCTGGCGCTTTGTGCTCGAAGAGATCCAGTTGACGACGCAGCGCATGGGGCTCGCTGACGCCGATCTCTGGGCGGCGCCGGAGATGGAGCCGCAAAATGACGAACCGGCGCTGAATGGCGACCAGGACTTGTGGACGCCAGGCGCCGACATGCTGGCGCCGGATTATGCGGCCGAGTATGCGCCCGACTATGCGACCAGCGACGCGACCTTTTCTTCTGAGGAGGAGCTTGACGAACCGGTCCCGCCGCCGGCCTTTCTTCAGCGGTCGAAACCGAAGCGGCGTTTCAGCGCCAAAGAGGTGGCGTTTGGCGCCACGGCGGGCCTTGTCTTGATGACTGTTGCGACGGCTGTGCTGGCGCCGGTCCTCCTGCCGGCCCCGGCGCCAGTGGCGCAACCGCGTTCAGAGCAGACGGTCGCCCAGACAACTGCCCAGGCAACTGCCCAGACGCCGGCCGCAGCCGCTGATGCAACAGCGCCATCTGTCGATGGGGTTCCCGATCCGTCGGTTGATACGCCGTCGTCTCTCGCCTCGCTCACCGTCAATCCGGCGCATGATCCGTCTACGGATATTGTTATTCCGCAAGCGCCGAAAGAGTCAGGTGAAAGCGCCGCGGCGGACACGGATAAAGTAGCGCCTGCGCAAGTCGCCCTCGCCGCGACGCCGTCGTCTCTTGAGGGGGATGCGCCGATGACGGGCGCTGCTGCTGATGAGGACGCCATTCAAAGCCTCATCGCCGCCGTTGAGGCAGAAGGGGAAGACCCGGCCTCGGGCGCCGTATCCGAGACAGCGCCCTCCGGTGATTATTTCCGTGATTGCGCCGATTGTCCTGACATGGCGGCGCTGCCTGCGGGCGCCTTTCAGATGGGCGCGCGGCCCGGCGAGGTTGGCGCCAAACCCGCCGAAAGCCCCCAGCGCGAGGTTGCGTTTGCACATGGCTTCGCCCTTTCCGCGCATGAGGTCACTTTTGCGCAATGGGACGCCTGCGTCGCCGACGGCGGCTGCGCCTATAAAGCGCCCGACCATGGCTGGGGTCGCGACAAGCGTCCGGTGGTGTCGGTCTCCTATGAAGACGCGCTTTCCTATGCCGCCTGGCTGTCGGAAAAGACCGGCCAGACCTATCGCCTGCCGACGGAAGCTGAATGGGAATACGCTGCGCGGGCGGGGTCTTCCGCGCCCTTCGCCACTGGCTCCACCGTGCGCGCGGCGCAAGCCAATTATAATGGCGAGTATCCCTATAGCGGAGAGAAAGAAACTTTCCGTGGACGGACGACCCCGGCGGGCAGTTTTGCGCCCAACGCTTTCGGCCTTTACGATATGCATGGCAACGCCTGGGAGTGGACCGCCGATTGCTGGACCGAAAGCCACGCCGGCGCGCCATCCAACGGGGCGGCGGCCGCGACAGGCGACTGCAGCAAACATGTTCTCAAAGGCGGCGCCTGGAACACCGGCGGCTGGCGTTTGCGTTCAGCGCACCGCATCGGAAAACCGTCAGGCGCGCGTGAATTCGACAATGGGTTCCGCGTCGCGCGGGATCTTGGTTAAGCCGCCTTTTTCTTCCGCTTACGGAATTTTTTGACCTTGGCGTCATTGCCGCAGGTCGCCATATCGCACCAGCGGCGCCGGCCGTTTTTGGATAAATCCACAAACATCCACTCGCAATGATCCCCGCCGCAGGCATGCAGCCGGTCAAGGCGGCCATTCAGCAACAAATCTTCGGCCGCCTCGACGACAAGTCGTAGCGCGCGTTCAAGCGCAGGCGCCTCGTCGGCGCATCGCCGCCGGAAACCGCCGCCGTCATGGGCGATCCGGCAATGGTTCGCCGCGCGCACCTTGCATTCATCAAGAAGGGCGAGATCGCGTTCATCGACATCGCCTTCGGTGATGACGGCGTTGAAAATGCGCCAGAGCGCCGCGCGCAGTCTGACCGCCGTGTCGAAAACCTCCTGCCCGGCTTGTGGGTCGGCGGCGATCTCTTTTTCAAGGCGCGCCATGTCGTCTCCGTAAAGAAGACCCGCAGCTTCCGCCCATGCACCGAACCCCTGCGGTCCGCCAAGGCGGTCTTCGGGATCGCCGCTCGCCCACTCGGCGGCGGTGTTGACGAAATCGAGCGCTGCGTTGCCGCCGATCATGTCCTTTTCGGTCCAGTCGTAGGGAGAAAATCTCATCATATAACCAGTAAAATTGTGTTGACCGGTTACAATATAGAAGCTAAATCGTAACCGTCAATATGAATTTGACCAGTTACATGCTTCAGGAGAGACCCATGCCAAACACCTTCGTCATCTCAGTCATGATCGTCGCAGTTGTTGTGGGTCTGGCGCTTCTGGAGAACGCAATCCGGTCAGGCATTTGACGACACAGAAATCCAAGGCGGCGGCGGGAGAAGTCCCGACCGGGGAACAGGCGCCGCCCTCATGGAAAAACCCAAAGGAGAGACCCATGTCCAATTCAGCAGTCTTCGCATTTGAACTGGCCGCCCTGATTTTCGTTCTGGGGCTTGTGGGCCAGACCGTCGGCGGCGCTGTTTAAGCGCAAGCCGCCAAGCGTCAGGCGCCGGGCCGCCCCTCCCCGGCGCCTGACCATTTTATTGAGGGGACGGCCGCCGTATTTTCGCCCTTTCCGCCCGCCAGACTATGTTCGGGCGTGACTATGGGAGAGGGACTTCATGAAAACGAGATTATTGGCGGCGGTTTGCGCCACAGCAGGGACGGCCATGCTGGCCTCTTGTGCGACAAATGAAGAGGCGGCGCTGGAAGAAGCAGAAAGCGACACCGTCATCGTGACCGCGCAAAAAGCGCAAGGTCCGCAGCCAGGCGCCATGGCCTACTCAAGCCTCGCGCGGCCGATGATGGCGCCGCCGCCGGAACCGGCCATCACCGAGCAATATGAAGAAACCGATCCGAACCCGGTCAAGCTGACCAGCGAAGAGCCGGTCTCGACCTTTTCATCAGACGTCGACACCACGGCCTATTCGGTGATGCGCCGATACATCTCATCAGACAACAGGCTGCCGCCGTCGGATTCGGTGCGGGTCGAGGAGTATGTGAATTACTTCGATTATCAGTATACGGCGCCAAAAAGCGCTGACGCGCCGTTCACGCCGACAATCTGGGTGACGCCAAGTCCCTGGAACGCCGGGACGCGGCTCATGCATATCGGCGTCAAGGGTTTCGACCTTCAGCCTGAAAAAACGCCGGACGCGAATATCGTTCTCCTGCTTGATGTTTCGGGCTCCATGATGGCGGACAACAAGCTGCCGCTGGTGAAGAAATCCGTGGAATTGCTGGTCGAGGAAATGTCCCGTGACGACAGGATTTCCATTGTCGTTTATGCGGGCGCCGCGGGCGTCGTGCTTGAGCCGACGCCGGGGAACAAGAAAACCAAAATCATGGAGGCCCTGAATGCGCTGGAAGCGGGCGGCTCCACTGCGGGCGGCGAAGGGTTGTCGCTGGCCTATAAGCTCGCGGAAGAAAATTTTGCAGACGATAAGGTCAACCGGATTATTCTTGCGACCGACGGCGACTTCAATGTGGGCGTCGTTGACGCCGACAGCCTCGAAGATTTCGTTGCGCGTAAAAGAAAGAGCGGGATCTATCTCACCGTGCTCGGCTTCGGCGAGGGCAACTATAATGACGTCATCGCGCAGAAACTGGCGCAGGCCGGGAACGGCGTCGCCGCTTATATCGATACGCTGAACGAGGCGCGCAAAGTCTTGGTGCGCGAGTTCCGCTCGACCCTGTTCCCGATTGCAAAGGATCTGAAATTCCAGGTGGAGTTCAACCCGGCGGTGGTCGCGGAATACCGCCTCATAGGCTATGAAACCCGGCTGTTGAACCGCGAGGATTTCAACAATGACGCGATCGACGCCGGCGATATCGGCTCCGGCCATACAGTGACGGCGCTTTATGAGCTCGCGCTTGTGGGCTCCGAGGCGCGGCTTATTGACGACCGGCGTTATGCGGCGGCGCCCGCCGCCGCAGGCAATATGGATGAATTCGCCTTTGTCCGCCTGCGTTACAAATTGCCGGCGGAAGAAGACAGCCGGCTCATTGAAACGCCGGTCCCGACCGCCGATGCATTTTCATCCCTTGGCGCCGCGCCGCAGGATGCGCGGTTCGCCGCCGCCGTCGCCGCCTTCGGGCAAAAGCTTCAGCGTGCGGGCTACACAGACCGCTATGCCTATGAGGAGATTGTCGACCTCGCAAACAACGCCAAAGGCGAGGACCCTTACGGCGACCGCGCGGAATTCATCAATCTCGTGCGCGCCGCTGCGAAAATCGACAAGGAAAAAAGCTGAGCTTTTACGGCGGGTTTTTCCGGTTTTCCCCAAAAGCCTGCACAAAGACGGGCTTGCTTAATGGATCGTAATGTCGTTGAGAGACCCGTCGTGCAATCTTGCGCGCTTTAAACAACGAGCGGCTTGGGGGCTAAGCCGCTTTCCTGTGCGGGCTATGTGACCGGGGATCATGCCTCAACAAGCGATAGAATCGGACGTCAAAGGCGTCGTTCAGCTGCTTGCGGCGAGCGCCAACGCAAACTTCGCGGACAAGATCGCGAAAGCGTTGTTGCGTGCGGGCTACCGGCTTGATCCCGGTGAGTTTGATCCGGCGCGCATCGACGCCGTTGTGGTTTTGTGGACCGGCGTTGCGCTCGATAAACCCGGGCTGATCGATGTCGCCCGCGAGGCGTGGAAGGCCCGGCGCCTGACGCCGGTCAGCATCGGCCGGGTCGAGCCGCCCTTTGGCTCCCGCGATGTTGCGCCCATGGATCTCGCCGGCTGGCGCGGCGATGACGGCGATCCGCGCTGGCGTTTTGTCCTTTCCGATATTGAAGCGCTGAAAGCGCGGGCGGCGCTGGAACCGTCGGCCAAGGAGTCCGTTTCCGCAATTCAAGTCGGAGAAACGCAACCGACAGCCAAACAAGCGGCGCCCCAGACCAGGGCGCAGCAGACAAGGGCGCAGCAGGACGCCCTCGAGCCCCGGCTTCTGGATGATCTGCTTACGGAAGAAGGCGCGGCGCCTCACCATCCGGCCCGCGCGCTTTGGCGCAACCGACTTTTTCCTGCAGCGCCCATGCTGGCGGGCGGGCTTGGCGCGCTCGCCTTTGCTGCAGGCGTTTCTTTTATGGTCGGCTCGATCCGCTCGCGCCCCGCGCCGATTGAACCTGTGGCGGCGCAGTCAGCGCCTGCGGAAGAGGAAGAAGACCCCGCCCGCGGCGCCAGTCTTGCGCTGGTGCGGCTTGCGCCCGGGGTGAGCCCGCCGGAAGATTTCACCCCCGCAGATGACGTTGAACCACAGGCGGCGCCTGACAACAGCGCAGCGGAAGAAAACACGCTCGAAACCTCGCCCATACCGCCGGAAACAACGCAATTGGCTGCAGTGGACGAACCGTCCGCGCCGTCAGAACAGGCGCAGGACGATGAAGAAAACGAAACGCCTGAAGGCCCGGAAACGCTTGTCGTTCCCCGTCTGAAGCCCGAACCGCCTGTTGAAGAGCCGGTTGCGGCGGACCTCAATCAGGCGGCGCTCGCCGCGCTTGCTTCTGCGGTGGAGGCGTCAGCCCGCATTGAAGATCAGGACGCTGTTGACGCGCCGGAAGATTATCTCGGCGATTATTTTTCCGACTGCGAAGGCTGCCCTGATATGGCGGCGCTCAATGGCGGCGCCTTCATGATGGGCGCCCGCCCCGACGAACAGGACCGGCAACCTGAAGAAACGCCCCAGCGGCGCGTCGATATCGGCTATCGCTTCGCTATTGCGACGCGAGAGACGACCTTCGATCAGTGGGCGCTCTGTGTCGCCGATGGCGGCTGCCGCAATTATGAGCCCGATGATTCCGGCTGGGGGCGCGGCGCCCGGCCGGTGATCAACGTCTCTTATGAAGACGCGGCGGCCTATGCGCGCTGGCTGTCGGCGAAAACCGGCCATTATTATCGGCTGCCGAGCGAGGCGGAATGGGAATACGCCGCCCGCGCCGGCACCGGCGGACCCTTTCACTATGGTGATGCGCTTTCGGCCGAGGCGGCGAATTTCAACGGTCACTATCCATACCGGGCCGGTCCCGCGATCTTCCGTGGACAGACGGTCCCCGTGACCCGGTTCCGCCACAACGCTTTCGGGCTTTTCGATATGCATGGCAATGTCGCCGAATGGACGCTCGATTGCTGGAATCCGGGCCATCATGGCGGGCCCGTCACCGGGGTCGCCCGTATCGACGGCAATTGCGCGCGCCGGGTCGTCAAGGGCGGCGGCTGGAGCTCGCCCGGCTGGCGCTTGCGCTCGGCCGCCCGGCGCGGCGAGGACGCTGAAACCCGCAACACAGAGACAGGTTTTCGCGTGGTCAGGACGCTCGATTGAGGGGCTTTCAACAAGCGTTTCAATAGGCGTTCGCGGCGATCTCTTACCGAGGTGTAAACCGGGACCGTGAAATCCCTTGGGATTTTTTGTCCCATAAGGGCTTTCCCCGGGTTGCGGGCATGAAATCCCCTACTTATATCCCGCCCGAACGCGGGGCTTTGGGCTGGTTTCGGCCTGCTCCTCCGCATCCATCAACTGTCACCCCTAGGGGCTGTCCGCTTCCGGCGCTTTCCGGCGCCAAAAGGGCCGATATGAAGGCCGGAAATAACGGGACCGCTCGCTGCGAATGGAGAAAAGACGAATGGGTAAAGTTATTGGCATTGACCTCGGGACGACGAACTCCTGCGTCGCCGTCATGGAAGGCAAAGAGCCGAAAGTCATCGAAAACGCCGAAGGCGCGCGCACCACGCCCTCCGTGGTTGCTTTTACCGAAGACGGCGAGCGCCTGATTGGCCAGCCGGCCCGCCGCCAGGCGGTCACCAACCCCGAAAACACCTTCTTTGCGATCAAGCGCCTGATCGGTCGTCCCTATGACGATCCGACCGCGCAAAAAGACAAGGGCATGGTCCCTTACGAGATCGTCAAGGGCGACAATGGCGACGCCTGGGTTTCAAGCCGCGGCGAGAAATATGCGCCGTCGCAGATTTCGGCCTTCATCCTGCAGAAAATGAAAGAGACGGCGGAAGGCTATCTCGGACAGGAAGTGACGCAGGCCGTCATCACCGTGCCGGCTTACTTCAACGACGCCCAGCGCCAGGCCACCAAAGACGCCGGCAAAATCGCCGGGCTTGAAGTCCTCCGGATCATCAACGAGCCGACGGCGGCTGCGCTTGCCTATGGTCTCGACAAGAAAGAAGGCAAGAAGATCGCCGTTTACGACCTCGGCGGCGGCACCTTCGACGTCTCGATCCTTGAGATCGGCGACGGCGTTTTTGAGGTGCTGTCCACCAATGGCGACACCTTCCTCGGCGGTGAAGACTTCGACCTGCGCATTGTCGATTATCTCGCCGATGAGTTCAAAAAGGATCAGGGCATTGATCTGCGCAAGGATAAACTCGCGCTGCAACGCCTGAAAGAGGAAGCGGAGAAAGCCAAGAAAGAGCTTTCCTCGACCTCTTCCTATGAAGTGAACCTGCCCTTCATCACCGCCGACGCCTCCGGGCCGAAGCACCTCACCATGAAGCTCTCGCGCGCCAAGCTCGAAAGCCTTGTTGAAGACCTCGTCAAGCGCACGGTCGATCCGTGCAAGGCGGCGCTGAAAGACGCCGGCGTCACCCCCGGCGACATTGACGACGTCATCCTCGTTGGCGGCATGACTCGTATGCCGAAAGTGCAGGAGACGGTGAAAGCCTTCTTCGGCAAGGAGCCTCACAAGGGCGTCAACCCGGACGAAGTCGTGGCGCTCGGCGCGGCGATCCAGGCAGGCGTTCTTCAGGGCGACGTCAAGGACGTTCTCCTGCTCGACGTAACGCCGCTGTCGCTCGGCATCGAAACGCTGGGCGGTGTTTTCACCCGCCTCATCGACCGCAACACGACGATCCCGACCAAGAAGTCGCAAACCTTCTCCACGGCTGAAGACAATCAGTCGGCGGTGACGATCCGCGTCTTCCAGGGCGAGCGTGAAATGGCGGCCGACAACAAGATGCTCGGCCAATTCGATCTCGTCGGCATTCCGCCGGCGCCGCGCGGCGTGCCGCAGGTTGAGGTCACGTTTGACATCGACGCCAACGGCATCGTCCATGTTTCGGCCAAGGACAAGGCGACCAACAAAGAACAGTCGATCCGCATTCAGGCCTCGGGCGGTCTGTCAGACGCCGATATCGACCAGATGGTCAAGGACGCCGAAGCCAACGCTGACGCTGATAAACAGCGCCGCGAGGGCGTCGAGTCCAAGAACCGCGCCGAAGCGCTGGTCCATTCGACCGAGAAGAATCTCGAGGAGTATGGCGACAAGCTGGAAGGCGATGACCGCAAGGCCATCGACGAAGCGCTTGCGACGCTGAAAGAAAAACTCGAAGGCGATGATGTTGAAGAGATCAACACCGCCGCCGGAACCCTTGCGCAGGCGACCATGAAGCTCGGCGAGGCCATGTATAAGGCCGGCGCCGGCGATGAAGCCGATGCGGGCGCGCAAGCGGCCGCGGCCGACGCCGCCCGCGAAGAAAGCAGCGACGACGACATCGTCGATGCTGATTTCGAAGAAGTCGACGGCGAAAAGAAAGACTAAAAGCGACAGGGGGGCCGCGCAGATCGCGCGGCCCTTTTCGTCCCGGTCCTTGGAATTTGGGGGCGGACCGGATGAGAGGGGCGACGATCGGAAAACCCGAACAACCGGGCGCGTGAAGTGTTATGGCGCAAGCTTGCTATTATGAAGTTCTAGGCATTGAGCGCGGTGCGGATCCGGCGTCGATCAAATCCGCTTTCCGCAAACGCGCCATGCAATATCATCCCGACCGCAACAAGGATGATCCGACGGCCGAGCAAAAATTCAAGGAGCTTGGCGAAGCCTACGAAGTTCTTTCCGACGAACAAAAACGCGCGGCCTATGACCGTTTCGGCCACGCCGCCTTTCAAAATGGCGGCGCTGGCGCCGGCGGCATGGGCGGTGGTTTTGCGCGCGGCTTTGGCGGCGCGGGCGGCGCAGGCGCCGCCGGCTTTTCCGACATTTTCGACGAGATTTTCGGCGAATTCATGGGCGGCCAGCGCGGCGGACGGCGCACCGGGCCGGGCCGCGGCGCCGACCTTAAATACAATCTCCAGATCAGTCTGGAAGAGGCGTTTCGCGGCAAGAAAACTGAGATCAAAGTGCCGGGTTCCGTCGCGTGCGAAAGCTGTGAAGGATCGGGCGCAAAGCCGGGTTCAGGCCCGACCGAATGCGGCACCTGTAAGGGCGTCGGGCGCGTGCGCGTGCAACAGGGCTTTTTCACGATTGAGCGCGCCTGCCCGCACTGTAACGGCGAAGGCCGCGTGATCAGCGATCCGTGTACGGATTGTGGCGGCCAGGGCCGGGTCCGGCGCGAGCGGACATTGTCCGTGGATATCCCGGCCGGCATCGAAAACGGCACACGCATTCGCCTGTCGGGCGAGGGTGAGGCGGGTCCGCGCGGCGGACCGGAGGGCGATCTCTATATCTTCATCCATGTGAACGAGAACGATCTGTTCGAACGCGACGGGCCGGATCTCTTCTGCGTCATGCCGATCCCCATGACCACGGCGGCGCTCGGCGGTGAGTTTGAAACCCCGACCATCGACGGCGGGCGCGTGAAGATTTCCGTGCCCGAAGGATCGCAGACCGGCAAGCGCTTCCGCGTGCGCGGCAAGGGCATGACCCAGCTGGACAGTTCCGGCCGGGGCGATGTGCGCCGGCGCGGCGACCTCTATGTTGAAATCCAGGTGGAAACGCCAACGGGGCTTAATGCCGAACAGAAAGACTTGCTCAAGCAGTTCTGCGAGGCCGGCGGCGGCGAAGCGGCCTGTCCCCAGCACAAGGGCTTTTTCGACAAGGCCAAAACCTTCTGGGAGAACGTCACCGACGGGCGGTAGGCGCGTTTCCAGAATCCTGCGGCACGCTGCTCAGCCCTCAAAGGGGAAAATGGTCCACCCCGCCGACTACCCCCGCTTTCGCAGGGGAGATCGGGTGGAAAGTTCGCGGCGCCCATTAACCATCCCCGCACCTAACTGTCATAAAAACTCCGTACACCTCTCAAAAAATTGTCATCTGACTAAGGCATAAGCGCGGCCGTATCGGCGGATCGGCTTTGCGTTTATGAAGGTCGGAAAATTCTTTCGCGCGCCTTTTCTGGCTCTGAATGCGCTGCTTTTTTGCGCACATGCTGCGCTTTCCGCGACGTCGTCTTATGCAGATGCGCAGATGCCGCGGCAGAACATCACCAAAGTGCCGAAGCTTCAGCTCGACCCCATGCGCGGGACGGCGAGCGTCGACCTTTCCGTCATGACCTACAATGTGGCGGGGCTCCCGTGGCCTATCAAAAAGGGGCGCGAGGCCGCCCTGAAGGATATCAAACATGAAATCGAAACGCTCCACGCGTCAGGCCGCGCGCCTGACATTATTGTCCTGCAAGAGGCGTTCACGCCGGCTGCGGCGCGCATCGGCGCCGTCTACCCAAACCGTCTCCAAGGCCCCGCCGCGGCGGACCGGAGCGTAACCGGCGCCGCGCCCATCGGTGAGGATTTCCGGCGCGACCGGAGTTTCCTCAAAGGCGAACGGCTCGCCAAACTCATGCCGTCGGGTCTGTTTGTCTTGAGCGACTATCCGATCGTCAGCGCCGAGATGACGCCGTTTCAACCGGCGAGCTGCGCCGGTTACGATTGCCTCGCCAATAAGGGCGCAATGATTGCGACAATCGAAATTCCGGGCGCCCCGGCGCCGGTCCAGATCCTCACGACGCATCTGAATTCAAACCGCAGTTCCGGCGTCTCGCCGGAGCGGGCGCTCGCCGCCCATCGCCAGCAGGTGGATGAGCTCGGCGCGCTGATGGCGCGGGGGCTCAATGCAGACTGGCCGTTTATCTATGCGGGCGATTTTAACACGCGCCATTCCAGGGCCCGGTTCGGCCATAATGCGCAGACCCTGCCGGGCGTTTTCGTGCGCGAGCATTGCCTCGACCCGGCGGCGGGGTGCGAGACCCGCATTCCGTCGGAACAGGGCAAGGCGCCATGGCTCGAAACCCAGGACCTGCAAGGCTTTGTCAGCGGCGCCGACATCGATGTCCGCCCGATCCGCGCAGAGAAAATGTTCCATGAACCGGTCGGGGGCCGCGTCCTTTCCGACCATGACGCCTATCTCGTCACCTACCGGCTGACCTGGAAGCTTGATGTGTTTGCCGCCGCGGATCGGCCGCCAGCGCCTCTGCAGCGGTAAACTGGCTAAACGTCGCGCGAATTGCGTTATAGTCGCCGGCATGGACCTTTTGATTGATATTGGCGGCACCAATGTCCGCGCCGCCGCCGCTGAAAACGGGCGCATGACCGCCGTGCGCCATTACCGGACGGCGTCTTACAAGACAGCAGGTGAGATCGTCGCCGATGTGCTGCGCGATGAGGGCCTGACAAGCGTTACCCGCGTTTTCCTCGCCGTCGCCGGGCCGGTGAAAGACGGCCGTGCGGCGCTCACCAATGCCGATCTTACGGTGGACGCAGGGGCGCTGACCCGGGAATTTGGTCTCGCCGGGGCGGCGGTGCTGAACGATCTTGAAGCGCTCGCCTATATTTTGGCCGATACGGCGGGCCTTGATGCGAGCCTGTTGACGCCGGCGAAGCCGGCGCCCGGGAAAACTGCGATTGTCATCGCGCCCGGCACGGGGCTGGGGCTTGGCGCCTATCTCGTCAAGGATGAGCGGGCGAGCGTTCTGTCGACCCAGGGCGGCCATGTGCGCGCCGCGCCGTCGACGCCGCGCGAGTTTGCGCTTTGCGCAGCGCTTTCCCACGATGACAATTATCTTTGTGCAGAAGATCTGTTGTCCGGTCCGGGCATCGAGCGAATTTACGCCGGTCTTCACGCTCTGGACGGCGAGGCGCCGCCCTTGCCGGCGCCAAACGGAAAAGAAATCGTCGAGCGCGCGCAAATCGGCGCCGATGCGCGCGCCAGCGAAACGGTTGAGATCTATCTTTCCATGCTCGGCTCTTATTGCGGCGACATGGCGCTCGTCTTTCTCAGCTATGGCGGCGTTTATCTCGCCGGCAACATCATCAACGGTCTGACGCCGATGCTGGCGGACAGCAAGCTGGCGTCATCATTTCTCAATAAAGGCCTGATGGCGCCGCTGATGGGCGAGATTGCGTTTGCGCATGTGCCGCTTGAAGAGCCTGCGCTCGAAGGGCTTAAGGCGTTTGCTGCGCAGCAGTCTTAGAGGCGGCGCTTTCCGGGGTTTCGGTCTCGTCGAATGTGTCGGCTTTGGAAAGGGTCGGGAACAGCTTCAGCCATGATGCGGCGGCGACCAGCGAGACGACTCCGCCCAAAATCACCGCGTTGATCGGTCCCAAAAACCGCGCCGCGACGCCGCTTTCGAAATCGCCGAGCTGGTTCGAGGCGGCGATGAAAATGAAAGACACAGAAGAAACACGTCCACGCATGCCGTCAGGGGTTGCGTGCTGCATGATCGAGGCGCGGATGAACATGGAGACCATGTCCGCGGCGCCGGTAATCGCCAGCATCACCATGGACAGCCAGAAGATTTGCGAAAACGCAAAACCGAACATGGCGAGACCGTAAATTACGATAGAGCCGAGGAGCCACGGCCCCACTTTGCGGGACAGAGGATTGGCGGCGAGGATGAACGCCACAATAGCGGCGCCGATGGCGGGCGAGGCGCGCAGGAGCCCGAGCCCTTCGGCGCCGACCATCAAAATATCGCGGGCGAAGACCGGCAACAGCGCCGTGACGCTGCCGAAAAAGACCACGACGAGATCAAGCGTGATGGAGCCGAGGACGAGCTTGTTGTCGAATACATAGCGTAGCCCCTCGATGATCATCGACCAGCCGCGCACATTTTCCACCGGCTCATGGGTGGGCGTTTCGGCGGTGGCGAACATCACAACGGCGATCGCGGTGAGCCCCGCGGCGAAGGCGTAAACCGCAGAAGCCCCGATGATGAACAAAAACCCGCCGACGGCCGGGCCCAGCATCGCGGCGCCTTGCATGCCCAGCGAGTTCCACGCAATGGCGAGGGGAAGCTCGTCTCGCGGCACAAGGCGCGGATAAAGGGAGTTCGATGCGGCGGGGGTGAACGCGCTCACGGCGCCATTGCAGAAGGCGGCGAGAAAAATCAACGGAATCGCCAGCGACGGTTTTGTAAAGCTCGCGCCAAACAGCATCATGATGACGAAAAACCGGATGGCGTTCGAATAGACCAGGATCTTTTTCCGGTCGAAGCGGTCCGCCGCCTGCCCGCCGGGCAGCGACAGCGCGAGGACCGGGATGAACTGAGTCAATCCGACGAGGCCCAGCATGAAAGCGGATTCCTCAATGGAGCGGGTGAGGCGCGCGAGGTCGTAGACCTGCCAGCCAATGGCGATCGCCACCATCTGGCGTTCGGCGCTGATCAGCTGCCGTGCAATCCAGTAATGGCGATAGCCCTGATGGCGAAAGATCGAGAAGGATGGAACCGACCGCATGCGCGGCGGACAATAGAACGGGTTCAGTCTGGCGCAATATTGAATGTGAAGAAATCGCGCGCTTTGCAAATTCGACGCGGGGACAGTAGCTTCGCCGAAAAATCAGGAGTGGATGATGGCGTTAAAGGTGATCGGGGCCGGCTTTGGACGGACTGGCACGTCGTCCTTGAAGCTGGCGCTGGAGCGGCTCGGCTTCGGCCCGTGCTATCACATGAGCGAGGTTTTGCTCGTCAAGGGACGTCTTGATCAATGGTTGCAAGCCGTTAACGGCGCGCCTGACTGGGACGCGATTTATGACGGTTACGCCGCCGCCGTCGACTGGCCCACGGCGACCTACTGGCGAGAGCTCGCCGAACACTATCCGGATGCGAAAATTATCCTGTCGTCTCGCGATCCTGAAAAATGGTTCGCCTCGACGCAGGAAACGATTTTGTCCCCGCAAATGTGGGCGATGATGGAAGGCACGCGTTTTGGCGATATGGCGGCCAAGGCGATCAACGCGCTTTTCGACCACAAGATTCACGACCATGACACGTTGCTCCGCGTCTTCGCCGAGAATGAAGCGGCGGTGAAGGCCGCGATCCCGCCGGAGCGGCTTCTCGTGTTCGAAGCGAAGGACGGTTGGGCGCCGCTTTGCGACTTTCTCGGCGTTGCGACGCCGGATGAGCCTTATCCGCGCGTCAACTCCAAAGAAGAAATGCAAGACTTCAACGCCTTGCTGGACAGCGATATGGGCCGGGCCATGATGGCGGGTGAGGGCTTGCCCCCGGAGCTGATGGCGAAACTGTTTCAGAAATAGACCAAAGGGGAAGGCGCTTGCACATCGTTGAAGATGATCTTTCCGGGGAAGAGATCAGGGCGCTGCTCGCCTATCATTTTGAAAAGATGCATGAGAACTCGCCGCCAGGCATGGCCTATGTGCTCGATGTCGATGGACTGAAGGCGCCGGGGGTCAGCTTCTGGTCAGTGTGGGACGGCGATGCGCTTCTCGGCTGCGGCGCCATGAAAGAACTGTCGCCGACCCATGGCGAAATCAAATCCATGCGCACCCATCCAGATCATTTGGGCAAAGGCGCGGGCGCCGTCATGCTCGATCATATTATCAAGACTGCGCGTCAGCGCGGCTACAAGCGCTTGAGTCTGGAGACCGGCTCAACGCCGACTTTCGTGCCGGCGATCGCACTCTACAAAAAGCGCGGTTTCGAAAATGGCGAGGCTTTCGCTGAATACGCCGCCAGCGATTTCAATCAGTTTTTTCATCTCGATCTATAAGCGTGCGGCGTGTGATGACGAGGGATATTCTGTTTTTGCTGGCGCCCGGATTTGAAGATAAGGGGCGGCGTGAGTTCTGCCCGGAATGCGCTGAGATCTGGGGCGTCCTTCATTATTTTCCGGCGATCAAGGAAGCGCTCGATATTCGTTATCAACCGCTTCTCCATCCGCGCCCTGACCTTGTGGATATGCTGGGAGATGGCGACTGGAATTGCCCGACGCTCATTCTCGCCAAAGGCGCGGATGTTGGTCCCAATGCAAAGATCCAAACGGCGAAGGGCGTCCGGTTCCTCGATAACGCCCGCGACATCGCTGCCTATTTCGCCCATCGTTATGGAACGCCGTCGCCCCGTTAGCGGCTGACGCACTGTCTTGTTTTGGCCGCCGGAACGCCGTTCGTTGCGTCGGCGGCTCAGCGCCCGCCACAAGGGTATAAGAACTACTCCTCTTCGAAACAGCTCGGCTGCGGAAAATCTATTCTTCTCTTTTCTGTTTCCTCCTTATACTTGTTAAGTAGAAAACTAATCACTTTCACAGGGGAGAATAATGGCCGCCAAGTCAACGACTTTCGTTCTATCGCACGGCGCCTGGTGGGGCGGTGACTGGTTCTGGCGCGACGTGGCGGATTTGCTGCGCGCCGAAGGGCACCGGGTCTTCGCGCCGACGCTGACCGGCATCGGGTCGCGCGAGCATCTGCAAGGCTCCGGAGTCAATCTCTCCATGCAAATTCTCGACATCGTCAATCTCATCAAATGGGAAGACCTGACGGACATCGTTCTCGTCGGTCATTCCTATAGCGGCATGGTGGTGTCAGGCGTCGCGGAGCGCGTGCCTGAAGGAACGATCCGCTCCATCGTCTATCTCGACGCCTTCCTGCCCGAAGACGGCCAGTCGCTTTCGGATATCGCCTCGAACTTCAAGGATCTCGCCGGCGATCACGATCCGGTGCCGCCGCCGGTGTTCTTCGCGGGCGACAACGAAGCGCTGAAATCCATTCTGGAAAAGAAAGGCACACCGCATCCGCGCGGCTGTTTTGAAGAGCGCATCAAGCTTTCCGGCGCGCGCGAACGAATACCGCTGAAAACCTATGTGCTGGCGGAAGGGCCTATTTTTACGGCCTTTTTTGAAAAGGTGCAGAGCGATCCGTCGTGGCGTACGGAGACAATTGCATGCGGTCATTTCCCCATGCTGGAGGCGCCGGAAAAAACCGCGGAGATCTTAATTCGCGCGGCGTAATGGGGTAAGCTCAAAACGCTCGGCAAGGGGAGAGGCATGAGCGACAAGCATACATTTCTTCTCATCCATGGCGGCATGTGCTGCGGGCGCTGGTGGCGTAACGTGGCGGATATTCTGGAGGCGCAAGGTCATCGCGTTTTTGCGCCAACACTGACAGGGCTTGGCGAACGCGCGCATCTGATGAGCCGTGACATCAACCTGACTACGCATGCGCAAGATGTGGCGACTCTTATCAAATGGGAAGAGCTGTCGGATGTCGTTCTTGTGGGCCATTCCTATGGCGGCATGGTGATCAGCGCTGCGGCGGAGCTCGTTCCTGAAGGAGGCATCCGGTCGATCGTCTATCTCGACGCCATGTATCTGGACGACAGCGAATGCGTTTTCGATGCGGCGCCCGAGTTCAGGGACGCCGTCGGCGATGCAGATGCAATTCCATCACCGGCGCCTGCCTTCTTTGGGTATGACGGTGAGATCGCGGCGTTCATGGAGCGCACGGAATCGCCCCAGCCAGTCGGAACATTTTCAGAAAAACTGAAGCTCACCGGCGCGCGCGAGCGTATCCCGCTGAAGACTTTTGTGTGGGCGCGCAATAGCGGCATTCCAGCTTTTCGGGAGTATTATGACCGGTTGGAGACCGATCCTTCCTGGCGCACCGAAATCATGGATACGCGCCACAACATGATGCTCGAGGCGCCGAAAGAAACGGCGGAGGTTCTTTTGCGCGCCGCGAGATGACCGGGTTGCGCTTTCGCTCCGTTGCGCTAGGCCAGGGCGCGAAGATTTTGAGCGAAGTGATCCATGGCCAAAACATCCATTCTTGTCGCCGGCGCCGGGGGCCGCATGGGCCGCGCGGTCGTAGCGGAAATTCTGAAAACCCCGGGAGCGACGCTCGCCGGCGGCTTTGAGCGTCCGGGCGGGCCCGACATCGGCAAGGATATCGGCGTCCTTGCCGGGCTCGACGCGCTGGGGCTCCAGGTTGAGGATGCGGCCGACAAGGGCCTCGCTCGGGCCGGGGCCCTGATCGATTTCACCGTGCCCGCGGCGACGGTCGGCAACGCCCGGGCGGCCGCGGAAAAAGGCGTCGCCCATGTCATCGGCACGACGGGGTTTTCCGCCGATGACGATGCCGCCATTGCGGAGGCCGCCAAGACCATCCCCATCGTCAAATCCGGCAATATGAGCGTCGGCGTGAATGTGCTGACCGCCCTCGTGGAGGCGGCTGCAAAGGCGTTGAACGATGATTACGACATCGAAATCTTCGAGGCGCACCATAGGGCTAAGGTCGATGCGCCCTCCGGAACAGCGCTGATGCTGGGCCGCGCGGCGGCTTCGGGCCGCGGCGTCGATCTTGATGACAAGCGCGCCTCGGGCGAGCGGACCGGCGCGCGCGAAATCGGCGATATCGGCTTTTCGGTAATGCGCGGCGGCGGGATTGTCGGCGACCACCAGGTCGCTTTTGCAGGAATGCAGGAGGTGATCACCCTTTCTCATGCCGCTATCGACCGGGGCCTGTTCGCCAAGGGTGCGGTCGCGGCGGCGCGCTGGGCCCTCGGCAAGCCGCCGGGGCTTTACTCCATGCGCGATGTGCTCGGGCTTTCGTAACCGTTCTGGCCCACCGGTCTTGGTTAACCGGATAGGCTAGAATTCGAACGAGCCCCTAGACCTTCGGGAAACCAACCTTTGCCAGAATAGCCCTTCAGAAGAAGGGCCTTTCATGCGCACGGAAATTATCGCCGCCGCCGGGATTGTCGCCGCCGCCGTGATCGGCGTGCGGGCCATGGATGCGCGTGAGGCCGTGGCGCAAGATTCCGGGTCCCAATCCATGACCATGCGCGCCGCGAGCGTGACGCCGTCCGGTTCTGGCGGCTCGGGCGGCTGGGGCGATGAAATCCGTATCGCCGCCTCGCCGGACCGTCAGTTTTATGTGAACGCCGACGTCAACCGTCGTTCCGCGCGGTTCCTTGTGGACACCGGCGCGAGCTACGTGGCGTTGCGCGATTCCGACGCCCGCAACGCCGGCATCTATACATCGTATACGGATTATACCTATCCCGTGCACACGGCGAATGGCGAAACCAAGGCGGCTTTCGTCACCATTGACGAGATCGAAATCGAAGGCTTGCGCATCGAAGGCGTCAAGGCGTTCATCCTTCAGGATGAACAGCTTTCGGTGAACCTTCTCGGCATGAGCTTCTTGTCGCGTCTTGAAAGTGTTGAGGCGAGAAAAGGCGAGTTGGTGCTCAGGGGCTAACCCTCCCGCGCCATCAGGCTCGGCAAGGCGCCCATATCGGCGCCCGCCTGACGCATGAAAAATTCACGCATGGGTTTCAGTTTCCCGGCGGCGCTAAGCCCCAGATCGCGAGCGAGACGCAAAGGCCCGAAATCATTTGAAAAAAGCCGCACAAGACTGTCGCAGCCGAGCGCCAGCGCGGCGGAATCGAAACGCCGCCATTTCTGATAATTCTGCAACACAGTGAGCGCGCCGATATCGAGCCCCACATCCCGGCCGTCGCTTAAGACATCCGCCAGCGCGGCGATGTCCTTGATGCCGAGATTGTAACCCTGGCCGGCAATCGGGTGAATGGCGTGCGCCGCATCGCCGATCAGCGCGAGGCGCGGCGCGACGTAAGATTGCGCAAGGGTGAACGCGAGCGGATAGGACCATCGCGGACCGGCGGGCGTCACCGCGCCGAGATGATCGCCGAACCGGTTTTCAATCTCTATACGGAATTTCTCGTCATCAAGCGCCATATAGGCGGGCGCGGCGTCCGCGCGCTCGGTCCACACCAGCGATGACCGATGCTTTTTGATTAGTCCGCCTTCGCGGACGGGGGTCATCGGCAGGATGGCGAAAGGGCCCGACGGCAAAAAGAATTCATGGGCGACGCCGTCATGAGGTTTTTCATGGGCGACCGTGGCGACGATCCCCGCCTGACCATAACTCCAGTTGTTGGTCTTGATCCCGGCTTCGGCGCGCAGGGCAGAGCGGCGCCCGTCGGCGGCGATGACGAGCGCAGCGGAAAGACGGCGGCCATCGGCAAGATCGACAATCGCCTCGCCCGAGTTGAACTTCGTCGCGGCGCGCGCGGCCGGCGCCATCAGCGTGATGCTGTCCGCAGCGTCGATGGCGTCGAACAGCACATCGCGAATGACCCGGTTCTCGACGATCCAGCCGAGCGGCTGGTCCGGCCCCAATTCGCTGCTGTCGAAATGGAGCGAGAAGGGGGAGACGGCGCCGTCCGAGAGCCATGACCTCGCCCACCCGTCGGTGACGAGGATATCGCGAATGGCTTCGGCGTCCGGGGCGATGGCGTCCCAGAGCCCCAGCCGTTTGAACACCCGCGCGGATGCGTAGGAGATCGCCGAGGTGCGCCCGTCAAAAGCCGCGCCGCGCATCACCTTGGGGTCGGCGGCGTCCACAAGGGCGCAGGAAAAGCCGCGCGCCGCGAGGGCGAGGCTCGCCAGCCCCCCGGCGGGCCCGCCGCCGATAACGACAATGTCGAAATGCTGCGTGTCGCTCATGGGGCGACAATCGCGCTTCCGGGGCCATTCGTCCACTGACCTCGGGACGCTGCGGCGAATGGCGCGGGCTGGAGCCCGCCATGCATCCTTTTGTTCGGCAAGATAATCCCGAGCTTTAACCCTTCGGGAAACACTTCTAGGAGAGGGTGGCTTCAAACCGTTGATGGATGATGATGCGCCTCGCCCGTTTTCTTATTCCGGCACTTTTCTTTGCGCCCGGCGCCGCCGTCGCACAGGACATGTCCCAGGCAAGCGATGTGACGCGATTCGTGCTCGACAGCGGCGTTTTGATTGTCGCCGGGATCGCCGCGATTATCGCGATTGCGGGGCTGGCGCTCAAAGATATCGGCCTCGCCCGCACCCAGAACGCGCCGCAGGTTTGCCTGCGCACCATCGGCGCCCTCGGAGTTTGCGTCTTTGCATTCTGGGCGGTCGGCTATCACCTTCTCTTCAGCATCGAAGAGGGCGGGTTTTTGGGGCCGTTTCAAAGCTGGTCTTTGATGGACGACAATCCGGCCGATACGGGCCGGGCTTCCGGCGCCCACTGGTTTTTTCACATGACGCTCGCCGCGCTCGGCGCCGTCATCGTGTCATCGGCGATTTCAGAGCGGGTGCGGCTGTGGCCGTTTCTTTTTTTCACCGCGTTATGGGCCGGGCTGATTTATCCCATCGGCGCCTCCTGGGTCTGGAGCGAGGGTTATTTCGCCGATCAATGGAGCTTCCGTGACGCCGGCGGCGCGGCAGCGGTTCACATGTCGGCCGGCGCCGCGGCGCTCGCCGCCATCATCGTCGTTGGTCCGCGATCCGGACGTTTCGGTCACGGCGTTTCGCGGCCGCAGATCTCGACCGCCCTGCCGCTGTCCGCTTTTGGTTCGCTCCTCACCGTCGCCGGCCTTTTGCTTGTTATCCTTGGCCTTCTGGGCCCGATCAGCTCCGTTGAAGCGGCGATCACCGCCGGCGCCGTGACGGCGAACGCCCTTGTCGCCTCGGCGGCAGGCGCCCTTGCAGCGATGATCCTGACACAGACGGTTTACAAGCGAACCGGGCTTGTCTCCGCCATGGTCGGTTCCGTCGGCGGCATTGTCTCCATCGCCGCCGACCCGGTCTCGCCGCTGATGTGGCAGGCCGCGATGATCGGCGCCATCGGCGGCGTCATCGTCACGGTGACCCCGCCCTTTCTGGACCGGCTGCGCCTCGATGATGCGGGCTTCGTCATTTCCTGTCATTGCTTCTGCGGCGCCTGGGGCGCCATTGTCGCCTTCTGGATGACGGAGCGGATCTGGCTGCCGGGCCAGCTTTTGGGCACCGGCGCCATCGCCGGCTTTTCCTTTGTGATGAGCCTTCTCATCTGGACGGCGCTCAAATACACCATCGGCGTGCGCTCGGCGCCGCTGGAAAGCATCCACCCTGCCGATTAGGGAAATCGTTAACAGCCGTTAACCCATTTTTGAAAAAGCCGTGGCAAAGTCCGCGTTAACGCTTTTTCCGCCTGCGAAGTGTCCGTTCAACCGCCAGATTCAGTCGTCTTATGCCGTCTACAGCCCGCACCTATTCCCGTTCGGCCCGAGGCCGGAGCCGCCCCGATCCCTTCGCCGATCTCGCCGAGCGCCTGCGCGCATTTTCACGCGGCGCGCTGATGCGGGCGGGTGGCGCGGCCATGGTGCTTTTGGCGCTGTGGCTGGCGGTGTCGCTCGCGACCTTCACCATTTCTGACCCGAGCCTGAATACGGCGACGCCCGCGCCGGTGCGCAATCTTGGCGGGCCTCTGGGCGCGATCGCGGCCGATCTTCTTTTACAGTTTATCGGCGGCGCTGCGATTTTGCTGATCGCGCCGCTCGCCATCTGGGGCGGCGTTGCTGTCCTGCGCGGCGCGCCGGAAGAAACGCCGGGCGATTTCTGGCGCCGTCTCGCCGTCGCCCCGGCGGCGATTTTGGCGGGCGCTGCGTTTCTCGCCTCCTGGCTGCCGCCGGTGGACTGGCCTTATGTAGTCGGGACCGGCGGGCTCGTCGGCGGGGTTCTTTTCAACGGCGTCACCGGGCTTCTTTCCTTTCTGGGCGCCGGCGTCGCCCGCGCGCTGACGGCGGGTCTTTTTGCCATGGCAAGCCTCATTTCCTACTCCATTCTTTGCGGGCTTACCCGTGAGCGTCTCGCCGATGCCTGGTGGACGGTTGAAGACGGCGCGCTCGCCGTCCGGGACGGGGTTGAAGATTTGCGTGCGCGGTTTTCGGGCGAGGCGTCTGAAGACGATGAAGAATACGAAGAGGGCGACGAAGAAGACGAGTACGAATACGAAGAAGAGTATGAAGACGAGGAGGGGGACCTCGAAACCGAATATGATGAGGATGGCGAACCGATCCTCGCCGCGCCCGCACGCGCCAAACGGCGAAAGATCATCCGTAAAAAGAGCAAAAAGAAAACAAGCAAGCGCGAACGCCGCGAGGCGCAGCCGATGCTGCCCGTCTTCTCCGCTGATGATTTCGAATTGCCGCCGCTCAATCTTCTGGCGAAACCAAATGGCGCGCGCCGCGCGGTCGTCTCTGACGAGGCGCTGGAACAGAATGCGCGCATGCTCGAAAATGTGCTCGCCGATTTCGGCGTCAGAGGCGAGATTATCAATGTACGCCCGGGCCCGGTTGTCACGCTTTATGAGCTGGAGCCCGCCGCCGGCACCAAATCCTCTCGCGTCATCGGTCTTGCTGATGATATCGCACGCTCCATGAGCGCCGTCGCCTGCCGCGTCGCGGTGGTGCCCGGCCGCAACGCCATAGGCATAGAACTGCCGAACCAGGACCGGGAAATGGTTCTGTTGCGCGAGCTTTTAGGCGCTGAAGACTATGAGCATTCGGGCGGGGATCTGACGCTGGCGCTCGGTAAATCCATTGGCGGTGAGCCGACCTTCGCCGACCTTGCGCGCATGCCGCACCTCCTGATTGCCGGCACCACCGGTTCAGGTAAATCGGTCGGCATCAACACCATGATCCTGTCCTTGCTTTATCGGTTGTCGCCCGATCAGTGCAAACTGATCCTCATCGACCCGAAGATGCTCGAACTGTCGGTCTATGAAGGCATCCCGCATTTGCTGTCGCCGGTCGTCACCGATCCGAAAAAAGCGGTTGTCGCGCTGAAATGGACCGTGCGCGAAATGGAAGAGCGCTACCGGCGCATGTCAAAAGTTGGTGTACGAAATATTGAAGGGTTCAACACCCGTGTCGCCGAGGCTGAAGAAAACGGTGAAGTCTTAAGCCGCACCGTTCACACCGGTTATGACGAGGAAACAGGCGAACCCGTTTATGAGACGGAAGAGCTTGAATATGAACCCATGCCGTTCATCGTCGTCGTGATCGACGAGGTGGCGGATCTCATGATGGTCGCCGGCAAGGATATCGAAGCCATGGTCCAGCGCCTGGCGCAAATGGCCCGCGCCGCCGGCATTCACCTCATCATGGCGACCCAGCGGCCATCGGTTGATGTCATCACCGGCACCATCAAGGCGAACTTCCCGACCCGGATCTCCTTCCAGGTGACGTCGAAAATCGATAGCCGCACGATCCTTGGCGAGCCCGGCGCCGAACAGCTCCTCGGGCAAGGCGACATGCTTCATATGGCCGGCGGCGGCCGCCTGCGCCGCGTCCACGGCGCTTTCGTCTCCGATGACGAGGTCGAAAAAATCGTCAGTTTCCTCAAGAAACAGGGCGCCCCTGATTATGTTCAGGAAGTCACCGAATTGAAGGAGGACGACGGCGGCGCCTTTGACGGGCTCGATCTCGGCGGCAACACCAATTCCGGCGACGCCCTTTACGACAAGGCGGTGGCGGTGGTTATCCGCGACCGCAAGGCCTCAACGTCCTATGTCCAGCGCCGGCTTCAGATCGGCTACAACCGGGCGGCGACCCTCATTGAGCGAATGGAAGAGGAAGGGGTCATCTCGCCGGCGAACCATGCCGGCAAGCGCGAGATTCTCGTGGGCGACGACGCCGCCTGACGCCATATGTCAGCTTATCGCTGGCGCATCTCGTGCAGTGCGGCGCTTTGACCGGGGACGAATATCCTGCTTTAGCCCCTTTGGGAGAGCCGAAACGGCATAGAATGCTCCGCACGCGCCAGATTTCCCTGCTTTCGCCTGTAATCAGAGTTTTAACCAATGGTTTTCCGCAGGAAGCGTGCGTACAGCGTTGTTTTTTACGATTTGTTAGGCATACTCTGCCCGCGGGGAGAGTTTTATTTGGGGTGGCGTAATGTCGAAGAGCTACGAGAATCTCCCCGGCGCAGCCGGTAAGGCGCGGTTTTTCCGCCCGAGCCGCTATGAAGCGTCGGCTGTGTTCGCCGGGTCTCCCCCGCGCGTAACCTTTGAAGATGAAGTCTTTGATCTCGAAAATATCAGCGCGGCCGGCGCGGGCTGTGTCGCACGCCTGCGTGGCGACGATCTCGGCGCCCCGGCCGGAACTTCCGGCGTTTTGCGTCTCACCCAACATGGTCGTGAATTATTTCTCGGCGCCGCCCGCAAAGTGCGCCGGCTCGCCGGACCCGGCGCCGTCAGCGTCGGGTTTGAGCTTGAGGCGAACCGGTTCGACCTCAACTGGCTGATCCGGGAAAACGCCAGCGTGCTTGCGCGTGAAGGACGCGCCGCTGCGCCGGACCTTGAGCCGTCTATCGCGTATAAAACTTTCTGCGCAGATGCGACGGCGTTTCTCGGCGGTTATCTCCTGCGGATCCAAAAACATGTGGCGCCGATTGAAGATCGCTGCACAGCCGATGAGCTGAACGACATCGCCCGCGACCTTGCTGCGGCGGCCGAGACCGAATGGCTCGACCTCATCGGCCGCGGCAACGAGCTGACGGCGGAGATTCATAACGACAAACAAAAGCGCATCGCCTACAAATCCTATACGGAACGCACGGTCTCCCAGATCCTGATGGGCGGCCCTGGCTGGGCGCGTTGCTATTACAAGCCCGCCGGCTATCCGGGCGACTACAAGATCATGAATTACGGCTATGAGCAGAAGCCGGAGGGCGACACGGTCGCGCAAAAATTCCTGCATCTTCTTGGCATGAGCGCGTCGCGTTTCGTCATCACGCGGATGGAGACGGTGGCGAGCCTGCTGGCCGATTATGCGAAACGCCGCGGCGGGGATGGCGGTGAATTCACCGTGACGAGCGTTGGCGCCGGACCGGCGCGCGAGCTTAAAGACCTCCTTGAGGAGACGGCCGAAAATACGCAGTGGCGGGTCAATCTCGTCGATCAGGAGCCGGCGGCGCTGGATTATGCTTTTGACAGCATCGCGCGCCTTTCCGAGCGTGACCGCCTGAACATCCGCGGCCTTAACATTTCATTCCGCGAAATGCTTCGTCCGACAGCGGACAATGGCGTCTTTGTCGGCAATGACGTGATCTATTCGTCCGGCCTTGTTGATTATCTCAATCCGCTGCTCGCCCAGCGTTTCGTCAAGCGGCTCTATGATTTCGTAAAGCCCGGCGGTCAGGTGATCATCGGCAATGTGAATAATCTGGCGACGGGCCGGATCTGGCCGCTGGAATATGTGACGGACTGGAGCCTTTACTTCCGCAATGAGGAAGAAATGCAGGCCATGGCGTCGGACATTCCTGATGCGAAAGTCTCGGTCGTGTCCGATCCGCTGGAAGCGATCTATTTCCTCGTCGTTGAAAAGCCGGCCGAGTAATCTTCTGATTGTTTTGCTTGCGCGCCCTCGACGCTCATCAGTGCGCGGTGATCTAGGCTTGCTGCGCGTTCTTGGGCGGCTTCTTGGCTTTCGCCGGCGGCGGGTTGAACCGCACGATCGCGCAGGTTCCCGTATGTCCGTCTGACGCGAGCCGGATCGTCGCATTTTGATCTTCGAAAATATGTTTGGCGACGGTCAGCCCGAGCCCGAGCCCCTCGCGTGAGCGGACAAGCGCGGATTCGCTCTGGGTAAAAGGCTTCATGGCTTTGTCGATCTGTTCGGGAGACATGCCGCGGCCTTCATCGCGGATCGCAAGTTCATAAGCGCCGTCTTCGAGGGTTTCTCCGCTGATATGCAGGGTCGTTCCCGCCTCTGACGCGTTGATGGCGTTCTCAATGATGTTGTTGATGGCGTAGCAGGTGTGGACGATGTCGATATTCAGCGTCGCATCCTTCAGTCCGCTTATATCGGTGTGGATGGAGGCTTTTTCCAGCGCGGCGCGCATGCGTTCGATGGCGACGTCAACAAGTTCCTGTGACGAGGTCTCGACAATTTCATATTTCATCTTGCCCGCGGTGGCGTCGACGAAACGCAGCATCTTCTGGATCCGCGAAAGAAGAATATGGGCCGAGCCGTGAATCTCATTCAGGTGACGGACATTGTCATCGTCATCATTGGCGGCTTTGTAGGAATTGGAGACCACCTCTGCATAGCCGATGATCTGGTGCAGCGGCGTCCGCAATTCGTGGCTCATCATCGAAAGGAAGTTGATCTTGGACTGGTCGGCGGCGGTGGCTTCGATCAGAAGTTTTTCGATCACTTCATTGTCGCGCTTGCGCTGTTCATCGCGCAGCCAGATCATGCGTGAGCGGACTTCCTGCAGATAGCTCGTCGCCACAGCAACAACGGCGATGGAGAGCATGAAGAAGTGGCCTGAAATTACATCCACATCGGAAAAGGCGGGCCGCAAATTGAGGACCGCCAGGTAGACCGCCGAGGTTGACAGATAAGCCGCCGCCGCCACCAGAAACGGAATGCGCATGATGCATGACGAGGCGACGAAAGCGACGAGCACGCCGATGATGTAAGGCGGCGCGCCTTGCGGCGGGATGATCGCAATCATCGCGATGATGGAAAGCCCGGACAGCCAGATGCCGCCGGCGCTGAGCCAGCCGAAATGCGGTTTGATTTTCGGAACAAATGAAAGCGGGATCAGCGCTGCGATGGCGCAGGCGACGATCACCCGCATGGTGAGCACCGTTTGCAGCCCTTCGGAAATCGTCAGGACATCGAGGATCCAGTAGCCGAGATAGGTGAAGATCACCAAATACCAGAGCATGCGTTCGCTCGGCAGCGTCTTTTCCACCAGATTTTGAATATAGCGCCGTTCGGTGTCACGGGCTTTGAAGCGAGCCCGCCATGGCGAAATGCCGTCGCGTTCCAGCGTCTGCTGGAAAACGGTGAGCGGATTTGGCTTCTTCTGAAGGTCCAATCCGGCGGAATCAAAGGGCTGCGCCATGGTTTTTCCTACCGCAAGAGAGTTAACGAGGCTTTGGCGCGACTGCGAAAGACAAGGCCTTCTGATTGATTTTCCGTAGGCTTTGCCGCGGTCAAAGCCGCTTGCGGGAAAGTAAACAAAGACTTAATATTTTCTTATGACAGATGCTGGCACCCTTGACGTTTATGCGCCTTCCGGCGCGCGCGCGGTTTCCCGCGGCGCCGCCTGGCCGACGGTTGCGCTGTTCTTCGTGTTTTGGGCGGGTCTTATCGCTTCCGTAACGGCCTCGCTCAACGGCGCGCTTCCGCTCTGGGCGGGTTGCCTTGTCAATGCGACGCTGCTTTACGTCCTGGCGCATATCAATCACGAGGCCATTCACCGGAATATTTCCGGCGGCAATCCGCGCCTCAGATGGCTGAATGAGGCCATTGGCCAGTTTGGCAGCATCTGGTTCTTTCTGCCTTTTCCGGCCTTCAAGGCGGTTCATCTCGCCCATCACCGCGCGCCCAACGATCCGAAGACCGATGGCGATATGTGGGTTGCAAAAGAAAATCCGCTGGCGGTTTTTGCGCGCTGTTCAACCATCCTGTGGGGGTATGAGCTTCAGCTCTGGCGCATGATCCGCGAAGGGACTTTAAAGCGCGAGCAAGCGATTTCGATTTATGGCCAACGCCTGCTTGTGTTGGCTGCATGGGCCACGCTTACGGCGCTTGGTTACGGGGTCGAAACCTTCTTCCTCTGGGTCTTGCCGGCGCTTATCGTTATGCCGGTGCTGGCGATGTTTTTCGCCTTTATCGTTCATCGCCCCCATGATGAGACCGATCCTTACCGGTCAAGCAATGTCATTCTTGCGCGCGGCGCCCTTCAGCCGCTGGTGACGGCGGTGTTCGTCTTCCAGAATTATCACCTCATTCATCACTTGAATCCGCGCATTCCGTTTTACGGTTACGGCGAGCATTTCCGCGCCCGGCGCGCAGAACTCGAAGCCAAGGGCGCATCGATTACAACGCTCTGACCTCTCGGGCGGCCATCCGACAATAAGCTGTGATCACATGGATGACGCTCAGCCCTGGCGGTTGGGCGGGTTTCCAGTGGTTAGGGGTCGTAAGCGGCACCTAGAGACTTGTCGGATTTCAAAATAAAACCCCACCACTTTGACTAATTTTTCAAGTTAAATCAGGGCACTAAGCCAAATTTAGGGAATTTGGCAGCCAATATGTTTCGTTTTTCGAAATACCATCTATAAAGCCCCGTCACCATCAATTTGCCGGTGTGAGCTGCGTTGAGGCGCCTTCGGAGCGTCTTCGCGTCCCGGCGTTCAAAAACCTGCCGAAAAGGCGGGCAATCAATCCGAGGGGTTTAACAAGTGAAACAGTACCTGACCGGCGCATCTGTGATCGCCGTTTCCGCCGTCTTATCAACCGTCGCTCATGCGCAGGTGGACCAGATTGTCGTCACCGCCACCAAGCGGGCTGAAAATGCGCAGGACATTCCGGTCGCTGTTCAGGCGCTGGGCTCCGACAGCCTGGACGAGCTGCGCGTCGATAATTTCTCCGACTATCTGGTGCAGCTTCCGGGCGTCACCGCCGGCGGCAGCGGCCCTGGCCAGAACACGATTTACATTCGCGGCCTCGCCTCGACGACGCCGAATCTGACGACAGCCGGTGTTGCGGGCCTTGCGCCGAACGTCGCGCTTTATCTTGACGAACAACCGCTGGCGCAGCCGGGCCGCAACCTCGACGTCTACGCGATTGATCTTGAGCGCGTTGAAGTTCTGCCCGGGCCGCAAGGCACGCTCTTCGGCGCCAGCTCGCAAGCCGGCACGATCCGCCTGATCACCAACAAGCCGCGACTTGGCGAGTTGCAGGCGTCGGCCTCCGCCGGGCTCTCGACCACTGATGGCGGCGAGATGAGCTCGAAATTCGAAGGCATGCTGAATATTCCGGTGGCGGATAATTTCGCTGTGCGCGTCGTCGGCTATATCGATGATCGCGGCGGGTATATCGACAATGTGCCGGGCACGCGCAACGCGTCGGAATCGGCGCGCTTTCGCCCAGAAGGAACAGTTCGCGCCAACGGCGTTCCGGTCTCCGCGCAACGGGCGGGCTTCCAGTCCACTTCCGATCTTTCGGGCGTGACCTTCCTCGATGCGGACAACGCCAATCTTGTCGAAGACGATTTCAACGACACGAAATACACCGGCTTCCGCGCTTCTGCGCTCTATGAGGTCAATGATGACTGGCGCATCACCGTCGCTCATGCACGTCAAAAGCTCGATTCCGACGGGGTTTTCTTCACCGACCCTGATCTCAATGAATATGAAATCCAGCGCTTCGAAGACGATCGTCTGGATGATGACTTCCACAACACAAGCTGGACTATTGAGGGCCGTCTCGGCGCACTCGAAGCGCTCTACACCGGCGCCTTCACCGACCGCGACACCAATCAGCGCGTTGACTATTCCGACTATCTCTTCGCCGGTCAGTACCTTCCTTATTACATTTGCGACGGCTCGGTGAGCTATCCCGGTATGGCGGCCCCGTCAGGGACCTGTCAGGCGCCGAACCTGTTCGTTGATTCCATCACGGAAACACAAGTCTTCACCCACGAGCTGCGCTTCAACACGCCGGCGGAAAAACGCCTTCGCGCGACGGTCGGCGGCTTTTACAGCGATCTGACGCTGGAAGAGCGCAACGACTTCACCTATCCGGGCTCCACGCTTGCAGACGTGTTCGGTCAGCCGGTGCCGGGGCATCCGAATAACGGCTTTGCCCCGAACTTCCCGTTCATGACGGGCTTCATCTCAGATCCGGGCCCGTTCCCGGCCGACGTGATCTTCAGAAACGACATTCGCCGCACCGACAAGCAGCTCGGCTTTTTTGGCGAAGCCAGCTTCGAGCTTGTGCCGGATACGCTGACGCTCACCTTCGGCACGCGGTATTACGATATCGAAGTTGACTTCGAAGGCAGCGCCAACTCGTCCTTCTGTAACTCTTTCCAGGCGGATGCGGACGCATTCGGTACGGATATCAGCGACATCTATAATGGCGACGGCCAGGTGACCTTCCGCGGTTCCTGCGACACCGGCCGTCACATCACTTATACCCAAGGCCAGTCTGTCGCCGACATCATGGCGACGGATCCGATGCTGTCGATGGCGCAGGCGACGCAGATCTTCAACGCCTTGAGTGCGCCGGACAAAGCGTCGACAGACGGCTTTATCTTCAAGGGCAATGTCAGCTGGACGCCGACCGATGATCTGTTGTTCTACGCCACCTATTCCGAAGGTTTCCGTCCGGGTCTTCTCAACCGTCCCGGCGGCGCCACGAACGGGAGCGGTTATACCGTGCCCTTCGCCATCGATACGGACGAAGTGACCAATTATGAGCTTGGCTGGAAGATGCAGCTGTTTGAAAACCAGCTTCAGCTCAACGGCAACGCGTTCTTCGTGGAAATCGAGCGCCTGCAAACAACGATCTTCGATCCGAGCATCGTTAACCTCTTCTTCTCCGATAACGCGGCGAACGCTGAAATTCTCGGTGTCGAAGGCGACGTGATTTTCGCGCCGGCCGCAATTGAAGGGTTGACGCTCACCGGCGCCTTCTCCGTTCTCGATACGGAAATCAAGGAAGTGCTGATCCCGACAAACGACGTGATCGTCGGCAGGGACCTTGCCTATGCGCCGAAATTCCAGGGCAATATTCGCGCCCGGTATGAGTGGAATCTTTCAACCGATCTCAGCGCGCATCTGCAATCGCAGCTCGTCTATTCCGGATCGTCCTTCAGCGACATCATCGAAATCAACAGGGCGAAAGTGAACGCCTGGACGACGGTGAGCGCTTCCTTTGGCGTCTCCGGTGAAAATTGGTCGATGGAAATTTTCGGTGAAAATCTCGGCAACACTTATGGCGAGCTCGCCAACAATTTCGTCTATGACCGTAACCGGACGACGATCTTGCGGCCGCGGACCGTCGGTGTGCGGTTCGGTTACACCTATTAGGGCGACGCCGGTGGAAATCGGTATGTAACCCACCCCATAAAAGCGCCCCTTTATCAGGGGCGCTTTTTCGTCAAAAGGCGGCGGTTTTGTCGGCAACGGAAGAAAAAACTGAGGCCACTCTTCGGGAAGCGCAACGGCTGATGACCGCCGGCCGGTTTGACGACGCCTGCGCGCTGCTGGCGCCGTTGCTTGACGGAACGGCGGACGCCGTTGACGCGCTTTATATGAGCGCAGTCTGTGAACGCTATTTGAAACATCCCGAAAAAGCAGCCGCGCATTTGCAAAAGCTGAAAACCGTTTCGCCGGATTTCGGCCGCGCGTTTCAGGAAGAAGGCCACCTCGCACGTTCATTGGGAGATACGAAAACAGCGCTCAGCGCTTATGAACGTGCGGTGCGGTCCAATCCTGGACTTGAAGCAAGCTGGCGCGCGCAGGAAGACCTCTTGCGCGAAGCTGGCCGAAGTGCAGAAGCCGCGCAAGCGAAGCGCCAAGCCGACCGGTTGGCGGCGTTGCCGCGGGAGCTTCTCGCCGTCACGAATTTCATTCATGAAGGAAAATATCTGAAGGCGGAACATCTCTGCCGCCGTTTTCTTCAGCAACACCCGCGCCATGTCGAGGGTATGCGCCTGCTGGCGGATGTCGGGGCGCGGCTTGGCGTCCTGGATGACGCAGATTTTCTTCTTGAAAGCGCTATTGAGTTCGAGCCGGACAACATCCAGTTGCGCCTCGATTACATCCAGCTTTTGCGCAAGCGGCAAAAATTTCAGGCGGCGCTGGATCAGGCGAAAGCGTTATATGATCGTGAGCCGGAAAACCCGCTGTTCCAGTCGCACTACGCCATTGAAAGCCTGCAAACGGGCGATTTCGAAAAGGCGCTCACTCTCTTTGACAATGTGCTGGAGACGGTTCCAAACGATCCGGCGACATTGACCTCGCGCGGACATGCGCTGAAAACCTGGGGGCGTCAGGAAGAGGCGATCCAGTCCTATCGCATGGCCCTGACAGCAAAGCCCGATCTGGGCGACGCCTATTACGCGCTCGCCAATCTCAAAACCTACAAGTTCAGTGACGATGAAGTTGAAGCGATGCGCGTTCAGGAAGCGCGCGTCGACGCCGCCTATCAGGATCGTTTCCATCTTTGTTTTGCACTCGGCAAGGCGTTTGAAGATCGCGGCGATTTTGAAAAAGCATTTTCCTATTATGCGCGCGGCAACGACTTAAAGCGCCTGAAAAGCGCCTATCGCGCCGAAGATATGCAAAAAGAGTTTCATGCGCAGATGGAAATCTGCACAAGCGACCTTTTCAAGGCGCGCGCCGGCGTCGGTTGCGCCGCGCCCGATCCGATATTCATTGTTGGTTTGCCGCGGGCGGGCTCGACCCTGCTTGAACAGATCCTGGCCTCGCACAGCCAGGTCGACGGCACGCTGGAGTTGCCAAATATTTTATCGCTGGCGCAAAGTCTGAGGGGGCGCCGGCGCGCCGGAAATGAATCCGATTACCCGAAAATTCTGCAAACGCTGCCGGCGGAAAAATTTGCGGAAATGGGCGAGGCGTATATCGAGGACACCCGCATTCATCGCGCGGGCGCGCCTTTCTTCATCGACAAGATGCCGAACAATTTCCGGCATATCGGGCTCATCCACCTCATCCTGCCCAACGCGAAAATCATCGACGCCCGGCGTGAGCCTATGGCCTGTTGTTTCAGCGGATTTAAACAGCTTTTCGCGGAAGGGCAGGAGTTTACTTACGGGCTTGAAGACATCGGGCGTTATTATCGCGATTATGTCGAGCTGATGCATCATTGGGATGCGGCGTTGCCCGGCAAAGTGCTGCGGGTGCAGCATGAAGACGTTCTTGATGATCTTGAAGGCCAGCTTCGCAGAATGCTCGATTTCTGCGGCCTGCCTTTCGAGCAAGCCTGTCTCGATTTTTACAAAACCGAACGATCGGTGCGCACGGCAAGTTCCGAACAGGTGCGCCAGCCCATCAACAAGACCGGCGTCGATCAATGGCGCCGTTTTGAACCTTTCCTTGATCCCCTGAAAGAAGCGCTCGGACCGGCGCTGACGGAGTATCGCGCGTGACAAATGAAAATGAAGAGCTGCTGCCCGAAGAACTGGCGCCGGAAGAATCCGTTTATGAAACGGACTACACGACAGGCCAGGATAATATCGAAGTTTTAGGGCTCGATATTCATAACCCGGTCTTTTTCGCCAGCGCCGCCCTCATTTTGAGTTTTGCAGGCTCGGTGCTGCTCTTTCCCGATAGCGCCGGCGAGGTTTTAACCCATGCACGCGACTGGACGCTGCAGCATTTCGACTGGTTCTTTGTCGTCGCGACGAACATTGTCTTTGTGTTTTGCGTTTTTCTCGCGCTTTCGCCATTCGGCAAAATCAGACTGGGCGGCCCCGATGCGCGGCCCGATTTCGGCACGCTGTCCTGGCTTTCCATGCTGTTTTCCGCCGGCGTCGGCATCGGCATGGTGTTTTATGGCGCTGCAGAGCCGACGGCTTATTACACGGACTGGTTCGGCACGCCGCTCGATGTGGCGGCGCGCACGCCGGAGGCGGAGCGGCTGGCCTTCAGCGCCACGATTTTCCACTGGGGCGTCACGCCCTGGGCCGTTTATGCGGTGATGGGGCTGTCGCTGGCCTTTTTCACCTTCAATAAAGGCCTGCCGTTGACCATACGGTCCGCTTTCTATCCGCTTTTCGGCGAACGGGTCTGGGGCTGGCCGGGCCATGTCATCGACCTGCTTGCGGTTGTCGCCACGATTTTCGGATTGGCGACATCGCTGGGGCTCGGCGCGAAACAGGCGGCGAGCGGTCTGAACTTTCTTTTCGGAGTCGATAACGGGCTGGGGACGCAAGTCATCCTGATCATGGGGATCACCTCCATGGCGATTTTTTCGGTGGTGCGCGGTCTCGATCAGGGCGTCCGTATTTTAAGCAACATCAATGTGATGGTCGCGATCGCCTTGCTCCTATTCGTGGTCATCGCGGGGCCGACCGTCGCCATTTTGAAAGGCTACGGCCTCAACACGCTTTCCTATGTCACGGACAGTTTGCGTCTTTCGAACTGGATCGGCCGCGAAGACACGGAATGGTTTCACGGCTGGACGATCTTTTACTGGGCGTGGTGGATTTCCTGGTCGCCTTTTGTGGGCATGTTTATCGCGCGCGTGTCGCGCGGGCGCACCATTCGCGAATTCCTGCTCGCTGTCATGGTTGTCCCGGTGATCGTCGCCGTCATCTGGTTTTCGTCTTTTGGGATAACAGCGATTGAGCAGGTGAAGGATGGCGTCGGGACCTTGCCTGCGGGGGTTTCCGACGTGTCGCTCGTTCTTTTCCAGATGCTGGAGAATATGCCGCTGGCCGAGCTTTCCTCCTTTGTCGCCATCGTTCTTCTTATCGTTTTTTTCGTGACCTCTTCGGATTCAGGCTCACTTGTTATCGACAGCATTACGGCGGGCGGAAAGCTTCATGCCCCGACGCCGCAGAGGATCTTCTGGGCGACCATGGAAGGGCTTATCGCCATCGTTCTCCTTGTGGGCGGCGGCTCGGCGGCGCTGTCCTCATTACAGGCCGGGGCGATCACAGCGGGCCTTCCCTTTACGCTCGTTCTGCTGGCGTGTTGCGTCAGTCTTTTGCGGGGCTTAAAGGAAGAATTGCCGGCAGGGACCGGTTCTTGAGAACGACTTGACCGATGACCAGCCGGCTTGATCACGCCCTCATCGCCCTGCGCCAGATCTTGCGCGCCACCGAGATCAGCTCCCGCGCGCTGGCGAAACAGTGCGGTCTGACGCCGTCGCAGCTCATCCTGATGGAGTTGATCGCCAAATCGGGCGGCGCCGCGCCGAGCGCGCTGGCGAAAGAAATTTCGCTCAGCCACGCCACCGTGACGGCGCTGATCGACAAGCTGGAAAAGCGGAGCCTTCTAAAGCGCACGCCAGACGCAACGGATAAACGGCGCGTCACTGTTTTGTTGACGGAGGAGGGCGCGGGCATTCTCGAAAATGCGCCGAGCATTTTGCAGCAGCGCTTTGAGCGCGGATTTGAAAAGCTCGAAGACTGGGAGCAGTCTTTCGTTATCGCCGCGCTGGAGCGCACCGTGGCGCTTCTTGACGCCGAAGAACTGGATGCTGCGCCGGTGCTCGATGTCGGCGCCATCGGCGAACCAACAGGATAGCGCGCCTCAAGACGGCGCTATTAACCGCCTGCCGGCGATTTTTCGCGGATATAAAGGAAAACTGGAGCGGGCGATGAGATTCGAACTCACGACCTAAACCTTGGCAAGGTTTCGCTCTACCCCTGAGCTACGCCCGCTCACTGACGTATTCAGCCGTCTTGATGGCTGATCGGGGCCGCTATATGCACGAGGGCCAGACGCATTGCAAGCCTGAATCTGCGGGGGGAAACAGGCTGTAAAAGGACCGGTGGGAGTGTTGCAATGAGCCTTGAGGAGAAGACCAATAGCGCAGACGCCGCCCCGGCGGCGGACCCCCAGCCTGCGCCGGATGCGAAAACGCGTGAGGACCTTTTCACCTTTTTCGACAAGGCCGGGATCGCCCATAAAACCGTTGAGCATCCTGCGATCTTCACCGTTGAGGAGGGCCGGGATTTCAAGAAGGACATGCCGGGCGGGCATTCGAAAAATCTCTTCCTCAAGGACAAAAAGGGCGTTCTTTATCTTGCGACCGCCCTCGCCGAGACCCGGGTCGATCTTGTGGGGCTCGGCAAGCGGCTCGGGGCCAAGGGCCGGCTTTCCTTCGGCAAGCCGGCGCTCATGACAGCGACCATGGGCGTGATTCCGGGGGCCGTCACCCCCTTCGCCCTCATCAATGAGAGCTCCCGGGCGCTCTCGACGGTCATTCTCGACAAGGCGCTGCTCGACCATGACCCGGTCTGGTTCCATCCCCTGGAAAACACCGCCTCAACAGCGGTTTGTCCGGCCGATCTTGTGCGTTTTGTGGAGGCCTGCGGCTTCACGCCGCAAATTCTCGACCTCGCAGCCCCGTTTGAGGGCTGAAACGGTCCTTCCTGCCGGTTGCGTTTCGCGGCGCGCGCCCTCATTTAATGAGGGAAGACATGGAGATTAGGCATGAGTGAGATCATCGGCGGCGGCGCGCCCGGCGGAAGCGGGCAGGCGGATGCGGATCTGATCAAGGACGCCACGATTGAGACTTTCGAGGCGGATGTCTTGGCCGCGTCCATGACGCAGCCGGTTATCGTCGATTTCTGGGCCGACTGGTGCGGGCCCTGCAAACAGCTTGGCCCCCTGATTGAGCGCGCTGTGCGCGCCGCCGGCGGCAAGGTCAAACTCGTCAAGATCGACATCGACAAGAACCAGATGCTGGCGTCGCAAATGCGCATCCAGTCGATCCCGACGGTGTATGCGTTTTTCCAGGGGCGGCCTGTGGACGGCTTTCAGGGCGCCTTGCCGGAAAGCGAGATCAAGGCCTTCATCGACCGCCTGCCGCAAATGGATGGCGCCGCAGGCGCCATGGGCGGCGGCGAGGATTCCCTGGCCATGGGCGATGCGGCTTTTGAAGCGGGCGACGTGGCGACGGCGGCGCAGTTTTACGCGCAGGCCGCGCAGTCCGATCCGGAAAACATCGCAGGGCTGGCCGGGCTTGCGCGCTGTCACCTTGCGCTTGGCGATAAGGATCAGGCGCGCGACACCCTCGCGATGATCCCGGAAGCCAAGCAAAACGATCCGGCGGTCGCGAGCGTGAAAGCCGCCCTTGCGCTTGCCGAGAGCGGCGGCGAGGCAGGCGATCTCGCGGCGCTTGAAGAAGCCGTCGCGCAGGCGCCGGAAGATCTCGACAAACGTTTCGCGCTCGCCAATGGGCTGCTCGGTTCCGGCGCCATGGAATCGGCGATTGATGCGCTTCTCGCCATTATCGAACGGGACCGGGACTGGAATGAAGGCGCCGCGCGCGAAAAACTCCTGACGGTTTTTGAGGCGCTGGGCCACACCCATCCCGCGACGGTGCGCGGCCGCCGGCGGCTGTCGTCAGTTCTCTTTTCCTAAACCGGGAGCAGGACCGCATGAAGGGGGCGAAAAGTCCCGCAAGACTGAAAGCAAAGCCGGAAACATTGCCATTGTTTCCGCTGGAGGGGGCCCTCTTGCTCCCGGGCGGACAGTTGCCGCTTAATATTTTCGAACCGCGTTATCTCGCCATGGTGGATGCGGCGCTGGCGGGCGACCGCCTGATCGGCATGATCCAGCCGCGCGACGAGATCAACGCTGAAAAACCGGCGCTTTACGCCGCCGGTTGCGCGGGCCGCATTACGTCCTTCGCGGAAACCGGCGACGGCCGCTATCTCATCAACCTGACCGGCACGCACCGTTTTCGCCTGGCGGAAGAGATCGCCGGCGATGCGCCTTTCCGTCTCGCGCGGCCCGACTGGTCGGCGTTTGGTGCCGACGACGAAACCGATGTGAGCGCCGACACAGTGGACCGGGAGGCGCTTCTCGAGGCGCTGCAGGATTATCTTGATACGGAGCAATTAGAAATTGAGTGGGAGAAAGCCGCCGCCGCCCCGATCGAGGCGCTGGTGGTCTCGCTCGCCATGGGGTGCCCGTTCCAGCCGAACGAGAAACAGGCGTTGCTGGAATCCAAAACGCTTGCGGAGCAGGCTGAATGCCTCGCCGCTCTGATGGCGCTGGCGGGCGGCGCAGATGATGACGACGCCCCCTTGCAATAGCCTCCTTGTGGATAGTGGAGAAACTGGATCATGACGGAAACAGCGGCGCCGGAAATCGACAAGCGGCTATTGGAGATTCTTGTCTGCCCCCAGACCCGGGGGCCTCTGGTTTATGACCGCGCCCATAATGAGCTTTTGAGCAAGAAAGCGCGGCTGGCCTATCCGGTGCGCGACGGCGTGCCGATCATGCTCCCTGATGAGGCCCGCAGCCTCTCCGATGAGGAGCTGCGCGCGCTTTAAGGCCGCAGGCGGCGGAGAGACGAACCGGCCCGGACTGTGCAAGATATCGGGACAGGCGCATGTATAACCGCGCCTTGATGTGCCGCAGGGAAACAGGTTCGGAGACAAGCGCCCGTGACAGCGCAGGGGGACATCGTTGAAAGCCAGATCGGCGCTGACCTTGAGCCGGCGTTCCGCGCGGCGCTGATCCCTTGCGCCGAGGCGGCGGGCCTGGAGAGCGCTATGGCGGCGCTTTGCAAAGACCTTATTGAAGATAATCCGTTTTTTGCGCCGGCGGCGCTTCTGCCGGCGCTTGACGCCTATGGCGACGAGAAAACGCGGGTCGCCTGCGTCTGGGGCGGCGACCGGTTGATCGGTCTCTGGCCGGTTGAGCAGCGCCTTTTTTATGCGAAGCTTCCCTATCGCTACTGGGCGACGTGGACCCATCCGCATTGTTATTACGGCGCCCCCTTGATCGCGCGCGGTTTTGAAGAGCCGGCGTTCAGGGAATTGTTCGCGTTGCTATGCGAAGGTGAGGACGCGCGCAGTTTCGCGCGGCTCGGCCGCATTGAACGGGACGGGCCGGTTTATGCCGCGGCGAAGGCGGCGGTAAAGGCGAATAAACGGATGGCTTATGAGGCCGGCGCCATAGCGCGCGCGGTCTTGCAGGGCGGGGCGAGCGCCGAAGCGACCATCGCCGTTCATGTGCGGAAAAAGAAGCGCAAAGAGATTCAGCGTCTGCGCAACCGGCTTAACGAAATGGGCGAGGTCGCCGTACGGGAAGCGACGCCTACGGATGATATTGCAGCCTGGGCGGAGGAGTTTCTTCTCCTTGAAGATAAAGGCTGGAAAGGAAAAAAAGGCACATCGCTCAAGTCGAGCGACCGTGACGCCGAGTGGTTCCGGCAGACATTGCAGCGCGCCCACAGCGCGGGCGAACTTCATTTCATGCGCATCGATCTTGGCTGGCGGCCGATCGCCATGCTCGCGACGCTTTTGACCAACGGGACCGGCTATTCCCTGAAGATTTGTCACGACCCGGATTTTGATCGGTTCTCGCCCGGCGTCATGATTGAAATCGAGGCCATGCGGTCCCTGTTGGCGCGCGAAGACTTTCGCTTCGCCGACAGCTGCGCCGCACCCGATCACTCCATGATCAACGGGCTGTGGCGCGCGCGCCGCGTGATCACGGGGCTGAATGTCAGCGGTTGCGGATTGGGGTCAAAAGGCGGGCTGGCGCTGGCGAAAGCGCTTGAAGGCGCGCGCGACCGGTTCCCGAAGGAGTAAAGCGATGGCGTTCGATCCGGCCAGTCTTTCCGCCTTTTCGGCCCGTTATCCGGCGTCGCCGGTGCGGCTGCGCCATCATCTGACGGACCATCCCCTCTTCGCTATGGACCGGCTGATCGCGCTCGCCCGCGCCCTGCCGGAAAAATCGGTTGAATATAATTCCGGAGATCTGCTGATCGGTCAGGACCCGGACAAAACGCCGATGAACGGCCTTTCGGCGGAAGAAACCGTGCGCCGTATCGCCGACAACAAGTCCTGGATCGTTCTTAAAAATATCGAACAGAACGCAGATTATGCAGCGCTTCTTGAAAGCTGCCTTGGCGATGTGGCGGATATCGCGCATGCGGCGACTGGCGAAATGCACATGCGCGAAGGGTTTATCTTCGTTTCGTCGCCCGGCTCTGTGACGCCGTTTCATATGGACCCTGAGCATAATATTCTTATGCAAGTGCGCGGAACAAAGGTCTTGACGATTTTTCCCAGCGGCGCTGAAAGCTTTCTCGACGCTGAAGCGCATGAAGCGTTCCACAAGCCCGGCGGGCACCGCAACCTTCCATATCGGGAGGAATATGAAGGCAAAGGCGAAAAGACCGAGCTCTCTCCCGGCGATGCGCTTTATGCGCCGGTCAAAGCCCCCCATTGGGTGAAAGTCGGTCCCGAGGTTTCCGTTTCCCTTTCCGTCACCTGGCGGTCCGAGGCGTCAGACGCCGAAGCGCATTTGCGCCGGGCGAATGGCTGGCTTCGCGGCAGGGGAGCCGCCCCGCCGCATCCGGGTGCGCACCCCTTGCGCGACCGCGCGGCCGTGCTGGCGTCCCGGATTGCGGAACGCTTCCATCGCTCCTGAAAGCTTGAAGGCTCGCGCGCTGGCGTCTGGCGGCGCAGCGGTGTAAAGAGCGGGACTTTTTTGATTTTTGGAGGCAAGCATGGCGGAATTGCTGGATTTTGACGTTCCCGCCAGCGACCTCGTCGCCTGCGCCAGCCCGGAAGAGGCGACGGCGCGGCTCGAGACGCTGTATGACGAGGCGCATGCACTGACGCGCGCGCGGTTTGACCGTTACCTCGCCGGCGAGGCGATGGATGATAATGCCGCCGGCGAGGGCGGGGCCGTCTATCCCTATCTTTGTGCGGTGGTCCCGGCGGAATCTGCGCCCCAGACCTCGAAGCTCGCTCTCGGCCAGATCGCATCAGTCAGCGTTCACGGCGCGGCCGTGACCCAGCCGGCGCTCTTCGCCAATTATTTCCAGGAACAGCTCGCGCGGATCATGGACCGGTTCTCGGCCAAGGTTTATGTGGGCCGGTCCTTCACGCCGATCCCGCTCACCTTTGCGCTGGAAAAGGCGACGGCGAGCCTGACGGCGGAAAAACGCAATCATCTTCAGTATCACTTCCATACGCCCAATCTCGTCTCCACCAATGACGACATTGTCGATGGTCACTTCATTCTGAAACGGCACGGCGCGATGCCCCTGTCGCTGTTCACCGCCGAGCGCGTCGACTATTCGCTGCACCGGATTCAGCATTATACGGCGACAAAGCCGGAGCATTTTCAGAACTATATTCTGTTCACGAACTATCAGCGTTATGTGGATGAGTTCGTTGAATACGCCAAAGCGGAGATAGAGGCGGGCCGCGCCGAAGCGCTGATCGAGCCTGGCGACCGCATCACTACAAAAGACAAAAAGCCGAGCGCGCCGCCAGCGGCGCGGCTGCCGCAAATGCCGGCCTATCATCTTGTCCAGAAGGGCCATGACGGGGTGACGCTGGTTAATATCGGCGTCGGCCCCTCAAACGCGAAAACGATCACCGATCACCTTGCGGTGCTCAGGCCCCATGTCTGGCTGATGATTGGCCATTGTGGCGGTTTGCGGCGCTCGCAGCGGCTCGGCGATTATGTCCTCGCTCACGCCTATCTGCGCGAGGACAATGTGCTCGATGACGTGTTGCCGCCATCGGTGCCGCTGCCGACGCTCGCTGAAGTGCAGCTTGCAATGACGCAGGCCGTGCAGGAAGTGTCGAATATTGAAAAGAAAGAGCTGAAGGAGCATTTGCGCACCGGCACGGTCGTCACCACCAGCGATCGCAACTGGGAGCTTCGTTTTGAGCGCAACGCCGTCAGGCTCAATCAGGCGCGGGCCATCGCCATCGATATGGAATCGGCGACCATCGCCGCAAATGGCTATCGCTACCGCGTGCCTTACGGAACGCTCCTGTGCGTTTCCGACCGGCCGCTCCATGGCGAAGTGAAGCTGCCCGGCATGGCGGACGCCTTTTATCAGGAGCGCATCAGCCAGCATCTCGATATCGGCATTCGCGCCATTGACCTGTTGCGGGAGGAGGCGCGCGCCGGCACGCTTCATTCGCGCAAACTCAGAAGCTTTGACGAGCCGTTTTTCCGCTAGTTTTGCGGGTTAATTCGTCAGCTCGACGAGTTCGATCTTGAAGAGCTTCGGCCAGTATTTGCCGGTGACGTAAAGGACGCCCTCTTCATCGGCGTAAGCGATACCGTTGAGGACGTCCGTTTCGCCGGGAACGATGTCTTCAGCTTCCAAAAGCCCGCGCAGATCGACAATGCCCGTGACAACGCCGGTCTCAGGGTCGATTCTGACCAGCGCATTGGTCTTCCAGACATTGGCGTAGACGGCGCCGTCGATCCATTCGAGTTCGTTGAGCTGTTTTAAGGGCTTGCCGCGAAGCGTCACCTCGATACGGCGCTTTTCGCCGAAGTTTTCGGGGTCGATGAAACGCAATTGCGGCGTGCCGTCGCTCATGATCAGGCTTTCGCCGTCATAGGTCAGGCCCCAGCCTTCGCCCTTATAGGAATAGCTGTTTTTCAGCGTGAAATCCTCCGCGCCGAAACGCAACGCGGATCCCGCGCGCCAGCTCAGCATAAAGATATCGCCGTCGACGATGGTTGATCCTTCTCCGAAAAAAGACTGCGGCAACGCAGTCCTGCGAACGACGTCGCCGCTCTCAAGATCGACCAGCCGCAAGGAGGACTGGCCATATTGGCCGGTGGATTCGTAGAGCGCGCCATTGTCGAAGAAGAGCCCTTGCGTGAAGGCGTCGCGGGAATGGGGATAGGTTTCAAGAATGCGATAGCCGTAAAGGACAGGCTCAGCAGGCTGCGCTGACGCAGGGCCCGCCATCAACAAACATAAACTTAAAAACGCGACCAGTCTCACAGGGGCTTCTCATACATGCGATAGGTTTTGTAGATCTCCGCGCCCATATCGAGGAGCATCGAGAGCATGGATTCATTGCTTTCAAGTATCCAGGACAGCTCGGAATGAAGGACGCCGCGCGAAACATTCGCTTCCTGCGCCATGGTGATCATCTTATAGGCGATGGCCGTTCCGACCGGCTTTCTTTGCAGCTTGCGAACGACGCCCATGAGCGGCATGCGGGCGCGCGGCACCGGTTGCAGTTTCAGCCGCCAGATCAGTTTCGCCCAGTTGAAGGGCAGGAGTTTGCCGCCGAAATCGCGGGTGATGTTGTTGACGTCCGGCAGCACCAGCGCAAAAGCCGCCGGTTCGCCGTCATAGTCGCAAAAGACGACATTGTGAGGTGAAATGATCGGACGCAGCTCTTTCGCCATGTGCTCGATTTGTTCTTCCGTAAACGGAATAAATCCCCAATTGTCGCTCCAGGCGTCGTTGAAAATCCGGATAACCCGATGAATGTCGGCGTTGAAGTCCGACATGTTGATCGTGCGGAAGGAGACTTTGGGGTTCGACAACGCCTTGTCGATGAAGCGCTGGCGTTTTTCGGGCATCAATTGCGGGCGCGGCACATATTGCAGGGCGTGCATGTCCACCGCCTTGTGAAAGCCTTCAGTCTCCAGAAGCCGCGTATAATATGGCCGTCCATGGGGCATCATCACATAGGGCGGCGTGTCGAACCCCGAGACGAGGAGACCTGTTTCTTCGTTGATGCAATTGTTGAAGGGGCCGAGGATTTTCGCCATCCCCTGACTTTTCAGCCACCCGCTTGCCGTCGTGAAGAGTTCATGGGCGACGGCCTGGTCATCGATGGATTCAAAAAAACCGAAATGGCCGGTGCCGTCATTATGGCGGTCAAGATGCGCCTTGTTGACCAGCGCCTGAATGCGCCCCGCGGGCGCGCCGTTTTTGTAAGCGATCCAGCGCTTCAGCGGGCGGCCCTTGAGGGACGGATTTTTTTCGGCGTCGAGCCGCGCCAAGAGCTCATATTCCAGCGGCGCCACATAATTCGGATCGTCCGCATAGATGTCGTTCGCCATGCGGATGAAAGTTTTGAGATCGTCCGGCGTTTCAACGGCGCGAATCTCCAGCGCGGCGGTCTTGTCGAGCATTGGCGGTCCTGTGGCGAGACTTTCTGAGCTTTTTCAAGGATAAGCAAAAGGCGGACTTAAGGATAGTCAGGCGTAGCAAAACGGGCGAAGGCGGCGCGGCCGTCAAGCTTGGCGAGCCACACGGCGACAGCGGGCAAGGCTGCCTTGTCGATCGGCGTCGAGCGCCAACGATGGGCGCTCAGGCCGATGACGATGTCGGCGAGCGTCAATACATTCCCGGCGATGAACCCGCCCGTATCGCTGAGGCGCGCATCGAGAAGGCCCATCATCGCGTTCCAGCGTTCGGCGCTTTTAGCGATACGATCAGGATTGGCGTAGTCTGGATGCTTGCGCACTAAGCCCATAAAGGCGTCGCGCCAGGCGTTGTTGAGTTCTGTCGCCTGCCAGTCCATCCACATATCGACGACGGCGCGTTCGCGCTCATTTTCAGGATAGAGATCGCGCCGCTCGTGCTTCAGTGCGAGATAGCGGCAGATCGCGTTCGATTCCCACATGATAAAGTCATCGTCGATGAGGACAGGAATGAGCGCATTGGGATTGAGCCTCAAAAAATCAGGCGAGGATGTGGGCGCATCGGGCCCAGCCCATTGTGGTTCATGTTCATAATCAGCGCCGATTTCCGCCAGCGTCGCAAGCACCTTGCGAACATTGATGGAAGTGGTCCGGCCTAAAACGCGCAGCATAGGGGTAAGGGCGGGCCGCCTAATTCAGATCAATATTCACATGGGCGCCGTTTTCAGCGGCGACGTTAAAGAGCGCCTTTTCCACTGGCGGCGGCGCGAACCGGACTTTCGGATTGTTCGAAATGCCCCATGGCTCTGCGGGAAGGCCAAGCCCGGTTTTATCGAAATCGCCATTGGCGTTTTCATCGTGATAGGCCGAGAGCGCGAAAAGCCCGCTTTCCGGCGCATGAAGACAAAGTTTCGTGAAGGGCGCCTTGGCGGCGAACTTCACCTGGTCGATACGCCCGCGCCCGCGCAGAAAGCCTTCCTCGCGATTGGGAAAAAGATCGACGGTGACAAGGCCGACGCTTTTTTTAACGCCCGAGACGATGACGCGGATTTCGTTTTCTGCGCCGGTGCAGCTGACATGCTCAAAGGCGAAATCAGCATCGCTCAGTTCCGCTTTTTTGGCGAAAGAGGGCGCGGCGGCGCTCGCCAGCAAGATGCTCACAATGATCCCGATGCGTTTCACTTTGGCCACCTCATCAAACATTTACAGCCTGCCAGCCATATAGTCGCCTTCCACGCCGACCCTAGCGCTGAAATGCGGCGGTTTGGCGCCTGACGCATTTGTGACCCTTGCCGGTTAGCCAGCCCCATTAGCAAGGATTTGCGACAGGGTTGTGTAAGCGCCCACAACGACGTCGAGATCCTCATTGGTATGCGCCGCAGAGACCGACAGACGCAGGATCGACGTTGCGTTCGGCGTGCCCGGCGGAATGGCGAGGTTCACATAGACCCCGTTTTCCATGAGCACGTTCCATGCCATAAAGGCTTCTTCCTTGTTTTTCAGCTTGACGGCGATCACCGGGCTCGCCGGGGCGCAGAGCTCAAAGCCGAGCTGGGTGAAGGCCGCATGGATGCGGTTTGCATTGTCCCACAGCTGCTCGCGCATGGAATTGTCGGTCGAAATCTTTTTGAGCGCCGCCGCCGCCGCCGCCACATTCGCTGGCGAGGGCGAGGCGGTGAAAACGTAAGGCCGGCTTGAGAACCGCAGATATTCCAGCTCGGGATGGTTAGAGGCGACGAAGCCGCCGATAGAGGCAAGGCTTTTCGAAAAAGTGCCGGTGTAGAAATCGACTTCCGGCAGAACGCCGTCGCGCTCGCAGACGCCGCGACCGCCGTCGCCGAAAACGCCGAAGGAATGGGCTTCATCGAGCAGGACATGGGCGCCATGCTTGTGCGCGACCTCAACGAATTCCTTCACCGGCGCGACATCGCCAAACATGGAATACATGCCTTCAAGGCAGACTAGCTTGCCTTTGACGTCCGGCGACAGGCGCGACAGGCGCTTGTCGAGGCTTTCCGGATCGTTATGGCGGAAACGGATCGTCTCCGCGCCGGAAAGCTGACAACCGTCATAGATGCAGGCGTGGCAGTCCGCGTCGATCAGGATGACGTCATCAGGCGCCTGGGCCAAAGCGGAAATGGCACCGAGATTGGCTTGGTATCCGGTCGAGAAAACGATGCAGTATTTGTAGCCGAGAAACTCAGCGAGATCGGCCTCAAGCTGTTTATGGCCTGCATAAGTGCCATTGGCGAAACGCGATCCTGTGGTGCCGGTGCCGGAAGATTTCACCGCGTCCACCGCGGCGTCGACGGCGCCTTCCTCGAAGGTGAGGCCGAGATAATTGTTCGTCCCGGCGAGGACGATTTCCTTGCCCTTCACCATGGCGCGGGTCGGGCCCAGCATCTTGTCCATGGACACGGAGAACGGGTCGCGCGGTGAGGCTTCAAGCAGCCCTTTCAACATGCGCGACTTGTCTTCGAATTTTTCAAACAGGCTCATCGTCAGGATTGTTCTTTCTTGATCTTGTGAATGGCGTCCACAAGTTCGCCGATGGTCTTGATCTCGGAGATCGTGTTGACCGGAATGGAGATGTCGTAATTGTCCTCGATATCCATGACCACATCGAGAAGGGAAACGGAATCGATTTCGAGATCCGCGATGATGTCGGTCTCGCGGGTGAGTTTCACGCCTTTTTCATTAAGGGGCTCGAGGAGCGAGGTGATTTTGTGGAATACGAGATCGTCGTCTTCCTGAATGCCGGACATGAGCGCATCTCCCTAGCGGCGGCGAACGTTGTCGCGCCGCGTCCGATTAAAGCAAACCGTGTTCTTGATACCAACAGGCGGTTTTTGCAAATCCTTCTTTCAATGGCGTCTTCGGTCCCCAATCGCAGGCTGCGCCCAGGAGGTTTTCTCGCGCGACCCAGTCGGGGTGGAAAAACTCGTTGATCTGGCCTTCCCGGACGCTGGGCGCGCTCCCCAAAGCGCCCTCCACCGTCCTGACGGCTCCATGATAGACCGCGATGAGAGGCCGTGGAACCGCAATGGCGCGCGGGCGCTTGCCGAGGACTTCCCCCAGGGTCGCCCCGATTTCGCTCCAGGCCCAGCCCTCGGGGCGTTCATCGCCCACCTCATAGACCGCGCCTTGCGCCGCTGCGGCGCCCGCCAGCAGGGCCGCCGCCGCATCCTCTACATAGAGGATCGAGGCGCGGGCGGCCGGCGCGGTTCTGGGGGCGAGGGCGAGGCCTGATTTGACGAGCTTGAAAAAGGGCAGGGTCACCATGTCCCGCGGGCCGTAAATCGCCGGCAGGCGCAGGGCGCGCCAGTCGCCGCCAGCCTCGGCGACCGCGTTTTCGCTGTCTGCCTTGCTCTTCGCATAGGGAGAGACATCGGGCCGGCGCGCCGACATGGAGGAGGCGTGGACGAACTTTGCCCCTGCGGCCTCGGCGGCGCGGGCGGCCGCCGCTGCGCCGGCGACATTGACCCGCTCATAGTCTGCGCGGTCCCGCGCGTGGGTGAGCCCGGCGAGATGAAAGAAAACATCGGCGTCTTTTGCGAGGGCGGCGAGCGCCGTTTCGTCTTCAAGCGGCCCTTTGACGACGCGCAGTTTATCCGCCTGCGCCAGCCGGGCGGGATCGCGCGCCAGCGCGGCGACATCCCAGCCGTTTTCCAATAGCAATTCGATAAGCGCGGCGCCGACAAAGCCGGTGCCGCCTGTAAGCGCAGCTTTCATTCCTGTTTCCGGCGGCTAGAGCGTTTTCAGGAAAAGTGGATACCGGTTTTCCGTCGAAAACGCGACCAACCAATTAGACGCGCGCTTCGGCGAGCGTGCGCGGCGCTTCGTCCTCGCCTGCATCTTCCGTAAAGGCGCCGCTTTGATATTTCTGTTTCACTTTCGCTCGCGAAAGTTTGCCTGACGACGTCATGACCATGGAGTGCGGACGGGCGAGTACGATTTCCGCCGGCGCGCCCACGGCGTTCTGGACGACGCTGGCGATTTCACGCTTGAGCGCGGCAAGCGCTTCGGCGGTCATGCCGCGGCGCTCAGCGACGACGACGATGCGTTCGCCGCGGCCGTCATCGACGGAAAAGGCGGCGACGCCGCCGCCGCGCACGCCTTCAACTTTTTCAACCGCCCATTCGATGTCCTGCGGCCAGATATTGCGGCCGTTGATGATGATGAGGTCTTTGGCGCGGCCGGTGATGACAATCTGGCCATTGAGAAAATATCCCATATCGCCAGTGTCCAGCCAGTCGCCGTCATAGATGGCGTTGGTTGCGTCGGCGTCGGAGAAATAACCCGGCGTCAGGCTCGGCCCCTTGATGAAGATGCGGCCCACATGGCGCTCATCACAAGGCTCGCCGTTTTCGTCGCGCACGATGATCTCATGACCGGGCAGTGCGTTTCCGCACAGGACGAAGCCGCGGGTGTTTTCCGGAGAGGTCAGCGCCGACGCCGGCTGGGCCACGCCAGAGCGCGTATAATGGCGCATGTCCACTTCATCGACGGTTACCGGCGTGCCGAGTTGCGGGAAGGAAATAGCGAGGGTTGCTTCGGCCATGCCGTAGCTCGGCGTAAAGGCGTTATGCTTGAAACCCACAGGACCGAAGGCTTCCGCGAAGGCGTTCAAGGCTTCGGGACGGACCATGTCGCCGCCAATGCCCGCGACGCGAATGGCGGACAGGTCGATGGCGCCGGGTTCGGCGCGCGCGGAGCGTTTCGCCGCGAGGTCGTAACCGAAAGACGGACTGTAGGTGATTGTCGTTTTGTGGTCCGTCATGATGCGCAACCACAAAAGCGGACGGCGCACGAAGTCCGAGGTCGCCAGAAAATCAACCGGCACCTGCGCGGTCATGGGAGTCAGCACAAAACCGATGAGACCCATATCGTGATAGAGTGGCAGCCAGCTTGTCGCGCGGTCGCCGGGCTTAAGGCCCATGCCGTCGCGCGCAATCGCGCTGAGATTGGCGCAGACCGAACGCTGCATGCCGATGACGCCTTTGGGCGCGCTCGTCGAACCTGACGAGTACTGAATATAGCAATATTCATCCGGTCCGAAGCGCTGCGGCTCCACGCCCTTGTCGTCGAGCGCGTTGAGATCGTCGAAACTGTAAACGGCCGCGCCGCCGGCGAGCCCCGCGGCTTCGTCGAGAAACTCACGCAGGGTTTCCGGCCCGATCGCAGCGGCGGCTTTCGCGCCGGTGATCATCTGCCGGATCTGATTGATGTAGCCGTCCTTGCCGCCGAGATTGACGGGCATAGGCATCGGCGCCGGGATGAGGCCTGCATACTGGCAGGCGAAAAAAGTTGTGATGAATTCCGGGCTTGTCTCGGCGATGATGGCGAGGCGGTCGCCGCGCTCGAACCGTGCGGCGAGTTTCGCTGCAAGCGCGAGCGCGCGTTCACGCGTCATCGCATAGGACAGTGTCGCAGCCACGTCGCCACGCAGGTTGAAGAAGGTGTAGCCAGTTTCGCCTTGGGCGGCGTAGTCGAGCGCATCGCAGACGGTCGCAAAGCCGCTGCGTTTCAGCGGCAGCGACGCATTGCGGCCCGGCAACGCCATCTGAGGCTCCGTTTGCTGACTGACGGTCATGATACGCCCCGCACTCTCTCCGGCTATCCCGGCTTTTTCACCGCCGGACGGAAAGCCGGCCTGCATGCGCCGCAAGCGGCGCGTCACGGGCGTATGCCCCTCGCCCTGACCCGATGGATTAACCCATATGGCCCGGGTAATCTTGAGCCGATACAAGGCCTTGGGTCAACGGGCAAGTCCCGCTGCGCTTGAGCCGCTTCAAGATTTGCGGCCGGATGTTACAGCTTGTTGCAAACCGGCCGCGATATTTGATCGCGCTGCGCCTTTTGCGGCGCCCTGGCTCCTTGAACCATTGGGGCGGCGGGCTTAGTTTCGCGCTGCAACGACCCGTCTGCGGCCCCGACTGTCAAAGGCCGCGGCGGCTCGGATTGACCCATAGACCCCCGCGAGGAGCGCCCGATGCGCCTTTTTATCGGCTATAAAGCCTGGAAAGAGGAAGACTATCTCCTCAACCGGATGACCTTCGACGATCTGGTGAAGGCCTATGTGACCTATCCGGCGATTCAGGTTTACGCCGTCATCGTTGTCGCGGCGCTGGTGGCGGGGATCGCGACAATTCAGTCTATCCCACTGTTTTTACTGTCTTTTGTCATTGGCGGGCTGATGTTTCCCATCGCCTGGTATTTTGTCCACCGCTTCATCCTGCATGGCAGCTGGATGTACAAAACCCCTTTTCTGGCGGGCTTGTGGAAGCGCATCCATTTCGACCACCATCTCTATCCCAATGATTTATCGGTGCTTTTTGGCGGGTTGCATACGACCCTGCCGACGATTTTCTTTGTCGCGGGGCCTGTGGGCTGGCTCATTGGCGGGCCGTCTTGCGCCTGCGCGGCCGTCGCCGGGACCGTGATCATGACCATGTACACCGAGTTTCTCCATGCCGGAGAACATCTCGCCTTCGAACCGAAGTCGAAATTCTGGAAGGATATGAAGCGCCGCCATCTCGCCCATCATTTCCACAATGAGAAGGGCAATTACGGCATCGCCGAGTTTTTCTGGGACCGCCGCTTTGGCACCTTCTATGACCAGACGGCGGATGCGCCGCGCACCGCCACGGCCCGCAATCTTGGTTACACGGACGAAATGGCCCAGAAGTACCCTTGGGTTAAGGACCTGACCGAGGCCGAACCGAAGGCGCGCCGGGCCATGCGCAGCGGCGGGGCCGCCTCGTAAGGCGGTTTCTGACCGGTCCGGCGAAAGCCGGAATGTCTTTAGTTTTTTTCCGGCCCTGCGAAGAAGCGGGATGATGCGCTGCGCACAGCGCTCATAACTTTTTGTTGATTTTGCCCAAGGGCTTTGTCAGGTTCCGCGCCGACATCAACAGGGGGCTGGTTGAAGCGCGCGCGGGGAGTTGCATCCCGTTGCTGCGGCCATGCCGGCGGCCATCAATCAAGAAAAATATTTTTTCAGGAGAGGTTAAGACATGAGCTTAGCGCTTTGGCTGGTCATTGGGGCCGGCTTGCTTGCCATCGCCTACGGCGCCTTCACCGTGAACAAGGTGTTGTCGCTGCCTACAGGCACAGACCGTATGAGAGAAATTGCCGCCGCCATTCAGGAAGGCGCGCAGGCTTATCTCAACAAACAATACACAACCATCGCCATCGCCGGCGCGGTTGTGTTCATCGTTCTTCTGCTTGCGTTCAAACTCGACTTCGTGCCGGCCTTCGGATTCGCCATCGGCGCGATCCTGTCGGGCGCTGCCGGGTTCATCGGCATGCTGGTCTCGGTGCGCGCCAACGTCCGTACGACGCAGGCCGCAAGTGAAAGCCTGCAGAAAGGCCTTTCGGTTGCGTTTGACGCGGGCGCCATCACCGGCATGCTGGTCGCCGGTCTCGCGCTTCTCGGCCTTGTCTCCTACTACGCGATCCTCACTGTCGGCATGGGTCATGCGCCGGAAAGCCGTTCGGTGGTGAACGGCCTTATCGCCCTGTCGCTCGGCGCTTCGCTGATTTCTGTGTTCGCGCGTCTCGGCGGCGGCATCTTCACCAAAGGCGCCGATGTCGGCGGCGACATGGTCGGCAAGGTTGAAGCCGGCATTCCCGAAGACGATCCGCGCAACCCGGCCACAATCGCCGACAATGTCGGCGATAATGTGGGCGACTGCGCCGGCATGGCTGCGGACCTTTTCGAAACCTATGTGGTGACCGTTGCGGCGACCATGGTTCTGGGATCGATTTTGTTCACGGAGAACGCCTCGACCTTCATGTTCTACCCGCTCGCTATCGGCGCGGTCTGCATCGTGACGTCCATTCTCGGCACGTTCTTTGTGAAACTCGGCAAAGGCTCCACCAACATCATGGGCGCGCTTTATAAAGGGCTCGTCGTCACTGGCCTCACCTCGCTTATCGCGGTCGGCATCGTGACCTTCCAGATGTTCGGCTTTTCCGAAACCATCGCATCGACGGAACAAGGCGCGCCGTTCACCGGCCTGTCGCTGTTCCTGTGCGGCGTGCTCGGCCTCGTCGTCACGGGCCTCATCGTCTGGATCACCGAATACTACACCGGCACCGCCTATCGTCCGGTGAAGTCGGTGGCGAAATCGTCGGAGTCCGGTCACGGCACCAACGTCATCCAGGGCCTTGCGGTTTCCATGGAAGCGACGGCGCTGCCCGCCATCGTTATCGTTGTGGCGATCGTTACCGCCTACAATCTCGCCGGTCTTTTCGGCATTGCGACGGCGGTTACGACCATGCTTGCGCTCGCCGGCATGATCGTCGCGCTCGACGCATTTGGTCCGGTTACGGACAATGCGGGCGGCATCGCGGAAATGTCGGGCCTTGAAGGCTCGGTCCGCGACACGACCGACGCGCTCGACGCTGTTGGCAACACGACCAAAGCCGTCACCAAAGGCTATGCGATCGGTTCGGCGGGCCTTGGCGCGCTCGTTCTGTTTGCGGCCTATACGAAAGACATTGAGCACTTCATCGCGCTCGCCAATGCGCCTGGCTCCACTCTGCATCCTTACTTTAAAGGCATGACGGAGCTGACCTTCTCACTGTCCAATCCATATGTGATTGCGGGCCTTCTGATTGGCGGCCTCTTGCCTTATCTCTTCGGCGGCATCGCCATGCAGGCCGTTGGCCGTGCGGCCGGCGCCATCGTCGAGGAAGTGCGCCGTCAGTTCAAAGAAAAGCCGGGCATCATGCAGGGCACTGAAAAGCCGGACTATGCGCGCGCGGTGAACATGCTGACGGGGGCCGCGATTAAAGAGATGGTCGTGCCGTCCATGCTGCCGATCCTGTCGCCGCTCGTCGTTTATTTCGTCGTCCTGGCGGTGGCCGGTAAAGTCGCGGCCTTGTCGGCTGTCGGCGCCATGCTGATCGGCGTCATCGTCACGGGCCTCTTCGTCGCCATCTCCATGACGGCCGGCGGCGGCGCTTGGGACAACGCCAAGAAATATATCGAAGACGGCAATCACGGCGGCAAGGGCTCTGAAGCCCACAAAGCCGCGGTTACCGGCGATACCGTTGGCGACCCGTATAAGGATACGGCGGGCCCGGCGGTGAACCCGATGATCAAGATCACCAATATTGTCGCGCTGTTGCTGTTGGCGTCTCTCGCTGGCTAAGCGCTGACAACACGAGAAAAGAAAAGGGCCCCGTTCGGGGCCCTTTTTTTATTGGATCATTTTCTGTCGAGGTTAGTCGACGTAAAATACGTTTTTCGGAATCTCGCGGCGCTTGATGCTGGTGTTCCGTAGGATCACATCCGCCAGCGTCGTCTTCTTGACCATGTTCTGTTCCATGCGGGTGAGGTCGCGCTCCCACCAGAAGCGGTCATGATCGCGCAACGCGGTGAATTGCAGAATGACAATGGCGCGGAAGGTCTCGCCAAGCTGCGAGCCCTGGCGCGCAAGCGCGTCCTCGGAAATGCCGCCGACCCACAGATCGATCTCATCAACATGACCGAAGGCGAGGCGCAGCTTTTCCTGAAGCGCCGGGTCCGATGTTACGTCACTGAAGTCCCGATGGGGTCTCAGGCCCAGCGCCTTGCGCACATCGTTGAGACAGGGAAGGCCGCGGTCGCGCCCGCGCTGAATGTTGAGCGAGGCGAGGTCGAACCCGCCCGCGCCCGGCGGGCCGAACAGGAAGTTTCTCAAATCATCAACGATCATGTTGTCATAGGTCTGGCTTTCCTGAGACGCGAGACCGCGCAGGATCGGGTCGATGTCATTGCGTTTTTTGAGCAGCAGGGGCGCGTTGAAAAAGGCGTCGCGCAAGGGCAGGTGACCCGCCGCGATTTCCTCGCCGCGGCGATCAACGCGCATGAGTTGCGGATTGATCAGCGTGTGCCCCATGCGCCAGGCGGCGCCCGAAAATTCGGTGAACAGGCCCGGATCGCCGGGCGTATAGCCGCGATAGCGCGGCAGGGCGCGCTTGCCGATCAGGGCGGGGAGGAATTCGTCATAGGTGATGATCTGGATTTCCGCGATCACCATGCGCCGCGCCGCCTGATAAATGTCATCCCCTGAAAACCACGGGCGCGTGCGGCGAATATGATCGGCCCAGCGATTATGCTCGCGCACAAAGAGCGTGTGCATGGAGGTGAGGCCGATCTGCTCGTTCGAGCGCACATCGCCGGCGACAAACAGGTCCGCCGGGTCAATTGGCCCTTCATTGGCGTTGGGTAGAAGCTCGGTGTTGTAGGGCAGGAGGTCGCCGGCGCTGGTCTTGAGGCGGCCCGTGCCGTCATTGGTCCGCAAGCCGGCGGCGCGTTCGTCGCTTGAGCCATAGACCATGGAGCCGTCGAGCCACGACGTGATCTCGTTTTCATGTTCGCGCGGATTGGAAAGATCCGTGCCTGTTGCTTCATCGAAGATGGCGCGATCAAAACGGATCCACTTGTCGCCCTGCGAAAACGGATCGAAATGCGGGTCGCCCAGCGGCACGGCTATATCATGCGAACGGTCATCGCTTTTGACGCCGTCGCCCAGTGCGAAATCATGGTCGATGAACTGGCCCCACTGCCAGATGAAATCGCTGGTGCCGAACGGGTTCGGAAAAGACTGACCCGCCTGATCGACGACGATATTGGAAATCACCCGGGGGCTTTTGCGCAGCGGGCCCGCCATGTCGGAAATGCCGTCGGCGTAATCGTTCGGCATGATCCGGATCAGCTTGGAAAAGGCGGCGCCGGCGGACGGGTCGGCGCGATTGTTGCCGGAGCCGTCAAAACTTCTGACTTCGCGGCCCTGATGGAAAGCGGGCGCCGCCGGCCCCAACCGGTCGCGCAGGCGCGCCTTCACCTGCGCCTTGACGTCTCTTTCAATGTTTTGCGCCGGTTGCTGGCGCTCCGCGCGGTAATCGCCGCCTTTACGGGCGTCGGCGCCCACACTGATGGCCAGCGCCGCTGCGCTCGCGCCCAATAAAATCCCTAACCGCATAGTTCGCCCCTTACGCAAATGCTGTGATTGGCGCGACTATCCCCCTTTTAAGGGGCTGTTTTCAAGGAAAAGCGGCTCAAGGAGCATGAAGTTTCGTTGAACCTCGCGCCTTAAAGGCGAGACGCCGCGACGGGCCACACGCGAGGGACGCAGGAAAGGCGGCCATGAAAAACCGGCCGCGACAAGGCGCGGCCGATCTGGTCGTCGGTAAAGCCCGCGGTTAGTCGGCGAGGCACTCGGCAAGCGCCGCGTCATAAGCGGCTTTTTGCTGCTGGTAGAATGCATAATCTTGCTCATAGCGCTCATCGACCTTTTGCTGTTTGTCGGCTTTGACCGCCTGACCGCCTGCTGCGCCCGCCGCCGCGCCTGCGGCTGCGCCATAGCCGGCCTTGTCGCCGATAACCTCGCCGGCGACCGCGCCGACAGCGGCGCCGACGGCCGTGCCTTTCAGCACCTGTTTGTTGCCTGCATCGTCGCGCACAGGAACCGGCGTCGTCGCAGGGTCGAATCCGGTTTCGGCGGCAGCGAAGCTGCGGCAATTGCGGGGTTCGCTTGGCGTCACGGCGCTGTCGCTTTCAAGCGCGGCGACTTCAGCGGTTTCCTCGTCAAACGCGCCGGTCACAGCGGCGCCAACCGCGGTTACCGCCAGCGCGGCGCCAATCCCCGTTGCGATGATCAAACTTTTACGCATGGCGTACTCCTTTGTTCCAACGCCGGCCATGTGGCTCCCGGCGATGGAGCGCAAACGCGCCTTTTGTCCGGAGAGTTCCGGAAAAGCAGCGATGAGAGCGCGGAAGGATTGGCGTTTACGGTGTTTTGCCAATAAACAAGCGGCGCTGACGGGAAAGATGAAATATCGGTCATGACGCCTCATACGGGAATTTCTTTTGACGCCATTATCTTTGATTGCGACGGCGTGCTGGTCGATTCAGAAGTGTTGTCGATCAGGGGAGAGCGCACAGCGCTCGAAGCGTTCGGACTTTTTTATTCGCCGGAAGATTATGTGCGCAAATTTGTCGGCCTTCATGACACCGCATTCTTCACATCGCTCCGCGATGATTATCGCAACGCCCATGACTGCGATGCGCCGCAGGATTTCGAAGAGCAAATTCTCGAGGGCCGCCGTCGCGAACGGCATTTGCTGACGCCCATTGCGGGCGCCGATACCGCACTTCGCAAAGCGCGCGACCATGCGGCTGTCGGCGTCGCGTCATCGTCGCGCGCGCATTTCCTGCAATCGAAACTTGAGCGGACGGGGCTTTATGATTTTGCACATCCCCATGTCTATTCGGCGGACCTTGTCGCTCATGGCAAACCGGCGCCCGATATTTTTCTCTATGCGGCGGAACGGCTCGGCGTCGATCCGGCGCAATGTCTCGTGCTTGAGGACAGCGAGAATGGCGTCAAAGCGGGCGTTGCCGCCGGCATGACCGTCTGGGGGTTTCTCGGCGGCGGACATATTTTCGATGGCCATGGTGAGCGTCTTGTCGGCGCCGGCGCGGAGCGGCTTGCGAAAAGCTTCGCCGATTTCACGGATCAGCTTGACGCGCATTACGGGAACGCAGAACAGTCGCTTTCATGAGCTTTGCATCGGATAACTGGGCGGGCGCCGCCCCTGAAATTCTGGACGCCATTGCGCGCGCCAATGACGGGGCCGCTCCCGGCTATGGCGGCGACGATCTCACCAAAAAGGTCGAAGCGAAATTCGCCGATCTTTTCGAGCGCGACTGCGCCGTTTATTTTGTGGCGACGGGCGGCGCGGCGAATGGGCTCGCGCTCTCAGTCATGACGCCGCCTTACGGCATGGTGCTCTGTCATGAAGAAAGCCATGTGCAGATGGATGAATGCGCGGGGCCGGAGTTTTTCACCGGCGGCGCCAAATTGCTGCCTGTCGCGGGCGGGAACGGCAAGCTGACCGCCGACGCGATCCGGAAGACACTGAAAGGTTTTCCGCACCGTCCGCCCCATGGCGCGCCAGCGAGCGTTCTGTCGCTGACGCAAGGGACAGAATGCGGCACACGCTATTCCGTAGACGAATTATCGGCTGTTTGCGATGCTGCATGCGAAGCGGGCCTTTCGGTACATATGGACGGCGCGCGGTTTTCCAATGCGGTCGCGGCGTCCGGCGTCACTCCGGCGGAGCTGAGCTGGAAAGCGGGGGTCGATGTGCTTTGCTTTGGCGGCACAAAGAACGGCTGCATTGCGGCGGAGGCCGTGGTGTTTTTCGACCGCCGCCGGGCGATGGATTTTGAATTTATGAGAAAGCGCGCCGGGCATCTCTGGTCGAAAATGCGTTTCATCGCCGCGCAGTTTGACGCCTATCTTGAAGACGGACTGTGGCTGAAGCTGGCGTCTCATGCGAACGCCATGGCGCAGCGCCTGTCATCAGGTCTCGCCGCCATTCCCGGCGTCACGATCATCTATCCGACGGACATCAATGAAGTGTTTGCTGTCTTTCCCGATGGCGTCGCCGAAAAGCTGCGAGACGGCGGCGATATTTTCTATCCCTGGATCACGCCGGGCGACCCGGCGGATGGCCGCGGCCACCGGTTGATTTGCTCCTTCCGGACCACAGAAGATGAGGTGGACGGGTTTGTCGGGCGCGTGGAAAAAGCCTGCGGTTAGGCGTTTTTCATCCACCAGCGCCGTGTCGTCCAGCCAAGCAACAGGACAAACAGGATCGCTGCGATCAGCATCATCCAGCCGAGCCATGGCTGGTCCGTCATCAAGGCGCCGATGGAAACGAAGGCGTAGATTGGCGGCGCCATGCCGATGGCCGATGTCCATAAAAACGTGCGGAACGGAACGGGCGCCACGCCGGAGCCGTAATTGACGACCGTATAGGGGATGAGCGGTATCATCCGTATCAGGAGTAAAAACGGCGTGCCGCGTTTTTCAACCGCATGCTCGAAATGGACGAGACGCTTCGCCGACACAAAACGATGGACCAGCGGCCGGGCGATTGTCCGCGCGAGGAGGAAAGCGAGCGCGGCTGCGATCATGGCGCCGATCCAGGTGAGTATGAAGCCTTCCACGCGGCCGAAAGCCATGCCGTTGGCGATGGCCACGGTTTCGGCGGGCAGGGGCAGGAAAGAGACGATGATCATGGCCGCGACCGCCATCACTGGCGCCCAGGGGCCCATATCTTCGATCAGCGCTTCATAGCGCTCACCATCCCACAGGAAGGACCAGAAGCCGGGATCGAAGAATTCCATGATATGGGGCCCAGTCGGCTCAAAACGCCATGATGGCGCGGCTGTGGCGTCTGGCAAGCATTCTCTCGGCGAGCCGGTGGCGCGATGTGACAAAGCGAAGATGGGTAAAGCGAAGACGGGTCAGGCGGTCCAGCCAGCGGTTTCGCGCCGGGCGAGGGTTTCCATCAGTACTGTCATTTCCGGCGCGTCATTGAGGCAGGGGATTGCGGTGAACGCCTCACCACCCGCTTCCATAAAGGTTTCCCGGCCTGCAATGTCGATCTCTTCCAGCGTTTCGATGCAGTCGGCCGTAAAGCCCGGCATGATGACGGCGAGTTTTTTGACGCCCTCGCTTGCAAGGCGGTTGATGGTTTCTTCCGTCGCCGGCTCCAGCCATTTCTCGCGCCCGAATTTCGACTGGAACGCCATGGGCGCAAAGTCTTCCGTCCACCCCATTTCCTCGCGCAACAGGCGCGCGGTCTTCGCGCAATGGCAATGATACGGATCGCCGAGATCGAAATAGCGCTGGGGCAGGCCATGGAATGAGATGACCACCCGTTCCGGTGCAAAGTCCTCGCCTGCGAGATGGCGGCGGGTCACCGCGGCGAGGGCGTCGATATAGTGCGGTTCATCATGAAAGGCGGGCGCCATGCGGATCGCCGGCTGCCAGCGCATGGCTTTGACGGCGTTGAATACGGCGTCGGCGACGCTCGCCGTCGTCGTTGCGGAATATTGCGGATAGAGGGGAATGACGAGAATGCGCTCGCAGCCCGCCTGTTTCATGGCGTCGAGGCGGGAAGCGACGGATGGATTTCCGTAACGCATGGCCCAATCCACGGTGACGCCGGCAAGCCTCGCATCGAGGCTCTCGGCTTGTGCGCGGGTGTAATAGCGCAAAGGGCTTTCATTGCTCTCGGCGCGCCAGATCTTGGCGTAGTTGCGCGCTGTCGCGGCGGGCCGGACATTGAGGATGATCCCGTGCAGCACTGGCAGCCACAAAGCCCGGGGCAGATCGACGATGCGCTCATCGCTCAGGAATTCGCGAAGATAACGGCGCACGGCGCCGGGCGTGGGTTCATCGGGCGTGCCAAGATTGACGAGAAGAACGCCGACCTTTGGTTTCGCGATAGGCGGGTGATCCGCCGGCAAGGGAGAGGGCTGAGGCCCGCCTGCATCCGTCATCATAACTTCTCTGTGATCGTTTCTCTGTCGAATTGACGATTTCCGCCAGACTTGTGGCAAAAACCGCCCCTTTGTCACAATAGTGAAACATAAAAAATAGAGGGTGCGCGCGATTTTGACAGGCGGCGCGCCCAGTGCATCTGTGTTGGGCGCCGAGGGGTCCGTCTGCACGGCTGAGAAGGGCTGTTATGGACATCGACATTGGATTTTGGGCCGCGATTGGTTTTGCGTTTGCGGCCTACGCCGTTGTGGGCAATGACGCGCTCCAGACTCTCGGCACCTTTATCAACTCGAACCGGCGCCTGCCCTGGTGGGCCTTGTTCCTGTTCGCCGCGACCGTGCTCGTGATCGTGTTCGCCTATGGCTACATGACCAATGGCGGCGATCCGTCCTATGGCCGTCTCGACAACGTCAAAAAATATCCGATCTTCGAACCGCAATGGTATCACGCCGTGCCGCCGCTGGCGCTCCTGTTGCTCACGCGTCTCGGCATTCCGGTTTCCACAAGCTTCATGATCCTCGCGATTTTCGCGACCCTCGACGGCATGTATTCCATGCTGATGAAGTCGCTGATGGGGTATGCGGTCGCCTTCGTCACCGGCGGGGTCATTTATGTCGCATTGGCGCCGACACTGGAGCGCTGGTTCCTGAAAACGTCGGAGCAACAGCATGCGCCGATCTGGGTGCTGTTGCAGTGGATTTCCACAGGCTATCTCTGGTCCGTCTGGTTGATGCAGGATTTCGCCAATATCTTCATCTTCCTGCCGCGCGGCGTCGATGCGGCGGGCGCCCCGGCGCTCAATCATTATGAAGCGGGCATCGCCATCGCCGGCATCGTCGTGCTGCTCGCCTATACATTCTGGAACGGCGGCGGTCCGGTGCAAAAGGTGCTGAAGTCGAAAACGAACATCACCGATATTCGTTCGGCGACCATCATCGACTTCACCTATGCGACGCTGCTCTTCTACTTCAAGGAACTGAACAACATCCCCATGTCGACGACCTGGGTGTTTCTGGGGCTGATCGCCGGCCGGGAGTTTGCGGTCGCCACCCTCGACAAGGTCCGTTCCCCTCAAGCCACGGCGAAGATTGTCCTGACCGATATCGGCAAGGCGACGGTGGGTATTATCGTCAGTGTTGTGCTGGCCATGGGCCTGCCGCTGGTTGCGCAAAGCATCGGCGGTTAGCCGCGTCAGGGCATTAGTCTCCGGGGGCGCTCCGGCCTGTCGCCGGCTTGAATTTCGCGGCCTTGTCTTTCACGCGATAGCGCGCCTCATCCTGACGGCGAAAGCGCCTGCGCGCGGCCTCGTCATCGTCTTTCTGGACATAGGTTGAAGTGGTGGTTGATGCGGCCTTTTTTTCCTCACGGCTGTCTCGAAGCCCGGCTGGCTTGCGGGCCGTGCGGTCCTTGAGGCGATAGGAAGGGCGGCGTCCATGCTTGACGATGTCGGGGTCGTCTTTCAGGGCGAGAAAGCCCAGAAGGCCGTCGGAACGCGCCTCGGCGTTGCGCAAATACCAGATGATGACGACAGCGAAAGTCGCGACAATCAAGATGAATTCGATGCTGTCCATGGCCGTTCCGTCATCCTTCCACCGCCGATGATAGCCTTGGCGCGTTGGCAAGGAAATCACGCAGGACGGCGGAGTTTACCATGCAAGCCCCGTGCTAAGACGTCGCCGCCCGTTAACGCTGTTCGCCGCCATGGACCCTATGGGCGGACCGCACTAGACAATAGTCATGAATTACAAAGACAAATGGGCGCTCATCACAGGCGCTTCCGCAGGCATCGGCGCGACCTTCGCGCGGGCCTACGCGGCCAAAGGCGCCAATGTCATTCTCGTTGCGCGGCGTGAAGACCGTCTCAGGGAGCTCGCCGGAGAGCTTGAAAAAGCCCATGGCGTCACGGCGCGCATCCTCGCCGCCGACCTTTCAGAGCCCTCCGCGCCGCAAATGATTTTCGACGCGCTGGCGGCGGAAGGAACGCCGGTCGATATCCTGGTCAATAATGCAGGCTTCGGTATGCCGGGCTCTTACACCGATAATGACTGGCCGACGCACCGGGCTTTTCTTGAATTGATGCTCGTTTCCTATGCGCAGATGACGCGGCTTTTCCTGCCCGGCATGCGGGAGCGCGATTTCGGCCGCATCATTCAGGTGGCTTCGCTTGCCGGTCTTGTTCCCGGTTCCGCCGGTCACACGCTTTACGGTCCGTCAAAGGCGTTTCTGGTCAGTTTCGCGCAATCGCTTGCGGCCGAATGCGACGGGACCGGCGTTCATTCGACAGCTTTATGCCCGGGCTTCACTTATTCCGAATTTCATGACGCCAATAATACGCGCGGGCTGGTCTCACAGCTTCCGAAATACATGTTCATGGAAGCCGAGCCCGTGGTTGAGGGCGCCATTGAAGCGGCCGAAACCAAACGCGCTGTTTACGTGCCCGGCGCCTGGAACAAATTCGCCGCCTGGCTTGCGCGCACCTTGCCGCGGCCAATAGCGGAACGAATGGTCAGGAAACAGTCGGCGCGGTTTAGAAAGAAACACGCCTGAAAAAAGGCGGCTTCGCCAGCTTGCGATCGAAAAACGCCGTCTGCCGCCGGCGTTTCAATGTCGCCGGGCAAGACTCGGAGGCTCCTTGCCCGGCAGTCGTAGTCGTTCTGTCGCAATGCTGACGAAGCCTGCGCCGGCCTAGTTCGCCGACGCAACCTGAGGCGCGCCGTTTTGGGCGTGCAGACGGTTGAGACGTGAATCGTCGATCTCTGCGATCCAGTCAGCGACCAGGTTTTCTGTGCAGGTCTGGGCGGTTTTCTTGGCGTAAAGCGCGCGTGCGTCCGCCGCACACAGGTTTTCGGCGCGGTTTTCAATGCGCTGGAAAAGGCTTGAGACGCCAGCGGTCGATTCCAGTTCGCTTGTCTTGTAGCTGAATGAAACGCTGTCGCCAGCCTGCGCCGCCGTGACGGCGACAAGTGCGGAAATAGCGGACAGCGCAGAAATTTTAAGAGCTTTTGCGTTGAGGGGCATGGGGTTTCTCCTTTGGCGATTTCGCCTTTGTTGTTGAAACTGACCCGCGCCCCGCGGCCACAAAGCCGCCGATCGCTCTCACGCGCCGTTGGCTCTGATAAAAAGATAATAGGAATACGGATGATTTTTTGAAAGCCGTTTCGCCGTACGCGTTGAACGGTTCGTCGAAAATTGCGTCGTGAAAAGCGAACTAGGTGCGTTTAGAAAGGTTTAACGACAGATATAAGCGCGTAGCACGCATAAAATGCTAATCGGCCTTAAGCCGTCTTTTCGGCCCAGTTGCGGTGTTCGGCGTCAAGCTCGTAAGCCGCCATCGCCGCCAGCGTGACAAGATCGCCCACGGGGGCGCCCACCTGGGCAATCTGCACCGGCCGCTCAAGTCCGATGAGAACCGGGCCCAGAACGAGTGCGCCGCCCACTTCGCCGAGCAGCTTTGTAGAGATCGCGGCGGAATGAACGCCGGGCGTGATCAGCACATTCGCCTCGCCTTTAAGGCGTGAGAATGGATAGATTGCGCGCACTTTCTCGTTCAGCGCCATGCGCGGTGTCATCTCGCCTTCATATTCGAAATCGATGTCAGCGCGCTTGTCCAGAATTTCCACGGCGCCCGCGACCCGGCGCGAATGCTCCGTGTCGGGATTGCCGAAATTCGAATAGGAAACGAACGCGACTTTCGGCGGAAAGCCGAGATGGCGCGCAGCGTGAGCCACTTGCATGGCGATTTCCGCAAGGTCTTCCGGCCCGGGAAGCTCGGTCACATTCGTGTCCGCGACGAAAAGCGTGCGGTTCTTGGTGAGAATGATCGAGACGCCGATCATGCGTTCGCCGGGACGCGGGTCGAGGGCGAGGCGCACATTCGAGAGGGCGACATCGTAATGGCGGGTGACGCCCGTGACCATGCCGTCGGCGTGCCCGTGGGCGAGCATGCAGGCCCCATAGACATTGCGGTCCGTATTGACGAGGCGCACAGCGTCGCGGTGGAGATAGCCTTTGCGCTGAAGCCGCTTGTAGAGATATTCCGTATAAAGATCGCTGTGCTTTGCTGTGCGGGAATGATGAATCTCGAAGTCTGCGTCTTCGGGCAGGCCTGCGTCTTTCAGACCCTGGCGAATATACTCCTCACGGCCGATCAGGATCGCGCGCCCAAGATTTTCCTGCTGGAAACCATAGGCGGCGCGGATGACCGCCTCCTCTTCGCCTTCTGAAAAGACAACCCGTTTCGGCGTTTCTGTGGCGCGCAGGGACGAATAGATGCGCTGGAGGAACGAAGCTGCGGGATCGAGGCGCGCGGCGAGGGTGTTTTTATAAGTGGTAAAGTCTTCGATCGGTTTGCGCGCGACGCCGCTGTCGACGGCGGCTTTCGCGACCGCCGGCGGAATTTCGGAGATCAGGCGCGGATCGAACGGCGCCGGGATGATATAGCCGGGACCGTATTTCAGGCGCTTGCCATAGGCGGCGGCGACTTCGTCGGGCACATCCTCGCGCGCAAGTTTCGCCAGCGCTTCGGCGCAGGCGATTTTCATTTCTTCATTGATCGTGCGCGCCCGCGCATCAAGGGCGCCGCGGAAGATGTAGGGGAAGCCGAGAACATTGTTCACCTGGTTCGGATAGTCCGACCGCCCGGTGGCGATAATGGCGTCATCGCGCACGGCCTGGATTTCTTCGGGCAGGATTTCCGGCGTCGGGTTCGCCATGACGAAGACGATCGGGTTTTTCGCCATGGACTTGATCATGTCCTGGGAAATCGCGCCGGCGACAGAAAGGCCAATGACCACATCGGCGCCGTCCATGGCGTCGGCGAGGCTTTTCTTGTCCGTTTCGACGGCGTGGGCCGAACGCCATTGATCGAGCTGACGGCCCTTGGTGAGAATGCCCTTGGAATCGCAGACAAAGGCGTTTTCGTGGGGCAGGCCCATGGCCTTGATCAGGCCGATCACGGAAAGCGCTGACGAGCCCGCGCCTGATACAGCGACCTTGATGTCCTTGATCGACTTGCCGGTGACGTCGAGCGCATTCAAGAGGCCGGCGGCGGCGATGATCGCCGTGCCGTGCTGGTCGTCATGGAAAACGGGGATGTCCATGAGTTCCTTGAGGCGCTGTTCGATGATGAAGCTTTCCGGCGCAGCGATGTCTTCGAGATTGATGCCGCCGAAAGCGGGGCCGAGATGTTTAACCGCGTTGATGAAGGCTTCGGGGTCTTTCGTATCCACTTCCAGGTCGACCGAGTCGATATCGGCGAAGCGTTTGAACAGAACCGACTTGCCCTCCATCACAGGCTTGGACGCCAGCGCGCCGAGATCGCCCATGCCGAGGATCGCCGTGCCGTTGGAGATGACGGCCACCATGTTGCCTTTGGACGTGTAATCGTAAGCCTTGTCCGGGTCCTCCGCGATGGCGCGCACCGGCGCTGCGACGCCTGGCGAATAGGCGAGAGAAAGGTCGCGCTGGGTCGACATGGGCTTGGTCGGCGTGATCTCGAGCTTGCCGGGCTTGCCGCGGCTGTGAAAGTCCAGGGCTTCCTGATCGGTGTATTTCGTCGTGTTGTCGTCCATGGGGAGGCGTTTCCGGCTGTCTGGTGAGTGGATTGAGGCATACGCGGGTCATGCATCGCCCGCAATCCTTCAGGGAACGGCAGGCATGGAACAATTTCCTGAAATTCTCGTTTAGCTTGTATGGGCCACCAAACAACGCCGGGCGAAAGAGACAGGTTCTCCTTCATGTTGCTTGCTGCGGGCATGATCCTTTTCGGATCGGCTACGCCGGTGTCCAAGATCGTCACTGACGCCATGCCCGTTTTCGTAGCGTCCCTCCTGCGTGTCTCCATCGGCGCCCTTGCGCTGGCCCCCTTTGCGTTGGGGCGTCTCAATGAAGTGAAAAAGGCCAGCCGCAAGGATGTCATCGCCCTTGGCGCAATCGTGCTTTTCGGCATGGTCGGTTTTTCCGCCTTCATGCTTTACGGCATGCGCATGTTGTCAGGCGTTGGCGGCGCTGTCGTCATGGCGACGACACCGGCGGTTACGGCTCTGGGTGCGATTGTCTTTTTCGGTGAAAGCGCAACGGCGCGAAAACTGGTGGCGCTCGCCCTGGCGGTCGGCGGGGTCGTGCTGCTTCATGCTACTGGCGCTGCCGGCGATGAAGGCGGCGGGGCGGCGCTTGCCGGCATGGCGCTGATATTTGCGGCCGTGTGTTGTGAGGCGGCTTACACGCTCCTTGGCCGCAAGGTGAGCGCAGATCTTTCCCCGGTGGTTGTCGCATTTCTGGCTTCGCTGGCGGCGATCCCGTTATTTGCGCTGCTGTCGGTTTTTCAGTGGAGCGCATTCAATCCCGGCATGGTGAAGGCAGGCCAGTGGATAGCGGTGGCGTGGTACGGCGCAGGCACGCTCGCGCTTGGCACGGCGCTCTGGTATGTTGGCCTTTCGTGCACGCAAGGCTCCGTCGCTGCGGTGTTTATGGCCCTGATGCCCGTCTCGGCGCTGGTCCTGTCTTACATCCTTCTCGGAGAGAGCTTCCGCTGGCTTCATCTGCTAGGTTTTGGCGTTGTTTTGGCCAGCGTTATTCTGATTTCTCGCGAACATATGAAGGCCGTCTAGGGATTCCACGCCTTCTGCGGCGTTGCGGTCCGGCCTTTTCGTCCCTAGGTAGGAGGCCGGAAAGAAGAGAGTATCCGATGTTCATTCAGACCGAAGACACGCCGAACCCGCAATCCATGAAGTTCCTGCCCGGACAGCCGGTTCTGGGGCAGGGCGCCCTGGGGATCGATTTTCCGACCATCGAAGCCGCCGCCTCTTCGCCGCTTGCCGCCATGCTGTTTGAGACGGACGGGGTCATGGGGATTTATCTGGGCGCGGACTTCATCACGGTGACCAAGGCCGAAGCCGTCGAATGGGTGCACATCAAGCCGACGCTGCTCGGCGCCATCGCCGATTTTTTCGCCGCCGGCCTGCCGGTTCTGGCGGAGGGCGCCGCCGCGCCGTCATCCGCCCCGGCGACGCCGGTTGAAGACTATGAGGGCGAAGACCGCGAGATTGTCGAGCAGATCATCGAGCTAATCGAAACGCGGGTGCGTCCCGCCGTCGCCGCTGACGGCGGCGATATCGTCTTCAAGCATTATGAGCCGCGCACCGGTGTCGTCTTCCTGTCCATGCAGGGCGCCTGCGCCGGCTGCCCGTCCTCGACCATGACCCTCAAAAGCGGGATCGAGAACATGCTGAAGCACTATGTGCCCGAGGTCGCCAGCGTCGAGGCGGCGTAGCGCCGCCAATCTTCACCCTGTAAGCCGAACTTCAGCGGCGGACGCCGTGTTCCCTTCCTGAGCGCTCTATGCGCGAGAAATGGAAAGGAACGCCTCATGTCAGATAATGTCTACGCCGTCTCGAAAGTCGTCGGGACCTCGAAATCCTCCATTGAGGACGCCATTCAAAACGCCATCGCGACAGCGTCCAAAACACTGAAAAATCTCGACTGGTTCGAAGTGACGGAAACCCGCGGCCTCATCGACGATAACAAGGTCGCCTATTATCAGGTCGCGGTTGAGCTTGGCTTTCGCTATGAAAAATAGCATGAAGGGCGGCGAGCCAAGAGCCGATGGAGCAAGCCCCTCATGTCCGACAAGATGATCAACGACCAGGCCCTCGATATTATTTTCCGCGATGCGCGCACCCATAATGGCTGGGAGGAGCGCAAGGTGACGCGCCCCCTGATGCAGGCGGTTTACGATCTCATGAAATGGGGAGCGACCTCGGCCAATTGCTCGCCGGCGCGGTTTGTCTTTGTGGCGTCCGATGAGGCGAAAAAGCGGCTTGAGCCGCATCTCGGCGAGGGCAACAAAGCGAAAACCATGGCTGCGCCCTGCTGCGTCATTATCGGGCATGACATGGAGTTCTACGAAAAGTTGCCGGAGCTTTTTCCGCATACGGACGCGAAAAGCTGGTTCACCGGCAATGACGAGCTGATCAAGACAACGGCGTTTCGCAACGGCACGCTTCAAGGCGCCTATTTCATGATTGCGGCGCGCGCCGTTGGCCTCGATTGCGGGCCCATGTCCGGTTTCGACAATGAAGGCGTCGACAAGGAGTTCTTCGCCGGCACCAGCTACAAGTCGAACTTTCTGTGCAATATCGGTTACGGCACCGATGAAAATCTCTTCCCGCGCTCGCCGCGGCTGGAATTCGACGACGCCTGCCAGGTTCTTTAAGTCCATTTGGAAACGGCTGTGAAACAGCGTCTTGTCTCTGTTGCACGCGCACTCGGCCTGTTGCCGGCGTTCGATGCGCTGCGGTTCATGCGCTCCAAATGGGCGAGCGCGGAAGACAATGCGAGGTTCCGGAAAGCCCGTCCTGATTTTATCCCGCCGCCGCTCTGGTGGATGCATGACATGTATCGCCACACCTCCTTCGAGCTTTACTGGAAGACCGGACAGGCGACGGCGGAGAGGCTCGCCGGACTGATTGATGCGCATGTAAAGACGGATACGCCGCGGGTTGCCGATTGGGGGTGCGGGCTTGCGCGTGTGCTGCGTCATCTCCCGGATCGCTATCGCCGCACCGGTTTTGATTATAATGACCGCGCTATTCGTTGGTGTACGGAAAATATAAAGGATGCGCAGTTTTTCCATAACGGCCTGATGCCGCCCTTACCTGCCGCCGCCGCGTCTTTCGATGCGCTTTATGCGCTGTCGGTTTTCACCCATCTTTCTGAAGAGGCCCATGACGCATGGATGCATGACATCGCCCGTGTGCTGGCGCCGGGCGGCGTTTTCCTCGGCGCCTTTCATGTTAATCTCGCGCCGGACCAGCTTCTGCCGGAAGAGCGGGCGCGATTTGACGCCGGCAAGCTGGTTGTGCGCGGGCGGGTCAAGGAAGGCTCACGCACCTATGTCGCCTATCACCCGGAAAGCTGGCTTAGAAATCATCTTTTTCACGGCTGGGAGATATTGGAAGGCCCGGTCGATTTCTTCGGTCAATCGCTTTTTGTTGCGCGCCGCCCTTAACCGAGCACAAGTCTTTTAAATTCCGTCCACGGAAAGTTCTCGCCGGGGTCGGTGCGCCGCGATGGGTCAAGGCGCGCATGGCTGACCACATGGGAAAGGTTCGGGTATTTTCCGGCGGCGTAGCGAATAATCCCGGCTGTCGCTTCGAGCTGCCAGTTGGAAAATGGATCCTCCCCATTCTGCCGGTTGACGATTTCAATCCCGAGCGACAGGCGGTTGATGTTTGTCGCGCCGGCGCAGATGTCGGGGTGGGCGCAGGATTTTCGCACATGCCATGCGGCGAGGCGTTCAGGACAGGTCGCCCAGACATGCTCGCCATGGGCGGTTTCATCCTTACCTGGAACAATCCAGTGAAAGCTCGCGCGGCCCTCCTCCATGACAGAAACGGCGCCCGCCGTTGACGCGCCCGCTGTCGCGTGGATGACGATGACGCGGATCGCTTCCTCCGGCGGCGCCCCCCGCAATGACGCGCAGCCGCCAGCGGCGGCCCAGGCGGTCCGGTGAATGTCTTCGGCGAGCGGGATGCGCGCCCCATTGCGATCAGGCGGCAGGTCGAACTGGAATTCGGTCGGGTCGGCCATGAGGCCTCCTTTCAACTGAGCGTGCAGGGATTTGCGGAAGGGCGTCGGCGCCCTATGGAGGCGCCTATGTTGGTTTTGGGATTGGATACGGCGCTTCAACGCTGCTCGGTCGCTATCATAAGAGGCGATGAGGTGGTGGGGGATGAATCCGTCGGGATGGAGCGCGGCCATGCGGAGCGGCTCGCGCCTATGGCGGCGTCGGCGCTGAAAAAAGCGGGCGTTTCGATCCGTGATCTGGACCGGGTTGGCGTTGTGGTCGGGCCCGGGGGATTTACCGGGGTCAGGGTGGCCCTTTCTTTCGCGCGCGGGCTTGGCGTTGGGACAGGCATCCCCATTCTCGGGATCACTAGCCTTGCGGCGCTCGCGGCCCCCTTTTGGGGCGACGGGCTGGTCGCGCCGGTAATCGATGCAAGGCGGGATCAGGTCTACGCCGCCCTTTATGGAAAGGGGGGCGAGATTATCCTTCCGCCCTTTGTCTCTGAACCGAAAGAGGCTTTGAAAAAACTGGAAGAAAAGGTCTCCGGGGCTAAAGTTCGCGTCATCGGGTCGGGGGCGGGGCTCCTTGGCGTGGCGGCTGCCGGCTGGGATGTTTCGGCGGGCGGCGAGGAGATCGACGCCAGGATTGTCGCCCGCCTGGCCGCCAGCGCACCCGCGCCTGATGGGCCGCCGGCCCCGCTCTATCTGCGTCCGCCCGACGCCAAGCCGGGCAAGCCCGCTCTCTTCGGCGGCGCAGCGCCATGACAGCGTGGCGGATCTGGCCTGCCAGCCGTAAAGACGCCGATGCGCTCGCCCGGCTCGAGGCGCTCGCCTTTGGCGGGCGGAGCTGGGGCGCGGACAGCGTGCGCGAGAGTTTTGTTGCGCCGCGCGTGACAGTTCTTTTTGGCGGCGAAAGCGAAGCGGAGCCGCAAGGCTTTGCGGTCTGGCGCGACCTTGGTGAGGAAGCGGAAGTGCTCACCATCGGGGTTGTCGGCGCGGCGCGCGGGGCCGGGCTCGGCCGGGCGTTGCTGGATGGCGTTCTGGAGTCGGCCCGGACATCAGGCGCGGAGCGTTGTTTTCTGGAGGTCGACGCCCTCAATGAAGGCGCGCTAAGGCTTTACGCCCGCGCCGGTTTTGCGCAAGTGGGCGAGCGCCGGCGCTATTACCGCGATGGCGGCGATGCGGTGGTGATGGCGCTCGACTTGTAGCGCGCCCGCCCGGTTCGCTTTCGAGTTGCATGGCGCGGCGGCGGCGGCGATAAAGGCGCTCATAGCCTGCGCCGGATCAAGGAGACTACATGGATCGGCTCGAGAAAATCTGTGTCGCCAAAGGCATGCGCATGACAGAGCAGCGCCGGGTGATCGCGCGCGTCCTGTCCGTCGCCGAGGATCATCCCGATGTGGAGGAGATCCACCGCCGGGCCACAGAGATCGATGACAAGATTTCGATCGCCACCGTTTATCGCACCATGCGTCTGTTTGAGGAGGCCGGGGTCGTTGAGCGGCATGATTTTCAGGACGGCCGCGCCCGCTACGAAGAGGCGACGGAATCGCATCACGACCACCTCATCAACCTCAAATCCGGTGAAGTCATCGAATTTGTGAATGAAGAGATCGAGGCGCTGCAAAAAAAGATCGCCGAGCAACACGGCTTCAGGCTCGTGGATCACCGGCTGGAGCTCTACGGCGTGCCGCTAGATAAGGCCAAGAATTCATAATATTTTGGTTAGAAAAGCCAAAGCGCATAAGGAATTCTTGACACTCCACAGGTAAACTGGTCAGTGTAATCGCACCGGGCATGCGCGCCGACCGTAGCGTCAGAAGGAAAAACATCAGCGCGCGGCCTCCTGTCGGCTTTGAGCCAGTTTGGGAGAAAATATCATGGCGTCTTTGCGCGAGCTTTATCCGATCCCCGATATCGATCCGGTCTGGACCGTGCCCCAGGATTTCGAAACCGCTTTCGACTGGGAATATGACGACGGCCGCAAGCAGATGATGCACCTTTATCAGAAGGGCAAGGACATGCAGTGGGATGCGCTGGAGCGCATCGACTGGTCGCTTGAGCTTGGCGAAGACAATCCCATGGGCATCGCCGATGAAATGGGCGGTCTTGTTCACACGGATGTCTGGAAGAAGATGAATGACAAGGAGCGCGCCGAGCTCCGCCGTCACAATCAGGCCTGGACGATTTCGCAATTCATGCAGGGCGAGCAGGCGGCGCTGATCTGTGCGGCGAAGATCGTGCAGCAGGTGCCGGATCTCGACGCCAAGTTCTATGCGTCAACGCAAGTGATGGACGAAGCGCGCCATGTAGAAGCGTACAAAAAACTCCTGACATGTTTCGGCGTCGCCTATCCCATGACGCATCCTTTGCAGACGCTTGTGGATCAGGCGCTGCGCGACTCGCGCTGGGATATGACTTATCTCGCCATGCAGGTGGTGATTGAGGGGCTGGCGCTTGCCGCTTTCAACAATATCCGCGAGACGGCGGGCAATCCGCTGGCGCAACAGATCAACGCCTATGTGATGCAGGATGAATCCCGGCATGTCGCCTTTGGGCGTTTGACGCTGAAGGATTACTATCCGCAACTCACCGAAAAAGAGCGAGATGAGCGCGAAGAGTTTCTGGTCGAGGCCTGTTATCACATGCGCGACCGCTTCGAAGCGCGCGAGCTTTATCAAAGCCTCGGGCTGCCGGTGGACGAAATCGTCGAAGCGCAAATGGCCTCGGGCTATCAGCAGATGTTCCGCACCATGCTGTTCTCGCGCATCGTGCCGATCGTGCGCGATATCGGCTTGTGGTCTGATAAAATTCAGGCGGCCTATGGCGAAATGGGCGTCCTCGGCTTCGCAGACGTGGACTATGGCGAGCTGATGAAGAACGACAATGACCGCGCTGAAGAGTTTGACGAAATCAACAAGCGCAAGCGTCAGGAATATGTCGAGGATGTCGCCGCGCTTGGCGCATCCGGCATTGCGGCGGCGGAATAGTCTCTTTTAATGACGAAACAAAATGGCGCGTCCTTTATGGGGCGCGCCATTTGCATTTTTCAGGATCTTGAAAGCGTTTAGACGCCGGAAAGGTTGTGCATGCGCGGCTTTGTCGGCGAAGCGTAATTTTCCGACTGGTCGCGGTCGAGCCGGTCGGCAAGCGCGTCAGCGGCTTCGCCGAGATCGCGGATGGCGTGATTGTAGGCTTCGCGAATTGCGTCCAGGCGATCATCGTCAACTGTTTCACCCAGCTTTTCGATCTGGTGGGCGGCGTTTACATAAATCTGCCGGTTCTCGCGGAGCGCCTGAATGGCGTCCTCGACCATGGCGACGTCATTGCCCGTCAGGCGCGGCGCCGTGACGGCGTTTTCCGCGATGTTCAAAAGCTGGTCGGCGGCTTTGAGATTGGCGCCGGCGTCAGCCTCCAGCACGGAAAAGCGCGCGCCGGCTGGTTGTAGCTTGCTGGCGTAGACTTCGGCGGCGTCTGTCTTGGTGAAGCCGTCATCGATCGCGCCGGCCGTGATGCGGGAAACAAAGGAAACCGGTTCCGGTTTGGGCCATGGCGCATCCGCCACGGCTTCGGCGGCGTCGGCGAGGAGATCGCGCTCGGCCACAGTCTGATGCTTGACGCTGGAGTGTGAGGAAATGGGGTTCACCGCGCATCCGCCGGTAAACGCCATTGCTATTACTATCGCTGCAAACGCCCCAATAAACGACTTTGCAGTCTGAACGCCCCTGATCACCAAACTCTTATCCCACAGAAAGACTTGTTACCCATGTCTCTCCCCACTAAACGCTAACCGATTGAAAAAGGGTTGTCAGCAGGGAAATGTCCGTAGTTCGCAATTTATATCCGCCTCTTGAGCCCTTTGACGCCGGTATGCTGCGCGTCAGCGATGTTCATGAGCTCTATTATGAAGTTTCCGGCGCGCCCGACGGTAAGCCCGTTGTCGTTTGTCATGGCGGACCGGGCGGCGGCTCCACCCCGTCCATGCGCCGTTATTTCGACCCTCAGCGTTACCGCATTGTTCTTTTCGATCAGCGCGGATGCGGGAAGTCGCGCCCGCACGCCGATCTGACCGACAACACAACATGGCATCTTGTCGAGGACATGGAGAAATTGCGGCGGCATCTGGGCATAGAGCGCTGGCAGGTGTTTGGCGGCTCCTGGGGCTCGACGCTGGCCCTTGCTTATGCGCAGACCCACCCCGACGTGGTGACCGAGCTTGTCTTGCGGGGGATTTTCACCCTGCGGCGGGAAGAGCTGTTGTGGTTCTATCAGGAAGGGGCGAGCTGGCTCTTTCCCGATCTGTGGGAAGGCTATCTTGCGCCGATCCCCGAAGATGAACGCAGCGACCTCATCGCCGCCTATTACAAGCGCCTGACGGGAAGCGACCGCGCGGAACAGATCCGCGCGGCCAAGGCGTGGAGCATGTGGGAGGGCGGCACGGTTTCGCTGTTGCCGTCGGAAGAGCGCGTGCAGGCGTTTTCAAGCGACGCCTTCGCCCTCGCTTTCGCGCGCATCGAATGTCACTACTTCCAGCATGGCGGCTTTTTTGACCGCGACGATCAAATTCTCGCCAATATCGACCGTGTGCGGAATATTCCCGGCGTGATCGTGCAGGGGCGCTATGACGCCTGCACCCCCGTAAAAACCGCCTGGCAATTGCATAAGGCGTGGCCGGAAGCGGAGTTCAAACTGATCGACGATGCTGGGCACGCGGCGTCGGAGCCGGGGATTATCGACGCGCTGGTGAGGGCGACGGATGGTTTCGCCGGTCAATGAGGGGCCTGGAATCAGCGGCATAGGCGAATCCATTGTTTCTGCACGGAATATAGCCGATTCGGCCGTCGATATTCATTGCAAAGCCGTCTGGCGCGACCCATCTAATAGTCTCGCCGGCAAATCAATGCAGGTGAATTTGGAAATTAATCAAAATGTTTAAGAAAAGCGATAATCAAGGCGATAGAACCCCGAAGCCGGCCACAAAAGAAGGCGCTGAAAAAGAAACTGTAGCCGCAAATGATGCTGCGTCCGGTCAGGACAAAACAGTCGCTGCAACGACGCAGCCTGAAAAAACGCCTGAAGAAGCAAAAGCATAAATCGACGCGCGGAGGGCGCTGTGCTCCCTCCGCGACTCCAAAATAAACAGCCTTCAATTCGTTCAAGATGCTGAACGCCGCCCTTTCTCGCGCCCTAACTTAAGTGTTCAGACGCCGATTGGCGGGGCTGCGTATGTTGCACATATCAGATCGGACTATCAGGATGAGTAATCACCACACGGATTATATTTTGATGAGCTGGATGTTCAAGATTATCCTTGCAGCTTTCGCAATCATGGCGATGGGGCTTGTTATCCCCGCTCACGCTCAAGCCGCGGCGTCGGGCCTTCCCGACAACGCCCGCAGCAAGGGTTACCTTGGCGAATGGGAGTGCGAGCGAGGCTATGTAAAAGAAGCTGACGCGTGTGTTGAGGTTTCAATTCCCGAAAACGCTTATGCAACAAACTCCGCCTATGATCGTGGTTGGGAATGCCAATACGGATATCGTCGTGACGGAAACGCCTGCGCCGAAATCGTCTTGCCGGCCAATGCCTATTTAACGGCGCTGGGCTTTCAGTGGGATTGCGCCCGCGGGTTCCAAAAGATCGACAAGGCCTGCGTTCGCATCGACGTCCCCGCCAACGCTTATCTTTCCGGCGATAAATATGGTTTCGGCTGGACCTGCGACCGGGGGTTTCGCGCGCAGGAAACTACGTGCTTGCCTGTCAATGTTCCCGAAAACGCCTTCGCCACGAACGCAACTTATGGTCAGGGATGGGAATGTAATCGCGGTTACCGCGAACGCGCCGGCGCGTGCGCCTTGTTGACGGTGCCGGAAAACGGATTTCTGGTCTCGGGAAGAAATGGCAGCGACTGGGAATGCGATCGCGGCTATCGCGCGGCCGGTGACGTCTGTGCGAAAGTGAACGTTCCAGCCAATGGTTATCTCACCGACACGGCATACGGCGCAGGCTGGAATTGTGAACGTGGCTTTCAGGTCAGAGGCGCAGCTTGCGTCGCCGTCACGATGCCGGGAAACGCCCATCTCGATTATAGCGGCAACGCATGGGAATGTGATGCGCCCTACCGGCGTCAGAACAATCGCTGCGTTCGCGCCTGAAAGCTTCCCGTAGTTTATTACGTTTTTGCGCCCTTCTTTTTGGGCTTGCCGTGGAAAAGCTCCTCCGTCTGAGAGACTGGCGTTGCGGTTTTCTTGGGCTTGTTTTGTTTCGGTTTTTTCGGTTCGCGGTTGCTGCGCTGCTGGCCTTTAGCCATGGACTGGCCTTCCTTTTCGTTGGTTGTAAATATAGGCCGGATGTTTTCGGCGACACCGTTCGAGGCGTGCCGAAAACCGCGTATGAGCCATCCTTGAGACAAGGCTCATTGACGAACCATGTTCATGCGCCTGAGACTAGGCAATAGCAAGTGAAATTCCGTATACCGAGAATTACTTCGAGGTTCGCTATCCGGCGGCGTCAAGAACGCCCGCGCCCATGTTCAAAGGGCGACAAGCAAGGCGTCCGGGGGCTCTCAGCCTGGGCAGTAAGCCGCTGCGACGACGCGTTTCTGTCCGGGCTCCTGGACAATGAGCGCGCAATCCTCGCCTTCTGATGGTTTTTCAACCCACAAGTCGCCGCCGCGTTTGCGGACAACGCCAAGGGGGCGAATGCCGGTCACGACATTGACTTCTTCGAACGTCTTGCCGGTGTTGGCGCCGCCTGTAATGCGCGTCGAGGTGCGTTTCTTGAACGTGACGAGATAGGCGTTGCCGCCGGTTTCGCTGTCGTCGATCTCGAACTGCATGCCGCCGCGGGAAAGGGACGCCTCGATCGCGGCGCCGGTGCGCGGCGCCTGATCGATCAACGCCGTGATCTTTTCTTTTTTGCCGCCGACGGTTTGCGTCTCGCCGCCGACGACGACCTGAGGCGTATAGATCGAGCTTTTGTGGCGGATATTGGCGTTGTAGCGCTTCTGGCGCTTGGTGTAGGCGGCTTTGGAAAACGGGTCCTCCCAGCGGCCGTTGCGCGAACTTGTCATGTTCCAGTAGTCGACATGCCAGGACAGGGCGACGACATCGGCGCGTTCGGCGATTTCCGGAAACAGGGCGGCCGCCGGCGGGCACATGGAGCAGGCCTGGGACAGGAACAACTCCACGAGAACGGGCGGTTCCGCCTCCGCAGAGGCGGAATCCTGCGCCCCTGCCGGCCCCGAAAACAGGCTCAATCCCGCTGCTGCGCTCGCGAGCGCGCGCAAAAAACACCGATTTGACGTCATCAACACCCTCAAGAAAGCGATACGCGCTCTCTCCCTGCGTCTAATTTGCCGCGCAACCAGTGCGCGATCAAACCAATAATGCTCACAAGGCCGCGATTATCGCACACTCATTGCATTGCCGGGCCTGCCCGCCTAAATAGCGGCGCTTCCGTGATATATGACAAGAGACCATGACCGATCCGCGGCCAAAACAAGGTAAATCCGTCTTCATCCGCACCTATGGGTGCCAGATGAATGTCTATGATTCCGAGCGTATGGCGGGGCTGTTAAAGCCCCTGGGCTATGACGTCGCCGCGGCGCCGGACGGGGCGGATCTTGTTATCCTCAATACATGCCACATTCGTGAGAAGGCGGCGGAGAAAGTCTATTCCGAGCTGGGGCGGCTGAAACGTCTTAAAGCCGACAAAGCCAAAGCCGGCGGCGAGATGAAGATCGCCGTGGCGGGCTGCGTTGCGCAGGCCGAAGGGCCGGAGATTACGGCGCGCGCGCCGCAAGTGGATATGGTGGTCGGCCCGCAGGCTTATCACCGCCTGCCGGAGCTGATTGCAAAAGCGGCGCGCGAGCGCGGCGATATTCTGGATACGGACTTTGCCGTCGAGGAAAAATTCGACCGGCTCGCGATGCGTGAGGCTGACGGGCCCACGGCCTTCCTCACCGTGCAGGAAGGGTGCGACAAGTTCTGTACGTTCTGCGTCGTGCCTTACACCCGCGGCGCTGAAGTTTCGCGCAATGTGGACGCCATTGTCGCCGAAGCGCGCTCGCTTGCGGCGCAAGGCGTTCGCGAAATCACCCTGCTTGGCCAGAATGTGAACGCCTGGGGCGCGACGCCCCCGGCTGGCGTTTCCGGCGATCAATGGGGGCTTGGCGATCTGTGCCGGCATCTTGCGAAAATCGACGGGATCGAGCGCATCCGCTTCACCACCTCCCATCCGCGCGACATGGATGACGGGCTCATCGCGGCCTTTGCCGAGGAAGAGAAACTGATGCCTTATCTGCACCTTCCCGTGCAGGCGGGCTCGGATAAGATCCTGAAGGCGATGAATCGCGGCCATACCGCCGAGCACTACATCAAATTGATCGAACGGATCCGCGCCGCGCGGCCCGATATCGCCCTTTCCGGCGACTTTATCGTCGGTTTCCCCGGCGAAACGAGTGAGGATTTTGAAGCCACATTAGCCCTTGTGGAGACAGTCGGCTACGCCTCGGCCTATTCCTTCAAATATTCCCGCCGTCCCGGAACCCCGGGCGCCGCCATGGCCAAACAGGTGGCCGAAGACGAAAAGGATGGCCGCCTCGCGCGTCTGCAAAGCCTTCTCGAGACCCAGCGTCAGGCCTTTAATCAGGCGCAGATCGGCGCCGAACTCCCGGTTCTTTTTGAAAAGCCCGGCCGTCATGAAGGCCAGCTCATTGGCCGCTCCCCCTATTTGCAAAGCGTTCACGTTGAGGCGCCACAATCTTGTCTCGGAACAATTGCTAAGGTGAAGATCGAAGGCGTGACGCCGAACGCCCTTGCAGGCGTGTTGTTGAAAATGGAAGAGGCCGCCGCTTGAGCGAACAGAAATCTTCAGGCGAGATCGAACATATCGACTTTGACGACAACCGTCTGGTTGCGGCCCTTTCCGGCGAACATGACGCCCATCTCTCCATTCTCGAAGACGCCCTTGATGTGCGCATCAATCCGCGCGGCAACCGCTTTGCCGTGTCGGGCGCGCAAGGGGCCCGGTCACGCGCGATCGCCGCGCTTTCCTCTCTTTACGCCCGGCTTGCGCGCGGCGAGGCGGTGGCCGCCGGCGATGTGCGCGCCGCGGCGAAACTTTCCGAAGCGCCGGTCGAAGTTCATTCCATGAGCCCCGGCATCAAGACGCCAAAGCGGCTGATTACGGCGCGGACCCCTAATCAGGCGGCGTATCTGCGCGCGCTCTCTGAAAACGATCTGACTTTCGGCGTCGGTCCGGCGGGCACAGGCAAGACTTATCTCGCTGTCGCTCATGCGGTGGGGCTTTTGCTGTCGGGCCAGGTGGAGCGGATCATTCTTTCGCGCCCGGCGCTGGAGGCCGGTGAACGCATTGGCTTCCTGCCGGGCGAAATGCGCGAGAAGCTCGATCCTTATATGCGCCCGCTTTATGATGCGCTCTATGATATGATGCATACGGATTATGTGGAGCGACGCATTGCGGCGAACGAGATTGAAATCGCGCCGATCGCTTTTATGCGCGGGCGCACGCTTGCGCGCGCCGCCGTTATTCTTGATGAGGCGCAGAACGCGACGCCCGCCCAGATGAAGATGTTCCTGACCCGTCTCGGCGAAGGCGCTCATATGGCGATCACCGGCGATCCGACCCAGACGGACCTTCCGTCGGGCGAGGTTTCCGGCCTCGCCGATGCGCTTGGCATTCTCACCGGCGTCAAGGGCGTCGCCGAAGTGCGCTTCGAGGCGTCAGACGTTGTCCGCCATCCGCTCGTGGCGCGCATCATCGCCGCCTATGACAAACGCGGCGCCCGGAAATGATCCCCAGACGATGATCGAGGCGGTGATCGAGGATGAAGGCTGGAGCGAGCTCCTGCCGGATGCGGCGGCGCTGGCCGGGGCGTGCCAGACCCATGCGGCGGCGGTCGAGGCGGAAATCGGGCGTGAGATCGCCCTTCTGTTCTGCGATGACGCCGCCATGGCGGACCTCAATTCCCGGTTTCGGAGCAAGGACGGGCCGACCAATGTTCTGTCTTTTCCTTCCGGGGAAGCGGAGGGGTTTCTGGGCGACATCGCCCTGGCGCGCCAGACCTGCGCTACGGAAGCCGCCGGAAAAGGGATTTCATTGCGCGATCACGCGGCCCATCTCATTATCCATGGCATGCTCCACCTGATCGGCTATGATCACGAGACGGAAAGCGAAGCGCTCCAGATGGAGCGGCGCGAGACGGAGATCCTGTCAGCCATGGGGATTGAAGATCCTTATGGCCCTAAAGATGATGCATGAGCGGACGGACGAGATGAACGGCGAAGCCAATGACGACTGAAGAGAGCGGCGACGAAAACGGATTTGGCGACAGTATTCTGGCGCGGCTGCGTTCCATGATTGGAAAGCCCGGCCGCGCTGATGACATCGCCGCCGCTATCGAGAATGGCGACAATACTGTCACGCGGGTATTCGATCAGGCCCGCCGCGAAATGATCGAGCGGGTCATCGCCTTCGACGAAAAGAAAGTCTTCGATGTGATGGCGCCGCGCGCGGATATTTCCGCCGTGGATATCGATACGCCGTTGCAGGAGTTGATCCGCCTGTTCTCCGAGGCGGGCCATTCGCGCATGCCGGTTTATCGCAACGATCTCGACGATCCGGTGGGGATGGTCCACATCAAGGATGTGATCGGCCTCATCGCTGATGACGCCAAGCCCTTGCCGGCTTCGGGCCCGATCTTGAAGACGCTTCGGCGCGATGTTCTTTACGTTCCGCCCTCCATGCACGTCACCGACCTTCTCCTCAGAATGCAGGCGTCGCGCATCCATATGGCGCTTGTTATCGACGAATATGGCGGCACCGACGGCCTCGTTACAATTGAAGACCTCGTTGAAGAAATTGTCGGCGAAATCAATGACGAGCATGACGATGAAGATGAGCTTGTCATCACCGCCCTGCCCAGCGGCGGCTGGGAGGTGGACGCCCGTGTTGAGCTGGCGGATTTCGAAGAAGAAACAGGGCTTCATCTCGATACGGAGGATGATGAGATCGACACGGTCGGCGGCTTCGCGGTTTCGCTGGCGGGCCGCGTGCCTCAGCGCGGGGAAGTCCTGTCCGCGCCGAACGGCTTCGATTTCGAAGTGACCGAAGGCGATGCGCGCAAAGTCCGCAAGTTGCGCATCCGCCCGTCCGCTGCGAATGCGCCGGGCAAGGCTGCGGAGTAGGCGTTTGCAAGGCGTCTTGTCTCGATTTTCAGAAATGTTGACGCGCGGCGCTGAAAGGGTCCGTTCGGCGTCGGGCTGGCGGCGCTGGTTCATGGCCTTTGCGGCGGGGCTTGGCTCTGCAACCGCGCTGGCGCCGCTTTATCTTTTGCCGATGATGGCGGTGGGTCTGACCGTGCTGGTTCTGCTGATCGACGGCGCCGCGGCGAAAGAAAAGCCAAAGCGCAGCGCCTTCGTCGCCGGATGGTTCTGGGGCTTCGGTTATTTTCTCGCCGGCGTTTACTGGATGGCCTTGTCGTTTTTTGTGCAGGCCGATCAGTTCGCCTGGATGGCGCCTTTCGCCGTCACTGGCATGCCAGCTTTCCTTGCGCTCTTTACCGGCGCGGCGGCGGCTTGTTGCGCCGCCTTTCCCAGAACCGGCTGGGCGCGCATTCTTTTCTTCACTGGGGTTTTCGCGGCTGTCGAATATGCGCGCGGTCATATTCTGACCGGGCTGCCGTGGAATTTGACCGGGCAGGTGTTTGCGGGCGGCGCCGTCGGATCGCAGACGGCGGCCTGGTATGGCGCATACGGATTAAGCCTCGTTGCGATCTTCCTTGCAGCCGCCCCGGCGGCGGGCCTTGAGGCGCGTGAAAACGCGAAGCCGCTTTCCGGCTTCATGGTCATGTTTGGCGGCGCGGCGCTTTTGTTCGCCGCCGGCGCTCTGAGGCTCGCCCTGCCGGAGCCGCAAGGCGACGCCCGCCAGCTCGTAAGGATTGTCCAGCCGAATATTCCTCAGCGGGAAAAAATCCAGTGGAGTTACTGGGCGAAAAATTTCGAACGCCAGATGGAGCATTCCCGTGGGGCTGTGCCGCCGGACGCCCGGCTTTTCATCATCTGGCCGGAAAACGGCGCGCCCCTTCTCAACGAATCGCCGTCGGCGCTTGAGTTTTTGTCGGAGGACCTGCCGGAAAAGTCCGTGCTGATCGCCGGGACCGTGCGGCGCGAGCAGAGTGAAGATGGAGAGGAGCGCTGGTATAATTCCATTGCCGTGGTGGAGCAGGATGAAGGCCGGCGACGGATTACGGGCCACTATGACAAGCATCATCTGGTGCCCATCGGGGAATATCTGCCCTTCTACGATGTTTTGAAGCGGATCGGCGTCGCCTCGCTGACACCTTATCAGGATCGCGGATTTTTCTCAGGGCGGGGTCCGGAGACCCTCTCCGCGGGCGGCGCCTCTTTCTCCCCCATGATCTGCTACGAGGCGATTTTTCCGGGCGCCTCTTATTCGAAAGGCGACCGCCCTGACTGGCTTGTCGTCGTGACCAATGACGCCTGGTTCGGCGACAGTTCCGGTCCGCGCCAGCATCTCGACATGGCGCGACTGCGCGCTGTGGAGACGGGCCTTCCCATGGCTCGCTCGGCGAATACCGGCGTCTCGGCGCTGATTGACGCAAAAGGACGCATCCTGGCGCGTATCCCGCTCTACGAGGCGGGCCGGATTGATGCGCCTTTGCCGCCGAAATTGCCGCAAACGCTGTACGATCGCGTCGGAGACTGGCCTTTTTTGCTGTTTGTGCTGATTTTCCTGATACTGCCTTTTCAGCGAAAGCTGCTTGCAACTGCATGATTTTACTGACGCCGCCTTTGCGCGTTTATAGGCAGTGGCTTATAAGCGGCGGCTTGGTACCCGGGGCCAGAAGGCCCCGTTAGTAAGGCATTGGGAAGAACTATGGCGAAACCGCAGAAAGCGGCGGAAACAACTTCGGGGGAAGGGGGCAAGCGTAGCGGGCCGCATCCGATCGATGTGCATGTGGGTTCACGCGTCAAACTGCGCAGAATGATCCTGGGCATGAGCCAGGAAACGCTCGGGAAGTCGCTCGGGCTGACCTTCCAGCAGATCCAGAAATACGAAAAAGGCGTGAACCGCATCGGCGCGAGCCGGATGTATGAGCTCTCGCGCCTTCTCGAAGTGCCGGTGCAGTTCTTTTATGACGATTATGGCGATCGGCCGGCCGCTATCGGTTTTGCCGAAGGCGAGCCCGGCGAGCGGGTTATGGCGCTGGTGAACTCCCCTGAAGGGGTTCAGCTTTGCCGCTATTTTTCGGAAATCAAAGACCCCCAGGTCCGTAAACGGGTGCTCGATCTGGTGAAATCCATCGCCGAAACCGAAGGCGTGGTTCCCTCATAGGGGCCGAAATACCCCTTTGCATCTTTTCACACGCCATTCGCGCCGCCTCTGGAAAAACTGTTCCCTTTCGGTTGGACAGAGCGGCGTGGTTTCTGTATAGCCGGGCATATAAAGTTTTCCTTATATGTGAGGTCTAGCATTTCCATGGCTCGTCAGTCCTATCTTTTTACCAGTGAAAGCGTTTCAGAAGGCCACCCTGACAAGGTTTGCGACCGCATTTCCGATGAGATCGTCGATCTGATTTACCGGGAGGCTGCGTCCTCCGACATGAATCCCTGGGATGTGCGGGTCGCCTGCGAAACGCTCACCACCACCAACAAGGTTGTAATCGCCGGCGAAGTTCGCGCGCCTGAAGCGCTGATGGACGGCAAGGGCGGGGTGAAACCCGAGGCCTTTGTTGAGGCCGCCCGCGGCGCCATCAAGGCCATTGGCTACGAACAGGACGGCTTCCACTGGAAGACGGCTGACATCGACGTCCTTCTCCATGGCCAGTCGGCCGATATCGCCCAGGGAGTCGACAAGGCGGCGGACGCCAACGCCGAGGGCGCGGGCGACCAGGGCATCATGTTCGGCTATGCCTGCCGTGAAACGCCGTCGCTGATGCCGGCGCCGATCTATTACAGCCACAAGATTCTCGAAGATCTGGCCGCCGCCCGCCACGCGGGGAAAGGCGATGCGGGACTGCTCGGTCCTGACGCCAAGAGCCAGGTCACCGTGCGCTACCGCAATGGCGAGGCGGTGGAGATCACCTCGATCGTTCTGTCGACGCAGCATCTCGATGGATCGTGGAATTCCGCCAAGGTGCGCGAAGTGGTTGAACCCTATATCCGCAACTCCGTTGCTGAACTTCCGATCGCCGAGAATTGCGCCTGGCATGTGAACCCCACGGGCAAATTCGTCATTGGCGGGCCGGACGGCGACGCCGGCCTCACCGGCCGCAAGATTATCGTCGACACCTATGGCGGCGCGGCGCCCCATGGCGGCGGCGCTTTTTCCGGCAAAGACACAACCAAGGTCGACCGGTCAGCCGCCTATGCGGCGCGCTATCTGGCGAAAAACGTTGTTGCGGCCAATCTCGCCGACCGTTGCACCATCCAGCTTTCCTATGCGATCGGCGTTGCGCAACCGCTTTCGATCTATGTGGATCTGCATGACACGGGCAATGTCGACGAAGAGGCGCTGGAACGGGCCCTGGGCGAAGTGATGGACCTGTCGCCTTCGGGCATTCGGCGCGTGCTCGATCTTAACAAGCCGGTCTATGCGCGCACGGCGGCTTACGGGCATTTCGGCCGCGAGCCGGATGCGGAAGGCGGTTTCTCCTGGGAGAAAACCGATCTGGTCGATGCGCTGAAAAAAGCGATCTAGACGGATCGACCCTACTACACGCGCCGCGTCAGGAAAGCGGATACTTGGTCACAAGATAATCCGCGCCTACAATCGCGATGACGACGAGTAATATCGAAATAAAAGTCCTTGATCGGCCGAGGGCGAAAGCGGTGATGAGACTGATCAGCGTCATCGAAATAGCTATTCGGTATATTCGATAATCTAGCAGAGAGATATAGCTGCCGGGCTCTATCCGTTGATAGATGACCTCGATGCCGCTTCCGAAAATGCGTTGCCCTAAAACGGAAGCGGCGGACATCCAAAAAACCAAGATTAACATTTTTCTCAGGGATAGCTTGCGCCAGTAGCTTACAGCTCCCAGCAATACGGCAACCACAGCGGTGCCGATGTGCCAATAATAATCGGCTTGAAATCGTTTAAGTATCTGGTCATCCCCCCATAGCGCTGCAGAACTCGAACTGGATGGAGAGCCTAAAAAAATAATTACGAAAATGACGACCAGTGAAAGGAAGGAAATTATTGCTGATCCCGCCGCTGTCAGGCCGGACAAACGGACAGATTTAGTGTTTAAAAGGACGTACAGTGACAAAGCGCACAATGTCAGAGACCGATTCGTGTTGTCGCTGATTGAAACCTGCGTCGGAAACAAGTCTAGTAAAGCCTGCCAGAAGTCATGTGTGGCATTGCTCCATGAAGTCACAAGGGCGTGCAACGGTTCCGAGAACTGATAGAAAACGCCTAAAAAACCCAAAAGTGTCAGCACATGCCCTAAAGGGCCAAGCTGCTTAAGAATCAGTCTGAGCCAACTCATTTGCCCCGCCCCTTCAGACGCCCCAAAGCTATCCTTTCAAAATGAGGGCGCGTTATCAATGGTAATAGAGATAGAGAAATTCATGTACCGGGGTGCAACATAATGATATTATTAGATTTTTTGAGATGACGTTTAATGATGAAGGATCGGCGCAACCGTCGATTGCGGGCCGTCATACTCGTCTATGACGGCAACTATTATCTGGAGAAGAGTCATGGTCCGTACGGTGCTCACCATTATCGTGACATTGTTTTGTCTTACCCAGTCCGCTGCGGCTGGGAGCCCGTCTGTGCTGCTCAAGCAATTCGAGGGCCGCTGGACCTCGGATGGCCCAGCCTTTGGCGGCGCGGCGCAAAGCGTCATGATTTGGGCCCCGACGCTCAAGGATAAGTTCTTCCGTCTCGATTACAGCGTGGCGGTGACGCGCGATGACGGCGCGTCTTTCACCTTTGAAGGGGTCGCTCATTATCGGCTTGGCGAGGGAGAAACGCTTTCAGCCTATTGGGCGGACAATTCCGGCGATCTTCATCCGATCCGCGCGGAACGCGACGGCGATGCGCTGGTCGCTCATTGGGGCGTCGAAGGCGCCAAGCAGGGGCGCACCCGCTATGAGCTGTTGTCGTCCGCCCGGATGCAAGTGACCGACTGGATCAAGACCGAAGATGGCTGGCGTCAGTTCAATCAGAACCAATTCAATAAAGCTGCGGCGGAATAACCCTTCAAGGCTTGAGAGCGCCGTCCTGCCCCGCTAAGCACCGCGCGATGAGCAGTGAGAAATATATCCCCCGGCTTTACGGGCGACAGCAAGACAAGCCCTTGAAGCCGCGTCAGGCGCGCCTGATGGAAACCCTGCTGCCGCGCATCGCCGTTCCCATGGGCGCCGCCGTCGATCCGGAAAAACTTTTTCCGCAGGCGGAGGAGATTCATCTCGAAGTGGGCTTCGGCGGCGGCGAACACCTTGCCTGGCAGGCGGAGAAGCATCCGAAAACAGGGTTCATCGGGGCGGAGCCTTTCGTCAACGGCGTCGGCAAGTTGCTCGGGCTTGTGGATGAGGCGGGGCTTGAGAATGTGCGCATTCACCATGGCGACGCGCGGCCGCTCATTGAGGCGCTGCCGGACGCGTCGCTCACCCGCCTCTATGTTCTGCATCCTGACCCCTGGCCGAAAAAGCGCCATCACAAGCGCCGGATGATTTCTCCGTGGTTTTTTGCGGCGGCGGCGCGTCTTTTGAAGCCGGGCGGGGAACTTCGCGTCGCCTCGGACATTCGTGACTATATTCGATGGACCCTGATGCATGCGCAAAATGCGAGAGATTTTGAATGGACGGCGCAATGCGCGGCTGACTGGAAGCAGCGCCCGGACGACTGGCCGCAGACGCGCTATGAAGCGAAGTCGTTGCGCGAAGGGCGCACGCCCGCCTATCTCGTTTTTCGTCGCAAATGAGAGCCGTTTACGCGATTTTGATTTGCGGCTTTCGAGGAGGCGCAAGCAAATAGCGCCATGACAAATCCCCTTACTAAGTTGTGTTTCTTGTTGGCGTCGCTCGCGCTTGTTTCCGGTTGCGCCAAGATGACCCTCGCCTGGGCCGATCTAAAGCCTGCCGGACCGTCGCCGGCGCCGCCGGCGCTCGGCGCTTTTGCGGGTGACGCAGCCATCAACACTCCCTCGGACTGGGAGGCGCGCAAGCCGCTTATTCAAGAGGCGCTCGAAGCGGAAGTCTTCGGCGCATTTCCGGACGCCTCCTCGACGCGCGTTCTCGATAAGCGGGTGCTGAATGAAAGCGCCTTTGGGGGGCGAGGCGTTCTCGAAGAATGGACCTTGTCGGCGACGGCAATTTTTGACGACCGCGCCGTGGTCACAAAACCTTTCCCCGGTCATGACGGCTTCCTTCTCGAACTCGTCCTGCCTGCACAAGCATCGGAGCCAGTTCCGATCATCCTCATGGAAACGTTCTGCCCGTCATGGGAGGTTATTTCAGACCCTGCCGTGTCGCGCCCGGCGGATGCGCGCGAGATGGGCGGCGGGCCTTTGGGCGGGATCATGACCTATGTGTTCGGGCGCTATATCTGCACGCCGCCTTTCGAGATGATCCTGGAGCGCGGCTATGGCGTCGCTGTCCTTTATCCCAACGCCGTGCCGGACCGGCGCAGCGAAGGGCTGGCGGAATTGCGCCGCCTTTCCGCCGGTTATGAGGATGATGAAACCCGTTGGGGCGCTGTCGCCGCCTGGGGCTGGCTGTTTTCACGGGCGATTGATGCGCTGGAAACGGACCCGCGCATCGACAGCCAGGCGATCGCGACCTGGGGGCATTCGCGTTACGGCAAGGCGGCGCTGGTCGCCGCCGCCTGGGACCCGCGGGTGGCGGCTGTCGTCGCCCATCAGTCCGGCACCGGCGGCGCCTCGCTCAACCGCGAAAAGAAAGGCGAGAGCGTTGGCGATATTACCGGCGGCTATCCGCACTGGTTTGCAAAAAGCTATGCCGCCGCGGCAGGTGAGGAAGACGAGATGAGCACCGACCAGCATTTTCTGCTGGCCCTCATTGCGCCGCGGCCTGTCCTTCTCGGCAATGCGCGCCGGGATGTGTGGTCCGACCCCAACGGGGCGTTCCGCGCGGCCATGGGCGCCGATCCGGTCTATGAGCTTTTAGGATCGGACGGTTTGTCGCAGCCCCGTCTCGACGACTGGCGTCCTAAATCCGACATCGCCTTCTGGTTGCGTCCGGGCACCCATGGCGTTGTCAAAGAAGACTGGCCTGCTTTTCTTGAGTTTCTCGACGCGCAGCTCAAAAACTAGCTTTTGACGCACTGTCCTAAGCCTAAAAAAACCTTGCGGAAAAGTTTTCAAAAGAATTTCGGCTTTAAACAGGTTCGTTCATCCTTCTCGTTTAAGTTGCATCCCGCCTCGGGGGAGGCGTTTCTCAAGAGGCGAGGGAGAGAGATGGACGACAACTTGACGGACAACCGGAAAAGTTTCCGATTTGGCTTAACCGCCTCGGTTGATGTGATGGACGGCGTGGAGCGGCACGGCTTTGGCACGCTGATCGATTTTTCACGGGACGGCGTGGGCATTCGCAGCATGACGCCCTTGAATATGGGCCGGAAATACAAGTTTCATATTCGCGGGGTCGGCACCTGGAGCGGCGTCGTTGTGCGCCGGTTTGACGGCCGCAGTTATGGCGTCCGCTTTGAAAATTCAGAATCGGAAAAGCGCCAGATCGACCGTATCCTGATGGATATGATGGACGGCAAGATGGACACTTCCCAGGTCCGCAAAGCCCGCTCGCATATCCGTGCATTCTAATCAAGAAAAGATGAGTGGCTGATTGGCGTGGTTCGCCAACGGCTTCCAAGCTGACAAGCGTCTCCGGCGCTAGGATCTGTCTAATGGCGCAGCGCTGAATTTCCGTATTCGGAACAAATATTGAAGGCCGGAATAATACCTTGAAAATTGTACTTAAATGACTCAGCATGTTTTGCGCGAAATTTTCTTCCGGAGTCTATAAAGGCGCCTCATGGGGAGGACGCCATGACCAATGAAAAAGAAAATAGCGGTGATGTCAGCCGCAAGAGCTTTCGTTTCCAATACGCTGCGCCGGTGGATATTGTGCGCGGGACTGAACGCCACTCTTTTGGCACCATGATCAACGTATCAAGGGGCGGCGCTGCTTTTCGGGCCTATGCGCCCTTGCAGATGGGCGCCGCCTACGAGATTCATATTCGCGGCCTGGGATCTTATCCCGTTACGGTGGTGCGCCGGTTCAATGGGGAGTGTTACGCCGCGCGCTTTGATGTCGAAGAGGCTGTAAAGCGCCGGATCGACAAAGCCCTTGCCGCGCTATTCGGCGCCGAAAATCAAGGCGCAACTGAAAAGACTCGTTTTTCAGCGTGACAAAGGCCGGAGCTTTATGGTTTTAAAGAGCGCCCCAACAGGGATGCGCTTTCATGGCCGACGGCCCCGCCTTTGACGAGGAAACAGAAAATGGCGCCGGCAGGCTGCCGGCCGCTTACGCGCATGCGCCCTCTTCGGTCTCGTTCAAGAAGCTCAGAAAGCGTCTCCTGCGCCAGACCCAGGAAGCTGTCCGGCGTTTCGGCATGGATGGCGCGCGCAGTGACGGCAGCAGGGATGGCGGTCCGCAGAAATGGCTGGTTTGTCTCTCCGGCGGCAAGGACAGCTATACGCTGCTCGCCGCGCTTTTGGACCTGAAATGGCAGGGCGCCCTGAAAGCAGAGCTTGTCGCCTGCAATCTTGATCAGGGCCAGCCCGGCTTTCCCAAACATATTCTGCCTGACTATCTGGAAAGCCTCGGCGTCGAATATCGGATCATCACCGAAGACACATATTCCATCGTCACGGACAAACTGCCGGAAAACAAAACCTATTGTTCGCTCTGTTCGCGCCTGCGCCGCGGGATCCTCTATCGTGTGGCGCGCGAGGAAGGCTGCGACGCCATCGTTCTTGGTCACCATCGCGACGACGCGCTCGAGACATTCATGATGAACATGTTCCATGGCGGGCGCATGGCGGCGATGCCGCCGAAACTCGTCAATGACGAGGGCGATCTCTTCGTCCTGCGTCCGTTGATCCTGTGCGCCGAAGACGACATCGCGAAATTTTCAGCGGCCATGCAGTTTCCGATCATTCCCTGCAATCTCTGCGGATCGCAGGACGGGCTTCAGCGTCAGGCGATGAAAGACATGCTCGATGAGTGGGAACGCCGCCGCCCCGGCCGGCGCGAGGTGATGTTTCGCGCCTTGCAGAATGTGCGGCTTTCCCATCTCGCCGATGAGAAAGTGTGGGATTTTGAAGGGCTGACGCGTCAGGAATAAGGTTGGCTCAGTCTTGCGCAAGCGTGCGCAGGGTCGCGCGCCAATAGCCAGCCAGCGTGACTATGGCGAGGATCGCCGCCAGACCGAGAAGCGCTGCTGTCAGGACATCCTGAGCCAACCCAATATTCGGATATGCCGCGGCTGGAAGCATGGCGAGGCCAAGACCGGCAAACGCAAAAGCTATTTTCAAAGGCTCCAGCGGCGATGGGGGAATGGCGCTGCGGCCCTTCAACGCTTCTGCAAAGGCGGCCGCAAAGAGGTCGCGCAGAACCAGGATCATTGCGAAGGCGGCGCTCCAGATCGGCATGACGCCCGCAGTCAGGAGGCCGGCGACGGCGGCGAGCGTCAACATCCTGTCGCCAATAAGATCGAGCATCGCCCCAAAGGCGGAGGCTTCGCCAAGGCTACGCGCCAGCTTGCCGTCAAGGATATCGAGCGCGCCGGCGACAAGAAAGAGCGATAAGGCGATCCAGCCCGGCCCGTGTAACGCCAGCAACAGGAATAGCGGAATCGTCAAGCAAAGGCGGAACACAGTGACGGTGTTTGAGATCATCGCTGTCGGTTCAACGCCATATCGTTGTCAATGACGTCAGGCGTATCGGCGCCCGCCGGTCATGGAGCCCAGTAGTCCGAAGATAAAACTCGCGCCGCCCCACAGGACCGCAAAGCCGCCGCCCGCATAGACAAGACCGTCTGTGGTCGTCGGTACGGCGGGTTTATATTGTTCGTACACAGACAGGGTGATGTCCTCGATCTGCGTCTTGGCGAGAACGAGCGGGCGGGCCATGTCGCTGGCGGCTTCAAGCTCCGCCATATGGGCGCTCAACATCTCATAGCGCTCCACCGCCGAGACGTAAGCCGTGCACAGCGCGTCAAGAAGGCCGTCGGCGCTCTGGCATTCGTCGATGGCGCGGGCGCGGTCATAGCCATATTGGGCGATATTCGCGTCGAACTCCTGGACGATGGGGGCGAGCTCGTCGATGCGCCCTTGCAGGTTCTGCATATATTGGAGGGTGAAGCCCGGTCCCTGGCTGCCGATGACGGCGCCTGCGATGCCCAGTAAAAAAGCCAGAAAACGTCCCACGTCGATCCCCTCCGACAGTTAAAAACCCCGAATGATCTTGGCCGATTAGGCCGGCAAAATCCATAGCGGCGGAAGGCGCTGAATTCGCAGTGGTTTCGGCGGCTGACGCGGGCCGGCCGCGGCGGCGCCCTACGCTTTTCCGGCGAAGCTGTGACCGGCGTCACAACCGGAGGCGGTGACCACGAAAGCGCCACATTTGCGCGCAGATCGCGCCATGATTGACGCCAATGGTCGCCCCGCCGGCGAGGCAATTCCGCCTCAGGCCGGTTTCAACCAAGGGGGAATATCCATGAAACTCAATCGCACAGCCTTCGCCAGCGGCGCCGTCGGCGCTTTCGTCGCCAGCTTTGCTTTGTTCGCCGCGCCGCAGGCGGGCTCGGCGGCGCCGGCCGGCTCCGTCCGGCCGTCGAGCAGCCCGACCACCGCACCCATCGGCACTTACAAACCGGCCCAGCTCGACAAGTGGTGCGGCGCCAATTTCACGCGGGAAAATTACAGCCCCGGAAAATTCCAGAGCTATAGCTGTACGATGGATATCGAGACTTATTGTCAGCCCGGCATGATGATGTCGGCGGTTGTCTCTGACGGGTCGACGATCACTTACTCCTGCGCAACACCGCCGCACTAGGAACTCCCGTGACGCGTTAGCGTCGGAAAGCGCCGGATCGCGGATACGCAACCGGCGCTTTTTCTTTGGGCAAAAAGATCAGGAGCGGGCGCGTCTGCCGAAAGCGAATAGCCCGCCAAGACCGGTCAGCATCAGGGGCAGGGCGGCGGGAACGGGCGTGACAATGACATTCGGATCTTCCACCAGCGGCGGAGGACTGTCCGGATTGTCCGTAATTGGAGTTTCGGGAAGCTGAGGCGCGTCGCCGCCATTGACGGGAAACATGCCCGGAATGATGGCGCCCGGATAACCGCTGGCCTGGTTTGGCGCGCCGCCTTGTGCAACGCCGCCGCTCCCCGGCGACAGGCCCGGCGCCATGGCGAGGCTGAAGGGGGATGGCGTCTCTCCTTCGCCAGTCGCGGCTCCGCCTGCGGCGCCCGAAGGACCATCGGAAATGGCGCGCAACACCGCCTCGCGCAAGGCGGCGGGTTTTAGGGATGGCGCCCGCGGTCCGAAGGCGGCGTTTGAAACCACTCTTTCGGCGGCGGGGCCGCGGCCGGCCAGCCGGTTGTTCGCGGCGGCGTTGCTCTCCGGCGTCATGGCCGGCGCCATAGCGAGCGCGATAGGCGCGTCCGGCGTTTGTGTTTCATTTTGCGACAGGCTGTCAGCGCCGGCGGCGTCCAGCCGCGCTCTGTCCGCGCCCCGCGCCTTGCCGGTCATGAAGGCGATGGGCGTCGAAACCGCCGTGATCATCAGGAAATAGATGATCAGCGCCAGCATTCCGCGTTTTTTCAGCCTGCCGTTCATGGGTTTGCCCGTCTCCAGTCAGGAGAGGGACATTCAAGAACGGCGCCTTTTGTTTACGGCTTCTTCACCATGTTTGGCGGGGTGAAATCAGGGCTCGCCCAGATGTCGAAGGCGCGCCCTTCGGCGGTTTTTTTCGGCGCCTTCAAGGTCAGGAGCCGGGCGTAATTAACGCCGCGGCCGAGCAGCCAGAAGAGGTTGGCGGCGATGAGGCCGCCGCGTCCATAGTGATCGATGAAATAGCGCGCCCGCGCGGCGTAGAAATAGCGCGGTAGGCGCTGATAGGCGGCCGTCGCGTCCTCGACGCCGGAGGATTTCGCTTCGAAATGTTTGACGCGCGCTTCGTCGATGCGTGCGCCGCGCCAGCCCTTTGCCGCGGCCTTGAGGCCGTAGGCGCTGTCTTCGAAATACATGAAGTAGTTTTCGTCGAGGAGGCCCACTTCGTCGATCACCTCCTTGCGGATCATCACGCAAGCAAAGCTGATCCAGTCGGGGGCGTCAGCTTCGTCTTCGAAGATGGGCACCACATGCTCGCGAAAGCGGCGATAGAAAAAGTCGAGACCTGTTGCGTCCACAAACTCGCTGAAGGGCGTGCGTTTGCGGAACCGGCTGACGGCGGGCGCGCCGTTCTCATCGAGGATCATCGGCCCGGCGAGGCCGAGCTTCGGGCGGTCTTTCATGGCGGTGAGAAGCGCAGACAGCGCGCCGGGCTCGACCAGCGTGTCGGAGTTGAGGAGGAGGTAGAAATCAGCCTCTCCCGCTTTGATCCCGAGATTGTTGCCGGCGGCGAAACCGCCATTGACGGGCGACAGGACGAGTTCGACCGGCGCTTGGCGTCTTGCCGCGACCCAGGCGCGGAGTTTTTCAGCGGAATCATCCGGCGAGGCGTTGTCCACAAGGATCAGCCGCCCGCCAATCGCCTCAATCTCCGGCAAAACGCTTTCAGCGCTCGCGATGGCGAGGTCGGGCGTTCCGTAATTGAGAATAATGACGTTGAGCGGCGAGCGGGCCATATTAACCTTTTGGGGCGTCGATCCGCCCCGTTTTCCGCGGTTTATATGAAACCGGCCTTAACGAAAGCCTCTGAGGCGGCTTTATGGGGCTGAATTCCTGAGGGCATAGGCTCACAAAGGGGCTGACAAAGCAGGTTTTCAGTCCTATATACGCCATCAAACGCTGATCGATTTGATAAGCGGGCCCCGCGGGGCCCGCTTTTTCGTTCAAAAAGGGCCGTATATTGCTGCTTGAAGACCGCCTTGTCGCCATTATCGAACCCGTGGCTGAAGCCGCCGGCTTTGAACTGGTGCGCGTCAAAATCACCGGCGGCCAGACCAAGACGCTTCAGGTGATGGCCGAGCGGCCGGACCGGACCATGAGCGCGGGCGATTGCGCCAAGCTTTCCCGGGCGCTTTCGCCGGTTCTGGAAGAAGCCGACCCGATTGAAGGGGCGTATAATCTCGAAGTTTCCTCGCCCGGCATCGACCGGCCGCTGGTGAAGCTGAAAGATTTCGACCACTGGCAGGGCTGGCCGGCGAAGCTTGAATTGAACCGCCTCATCGAGGGCCGCAAGCGCTTCAAGGGCGTTGTCGCCGGCGTCGATGACGGCAAGGTCGCCTTCGATATTGAGGGCGAAGAAGATACGGCGCTGTTTCCGCTTGAATGGATCGCCAGCGCCCAGCTCGTTCTCACCGAAGAGCTGATCAAACAAACCATGAAGGCGGACAAGGAAGCCCGCCAAGCTACAGGAGAAGATGAGATGGAGACCTCTCAATGAACGCCGTCAGCGCCAACAAGCTGGAGCTCATCCAGATCGCCGACGCGGTCGCGCGCGAAAAATCCATCGACAAGGCGCTCGTCATCGAGGCCATGGAAGATGCGCTGGCCCGTGCTGCGCGCACCCGATATGGCCATGAAACGCTGGTCAAAGCCGAGATCAATCCGAAAACCGGCGAAACCAAGTTGTGGCGTCTTCTCGAGGTGGTTGAAGAGGTCGAAAACGACCAGACCCAGATGGCTCTGTCCGAAGCGCTTCACCGTAATCCGGAAGCTGAAGTCGGCGCGTTCATGTCAGAACCGCTGCCGCCGATCGATTTTGGCCGTCAGGCGGCGATGGGCGCAAAACAGGTCATCACCCAGAAAGTACGCGAAGCCGAACGCGACCGTCAGTATGAAGATTTCAAGGACCGGCTCGGCGAAATCATCAACGGCATCATCAAGCGCGTGGAATACGGTCATGTGATCGTCGATCTTGGGAAAGCGGAAGCGATCATCCGGCGCGACCAGCAATTGCCGCGCGAAAATTACCGCAATGGCGACCGCGTGCGCGCTTACATCATGGATGTGCGCCGCGAGACGCGGGGGCCGCAGATTTTCCTGTCGCGCTCGCATCCGCAATTCATGGCCAAGCTGTTCGAACAGGAAGTGCCGGAAGTTTATGACGGCGTCATCGAGATCAAGGCCGTCGCCCGCGACCCGGGCAGCCGCGCCAAAATCGGCGTCTTTTCGAACGATCCGGGCATCGATCCGGTCGGCGCCTGCGTCGGCATGCGCGGCAGCCGCGTTCAGGCTGTCGTCAATGAGCTGGGCGGAGAAAAGATCGACATCGTGCCGTGGAACGAGAATGACGCGACCTTCGTCGTCAATGCGCTCGCGCCGGCGGAAGTCACCAAAGTCGTTCTCGACGAAGATTTGAAGCGCATCGAAGTTGTGGTGCCGGACGAGCAATTGTCGCTCGCCATCGGCCGCCGCGGCCAGAATGTGCGCCTCGCGTCACAGCTTACGGGCTATGAAATCGACATCATGACCGAAGAGGAAGAGAGCGCGAAACGCCAGGAAGAATTCAAGGTTCGCTCTGAGCTCTTCATGGCCGGCCTCGACGTCGACGACATGATGGCCGGTCTTCTCGTGTCTGAGGGCTTCTCCAAGATCGAGGAGATCGCCTATGTGGACGTGGATGAGCTCATGGATATCGACGGTCTCGATGAAGAAACCGCCGAGGAGCTTCAGGCCCGCGCCAAGGACTTCATCGAGGAAGAAAATAAAAAGCTCGATGAAAAGCGCAAGGAACTCGGCGTCGCCGACGACATCCTTGAAATGGACGGCCTCGATCTCAAAATGATTGTTACGCTGGGTGAGAACGACGTGAAGTCGGTAGAAGATCTCGCCGGCTGCGCCACTGACGACCTGACTGGCTGGACCGAACGCGTCGACGGCGAACGCAAGCATTATGACGGCATGCTTGAGGCCTACAAAATCACCGCCGAAGACGCGGAAGACCTGATTATGCGCGCGCGGATTCAGGCCGGGTGGATCACGCAGGAAGATCTCGACGCCATGAAGGCGGCGGAAGAGGCGGCTGCGGCGGAAGGCGAGGAGGCGGCGGCTGACGTCAGCGCTTAAAAAGGCGAAGGCCGCTTCTGAACGGCGTTGTGTGGCGACGGGCGCCGCGTTGACGCCGGAGGACGGTTTGCGGTTCGTGGTCTCGCCGGATGGCGAACTCGCGCCTGATTTTACAGGCAACCTTCCCGGACGGGGGGCCTGGCTGACGCCGCAAAGAACGGCGCTTGAGACGGCGCTGCAAAAAGGCGCCTTTGCGCGTTCCTTTAAGCGGAGCGTTGCGGCGCCGGACGATCTGGCGGGGCGCATCGAGGCGGGCCTTGCCAAACAGGCGCTCGCCGCGCTTGGGCTGGCGCGCCGGACCGGCGATGTGGCGACGGGCTTTGAAAAGGTCCGCGCCATGCTGGCGGAAGGTTCTGCCGCCGTGCTCGTCAACGCCGCCGATGGCGGTGAGGACGGGCGGAGGAAACTGGAAGGCGCCGCCGGCGACGCCGCTGTGGTTGCGTTGTTTGAAGAGGCCGAACTCGCGGCGGCGCTTGGCCGGGAGGAGCCGACGGTTCATGTGGCCGTCAAAAAGGGCGCAGGGGCGCAGCGTTTTCTCAACGCCGCGCGACGCCTTGAAGGATTTCGAAGCGGCGATAAAGCCGCGAAACAATAGGGGTTCGCTGTGGACCCGGGCCCTTTGGGGCTGTATGTCGATGGCGGCTTCCTGAACGGGACCGCCGCTAAAGAAGGCGCTTCAGGCAAGCGCATTTGGAGATTGGATGAGCGACGACGTCGAAACTGAAACCAGCAAACCGCGCCGGCCGCTGACATTGCGCCGCACGGAGACGGGCGCCGTGAAGCAGAGCTTCAGCCACGGCCGCTCCAAGACGGTTGTTGTCGAGACTAAAAAGCGCCGCGTCCTGGCGCCGAAAAAGCCTGGCGAAGCGCCGGCGAAGGCCGAGGCTAAGGAAGCGCCTGAGAAAAAGGCCGCTAAAAAGCCTGCAGAGGATAAAGCCGCAACGGCGAAGGCTGCGGCCGCCGCCAAAGAGGCTGAGGACAAGAAGAAGAGCGCAGCCGTTCTTCGCACGCTCTCCGATGACGAAAAACAGGCCCGCGCCGCGGCGCTCGCGACTGCGCGCAAGCAAAAGGCGGAACGCGATAAACGCGACGCCGCCGAGCGCGCCGAACGCGAAGCGCGCGAAGCCGAAGAACGCTCGCGCCTCGAAGAAGAGCGCAAGCGTCAGGCCATTGAAGAAGAAAAACGCGCCCGCGAAGCTGAAGAACGCCGCAAGGCTGAAGAAGAAGCCCGCGAAGCGCTTGAGGAAGAAGAGCGCGAGCGCAAAAAGCGCAACGCAGCGAAAAGCGACGCCCGCGCCAAGGGCCGCGAAGAAGAAGAGCAGAAAGCCGACGCCAGTAAAGCGGCGGAGGCTGACAACCCGCTCGCCCAGCTTGGCGGCCGCTTGAAGACCAAGCGCAAAGGCGGCGGTGATGACCGTCGCGATACGGCCAAGGCGAAAGAAGCGCCGCGCCGCCGTTCAGGCAAGCTCACCATCGCCAATGCGCTCGATGACGAGGAGCGTCAGCGCTCGCTCGCGTCGGTGAAGCGCGCCCGCGAACGCGAAAAGCTCGCGCGTCAGCAGCGTGGCGGCGAACGTGTCTTGCGCGATGTCATCATTCCCGAAACCATCACTGTGCAGGAGCTCGCTGCGCGCATGTCCATGCGCGCCGTCGATCTCGTCAAGGAACTGATGAAGCAGGGCCAGATGGTCACGTCGAATGAAATTCTCGACGCGGACACGGCGCAGCTCATCGCCGAAGATCTCGGTCACTCCGTGAAACGCGTCGCGGAAGCCGATGTTGAAGAGGGCCTTGACGGCGCTCCGGACAATGAAGCGGATATGAAGCCGCGCCCGCCGGTCGTGACCATCATGGGCCATGTGGACCACGGCAAGACGTCGCTGCTCGACGCCATGCGTCAGACGGATGTGGTCGCTGGCGAGGCTGGCGGCATTACCCAGCATATCGGCGCCTATCAGGTGACGCTGGGCGATGACCGCAAGATCACCTTCCTCGACACGCCTGGCCACGCCGCCTTCACGCAGATGCGCGCGCGCGGCGCCAAGGTCACAGATATCATCATTCTCGTGGTTGCGGCGGACGACTCGATCATGCCGCAAACGGAAGAAGCGATCAGTCACGCCAAGGCTGCGGGCGTGCCGATCATTGTCGCGATCAACAAGGTCGACAAACCTGACGCCAATCCTGACAAAGTTCGCACCGATCTCCTCCAGCATGAGATTCAGGTCGAGAGCATGGGCGGCGATGTGCAGGATGTTGAAGTCTCGGCGCTCAAGAAGATGAATCTCGACGGCCTTCAGGACGCGATCCTGTTGCAGGCTGAACTGCTCGATCTCAAAGCCAATCCGGATCGTCCTGCGAACGGCGCCGTCGTTGAGGCGCGTCTCGACAAGGGCCGCGGCGCCGTCGCGACGCTGCTGGTTGAGCGCGGCACGCTTAAGCGCGGCGATATTCTCGTCGTCGGATCGGAATGGGGCAAAGTGCGCGCCATGACCGACGACAAAGGCAAAACCGTGCAAGAGGCGGGGCCCGCCTTCCCGGTGGAGGTGCTTGGCCTCAATGGCGCGCCGGAGCCGGGCGACACCTTCAATGTCGTCGACAGCGAAGCAAAAGCCCGCGAGATCGCCGAATTCCGCCAGCGTCAGCGGCGTGAAAAGGCGGCGGCGAAGTCGTCGGGCACGTCGCTTGAGCAGATGATGGCGCAACTGCAGGATTCGGAGATCAAGGAACTGCCGATCGTTATCAAAGGCGATGTGCAGGGCTCGATCGAAGCGATCGTTGGCTCGCTGGAAAAATTCAACAATGACGAAGTCCGTGTGCGGATTTTGCATACGGGCGTCGGCGGCATTTCCGAAAGCGACGTCATCCTTGCGGAAGCGTCGAATGCGCCGGTTATCGGCTTCAATGTCCGCGCCAACAAACAGGCGCGCGAAGAAGCGGAGCGGTCGAAGGTCGAGATCCGTTACTATTCCGTGATCTACAACCTGATCGACGATATCAAGGCGACGCTGTCCGGCATGCTTGAGCCGGAACTGCGGGAAACCTTCCTTGGCAATGCGGAAATCCTCGAAGTGTTCAACATTTCGAAGCACGGCAAGGTCGCCGGCTGCCGCGTCACCGAAGGCAAGGTGGAGCGCGGCGCCAAAGTCCGTCTTATCCGCGACAACGTCGTTATTCATGAAGGCGAGCTCTCGCAGCTCAAGCGCTTCAAGGACGATGTCAACGAAGTGCCCGGCGGTCAGGAATGCGGCATGAGCTTCGCCAATTACGAAGACATGCGCCCCGGCGACGTCATCGAATGCTTCTCCGTTGAGAAGGTGACGCGGACGCTTTAACGTCGGCTGTCGCGACTGCTGAGAAAGGTTCATGCTCCGTCCACTTGATCCCGACCGCGACGGGCCGGCTTTGCATGCGATCTTCGGCGACGAAGACTGTTGCACCTATCTTGCCGGGCCAGCTGCTAAGTCTGTTTCCGAAACCGTCAGTCTCCTGAAGAAATGGAATGAGGGCACGGAAGAGACAACCTGGGCGATTGTTGAGCATGAAAACGGTGAGGCGCGTGGACGGGCGACGCTGATCCCGCGCGGGCGCGAAATTTGGGAAATCGGCATCATGCTTTGCCCTAAGGCGCAGGGACGCGGTCTTGCGGCGAAGGCTCTCGCCGAAATCATCGAAGACGGCTTTGACCACCGCGGCGCGCGCCGGATTTTCGCCGATATCGATACGGACAATAGGCCTTCTATCCGCCTGTTTGAGCGGTTGGGATTTCAGCGCGAGGGGGTTGTTGCGGGGGACCTGGATGACCCATATGGGTCAACGCGACAGCGTTATTTTCGGGCTGTTGCGGTCTGACCCCCGGATTTGGCGGACTTAGCCGGGATATCAGGGTTTTTCTTCGCACCGCCGAGGCGTATTATCAAAGCATGGCCAATCGTTTTTCCAGTCAAAAGGGCCCCTCCCAGCGGCAGCTTCGCGCCGGCGAATTGATCCGGCATGCGCTGGTTGAGGTTTTGCAGCGGGAGACTCTGCGCGACCCGGCGCTGGCGGGCGTCTCTGTGACTATCAGCGAGGTTCGGGTTTCTCCGGATCTAAAACAGGCGAAAGTGTTCGCCAGTCCGCTTGGCGGCGGCGACGAGGCTGGCGTAGTCGCCGCCCTGAATCGCATGGCGGCCTATTTACGCGGGCTCCTGGGCAAGAAGATTGAGATGAAATTCACTCCGGCCCTGACCTTCCTCATGGATGAAACATTCGCCGAGGCGCAGAAAATCGACCGGCTTCTGTCGCGGCCAGACGTTGCTCGCGATCTTGGCGGCGAATAAAGCGCACCTTGTTCACCAGATCTTCGGAAAATAGGCTATCATTGATCCTGTAACAGGGGGATCCGCGGCGTATGCCGCGAAGACGTGACCGATGGCATCATTTTCGGCGTTGTACCGGCATTCGAAAATTCAAGCGCCGCTGGCGCGTTTTCGGAGCAATGTGAGCGGAATATGGCGCGCTCTTTTTGCTGCGGCCGGAAAATACAGACCGTTGAGCGCGGAAGAAACCGAAACAGTTCAAGGCGAATTTGTTCCGTTCAAAGGCGATATTCCCGTCAGCGCCGGCGGTGAATACGGGCAACACCGGCTATCTTTTGCGCAGGAAAGGCCCATCTTTGAAGAGGTGGGAAATCTTGTCGCCACACCGGGCGGCGGGGCTTGGAAAGACGGCGTGTTTTACGAAAAATACAGCGCTGTCAAACCCGGCCTCAGAATGTTGACCGCCGATCATCAGCCGAAAAAAACGGTGGCCGCCGGAATTTTCATCCAGTCAGAGCATGTCGATACATTTGGGGACTGGATGTCGGAATATTTGGCGCCGCTGGCGTCCCTGCCGCAGATCGATGCGCCGGTCTTTCTTCCGTCGGCCCTGGCGGCCAAAAGCTATGTGCAGCGCGACGCCGCGCGCCTTGGGATCGACTTTACGGGCATTGAGGAGCCGCTGTTGATTGAGCGCGCGACGGTGCTGCGCCAAACCCGGGTCGTGCGCTATTGGCGGCCTGAGCAGGCGCGTCGTTTGCAAGCCTTGCTAAAAGCGGCCCCGCCCGCGCCCAGACCCGGATCGCTTCTTTATCTTTCACGCGAAGGTGAAAATTCGGAAGTCGCTGACCGCACTTATCCGAGCCTCCTTGTTGAAGAGGCTGTGCGCAAGCGCGGCGGCCAGATTTTGCGCACAGCGACGGCGTCTCTTGAAGATTATTTGAATGCCGCGGAACAAGCGGAGACAGTGCTCTATGATCACGGTTCTGCTGCTTACAATATGGCTTACTGGCGCCCGCGGCGGGCGATCGAGTTTGTCAGCGACGATTGGTGGATGAACTCTTTCCTGTTCTTTGCGGCCAGTCTTGGCGTCAAGGACTACACACTTATCTGCACCGACCGGCCCGGCGTGGCGGAGCGTCTTGATATGGCGCTCGATGCGCCGGTGGAGGCGTCGTGAAGGGGCTAGCGACGGCGCTTTCCGCCATTTTGGGACCGGCGCGGGCGGCGGAACTGCGCGATGACATCTCCAAGATGTGGCGTTGGGGGTTCGCCGCCGCCGGGCGCTATCGGCCTATTCCGGCCGAGGAGACAGAAATCGTTTTCGAAAAACGCGTTCCTTTCAAAGGCGATGCGCCTTTGCAGATTACAACCGGTGTTCATGAACAAGGGCGTATGGCGTTTCGTGCGCCACGGCCTCAGCTTGAAGAGGCTGATGACCTGATCGTTACGCCCAGTGGCGGCGCATGGCGCAATGGGTGTTTTGAGGAACGCTACAGCGCCGGCCGGCCGGGTTTGCGCCGTCTGCTTGAAGGCTGCCGTCCAGATCAAACGCTGCCTGAAGCTTATATTGTTCAGTGCGCGCATAACGACACTTATGGCGACTGGGTATCGGAATATCTGGTTCCGGTTCTTGGCGCCGCGCCCTTGTCCGCGCCGCTGTTGTTGCCCGCAACAATCGCGACGAAATCATTTGTCGCGCGAGATCTGAAGGATTTGGACGTTGACTGGCGGACGATTGATCGGCCGGTCAGAATTGAGAAAGCCCGTGTGCTGCGGCAACAAAAATATTTCGTGCATTTCCCCGAAGGCAATGTGCGGCTCTTGCGTCAGGTTTTCGGCGAGCCAAAGAATGCGCCGCGTCCGGGCGGGGTGGTGTATCTTTCCCGCTATGGCGAAGCCTCCGATGTCGCGGCGCGGCGCTATCCAAGTCTTGTCATTGAAGACATGATCAGGGCGCGCGGCGGCCGGGTCATCCGAACCGGCGGCGCGACGCTTGAGGATTACGCGGCCGCCGCCGCCGACGCTGAGACCGTTGTCTTCGATCACGGATCGGCGTTTTACAATGCCCTTGGATGGCCCATGCGCCGTGCAGTGGAAATTGTGTCCGACGATTGGTGGAACAACGCTTTTTTGATGTTGTGCAACGCCGCCGGCGTGGATGACTACACGATCATTCGCGGCGATCTTGGAGATGCGCATATCAAGGAACGGCTGTTGAAAACACTAGACGCCCCGCTTGACGCCGCTGCTGCAAGCTGATTGAAAGCCGCTTCACGAGGCCTCGCCGCTGTTCAATCCGGCGCATGAGGCGGCGCAGCAAGTTGCAAATGATGAAGAACAGGACCCCGAAAGATGGGCAGACGGCGCAATAAAAAGGGCCGGCCGGTTTCCGGCTGGCTGATCATCGACAAGGCTTATGATTTCGGCTCCACCGAAGCGGTGTCAAAGGCGAAATGGTTGTTTCAGGCGCAAAAGGCCGGTCATGCGGGCACGCTCGACCCGCTTGCGACCGGCGTGTTGCCGATTGCGTTCGGTGAGGCGACCAAAACTTCCGGCTATGTCATGGACGCCGAAAAGCATTACCGTTTCACCGCGCGCTGGGGAGAGGCGCGCGCGACCGACGACGCCGAAGGCGATGTCATTGCAACTTCTGACAAACGCCCCTCGCGCGAGGAGATCGAGGCTGTGCTTGACCGCTTCATTGGCGAAATCGAGCAGGTCCCCCCGCAGTTTTCGGCAATCAAGGTCGCCGGCGAGCGCGCTTACGATCTGGCGCGCGATGGCGAGGCGGTGAAGCTCGAACCGCGTCAGGTGATGATTTATGATTTGCACATTGTTGAGACGCCGTCGGAAGATGAAACCGTTTTTGAAGCGGTGACGGGCAAGGGCGCTTATGTGCGCGCGCTGGTGCGCGACATGGCTCGTGCGCTCGGAACAGAAGGCTATGTCTCTTCGCTGCGGCGGCTTGCTGTCGGCCCCTTGCGCGCCGAAGACGGCATCTCGCTTGCGGATCTGGAAGCCATGGGGTCTCTCGATGAACGCGATGGAGCGCTGTTGCCAATCAGCCAGGCGCTTTCCTCCATGCCGCAGGCGATCATAGATGGTCCGCAAGCCGATAAATTGCGCCGGGGCCAGCCGGCGGTCGTATCGCCGGCGACAGCCAAGGGCGTGCGCGGTGAGACAGCCGGAATCATCGAGGGCGTTCTCGCCGTGCTTCATGACGAAGCGGTGGCGATTTGCGAGCTGGACGGTCTTAAATTGAAGCCAAGCCGGGTTTTCAACGCCTGAAGCCCCCGCAAAAACCGAGCGCCTAGCGCACCGCTTTCCACGCTGTCACCGTTCCCGGGCGCCAGTTCGGTACGATCACGAGATCGCCAAACATGGTGAGATCGTTTTGCAGGATTCCCGCCTCGCGCGTGTCGAGAAGTTCGGTCGTTTCCCCCTCCGGAGAAACGTAATAGATCGCGCCCGGCCAGGATGAGACCAGCCAGCCGCCGCCCGGAACAAGTCCGATGCCGTCCGCGTTTTCCATGCCGCTTGCGATTTCGGTCAGGGTTGCGTCAGCGTCCGCGGCAAAAAGCGACCCGGACTCCATCGTTGAAATATAAAGCGTGTCGCCATCGCCGAGGAGGCCGTTAATCCCGCCGAGGCGATCATTTTCAAGCCACAGGGTTGCAGCCTCGCCGTCGACTTTGTGAATGCTCGCGCCGCCGGAATCGGAAACATAGACCGCGCCGCCCCAGACCGTTGCGTCATTGAGGAACCGGGCGCCGTCGATTGCGATGGTCCCGGCCGGCTCGCCGGTCTCCGCGTTGAAGATGCGCACCTGATCGAGGTCGGCGACATAAAGGCGGCCCTCATGCACCGCCATGCCTTTCGGCGCATCCAGCCCTTCTGCGAATTTCTCCGTAACAATGTCGCCGTCTTCGGAAAGGATCGAAATCCAGCCTTCGCCGTCTTTTGCGCCGCCTTCCCCGACCACATTGGAGATGAAATAACCGCCCTGGGGCGCCGCAGCGACGCCTTCGGGCGCCGTTAAGCCTTCCGCGATCCAGATCTGTTCGAGCTTGGGCGTCGTCGAGGCTTCTTCGGCGGCGGGCGCCGCGGGGTCAGGGGCCGAACAGGCGGCGGCGAAGGCAAGCATGGCGATGGAGAAAAGGCGCATTTTCAACCTCAATTTCCTGATTTTCTGGCCAGTTCGGCCATGGCATGGTCTGGCGCTCGGGGCAAGCCGCTTATCGGAAAGGAAAGGCGGCCCACCCTTGCATCCCGTGGGCTTTTCCCCCATAAGCCGCCCACAAATTCGACCCTGCTGGACGGCGTCCCGGCGGGGCCGTCATTTTCAGGGGACGCCGCGGAGAAAAGACCATGTCGATTACGGCAAGCCGTAAGGCCGAGCTCATCAAAAAATTCGCCACGAAAGCAGACGACACCGGTTCGCCGGAGGTTCAGGTTGCGATCCTGTCAGAGCGCATTTCGAACCTCACCGAACACTTTAAAGAACATAAAAAAGACAACCATTCGCGGCGCGGTTTGCTGAAAATGGTGTCCCAGCGCCGTCGCCTGCTCGACTATGTGAAGCGCGGCGATGAAGAGCGTTATAAAAAGCTGATTGAAGAGCTTGGCCTGCGCCGCTAATCCGCGCTCCCTTAATCTGGCCCGGCCAGGAGACGCCCGCTTATGAAATTTTCCGGAACCTCAGCCATCATCACCGGCGGCGCCTCAGGCCTTGGCGCCGCGACGGCCGAAGCCCTTGCCAAAGAAGGCGTCAAAGTCGCCCTCTGGGACCTCAATGAGGAAAAGGGCGAAGCCCTCGCCAAAGAGCTTGGCGGGATTTTCTGCAAGACCAATGTCGCCGATGAAGCGAGTGTTCAAGACTCTCTCGCGAAAGCGGTCGCCGCTCACGGGACTCCCTGGATTCTTGTGAATTGCGCAGGCATCGGTACGGCGGAAAAGACTCTCGGCAAGAACGGCGTCCATAATCTCGATCACTATAAGCGCGTGATCGAGATCAATCTCATCGGCACGTTCAACTGCATTCGCCTTGTCGCCGCGGAGATGGAAAAGAACGATCCGCAGGCGGACGGCGAACGCGGCGTCATTATCAACACGGCCTCTGTCGCCGCTTTTGACGGTCAGATCGGCCAGGCCGCCTATTCGGCGTCAAAGGGCGGCGTTGTCGGCATGACGTTGCCGATTGCGCGTGATCTCATGAATATCGGCATTCGCGTCAACACCATCGCACCCGGCATCTTCTGGACGCCGATGATGGCGGGCATGGACCAGAAGGTTCAGGACGCTCTCGCCGCTATGGTGCCGTTCCCCAAACGCCTCGGCAAACCCGAGGAATATGCGTCGCTAGCGGTGGAGATTTGCCGCAACACGATGATGAACGGCGAAACAATCCGGCTCGATGGAGCCATCAGAATGCAGCCGAGATGAGTTCCCGCGCCGCCCTTAAAGAGGCGGCGCTCTCATTTTCGGCTTCATAAAAGGGCGTCATGCGATCCGCGTATGGCGCATCACGAAAGAGAAGAGAAAACATGTTCAATATCACGAAAAAATCGATTGAATGGGGCGGTCGCACGCTGACCCTCGAAACTGGACGCGTCGCGCGTCAGGCCGATGGCGCCGTGCTCGCCACTTATGGCGACACAACGGTGCTCGCCGCTGTCACCGCCGCAAAGGAACCGAACCCGAATTTCGATTTCTTTCCGCTTACAGTGCATTATCAGGAACGCTATTACGCCGCTGGCCGCGTGCCGGGCGGATATTTCAAACGTGAAGCGCGCCCCACCGAAAAAGAAACGCTGACCTCGCGCCTGATCGACCGGCCGGTTCGTCCGCTGTTTGTCAAAGGTTTCAAGAACGAGGTTCTCGTCGTGGCGCAGGTGCTGTCACACGACCTTGAAAACGATCCCGATGTCGTCGCCATGATCGCCGTTTCTGCGGCGCTGACGGTTTCCGGCGTACCGTTCATGGGCCCGATCGGCGCGGCCCGCGTTGGTTATATCAACGGCGAGTATGTCCTGAACCCGCAAATCGACGAGATGCCGGAAACGGCGCTCGACCTTGTTATGGCGGGCACCAATGACGCGGTGATGATGGTCGAATCGGAAGCCAAAGAGCTTTCCGAAGACGTCATGCTCGGCGCGGTCAATTTCGGCCACAAGGCGGCGAAAGAGGCGATCGGCCTGATCATCGACTTCGCGGAAGAATGCGCGAAAGAGCCGTGGGACTTTACGGCGCCGGATAATTCCGACGTTGAAAGCAAAGTGCGCGCGCTTGTGGAAGACGATGTTCGCGCGGCTTACAAAATTGTGGTCAAGCAGGATCGTCAGAATGCGCTCGCAGCAGCGAAATCCAAAGCGGTTGAAGCGCTCTGCAGTGAGGAAGATGAGGCCGCGCCGTCAAAATCGGTAGTCGGCGGCGCTTTCAAGTCTATCGAGTCCGACATTGTCCGGAACGGCATTCTCGACACGGGCGAGCGGATCGACGGCCGCGACACAAAGACGGTTCGTCCCATCGTCTCCGAAGCGGGCGTTCTGCCGCGCACCCACGGGTCGGCGCTGTTCACGCGCGGTGAAACCCAGGCGCTGGTTGTCGCCACGCTCGGCACCGGCGAGGATGAGCAGTTCATCGACGCGCTGGCGGGCACTTACAAAGAACAGTTCCTGCTGCATTATAACTTCCCGCCCTATTCGGTCGGCGAAGTGGGCCGTATGGGCTTTACCGGCCGCCGCGAAATCGGCCATGGCAAGCTCGCATGGCGCGCCATGAAAGCCGTGATCCCGACGCAGGAAGAATTTCCTTATGTCATCCGCCTGGTCTCGGAAATCACCGAGTCCAACGGCTCGTCGTCCATGGCGACGGTCTGCGGCTCCTCGCTGGCGCTGATGGACGCCGGTGTGCCGGTGAAACGTCCGGTGGCGGGCATCGCCATGGGGCTCATCCTTGAGGGCGAGAAGTTCGCTGTGTTGTCGGACATTCTCGGCGACGAAGACCACCTTGGCGACATGGACTTTAAAGTCGCCGGCACCGATCAGGGCGTCACATCCTTGCAGATGGACATCAAGATCGCCGGCATCACCGAGGAGATCATGAAAGTCGCGCTTGGCCAGGCGAAAGACGGACGCATGCATATTCTCGGCGAGATGTCGAAAGCGCTCGATCACGCCCGCGACGACCTTGGCGATTATGCGCCGCGTATTGAGACCATGCAGATCGCCAAAGACAAGATCCGCGATGTCATCGGTTCGGGCGGCAAGGTAATCCGCCAGATCGTTGAAGAGACCGGCGCCAAGATCAATGTCGACGATGAGGGTCTGATCAAGATCGCGTCGAACGACAAAGAGAAAATCGACGCAGCGTATAAGTGGATTCACTCCATCGTCGCTGAGCCGGAAGTGAATGAAATCTACAAAGGCAAGGTCGTCAAAACCATGGACTTCGGCGCCTTTGTGAATTTCTTCGGCGCCCGTGATGGTCTTGTTCACATTTCGCAGCTTTCCGACGGCCGTCCTGAAAAGACCACGGATGTCGTCAAGGAAGGCGATGAGGTTTACGTGAAACTTCTGGGCTTTGATGACCGCGGTAAGGTCCGCCTTTCCATGAAGGTCGTCGATCAGGAAACCGGCAAGGAGATTGAGCGCGACTAGTCGCTTGAATTTTCTTGTGAATTATTGGAAAGCGGCGCCTGTGGCAAACAGGCGCCGCTTTTGTTTTTTCCGCACGCCATAAAAGTCGCAAGCCTTTGGCGAAGGCGCGGAGGGGGTTAGACTTCGCCTGATCGGGTCACGGGAAGCCCAGGGAGGGACGGGGATGCGCAATCACAACAAGTCAGTGCTGGCGGCCATGAGCGGTCTTGCGTTGCTGGGGCTTGCCGCCTGTGGCGAGAAGACGACGGCGCCGGAACGCCAAGCGCCAGCCGCCGCAGCGCCGGCGCCGGTTCTCACCGCCAATGAGCAACTTGAGGCGATGGCGGCGCGGCATGCGGCGGCGGTCCTCAAATCGTCGCCGGAGCGCGCGAGTTTTCTTGGCGTCGGCGAGGACATCGCCGGCGACGGTTATCGCGCACGGCTTGGCGGCTATGGGTTCGCCGCTTTCGAAGATGTGCGCGCCATGAATGAGGATTTCCTGCAGGATATTCGCAGCATCGACCGGTCGACGCTGTCCGGTCCGGCGCAGGTTACCTATGACGTCTTGCGCGACGCCTATCAGACGGCGGCGCGGCGCAACCAGTTTTCCTTCGGCGGCGCGACGCCCTACGCCTCGACGAGCCCGTATCTGGTGACGCAATTGTCGGGCCCGCATCTTTACCTGCCGCGCCTGATGCTGACCCAGCACCGGTTGGAAACGCCGCAAGATGCGGAAAATTACATTGCGCGCCTGTCGGAATTCAGCCGCGCGTTTGATGAGACAATTGAAACAGTAACGGGCGACGGGGCGCAGCTCGTCACGCCGCCTGTCTTCGCGATCGACGGCGCCATGAATTCCATCGCCGGCTTCACCGCGTCGGCGCCGGCGGACAATCCGCTGGTCAAAACATTCGCGGCGAAACTGGAAAATATTGACGCCCTTTCCGAAGAAGAGCGTGCGGCGTTGACGGCGCGCGCAGTGGAAATGGTCGAGGCGAATGTCTATCCCGCTTATGCGCGGCTTGCCGCGGCGCTGGAGAATCTCAAATTCCAGGCGAGCGCCGACGCCGGCATCTGGCGGCTCGGCGATGAAGGCGCGGCGTTTTACGCACTCGCCTTGTCGGCCTATGGCGCGGGCGGCCTGACCGCCGATGAAGTGCACCAGTTGGGGCTTTCGGAAGTCGAGCGCATCTCCGGCGAGATGGATGCGATCTTGAAGGCGCAAGGACTGACGCAAGGCTCGGTCGCTGAACGCTTCGCGGCCATTGGCGCGCGTGAAGGCATGCGTTACCCGAACACTGACGAGGCGAAAGAAACGCTCCTCACCGACCTCAACGGACAGGTTGATGAAATCATGGCCCGCGCCGGCGACTGGTTTGGGACGCTGCCCGAACAACAGGTCGAGGTGCGGCGCATTCCGGTCTATGAACAGGATTCTTCACCGGGTGGATATTATTCCGCCGCGCCGCTTGACGGATCGCGCCCGGGCATTTTCTGGATCAACCTCAAGAACACCGCGGACTGGCCGAAGCACACGCTCAAAACCCTGACCTATCACGAAGCGGTGCCGGGGCATCATTTCCAGCGGTCGCTTGAACGTTCCGCCGGCCTGCCGCTGATTCGGACGATGCTCGGCTATTCGGAGTTTTCCGAAGGCTGGGCGCTTTATGCTGAACAGGTCGCGGCGGAAATGGGGATGTATGCGGGCGATCCGCTGGGCGACCTTGCGCGGTTGCAGTCGGAACTTTTCCGCGCGACGCGGCTGGTTGTTGATACAGGGCTTCATCACAAGCAATGGAGCCGCGAGCAGGCGATCGATTATATGCAAGGGGTCACCGGCGACACCATCGATCAAGTGACGCGCGAGGTTGAGCGCTATTCCGTCTGGCCGGGACAGGCTTGCGCCTACAAGCTCGGCATGCTGAAGGTCAATGAGCTTCGTGAAGAAGCCGAAGAGGCGCTGGGCGCGGATTTCGATATTCGCGAGTTCCACGACGAAGTGCTTCTCACCGGCGCCATGCCGCTCCCGGTTCTCGACCGCAAGATCACCGCGTGGATCAAGGAAAAACAGGGCGCTTAAGCGCGCCTCAAAAATCAAAAAAAAGCCAGGAGCCGTCATGATCATCCGGACCGTCGCCGTCGCCTTATTGCTATCCTTCAGCGCCGCCTGCGCGGCCGCCCAGGAAGAAGACAAAAAAGAAGACGCAGCGGCGGCGAAAGACGGCGATCAGCCGCGCCGTTATGAAACGAAAGCCCGGGTGACGGCGGGCGGCGCCAATGTCGCTTACAAAGTTATCGCCGGAGAAACCTTCATTGAGAACGACAAGGGCGAACAAGTCGCGTCGATTTTCTCTACGTCTTATATTGCTGACGGCTTCGCCGATCCACGCGAGCGGCCGGTGGCGTTCATCTTTAATGGCGGGCCGGGGTCAGCCTCCCTGTGGCTTCATATGGGCGTCTTCGGACCAAAGCGGGTCCGCCTTCCGGAAGGTCCGGACGATGACGGCGCGGCGCCCTTTGATCTGATCGCCAATCCGGAATCGATCATTGACGTTGCGGACATGGTGTTCATCGACCCTGTGGGCACCGGCTGGTCGAAGACTCTGGGGGAAGGCAAGACCGATGATTATTGGGGCGTCAAACAGGACGCGGCTTCGGTGCGCGAATTTATCCGCCGCTGGCTTGTTGAACACAAGCGCTGGAACTCTCCGAAATATCTGATTGGCGAAAGTTACGGCACGACACGGTCGGCGGCGCTTTTAGAAGCGCTCGAAAGCGGCTGGACCGATATTGCGGTGAACGGCGTTGTCCTGATTTCCACCGTTTTGAATTTCGGTCTCGACGCCACGGACGCCGGTAATGAAGTTGGCTATATCGGCCTGATGCCGGGTTACGCCGCGACCGCGTGGTATCACGACAAGGTCGACAAAGCGGCGTGGGGCGGCGACATGCAGCGCTTCCTCGATGAAGCGCGCGCCTTCGCCACCGACGACTATATGCCGGCGCTGCTCAAAGGCCAGTTAGCGTCCGAAGCGGAACAAGAAGCCGTCGCGGCGAAGCTTGCGGCCTTCACCGGCCTTTCGGAAAGCTATGTGACGCGGTCGAATATGCGCATCCCCTTGCGCCGCTTTATGCGCGAATTGTTGCGCGATGAAGGGCTTGCCGTGGGGCGTCTCGACTCGCGTTTCACCGGCGTTGAAGCCGACGGCGTTGGTGAAAACCCGGAATATGATCCGTCCGCCTATGGCATCGACGCCGCTTATACGGCCGGCATGCTCGATTATTTCGGCCGCGATCTCGGCGTCGATATCGCCGAACCCTACACGACCCTTGGCGGCGTGCGCGGCTGGAACTGGGATGCGGAAGATGGCGGCGGCCAGAACGCATATGTGAATGTGGCGCCCTGGGTGGAGCGGGCGATGCGCCAGAACAGGGACCTGCGCGTCTTGTCGGCGAACGGTTACTACGATTTGGCGACGCCGTTTTTCGGGACGGAAATGACGCTTGCGCAGCCGGGTTTCGACCGGTCGCGCCTGACCATCACCTATTATGAAGCTGGCCACATGATGTATATCCACCAGCCCTCGCTGGAAGCGCTGGCGAAAGACGTGCGCACTTTCATCAGGAATGAACAATGAGCTCTTTGTTGAAATCCGCCTGTGCGGCGCTGCTGGTTTTGGCTGCGGGATGTCAGCCGGGATCGGATGCGTCAAAGGATGCGGAGACTGATGCGGCGCCATCTGAGGGCGCTCCTGAGATTGTCGGCTTGCCGATCGCCCACATCTTGTCGGGAAAGGTTGCGTTGAACGCAGATGACGGCGCTATTTCGATTATTGATATCGAGCCCCTTCTGGCTGCGCCCACCTACCAAAATCAGCCGACTTTTTTGCAGCTTGACGATGGCAGGTTTTATTACGTCGCCGGCAATGAGAATGATAAAACAGACCTCTGGGTTTACGATCTCTCTTCCGGCGAAAAGAGCCAAGTCACTCAAACGCCTGAGAAAAGCGAATTTTCGCCCAAGCCGGCGCCGGGTGGCGGCGTCTCGTTCATTCAGGAAAGCGAAGACGGTGAAATGACGCGCGTTCATGCGCTTCGCGAAAGCGGAGACGCCGGCGCCGCCGTCATCGAGACCGGCCCGGTCGGCTATTATGAATGGTTGCAGGGCGGGTCGACAGTGGCCGTCTTTTATCGCAGCGAGCCGCCGATGTTGCAGTTTGTTGATGTTGCGACGGGCGAGGCCCGCGACATATTTGAAAATGTAGGGCGGGTTCTGCTGGCGTCTCCTGACGGCGCCACGTTGTTCGCTGCGCGCGGCGATGGCTCAGGACAAGATGGTGGCGCCGGTCAGTATGAAATCGTCGCCGTCGATGTTGCGAGCGGCGCGGCTGAACCCGTGCTGGATTTACCGCCCGGGGCTCAGGATTTTTTTCTGGTTTTCGGCGAAGGGGGGCTCCCGGTCATGGCCTACTCTTCAATGGGAACGCAGTTAATGACCTATGACTTCGCCAGCGATTCCATTTGGCATGCGGCTGCCGATATCGGCGCGCTCGGTTATGACGCCATAACGCGTGTCAGCGTCGCGAATGCTCCGGACAAGGATGGGAATTTGCCAATCGTGTTTGTGGCTCACCCGAGCGAAGAGTGACGGGCCTCGAGCTATCGCGCCTGCAAGGGCGTTCGCCGCAAACGCCTTTACGGGCCATAGCCGTTTCGGCAGCTTCATGGCTTAGCGGGAAGACGAGGGCGATGATGAAACGATTTTTGATGGTTGTTGTGTCGTTGGGCGTGGCTGCCTGCGCGACAGCCGCGCCGATTGAAACAGCGAAAGTTGATCCAGACGCCGTTCAGGTGATGGTGATCGGCTCGTTCCATATGGGCAATCCCGGTCAGGATGTGGCGAATGCCGAGATTGAAAGCATGCTGACCGAGGTGCGTCAGGCGGAAATTGCGGCGGTGGCGGAAGCGCTGGCGGCGTTCAATCCGACCGTCGTCGCTGTCGAGCGCATTACCGACGCGCCGGATTATGTGGATCCGAAATATCAGGCCTTCACGCCGGAAATGCTGACGCAAAACGCCGATGAGCGCTATCAGATCGCCTATCGTCTGGCCAATATGCAGGGCGTTGCGCGCGTTTATGGCATTGACGAGCAACCGAGCGATGATGAGCCCGATTATTTTCCGTTTGGCGAACTGATGGCGCATGCGGAGGAGACCGGTCAGGCTGAGGCGCTACAAGGACAGATTGGCGATATTCAAAATTTGATGGCGGATTTCAGCGCAACTCAGAAAGATAATTCCGTCGCGGATTTATTGCTGATGTTCAATTCGGGCGGCGAGTTGTCTAGTCCGGAATTTTATTATCGCACTTTCTTTTATGATCGCGGCGAAACGCAGCCCGGCGCCGAACTTCAGGCCTACTGGTTTATGCGCAACGCCAAGATTTTTTCAAAGCTGGTGCAGGTGACCAAGCCCGGCGACCGCGTTGTGATTGTCTACGGCGCCGGCCACAAATTCTGGCTCGATCATTTCGCGAAACAGACGCCGGGCTATATGCTGGTCGATCCGGCGCCTTATCTTGAAAAGGCCGCGGTGAAATAATCAGCCCTTTGGCGTCCAATCGGGCGGCGCCATTTCAAAACCGGAAAATTCAAAGGCTGGCGACACGGTGCAGCCGACCAGGGTGAAGTCGCCTAAGCTTTGCGCCGCTTGCCAGCCATGGGGCGGCACGATGTGTTGCGGCGTCTCGCCTTCGGAAAGATCGGGGCCGAGGATTAAATCCTCCTGGGTTTTTCCGTCTTCAGAAATCGACAGCTTCAGCGGCGCGCCAGCGTAATAATGCCAGATTTCCGTCGCATCGACGCGATGCCAATGGGAGCGTTCGCCGGCTTTCAGGAGATAATAGATTGCTGTGCCGCTGGCGCGCGTGTTGCCTACCGCGTCCGCCCGCCAGGTTTCCCGGAACCAGCCGCCTTCGGGATGCGGCTGGAGTTTTAGCGCGGCGATAATGTCGTCAGCGGTCAAGACAGGTTTGACATGTCGGGCACGGCGACGGCGTGGAAGCCGGCATCCACATGGAGCACCTCGCCCGCGCAGGAGGAGCCAAGATCAGACAACAGATAAAGCGCTGAGCCTGCGACGCCTTCCATGGTGGTGTCCTCTTTCAGGAGCGACCAGTCGCGGCCCGTGGACATCAGCTGACGCCCGCCGGTGATGCCGGCCATGGCCAGTGTTTTCATCGGCCCGGCGGAGATGGCGTTGACGCGAATGCCTTTGGGGCCGAGGTCGCGCGCTACATAACGCATGGAGGCTTCGAGTGCAGCCTTGGCGACGCCCATAACATTGTAGTTCGGAACGATGCGCTCAGAGCCGAGATAGGTGAGCGTCACCATCGCGCCGCCATCGGGCATGATTTCCGCCGACCGGCGCGCCGCATCAACGAAAGAGAATGCCGACACATCCATCGTGTCTTTGAAGTTTTGCCGCGTTGTATTTTCGACGAAGGAGCCTTTCAGCGCCTCCTTGTCGGTGAACGCGATGGCGTGGACCAGAAAGTCGATCTTGCCCCATTTGTCTTTGATTTCGGCGAACGCCTTGTCCATGTCGTCATCGTTCATGACATCGGCCTCGACCAAAAACTCAACGCCGATGGTTTCGGCGAGCTGGCGCACCCGGCTTTCCATGGCGGGAATATAGGAAAAGCAAAGCTCTGCGCCTTGCGCGGCGAGCTGCTGCGCGATGCCCCAGGCGATGGAGTTCTTGTTGGCGACGCCCATGATGAGGCCGCGCTTGCCTTTCATCAGATCGCCTGCAGGAAACTGGCCCTCTGCGCTCATAATATATTCCTTTGCTTTCTGGCGAACGCCTGGGCGGCAACGCCGATAAAACCAGCAGTGGCGATCCGATTTATTGCGGACGCCCTTGCGCTAGGCGGTTTTTAGCGAAGCAGGCGGCGAGGTGAAAGCGCCGGAGGCAGGATTTGCCGAAAAGTCCGGAGATTTAGTCCAGAAAGCCGTGTTTCATGAGCCATGGCTGCATAATGGCGACCAGATCGTAACGTTCACCCGTCGCCCTATTGGTGAAATTGTGGTCGCCAAAGGCAAACACGTGAACCTCGTGATTCGACTTCCCTGAGCTTATCAGCGCTTCCAGCCTGTCAATGGAAGGCGTCACAGGGATTACCCAATCGCGTAGCCCGAAAAACCAGAGGACAGGGATGTCGAGCGCTTCGAGCTGAGGCGCCGGGTCATAGCCGGTCATGCCGTCATACTGATAGAGGGCTTGATCGGCCTCCGCGATGGGCAGTTCATCGTAGGTCCCGGCGTCAGGTGCGTGAGTGAGAAGATAGTTCTCATGAACGGCCTCTTCGCCTGCGCTCAGCGGCACGCCCTCTCCGATAATGATGAATTTGACGAGAGGCTCATTGGACGCGGCCAAGGGCATGACCCATCCGGCCTGGCTGCCGCCAAGAAGGCCGATGCGCGAAGCATCAATACGATCCTGCTTTGCGAGCCAGCGAACGGACCAGACGACATCCATGGCGAGGTCGTGGAAAATCCGGTCGGATTGTTCGACTGTAAAGGCTTCATACTCACCGGAAGAGTCTCCCGTGCCGCGCTTGTCAAAAGAAAGGACAGCGAAGCCCATTTCCAGAGCGCGATTGGTGTAGAAACCGACACCCTCTCTCGTGGACGGCGCAGAGCCGTGAGCTGTGACGATTGCCGGCACTGCGCCGGTCACGCTGGCCGGCCGGTAAAGCGTCGCGCCGAGCATGATGTCGCCAGCCTCAATCAACACTTTTTGTTCTTGATGACGAGGCGGCTCCTTGGCGAAAGACGGGCATGCGACCAGGCATAGGGCAACGGCGCAGATAAACGCGAGAATGCGGCGAAAACGGACAACTCTGGGAATGACGGCCATTATACGGTTCCTTGCAGATCGGAATACGAAACGGCAAGCTTGATCCAAATGCGGAGCCGCTGTCTTGGACAATATTAAGGTGATGTGGTGAGTAGCAAAGCCGTAGAAAAACGGTGGTCCGGGTTCAAAAGCGATGTGAGATCGCTTGGACAGGGCATTGAGATCGCGCGCGGGGTTTGCGGAGATTTTTCTTTTCCTTTGCATGTTCACGAAGGATTGACGCTCGGCGTTGTTGTTTCCGGATGTGAGGAAGTGCAACTGCGCAGTGAACGCATACGGGTTGGCGGCGGGGCCGTTTATCTTATTCCGCCCGACACCATGCACGGCGGTCGTTCATATGAGGGCAGCGCGTGGAGTTACTGTTCTTTGTATGTGACGCTCAGCGCCTTGTCGCGGTTGCTAGGCCTTCAGGATTGGGCGCATGTCCGGTTCGATGAGCCGATAAAACAGGGGACGGTCATGGCGCGCAACGCAGCGAAATGCTTGATGGCGCTCTCGAAGCCGACCTGCGAACGGTTGTGCAGGGATACCGTTCTTTTGGAAACGCTTGGCGGCTTGTGTGACGAAACCCGTGAAGAAGCGCCTGCTGCAATGCAAGGTTGCGACGAACGGATTTCTCGCGTCCGAGATTATATCGACGCGTATCACGCACAAGACATTTCGCTGGAACAGCTGGCTTGCGTCGCGGATTTAAGCGCGCCACATCTTATTTCCATATTTAAAAAACAAGTCGGTTCTACGCCCTATGCTTATCTGATCGCCAGAAGACTATCGGCGGCGCATACGCGGCTGATAAAAGGAGAGAAACTATCGTCCATCGCGGGTGACTGCGGCTTTTATGATCAAAGTCATTTGAACCGGCATTTTATCCGCGTGTTCGGCTTGTCGCCTGCGGCTTATGCGCGAAACATCGCGTCTTAAGCGCCGCTGCGATCGATCACGATCATGGTGAGAATGAAATAAGCGAGCCAGACAATCGCGTAAACGCCGAAGCGTGTTTCTTTGGGCTGTTTTTTGACAACCGGCAGGATGAGGCGAAACCACCACAGCCCGGCGCTGGCGATCAGCGCCGCCACCAGCCCGGCGATCAGGGATTCCTGGCTCAATTTTTAGACTTTCGCGACGACGAGGCAGCCATTGGTGCCGCCGAAGCCGAAGGAGTTGGTGAGGAAACAGTCGACTTTTGCATTGTCCACGCGCTCACGGATGACGGGAAGATCCTCAAATTCCGGATCCAGATTTTCAATATGAGCCGACGCGGCGAGAAACTTGTCGCGCATCATGATGAGGCCATAGACCAGTTCCTGCGCGCCCACGGCGCCGAGGGAGTGGCCGGTCAGGGATTTCGTCGACGAGAAGGGCGGGATTTCCGAGCCGAACACTTCGCGAATGGCCGCCGTTTCTTTCTGATCGCCGACCGGCGTTGAGGTGCCGTGCGGGTTCACATAGTCGATTGGCTGGCGTGCGGTTTCAAGCGCGCCGCGCATGCACCGGACGGCGCCTTCGCCTGACAATTGCACCATGTCGTAACCGTCTGAGTTGGCGAAATAGCCGACGATTTCACCCAGAATATTTGCGCCGCGTTTCTTGGCGTATTCATATTCTTCGAGAACAACGGTCGCCGCGCCGCCGGCGATGACGAAGCCGTCGCGATCCCTGTCATAGGCGCGGCTCGCGACTTCCGGGCGGTCATTAAAGTTTGTGGACATGGCGCCCATGGCGTCGAAAATATTGGCGAGGGTCCAGTCGAGCTCTTCGCCGCCGCCGGCGAAAACAACGTCCTGTTTCCCCCACATGATCTGCTCCGCTGCGGCGCCGATGCAATGCACCGATGTGGCGCATGCGGAGGAAATCGAATAATTGACGCCGAGAATCTTGAAGGGCACGGCGAGCGTCGCCGAGTTGGTCGAACCCATGGCCTTGGGCACCACGGTGGGACCGATTTTCTTGGTGGCGCCGGTTTTGCGCGTGATGTCGGCGGCTTCGACGATTGCTTTCGTGGAAGGCCCGCCCGAGCCCATGATGATGCCGGTCATGGGATGGCTGACCTGATCGTCGGTGAGGCCGGACTGCTCCAGCGCCTCTTTCATGGCGATGTAATTCCAGCCGGCGCCGTCGCCCATGAAACGGCGCGTGCGCCGGTCGAGGGCTTCTTCAATGTTGACGGAGGGGCGCGCTGAAACCTGGCATTTAAAACCATGCTCGGCGAAACTGGAGTCATGGGCGACGCCAGAACGTCCCTCATAGAGCGATGTCTTCACCTCTTCCACATTGGCGCCGATGGATGAGACGACTCCCATACCGGTAATAACTACGCGCCGCATAAGCTTCCTTTCGCCTTCCGCCGAAAACGTGTGATCGTCGCCCTAAAGCGACAGGCCCGCGTCGAGCTGTTCGCGCGAGAAAAGTCCGACCCGCAAATCCTTGGCTTCGTAAATCTGCCGGTCGTCGACTTTCATGACGCCGTCAGCGATGCCGAGGATCAGGGGACGCGCCATCATGCGCCGGATATTGAGTTCATAGGTGACGCGTTTTGCAGACGGCACCACCATGCCGGAAAAACGCACATCCTTGGCGCCGAGCGCGCGTCCATGGCCGGGATGTCCAGACCATGTAAGAAAGAACCCCACCATTTGCCAGAGGGCGTCGAGGCCGAGACAGCCCGGCATCACCGGGTCGCCCGGAAAGTGACAATCGAAGAACCAGAGATCGGGATTGATGTCGAGCTCCGCCCTGGCGTAGCCTTTGCCATAGGCGCCGCCATCGGACGTGATCTCTGTGATCCGGTCGAACATCAACATGGGCGGCACGGGCAATTGCGCCGTGCCGGGTCCGCGAAGTCCATGATAGCCGCACTCGAGGAGCTCCTCGCGGCTGAAACTGTTTTTTTGTTCCGTCATGCGCCCTGTTCAGTTGTGATTTGCGCTTAGACGATTGTCGCGCGCTGTGGGCGCTTGGTAAAGGCGCGTCCGCACAGGGTCAATTATGCGTCGCAACATTCAGGGGCTGAGCGCGCCGGCCAGCGGCGCATCGGCTCTGGCCCCCCAGAACGCCGAGGCGCGGGCCCAGCCCTTTCGGCCATCGGCGGAAACCCGCAGCCAGCCCTCTTTTGCGCCCTCCACATGGGCGATCACGCCGCGGCCGAGCCGCGCCCGGGCCGGGGCGGTGGCGTCGGGGCGGGCCCGCAAGGCGAGCCCGTCCTCCAGCACAAGCGCGGTTTCGTCGCCGGAAAGCTTGGATTTGTGGGTCCAGCATTCATCACCCTCGGCGTCCCGGATCTTGCGCCAGTGGTCTTTGGTTTCCGCCACGACCATCACCGGCAGGCCGGCGCGCATGAAGGTCAGCCGCACCGGGTGGGAAAAACTCGGGCCTGAGCGGCAGAAAGTCTTGCTCGCCTTGAGGGAAACCAGCCGCGGCACCGGCAGGCCTGACGGTGTGTCGAGGCGCAGTTTCACAGGCGTGACTGCCGCAGCGCTTTCCGTGGCTTGCACCCGATCTTGAATAGCGGCGCCTTGCGCCGCGGGGGCGGCTCCGGTCAAATAGAGGGCGGAGATTAGGCTGACGGACAACACAGAATACAGACGCGGCATGAACAGGCGCTCGAAAAAATCAAAGATAGTGAATAAACCCTTACGTGGCGGCAAAGCCGTTAATCTTGGGTTAACTTCGGGCTCTTTTTCGGATTTGGGGAAAATTTCAAGGCCGGCGCCGATCTTCTCCGCCATCATGTCAGGAATTGTCCGATGAGCGCCAAAAAGGTCAGGGTCGCGGTGACGCGAAAATTGCCGGCGCCGGTGGAGGCGCGGCTTTCCGATCTTTTTGACGCCGTGCTGCACGATGGCGATGCGCCCCTGTCGCCTTCAGCGCTGGTGGAGCGCGCCCGGGACGCCGATGTGCTGGCCCCCACCCTGGGCGACAAGCTGGACGCGGCTTTTTTCGACGCCGCGGGGGACAGGCTCCGCCTTGTCGCCAATTTCGGCGCAGGGGTCGATCATATCGATGTCGCCGCCGCCAATAAGCGTGGAATCACCGTCACCAACACACCCTCCGTCCTCGCTGAGGACGCCGCCGACATGGCCATGGCCCTGATCCTCGCCGTGCCGCGCCGCCTTGTGGAGGGCGTCAGAGCCCTGGAGGCGGGTCAATTTCAGGGATGGTCGCCGACCTGGATGCTCGGCCGCCGGGTGCGCGGCAAGAAGCTCGGCATTATCGGTCTTGGCCGCGTGGGCGAGGCCATCGCACGGCGCGCCAAGGCCTTCGGGTTGTCCATCCACTATCACAACCGCGCGCCTATTAATCCGCATATCGAGGAAGAACTGGGCGCAACCTATTGGGACAGTCTCGACCAGATGCTGGCGCGCGTCGATATTGTCTCCGTCAATTGCCCGCATACGCCGGCGACGTTTCATCTCCTGTCGCGCCGCCGCCTGGAGCTCTTGCAGCCGCAGGCTTATGTGGTGAACATCTCCCGCGGCGAGATTGTCGATGAAGACGCGCTTGCAGAGATGATCGAGGGCGGGCGTCTCGCCGGCGCCGGGCTCGATGTTTATGAGCGCGGCGCGCCCAGCGAGAAACTGCTCAAGGCGCCGAACGTCGTCCTGTTGCCGCATATGGCGTCGGCGACCGTGGAAAGCCGGATCGAAATGGGCGAGCGCATGATCATCAACATCAAGATGTTCGCCGACGGTCACAAACCGCCTGACCGGGTGATCCTTGGCCTTGATGACGGCCGTCTGCCGAAGGCGGGCTAAAACTTCACAGAAACGCTGACGGCGCCGAAGCGCTGTGCGCTTGTCTGCATTTCAAATTCTTTGGTGCGGGTGACATAGGTGTAGGCGAGCTGCACCCGGCGGAACTGCAGTGCGAGGCCCGCCTGCACTTCGCCGACCAGCACGTTCTTGTCGACGCTTGGATCGCCGTCGCGAAACAGACTGCCGTCGAGGAAGATGTTGTGTGCGACGGCGGCGCCGTTGACGCCCGCGAAAAAATACCAGCTGACACGATCTGACGGCGTGAAGGATCCGATGCCAGTCAGGGCCGGGCGCACGCGCGGCGGACCATAGGGATTTACGTCTAAATCCCTGCCGATGCGCAAGGTGAAACCGCCGCGCAGTCGCGTATCCACATTGCCGAGGGAAACGCCGACGCTTGGCGTGATGTCTGCGCCAAAGCCGCCATCGCCGAATTCGTGCAGCGTGCGAAACTGCCGGTCGTAGGAAATAACAAATCCCGGTTCATTGCCGATCTGGTTGTCCCAGCCATTTACCGGGTCGCCGTCGATCAGATCGTGCCAGTTGTTCTGAAGCCATTCGCCCTGCGCTGCGGGACCGACGACGCCCGCCTGCAGGGTGATCTGGTGGACGCGATTGCGTTGCTCCACCGCCACTGTGTACTCGCCATAGAGCCAGCCCGCATAAGGGTGCTGATCGGGCAGCGCTTGCGTTGCCGCCGTGTCTTCCGGCGTGAAGATCGAATGGCCAACGGCGAAGCCGCGGCGAACGCCAGCGTCGTCATGAGCGCCGAGAAGATCGTAGGCGAGGAAGCTTGAAACGCCTTCGGGTTTCTTCAGCGCCGACAAATAGGAAATCCGCACGCCATTGGTGTAATTGCGGTCGGTATCGGCGAAATAGTCGTTTTCCCATACAAAAGACCATGTGGCGCCGTCATCTTTAAACGCCGCCGCGGGCGCGTCTTCTGCGCGCAAGGGCGCGGTGGAAAAGACGGCGAAGCTGGCAAGCAGCGCGGTGAAGCCGGCGGTTTTGTTCATAACGGGGTCCGATGGATCGCAGTGACAGGTCGCGCGTGCGCCATAACACTGGATGGCCTATAACAAAAGTTATGGACGCTTTAGTGTCTCGCGGCGGCGCCTCGATCCCCCGCGCTGGCGTTAAGACCACCGGCTCGTTGAAAAAAGGAACAACCGCGATGGGATTTTACGCTGATCATGTCGAGCCGCGCCTCGTCTCCTGCATCTGCGGATCCGGACAGATATCAAAGGAACGCGAGCGGATCGTCCCGAAAGCGGAAGGCCGCGTTCTCGAGATCGGCTTCGGTTCCGGCCATAATATTCCTTATTACGATCAATCAAAGATCACGCATCTTTATGCGCTGGAGCCTTCGGCGGCGTGGCGCAAGCTTGCGGCGCCCCGGGTCAGGGATCTGTCCTTTCCTCTGGAATGGCTCGATCTGCCGGGCGAGGAAATTCCCCTCGCAGATGAATCTGTGGACACGGTGCTGGTGACGTTTTCCCTGTGCACCATTCCCGGGGTGGAGGAGGCGCTGGCGGGCATGCGGCGGGTTCTGAAACCGGGCGGCAAGCTGGTGTTCCTTGAGCATGGCGCCGCGCCGGATAAGGGCGTCGCCCGGTGGCAAAATCGCGTCAACGGCCTGTGGGGCAAGCTCGCCGGCGGATGCCACCTGAACCGCAAGCCGGCGGAGATGGTGTCGTCAGCCGATTTTCGCATTGTGGAGATGGACCAGCGCTACCTGCCCTGGATGCCGAAAATCGCCGGTTTCGTGACCGGGGGCGTGGCCAGCCGGTAACATCTTCGTCACAACCTGCGAGTGTTTCCGCAATTTTAGTTGAATCGCAAGTTTCCGGGGGCATGATTGTCTTAAGGATCGGTAAAAGGCGCTTGCGCTCAGCCGATTTTGCACTAGATGATTTGTGCGGGTGCGAAGAACGCCCGGCCTGATTGGAAACGGCCCAACCGAAATTCGAGGCCGTCAGTTCGAAAGCCCGAAAAGGGCCGTTGAAAGAGAGCGTATCGTGCGTCGAGTTCTGGGGATCGGGGTGTTGTTGGCGGCCGCTGGCGTCGCGCACGCGGATTCTGTGCCCGCCGATCCTGTCTTCGCCAAATATGCAGACCCGGCTCATGTGGTCGCCGCTGTGAACACCGAGTTCAAGGCCGCGCCGGGGCAGGCTGTGCGCCTTACGATCTATAACAGCGAGGAAGCCTTCCTCGAGCAGGCCTGGGCGAAATTCGAAGCCTATACCGATGAAGAGGGCGTCGCCGTCTTGCCGCTCGGCGATCTGGAGCCCGGCGAATACGCCTTCGCCGCCTATCTCGATGAGAATGGCGACGGCGTTCTTAATCGCGGCAAAATTCTCGGCCGTCCGAAAGAGCCTGTGGCGTTCTCCAATGGCGTGAAGCCGAAGCTCAGAAAACCGCGTTTCGACGAGACCAAAGTTTCCGTCACCCATGGCAGCGTCGTCGTCATCACCCTCGACGATTGATCACCTGAAAATTTCTAGCTTGATCCGTGTGCGCCGCAATCGGGGCAAGTGGGATCCGCGTTGAGCCGGACCGTGCGGAATGCGGCGCCAAGCCCGTCATAGATCATGAGCCGCCCGGCGAGGTTCTCGCCGACGCCGAGAAGTTCTTTCAGAACTTCCATGGCGGCGAGCGTTCCCATGACGCCGGTCACGGCGCCGAGAACGCCTTCCTCCGCGCAATTGACCTGTTCGTCGCGCGGCGGTTCTTCCGGCACAAGGCAGCGATAACAGGGCAAAACGCCCGGTTGCTCGAAAGATTTGAAGGTCGCGAGTTGTCCTTCGAACCGGCCTACAGCGGCGGAGACGAGCGGTTTCTTTTCCTTGATGCATGCCCGGTTGAGCGCATAGCGCGCAGCGAAATTATCGACGCCCTCGACCACGAGATCATAAGCGGAGACGATTTCGGTTGCATTGTCGTCCGTGACTTGTGGATGCGTCGTCACGGCCACATGAGGGTTGAGGCGCGCAATCGCCTCTTTCGCCGCGGCGGTTTTTTCGCGGCCCACATCTTCTGTGCGAAAGAGCGTTTGCCGTTGAAGATTGGAAAGCGCGACCGTATCGCTGTCTGATACGCCAATCGTTCCGACGCCGGCGGCGGCGAGATAGGAAAGGATCGGACTGCCGAGCCCGCCCGCGCCAACCACCAGCACGCGCGCGGCAAGAAGTTTCTGCTGGCCCTGTCCGCCCACTTCGCGGAGCAGGATATGGCGTGCGTAGCGTTCTCGTTCTTCCGGGGTCATCATTCCACTTTGGCGTAAACGGTTGGTGTTGAGAAGCTAGGCGAACGCCCACTCCAGCGGAGAAGGCAATGGGTCCGCCGCGTAATCGATACGAACGGCGCGACGCGGTGAGGCGTCATGCGATGCTTGCGACCGATGGAGCGTCAGCATTTTTAAGACCAGAAGATCTCCGCGATCCGCCACGCAGGGTTCAATAGGCAGGCTTTCAGCCTCACCGCCCGCATTTTCGGATTTCACGAAGCCTTTCCGGTGTGAGCCGACGGCGATGTCCATGGCCCCGTTGTCACTGGTCGCCGTATCGAGATGAAGACGCACAAAGACCATGCGCGAGAGCAGCGGAAGCGGCGCTTCGCAATGCCAAATTTCGCCTTTTCGCGACCAATTGGTAAAGCCGGACGCCGCAGCTTTTTTCTTTACAGCAATCACCCGGTCCTGATGCCAGGGCAGAGTCCAGTTGTTCGCTTCGTTCTTGTCGAAAGCGAGTAGCCTTACGGGAAAGGCGCCGGGGAGAATTTTCCGAATCTGCGCGCCAATCTCGCTTCCAGGTCCGAACAATCGGCGTCGTTGGAAATCAAGATTGAGCCTTGCGCCCGGACGCCCCTCCGCCCGGCAATAGTTTTCTATCGCCATGAGATTGGCCGGGCTGACGGCGGAGCGAAACCAGTGGCGGCCATCCTGTTCGAACCGTTCGATCATGACCTCACGAGCGTTTAACGGTCGCATCGCAGTCATTTCGAAAACAGATCCGCACGCACGCGCAATACTTTCGTGGCGATGGAGATTTCCATGAGAAACAGCGCAAGCCCCGCGATCATGGCGAACATGGTGGCGATGAAGATCATGGCGACAAGCGCCGGCACGGCGAGGTCGATAAACTCGCCAATGAAAATCGCGGCGACCACGAGACAGATCAACAGGGCGGCGGTGGAGAATAAAAAGATCGCACGCTGAGCGAGGAGCATGCGCCGATCAAGGGAGATAAGTTCTGTGCGCGCGCGTGCGGCCTCCTCGTCGTTTCTCGGCGCATAGAGGCGGTCTTCAAGGTGGCGCGCGCGATCGACGACGCGGCCAAGACGAGACGTGACAACGTTCAAGAGCGCGCCGATGCCCGCCAGAAGGAAAACCGGCGCCACGGCAAGCTCCACAAGATGGGCGATGTCGGAAATATCGTTCATGGGCGCCTGTTGTGGCCTCAAGCGAAGAGTTCGTAAAGGATGCGGTTCAAAATGCGCCGGCCGTCATCCGTGGCGACAAGCAGGTCCCCGTCCCAGGCGAGGAGGCCGTCGCCGATCAGCCGGTCGAGACGTTCATAGGACCCGGCTTCAGTGAAAAAAGCATCGGCTTCGGTAAAGGGTATGCCGTTGCGCAGCCGCAGCCCCATGGAGAGACGTTCTATGGTCGCCTCACTCGCGCTGAGCGTCGTTTCCATATGCGGCGCGCCGTCGAGATAGTCTTTCGGCGCAAGCGGCGTTTCCGTGGCGATGCGCGCGCCGTTTTCCGTTAAGCGTCCATGCGCGCCGGGACCGACGCCCACATAGTCGCCATAGGTCCAATAGACGAGATTGTGCCGGCTTTCTTCGCCCGGTTTTGCGTGGTTTGAAATTTCATAGGCGGGAAGGCCGGCCCCCGCCGTCATCTCCTGTGCGGCCTCATACATGTCAGCGGTGACGTCGTCCTCCGGCGGCGTCCAGCGGCCCTTGTCGACAGCTTTGGCGAAGGCTGTCCCGGGTTCGATGGTGAGCTGGTAGAGCGACAGATGCGGGGCCCCGAGCGCCAGCGCTTCGGAAAGCTCATCACGCCAGTCCTGAAGGGGCTGGCCGGGGCGTCCGTAAATCAGATCGAAGGTGATGCGGGGGAAGGCGGCCTGCGCCGCTTCAATAGCGCGCTTCGCAGACTCGGCGTCATGATCGCGACCGAGAAACTTCAGCGCATCATCGCGCAAGCTCTGAACCCCAAGAGACAGGCGGTTGACACCCGCGCTCGCAAAACCGTCGAAGCGGGATTGTTCCGCATCCGTCGGATTGGCTTCCAGCGTGATTTCGGCGCCGCCTTCGAACCCCCACAGATGTGCGCAAGTGTCGATGACGCTCTCGATCACAGGAAGCGGCGCCAGTGACGGCGTCCCGCCGCCGAAATAAAGGCTTGTCAGTTTCTGGCCTGGCGTTCGCGCAGCATACTTTTCAAGATCGCGCGTCAGCGCCGCGATCCATGCGTCCGCGTCGATGGCGCGGTTTTTGTAGACGTTGAAATCGCAATAGGGACAGATACGCGCGCAATAAGGCCAGTGAACATAGACGCCGAGAGGTTTGTTCACTGCGCGGCGGCCGCCTCTTCCGCCAGTTCAATCGTGTGATCGAGCAGTTCTCGCCCGCCCATGGGGCCGTGGCTCGGGATCACGATTTCAGCGTCGGGAAAGGCCTCGGCGACGTTTCTGACCGCCTGCGCCCAGTGGTCCACATCGCCATCGGCGGTGTTGCCAAGGTTTTTTGAAGCGCCGGGTCGGATCAGGCATCCGCCGAACAGGACTTTCGCCGGGGCGTAATAAACGACGATGTTGTCGCGTGTGTGTCCGGCGCCGGGGTAGAAAACGGTGACTCCTTCCTCGCCTTCGAGGCCGAGCAACATTTCACGGGTCTTGCCGTCGAGAATGGAGAACATGGTTTTGCGAAGCCCGCGCGCCGGTGCGTCTTCATTGGTGAATGGGTGCGCCCGGCCGCCAATGCCATTGTCCTGCAACGCTTTCATCCCACCCATCTTGTCGGCATGGGCGTGCGTCACGATGGCGATGTCCGGGCTTTCGCCCAGCTCTGCGTTGATGAGGGAAAGAAGCGCTTCGGTTTCTTCGTCGGTCCACGCCGTATCGACAAGAGCGACGCCGCCCTCGGTTTTAACGACAAGTCCCTGCGACAGCACAAGCCCCCAGCCGCTGACATAGTCGTAGCTCTTGTGAATCCAGACATTGTCCGCGATTTTTTCAAGCGACGGCGGCGGAAGTGTTTCGGCTTCCTGAACCTTTTCTCCGGTGGATGCGCATGCGGCCAGGGAAAGAAAGGCCAGTGCGGCAAGAAACTTTTTCAACATCAAAAATGCGCTTTCATCAGTTTACGGAACGCATCCGCGCGGTGGGAGATGGCGTGTTTTTCATCGGGCTCCATTTCCGCGAAACTGACATGGTAGCCGTCCGGAATGAAGATCGGATCATAGCCGAAGCCTTTATTCCCGCGCGGGGGAAAACATAAGACGCCCGTCACCTCGCCCTCGAAGCTCTCCGTATGGCCGTCGGGCCAGGCGAGCGAGAGGACGCAGACGAATTTGGCGGAAAAATCCTCCGTCCCGCTATCGAAAAGCGCCGATTCCACCTTTTTCATGGCGGCGCCGAAATCCCGGGGCTCGCCCGCCCAGCGGGCCGAGAAAATCCCCGGCGCGCCGGAAAGCGCGGTCACGGAAAGGCCGCTGTCATCGGCCAGGGCGGGCAGGCCTGAGGCCCTTGCGGCCGCCAGAGCTTTCAATTCGGCGTTCTCGGTGAAGGTCGTTCCGGTCTCTTCGGGGTCATTCAGGCCGATTTTTTTTGCAGAGACCGCCTCGATCCCGAGGGGAGAGAGTAATTCATTGATTTCTTTGACTTTTCCGTCGTTATGAGAGGCGATAACGAGACGCCCAGGCCCCAGTTTCCGCACATTTTCGCCCATATTTTTATCCCTTATCGAAAAAAAATTATCGTTTTTCGGCAAAAACCCCTTGCATCGTTTTTCGATAAGTGTATATCGATAATCAACAAGACGGCGATCAACGCCGCAAACACAGGGCCCCGGCGGCGGAGAAATACCAGACCCGGGGTGAAAAGAAAAAGGGCCGAAAAGACCGGAAAACCGGCGAAAAGAGCCCGAAAAGGAGAAACCCGGGGAAAGGCCGGCCCCGCCCGAAGCAAAGGGAAACCGGCCAAACAACAGGGCGAAAAGGCCCAAACTGCAGCCCGAAAAAAAGAGCGGCGGATAAACCGCCGCTCAAGAAGATCAAAAACGAGCCGCTAACACAGGAAAGAAAAGGAGAAACCCATGCGCTTTGCTAACTCAAACTCAAGTGTCGATAAATTTGGCTACTTTGTCAATGGACTGGCTGTCTTCCTGACCATTTCTGTCATCGCCGCCGGCTATGTCTCGGCCCTCGGCTCCTTCGCAGGGGTGGCGTAATGTCCAAGCTTTTCCATAGAACGGCGGCGACCGTATTCGCCGCCTTCGCGGCGGCGAGCCTTTACTCCCTCGCCGTCGCCTCGCCCGCCGAAAGCGGGGCTGACGAGGCCCAGCAAAGCTGCGAAAAAGCCTTCTGCCTGATCGCCCTGTTCTAGGGACCGGGAAGGCTTTTTCGGGCGCTCGTCAAGACGGAGATTTCAATATGCGTGCGATAGGCAAAGGATCGCTATCGTCGATTCTCGCAGTCGGCCTCCATTTTACGCGCGTGATCTTGTGGATCATGCTCGGCCTGGTGACGCTTGTGCTGATCATCCTGCCTTTTGCGCCGGCGCTCGCCGACCTTTTCTCGCATTCTGACGACATCAATATCGATGGCGTTATCGACGCCGAAGACTTCATCAAGGTGTTCTACGCCTTTGTGACGACGGCGGTGATGCTGTTTGTCGTCAACCGGCTTCTGGAAATTTTAAAGGCGCTGCGGTTCGGTTCGCCTTTCGTCAAGGAAAACGCCGACCGGTTTCGCGGCATTGGCTATGCGCTGCTTATGGGCGAGGGCGCGAAATTCGCCTTTGGCTTTCTGTCGCTGATCTTCGACGCCGATGTTGAACTCAACATGACCTTTCTTTCCTGGCTCGCGATCATCACCGTTTTTGTGCTGGCGGAAGTCTTCCGCGAAGGCGCGCGCATGAAAGAAGAACAGGACCTCACCGTTTAATGTCGATCTCCGTCAAACTCGATCGGGTATTGCTTGACCGCGGCATGTCGCTGACGGAGCTGTCCGAACGTGTGGGCGTGACGATCGCCAATCTCTCCATTCTCAAAACCGGCAAGGCGAAGGCCATCCGCTTTTCAACGCTCGAAGCGATTTGCAAAGAGCTCGACTGCCAGCCGGGCGATATTCTTTTCTTTGAAGACGACGGCCAGCCGTCGGCTGACTAGGCGTCCTATTGGTAAGGCGCGGCGGCGGGTTCGCTGGTCGCCTCTTCGGGCACGTCCTCCGCATGAGGCGGGATCGCTGCGCCGACCTTTCGGCTCTTCCAGACGAAAATGAGCAACAGCGCCGCCAGCGTGGTCGACAGGATGAACGGCGCCTGTGGCGTGTGCGAATAAAGCGAAAAGGCGATGGCCGGCGAGACGATAAAGCCGGACGCGGTCGCCGCGCCCGCCAGACCGATGGCGCCGCCCTGTTCGTCCGGTTCGACGGCGAGAGAGGCGGCCGCCGTCACCGCCGGGATCGCCATGCCGGAGCCAAGACCGCTCGCCACCATGCCGAAAACCACCGGCCAGAGATGGTCCGACAGAAGGATCGTCAGGTGACCTGCGATCAACAGGGCCGGGGCGAGGCGCATCAGTCGCGCCGGCGGCAGGCGCAGGCGCTGCACGATCACAAGCTGGGCGAAGAGCGACGCCATGGCGCCGGCGGTCAGCCCGATGCTGACATAGGCGGGCGCCTCCACCGTCGAGTAGCCGAGACGGTCGATGAAATAAAAGGCGATGGTCTGGATCGGAATGGCGTTGATGACGGAAAAGGCCAGTGCGGTGATCAAGAACACTATCAGCCGCTCGTCGCGGAGCTTGACCCTTTTTCCATGCTCGCGCTGTGTCGGGCCTGTGCGTTCCGGCAGAAACGCAAACACCGCCGCCAGCATGACAAAGCCGAGCGCGGAAGCCGCGAAAAACGGAACGGTGCGCCCCAGAAGCGACGCGGCCGCGCCAAAGCCGGGGCCGAGCATGGCGCCGAAACCAAACGCCGCCGAAAAACCGGCGATGCCCGCGGTGCGCTCATGCTTTGATGTGCGGTCGGCGATATAGGCTTGCGCCGCCGGCGGCCCTGCTGAGCCGACAAGGCCGTAAATGCTGCGCATCGCCACCAGAACCAGATAAAGCGGCAGACCGGACAGGGCGCCCGCAAGGCCGAGCATGATGGAGCCGCCAAACAGCGCCATGGAAAGCGCATAGCCGACCATGCCGATCAGGATGAAAGGTTTGCGGCCGCGCAGGTCGCTGAGCCGGCCCCAGATGGGGCCGCAGAAAACCCAGCAGCATGCGGAAATGGCGAAGATGAGCCCGGTCTGGAAATTCGACAGCCCGATTTCCCGGGCCAGCGGCGGCAGGACTGAAAAAACAATGGTCTGGCCCATGCCCGCGCAAACGGCCCCCACGAGCAGGAGTGCGATGGCGATCCTGCGCTGTGTGGCGGTGGTGGCGCTTGCGCCCTCAGTCGGCGCTGTTGAGGTCATGAGGGTCCAGTCTCCGAAGCCTCACTCACCACGCTGCGCCCGCGATAGCAATCTTCAATGGCGCCCATGAGGCGCCCCATGATGTCTCCGGACGGTCTTGCGGCCTTTCGGTTTCGCCCGTTAAGCTGCGCCATATTGAGAGGGAGGCGCCGATGACAGGGTCTTTTTCTGCTGAAGGCGGCTGCGCCTGTAAAAAAGTGCGTTATCGCCTGACGGCGCCGCCATTATTCGTTCATTGTTGTCATTGCCGCTGGTGCCAGCGGGAAACCGGCGGGGCGTTCGCCCTGAACGCGATGATCGAGATGGACTGCGTTGAGATGCTGGGCGATGACCCCATGGTTGTGGACACACCGTCGGAAAGCGGGCGCGGGCAAAAGGTGCATCGCTGTCCTGACTGTCATGTGGCGTTGTGGAGCCATTATGGCGGCGCTGGGCCCGCAATCGCCTTCATCCGTGTGGGAACCCTCGACGACCCGGATGAGGTTCCGCCGGACATTCAGATTTACACCGCCTCGAAACAGCCCTGGGTTGAGCTTTCTCACGCCATGCCGGCGGTGAAGGGTTATTACAAGATGAGCGAATACTGGCCCGAGGAAAGCGTCGCGCGCCTCAAGGCCGCAAAAGAAGCCTATGCGGCGGCCCATGGCTGAAGACCGTTCCGGCGATTGCGGGATCGCGCCCAAGCGCTTATATCCCGGCCCTTATGACGACACTCGACCTTTCCAAACGCCCTGAAACAACGGGACTTGTTAACCTCGCCGGGATGACCCGCGCCGAGATCGCAGGCCAGTTGCGCGAGGCGTTCGGGCTCGACGAGAAAAAGGCGCGGATGCGCGCCACGCAACTTTGGCGCTGGATTTACCATTACGGAAAGACCGACTTCGCGGCGATGACCGACATCGCCAAGGAGATGCGCGCCAACCTCGCCGAGCGCTTTGTTGTGGCGCGGCCTGAAGTCACCGAACGGCTCGTCTCCGTCGACGGCACGCGCAAATATCTGATCAAGCTCGGGCCGGGGACGGAAGTCGAGTGCGTCTATATCCCCGATGTGGGCCGCGCCGGCGCGCTTTGCGTGTCCTCACAGGTCGGTTGCACGCTCGCCTGCACCTTCTGTCATACGGGCACGCAAAAACTTGTGCGCAATCTGACGTCGGCCGAAATCGTCAATCAGGTGATGGCGGTGAAGGACGATCTTGAAGAGTGGCCGTCCGGCGGCGAAGACCGGCGCCTTTCCAACATCGTTTTCATGGGCATGGGCGAGCCGCTCTATAATCTCGATAATGTGGCGCGCGCCATTGACGTCATTTCCGACGGCGACGGGATTTCGATTTCGCGTCGGCGCATCACCGTTTCGACGTCCGGTGTTGTGCCGGAGATGCATCGGCTGGGCGAGGAAACCGCCGCCATGCTGGCGATCTCGCTGCACGCCACCAATGATCCGCTGCGCAATGAGCTGGTGCCGATCAACAAGAAATACCCGATTGCGGAATTGATGGACGCGTGCCGCGCCTATCCGGGACTATCCAATGCGCGGCGCATCACCTTTGAATATGTGATGCTTAAGGGCGTCAACGACACCGACGCCGAAGCGCGCGAGCTTGTGCGATTGTTGAAAGGCGTTCCCGCCAAGATCAATCTCATCCCGTTCAACCCGTGGCCGGGCGCGCCTTATGAATGTTCAAGCTGGAGCCGCATCGAAGGTTTTGCGGACATTCTTTCCCGCGCCGGTTACGCCTCGCCGATCCGGACGCCGCGCGGCCGGGACATTTTCGCCGCCTGCGGGCAGTTGAAGTCCGAAAGCGTGAAGAAACGCGCGAGTGAAGCGCGCAAAGAGCGGATGGAGCTTTAATTTTCTATGTCTTTGAGCAGCTCATCAATCAACGCTGTCATAAAACCTCTGACCCTACGCGTTTTGTGCGTGCTATCTTCCATGGGGTAAATTATTGAAGAAGCGTCATAGTCTCTCATCATCGCTTGAAGCCCAAGGTCGCGGCCTTCATGAATCACTGCCTTGAAATTTGAAAGCGGGACATTTTGTCCATTTGCGATTTCGGTGGCACTAAGTTCAACGAAAGGGATATTGACTTCAAATGTTGCGCTGTAAGCTTCTTTAACACTTTCTACGTCTAAATTGGCGTGACAATGAAGTTTGACGTTGAAATCCTTCTCTTCCAAATATAACCGAGTGATGTCATAGCGTTCAAAAGATAGTATTGAAAACTCTTTTCGTGAAAGCCTTCTTTTGAATAGCTCTTTTGCGGAATTTTTTGTATGTTCGTGCGAATATACTTCTTCCAAAAACGCATCAGCAGCATTTTCGATTCGAATGTCTCCAATTACTTTCAACGCGTTTTCCCAGCGCTGTATAAAATAAGTTCGTGCACTTGCTTGAAGTGCAAGGGCCTGTCTTTCTGCCTCATCTGCAAGCCTATGTGTTTCTGCTCGTGTCAGCGTAAGTTCTTGTCGTTGGAGTTGTAACTCCTCTCTCTGCAAGAGTATCGCGGCAATTATCCATATGAATGCCAATGCTCCAGCGAAGCCGGCTAGAAAATCACCAACCTCATTTGGCTTGAGAAAAGGGAACCAGTTATAGCGACCATTTAGGCCAATTACTATCGCGCTGATAACTAGAAAAGCTGAAAGGCTAGATGACCATAGAAGAACTGTTTGTTCATTCGGTTTCGCAGATTGTTCCGTTGTAACGGGTTTTTTGTCATCACCGGGTAAGTGCAGCTTGTTCACGGGAAGCTCCGCACGAAAGGTTTTTTTTAAGTATAGTCAGGTTAACGGATCAGTACATGCTGGAGTAGATGTAAAATTCGGCTACGCCTTCTCACTCCTCCTCTTCTCAAACGCCGCCATCTGTTCCGACGTCGCTTCTTTCTGGTGCTTTGATTTCCACTCCGCATAGGGCATGCCGTAGACGCGTTCGCGCGCTTCGTCTTTGGTGAGGGAAACGCCCTCCGCTTCCGCCGCCTCGCGCCACCAGTCGCCAAGACAGTTGCGGCAGAAATCGGCAAGGATCATCAGATCGATATTCTGCACATCGGTCCGGTTCTGGAGATGTGAAAGCAGCCGACGAAAGGCGGCGGCGTCGAGCTTGTCCTGAAGCTCGGGGGAAATGTCGGTCATGGCGTTTATCCTCAAAATCGGTTTTCGTTGGTTGCTCTAAAGTGTATTGAGCCTCATGGCGATTTCAATCGGCGATATAACCATTCCCGACTGGGAGCTTGTGGAGACTTTCATTCGCGCCTCCGGGCCCGGCGGACAGAATGTCAACAAGGTGGCGAGCGCCGTTCAGCTACGGTTCAATGTCAAGAACTCGCCGTCGCTTCCCGATCCTGTAAAGGCGCGCCTGAAAACCATCGCCGGGCGGCGCATGACCCGCGACGGCGAGCTTTTGATTGAGGCGAAGCGGTTCCGCACGCAGGAGCAGAACCGCGAGGATGCGCGGGCGCGCCTCATCGCCCTTGTTGAACGCGCCGCGACGCTGCCGAAGAAGCGGGTGAAAACCCGCGTGACCCCGAGCCAGAAACGAAAGCGTCTCGAGGAAAAGCGCCGCCGGTCGGAGATAAAAGCGGGCAGAACGAAGGTGACGGGCGATTAGTCGCGACGCGGCCTCTCCCTTTCCGGCCGCCGTCATGCCACCATGGGCGCGCTTGGAGGCGACGGATTTTCAGGATGAAACTCAACCCCACTCTCGATGCGGATGCGTTGCATGAGCGCTACCAGACGCTGGGGCGTATCTCGATCCCGAAGGTCCTTGACGCTGAGGACGCGAAGTCATTGCGCAAGGCGATCGATAAAGAGCCGCACAAAAACCTGGTCTTTTTCGCCAATGGCCGCCACTTTGATGTCGACGCCGCTGGATGGCGTGAGCTTGACGAGGAAAAAGTCGGCACGACGGAAGACATTATTTATGTCGAGGCGCAAAAGGGATTTTCCTATTACTACGAAAATATTCCCGTCTATGATCGCTGGAAAGCCGGGACCGAACTTGGGGCCCGTTTGAAAGAGGCGGTGGAGTTTTTGAACGGCGAGCCGTTCCTGAGTTTTGTCCGCCGCGTCACCGGCTTCGATGACATCGCCTTCGCCGACGCCCAGGCGACGCTTTACGGGCCCGGTCATTTTCTGACCCTTCACAACGACGCCGTGGAAGGAAAAAACCGGCGTGCGGCATTCGTCTTGAATCTCACCCGGGAATGGCGTGAAGACTGGGGCGGCTATCTCAACTTCTTTGATGAAAACGGGCATATTGAAGGGGCGTTCATGCCGGCCTTTAATACGCTCAATATGTTTTCGGTGCCGGCGGCGCATTCGGTGGGGTTCGTGTCCCCATTCGCCGGGGAAACGCGCGTGTCGGTGACGGGCTGGCTGCGCGCCGGTGAAGATCAAGGCTGATAAACAGGTTTTTCGGAAGAGAACATTTATGGATCGAGCGGCGAGTATCGAAGAGCAACGAGCGGAATATGAACAGCGCGGATGGACAATGGCGCGCAAGGTCATGCCCGTCGAGGTCGCCGACGCGACCCTCTACAAATTTCAGCAGGAGCTTGGCGGCGACTGGGAAAGCTATCAGGGCGACTACATCAAGACCTTCCTGACCGACAAGAAGGCCTATGAGTGCTATTCCTTCGATTATACGCCCATGGCCATGCTGCAATGGGGGCTGACGTCCTATATGTCGACGGTTGTCGGTAAGGACCTGTTGCCGTCGCACGCCTATTTCCGCGTCTACCGCCAGGGCGATGTATGTCATCTTCACAGCGACGCCATGAATTGCGAACACGCCATGTCGCTGACGCTCGGCTATTCCAATGACTATATCTGGGAGCTGAATATCAGCGATAAATATTATGACGCCAAGGAGCGCCGCCCGGCGGACATCGCCACTGAAGAAGGCGACATCAAGCTCCATGGCGCCCCCATGGGGATTGGCGACGCCGTTATCTACAACGGGATCAACTATCTGCACGGACGGATCAGTCCCAACCCCAATCGCTGGTCGGCGCACATTTTCCTGCACTGGGTCGACCGCGCCGGAAGCTTTGCAAAATACGCCTTTGATGAGAAATGGCGCGATGTTGTGCGCCGGGCGGATTTCACCTTTCCTGATGATGATGCGCCGGAAAAGGTCAATCCGAACCGCGCGGAAATGGTGAAAGAGCGCGGCCGCTGACCCCTATAATAATTGGTAAGCCTGTCGCGCCAGAGGCGAAACTCGCCTAAACTGCGCGTGGATTATCTGATTCATCAAGGGGAGTTTTAGCATGAAAAAATTGATTATGGCGCTCGGCGCCGCGCTTGTGTTCGCGGCGGGGTCGGCCTTCGCCGGCGACAGCGCGTTGACGGCGGATACGGCGAAACGGTTCGTTGCTTCCTTGCCGTCGGTGGAAACGCTCGCGGAAAGCCTCGAGGCGGAGGGCCGGGTCGAAGAAATGCGCTTCGATACAGAGCCCAAGGCGGGCGAAGAGTTCAAGCCTTATTCCAAAGCCGTCATGGCGCTGAAGGCGAAATATCCTTCCGATTACGGAAAGCTTTCTTCGGCGGTAAAGCCTCATGGCTTCACGGCGGAGGAATGGGGCGTCGCCGGCGACAAGGTGATGATCGCTTACATGGCGCTTAAAATGGATAAGGAAGACCCGGGCGCCATGGCGCAGATGGAGGCCATGGACCCGGCCATGCTTGAGATGATGCCGCCGGAAATGAAGGCGCAGATGGAGCGGGTGAAAGCCATGATGGCGACCATCGCCGCCGCATCGCCAGAAGACAAAAAAGCCGTTGCGGAAGTCGAAGACGAGCTCGACGCCTATATGGACGAACAGGGCGCGGGCCAGTCGACCTACTGATTGGCGCGGCCTTTTGCAGACACAGCCCGGACGTGGTTTTATCCCGTCCGGGCTTTTTTTTCGGCCGGATGAGGAGCGATCAATGAAAAAAATGGCTGCGGCGCTGGCGGGCGGGCTTGTCTTGCTCTCGGGCGCGTTTGCGGAGGATGCAGAGACGGCGGTCGCTGCGGCGCGTGACTGGCGCGCCGCCCATGGCGCAGACATTCTCAGCGGCTTCGTTGATCTGTTGTCGCTTCCTAACGATGCCAATGATGCGGAAAATATTCGCCGCAATGCTGATTATATCAGTGCGCTTTTCGCCGAGCGCGGTTTTGAGATGGAGCTCTTGGAAAGCGATGAAGCGCCGCCGCTGATTTACGGGCTGCGCGAGGCGCCGGGCGCGACGCGGACCATCGCAATCTATGTTCACTATGACGGGCAACCGACCGAGCCCGCAGACTGGACCCATCCGCCATTTGAGCCGCGGCTTTATTCGCGCGTGATGACCGAAGGCGGCGAAGAAATTCCGTTTCCAAAAACGGGTGAAGCAATCGACGAAGACTGGCGGCTTTACGCCCGCTCGGCGAGCGATGACAAGGCGCCAATCCCGGCGCTGCTCGCCGCCATCGATGCGCTGGACGAAGCCGGGATTGGCTTCACCTCCAATATCAAGCTCATCTTTGACGGTGAAGAAGAAGCGGGCTCGGATTATCTTGACGATTATCTCGCGGCGCATGCGGACAAGTTCGCCGATGTCGAGCTCTGGCTCTTTTGCGACGGCCCGACACATCAGAGCGGGCGCCCGCAGCTTGTGTTTGGCGTGCGCGGCGTGACGGGGCTTGAGGTGACGGTCTACGGCCCTAATCGTGGTCTCCATAGCGGTCATTATGGCAATTGGGCGCCGGGACCGGGCTGGCGTCTGGCGCAGCTTCTCGCCAGCATGAAAGATGAAAAAGGGCGTGTGCTGATCAAGGATTTTTATACATCCACGGCGCCGATTTCGAAAGCAGAGCGCGCCGCCATTGCAGCCATGCCGGACATTGACGATGAATTGCGCGAAACCTTTGGTCTTGCCGAAACGGAAATGGACAATGCGCCGATTGCCGAGCGGTTGTTGCTGCCAGCCTTGAATTTGAAGGGTCTTAAAAGTGCGGAAGTCGGTGCGCTGTCACGCAATGTCATTCCGCCATCGGCGACGGCGTCGATTGGCGTCAGGCTGGTGAAAGGCAACGACCCGGAGGCAATGCTGACCATCCTTGAGGACCACATTAAGAAGATGGGATATTTCATCACGCGCGAAGAGCCGGACGCGGAAATCCGCGCGCGTCACCCGCTGATCGCCAGAGTCCATCGCAGCGGAGGCTATCCCGCCATGCGCAGCCGGATGGACGATCCGAGAGTCGCGCCGCTGGTCGGCGCCTTAAGAACGGTCGCAGGCGACGAGCTGATTTTGAATCCGAGCCTCGGCGGGTCGTTGCCGCTTTATATGTTTGAAAGCGTCTCCGACGCGCCCATCGTGATCCTGCCAATCGCCAATTACGACAACAACCAGCATTCGGCCGATGAAAATATCCGGATTGGCAACCTCTTTTATGGCGTCGACGCCTATGCCGCCGTGCTGACCATGAGCGCTGACTAGCGGCCAAAAGGGGCTCCCGCCGCAGCCATTCTTGGGGCGAATGGATAAGCTGCGGCGGGGAGCCGGAGGGCAATCCGCACCTTCGGTCCCGTGCATCGGGGCGCTAACGGGATCAGCGAGCGGACGAGAGTGAAACGGACGGCGAAATTATTTCCGTCGTTGATCGTGAAAATTTTTCCCAGGCCCTCCGATGGCTGGTGAAGCGGCAATATGTGCGCCGCTTGAAAGAGCGCCCGATAGCCCACACTCTAGTCCGGGAAATCGGCGGAGGGGCGTTCATGAGCGGGAAAAGATGGATGTGGCTGGCGCCGCTGCTTGTGTTGGCGGCTTGCGCAACGGGTGACGTAACGGAGACGGCTAGCGATAGCGACTGGCAGACGCTCGACGGAAACCCGCCGCTCGTCATCGCCCATCGCGGCGCCAGCGGCTATCGGCCAGAGCATACGCTTGAGGCATACGGTCTTGCGATCGATCAGGGCGCCGATGTGATCGAGCCTGATCTTGTTTTTACAAAAGACGGCATTCTGGTTGTGCGTCATGACCGCTATCTGTCGACGACGACCGATGTCGCGCAACACCCGGAATTTGCAGGCCGCAAAAAGCCCAACGCCGACCCTGATGACAGCCCCCGGGAAGACTGGTGGGTTGAGGATTTCACGCTCGAAGAACTGAAGACGCTGCGCGCCACGCAACCCTTTCCGGGCCGGTCAAAGGACTATGACGAGCTTTATGAAATCCCGACTTTCAAAGAGGCGCTGGCGTTTGTTTCGGCGCGCGCAGATGAGGCGGGGCGCCCTGTCGGCGTTTATCCTGAAACCAAGCATCCGGGGTATTTCGAATCCATCGGCCTGGATTTCGAACAGCCTTTGCTGGCCGCGCTTGAAGGGTTCGACGCGGGGCCGGTTTTTATTCAGTCTTTCGAGCCGGGAATTCTGAAACGCCTGAAAGGAAAAACCGACGCGAAACTTGTCCAGCTTGTCTATGAAGAAACGCCCGGCGCCGGGCCGAATATTCCGTTGACGGCGATTGCGGACTATGCAGATGGCGTGGGGCCGTCGAAAGATTTAATACTAGCGAATGACGGGGAGTTAACACCCTTTATTTCAGACGCTCGTAGAGTGGGCTTGTTTGTCCATCCATGGACCTTCCGGGCTGATCAGCGAAATCCAAATTTGAAGGGGCCGTTTGGTTTTAGCGGGAAAGCTCGAATTGAGGATTCAGCCGAAGGGAAGAAGCTTAGGATTGAGCAGTTCGACGAAGGCTCGACATCTTCTATCGGAAAGAGTTCCCATGATGTTGAAGGCTGGGTTCCCAAGACTTTAGGAGATGGACTTATTTACACCGAATACGATTTTTTCTTTGGTGTCGGCGTTGATGGCCTCTTCACCGACTTCCCTGATACTGCTGTGAAGGCTCGGGCTGAATACATCGCGGAGCGTCAATGACCTCGCGCCTTGCCCCTTTTCTCTGCATCGCCTAGCCTCGCAGCCAATTCGCCGGTCCCCGCCGGCTTCAGCAAATCCGGAGCGTTTGAATGACCTTTTCCCGTAAGTTTCTTCTCACTGCTGTTGCGCTTTCCGCGCTCACCGCCGCCTGCGGGCAAGGCGAAGCGCCGGCGCAAAACAGCGCCGCGGCGCCTGCCGCAACGGAGGAAACCGCGCAAAGCGAGTCGGAAAAAATCAACGCCTGGTTCGAAGCGCAGTTTGAGGCGGGCATTGCGCGCTCGCCCATGTCGCAGACATTTTTGGGCCGTAAAACCAATTACGGCGAATGGGACAACGCCACCGACGAATATGCGCAGGAAACTCATGAGCTTGAAATGGCGGCGCTGGTGGAAATGCGCGAGACATTCGATTACGACGCCCTCGATCCCTCGGCGCAGCTTTCCTACCGCCTCTATGAATATGAAGGCGAACAGTCTGAGCGCAACTTCCCCTGGCGCAATCACTGGTATGAATTCAGCCAGTTCCGCGGGCCGCACTCGTCAGTGCCAGCCTTCCTGATTAACCAGCATCGCGTCGACACGCTCGAAGACGCTGAGGCCTATATCTCACGCCTGCGCGGTGTCGAAACTTATCTCGGTCAGCATCAGGAAAACGCCGAGGCGCAATTCGCCAATGGCGTAAATCCGCCCAAATGGTCCTATCCGCAAATGATTGCGACCTCGCAGAACATCATTTCCGGCGCGCCGTTTGACGACAGCGGCAAGACGTCGACCATCCTCGAAGATTTCAACAAGAAACTGAATGCGCTCGAGATCAGCAATGAGGTCAAAGAGGATCTGCGCTCCCAGGCGATTGACGCAATGTTGAACTCGGTCAAGCCGGCTTATGAGTCTCTTGTCGCGATGTTTGAAGAACAGATGCAGACGGCGGCCGAAGATGACGGCGCCTGGAAATTGCCTGATGGCGGCGCCTATTACGCCAACCGTCTGCAACAGATGACGACGACGACCATGAGCGCCGAAGAGATTCATGATCTCGGGCTTTCCGAGGTCGCGCGCATTCACGCCGAAATGGAAGCGATCAAAGACAGCGTCGGCTTTGACGGAACATTGCAGGAATTCTTCGTTTACATGCGTGAAGATCCCGATGAGCGCTTTACTTATCCAAACACGGATAAGGGCCGCGAGGACTATCTCGCTGAGGCGACGGCGATCATTGACGATATGCGCGGCCGGCTTGACGAATTGTTCCTGACCAAACCGAAGGCGGACCTGGTCGTCAAGCGGGTGGAGCCGTTCCGTGAACGCGCGGCCGGCAAGGCTTTTTACCAGCGCCCCGCGCCGGATGGATCGCGCCCGGGCATCTATTACGCCAATCTTTATAACACGGCGGACATGCCGACCTATCAGATGCGGGCGCTCGCCTATCATGAAGGCATTCCAGGCCACCATATGCAGCTCGCTATCGCGCAGGAACTTGAGGGCGTGCCGAGCTTCCGGCGGTTCGGCGGCTTTACGGCCTATACGGAAGGTTGGGGACTTTATTCGGAATATATTCCGAAGGAAATGGGCCTTTATGACGATCCCTATTCCGACTTCGGGCGTCTCGCCATGGAGCTTTGGCGCGCCGCGCGTCTTGTCGTTGACTCCGGCCTTCATGACAAGCGCTGGACCCGCGAAGAGGCGATCAACTATCTTCTGGAAAACACGCCGAACCCGGAAGGTGACTGCATCAAGGCGATTGAGCGCTATATCGTCATGCCGGGTCAGGCGACGGCCTATAAGGTGGGTATGCTGAAAATCCTCGAATTGCGTCAGCGCGCCGAAACCGCGCTGGGCGACGGCTTCGATGTTCGTGAATTTCACGATGTCGTGCTCAAGGACGGCGCTGTGCCACTGGCGATCCTGGAGGAGAATGTCGACGCCTGGATTGCTGAAAAACAGGCGAGCTAAGCTTAACCTATGATGGCGCGGCGCACGGAGTTTCCGTGCGCCGCGTTTTCTTTTATGTCTTGGTGATGCAAGTCGAATCGCGCCCACCCCTTTCCGCCTATATCCGCACGCTCAATGAAGCGCGAATGGTCGCCGATGTGGTGCGCGCGGCTTTAAAGATTGCGGATGAAGTCGTCATCGTCGATTCCGGATCAACCGACGGCACGCAGGAGCTTGCGCGCGAAGCGGGCGCCCGCGTGATCGAGCATGAATGGCTGGGCAATGGTCATCAAAAAAGGCTGGCGGAAGATTATTGCCGGCATGACTGGCTTCTCGATCTCGATGCGGATGAAATCGTCAGCGAGGCGTTGGCGGCGGAAATCAGGACGCTTTTTCAAGGCGGAGAGCCGCCCTTGAAAATCTATCGGACGATGCTGGCGTTGGCGCCGCCGGTGGGAAAGCCATGGCGGGATTTCGGCCTGCAGGTGCGTCACAAGCTTTATGATCGCCGGGTTGTGCGGGCGCCCGCGCACAAGGCCTGGGACCAGTTTGAGATACCTGACGGCGTTAGCGTGGGCCGGCTGAGCGAACCCGTTCTTCACTACGCCTTTACCGGCGCCGCGCAATTCATGGATAAACTCAATCGCAATTCCACCGTGCGCGCCGAGGCGCTGCCGTTGAAATCTAAGCCCTATCTGGCGGCGCGGATAATGTTGGGGTTTCCGTTTTATTTCGCCAAGAAATATTTCTTGCAGCAATATTTTCGCGGCGGCGTATACGGTTTTGCGCTCGCGTCGATGTCGGCTTATGGCCGCTGGCTTCGCGACGTTAAAATGTGGGAGCGTGCGAAAAAAATTCGCACGGCTCCCGGTGAAAACACGGATGGCTTAACTTAGTAGCGACCGCCGCGTGTATATTCGAGCACGCGTCGCGCCTCGTAGACACTCGCGCTGCGTGGCGGCGGATTATTGCCCATCACGACTTCGATCACGACGAGAGCGTCATCATCATAGCGTGAATCGTAGCGGGGACGGTCATAATAGCTGTCATTGTAAGAGCGATATGGCTCATACCGTCTGAAATCATCATCGCGAAAAGTGCTGTTGCGGCTGATGATCTGGAACCAGTCATAGCGCTGATTAAGCGTCAGTTCCGCAGCGCGGCGTAAAGCCCAGTCCTGCGCCAATTGAAGGTCGCCGTTTTCGATCCGGTACTGAACGCGGTAGCGATTATCGTCGAGACGCGCTTCAGAATAGCCGTCGTCATATTGCGAGCTTGCCGATTCATAGACAGGGCCATAGCCGCCAGTTGCGCAGCCCGCCATCGCAAGCGCGGCGCACGCCGCAAACGCATATTGTTTCATCACACCCTCCTGTTTGGGACGTGAAAGAAACAGCCGCCATGGTTAATGGTTCCAGGCGCGCCGGTCGGCGCCTACTCTGCGTAATAATCCTTGACGAGATTGAGCTCTTCGAGCTCGGGCTCATCGTAATCGCTATCCTCGATTTTCGGACGATCCGGCAGTTTGATGGGATCGAACGCATCCTTGTTGAATTCATAAGGCACGCGGTCGAGGATCGCGCGGATAATGTTGAGCCGCGCTTTTTCCTTGTCATCGCCGTCGACCACGAGCCATGGCGCCTCATCCGTGCTTGTCAGCGTAAACATCTGGTCGCGATATTGCGTCGCCTCGATCCAGCGTTCGCGGCCCTTGAGGTCGATGGGCGATAGTTTCCAGCGTTTGCGCGGATCACAGGCGCGGTCCTGAAAGCGGTCTTCCTGTTCCTTTTGGGAGACGTGAATCCAGAACTTGATCAAAATCAGACCGCTGTCGACCAGCATTTTCTCAAATTGCGGGACCTCGCGCATGAACAGCCCGTATTCTTCCTGCGTGCAAAAGCCCATCACCGGTTCGATGACGGCGCGATTGTACCAGGAGCGGTCGAACAGGGTGATCTCTCCGCCCGAGGGGAGGTGTTTCACATAGCGCTCGAAATACCATTGCGTGCGTTCGCGGTCAGACGGCTTTGGCAAGGCGACCACACGCCAGATGCGCGGGTTCATGCGGTGCATGATGGTTTTGATGGCGCCGCCTTTTCCGGCGGCGTCGCGGCCTTCAAAGATGATTGCGACTTTTGTTCCCTTGCTGGCGACGGTTTCCTGCAGTTTCGCCAGTTCGAACTCAAGCTCCTCGAGTTCTTTTTCAAATTGTTTTTTCTTCATGGGCTCACTCCCCGGTTAATGGCGCGCCCGCAGGGGAGAAGCGATAATCCTTGCGGCAGAACTCGCAGGTGACGGTGATGACGCCATCCTCAACCATATCGCTGAGATCGTCTTCGCCATAGCGCGACAGCACCGCCGCAATCTTTTCTTCATTGCAGGAGCAGGCGGCGTGCAAGGGCGCGGCGTCGAATACGCGCACGCCGTCTTCATGGAATAGGCGATAAAGCAGGGTCTCGGCGCTGATCGAAGGATCGAGCAATTCGTCAGGCTGCACGGTTTCGATAAAGGCTTTTGCGCGCTCCCAGGTTTCGCGATCATCGCCGGATAGCGCCATGGAAACGCCGCGCTCTCCGCCTTCCTGGGGCACGAACTGCGCCATCAGGCCGCCGGCGCGCCATTGTTCCCCGGCCCCGGGCGTCTGGATGCGCCCGACGGCGAGTTTGATGATGGTGGGGATCTGCTCGGACTGTGCGAAATAGGCGACCGCGGTGTCGGCGAGGCTTTCGCCTTCAATGGCGGTGACGCCTTGATAGCGGTCCATGTCCGGTCCCTGGTCAATGGTCATGACGATGGAGCCGTCGCCGAGCAGCGCGCGGGCGCCGCGCGGCAAGTCCTTGTCGGCCGTCTTCGCGGTCGCACGCAAATCGCCGCCAGCGACATAGTCGGCGACGATCAGTGAAACCGGTCCGTTGCCCTGGGCCTGAAAAATCAGCTTGCCGTCGAATTTCAAGGACGCGCCCATCATGGCGACCAGCGAGACCGCTTCGCCTAAAAGCTCCGAAAGAGGGTCCGGAAATCCGTGAGCGGACAAAATGTCGTCTATGGCGCCGGCGAGCCTGACGACACGGCCGCGCACAGCTGTGTCAGCGACTTGGAAAGGAAGAACAATATCGTCCATGGCGGCGGTTTCTCGCAAGGCTCAGTCGCTACTCTTTGATCTTGTAGCCGGACCGGAGGAGAAGATAGCACGCAAACGCAAAGGCGAAAGCAAGCGCGCTGGTGACGGCGAGGCTGACGCCGAGCGACGCTTCTGCGACGCCGGTGAACCCTGCGCGAAAGCCGTCAATAAGGTAATAAACGGGGTTGTAATGGCTGATGGTGCGGAACGGCTCAGGCAGGTTGGCGACGGAATAAAAGGTGCCGGACAGGAAGGTGAGCGGCGTGATGACAAAATTCGTGACCGCCGCCATCTGGTCGAACTTGTCGGCCCAGATGCCGCCGATGGCGCCGATGGCGCCGAAGATAATTCCGGCGGCGACAGCGTAATAAAGGATCGCCCAAAGATTTACGATCTGCATGGGTGTTCCGTACACCGCCATATAGCCGGCGCAGGTCGCCGCGGTGACCGCGCCCACCAGAAGCCCGCGCGTCGCCGCGCCCGCAATAAACGCGATGGCGAGTTCCGCCGCCGATAAAGGCGGCATCAGGACGTCGACGATCGAGCCCTGCACCTTCGAAATCATGATGGATGATCCTGAATTGGTGAAGGCGTTTGTCAGCACCGCCATCATGGTGAGGCCGGGGGCGAGAAATTCAACAAACGGCACGCCGTTGACGTCGGGCCGGATGCCGCCAAAGGCCTGCGTGAAAACGATCAGGAACAGGAGCGTCGAGATCACCGGCGCGATGATGGTCTGGAAGACCACCTTCATGAAGCGCCGGACTTCCTTGACGTAAAGGGTCCAGAGCCCGAGCCAGTTCACTGTGCCGAAACGGCGGGTCCCGAAGGCGTAAGCGGCGGGCTGGGCGCTTTCGCTGGCGGCGTTGTCTTCTGTCAGGGTCATGAGCATTTCTTTTTGCATTGCAACGTTGTCTCGCCCCGTGAGGCGGCCTCCGTCAAGTCTCGTTCCCCGGGGCCGGATTGAAATCGAGGAGACGTGATCTGGTCCCTGTCTGGTCATCGCGCGCCGCACGCCATCTCGAAAGCGGACGGTGCATGAAAGCATGACAGAATATCAACATGTGGTGGGCAAAAATATGTGGGGGCGCCATGTTGTGTTTCCGGTTCTATAGGATACTATATTTTGGAGCGCAGGGAGCGGCGCGATTTCAGACCACCAGATATAGATTTTCGGGCGCGGCATAGCGCCATCCGGAAAAAGAGCAAGGAGACAGGCGGCATGGCTTGGACGGATGAGCGGGTAGAGCTTTTGAAAACCCTTTGGGCCGAGGGGCTGTCGGCGGCCCAGATCGCCAACAAGATGGGCGGCGTCACCCGCAATGCGGTGATTGGCAAGGTGCATCGTCTTGGCCTTTCCGGCCGGGCGACCCCGGCCAAGCCCCAGCGCGGCTGCGGCCCGACGGTTGTGCGCCGCGAGGAGGCCGCGCCGGCGGCCAAGCCCCAGCAGCGCCAGGAAATGAAGCCGGTGATCCCGGAGCCGGAGTCGATTACGGCGCTTGTGCTCGACAGCGGGGATCTCACCACGGTGTCGACGATCAAGAACAATATGTGCAAATGGCCTATCGGCGACCCGGCCAAGGACGACTTTCATTTCTGCGGCCAGCCCTCTGTCTCCGGCAAATCCTATTGCACCTATCATGCGCGAATGGCGTTCCAGCCTCCGCAGCGCCGCGAGCGCGAGCCTGTGCGCCGTCCGGCGGCTCAGATCGCTCAGCGCCGCGCCGCGGGATAAAACCTCGCCGCGCACTCGGGTAAGCTAACAGATTTGAGAACTAAAAAGCCCACCGGATTGGTGGGCTTTTTTATTTGACGCCTTATTTGACGTCGAGGGCGTAGCCGGCGGATCGCACGGTGCGGATCGCCTCGCCCTGCTTGTGTTTATTGAGCGCTTTTCTGAGCCGGCCGATGTGAACATCGACGGTCCTGACTTCCACAAACACGTCCGAGCCCCAGACCGCGTTCAAGAGTTGTTCGCGGGAAAAGACACGCCCCGGATGCTGCATCAAATGATCGAGCAGACGAAACTCCGTGGGGCCCAGGTGGATTTCCTTACCGTCGCGCGTCACCTTGTGAGAAACGCGGTCGACGGAAATGTCGCCGACTTCGACAATGTCGTCGGCGAGGCCGGGGCGAATGCGGCGAAGAATGGCTTTGACCCGCGCAATCAGCTCCGCCGTTGAAAAAGGCTTGGTCAGATAATCGTCCGCGCCGGTTTCAAGGCCGCGAATGCGGTCGGCCTCTTCGGAACGGGCGGTCAGCATGATGATCGGAATGTTGCGGGTTTCCGGTTTCGAGCGAATTCGCCGGCAAACCTCGATGCCGGAAACTTTGGGCAGCATCCAGTCGAGGATGATAATGTCCGGTCCGAACTCCTCGACTTTGAGCAACCCGTCCTCACCGTCTGCGGCGACGGCGACCTCGAATTTTTCCTTGGCGAGATTGTATTCGAGGATCGTCGACAGCGCGTCTTCATCCTCGATGATGAGAACCTTGGTCTCAGGCATAGTCCTCGCGTCCCATTAGCTGGCGGCCGTTCCGGACTGCTTAGGGGGCGCAACCACGGTTGTCGAGGTTTTGTCGCCTTTGGGCCGGCTCTCCATCATGCGCGAGCCCGTAATAAGGAAATGCAGGGCTTCGGCGATGTTGGTGGCGTGGTCTCCGACGCGTTCGAAATTCTTGGCCGTGAAGACAAGATGGGTGCAGGCGTTCACCAGGCTGGGCTCGCGCATCATGGCGACGAGAATTTCCTCGAATACGGAATTATAGAGCTCGTCGAGTTCGTCATCGCCGCCCCAGACGGCTTTCGCTGCTGTCAGATTGCGGCTCGAATAGGCGTTGAGAATGTCTGAAAGCTGACGAAGGCTCGCCCTGCCCATGCGGGCGACGCCTGAGGTCGGCCGGGCCGGCGATTCAAGGCTGACCACCATGGTGCGCTTGGCGACATTCTTGGCGAGATCGCCCACGCGCTCCAGCTCGCCTGCGAGTTTCGAGACGGTCATCACCTCGCGCAAGGTCTCTTCGGGCAAAGGCCCCCGGAGGAGGAGATCCATGACCTTTGCTTCAATGGCGTGATCCATGGCGTCGATGCGTTCATCGCCCTCGATAATCTTCCGTGCGGATTCAAGATCGCGGCGCTCAAAAGCGGAAACCGCGCCGGCCAGCTGGCTCTCCACCTGGGCGGCCATGCGCGACAGCGACGTCTCAAGATCGAGACGAGCCTGATAGGAGGATTGCGGTGCGAGAGCGGCCATAGGGCGTCTAATTTTTCCGAAGGTCTGGAGGAGGGCTTACATGCCCATTATTTATGACAAATTCTTGTCAGGCGCAAAAGAAAGGCGCATTTTTTGCGCCGCGCGCCCGGAATTTTTGGTGAGCCTCAGCCGGCGTGCTGGAAATAGCAGGTAAAGACGGCGCCGCCCGCCAACCGGCTTTCGATCTGAAAGCCCCCTTTGTGGCGGTTCATAATGTGCTTGACGATGGCGAGACCAAGCCCTGTGCCGCCGCTTTTGCGGCTGCGTTCAATATTGACCCGGTAAAACCGTTCGGTGAGGCGCGGCAGGTCCGCGCGTTCGATGCCGGGGCCGAAATCGCGGACCTGAACATAGACAAGCTCGTCGACGCCGACGCCAAGACGCGCCGCCACTTGTTCGGCGCTGTCGCCGGCGCGATGGGCGGGCGGGCCGTCGGTGAAAGGCGTCGGGGCTGCGCCGCGGCCGACGCGTAGCTTCACCATCGCGGGATCGCCGCCATATTTCACAGCATTGTCGATGAGATTCTGGATCGCCTGAAAAATCTCGTCATGCTCGGCGCGAACATCCGTAGACTGATCATCGTCCTTGATAAAGTCGACAATGGCGCCGCCGGATTCGAGCAATGGCGCGAGACTGTCGATGACGTCATTGGCGATATCGGCCAGGTCTACGCGGTCTCGCGGCGGCACATGTTCGTTGAGTTCAATGCGCGACAGCGACATCAGATCGGCGACGAGGCGCTGCATGCGTTCGGCCTGCGCCTGCATGGTCGACAGGAATTTTTCCTGCGCTTCCGGGTCGTCTTTGGCGTGGCCGCGCAGGGTTTCGATGAAGCCAAGCACAGAAGCGAGCGGCGTTCTCAGTTCGTGACTGGCGCTGGCGATGAAGTCGGCGCGCATCTGCTCCACGCGGCGCTCGCTGGTGAGATCGCGAATAAAGACCAGGGCGCGCGGGCGCGCCTGAATATCGGGCGAGCCTGTGTCGATGGGGGTGATGGACGCGCGGCAGGTGCGTTCAACTCCGCCAATGGTGGTGAATTCAACGCTTTGAGATTCATGTGTGGAAAGCACCGCTTCGGCAGCCTCAAAGACGTCTGGCGCGCGCAGAACGGAGGCGAAATGGCGCCCTGCAGCTTCTTTCATGCCGACAAGCTCCAGCGCCGCCGGGTTGGCGTGCTCGACAATACCGTCCGCATCAAGGACGAAAATCGGTTCGGGCAGCGCGCGCGCCACCCCTTGCACGATCCGCAGGCGCGCAAGCTCCGCCTGCTGCGCCTCCATCTGCGTGTCGACGATGCGTTGCACCGGCGCCGCCCAGACGCGGCCCGATGAAAACCGGTACCGCACGGCGAGCGCTGCCATAAACGCGCCCCAGACAATCAGGATGATGCGCCAGTCGGCGAGGCCCGAAATCAACAGCCCGGCGCACACGCCGGCGCTGATGCCGGCGGCCCAGGTAAAATCGCGCGCGCGTACGCGCGCGGCGGTGTTGCGGATCATGGCGGCGAGATCGTCCTGCATCGTCACATCATATACGGGAATGTAAAAATTGCTATTTCTCGCCTTCGGGCGGCTCGGGTTTGCTATTTGCGCCAAGCTGCTACAGGCTTTTTCAGCGATAATAAATGGGTGACATGATGATGACCCGTATTTTGCCTCTTCTGCTTGCAATCTTCGCTCTCGGCTCACTCTCTGCGCGCGCGCAGGATGATCCCTTCGCGGTTTTTGCGCCCTATGCCAGCGAGCCGCAATACAGCATCGATCACAAGCCGTGGACGGAGTTTCTGGAACGGGCGGTTTATGTAACGGGCCGGTCGGACCGGACGCCCGGCCGGCGTTCGAACAATCAATTCCGGGTCAGCGGCACGCGCCTTTCGACGACCAGCAACTCCCGTTACCGGTTTGAGGGCAACCGGGTCATGTTCCACAACTTCAATGATGAGGTGGAAGATTATATCGGGCTTTACCGGCAGGGCCTTCAGGACACAATGAACCGCGTCGACTACGGCGCCTTCAGCCGAAATGAACAGCTCGCTTTCTGGCTTAATCTTTACAACGCTGTCGTCATTCACGAGATCGCCAAGGCGCATCCCATCTCGCGCCCCGAGCGGATTCGCATTCGCGATCAAAAAGCGCGCCTTTACGATGCAAAACTTGTCGAGGTGCATGGTGTGAAGCTCAGCCTCAACGACATTCGCTACAACATTGTCTACCGCTATTGGCGCAGCCCCAGCGTGATCTATGGCTTGTGGGACGGCGCGATTGGCGGGCCGGGCATTTTGCCGGAGGCGTTTGAAGGCGGCACGGTCAATGCGCAGTTGCAACTCAATGCAAGAGAGTTTGTAAACTCCATGCGCGGCGTCGATCGCATCAGGGACGAGATGCGCGTTTCACAAGTTTATGTGGATGCGAGACCCTATTATTTCAAAAGCTGGCCAAGCGATCTTTACGCGCATCTTTCGCGCTACGCTGATTGGAAAACGGCGGAAATTCTCGCGCTCAGTCCTGAAAATCCAAGGACAACGCGTTATGCGCGCAATACGGCGGATGTTGAGAGCGGCGAGACCATTCGCTCGCCGTCGAGCGACAACCCGTCCGCGATGGCTGCGGGCAACGATCTTGGCCCGGCATGGTCTAACCTCTCAAGCGAGGCCATGCGCGGCGGACTTTCATCCGAGGCCGCACAGCTTGCACGCAAATCGCAAGCGCGGCTCAGCCGCCGCACGGGCTCAGTTTATATTCTCGATGTCGTGACCGACGATCCGGACGCCACGCAAACGCTCTCTGTTGAACCAGACGCAACAAACGAGGAGGACGCGCAATAAAGCGCGTCTCCCCCTCGGGCGTTTTAGTTCTGCTGTTCAGCGATCCAGGCGTCGATATTGTCTTCCAGCACTGACAGGGGAACGGCCCCGCTGGCGAGCAGCGCGTCGTTGAATTTGCGCAGATCGAACTCGCGGCCGAGCGCATCCGAGGCGCGCTTGCGCAATTCCTGCATTTTCAACTCACCCATCTTATAGGCGAGCGCCTGGCCCGGATTGGTGATGTAGCGGTTTACCTCCGCTTCGATGTTGTGGAGCGAAAGAGCGGTGTTGTCGGCCATATAGTCGATCGCCTGCTGCTTGGACCAGCCTTTGGTGTGAATGCCGGTATCGACAACGAGCCGGCAGGCGCGCCACATCTCATAGGACAGGCGTCCGAAATCGGAATAGGGATCTTCATAGAAGCCTGCGTCGCGCCCGAGGCTTTCGGCGTAAAGGCCCCAGCCTTCCACAAAGGCGGTTATGAAGCTGTATCTGCGGAAATCGGGAATCTCCGTTTCCTGCGCCAGCGCGATCTGGAAGTGATGGCCAGGCACGGCTTCGTGCAGCGTCAGCGCCTCGATTTCGTAAAGCGGCCGGGTGTCGAGTTTTGAAGTGTTGACGCGATAAACGCCCGGACGACTGCCGTCGCCCGCGGCCGGTTCATAATAGGCCGTGGTCGTTCCTTCGGCGATCTCTTCGGGAATGGGCTTCAGCGTGTAAGGCATGCGCGGCAGCCGGGTGAACAACTGCGTCAGCGCGCCGTCGGCTTTCTTGGCGACCAGCGCATTCGCCGCCATGAGTTCCTTCGGTGTTTTGGCGTAGAATTGCGGGTCGGTGCGCAAGAACTCCTGAAACGCCTTGAAGTCGCCTTCAAAACCGGTGGATTCAATCACTTTATCCATTTCTTTGCGGATGCGCGCCACTTCGGAAAGACCGATCTTGTGGATTTCGTCAGGCGTCTTGTCTGTTGTCGTGTAGACGCTTGCGCGATGGGCGTAATAGGCGAGTCCGTCGGGAAGCGCGCTGGCGCCGATTTCTTCCTTGCAGGCGGGCGCATATTCGCTCGCATAAAAATCCGCAAAAGCCGAAAGCGCCGGGATAACCTTGTCGTCAATGGCGTCGGCCGCATCGGCTTTCAACTGGCGCCAGTTGCGTCTTGAAATCGTCGCCAGCGGTTTTTCGAACGGTTTCATCAAAACGCTGTCATTGGCGTCGTCGATGACATGATAGCGTATGGTTTCTTCAACGCCTTCCATGGCGGCGCAAGGGCGCGTCCAGCCTGCTTCGGCGCCGGCGCGCAAGGTTTCGGTCGCCGCTTCCAGAAAAGCGGGCGCGGCCTCAAGGCGCGCTACATAGCTTTCATAATCGGCGAGGGTGAAGAACGGCAATTGACTGGCGAGATCGGTAATCTCGTTTTGAGGACCGTAACGGTTGGTCATCAGGAAATATTTGCCGCCGAATTGCGCCCCCTCAACGTCATTTTTGAGATCGAGGAGCAAAAGTTTGTAATTGACGGCGTCTTCCGCCGATAGCTGCGCGGGGTCCAGCGCTTCAAGCCGCTCAATAAACTCCGCGGTTCTGGCTTCGCGCCGCGCTTCGCCTTCTAAAGAAGGGTCGCCAAGGCGGTCGTCATAATCGCGCACGCCCAGGGTTGTCGCAAAGGTCGGGTTTTCCGACAGCGTCCAGGCCCAGTGATCCTCCATGATCTGATCGAGCGTATCAGGCGGCGCGGTCTCTTCCTGCGCGATTGCGTCAGCCGATTGTTGTTCCTGCCCTTCCTCCTGGGCGGCGGCGGTGGAAACAAAGAATGCGCAGGCGATGATGCTGCGCAGGACAACCGATTTCATGAAGGCGACTCCTAAACGTCAGAAAGTGATTAGCGCGGACGCGCGAAAGTGAAGACAGCGCCGCCAAGAAAACCGGCCAACGCTTGTAATGCAAGACCTGTTATATCGCGCGCGCCGCCGAAAACGCCTGCGCCGCCGCCGGCGACCGAACTTTCAACCAGCATGAGTACGGCGACAAGGCCTGCGGCGCCGGCGATCGGATAAGCAACGCTGGCAAGAGGTTTTATGATCCGTTTGACGACAAAGGCGACAATGTAGGCGATTGCCAAGGTAACGGTGAGAATGAGCAAAAAAGACGGCCCGGCTTCGCTATAGGCAAGGCCGGTGAGATTCTCCACAAAAGTGTCGATCTTCTGCTGTCCTGAATATTCCGCGCCGACCGCCGCCATTTTCGCGATGACTTGCTGGGTGTAAAAGCCAACCGAGAGCACATAGGTTGCGGCGAGCGAAAGCAGATAGGCGATAGGTGTTTTTGCGATCATTCCGGCGTTCATAAGTCCCCTCCCTTGCTGCAGCGCTGTGAACAGCGGCAGCAATTGCTTCGTTCTTCATATTGACGGCGATAGCTGCCGCCGCCTACCCATGGAGGTGACGTTTTACCCCATAAGAAAGGGCCCGACCATGGCGATGACGACCCGTTTTTTCATGATGACCTGTTGTGCAGCCCCGTTAGCGCTTCTGGCGACGGCTTGTTCCGGCGGCGGCGAAGCGTCCTCGCCTAAAGGCGGCGGCGATGCGAGCCTTCAGGAAACGCTTGCCGAACCGGCGCCGGAAGGCGAGGTCGCGCTCAATGTCGAGGTTCTGGCCGACGGGCTCGCTTATCCGTGGTCAATCGCCTTCCTGCCGGAAGGGGACATTCTTTTCACCGAGCGTGACGGTCGTCTCCGCGTGATCCGTGACGGCGAGCTGGTGGCGGAACCCGTCGCCGGCGTGCCCGAAGTTCTTGTTTACAACCAGGGCGGCCTGTTTGAGATTCTCCCTCATCCCGACTTTGCGGATAATGGCGTTGTCTATCTGAGCTACGCCAACGGCACGGAAAAAAAGAACGCCACGCGCATCGCGCGTGCGGTTTTCGATGGTTCATCGCTTTCCGATCTTGAAGTTCTTTATGACGCCAAACCGTTGAAAGACACGGGCCACCATTATGGCGCGCGCATGGTCTGGGGCGGCGACGGCAAACTTTATGTGACCATCGGCGAGGGCTCTAAATACAAGGAGAAGGCGCAGGACATGACGTCAAGCTTCGGCTCTGTCATTCGCCTGAATGAGGACGGTTCGATCCCTGACGACAATCCGACATTCGGCGATGACGAACGGCCGGAGCTTTTCACCAAGGGTCATCGCAACCCGCAAGGCCTCGCTTATGACGCCGAGCGCGGGATCATGTGGGAAAACGAACATGGCCCCCGGGGCGGCGATGAAATCAATATCATTGAGCGCGGCAATAATTATGGCTGGCCGCTGGCGACTTACGGCATCGATTATAACGGCGCCAAGATTTCTCCGTTTACGGAATATGAAGGCACGACCCAGCCGGAGAAATACTGGACGCCCTCCATCGGCGTTTCGGGGCTTGCCGTCTATCGCGGCGACCTGTTCGAAGGCTGGGACGGCGATCTTCTGGCGGGCGGCCTGTCCGGCGCAGCGCTTCACCGCATTATCATGGATGGCGACACCCCCGCCGGTGAAGAGCGCTATCTTTTGGATCGCGGCGAGCGCGTGCGCGATGTTCGTGTTGGTCCGGACGGCGCAATTTATGTGGCGACGGAAATGCGCGGCGATAATGCGTCAGGCAAGATTCTGCGTCTGACGCCGCAATAGCGTCGTCATAAGTTTTTTTACGTATCAATCGCGGCGGCGAAGCTTCTCGCCGCCGCCTGGCGGGCGAAGCGCAAGGTGACGGCCTTGCGTCTTGCGGCGTTCAGCGGGCGGTCTTCAGCCGCGCGCGCAATGGCGGCGCCATATTCATCGGCGATGATCAGGCCCTCATCATCGGGCAGAAGCTCGCGGGGAAAATCCGTGTCCACGGCGAAATAGAACTGGTCGCAATAGTCGCGATAGTCCGGCCATTTTTGATCGACCTCGAAATCGGCGCGGCAGGATTTTACCTCTGCGATGATCAGCCGGCCCTTGCGGTCAATGCCGGCCACATCGGCGCGGCGGCCATTGGCGAGACGAAATTCACAAAGCGGCGCCAGGCCGAGATCAAGAAACAGGCGCGTGACGCCGCGGGTCAGGGCCAGCGTGCGGTCGGGCCGGCAGGGATCGGCGTCAGTCAGGTCGGCGTCGGTCGGGGCGGGGATCGGTAAAACGTTCTGCATTTGTTCATTGAAGCCCGCCAAAAGGCCGGGCGTCAAGATTAAAGGCGTTAACAGAAGAAAGGCTTAGCCCTGGAATTCCGGCAACCGGACAACGAGACCGTCAAGCTCCGGGCTGACTGTGATCTGGCAGGACAGGCGCGAATTGGACTTCGGTTCATAGGCGAAATCGAGCATGGACTCTTCCATGCTCTCCGGCTTTCCGGTCTTTTCCGCCCAGGCTTCGTCCACATAGACATGGCAGGTGGCGCAGGCGCAGGCCCCGCCGCAATCAGCGTCAATGCCGGGCACCATGTTCTTGACAGCCGCCTCCATCACCGACACGCCTGTTTCCGCGTCGACGACATGTTCGGTTCCGTTGTTTTCGATGTAAGTGATCTTGGGCATGAGACTCGGCTGGCGACTGAAATGGAAAACGAAGCCGTGGATGTAAGGGATCAGAGCGGGAGGGCAAGCTTTTTCTGGACCGATTGCGCTAGCGGAAAGGTGATTCCGTGATCTTGAAGCAGATGGAATTGGCGGATGAAACGGCCACGACGGCGCTCGGCGCGGCGCTTGCGCCGCTCCTGCGCCGCGGCGACATTATCCGCCTTGAGGGCGATCTCGGGACCGGCAAGTCGACCCTTGCACGGGGGCTGATCGCCGCGCTCACGGGGGTTGAAGAGGCGCCCAGCCCCACTTTTACCCTTGTCGAGACCTATGACGGGCCTCGTTTCGCCTTATGGCATTTCGATCTTTACCGGCTCGAGGCGCCGGAGGATGTATGGGAGCTTGGCCTCGAAGACGCGCTTGACGGCGCGGCGGCGCTGATCGAATGGCCGGAGCGGATCGAGGAGCTGTTGCCGGTGGGGGCGTTGACTGTGCGGCTCGAGGTCGCGGGCGCGGCCCGGTCGGCGCGGCTTGAAGGAGACGGGGATTGGAAAGCGCGGCTTGAAGGCGCGGGAATCGCCTAAAGTGATAATGAAAAATGCGAGTGACGAATTGTGAGTGACCGATTGTGAGAGACCGGGACGAAGCGCGGCTCAAATTTCTGGAAGACGCCGGCTGGAGCGCCGCGGCGGCGGCGCCGCTGGCGGGCGACGCTTCGACGCGCAGCTATCAACGTCTGCGGCTGAAGGGAAAGCCAGCCGTGCTGATGGTGGCGCCGCCGGGAGAGGAGGCGCCGGCCTGCCCGCCGGACGCAGATGAGGCGTCGCGGCGCGCGCTCGGTTACAACGCCATGGCCCGGCTCGCCGGGCCCAATCTCAACGCCTTCACAACTCTGTCGGCTGCGTTGCGCGCCACGGGACTTTCCGCGCCGGAAGTTTACGCCGCTGACGCCGCCGCCGGGTTTGCGCTGCTTGAAGATCTCGGCGACGACCTGTTTGCCCGCGTCGTCGGAAAGGTTGACGAAGAAACGCTTTATCGCGCCGCGATTGACGCACTGGCGCGTCTTCACGAAAGCGGCGCCGAACCGCCAAGGGGCGCCGCCTACGCCATGCTCGATTACGATGCGCTGGCGCTCGAAGCCGAGGCGGCGTTGCTCATTGAATGGTATTGGCCGCTGAAGAAAGGCGCGCCTGCAAGCGATGATCTGACAGCGGAATATTTATCGCTCTGGCGTGAGATTTTCGGCGGACTATCGGCGCCGCATGTTTATGTGCTGCGCGATTATCATGCGGAAAATCTTTTATGGCTGCCGGAACGGGGCGGCGTTGAAAAAGTCGGCGTCATCGATTTTCAGGACGCGCTCTTCGGTCACGCCGCTTATGATCTTGTCTCCTTGCTCGAAGATGCACGCCGCGATGTTGATCCGGCGCTCGCTGAAAAGATGGTCGCCTATTATATGAGCCTTGGCGGATCGCAATTTGACGCCGAAGGGTTCAGGCGTGATTACGCTGTCCTCGCATTGCAGCGGAACGCCAAAATTCTCGGCATTTTTGCGCGCCTTGCCAAGCGCGATAACAAGCCGCGCTATCTCGATCTGCTGCCGCGTGTCGAGGGGCATTTCCGGCGAGACCTGGCGCGGAACGAAGCGGCGCCGTTGCGGGGCTTTTTCGCCAAACATCTGCCGGAGCTGGCGTCATGAGCTCAAAAAAAAGCGGGCCGCATACAGCCATGGTTCTTGCCGCGGGGCTTGGCACGCGCATGCGCCCCCTGACCGACGACAAACCGAAACCGCTTATCCCTGTCGCCGGCAAGGCGCTGATGGATTACGCCCTTGACCGTTTCGCCGCTGCTGGCGTCACGCGCGCCGTCGTCAATGTGCATTATCTCGCCGACCAGGTGGAGGCGCATGTGGCGACGCGTTCGGCGCCTGAAATCGTCATCTCCGATGAGCGCGGGCTTTTGCTCGAAACCGGCGGCGGTCTTAAAAAGGCGCGCGGACAGTTTGGCGATGCGCCTGTGTTCTGCACCAACACCGATGCGATCATGATTGATGGCGAGGACGAGGAGGCCTGCGCCGCGCTCTCTCAATGCTGGGATGATGCAACAATGGATGCGCTGTTGCTGCTCGTGCCTCTTGAGCGAACCAGCGGCTATGACGGGCGCGGCGATTTCGAACGATCAGACAACGGACAAATCGCCCTGCGTTCCGGCGAAACGGCGCCTTATGTTTTCACCGGGCTTCAGATTATTGCCCCATCGCTCATTGATGAAGGGCCGGATGGACCTTTTTCGACTCGTGTCCTTTGGGACAAGGCGGCGGCGCAGGGGCGTCTTTTCGGCGCGGTTTACGGCGGCGACTGGCTTCATGTGGGCGATCCTCAAGGTCTTGAAGATGCTGAGGCGCGTCTGTCCAATGCAGCCTTGCCCGGGCGCAGCTGATGGCGCCGGTCTTTCAAAAGCCGGGACCCCGTTATTTTTCCATTGCCTCCGGCCGTCCTTTCCTGAGCGATCTGGCGAGCGGTCTCGCCGCATCGATGCGCGAGGCCGGGTTCGACCTTCCTGACGCGACGATCTATTTGCCGACCCGCCGCGCCGCTCGTGCGCTTGCAGAGGCGTTTTTGGAAACGGCGCCTGGCGCCGCGACGCTGACGCCGCAGATCAAGGCGCTGGGCGATATCGATGAAGACGAATTCGCGCTGGATGAGCCGGAATATGGCGCCGGGCTGGAGGATGAACTGGCGCTCGATCCGGCGGTCGCGTCGGCGGAACGCCGGCTGGTCCTGGCGCGCTGGATCGCCGAGCGGGACAAGACCTGGTTTGACGGCCAGCGCCGATGGGCGGGCGCCATCTCGGCCGCGGACGAGCTCGGTCGTCTTCTCGATTCTCTTTATACAGAAGAAGTGCCGGCTGCACGCCTTGAAAAAATCGTGCCGGACGATCTGGCTGTGCATTGGGGGCAGTCGCTTGAATTTTTGAAAATCGTGACCGAGGCGTGGCCGGACCACCTTTCCGGACAACGCCTTCTGGATCCGGCGGCGCGACGGATCGCCCTCATTGACTTGCAGACCAGGCGATGGGCTGCGTCGCCGCCGCAAAAACCGGTGATTATCGCCGGCACCACGGGCTCGACGCCGGCGGTGGCGCGGATGATGAAGCTGACGGCGTCATTTCCTTTTGGATGTGTTGTTCTGCCGGGGCTTGATCTCGCCGCGAGCGCGCATGTGTGGGGGGCGGTGGATGAACCCCATCCCCAAAGCGGGCTGAAGGCGCTTTTGGAGGCGCTGGAGATTGACCGGGGCGAGGTTCTGCCATGGCCTGTGGATGATCCTGTAACGGAAAACCGGCGCGCATCACTCATTACGGTGGCGCTGCGCCCCGCCGACGCTTCCGACGATTGGCGTGACTGGGCCGAGGCGGCGAAAGCGTCGAGCAAGGATGTCGCCGTCGCGCTTCAAGGCCTTAAGCTCATCGAAGCGAATGATGAAGAGCGTGAGGCGTCGGCGATTGCGCTGAAATTCCGGGAGGCGATCGAAACGCCGGACCGCACGGCTATGCTGGTGACGCCGGACCGCGACCTTGCCCGGCGCGTCTCCATGAAAATGCGCCGCTGGGGCGTCACGGTCGATGACTCTGCGGGCGCGCCATTCGCTAATACGCCTTGCGGGATTTATCTCCGTCTTGTGGCGCGCTGGCTTGTCGACCCGTCGGACCCGGTGCGTCTGATGGCGATGCTGGATCATCGCCTTTTTTCGGGCGGCGTCAGCGCCGGCGATTGCATCAAAGCCGTACGCCTGATGGATCGAGGGTTGCGCGGACTAAAGCCGCGCGAAGGGTTAAGCGGCGTCCGGCGCAAGCTTGAAAAGACGATTGGGTTAAGTGAAAGCGTCGAACAACTCTTCGTGTCACTAGAGGCGGCGTGCGCAGTCTGGCCTGGCGGCGACGCGCCCTTTGCAGAGCGGTTTGAGGCGCATCTTGCGGCGGCCGAGCGGCTGGCCGCCAGCGATGTGGAACCGGGCGCGGAACGGCTTTGGCGCGGGGAAGACGGCGACGCCGGCGCCGCGCTGCTCGACACTTTGCGGCCGGGTCTGGCGCTCATCGTTCATGATGAAGCGGCGGAGTATGCCGATATTTTTGCGCGGCTCATTTCCGGCGGGGCGGTGCGCCGGCGCGCGCCGGCCCATCCCCGGATTTCGATTTTGGGGCCCCTCGAAGCGCGCCTGCAATCGGCGGATCTCGTTATTCTCGGGGGTCTGAATGAGGGCGTCTGGCCTCGTGATGCGGCCATTGACCCGTTCCTGTCGCGGCCCATGCGAAAGGAATTGGGCCTGCCATCGCCGGAGCGGCGCATCGGTCTCGCCGCTCATGATTTTGCGCAGCTCGCTGCGGCGCCGGACGTTGTCTTGACGCGTTCTGCACGCTCGGCCGGAAAGCCGACCAAGCCGTCGCGCTGGATCGTCCGTCTCAAGAATATTTTGAAAGGGGCGGATCTTCTGGGGCTTGTCGAGGAGAGCGCGGAGGCGGAGGCCCTCGCAGTGCTGCTGGATAAGCCGCATGCTGTTGCCGCCGCCGCGGCGCCCAGGCCCAAACCGCCGGTCGAGGCGCGCCCGAAATCTTTTTCCGTAACGCAGATCGGCACGCTGTTGCGCGATCCTTACGCGATCTATGCGTCGAAAATTCTTGGCCTTAGAAAGCTCGACCCGTTGGGGGAGGCTTTCGATCAACGCTATCTTGGCATTCTCTTTCACAAGGTGCTGGAAGACTATGTCGCCGAACCGCAGCTAAAGTCCGAAGACGAGAGAGTGCGGCGGCTCGCTGAGCTCTATGAACATCACGCCGCCGATCATGGCCTTGGCGCCGCTCATGACCGGTTCTGGCGCGCGCGCGCAAGCGAGGCGTTCCGGTTTCTGGCCGATTGGGACGGGGCGCGCCGCCTGATCGGCGAGCCTGTTGTGATCGAAGGCGACGGTGCCGCATCACTCGATCTTGACGGCGAAAGTTTCACGCTGACGGCGCGGGCCGACCGTATCGACAAACTCGCCGACGGCGCGGCGTTTATCATCGATTACAAAACCGGGGCGCCGCCCAGCCTCGATCAGGTCAAAACCAGTTTCAGCCCGCAATTGCCGCTGACGGGATTGATCGTTGAAATCGGCGGCTTTGCCGAGTTTGGCGCGGCGCCGGTTGCAGGGTTTGAATATGTGCGCGTCATCTCGCGCAAGGAAAACGAAAAATTCGCCGGCGCTGATGGCGGTGATGCAAAACAATTTATCGACGACGCAAGGGATGGCTTGGAAGACATCCTGCGTCATTTCGCTGACGGGGATCAGCCTTATCTTTCGCAGCCGCGCCCGCAATTCATGAACGAGTTCGGCGATTACGATCATCTCGCCCGCCGCAAGGAGCGAAATGCACAAGGCGCTGATGGGGGCGCCGATGGCGGTGAAGGCGGCGATGCAGGGGGCGGCGAATGACCCCGCTTGAACAGACAACCAACAATCAACGCCATGCGGCGGATCCGGCGCGCTCCGTTTTTGTCATGGCCAATGCGGGGTCGGGGAAGACGCGGGTTTTGACCAATCGCGTGGCGCGGCTTCTTCTCGCCGGCGCGCCACCGCAGAAAATCCTTTGCATAACCTTCACCAAGGCGGCGGCGGCGGAAATGGCCGAACGGCTTTTCTCCGTGCTCGGCGATTGGGCGCTCGCCAGTGATGAAAACCTTGTGAAGGAGCTGGCGAAGCTCGAGGGACCGGGCGCCGCTGCGAAATCGGCCGATGATCTGGCGCAGGCGCGGCGGTTGTTCGCGCGCGCGCTTGAAACGCCGGGCGGTTTGAAGATTCAGACCATTCACTCGTTTTGTGAAAGCGTATTGCGCCGCTTTCCCATTGAAGCCGGCGCGCCGCCGGGCTTCACCGTCGTTGAGGATGCGCCGGCGACGGCGCTCCTGAATGGCGCGCTTGACGCCGTCGCGGTGAACGCGCGCGAAGATGCGGCGCTCGCCGCCGCCTTCGACCGCCTTTCCCTGAAACGCAATGAAAACGATCTCCGCCAGCTTTTGATTGGCGCGGCGGCGAAGGGCGGTGTGGATGACATCGGTACGGCCGCCACAGAACTCGCAAAGACGCTGGCCATCAATCCGGACGAAACTGCGGATGCAGTCAAGCGCAAATTCCTGAACGAAATTTCCGTGGAAGAGTTGCGCCGCGCTCATGACGGTCTCGCCGCAGAAGGAAAGCAACCGCAGGCGGCGGCGCTGCGTCTGTCGGCCTATTTTTCTGCGGCGGATGACGCTGAGCGCTGGGATGCGCTCGTCAAAACCTTCCTGGTCGCCGATCAGTCGAAAACCGTGAACAGGATCGCGTCAAAAGCGACCGACAAGCACGACCCCTGGGTCGGGCCCTATGTGAACACGTTGAAAGAGCTTGTTTTCACTGAATTACAGGCGGTTCGCGCGCATGCGCTTTATGACGATACGCTTGCTTTCTGGCGGCTGACCTCGGCGTTGAACGAACGCTATGCCGAGGCGAAATCGGCGCGGGCGATGCTCGATTTCAACGATCTCATTGCGCGGGCTGAGGCGTTGTTTCAGCGTCATGAGGCCGCCTGGATCATGTACAAGCTCGATTACGGCATCGATCATATCCTGATTGACGAGGCGCAGGACACCTCGCCCGGCCAGTGGGCGGTGGTTGAAAATCTGTTTGCGGATTATTTCTCCGGCGCTGGCGCGCGCGCGGCGTTGCGCAGTTTTTTCGCCGTGGGCGATATGAAACAGTCGATCTATTCTTTTCAGGGCGCGGATGTGGATCTTTTCAAGGCCAAGGAATTCGATCTCGGCGAGAAGCTCAGCGCAGTCACGGAATACAAAAACATTCCGCTTACCATGTCGTTTCGCACGACGGAGCCGGTGCTGTCCTTTGTCGATGCGGCGTTCAACGATCCCCAGGCGGCCGAAGGGCTCGGCGAATTTCCCATCCCCGCCCATGGCGTCTGCCGCGAAGGCGCGGCGGGGCTTGTTGAAATCTGGCCCTTAACGCCGCGCCCGGAAAAGCCCGAAATCAATCCCTGGGACGCGCCTGTGGACGCGCCGGAGGCGAGCCATCCGGTGCGGCTTTTATGCGATCGCGTGGCGTCGACGATCAAGGGTTGGCTGGATACGAAAGAGCCACTTGAGTCGCGCGGCCGCGCTATACGCCCGGGCGACATCATGATTTTGGTGCAAAGCCGGGGCGCGCTTTTCCGTGAGATTATTCAGCGCCTTTCCGCCGCGGGCGTGCCGGTCGCCGGGCCGGACCGCTTGCAGCTGGCCGACGATCCGGCGGTTGAAGATTTGATCTCTTATGCGCGTTTCGTGTTGACGGAAGGCGATGACCTTTCGCTTGCGGAGATTTTGAAAAGCCCGCTGTTCGGTTTTGATGATGACGCCGATCTTTTTCCGTTAGCTTATGGGCGCGGCAAAGGCGTCACGCTCTGGCGATCCTTGCGGTCGCGAGCGGACGAAAAAGAAAAATGGAAACAGGCTGTAGAAGAGATTGTAACGGCAAGAGGGCTTGCGCGCGCGCAAGGACCTTATGCGTTTTTCTCTCATGTCTTGGAAACCGGCGCCATGTCAGGGCGTAAACGGTTTTTTGAACGGCTCGGCGAAGCGTCTTCCGACGCCATGGATGAATTGCTGCGTCAGGCGCTTGATTTTGAAAACGGCAATCCGCGCAGTCTTCGCGAATTCGTCGCCTGGTTCGACGGCGCTAGTGGAGACATCAAACGCGAGATGGAGCGGGAGAACCAGTCCGTCCGGGTGATGACGGTGCATGGCGCCAAGGGGCTCGAAGCCGATATTGTGTTTCTTCTCGATGCGCATCGCGAAGCGAACACCAGAAATATCGGCCCGCTGCTCGATCCTCCACCGGGCGCTGGCCTGCCGGACGGCGCCGCGCTTCTCGCCTGGTCGAAAGCGGAAGATGCGCCCTTGAGCGCTGAGGCGCGCGAGGAGAAAACTGCGCTTGCCTATCAGGAATATCGCCGGCTCTTTTACGTCGCCGCGACGCGCGCCCGCGACCGGCTTTTCATTTGCGGCATAGAGCAAGGCAACCGCAAGAACCCGCAAGACAAAGAGACAGGTCTTAAATCCTGGCATTCGCTGGCCCATGACGGCTTTGCGCGTCTGCTTGAACGGGTTGAAACCGGTGAGACGCCTTTTTGGGAAGGCGGCGAGGCGCCGTTGCTTCGGCTGTCCTGTCAGCAGACCGCGGACGTAAAAACAGATGATGCGCTCCGGTCGAAGGCGGATGCTGAAGCGCCATCATGGTTGAAACAAGAGGCGCCGAAAGAGCCGGCGCCCTTGCGGCTGACGCCCTCGAAGCTTGATGGTGAGGAAGAAAGCGAGTGGCGCGGTGATGTTGAAGGCGCCGCCTATTCTCCCGTTGCTGGCGGAGACAGATATTTCCGTGGACGGACATTACACCGCCTGCTTGAGCTCTTGCCGGATGTTACGCCGGAAAAGCGCGCCGCCGCGGCTGACCGGCTGCTCACCCGGCTCGCGCCGGAAATAGCAGCGGAGGAACGCGCAGGCTGGCGCGATGAAGTTCTCCACGTTCTGCAGGATTCACAATTTGCTGAAGTCTTCGCGCCGGGCTCTATGGCGGAAACGTCGATTGTCGGGTGTCCTAAAGGCCTCGCCGACAATGCGCGGCTGAATGGCCAGATCGACCGGCTTGCGGTCTCTGATACACGCGTTCTGGTTGTCGACTACAAAACCAACCGGCCGCCGCCAAAACGGGTCGAGGATGCTGACCCGGCCTATGTCGCGCAACTCGCCGCCTATCGCGCGCTCTTGCAGGAAATCTATCCCGAACATGAGATCGTCTGCGCGCTTTTATGGACCTATGACGCGCGGCTGATGGCCGTTCCTTCCGAAATGCTTGATCACGCTTTCGCGCGCTTGAGGCTGACCTGAAACTGACGGGTTGAAACGGGCCCGGCGCGCGCTATCTTCTCAGTTCCAGAGTTTAGGAGATTCCCATGGCTGCAAAAACCGTCACCGACGCGAGCTTCAATAGCGATGTGCTTGATAGCGGCGATACTGTGCTTATTGATTTCTGGGCTGAATGGTGCGGCCCTTGTAAGCAGATCGCGCCCGCGCTGGATGAAATTGCGCAAGAGTTTGAGGGCAAGCTCACCGTCGCCAAAGTGAACATAGACGAGAATCCGGAAACGCCGGGCAAATACGGTGTGCGCGGCATTCCGACCCTGATGATTTTTTCCGGCGGTGAACATGTGGCGACCCGCGTCGGCGCCGCGCCAAAGAGCCAGCTTCAGGCATGGGTTCAAGAGGTGCTGGGCGAAACCGCAGCCTAGGCGCGTTTCAGGAAAGCGTAAAAAGACTAGGCGTTTTCGGTCAGGATTTCGCCGGACAGATAAAGCGAGCCGCTGATGAGCAATCTTGGCGGCTCGTTTTTTTTATCCGCACACGCCTTTTTTATGGCCTCTTCCAAAGAAACGCAGGCTTCGGCTTTAAGCCCGCCGGCCTGCGCGGCTGCCGCCACTTCTTGCGGCGACAGAACGCCGTCATGATCAGCGGCGACGCAGTACACTTCACGGGCGAGCCCGGCGAAGGGTGCGAAATAACCGGCGGCGTCTTTATTCGCCTGCATGCCTGAAATCATCACCAGCGGTTTTGATGAGCGCGATTCCATGTCGGCCATAAGGCTTGAGATGGCGCGGCCGGCATGGGGGTTGTGCCCGCCGTCGAGCCAGATTTCCGGTTCCTGCCCGAGGAGGCTTTGGGCGAGGTCGATCAGCGGCCCTTTGGTGAGGCGTTGCATGCGCGCGGGCCAGTGGGCGCTGGCGAGCCCCTTTGAAATGGTGGCGTCGGAGAGGTCCAGCCCGGCTGCGCGCAGGGCGGCGATGGCGGTTCCGGCGTTTTCGATCTGATGGCCGCCGGGAAGGCGCGGCGGGTCGAGATCGCAAAGCCCGTCATCATCCTGATAGATGAGCCGTCCGTGTTCTGAATAAACATTCCACTGTTCGCCAAAGGCGTGGATATCCGCGCCGATGCGCCTTGCGCGGTCCTGCAACACCGCCATGGCGTCGGGCGTCTGGCGGGAAATGACAGCGGGCGCGCTGCGGCGGAAGATGCCGGCTTTCTCGCTGGCGACCTCTCCGAGTGTGTCGCCGAGAAACGCCTGATGATCGAGATCGACAGGCGTCACGACGGCGGCGAGTGGGGTCTCCATCACATTGGTGGCGTCGAGCCGCCCGCCCAGCCCCACTTCGATGACGGCGTAATCGGCCGGCGTTTCTGCAAAGGCGAGAAACGCCGCGCAGGTTGTCGTTTCAAAATAGGTGAGCATGTCTTCGCCCATGGCGCTGTCGACCCGTTGCAAGGCGTCGATAAGGTCTGCGTTGGAAATTTCCTTTCCGGCGGTGACGATGCGCTCATTGAAGCGCACGAGATGGGGCGACGTGTAGACGTGCACCGAATGCCCGGCCGCTTCCAGCGCCGCGCGCAGGAACGCGACGGTTGATCCCTTGCCGTTGGTGCCGGCCACATGAAAAAACGGCGGCAGTTTCTTTTGCGGATCGCCCAGCCGTGACAGGGCCGACTTGATGCGGTCCAGCGAAAGATCGATGATGACAGGGCGCCGGTTCGCGATCTGCGCGAGCACGGTTTCGATGTCGCTCACGGGCGCTTCCTTACGGTAATCGTGATATAATCAGTATGGGGTCTATTCAGCGGCCTTGTCGAGCTTCTGCGGTTCTTTCGGCGCAGGCTTTTTCGGCTTTTCAAGCTTGGCGACCTTTGCCGGCGCTGACGCAATTGCTGCGGGCTTCGCCGCAGACGCAGTGCTTTGGCGGCGTTCCTTGACCAGCACGCGGATCAGTTTCGACAGCGTCGTTTTCATGTCGGCGCGCGAGACGACCATGTCGACCATGCCTTTTTCCAGAAGGAATTCCGAACGCTGGAAGCCTTCAGGCAGTTTTTCGCGAATGGTCTGTTCAATCACGCGCGGTCCCGCAAAGCCGATCAGCGCGCCGGGCTCTGCAAGGTTGACGTCGCCGAGCATGGCGTAAGAAGCGGTGACGCCCCCGGTCGTCGGGTTTGTCAGCACAACAATGTAGGGAAGGCCCGCTTCCTTCACCATCTGCACGGCGATGGTGGTGCGCGGCATCTGCATGAGGGACAAAATCCCTTCCTGCATGCGCGCGCCGCCGGAGGCGGCGAAAACGATCAGCGGCGCACGGCGTTCAACGGCCGTCTCGGCGGCTTTCAGCATCGCTTCGCCAAGCGCCATGCCCATGGAGCCGCCCATGAATTTGAAATTCTGCACCAGCGCGACAACGCCGACGCCGTCGACCATGCCATGTGCGGCGCGCATGGCGTCCGGCTGGCCGGTTTTGCGGCGGTTTTCTTTCAGGCGGTCGACATATTTCTTTTCGTCGCGAAACTTCAAAGGATCGGTGACCGGTTCCGGCAGGTCGATCTCGTCAAAGGCGCCGTTGTCGAAAAGCAGCGCAAGACGCTCCTCTGGCGCAATCGCCAGATGGTGATCGCAAGACGGGCAGACCTGATGCGCAGCGTCGAGGTCGCGCTGGAAAATCATTTCGCCGCAACCCGGACATTTGGTCCACAGGGTGTCAGAATTGTCGTCCTTGGGCTTGAAGATGTTTTTGATGCCCGGAGGAATGTTGGAGAGCCAGCTCATATCCGACAGCGCTTTCTACGTTACCTTATTACAGTTTCGTGTATTGGGGCCGTAACCGCTTTACGAGCGTGCGGCGCGGATCGCCCCCGAAATATCCTGCGCCAGCCTCAAGACCGCGTTAACGGCATTATCGGTCTCGCCGGGGCTCGCTTCAAGGGCTTTAGCAAATTCGTCCACCAGGGCGGAGCCAACCACTACCGCGTCTGCGAAGACGGCGAACTCCCGTGCTTTTTCATCTGTTTTGATGCCGAAACCAACCGCTGCTGGCAAGCCCGATGCAGTCCGAATGCGGTCGAGGGCGTCTTTTACGGTCTCTGTCTGGCCGGTCCCCTTGCCGGTGATCCCGGCGACCGAGACGTAATAAACAAAGCCCGAGGTGTTGCGGACCACCATGGGCAGGCGTTCGTCATCGGTCGTGGGGGTCGCGAGGCGAATGAAATCAAGGCCGGCGGCGCGGGCGGGCAGGCATAATTCGGCGTCTTCCTCGGGCGGCAGGTCGACAATGATCAGCCCGTCGACCCCGGCCTGTTTGGCGTCGGCGACGAATTTGTCCGGCCCATAGGCGTAAAACGGGTTGTAATAGCCCATGAGGATGACCGGCGTCTCATCGTCTTCAGTCCGAAATGAGCGAACCATTTCAAGGGTTTTGATAAGCGTCTGGCCGGATTTGAGGGCGCGCAGCCCTGCCGCCGCGATCGACGGCCCGTCGGCCATAGGATCGGTGAAGGCGACCCCGAGCTCAATCAGGTCCGCCCCCGCGCCCGGCAGTTTTTTCATGAGGTCGAGCGACAGGGGCCCGTCCGGATCGCCCGCCATGATGAAGGGGATAAAGGCGGCGCGGTTCTCGGCCTTGAGCTTTTCAAAGCGGGCGTTGATGCGGGACATGGAAGGGGGCCGCCTGTTCAAAAATCGAAGCCGCCTGCCTAACGCCCCCGCTGGGGAATGCAAGAGGGGCGGATTGCAAGGAAAAGCTGTGCGGCTATATCCCGTCCATGGAAGACGCGCCGGAAAAAACGACCATGCGCTCAGGGTTCGCCGGGCGCGGCATGCTTGGCCTCATCTGGGTTTATCGGCGCACGCTGTCGCCGGCGCTCTATCTGATTGGCGTCAGGTGCCGGCATCAGCCGACCTGTTCGCAATATGGCGTCGACGCTTTCCACAAACACAAATTCGGCCGCGCCTTCTGGCTCACCTTTTCGCGGGTGACGCGCTGTCACCCCTTCGGCTCCCATGGGTTCGATCCCGTGCCCGATGACGCGCCGCAGGTGGGCTGGCGATTCTGGAAACTTGGCGACTGGGCCTGGACAGAACGAACGGGCGCGAGCGGCGCCGATCGGAAATAAAAACGGAGCGATGGTTGCCCATCGCTCCGCTTGCAGTGAACGGCCCTGTGGTCTGCGCCGGTTACTTGCGTAAGTAGCGCATGGAGGGGCCGGGCCGCCCAACGAAGCAGGACTTCGTGAAGCCGTAATATTTGACGACGTCGATCACTTCCTGCGCTTCCGCCTGGCTTGGCGCGGTGAACGCATAGTGGTTGCCGTTAGAGACAATGGTGAAGTGACTTCCCGAATTTTTGATCGAAAGACCGTTCGGGTTGATGTTGACGCAATCCTCGCCGGAAAGCGCGCCGCTCGGCGCTGCGCCGGCTTTCAGCCAGTAGCTCAGCGACGGGTCGGGACGTCCAACAAAGCAGTGCTGGGTAAAGCCGTAATGCTGGATGATGGTTTTCGCACGGTCCATTTCCGACTTGTTGGAGCCGGCGTCGAGCAGCCAGTGCGAACCGTCAACGACTTTCCAGCGGCCGTTTTTATTTTCAACGGAGATGGTGTTCGGATTGAGCGAAACGCAATCTTCCTTGAAGGGCTTCAGCGGCGTTGCCGTAATGACGCCCGGAATGGGCCGCACAACCAGCGGCGCCTTTTTCAGGGAAACATGCGAGACGTAATCGTCGCGGCCGCTATTGTCGGTGAAATGCGTGTACACATGGGCGCGAATGGTGTTGCCGGCGCGCCCGTCAAGCACAACGGTTTTGGTCGCGAACCCCTGATTGTAGGTTGCGATGATCGCTTCCGTGTTCGATGACGGATCGGTTGAAGCGGAATTGGAATAGGCGATCGCCGGCGCCTCGCCCCAGTCGCAAGGGTTGGGCGTGCACTCGCCTTTAACGGAAATCTTCAGATTTCCACCGCTGTTGGAAACGGACAGGCTGTCGAGCCCGTCAGTGTTTTTGACGTAATTGCCGAGCCACGTGTTCAGCGGCTGCCCGGCGTGAGCGGATGTGATGGTGAAAAGCGCTGCGGCGCCCGCAGCAAGAGCTTGCTTGATCATGGTTCTCCCCCATTTTTCAGCGCCCTGAGAATAGCGCTCCATGCGCGTCAAGGCACGTTAAGGATTGGCAGGAAAGGTGACGCAAATGGGGCGGGGAAGGGGTGATTTCCCGGCGTCCTGTGATGTGCGTCACATAAGGGGTAAAATAAAAACAGGACGGCGTATGAACGCCGCCCTGTCTTACAGTTTTCGCGTCCCCGCTTGTTCAGTCGCGGGGTTTGAGGCTCACCAGACGGTCCACAAGGACATTCAGGCCTTCGCCCGAGCCTGCATGGACGTCGATGCGGCCGATGCGTTCGGTGACGCGTTCCAGCGCTTCCAGTTCTTTCAAACGCAGAAGCGTCGGATTGTCTTCCATCAGTCGCGCCGTGTTGAGAAGCGCCCGCGTGGCGGCCGTTTCTTCGCGACGGCGGATGAGGTTCGCCTGCGCGGTTTTTTCCGCCTCGACGACCCGGTTGATAAGCTCGCGCATATCACCCGGAAGAATGACGTCCTTGACGCCAAGCTCTTTCACCGCGACGCCGATGTCGCCAAGTTCGCGGCGGACATGATTGACGATTTGCGCGTCGACCGTCTCCCGGTCGTTGAGCACTTCGTCAAGCGTGCGCCCGCCGACCGCTTCACGCACCGCGAACTGAACCAGCCGGTAGACATGGTTCTGATAGTCCGGCGTTGCGAGCGCAGCCTTTTGCGCATCCGTCACCTCAACGAACGAAGTCAGCGTGACGCGCAGCGAGACCCGGTCTTTGGTCAGGATCTCCTGCGCTGTGACTTCGACCGGCTGAGGACGCATGTTGAGCGTTTTGGTCGTCACCGTCCGGCCGATTTGCCAGTAGCCGTAACGGCCAGGCTTCAGGACATCGACCAATTCGCGGTCGAAGAACACAAGGCCTTTTTCCGTTTCGCCGACCGTGACGATAGCGATGGCCGCCGTCGAGCGTTCGTTTGTCGCCGTGGCTTTTTCATAGGCGACAAGTTCGGCTTTGGTCAGGCGCGGATTATCCCCCACATTGATGCGAACGACAGTCACCTCCTGAAGGACTTTCCAGACATAGGCCGTTGCGCCCGGACGCACGATATAGGTGGCCCGGCCGTCAACCATGACGATGGCGACTTCACCTTCGCCGACGCGAACGGTTTCAAGGTAGCGCGCCGAAAGTTCCGGATGGCGCTTTTCCATGATCTCCGCCCACGGCGAAGCGAAAACGCCCTGCGCATAGACGCATTCCAGCTTCAACCGGCCGAACACATCGAAATAGATATGCCGTCCCGGTTCGAGCACGTTGATTAAGCGGCCATCCTTGATGAGGAGGCCGCGTTGGTTCTCAGCGATTACGAATATTTTCAACATCGCTTCGCCTCCTCTATTCGCGCCCGGTTTGAAACAACGCATATGCGTTTCGACCGGACGGTTTGAGGCGAAGCAGAGGCCTTGAAAGGCCCTATTTCATTGAAAAAGAGAGCCCTAGCGGCAGATGCGTTCGCCGGACATGCGCCCAGTGAAACTCATATGTAGATCGCCAGCTTTCAAAACGGGCTCTTTTGCAAAATCGTCGGCCCCATGCCGACGAAAGGACGCGCGATGTAGCGGCGTCATTCATCTGTGTAAAGAGAAAAATGAAAAATAGTTGGAAAAAATTTGGCAGTCTGTGTTGATGAGTGCTGATGAGAAAAAAGAGGTCGGCCGGATCCATTCCCTGCAAACATGGCGGTCCGGCGCTTGAGGCGAAAATTCCCGGCGTTCGGCGTTGTCCGCAGCATCGGGCCTAAAAGCCCCGATCTGTCAGGCGGCGCGTTCCGCCATCGATCTCCGCCGGTATCCGCGCCGGCGCGCGGCCTGTTTCCAGGCGCCGTCAGGATCTGTTTCGGGCCGAAGCCTTCCACTCTTCCTTCGGGCTGAATGTCCCCGGCCTTCCCCGTTTGGTACGGTTAAAAGCCGTTTCTGGAGCGGGATTTGAACCCGCAACACCTACGTTAGCAGCGTAGTGCTCTACCAACTGAGCTATCCAATCGTGGTGTCTATGAAGGATTCGAACCTTCGCCTTCCGGACCAAAACCAGACGCTCTCCCGATGAGCTAATAGACCTTTGGCTGGTTCCACCGTGGAACACGGCGTCGGCAGCGCCGCCCGCGCCCGCGGGGCGGATAAACCCCTACGAAACGATGAAAACCGGCGGCGGCTTATAAAGCTGCGCCCGTGAATGTCCACCGTCATGCAAACTTTATTTTAGTCGACGCGGTCAAACACCAGTGAAAAGCCGCCTTCTTCGCCATCTTCGATGAGGACAATATCGGCTTGCAGCGTGTCTTCGTCCGCCATGAAGTAGCGAATGGATTTCACCGTTTCCGATGGCGGATCGGCGGAGAAAATGACGTCTTTTTCTTTCGCGTCCGTCAGCATCAGCGTCACCGGGCCGCCATCTTCCCAGGTGGAGAAGTCGCGGCGGAAATGTTTGAACCGCATGACGAGCGCGTCTTCTTCTTCGGAAACCACGATATATTCGAGGACTTTCAGTTCGCCCGATGAAACACCTCTGGCCATGCCGGTCATCACGCCGCCCTCGGCGCCGTTCCAGGTTTCTTCGAAAACAAAATCCTCGCCACCGCGCCAATGGCCTTCGAGAAAAGCGAGGTCGGCGAGGGAATAAGGCGTTTCCGCCGCCGCCGGAAGGCTGAGCATTGCGCCGAAGGCGAGCGCGAAAACAGCCCGCGCGAAGCGTATCGTCTGGATTTTCATCGATTTCCCCGTCTGTTTGACCGATCACAGGATGCCACATATCAACAGACGTTTCACGCCTGTTTGAATCTGCAAAGCTCATGACAAAAAATATCGTTTTTGCGACCTGCCTTGCACAGCCGGCTTTGCAGGAAAGCGATGCGGTGGCGGCGCGCGCGCTAGAGGCGCGCGGCGTGGCCGTGCGGGCCGCGCCGTGGAACGGGGATCAGGCGGCGTTCGGCGGGGCGGACGGGATCGTTATTCGTTCGACCTGGGACTATCAGCAAACGCCGGGCGCCTTCGCCGAATGGCTTGAGGCTCTCGATGACGGCCGCCCTGTCTTCAACCCGCCGGCGATAATGCGCGCCAATATGTCTAAGCGCTATCTGCTCGATCTGGCCGCGAAGGGCGCGCCCCTGCCGCCGACGAGGACGGCGCTGCCGGAGGCGGCGGCCATCGCCGCGGCCATGGACGAGATGGGGCTTATTGAGGCGGTGGTGAAGCCGGAATTCGGCGCGACCGCCAGCGGGTTGTCGCTTGTCAGGCGCGACGATGAGGCGGGCCTCGCCGCGGCGGCGGACACAATGGGAATGCCCGGTCTGGTGCAGGCGCTGGTCCCCGAAATCGGGGCGCTTGGCGAGACCTCATTCATGTTCATTGGCGGAGACTTCACCCATGCGGTGACAAAACGGCCAAAATCAGGGGAAATCCGCTGCCAGGCGGAACATGGGGGAAGGTCGGCGCCCGCTGACCCGCCGGACTGGGCCGTCGCTGAGGCCGCCCGGATGTTGAGCCTCATCCCCGGAGCGCCGCTCTACGCCCGCGTGGATGCGGTGGTCCTTGACGGGGCGATGCGGCTTATGGAAGTCGAACTCATTGAGCCGGAACTCTTTTTCACCTATGCCCCGGAAGGAGCGGACCGGTTCGCCGATGTCCTGATCGATCGCCTGTAAAAGAAACGCAGTAAAACAGAAGTCTGAAGCCATGGTCGCCATTACCCTTCCCGACGGTTCCGTTCGCCAGTTTGACGGACCCGTGACGGGGACGCTGATCGCCGAGAACATCTCGAAATCGCTTGCGAAAAAGGCGTTGGCGGTGAAGGTGGACGGCGAAGTCTGCGACCTCTTTGGCGAGATCGGCCATGACGCCAAGGTTGAGATTATCACCCGCGATCATGAAGACGCGCTCGATATCATCCGCCATGACGCTGCGCATCTGCTCGCGCAGGCGGTGCAGGAGCTTTATCCGGGCACGCAAGTCACCATCGGCCCGAATATCGAGGACGGGTTTTTCTACGACTTCGCACGCGACGAACCGTTTTCCAGCGACGACCTCGCTGACATTGAAAAGCGGATGATGCAGATCGTCGATCAGGACCGCCCGACCCGCAAAGAAATCTGGGATCGTGACGCCGCCATCAAGCATTTCGAAGAGATTGGCGAAAAATATAAAGCCGAGATCATTGCCGATTTGCCCGGCGATGAGGATGTGAAAATTTATTATCACGGCGACTGGCATGATCTCTGCCGGGGCCCGCATCTTCCGTCGACGAGGCATATCGGCAAGGCGTTCAAGTTGACCAAGCTTGCCGGCGCCTATTGGCGCGGCGACCATCGCAATGCGATGCTGCAACGGATTTACGGCACCGCATGGGCGAATGAGAAAGACCTGAAGGCCTATCTTCATCGCATTGAAGAGGCGGAAAAACGCGATCACAGGAAGCTCGGCCGCGAAATGGACCTCTTCCATTTTCAAGCCGAAGCGCAGGGCTCCGTCTTCTGGCATCCGAAAGGTTATCTCGTCTGGCGCCAGCTTGAGGCCTATATCCGCCGCCAGCTTGATGAAGATGGCTATGTGGAAGTGAAAACGCCGCAATTGCTCGACTCTGTTTTCTGGGAGCAGTCGGGCCACTGGGCGAAATTCCGTGAGAACATGTTCGTCGTTCCCGATGAAATTCCGTCTACGGAGGAAGAAGGCCCGGTGCTCACCGGCAAGGCCGATCTCATGGCGTTAAAGCCCATGAACTGCCCGGCCCATGTGCAGATCTTCAAACAGGGCATCAAATCCTATCGAGACATGCCGATCCGCATGGCGGAATTCGGCTGTTGTCATCGCAATGAAGCCCATGGCGCGCTGCATGGGCTGATGCGTGTGCGCCAGATGACCCAGGATGACGCGCATATCTTCTGCCGCGAAGATCAGATCAAGGAAGAGACCAGCCGTTTTCTCGACCTCTTCAGCCGCGTCTATAAAGACATGGGCATGACCGAAATCGCCTATAAGCTGGCGACGCGCCCTGAGGCGCGCGCGGGCGACGACGCCACCTGGGACCGGGCGGAAAAAGCGCTCGCCGATGCGCTGACGTCAGCGGGTCTTGAGTTTGACTATGCGGAAGGCGAGGGCGCTTTTTACGGGCCGAAACTCGAATTTCATCTCACCGACGCCATCGGCCGCACCTGGCAGGCGGGCACCTATCAGCTTGATTATGTGCTGCCGGAACGTCTCGATGCGACCTATGTGGATGAAAGCGGCGCCCGCCAGCGTCCGGTGATGCTGCATCGCGCCGTCTTCGGCACGTTTGAGCGGTTTATCGGTCTTCTGATCGAGCATTATGCCGGGCGCCTGCCGCTCTGGCTGTCGCCGGTGCAGGTCGTCGTGACTACGATTACATCGGCGGCGGATGATTATGCGCGCGAGGCGGCGGAGGCGTTGCGCGCCGCAGGACTGCGCGTTGACCTCGACGTGCGGTCGGAAAAAATCAACTACAAGGTGCGTGAACATTCCCACGCCAAGATCCCGGTGATCGCGGTCGTCGGCGCTAAAGAAGCGGAGGAAAAAGCCGTTTCGCTTCGTCGTCTCGGTTCGAAAGATCAGGAAACCATGTCGCTTTCTGCGGCGGCCGAGACGCTGGCGCACGAGGCGCTGGCGCCGGATTTGAAACGCGCGTAGCGCTCGGTTTATGGCCGCGCATTGGCGAGACAAAAGAGACAAGGCGAGCCGGCGCTGGTTTTACGCGCTGTTTTTTCTCCTGCCTTTAACGGCGGTGTTCGGTCACCGGGGGCTCGCGCCCTGGCTTTTGCTGGCGAGCCTGCCGGCTTTCGCCCGCGGCGCGTTCTGGCAGGCGGCGTTCGGCAAGCTGTTTGACAATCCTTCGCTGGACGATTCAAAATTCGCGAGCTTCGCGGCGCTCCTGTTTTTGTGTTTGTGGATTTTTCTCTCCGGCTTCTGGTCGCCGAAAGGCGATCCCGGCATGTTTTTTTATGTGCTCGGCCCTGCGCTGGTGGGCGCCAGCATCATTTGGTTCTTGCTGACCCTGACCCGGGAATGGGCGTGGCGGCTCGGCCAGGCGTTTTTATGGGCGCTGGTCGCCGGCATGATCATTCTCGCCTTTGAAGGCGTCACCGACGGATTGCTGCGCCGTTTGTTGCCGCCGAACGAACCGAGCAGCGAGCGCGACATCATCGCGCTTGGGCGCGGCGTCACCGCGCTGGCGCCGGCGCTGTTTCCGGCGGCGGCGATTGCGGTGCGGCAATGGTCGCGCACGGCGGCGGCTTTCGTTCTGGCGCTCGGCGTCGCGGCGGCGGCGACCAATGATGTGCTGGCGAATGTCATCGCGATCGGCGCCGGGCTTGTCGCCGCGTTTATGGCCATCAGCGCGCAGCGTTTTACGTTACGGTTGATCGGCGGCTGCGCCATCGCGCTTCTGCTTCTGGCGCCGTTTCTGGCGTCACAGATCCCGGTCGACGCGATTTACGCCAGCGCTCAGAAACATCTGTCGCCGGAGGTTTTGGCGCAGGCGTCGTCATCGCTGCACCGGCTTGCGATCTGGAAGGCGGCTGGCGTTGAGGCGTTATCCTGCCAGCCTTTCGGCTGCGGCGCCGATTATGCGCGCATGTGGAAAGAAACCGCGCCCATGGTCGATGTGCCCGGCGCGCGTGTTGAGCTTTCGGTGATTCCGATCCATCCCCACAATGTTTTCTTGCAATTGTGGCTGGAGCTCGGGATTCCCGGCGTTGCCGCGACTGCGGCGTTCATCTGGTTCGGGCTGACGGCCTTGTTGCGCGCGCATCTGTCGCGCGCCGTCGGCGCCGCCATCGCCGGCGCCTTTGTGGCGATCCTCATTTCCGTGATGGTGGAGGGAAGCCTCTGGCAGGTGTGGCGTCTTGCGGCGATGGCGCTGGCGGCGAGCGGCGTTGCGCTTGCGCATATGCTCGAAAAACGCTGAAACCCTTCCCATGATGGAAAGCCCTGAAACGACGCCATGCGTCTCCGCCGTCATGGTGAGCTATTTCACCGGCCCCGTGCTTGCGCGTTCCATCGCCGCGCTGCGCACGCAGCCGGAGATCGCCGAGATCATCCTCGTCAATAACGGTAATTTCGCCGGTGATGTCGAAGCGGCGAGCGCAAGCGCGGGCGCCCCCGTGCGGGTCATTGAGGGGCAGGGCAATGTAGGTTTCGCTGCGGGGTGTAACCTTGGCGCAAAGAACGCCTCAAGCGAATATCTTTTGATCATCAATCCCGATGCGCTGATGCCGGCGGGCGGTGTTGCGCGCCTGCTGACGGACAGCGCCGAGCTTGACCGGCCATGGCTTATGGGCGCGAAACTCGTCAATCCCGACGGCGCAGAACAACAGGGCTCCCGGCGTCAGGTGCTGACGCCATGGACTGCCTTTGTGGAGGCGACGCGGCTCTACAAGCTCGCGCCGCAGCACCCCTATTTCAAACGGTTTAATCTTCATACAGAGGACTGTCCGGACCAGGTGATCGACGTGCCGACCCTGTCGGGCGCGGTGATGTTTTTGCCGAAAGCCGATCATGATGCGGTGGGCGGCATGGATGAGCGCTATTTCCTCCATGTGGAGGACGTGGATTTCTGCCTGCGCTTTGCAAAGGCGGGCGGTGAGGTCTGGTTCAATCCTCATGTCGAAGTGGTCCACTACAAGAGTTCAAGCCGCGCCAATCCGGTGAAGATCGAGGCGCGCAAGACGGCGGGGATTATCCGCTACTTTCACACCCATTTTTCTGACGCCTACCCGAAACCGTTTTTGTGGTTGGTGGACAGCCTTCTCTGGGCCCTGTTCGGCGTTCTTTTTGTGAAGCGGGCTCTCTTCAAGGCCTTGCGTCTGATCGGTTTCAGAATGCGGGTCGGCGGCCGCGGACTGGAGCGCGCGCGGTCGCTGGCGCGGCGTCAATCGGAGCGGTGACGCGCATAGTCGAGCGATGCGGGAGCTCCGCTCGCGTCTAGGGAACACGCTTTCCGTAAAAACCAGAGAGTTCGTAAAGCGTATAGGTGCGGGGTTTGCTGGCGCCCGGCTCTGTTTTCACTTGGCCGAGACGCTTAATCTCATGAAAGCGGTAATCCACATGCGCCGCGTCTTTGCGCGTCGTTACGAACAGAACTCGCTTCATGCGGGTGGGGTCGAAGGGCCGAAACGCTTCGAAATGGTTGTTGATGGAGGCATTCGGATCGATGGCGGCGATCTCAATCTCACTGTCTCTTTGATGATAGAGCATTTCGCTGATGAGATAGCGATCATCGACAAGAACGGCGTCATAGCCCGGCGCATAGGTCATGATGTCATCCGTCTGCGCTTTCCAGCCGCGAAGATCCCGGACCACATTTGAAAGCCCCGCGTGATCGACAAGCGCCGGGCTTAGAACGCCAATGGTAAAAAGCGCCAACAAAATCCCGTGAAACCCGGCGCTGAATTTGACGAGGCTTGCGGTGCGATTTTCACGGCACAACCATCCGGTGACCAGCATCAGCGCCGCCGGATAGGCCGCCGCCGCCCAGTTTGCGTGGGCGCGGGATAAAAATGCTTGCCCGGCGACAATGAGGAGCGGCGTTAATGTGAAGACGAGAAGCAAGTAATCGCGGCTTTCCAAACGCCATACGGATCGCTGTGCAACGACATAAATCAGCGCTGAGAAGGGGATGATTCCGAAGACGGCGAACTGGCCTCCAAAGAATTCCAGAAAAGCGAGGGGGTGAAAAAGCTGTGCGCCCCAATCTGCATTCGCCGCCGTGTGGGAGAGTGTCTGGAAATCATTTTGCATGTTCCAGATGATGTTGGGTGCGAATAGGCCAGCCGCGAGCAGCGTGGTGAGCGCCAGAGGCGGCGACAGCAGCTTCTCGCGCGCCGCTTTTGACAAAAGAATGAGCGCAAGCGCGACCGGAAAATAGATCATGGCGTATTTGGACATGAGGCCGAGCCCGATGGCGGCGCCAAGGCCGGCGAAATCTCCGATGCGCGGCGCAGGCGCGCTCATGATCCGCGCCAGAAAAAAAAGTCCCGCCGACCAGAAGAAGAGCAGCGGCGCATCGGTCGCCATGATGAAAGACGAAAGCAAAACGCCGGGCATGGTGAGCCAGCCGAGGCCGGTCCAGAAAGCGGTGCGCTCGTCGTAAAGACGCCTCGCCGCCAGATAGAGGAATGCGCCCGCGCCAAAATGAAAGAATGGCGCCGAAAGGCGTATGGCCCAATCGCTATTTCCGAAAAGGCCGGTGGTCAACGCAATCGCCCAGGCGATCACCGGCGGCTTGGAGTAATAGCCGAAATCGACATCGCGCGACCAATACCAGTATTGCGCTTCATCGGGACCGATCCCAAGCGGCGTCAGGATCAAGACGATGACGCGAAGACCCATGATCGCGGCGGCGATGATCCAGAAGGTTCGCCCCAAATCAGCAGGCTGGGGCGCCGCATGATGAGTGTTGTCGGCGGTCATGAGGCTCCCGTGGAGGGTTACGGCGCGAGGATGTAGAGGGTGAGGCGCACATCCTTGCCGTTGGAGTAGTTGAGCCCGTCAATGACGGCAAGGCTGGCAGTCGGGACGCCGTCAAGCTGCGCAAGGAAGGCTCCTTCTTCGCGCGCTTCGACGACGGCGACGCTTGCAGCGCCGGTCTTGAGCCGCGCGGCGGCGTCCGCGCCGGAGCCGAGCATGGTTTGCGTTCCCAGGAGAAAAATCGCCGAGGGTTCTGAATAGCCGGCGAGCGCCGCCGGCGCCAAATCATCATGCAGGGGGTGGCGGTCAGCCATCTCAAGCGCGGTCGACAGGCGCGGGCTCACGGCCAGTTGCGAAAGGCCCGGCAAAACCATGGTCAGCAGGGTCCAGGCGTAAAGCGCAGCGAGGACCGAGGCGGCGACGCCGCCGGCAAAACCGCGTCCGCGCCAGAAGAGGCGTGCAATGAAAAGCGCTGCGGCGCCGGTGATCGCCGCGGCGGTGAAACAGGTTAGCGTCAGCGGCGCTGCGCTGAAATAGATCGGCGCCAGGGCGATGATCGCCGCTGCGGCAAGACCGATCCCCGCATAAATCAGCGCGCCGAGTTTTTCCGCCCAGGCCGGCCGTATCGCAGAGACGGCGCCATGGGCGGCGATGATGGCGAGGGCCGGATAAAGCGGCATCACATAATGAGGCAGCTTTGTCGCCGCGATTTCGAAGACGATCCAGGCGGGAATAAGCCAGGAAAGAAGGAAGCGGGCGCGCCAGTCTGTGCGTTGCTTCCACGCATTGAGAACGCCGGAGACGATCAGCGCGGCAGCCGGCCAGAAAAGAAGCCAGACCAGCGCGAAATGATATCCGGGCGGGCCCACATGACCTTCCTGCGCATCGCCCACCTTGCCGAGCATGTCGCCGCCGACAGCATCGGTGAAGAAGCGTCCTTCCGTCGCCTGCCAGATGGCGAAGGCCCAGGGCGCGACCATCAGCACAAGGATCAGGACGCCGGCGACCGGCCTTAAAGCGGCGATCCACTTAAAGCGCGGCGTCCCCGTCGTCAGACCAAGGCCGGTCATCAACGACACCATTGGGCCGATCGGGCCTTTCACGAGAGCGCCCGCCCCATGGGCCGCCCAGAAAATGACGGGCCACCACCAGCCGGTTTTTTCCGCCGTCTGAACGCGCGCATAGACTTCGACGAAGGCCAGTTGCGCGAGACAGATCAGCGCAAGGAGAACGCCATCGGTTTTGGCGATGGTGCCTTCCGCGGCGACGACAGGGGCGCTCACCAGCAACAGCCCGGCAAGCAGTCCGGTGCGCAGGTCATAAAGCCGCGCGCCTGCGAGAAAGGTGAAAAGCGCAGCCAGGACCACGCCGATCATCGAGGGGATGCGATAGGCCCAGATCTCCCGGGCGGTGACATCTGACAGGGAGGCGACGCTCGCCGCCTGTAGCCAGTAGATGCCGGCCGGTTTCTTGTTACGCTCGGCGTCCTGGAAACGAATGGTGATGAAATCGCCGCTTTCGAGCATCTGGGCGGTCGCCTGTGCGAACCGGGCCTCATCGCGGTCGAGAGGCGGCAGAGAAAATAGTCCCGCAAAAGCCGTCACCGCAGCGAACAGGACAACGATGAGCATTGCGGTCCGGCGCGTGAGTCCGGCCCCAGTGTTCACCCCAGCGTTCGCTCCGGTGTTCGCCCCGGTTTTCATTTCACCCCTCATAGGCTGAGAGCTTACCGGCATCTGCAGGCTTTGTCTTCGTCATGTGTCTCCTGGGTTTTATGTCCCCTGGCGGCGTGACCGGTGGACGCGGATCAGATATGAGCCTTACCTCATGGAAACGGCTTCTTCCCAAATACCCGCGATCAGCGTCGTTGCGCCCATGCACAATGAAGCCGGCGGCGCCGGCGCGCTCGCCGATGAAATTGCGGCGGCGCTCAACGGCGTCGATCATGAAATTATCATGGTCGATGACGCGTCAACGGACGAAACGGTCGAGACGCTCAAAGCCGCCCGGACGCGTCACCCGCAATTGCGCATTCTTCGTCACGAAAAGAACGCCGGGCAAAGCCGCGCCGTGCGCACAGGCATTCTGGCGGCGCGCGCGCCGGTGATCGCAACGCTCGATGGCGATGGGCAGAACGACCCGGCGGATATTCCGGCGCTCTATGAAAAGCTGATGGATGGGGGCGACCGTCTCGCCATGGTGGCGGGGGAGCGCCGCGGCCGCCAGGACAGTCAGGCGAAAAAGATCGCCTCGCGCGCCGCCAACGCCATTCGCCGCCGTCTCCTGAATGACGGGTCGGCGGATACGGGCTGCGGCCTCAAACTGTTCAAGCGCGAGGCGTTTTTGCGGCTCCCCTATTTTGATCACATCCACCGCTATCTGCCGGCGCTGATGGTGCGGGAGGGTTATGAGGTCGCCTTTGCCCCGGTTTCTCACCGGGCGCGGGCCCATGGCGTTTCGAAATACACCAATTTCGGGCGCGCACTCGTTGCGGTTCGCGATCTTATGGGCGTCATGTGGCTGAACGCGCGCGCCCGACAGCCTGGCCGGGTTGAGGAAGAGGGCTGATTTTCCACCAGGATTTCTATTTTGGCGGCGAGCCATCCCCGTGTTAAGCTCTCATTAACCGGGGGCCGCCAGACGCCCGCGCCTTTGACTGCGAAAGGCGACTTTTCGAAGGGGGGCGGCGGCAAGAGAAGGGTCGATAATGTCTATGTACCAAATGTTTCCATTGCTGGCGATCAGCCTGATTATCTTTGCGGTTCTGACGCTGACGGGCGCGGCCGGCGCAGAATGGTGGGAAATCACCTTCGTGCAGCTGCCGATGGTGTCGACCGATATCTGGAACGTCACCTGGGGCGATGTTTTCCTTTTAGCGAGCATGGGGCTGTTGTTTGTGGAGCTGTTGCGCTCCACCAAGACCGGCTCTGAATCGATCATGAATCACGCTCTGTCCGTGGTCGTGTTCGTGGTTTCGCTGCTGCTCTTCATCATCGTGAAGGGCTTTGGAAACTCGGTCTTCTTCCTGTTTATGTCGATGACATTCCTCGACTTCATGGCCGGGTTCATCGTCACCACCGTGACGGCGCGCCGGGACCTTTCGGTGGGCGGCGGCGTCTCAGCTTAGCTGATGTCACGTCTCGACTGAGGCGGAATAAACTAGAAGTAAACATCCAGCGCTTGCGGCCCGTTTTGGGACGCAAGCGTTTTTACATGGCCGTAAACCTTCTCGGCGTCAGACTGGCCGGGCGGCTCAGCGCGGCGCGTGTCGGCGGCCAGCATGACGCGGGTCTGTTCCACTGGCGCGACCGTCCGTGCGAGCGGCAGCGGGCGGCGGGCGAGAACGGGAAGATTTAGAACCGTATTCATGCCCAGGTTGCAGCAATTTCGGCGCCAGCTGTCCCTTTATGGGGCGTTCTTGGCTTTGCTCACGCTTCAAATTTTATTTACGGCTTTGGGTCTAAAGTCCCCTCGTAAATGTGTGAGTGGGTTTAATGGCTGATAACGCTAAGGCGTTCCATCATGAGAAGTCTGACGCCGAGAAGGCGCCTGTAATGGGCGCCTCGGCTGCGTTGTCTGTCGCCTTACAGGAAGGCGACGCATCCGATCGCGGCCTCCAGACCATGTTCGAGTTTGATCCAACAGCGGGCAGTCTGAAATGGTCAGACGATGAAGCGGCGGCCCGGATCTTCGGCGTCTCGCGCGATAATGTCGCCGCCACCAGCGACGCGTTCTCGGCCCGCATCCACGGCAATGAAGACGAAACACGAATCGCCGCTTTTGCGGGCGACCGCCAGAGCTATTCCTGTGAGTATCAACTGAAGCGCGATGAGGGCGACGGCCATTGGGTCGAAGAGCGCGGCGGCTGGATCGGCGCCGGCGCCGGGCGCCGCCTGATCAGCGTCATTCGCTCCATTGAAACCCGCAAGCGCCGCGAGGAGCAGCTTTCCTGGCTCGCGGTCAACGACGAACTGACCGGCCATCTCAATCGCACGCATCTGAAAAAAGCGCTCGACGCCAAAATCGCCAACATGATTTCCGGCGGAACCACCGGCGCCTATCTGATGGTGGGCATTGATGATCTGGGCGCCGTCAACGCTGATTTCGGTTTCGAAGCCGCTGACAAGGTGATCGCCGAAGTGGCGACGCGGCTCGCCAGCGTTCTCAGTCCTGACGATCGCATCGGCCGCGTCGCGGGCACCAAATTCGGCATCATTATTTCCGACACCGATTCTGACCATTTACGCCAGATCTGCGTGCGCCTTCTCAATGTGGTGCGCGAAAGCGTCATCGAAACCAAAGGCGGCGTCATCGCCGCCTCAGTCTGCCTCGGCGCGGTCAGTCTGCCGCAACAGGCCGATAATTCGAACGCGGCCATGACCCGCGCGGAAGCCGCCCTCGACGCTGCAAAACGCATTGGCAAGTCGAGCTGGTCAGCCTTCACTGACAAGACCGACGTCGTTTCCATGCGTCGTCGCAACACGCATATGTCGGATGTGATTTTGACGGCGCTCAACGAACGCCGCGTGCGTCTCGCCTTCCAGCCGATTGTCGCCGATCTCGACGAAACGCCGAAAAAATTCGAATGCCTTATCCGCATGCGCGGCGATGACGGACAGAATATTCCGGCGCCGGAATTCATTCCCGCGGCAGAGCGTCTCGGCCTTGTCCACCTGCTCGACCGCCGTGTGCTTGAGCTTGCGCTCAACACGCTCGCTGTCATTCCGAACATCCATCTCAATGTGAACATCTCCATGGAGACGGTGAAGGATTTCGTGTGGGCTGAGGGCTATATTGCGCTTCTACGCGCCAATCAGGAGCTGACGCGCCGCATTACGGTGGAGCTTACTGAAACCCAGGTGATCGACTCCATCGACGCCTCGATTGAATTCGTCTCCGAGATCAAGCGGCTTGGCTGTTCTTTCGGCATTGACGATTTCGGCGCGGGCTACACCTCGTTCCGCAATCTCAAAGCGATGGACATTGATATTCTGAAAATCGACGGATCTTTCGTCACCGGCGTTTCGTCCTCGCGCGAGAATCAGCTTTTTGTCCGGACGCTTTTGGACCTCGCTCGTAATTTCGGCATGCAGACCGTTGCCGAGTGGGTCGATAACGAAGCCGATGCGATGCTGCTCAAAGGTCTCGGCGTTGACTTCCTGCAGGGCTTTCTGATTGGCAAGCCGGAAACCAATCCGGACTGGCTGCCTGACGGCGCGCCTAATGAAACGCCGCAGCGCGCCGAGCGCCGGCAATCCTAAAAATCAGATTTTGACGAGGCGTTATTCGTCGCCTTCAAGCTTGTCGAGCTTGCGTTGCAGGGCTGCGACCTGATTTTTCAGCGCATTGATGTCGTCTGCGTCTTCAGCTTCCTTTTTCGGCGCAGCGCCGCCGCCGGCGCGTTGCGGGGAAGGTGAATAGGAAGGCCCGAGCGGCGAAAACATTTTCATCGCCTGCTCGTAAAGCTCCATATTCTTGCGGACGCTTTCCTCGAACATGGCGTAGCCCGGCGAGCCGCCGAAGGCGTCGCGCATACGGCCGCGCATTTCTTCCTGGTTGCGCGAAAAAGCATCCATGCTCATTTCGAGATAGGACGGCACAAAAGTTTGCAGGCTGTCGCCATAGAATTTGATCAACTGGCGCAGGAACTGGACCGGGAGCAGGTTCTGGCCCTTGCTCTCTTCCTCGAAAATGATCTGCGTGAGCACCGACCGGGTGATTTCCTCGCCGGACTTGGCGTCAAAGACGACAAAGTCCTCGCCGTCTTTCACCATCTCCGCAAGAAAATCGAGCGTCACATAAGACGACGTCGCCGTGTTGTAGAGGCGGCGGTTCGCATATTTCTTGATGACGACGGGTTCGCCCTCGGCCCTGCCGCGGCCTTTTGATGATTTTTCTGTCATGGTCCTGCCCTCCCGGCCCTTTGCGGCGCTGCAGAAGTGTTGCGGCGCTGCGGCGCGATGATTTTGTGCGCTTGCTAATCCTGCTATAGCATGAAAATAAGGTTTGCATACGCGTTAACCACAAGTTTTCGCGGCTTTAAACCCTTGAGATTGTTTACCCTTCGCGCCTGAAGGGCCGGGTGGGCGAGAGGCCTTCCCGCCAGCGGGCGCACAAATTCAGGTCAGGAGGCTCTTATGAGCAGGGCGGTTATTGTTTCGGCGGCGCGAACAGGCGTTGCGTCTTTCGGGGGAAGTCTGGCGTCCGTTCCGGCGGCGAAACTGGGTGAGACCGTTATCGCCGCAGCATTGAAGCGGGCCGGGATTTCCGGCGGCGATGTGGACGAAACGGTGATGGGTCATGTCCTTCAGGCGGGTCAGGGCCAGAACACCGCCCGCCAGGCCTCCATCGGCGCCGGCATCGATCAGGAAAAGCCGGCCATGACCATCAACCAGGTCTGCGGTTCAGGGCTTCGCGCGGTCGCCATGGCGGCGCAGGCGGTGCGGCTGGGCGATGCGTCTGTAGTGGTCGCCGGCGGCCATGAGAATATGTCCCTTGCGCCTCATGCGGCGCATTTGCGCGACGGTCAGAAGATGGGGCCGAAAAGCTTCGCCGACACCATGATCACCGACGGTCTCTGGGACGTTTTCAACGACTACCATATGGGCGTGACGGCGGAGAATCTCGCCGAAAAATACCAGATCACCCGCGAAGAACAGGATGCTTTCGCCGTCGCCAGCCAGAACAAGGCCGAGGCCGCGAAGAAGGAAGGCAAGTTCGAAGAGGAAATCACACCGGTCACGATCAAGACCCGCAAAGGCGAGATTGTCTTCGCTGAGGATGAATATATCCGCGAAGGCGCGACCATTGACGGCGTCTCCGGGTTGAAGCCCGCCTTCAAGCGCGATGGCGGCTCGGTGACGGCGGCGAATGCTTCGGGACTGAATGACGGCGCTGCAGCATTGGTGGTGATGTCTGAGGAAGCGGCGCAACAACGCGGTCTTGAACCGCTGGCGACGATTGCATCCTGGGCGCATTGCGGCGTTGATCCGTCGATCATGGGCATCGGCCCGGCGCCGGCGTCCCGTCTTGCGCTGCAAAAAGCCGGTTGGTCTCTTGACGATGTCGATCTTATCGAAGCCAATGAAGCCTTCGCGGCGCAGGCGCTGGCCGTCGGCAAAGAGCTTGGCTGGGACGCGTCGAAAGTGAACGTCAATGGCGGCGCCATCGCCATCGGCCACCCTATCGGCGCATCGGGCGCGCGCATTCTGACGACGCTGCTTTATGAGCTCAAACGCTCGGGCAAGTCGAAAGGCCTCGCTACGCTCTGCATCGGCGGCGGCATGGGGGTGGCGCTTTGCGTTGAACGCTAAAGGCGGGCCGAAGAGTTTGCGTAAAGCGTAGGGTGGAAACAAACCGGGAGAAAACATCATGGGCAGGAATGCAATCGTCACTGGCGGCACACGCGGCATTGGCCGCGCCATATGCCTCGCCTTGAAGGAAAAGGGTTGCACTGTCGCGGCGACCTATGCGGGCAATGACGAGGCCGCCGCGAAGTTCAAGGACGAAACCGGCGTCAACGTCTTCAAATGGGATGTGGGCGACTATGACGCCTGCAAGGCAGGCGTTGCGGAAATCGAGGCGGCGCAAGGCCCCACCGACATTCTCGTCAACAATGCGGGCATTACGCGCGATGGCATGTTTCACAAAGTTGGTCCTGAACAATGGAGCCAGGTGATCCGGGCCGATCTCGACAGCGTCTTCAACATGTCGCACCAGGTCTTTCCCGGCATGCGCGAGCGCGGCTTCGGGCGCATCGTCAACATCTCTTCGATCAACGGCCAGAAAGGCCAGATGGGTCAGACAAACTATTCCGCGGCGAAAGCGGGCATGATCGGGTTCACCCGGGCGCTGGCGCAGGAAGGCGCCTTCAAGGGCGTTACCGTGAATGCGGTCGCCCCGGGCTACATCGCCACCGAAATGGTGGCGGCGATGCCGGAAGAGGCCCTGAAAAAAATCACCGCGCAGATCCCCGTGGGCCGGCTTGGAGAGGCGTCGGAGATTGGCGATTGCGTCGCTTTCCTCGCTGATGAAAAAGCGGGCTTCATCACCGGCGCTGTGCTGACGGCCAATGGCGGGCAGTATATCGCCGCTTAACCGGCGCAAGTCCTTGATTTATCGAAGGGCTCCGGCGCAGAAAATTACCGCCGGGGCCCTTTTTTCACCAAAATCACAGGCTAAGTTTCGTCCATGACCAAGACGGGCCCCGGTCGGGGCGGCTTTCGGATGACGCGGCTTGCCGCTTTTGTCATCGCCCCATTTGTTATGGCGGCGACCCTTTCGCCTGCCGCCGTCGCCCAGGCGCAGGAGGCTCGTGTCCTGAAGCTTGCTCAGCAGTCGGACAATCCCTTTGCCGCGCTTGTGGGTAAACGCGGGAACCGAACAAGAGAATATGGTCCCGCGCGGGCGGTGGAGCGTTATGTTCTGGCGAGCGATGACCGGACCTTTCTTTTCGAGGAACGCGGCGCCAGCGCGCGCGTTCAGTTTCTTTGTTCACCCGAAGATACGCGGCTTGACTGCGTTCTCGACGCCGCCGGTCCGGCGCCGGAAATACATCAGCTGAGCGCGACGCGCGGCCCGCGAGGCGACGTCATTTACAAAACCACTGAGGGCGAAACCTTGTTGCGAATTGCGGCCTATGGCGGCGCGACCGTGTTTTGGCCGGGCGAGTTCCAGGGCGTTGCGGCGTCGAAATCATTTGGGGACGATCATCCGCTTACGCTTGTTTTTGAAGATTACGACGCTGCGCTTCGGCGCGCGCAAGGAGCCTCGGCGCAGATCAGCGCGATTGTCGGTTCGCCGGTCTTTTTTGACGTCAGCGCCGGCCGACGCGCAACGGGCGACAATTCGGCGGTCTTGTCAGACGCGGTGCTGACGGCCGCCAAGGGGCTCGCCATGGTCGCCGATGACCCTACCGGCGCGCGGGTTATTGCCGAGCGCGTGCGCCGCGTCGCCTTCCTACCGGGTGCGGCGCCGGGCGTCGCGCTCAATGGGGCGGTGCTGGAAATCCTCTATGTTCCAAATCAGGACATTGGCGGGCGGCCCTCCTCGGCGAAAGTCGCTCACTATCTGGAGGAAACCCTTTAGAGGGCCCATTTTCCTGCGTTTTCTTTATGAAATTCGTAGGCTTCTGTCTTAAAACAGCCGCATTGAGGGGGAAGATTGCGCCCATGATGCACGCAAAAGGCATATTCCGACCGAGTGTCAGATGCGGGGCCTTGCTGGCCGCCGGCGCCTTTATGTGTGCTGCGCCCACGGTGCTTGCAGCGCAGCCCTTGCGGGAAATTCGCGCGCAGGAAGCCGAAGAGGCCGCGCTTCAGCGCGAAGCGGCTTTTACCGAACAGCTCTGCGGCGTCAGCTTCGATGTGTCGATCAACTGGCGCAGCTTTTCCCACTGGCCTGATGGCAGCGCCGTGGCCCGCGCCTGCGATCGCGGCCTCTCGGAAATTGAAACCCGTTGCCGCAAGGGCGACACCCCGCGCGTGACACGCTTTGTCTGCACCGGCGACGGCTCGGGCGCCAATTACAGCGGCGGCTCCGTCACCTATGGCGCGAGCCCGCGCTGACACGCGCAGTTAAGCGGCGCTGATTTTCTCCAGAATGCCGACCCGCACGCCGTCGAACACATATTGTGTCGACAGCGCCATCAACAGCATGCCGAGGATGCGCGTGATGGCGTTCATGCCGGTGCGGCCGAGGGCGTCGCCGATGCGGCTTGCAAACGCCATCATGAACACCGCAATCATCAGCACAATGACCATGGCGGAGAGGGCGGCGCCCTTGTCGATGACTGTGGCGCCCGGTCCCATGAGCAGCATGACCGTGGCGATGGCGCCGGGCCCGGCGAGCATGGGGATCGCTAGCGGGAAGAAGGCGATATTGTCGCGCGCGGAGGCTTTGGGGCCCGGCGTTTTCGCCTGGGTTTCTGAGTCCGGATCGAAGAACATCCGAAAACCCATGATGAAAAGAATGATGCCCATGGCCGCGCGGAAGGCGGCGAAGCTGACGCCCAGATGATGCAGCATGGCGTTCCCCGCAAAACCGAACAGCATCAGCAGTCCCACTGAATAGGCCGCCGCCATGATAGCGATGCGGAGCCTTTCGCGCGGCATTTCATTTTTGGTCAGCGACGCAAAGATCGGCGTCACCAGAATGGGGTCGATGACGATGAAAAGCGTGACGAAGGCGGTGGTGAAGACGGGCAAGATGTCCGCAAGCATGGCGCTGGCTCCTTTGTCCGCCTTCTGCCTTTATGCGTCTGGCGGGGCAAGACAAAAGGCGGCTCAAAAGAGCCGCCTTTTTCGAGAATGAAGTCGCTAGCCTGACTTAAAAGGGCAGGAATCCCCAAACGGCGATCCAGGCGGCGAGGGCGACGCCCGCTGCGCCGGTGAGGAGAAGGCCGAGGCTGACCCCAATCGGCAACGGCGTTTGCATCCGCGCTTTCGCCGTCAGCCACAACAGCAACACGCCGAGCGGCCCAGCGGCAAGCCCGGCGAGCGCGGCGAGCTTTGTCCAGCCAGGCAGGCCGGCGAGCAGGAGGAGCGCATTTTCCTGCACCGCCATTGCGGCGCCGGCGGCGATCCCGCCGATGGAGGCTGTTCCTGCGAGCGCCGTCAGCCACGCGATAATGCGCGCTCCGCCGGTCGGCATGGCGCCCGAACGGTTGATGACGCGTGCGACCGGGGCGAGCGTATAAACAACGGCGCCGAAGAGGAAGATCACCGCAGCGAGGCCGATCCAGATGACCGGCAGCGCGATGGATTTCTTGTCTTCAGAGAACATGACGGCGAGGTTCGTGAGACCGTTGGTTGCAAACAGGGGACCGGAAAATTCCGGCCGCTCCATGCTTTCCGGACAGGACAGATCTAGCTCGCCTTGCGGGTCGTCATAGAATTTCGTCAGGAAGTCGCCTGCGCACTCAACCGAGCGCGTTGGTCCATGGCCCGCATAGGGGAACTCCACATAGGTTCCGTTAGCAAATCCGGGGACGATAATTTCCGCGAGCGGCGGCGGCGTAATCGGGTCCATGACGCCTTCGACAAGCAGGGTGCGAATATCCGTTTGCACCGGCAGGTATTCTTCGGCCGGTCGCGGGTCGGCGCCATAGCGCTTGCAAATTTTCGCCTGTTCGTCCGCGAGCGAGGGGTCGCCGAAGATCATCGACAGAACAGGGTGATCAAGCCCGTCTTGCTCAAATGATTTGCGGATGCCGGGGGCCCAGCCATCATTGCAGGATATGGCGTTGTACATGCCCTGGCTGATGTCGAACCCGTCGCCTCCGCCGCCAGCGGTGGCGATGCGCAGCGCATCATAATTCTCCTCTTCCACCATGCGCGTCAGCGCCGAGATGAAGGCCGGAAGGGAGGGATAATTTTTTTGTTCATAAAAGAGCGAGAAGGGAGCGCCGCCGATCAGGTCATGAAAGAAATAGGCCTTTCCGCTCGGGAAAAGCTCCTCGTCAATGGCGTCGAGTTCAATGGGGTTCGCCGCGACTTTCTTGATCGCGTTTTTGTAGCGCTCCACAAGATCGGGAAAATCGCGCGCGCAGGCGCTGTCTTCCTTGCAGGCGTCTTCAAGTATTGTCAGCACACGGTCGTAATGGCGCGCGATATGAAAGAACGTAACATCCTGTTGCAAGGGAACGATGGCGTCGATCACAGCGGCGCGGATGCCTGCGGGATCTTCTTTCAAATAGGCCTGACCGAGGATTGAGCCGTAGGAAATGCCCCAGAGATTCCACTGATCGAAGCCGAGCGCCTGACGCAAGGCGTGAACGTCGCGGGCGTTTTCGATGGTGTTATAGCCCGATAGGTCGACGCGCGCGGCTTTGGCCTTGGCGAAGCAGGCTTCCATCGCTTCCAGGCCGGCCTGTTGATAGGTCTCCCAGTCCGGGGTGTTGGCCGCCGCCGGGTCAAACAGGGCGTAGTCCTGACAGAAATCAGCCGACCAGCCGATGCCGCGCTGTTCAAGGATATAAAGATCGCGCGCATCGCGGATGCCGTGATCTTTGAACCGGTTCACATAGCCTTGCGCTTTTGCGCCCGGTCCACCGGTCAGATAAATGATTGGGTCTTCGCGCTTTTTCCACTCGCCCTTTTCTTCTGCATTCCAGTCATCGGGCTCTTTCGCGTGAAGCTTTGCGACATGAAGTTCGATCATGCGTGACCGCGCTTTTTCGCGGTTCTCGGGAACTTCAAAAAGGCTGCAGGAGATCTCGCCTCCCTTGTAATCCACTTCGCCTTTGAAGGGGCAAACGATGGGGCGTACGCGGAACGTATCTCTGGCGAACAAGTCGGGGGTTTCAGTTTCGGCGGCGCTGTTCTCCTGCACCGGCTCTTCCGCCAGAGCGTCGGCGATGTCCGCCGGCTGCGCATCTTGCGCATAAGCCGTCGTCATTGCGATGAAATAGGAAAGAAACGCCGTCCGCGCCGTGCGCAAGAATAGTGTCATGTCAGCCCCGCCTTGAATGCCCCGCCTGGAGACTAGCAAAAGAGGGGCGGTGCGCAATGACGGCGCCTGAAATTCCCGTTTAACGGGTATGGTTGCGCTGCAAAAAAGGCGGCCCTTACGAGTGCGCCTTGCGGGTGTGCTTGAATTGCTTGATTTGCGGCGCCGGCTTGGCCTGCCTGCCGGTCAGTGGAAGGGTGGGCGAGCTTACCGCTTCGAAGGCTTACGATAAGGCGCCCGCATGAAATATCTGGTTCTTTCCTGTTGGCTGATCTGTTCAGGAATTGTCTTGGGGTGCTCGCCGTCACGCCCGACCCAAACGCTTCGCATCAGCAACGTCAATATCGTCGATGTGGAGGGAAAACAGATTGTCCGCAATCAGGACATCGTGATTGCGAATGGCCGTATTGCCGAAATCATTGATCACGTTGCCGGCCGAAACGGCGGGACGGGCTCTGTTATCGACGCAAGTGGTGCTTACGCCATCGCCGGTCTTTACGATGCGCATACGCATATGGATACGGCGTCCCGGCAGGAGCTAATGTTGCCGGAGATATACGAAACACCTGTCTCCGCATCAGAGATCGACGACGATCTTGTTCCCTATATGGCGTATGGGGTAACGGGCATTCTCGTTTTCAACGGCAATGACGACATCCTTGCGGCGCGCCGCCGCGCGCAGGAAATCGGTAAGTTCGCGCCGCGAATACTATCCGCCGGGCTAATTCTGGATGGTCCAAGCTCTCACAATCCTCTTCACCTTAAAATTGAAACGCCCGATGAAGGCGTCGCCGCCGTGAAGGACGCCGAAGCGAAAGGCTATGACTTCATCAAAACCTATCATCTCGAAAGCGTCGAAGTGCGCAACGCTATTATAGCGAGCGCAGGTGAGCTCGGTCTGCCGGCCATGGGGCATCTGCCGCCGAGCATGTCGTTTGATGAAGCGATCGTACCGGGATTCGATAATGTTGCGCATGCTGAGGAAATAACGCGGCTATGGGATGGAGAAGATCGCCAATATCTGACCCATGCAATTGAACTGATGGCGCAATATGAGGTGAGTTTGACGCCGCAACTGGTTGGCTATCGAGAAATTACGGAGGAAATTTCAGACATAGACGCCAAGCTCGCCGGACTTGACTGGGATTTGACGCCGCCTTTTCCGCGTGCCTATGCGACGCCGCCCTTTAACGGATATGTCGAGGATTTTGGCGGCGATGATATGCGAGGACGCGCGGCGGCTTATTTCGGACGCATCGCGGACGTCATGGATCGGCTAACGCTGGAAGCCCATCAGGCAGGTGTCATGTTGTTAGCGGGAACGGACGCCGGTAATCCGACAATGCTGCCCGGACAAGGTCTATATCGCGAGCTTGCCCTTTTGAAAGACGCCGGGCTCGACGGGTTTGATGCGCTCGCTGCGGCCACAATCAACGTTGCGATCCTCTTTGGCGAAACGGAAGATCGCGGAATGATCGCAGAAGGCAAGGTCGCCGACATTGTTCTTTTCGGCGCGAACCCGGTTGAAAAAGACAAGCTAGAACGCAGCGACGTCGTTGCGGTCATCAAGGACGGCTTTTTATTTGACCGTGCACGCATCGCTGGCGAGGTCGCGCGGGTCAGCGCCAGCTATGACGCGCGCGAGGCGCGTTATCTTGAAGAAGCGCTAAGGAGGCGCGCTTTAAAGACTGAGCGCGAAGACTAATCGTTATAATTGTAAGGCGAACAAAAAAGGCGGCTCTTTCGAGCCGCCTTTTCTACGCAACTAAATTTGTCAGCCGGTTGGCTGGGCTTACATCATGCCGCCCATGCCGCCCATTCCGCCCATGCCGCCCATGTCGGGCATGCCGCCGCCGCCGTTATCTTTCTTCGGCGCGTCGGCGATCATGGCTTCGGTCGTGATCAGGAGGCCGGCGACAGAGGCCGCATCCTGAAGCGCGGTGCGCACCACTTTCGCCGGGTCGACGATGCCGGCCGCGATGAGGTCGACATATTCGTCGGTCTGGGCGTTGAAGCCGAACTTGTAGCTGTCCTGCTCCATCAGCTTGCCCACAACGATCGAGCCTTCGCCGCCAGCGTTTTTGACGATCTGACGGATCGGGGCCTGAACCGCACGGCGCACAATGTTGATGCCCGCAGTCTGGTCGGCGTTGTCGCCTTCAAGACCGTCAAGCGCTTTCGAGCCGTAAAGGAGGGCTGCGCCGCCGCCCGGGACAATGCCCTCTTCGACAGCCGCGCGGGTTGCGTTGAGCGCGTCATCGACGCGGTCCTTGCGCTCTTTCACTTCGACTTCTGTCACGCCGCCGACTTTGATCACCGCAACGCCGCCAGCGAGTTTCGCCAGACGCTCTTGCAGTTTTTCGCGGTCGTAATCGGAGGTCGTTTCCTCGATCTGCTTACGGATCTGGCTGGTGCGGGCTTCGATGTCCGCTTTTTCGCCAGCGCCGTCGACGATGGTGGTGTCGTCTTTGTTGATCGTGACTTTTTTGGCGGTGCCGAGCATGTCGAGGCCGACATTCTCGAGTTTAATGCCCAGGTCTTCAGAGATGACCTGACCGCCGGTGAGGATCGCAATGTCTTCGAGCATCGCTTTGCGGCGATCGCCGAAGCCCGGCGCTTTCACGGCTGCGATTTTCAGACCGCCGCGAAGCTTATTGACGACGAGGGTCGCCAGCGCTTCGCCTTCGACGTCTTCTGCGATGATCAGCAGCGGACGCGAGGACTGAACCACAGCTTCGAGCAGCGGCAGCATGGATTGCAGGTTCGAGAGTTTTTTCTCGTGCAGCAGGATGTACGGATCTTCGAGGTCCGCAATCATCTTGTCAGCATTGGTGATGAAGTAAGGCGACAGGTAGCCGCGGTCGAACTGCATGCCTTCAACGACGTCGAGTTCGGTTTCGGCTGTTTTGGCTTCCTCAACGGTGATGACGCCTTCATTGCCGACTTTTTCCATCGCTTGCGCGATCATGTCGCCGATTTCTTTTTCGCCATTCGCGGAGATCGTGCCGACCTGGGCGATTTCGGAAGAAGAGGCGATTTTGGTCGCGTGGTTGCGGATGTCTTCGATGACTTTGGCGACGGCGAGATCGACGCCGCGCTTGAGATCCATCGGGTTCATGCCGGCGGCGACGGCTTTCGCGCCTTCCTTGACGATCGCCTGGGCGAGAACGGTTGCAGTCGTGGTGCCGTCGCCGGCTTCGTCGTTGGTTTTCGACGCGACTTCGCGCACCATCTGGGCGCCCATATTTTCGAACTTGTCTTCAAGCTCGATCTCTTTGGCGACGGTCACGCCGTCTTTCGTCGTGCGCGGGGCGCCGAACGATTTGTCGATAACGACATTGCGGCCTTTGGGGCCGAGCGTCACTTTCACCGCATTGGCGAGAATGTCGACGCCGCGCAGCATTTTATCGCGCGCTTCGACATCGAATTTGACTTCCTTGGCAGCCATTGATGCTTCTCCTTAAAACTCTTTGCAGATGGGGTTAGTCGATGATCCCGAGGATGTCCGACTCCTTCATGATCAGGAGCTCCTCGCCGTCGATTTTCACTTCCGATCCGGACCATTTGCCGAACAGGATTTTGTCGCCCGCCTTCACGTCGAGGGGGATCAGTTCATTGTCGTCGCCGCGCGCGCCTGTGCCGCAAGCGACCACTTCGCCCTGCTGGGGCTTTTCCTTGGCGGTGTCGGGGATGATGATGCCGCCCGCGGTTTTCTGGTCTTCTTCGATGCGGCGGACCAGCACGCGGTCATGGAGAGGCCGAAAAGCCATGATAGAGGTCTCCCTAGGCTGTGTTTTTCAATAAAAACAACATGTTAATCCGATAAACAGGCGCTGGACGCGCCTGCTGGCACTCACTCCCGGCGAGTGCTAGCGGCGATTTAGGAGTGTGGACCGGAACCGTCAAGGGGCCAGGCTTCATGGCGCGGGCTTCTTTGCTGACAATTGTTTCGCGAATGTGAGCAACTTTTGCGCTAGTTACCTGTTTTTAATGGCGGAGCGCCCTCAATCGGCCCATATTCCGGCCGATGTCTTCGGGCCGGTCGAGGGGCGAGGGGCTGTTCGATCGATCAGGTCATTGCAACGCTGAAAGGAGCAACAGCAATGCGCAAAGCACTCATTCTCGCAACGATCACGGTTTTCGCGGTCGGCTGCACCACCAACCCTTACACGGGTGAGAAGCGGGCAAGCCGCACCGTAACCTCCGGCGCCGCAGGCGCTGGCGCGGGCGCTGCTGCAGGCGCGATTGTCGGCGCGATCGCCGGCGACGCGAAAAAAGGCGCGATCATCGGCGCCGGCGTCGGGGCCGCGACGGGCGTCGGCATCGGCGTCTATCAGGACCGCCAACAGGCCAAACTGCGCGAACGCCTCGCCAATTCAGGCGTTTCCGTCACCCGGAACGGCGACAACATCATTCTCAACATGCCGTCGGATATTACTTTTGCGGTGAACCAGTCGGATATCACGCCAGGCTTTTACGAGACCCTGAATTCGGTCGCGATCGTTTTGAAAGAATATAACAAGACGAGTGTCAGCGTTTACGGTCACGCCGATTCCACGGGGTCTGACTCATATAACCAGGCCCTGTCGGAGCGTCGCGCGCTTTCCGTTTCCAACTATCTCGCCTCGCAAGGCGTCGCGCCCGCGCGCCTTCAGGCTGTCGGCTTTGGTGAGAGCAATCCGATTGCGGACAATTCGACCGAATATGGCCGGGCCGCCAATCGCCGGGTTGAAATTGTCATCGATCCCATCGATAGCCAGTTCAACAGTTAACGCTCTCTTAAGCGAGTACGCACAAAGCCCGCCCGGCGGTATGCCGGGCGGGCTTTTTTGTGTCCGGCCTTGGCGCATGTCCCGTAAAGGTGCTCATCTTAAGCGCTTTTTTAGAGTGTTTTCCTAAAACTGTTTCATTAGTCGCGACTGGGGAGGGCGGCGGATGAAAAGGAAAGAGCGGGGCGCTGAGATGAATTTGCGTCAGAAAAGTTCGCGCTATTGCGCCGCGGTGTTGTTCGCCGCCGGAGCGGCAGGCGCCTTCCTCTTGATGGCGTCCATCAGAGCGAATTTCAAACCTGATCTTGAGATCTGGCTTGCGGCGGCTTTGGTCGTGACGCTGATCCTGCATGCGCGGGCCGGCTTCGCCCTTTCACGCGCCCAGCAGGAAATTGAACTCCTGAAAAATCTTGTCGACCGCTTCCGGCCGTCGCCGGCGAAAAAGCCGCCGTCGCTTGAATTCGAACCTGTTTCTTCTGTGGATGAAGCGGACGCTCAAGCGCTTTCCTGCGTCAAGGATGCGATCGAGAATGACCGCGTCGATCTTTATCTTCAGCCTATCGTCAGCTTGCCGCAGCGCAAGACGCGCTGCTTTGAAGCTTTCTCGCGCCTGCGCCGCGAAGACGGCGGGGTCATTAAACCCGCAGACTACATTGACGCCGCCGAGCGGGCCAACCGCATCGGCGTGATCGACAACATGATCTTGTTGCGCTCCGTGCAGGCGCTGCGCCAGCTCGGCCCGCAAAGCGCACCTTATCGCGTTTTCTGCAACATATCGCCGGCGACAATCTATGACGTCGATTTTTTCACACGCTTTTCGGATTACCTCGACGCCAATGAAGATCTCGCTCAGCGTCTTGTTTTCGAATTCACTTATCCGGCGGTGGAAATGATGCATGACCGGGTGAAGAAAAATCTTCAACTGGTGGCTGATCGCGGCTTTTCTTTCTCCGTGGACCACATCCGCCGCTTCGATCTCAACTGGGCGGCCCTGCGTGAACAGAACTTCCGTTTTGTGAAGGCGTCAGGCGCGCTTCTCTTGAGCGAGAGCTGCAAGGGCGATGTGGGTCAGGCGCGCATTCGCGCTTTCAAGAAAGCGCTGATCGAAAATGAAATCGACCTGATTGTTGAAAAGGTCGAATATGAGGAGCAGATGCCGGAGATCTTGAAACTCGGCATTGATTACGGTCAGGGCGCCCTTTTCGGCGCGCCGCGCATCGCCAGCGATTATCTGCGTCTGGATAAGTCGGCGGATGTGGCGGAACTGGCCGCCGCCTCGTAAGGGCTCAAGAGGTCCCGTTATGCCCTTTGAAACTTCCTGGAGCGATCGCGGAATCCATTGGCGTTATTACGGCGACGTGACAGCGGCCGAAACCAGACATGCTGACGCCGAGTTTTACGGCGATGCGCGGTCGGACAGAGCCATCTATCAGCTTATCGACCTGCGGGAGGTTACGCGGCTTGATTTTCCTTTGCACGATCAGGAGCTGACGGCGGCGATCGACGGCGCTGCGAGCATTTCAACGCCGCTGGTCAGGGTCGCCTTCATTGTGCCCGATGATCGCTTTGACGCGGCGCTGAAAGTTTATCTCGAGCTTATCAACCAGACGAGCTGGTCAGCGCGCACCTTCACCGACCGCCAGGCGGCGGAAGACTGGTGCGAGCGCCGGGGCGAGAACCCGGTCACGGAAAGCCGGCAGCGTTCCCTGGGTGGAAGGGGCGCTTGACCGCTCGCGGCATCGGCCTTATCGGCCTTGAGCCTCATGAACAAGATCGACGTCATTTCGTCCCTTGAAACTGTCGCGCAGCGTTATGACGCGCTGCTCTGCGACGCGTGGGGCGTTATTCACAACGGGGTCGATTTATTTCCGGGCGTCGCAGAGGCGCTTTCGCGGTTTCGCGAAACCTCCGGGCCAGTCGTCATTCTCACTAATGCGCCGCGCCCCTCCTTCGTGATTCCCGCGCAGCTTGACCGGATCGGCCTGCCGCGAGGCGCGTGGGACGATATCGTCACATCGGGCGACGCCACGCGCGCGGCCATCGAAGCGCGCCTGCCGGCGCCGGCCTTTCGTCTCGGCCCGGCGAAGGACGACCCCTTGTTTGACGGGCTCGATATCGACTTCCGGCCGCTGGAAGAGGCGGCGTTCATCATCTGCACGGGGATGGAGGATGACGCCCATGAAACGCCGGATGATTATCGCGATCTGTTAGAGCGGGCGGCGGCGCGGGGGCTGCCCATGATCTGCGCCAATCCCGACATTGTCGTGAACTGGGGCGGGCGGTTGATCTGGTGCGCCGGCGCGCTTGCGGAAATCTACAAGGATCTCGGCTGTGAGGTCGTCTATGGCGGCAAGCCCCATGCGCCGATTTACGATCTTGCGCTGGAGCGGATCGGCGCCTTGCGCGGCGCCACGGACCGCGCACGCATTCTTGCGGTGGGGGACGGTCTCAAAACCGATATTCAGGGCGCCAACAATCAGAATATCGACGTCCTGATGATCGCGGGCGACGGCGGCGTGCATGAGGGCGCGAGCGACGCTGAGGCAGTGGCGGCGAAACTTGAAGAAGCCGGCCTTCACGCCATGGGCGTTGCGGAGGCGCTCACATGGTAGGCGGCAAAAACATGATTGCGGCTTTGGGCAATTTCGACGGCGTCCATCTCGGCCACCAATATTTGCTGAAACAGACGGCGGAATTTGCGCAAGCGCACGGCGCCGCGGCGGGCGCTGTCTTGTTCGAACCGCATCCGCGCCGCTATTTCCGCCCCGATGATCCGCCTTTTCTGCTGACCCTGCCGGCGAAACGCGACGCCTTGCTGCGTGCGGCGGGCGCGGAGGAAATTTTCGCCCTGACCTTTGACAAGGCGCTTGCGTCAATGTCGCCGGAAGAGTTTGTGAACGGCGTCCTGAAGGAAAAACTTGGCCTCGCCGGCGTCGTCACCGGCGCCGATTTCCGTTTCGGCAAGGGCCGGGCCGGCGATGGCGGCGCCCTGAAAGCGTTAGGCGAAGCGGCGGGTCTGAAGGTGAAGCTCGCGGGGGTTTTGTCAGAAACGCCGGACACGGAGAAATTCGGATCAAGCGCGGTTCGGGCGGCGCTTCAGGACGGCGCCGTTGAAAAGGCGGCGTCAATGCTGGGGCGCGACTGGTCAGTGACCGGCGTCGTCGCCGAAGGCCGCAAGGTCGGACGAACCATTGGCTTCCCGACCGCGAATTTGACGCTTGGCGAGCTCATTGAGCCGCGCAAGGGCGTTTATGTCACGAGGACGCTGGTTGACGGGAAGACTTACGGCTCCGTCTCCAATTTCGGCCGTCGCCCGACGGTGGGCTCGGATGCGCCTTTGTTGGAGACCTATCTGTTCGACTTTGACGGCGATCTTTACGGACGCGAGATCGAGGTCGCTTTTGTCGCCTTCCTCCGTGAAGAACAGAAATTTGACGGTCTCGATGCGCTCAAGGCCCAGATCGCAAATGATTGCGTGAAGGCGCGGGCCATTCTTGGCTAATCGGCTCGGTTAATTTCGCCTCGCGCAAACGTGCGGCTGCGGCATGTATTTTGCCATATTGTGGACACAAACCACGACAAAATGGCGTCATGGTTCAGTTTCTCCGCCTCTCTTCCGGCGGAGATTTCTTGGAAATGTTTTGGGAGGCGTTATGGCCCGCAAACTCATTCTCTCGCTCGCCGCGGCGAGCCTTGCGCTGGGCGCGGTCTCAACGGCCTCCGCTCGCGGTTATCACGGCCATCATCACCGCCACCACGGCCACTATCATAAAGGGGGAGGCGGGAAGGGCGCGGCGATCGCGCTCGGCGTCATTGGCGGCGCGATTATCCTCAATGAGCTCGCCGAAGATCGCGCACGGGACCGGTACTATGAGGACCGCTATTACCGCGATCGCTATTACGAAAGCCGCGCCCGCGAGCGCGCTTATGAAGACGGTTATTATGACGGTCGCGCCGCCGACAGCCGGTATGACGATCGCGCTGGCGACAATGCCTATTACGGCGATGCCGACGCCTATTATGATGACGAAGGCTATGACGACAGCGGTCTCGCCGGCGGCGGCCCGGTCTATGATGCGCCGGAATACCGGACGCCGGATACGGCCTATGACCGCGCGCCGCGCGTGATTTCAGCCGCCGCGGCGTACCAGACCTGTCTGACGAAAGCGCGCAACGCCCTCGGCGAACGTGGGTTTGTCGTTTCTGCGCCCTACCGCCCCGACACGGTGGAAGATCGCGGCGGCGCGCTCCTCATGACCGCGACGGTGCGGGCGCAGCGCGGCGGCGACAGCTGGGCCCGGGCCATGTCCTGTGAGGCGAGCGAAAACCGGGTCTACCGGCTCGAGCTGATCTAGGTTCAACCCGTCCCACCATTGTCATCCCGGCCAAGCGGCCTTCAAGGCCGCGCTGAGCCGGGATCTCCAGCGGCCTTTCGTCTAAAACTTAGCAGATCCCGGATAACTCAATTCGCCAGCCAAATCGGAGATTTGGGGCGAATTGGCTTCCGGGATGACAGATTGATGGGGTCTGTTTTTTCGGCGTCTTTTCAAGTGACGGCGGCGTGGCCGGCTGATATGAGGACGGCCATGTATCAGGCTATCCTCATTATCGCGGCGCGGCGCGCGCCAATTCCCGCTCCGGCCCGCCCCCGGTCTGTGACAGGCTGAGGCCGCCCGAAAGCCGTTCCAAGGCTTGACAAAGGCGCCCGGGACCGGGCCTTCCTGAACCCCAATCGACAACGACAAGATGAGAGATGTGACGATGCCAGATGCATCGAAAGACGCGACTTCTGAAGGGCGCGATTACAAAGACACGCTGTTCCTCCCCGAAACCCAGTTTCCCATGCGCGCGGGGCTCCCGAAAGCCGAGCCGCAATGGCTGAAGCGCTGGGCCGACATGGATATGTACAAACGCCTGCGCGAGGCGGCGAAGGGCAGGACCAAATATATTCTCCATGACGGGCCGCCTTACGCCAACGGTCATCTCCATATGGGCCATGCCTTCAACAAGGTGCTGAAAGACCTTGTTGTGCGCTCGCGCCAGATGCTGGGCTATGACGCCAATTACGTGCCCGGTTGGGACTGCCACGGCCTGCCCATCGAATGGCAGGTCGAAAAGGAGTTCGCTGGAAAGGGCCGCGCCAAGCGCGAGGTTTCCAAAAACGAGTTCCGCTCCGCCTGCCGCGTCTATGCGGAAAAGTGGGTCGACATCCAGCGCGAGGAATTCAAACGCTACGGCATCGAAGGCGACTGGGATAATCCTTACACGACCATGGCGTTTGGCGCTGAGGCGGCCATTGTCAACGAGCTCTTGAAATTCGTCGATAAGGATTTGCTCTATCGCGGCTCGAAACCGGTGATGTGGTCTCCCGTCGAACAGACCGCGCTCGCAGAAGCGGAAATCGAATATCACGATCACCAGTCGACGACGATCTGGGTGAAGTTTCCGGTGCGTGATGTAATGGCGGATGGAACCAAAACTTCCGATCTCCATAAGAGCGCATCAGTTGTTATCTGGACAACGACGCCATGGACCATCCCCGGCAACCGGGCGATCTGCTACGGGCCTAAGCTTTCCTACAGCATCTATGAAGTAGAGGAGATGAAGTCTGACCTAGGCTTCGAACCATGGTCCAAGCCAGGAGACAGGCTGATTGTCGCCGATGCACTTGCAGAAAGCGTTCGGGAGGCGGGTTTAATTGGAAAGTGGAAGCGTATAGCGACTGCATTCCCGGGAGGTTTAGTTTGCGATCACCCGCTGAAAGGTCTTGGCGGCGGGTATGAGTTCGATGTGCCGTTGCTCGCAGGCGATCACGTCACCGACGAGGCGGGCACGGGCTTTGTGCACACCGCCCCGGGCCACGGTCAGGAAGACTACATCGCCTGGGTCTCCGCTTTCGGGATGGAGGCGGAAATTCCGCATACGGTCGATGAGTACGGCGCCTATACGGAAGAGGCGCCGGGCTTTGAGGGCGCGCGCGTCCTCGTCATCGAGGGTAAGAAAAAGGGCAAGGAAGGCGATGCTAACAAGCGCGTCATCGAGGCGCTCATTGAAAAGGGCAAGCTTCTCGCCCGCGGCCGTCTCGTCCACTCCTATCCCCATTCATGGCGGTCGAAGGCGCCGGTCATTTTCCGCAATACGCCGCAATGGTTCATCCGTCTTAGCGGGCAAGGCGAAGGCGGACTTCGCGACACGGCGTTGAACGCTATCGACGAAACGCAATTCACCCCGGCGTCGGGCAAGAACCGCATCCGCGCCATGGTGGAAGGCCGCCCCGACTGGCTTGTTTCCCGCCAGCGCGCCTGGGGCGTTCCCATTGCGATCTTCGTCAATACGAAGGGCGAGCCGCTGAACGATCCGAAGGTCAATGCACGCATCGTCGAGGCGGTGAAGGCCCGCGGCGCCGACGCCTGGTTCGACACGCCGGCGCAGGATTTTCTCGGCGATGATTATTCCGCGAACGAATATGAAAAGGTCGAGGACATTCTCGACGTCTGGTTCGATTCCGGCTCGACCCACGCCTTCTGTCTTGAAGGACGCGATGATCTCAAATGGCCGGCGGATTTATATCTTGAAGGCTCGGATCAGCATCGCGGCTGGTTCCAGTCGTCGCTTCTGGAAAGTTGCGGCACGCGCGGCCGCGCGCCCTATGACGCCGTGTTGACCCACGGCTTCGTGCTCGACGATCAGGGCCGCAAAATGTCGAAGTCGCTCGGCAATGTCACCGATCCGGCTGAGATCACGAAAGCATACGGCGCCGACATCCTGCGCATCTGGACGGCGAGCTCCGACTATTCCGACGATCTGAGGATCGGCAAGGAAATCATCGGCTCGGCGGTCGATTCCTATCGCAAGCTCAGAAACACGCTGCGTTACCTGCTTGGCGCCCTTGCCGGTTTTTCCGACGCCGAACGGGTCGACCCCAAAGACATGCCGGAGCTGGAGCGATACATCCTGCACCGTCTCGCCGTGCTCGATGGCGAAGTGCGCGCGGGCTATGAGAAATTCGACTTCAAGGGCGTCTGGCGCAAATGCCTCGATTTCGCCTCGCTGGAATTGTCCGCGTTCTATCTCGATATCCGCAAGGATTCGCTTTACTGCGACCGGCCAGAAGATTTGGGCCGCCGTGCGGCGCGCACGGTGATGGCGGAGGTATTTGACCGTCTCGTCATCTGGCTGGCGCCGGTTTGCGTCTTCACTATGGAGGAAGCGTGGCTGTCGCGTTATCCGTCGGATGACGGGTCGGTGCATCTGGAGCTTTTCCCGGAAACGCCGAAGTCGTGGCGCGACGACGCGCTCGGCGCCAAGTGGAAGAAGATCCGTGAGGTTCGCCGTGTCGTCACCGGCGCGCTGGAGGTTGAGCGACGGGAAAAACGCATCGGCGCCAGCCTTGAAGCCGCGCCCGTCGTTCACATCGCTGACGCCGATTTGCTCAAAGCCTATGACGGGCTCGATGCGGCGGAACTCTTCATCACCTCGGGCGCGACGCTGACCGACAAACCGGCGCCGGAAAACGCCTTCCGCCTCGAAGGGGAAACGCAGGCTGTCGCGGTGGCGCCGGTGGAAGCCGAGGGAGAGAAATGCCGGCGCTGCTGGCGCATCCTGCCTGAGGTTGGCGTTCATGAATCCCATGGGGATCTCTGCGAGCGCTGCATCGATGCGGTCGAAGCCGTTGATGCAAAGGTTGGCGCATGAACGCAGGCGAGGTCATGGCGAAGCTGAAGGACTGGTGGGGCGAAGCGCGCGCCAACAAGTTCTTCTGGCGCGGCCTCGCGCTGGCGGTTGTGATCGTCGTCGCCGATCAGGCGTCGAAAATGTGGATTGTGCACGGGATTGAGCTGCCGCGCCTCGGCAAAATCGAAATCTCCGGCGTTTTCGATCTCTCCTATGTTGAAAATCGCGGCGCCAGCTTCGGCATGCTGCACGGCATGCGCTGGCCGCTGGCGCTCATTTCCATCGGTGTGTCGCTGGGCCTTGCCTGGTGGCTTGGACGTCTGAAACGGCCGATTGCGGCCATTGGCGTCGGGCTCATCATCGGCGGGGCGCTGGGCAATCTCTATGACCGGCTCGCCTATGGCTATGTGGTCGATTTTCTCGATTTTTCCGGTCTGATGTTCCCCTGGGTCTTTAATATCGCGGATGCGGCGATCAATGTGGGCATCGCTTTTCTGCTGCTCGACGCCTGGCGGACGGGCCAGGCGGAAAAAGCTTCAGAAAAACCGGCGGAAAAACAGGCGCCATAAGGGGTTTCGCCTTTGCGGCGGGCCGGGGCCATGGCTATAGTGCGCGCCAATTCGGCGGGCGGGTGAAGAGAAGTCTGGAGTGATGCAAATGATCAAGAGTTCTACGATGCGCTTTGCCGCTGTAATGGCGCTTCTCGCCATTGGGACGGGCGGCTGCGGCATCTCGAAGGCGGTGGGCGGCAAACAGGCGCCGGATGAATTCGCCATCGCCACCAAGGCGCCGCTGGTCGTGCCGCCGGATTATGCGTTGCGGCCGCCGCGCCCGGGCGAGGCCCGTCCGCAGGAATTGTCGCCGTCAGAGCGCGCGCAACAAGTGCTGCTTGGCGACGCTTCTGCAGCGCCGCCGTCGGCTGGCGAACAGATGCTGCTCAGAAAAGCGAACGCTTTCGGCGCTGACGCGTCGATCCGTCAGCTGCTCGACGCTGAAAATGGCGGCCGGGGCGAAAAGGATCGCTCGCTCGCCAATCAGATCATGTTCTGGAAGTTCAATGACGGCAAAGTCGATGACTCAGCCGCTCCTCTTCGCGTCGACAATCCGGAAGAATGGATGGCCGCGCGCGACGAAGCGATCAAGGCGGTGATCGGCGAAGAAGGTCAGGTCGAAATCAAGGACTCCAAATCGCTGGGTCTGCCTGGCGTTTTCTAATGCTGGAACCATCAACGTGAAAAAAACGCGGCTTGCAAAAGCCGCGTTTTTTTTGATCCAAAAAAAAAGAAACGCGGCCTCCGAAGAGGCCGCGCTCCCTCGCAAGACTGAACAGATACGCTTCCCGGGACGGGGGAGAAAGAAAATTTCCCGAATAGCGTTAGTTCGCCTTGTCGAAGTCTTTCAAAACATCGCGCTCGCCCAGCATTTTGACGATGTCCAAAAACGCGGAATAAGCGATGGCGTCGGCGCGGTTCATATCTTCCATCGGCTGGTCGAGATTGGCGGCGTCCCAGCGCCACATGGCCAGCTTATAAAGAAGGTCGCGCGGACAACGGGCCGGCAGTGACGCCGCTGTGCGCAGGATAATCGTTTGCGCCTCGATCAGGCTGGCGAGCCTTTCGTCGGTTCCGTCGTGTTCCAGATTGCGATTGCCGATTTCGGCGTCGATCTGGCGAAAGACGTCAAACAGCTTCTCATGATGGTCCTCGCGCATATCCGCATGCGGCCGGGCCGTTTCCTGAATCTCAAAAATCTCTTTGCGAAGACTGGCGATGTCCATCGCGGTTTCTCCCGCCGCTATTCAAAGTCTGGACGGCGGGTCATACGCCGGGGCTATAGGGGTGTCTGTCACGTGAATAACCGACATTCTTAGGACGATTGACCTATATAGATAAGAAGAATGATAGTGCGATGCAGCATAATATTAAAAAATATCAATAGTCGTCCGGCCGAGGCAGCGTCAAAGGCGGGCTCAACTTCAGAAAGGAGGCTTGTCAGGCGACAAGTGAGAGGCCTGACCGGCAGACGGCGATCGCCGCTTCGGTGCGGTTATTGACCCCAAGCTTGCCGAAGCTGCGGGTCACCAGCGTGTTGATGGTGCTCAAGGACAGATCAAGCCGCCGGGCGATCTGCTTGTTGCTCTCGCCGCGCGCGAGGCAGGCCATCACTTCGAATTCTTTCGGCGATAATTCGCGGGCGCCATCAAGCGCAAGAAGATCGCCGGCATGGCGCATGAACATTTCGACGCAGGCCTGGAGGCGCCGGCGTTCAAACTCCGGCATGTCCTCAAGGGAGTAATCGTAAGCCATGCAGCAATAGGTGAGCCGGCCCGGCCTGTCGGAGATATGCATGGCGAGACCGTCAACCAGACTGTTGGCGCGCAAAAGGTCGAACAATCCTTTAATCTTTGCGCAAGGCTGAAACCCTTCCTCCGCTTCCTGAAAGCGCACGGGTACGGTGGAGCCAAGGGCTGCGCGCAGATAGGGATCTTCAGGCAGGCAGTTGTTTGTCCGGTAATAAGCGGAAATGTCTGCGGGGAATGAGCTGAACATCGGCGTCCAGCGGTCGGCGGCGGACTTCACGCCATAGTTGAAATTATTCAAAACCGCGTATTTCGCGCCGGAATCGGCGATGAAACCGGCGAGCACCGACATGACTGTCTCTTTATCATCGCAATCAGCGATCAGTGAGGCGAGGGCGGACGTGGACAGGGAACCGGCCATGGGTTCTGTTCCTTTGTGCAAAGATGCGATTTTCAGGATCGTGAAGCCGTTTACGCCAGGCGCTGCGGCTTGTCTGTCCCATAACCACGGGACATCTAATAATTTATTGCGCATTTAGGGCAGAATTATGCCCATGGCAACACCGGCCAGGGCCGCCTCAACGCGGGAGGTGACCCCCAGCTTGTCGAAACAGCGGCGGACCAGCGTGTCGACCGTATTTGGAGAGACCCCCAGAATGTCGCCGATCACATTGTTGCTTTTGCCCTGAGCGATCAGCTCCAGCACTTCAGTCTCGCGCTTGGACAATTTGCGCCCGCCGCCGTCGACGCGGGTCAGTTCGCTGAAGCGCAAATGCATCTGCTGACAGATCGCCTGTAGTTCCAGAAGCTGCGCCCGGGAAAACTCAACCGGCTGTTGGGTTGAGCATACGCAGAAATAGCTGATCTCTCCGGGACGTCCGTAAATGGAAAAAGCGGCGCCGTTCGCGACGTTGTTCTCACGCGCTTTTTGAAAGAGGGCTTTTTGCTTGTCTGTGAGGTTTGGCTTTTTGGCGACATCGCTCAACAGGATGGGGCCGCCATATTTGCGGGCCTCTTCCATGATGGGATCGTATTCAAAGCATTTATGGTCGATGTAGTAGCGGACATAATCTTCCGGGAAGGTCGATATCCGGAAGCCTTTGCTCAAAGGGACGCTCTTAAAGCCTTGCACGAGGACGTGATAGGCGACCACGTCGAAACCGAGCTTGCCTATAAAGTCTTCAAAGTAACGCTTCAGCTCAATGGCGTCATTGATGCGAAGTGTCGCCTCTATGAAGGCGTCGATATTGCTGCGCACGACTCTCCCTCGAACATTGTTCAGTCTGTGGCGCCCATCCCTGTTTACATTACATGGCCTTTATTGAACCGGATTTAGGTCAGCGCGGCAATTTACCGCCTCAAACGTGGCGGGCGCAACGAAATTCGGGCCTGGGTTCTGGGTAAAACCTCTTTTTCGCAGCTATTTGCGAGGCGTTCTCGCCTTGCCATAATCAGATATGACGAATCGCGCAGAACCCGTTCTAAATGCTTCCGCCCGCATCCGCCGGCTGCCGCCAGGCGCGGTCAACCGGATTGCCGCCGGCGAGGTGATCGAGCGTCCCGCTGCGGTGGTGAAAGAGCTTGTCGAGAACGCCATCGACGCCGGCGCCACGCGCATCGATATCGAAATCGAGCATGGCGGCAAGTCGCGCATCGCCATTGTCGATGACGGTTGCGGTATGGGGTCTGAAGATCTCGTTCTTGCTGTGGAACGCCATGCAACCTCAAAACTCACGCCGGGCGCCGGCGGCGATTACGATCTGATGAATATTGCAACCATGGGCTTTCGCGGTGAGGCGCTGCCTTCCATCGGCGCTGTCGCCCGCCTTTCCATCACATCGCGCGTCATTGACGGGTCGGACGCCTGGTCCTTGACGGTAGAAGGCGGCGCCATGGCCGAACCGCAGCCGGCGGCGTTTGGCGGTCATGGAACCCGTATTGAAGTGCGCGATCTTTTTTACGCGACGCCCGCGCGGTTGAAGTTTTTAAAATCCGATCAGGCGGAAACGACCGCAATAGGCGAAACGGTGCGCCGCCTCGCGATGGCGCGCCACGAAATCGCATTCACCCTTACATCCGGCGGGCGCAAGATGTTGACCCTTCCGGCGGAAGCGCCGGGCGAGGCGGGGCGATTAAAACGGCTTGCGGCGATCATGGGCCGCGAGTTTGGCGACAACGCCCTTGCCATTAACGCCGAACGGGACGGCGCGCGGGTTTCGGGGTTCGCCGGCTTGCCGACCTATAATCGCGGATTGCCCGACAAGCAGTTTTTGTTCGTGAACGGACGGCCGGTGCGCGACAAGCTGATCGTCGGCGCCGTTCGCGGCGCTTATGCGGATTTTCTCGCGCGCGACCGGCATCCTGCGGTGGCGCTTTTCCTCGATATTCCGGCGGAAATGGTGGACGTCAATGTCCATCCGGCCAAGACCGAAGTGCGGTTTCGCGACGCCGGCGGCGTGCGCGGGTTGCTGATCGGCGCGTTGCGCCATGCGCTCGCGGAGGCGGGGCACCGCGCCTCGACAACGGTCAGTTCCTATGCGCTCGGCCGCATGGAGCCGGGGCAAAGATCAGGCGTCACGCCCATGCGGCCGGGTTATGCGCCGCCGCGGCCCAATCCATATATGCGCGAGGCATTTTCGCCGCTTGAGGGCGAGGGGGGCCTTGAAGACCGTCAGCGCGGCTTTGAAGGCGGCCCCGGTAGTCTCGGGGCGCCGAGCGCCCGGGTTGACGCCGCTGCAGATATTCCGGTTGCGGATCACCCTCTTGGTGCGGCGCGGGCGCAACTGCACGAAACCTATATCGTCGCGCAGACGCCGGACGGTCTCGTCATTGTCGATCAGCATGCGGCTCATGAGCGGCTCGTTTATGAGAAGATGAAGACGGCCCTCGATGGCGGCAAGGTTCCAAGCCAGGGGCTTTTATTGCCGGAGATCGTTGATCTGACTACGGATGAAGTGAACAGGCTGGAGCCGCTGCTTGAAGATTTCGCCGCGCTTGGCCTTGTCATGGAGCGGTTCGGCGAGGATGCGGTGATGGTGCGCGAAACCCCGGCCATGCTGGGCGAGGTCGACATCAAGGGACTGGTGCAGGCGCTTGCTGACGATCTGTCCTCGCTGGGACAGGGGTTGGCGCTCAAAGAACGGCTCGAGGAGGTGTGTTCCTCCATGGCGTGTCATGGTTCGGTGCGGTCGGGCCGCCGTCTCAATGTTGATGAAATGAATGCGCTCTTGAGGCAGATGGAGGCGACGCCCCATTCCGGCCAGTGCAATCACGGGCGGCCCACTTACGTGGAATTGAAGCTCGCCGATATTGAGCGTCTGTTCGGCAGGCGTTAAGGGGCGCTTGCGCTGCCTGCGCCAATATGTAACCATAAGGATACATATTTAGGGAGGCCCGACATGAAATCAATTCTCGCCATTCTTGGCGCCGCCGCCATTTTCAACGTCGCCGGTGTCGCGGCGGCTGCAAAACCAACAGACGCCGCCTGCGCCGCCGCGCCTACCCTCTATGAGCCTATGGCGCCCTTCGCAAAGCTCGCCGGGCGCGTCTGGCGCGGCGAGGGGACAGGCCCGAATGGCAAGCCCATCGTCGATATCGCCAAATATGAAATGATCCTTGGCGGTCGGGCGTTCCAGTCAACGCACAAGCTTGAGAATGCGAGCTATGGCGGCCGCACCATCATCTTTTTCGATGAAGGCGCGAAGAAATATATTTTCCATTATTTCACAACGGCGGGCTTTCACACCACAGGCGAGATCGCGCCGACCGAGACCGGCTTTACTGCGGTGGAGCAGGTTCAAAACCACCCGGAGTTCGCCGAGGTGCGCTCTGAAGCCTTTTACGGCGACAACAGCATTCGCATCGTATCGAGCCATGTCACTCATGACGGAACGGTGTCGGAGGGCGATACGCTGGAATATGAAGAGATCGCCAATGCGGAAAACGTTCTATTGTTCGACGAAGCGGACGCGGTCTTCGGCAAGCGTTCGGATGTAAAAGATTCTGAAGATCGGTATGGCGACAATGACTGCGGCTGAAGAAAAATTCACGGCGCTCTCCGCGCTGGGCGATCAGATCGTGCACAGCGATGACGAGATGCGCGAACGGTCCGCCGCTTTTTTCGATGAAATCCGGCGCCGCCACACAGTGCGCGAATTCACCGATGCGCCTGTGCCGGTGGAGGTGATGAAAAACTGCATCGCCGCCGCCGGGCGCGCGCCCTCCGGCGCCAATCACCAGCCCTGGTTTTTCGGGTTGGTGGGGGATCCGGCGCTGAAACGGGAAATCCGGCTCGCCGCCGAAGAGGAAGAACGCGCCTTTTACGGCGGACGCGCCGGCGCGGAGTGGTTGGAGGCGCTTGAGCCGATCGGCACCGATGCGGAAAAACCCTTTCTCGAAACGGCGCCCTGGCTCATCCCCGTCTTCGCCCAGCGCCGCGGCGGCGTGGAAGACGGCATGGATAAGAAGAATTATTATATCCATGAAAGCGTCGGCATCGCCTGCGGCTTTCTGATCGCCGCGCTGCATCACGCAGGGCTGTCTGTCCTGACCCACACCCCCAATCCCATGAGCTTTCTAAACGACAAGCTTGGCCGTCCGGCTACGGAGAAACCTTATCTCCTGATTGTCGCCGGCCATGCCGCGCCGGATGCGCAGGTGCCCAACCATGCGCTCATTAAAAAGCCGCTCTCATCCATCATGAAAGTCTATTAAAGCCTTTCCAATGTTGATGATTTCGTCTTTGCGGGCCTCTCAAATCAGCCTAGCGTCCTAATTCGGGTGAGTGATTCGAATTTTTCCCGGAGACGGGAAGGCGCGACGGGCCGCCGCTGCCAACAGGGGCGGCCAGAGACAGAGGGAGGCCATTATGGGCATGATTAAAGAGTTTCAGGAGTTCGCCGTTAAGGGCAATGTCGTCGACATGGCTGTCGGCATTATCATCGGCGGCGCTTTCGGCACGATCGTCAAGTCGCTGGTCGACGACGTGATCATGCCGCCGATCGGGCTGCTGCTGGGCGGCGTCGATTTTTCCAACATCGTTGTTCCGCTGAAAGCGGCGACGGCCGACACGGAAGCCGTCACGATGAATATCGGGTCCTTCATCAACAACATTATTTCGTTTTTGATCGTCGCCTGGGCTGTCTTTCTGCTTGTGAAAGGGATGAACAGCCTTAAGAAAAAAGCCGAGGAACAACCCGCCGCCGCGCCGGAACCGCCAAAGGAACAGGTGTTGCTGACCGAGATTCGCGACTTGTTAAAGGCGCGCGCTTAAGAAAACCGAACTACCCCTACCCAGTGAGAAAAGGCCCGGCCCCCGAGAAATCAGGGGCCGGGTTTTTTTAGGGCCGTGACGGCGCGGGGCGGGATTCGCGGGCGCTTCTCCCGAAGGCCATTGTCCCCTGCCTGCCGCCCGTCTATATGCCTCGCTCGTTTGTTCTTTTTTTCCAAGGCCCAACGCTCTTCATGACGCCGCTCAAAAATATCCGCAATTTCTCCATCGTCGCCCATATCGACCATGGCAAGTCGACGCTCGCCGATCGCCTGATCCAGGTGACCGGGGGCCTCACCGACCGCGAGATGAAGGAGCAGGTGCTCGATTCCATGGAGCTGGAGCGCGAGCGCGGCATCACCATCAAGGCCCAGACCGTGCGCCTCAACTATGAGGCGAAGGACGGCGAAACCTACGTCCTCAACCTCATTGACACGCCGGGCCATGTGGATTTCACCTATGAGGTCTCCCGGTCCCTGTCAGCCTGCGAGGGCGCCCTCCTTGTCGTCGACGCCAGTCAGGGCGTCGAGGCGCAGACGCTCGCCAATGTCTATCAGGCGATTGATGTGGACCTCGAGATCGTCCCGGTGCTCAACAAGGTCGATCTACCCGCCGCCGATCCTGACCGCGTGAAGGCGCAGATCGAGGATGTCATCGGCATCGACGCATCGGATGCGCTGGAAATTTCGGCCAAGACCGGCAAGGGCGTGCCCGAGGTTCTCGAAGCGATCGTCACCAAATTGCCGGCGCCGAAGGGCGACCGCGACGCGCCGTTGAAAGCGCTGCTCGTCGATAGCTGGTACGATCCCTATCTCGGCGTTGTCGTTCTGGTGCGCATCATTGACGGCGTCATGAAAAAAGGCATGCGCGTGCGCATGATGGGCGCCAAGGCCGTCTACACGCTCGAGCAGGTTGGCGTCACGACGCCGAAAAAAACGCCGGTCGCAGAGCTTGGCCCCGGCGAGATCGGCTATTTGACGGCGTCGATCAAGGAAGTCGCGGACACTTCCGTCGGCGACACCATCACCGACGACCGGCGCCCCTGCGACAAGCCGTTGTCAGGCTTCAAACCCTCCGTGCCCGTCGTTTTCTGCGGCATCTTTCCGGTCGACGCAAACGACTTCGAGGATTTGCGCGAGGCCATGGGCAAGCTCAGGCTCAATGACGCCAGCTTCGAGTTCGAGATGGAGACGTCGGCGGCGCTCGGCTTCGGCTTCCGCTGCGGCTTTCTGGGGCTGTTGCATCTGGAGATTATCCGCGAGCGCCTGGAGCGTGAGTTCAATCTCGACCTCATCACCACGGCGCCAAGCGTTGTCTACGACATCCACATGACTGACGGGACGGTGACGGAGCTTCATAACCCCGCCGACATGCCGGACCCGGTCAGGATCGACCATATTGAAGAGCCGTGGATCAAGGCGACGATCATGGCGCCGGATGAATATCTCGGCGGCATTTTGAAACTCTGCGAAGAGCGCCGCGGCATTCAGCAGGACCTCACCTATGCGGGCTCGCGCGCCATGGTGGTTTATGAATTGCCGCTCAATGAAGTGGTGTTCGATTTTTACGACCGGCTGAAATCCGTGTCGAAAGGCTACGCCAGTTTCGATTACCAGATCCTCGACCATCGCGCCGGCGACCTTGTGAAAATGCAGGTGCTGGTGAATGAGGAGCCGGTGGACGCGCTCTCCATGATCGTCCATCGCGACAAGGCGGATTTCCGCGGTCGCGGCATGTGCGAGAAACTGAAAGACCTCATTCCCCGCCACCAGTTCAAGATCCCGATTCAGGCGGCGATTGGCGGGCGCGTCATTGCGCGCGAAACCATCTCTGCACTGAGGAAAGACGTGACAGCAAAATGCTATGGCGGCGACGCGACGCGCAAAAGAAAGCTGTTAGAGAAACAAAAAGAGGGCAAGAAAAAGATGCGCCAGTTCGGTCGCGTCGAAATCCCCCAGGAAGCCTTTATTAAAGCGCTGAAGATCGACAGCTAGTTTTCCATTACGAAGGTGAATGTCACCATGACACTGGTTTTCATCGCCGGTTTGCCATCAGGCGTGCAGTAAGGCTGATACCGATAGCGGCGAAGCACAGAGATGGTTGGCGCGTTAAGACATTCATCTGCTGATTGAATAATGGCAATATTCGCCGTGTTCCCTTCTTTGGTGATATCAAACCGGGCTGTCACTGCGCCTTGAACGCCTTTCTTCCTGCACTCTTCAGGGTACGGAGGAGGATTGCGAACGACGGGTGATGCTGCGCCCTCTTGCCGTGATTTGTCTTTTGCTGCGCAAGGGATAAGGGTGTCTTTATGAGCAGCTTGAATATCTGGCTGGACTGGCTTTGCGGGTTTATGTTTAGGGGCTTCTTTTGCGGCCTTCTCCGAATTCGTCCAGGGGTTATCCGTGTCGGCAGGTGCAATTCGGAAAATAATATCAATGATGGGTTTTGGGAGGCTGCAGTCACAAACTACCCTATCGCCAAGATAGATTTTGCCGTTACCTTCTTCTGACACGTAAACAAAAGGCTTGGGCGAAAGCTGATTATAGAGCGCCAGAAAGATCACGACCGTCACCAGCGCGGCGAGCGGCGCCGAAATCAGAAACCGGATAAATGCGCCCATATTGGTTCCCCTTCCTCGCGAATATGCTACAAATGTAGCGGAATTTTGGGAGAGCGTCCATGCGCCGTGTTTTCGGGTTTTTTGTCTCGTTTTTTGCTTTGGCGGCCTGCAGTCCGGAGGGCGCAGACGCGCCCGGCGCGTTGAAGGTGACCAAGGCGGCGTTTGCGAAAGCGCATTCTGGCGAGCAGCGCGCCTATGCGCTCCCCGGCAGCGAAGTCATCCCGCTGACATCCGAGATCAACGGCGTTGAGTACGCACTTTATGTAAAACTGCCGCGAGGGTATGAGACGTCTACGGAGGAGTATCCGTTGCTCGTCACGCTCGACGCCGATTACCAGTTCGCCGTCGCCGCCAATCATGTCGAGCATCTGTCGGCGCGCGGCCAGGCGCCGGAAATGATTATTGTCTCCATCGGGTACGCCTATGACCCGGAGGACACAGACGCCTATCGCCTCAACCGCACGCGCGATTATACGCCCGCGCATACGCTTGAAGGCGGCTATGGGCCAGACTATCAGAAAGTCTCCGGCGGCGGTCCGGCCTTTGCCGATGTCATCGCGGGTGAAATATTGCCGTTGATTGAGGAGCGGTATCGCGTCGACAAGTCAGAGCGTCTCTATGTCGGTCATTCCTATGGCGGACTGTTCGGCGCCTGGCTACTGCTTGAGCGGCCGGAGCTTTTCAATCGCTACATCCTCGTTAGCCCGTCGCTCTGGTATAATGACAAGATGATGCTGGCGGCGGCGCGGCAAGCGAAGCCTTTCGCCCGAAAAACCCATGTTTATATGGGCGTCGGTTCATGGGAGGAGCAGCCCGAGCGGTCCTACGCCATGGTGTCGGACCTCACCGCATTTGCCGGATTGTTAGCGGCGCATGACGACCCGAATCTTATTTTTGAAACGCGCGTCTTTGACGACGAAACCCATGCCAGCATCTATCCGGCGGTTTTGTCGACCGGCGTCCGTCACTTGTTTCTGGTGATGGATCAGGAGTGAGTCCGGCAAAGGTAAAAGGCGCGCGGGCAACCGCCGCGCGCCTTTCGTTTCCGTTTTAGCTGCAGATCGCGCGGCCCGACGGGCATGGGTCGGGATTATAGGCGGCGACAGCAGCCTCAAAAGCGGCCCATGAAATCGGCGCCCGGCCATGCGCCGACAGGAGCGTGCTGACATCAACGCCCAGGCCGTCGATCACCTCTTTCAACTTGACCGCGCTAAGCCCCGCAGAGGAGGGAGCGTCTTCATAAAGGCTGTTATAGTGATCGGCCTGAAAAGCAACTCCGCCTTCCGGAACATAAGCCAGCGCATAGCTTTCCGCGTGATTGGTGGCGATGTCGTAGACTTCGACGGGGCCGAGCGTCAACGAACCGTCGATGATCATCAGCCTGTCTTCGGAAATATCTTCACCGGCGGCGGTGTTGACATTGTCGACGGCGTTTGCAGGCGTCACGAATGTGGCGCCGAGCGCCAGCGCGTCGGCCATGCCGCCGAGATGATCCGTATGATGATGGGTCACCACCTGGTAGCGTAGAGGTTTGTCGCTGCCGGTGGTTTCCTTATAGGCGTCGAAACGGTCGGACAGCCCGGCATAGCCGCCGACGCCGATAATGTGGTCGCCCGCATCCACAAACATGGTGTAGGCGTTGCCCGTCCCTGCGAGATGCACGCCATCGGCGATCTCATCCACTGTCATTTCCGAGGTGTCGACGCGCGCCGGTTCTTCATCAATCCCGCGCTCGATCCTGAAGGTGGATGGCCGCACGGTGTTGACCGCAAGCGTCTGGGTCAGGCTGACGATGTTGGCGTCTTCGCCCACGAAAAACTCAAAATCCCGGCCATAGCCGACGCCATTTGTTTTCGCGTGATTGCTGTATTGATAGCTGAGCGGGCCGAACCCGGTTTCCCGGCTCATTTTCGAGATCCAGCCGCTTTCGGCGTCCACATAAAGGGTGAGCGGCGGGGAATTGGGAATTTCGAAGGTGACCAGGTCATGCGGCCGGCCGAGATAAGGCTGTTCGCCCTGATATTCTGCGGTGTCCGCGCGGTTGGCCAGCTCGTAAGCGAGCAGCGTGTCGGTCGAGCGGATCATCGGGCCGAACGCGGTATAGTAATCCGGGCTCGCCGCCGGCTGATAGTTTCCCGTGTTGTAGTTGATCGTGACGATGTCATCGTCAACGGAAACGGTGCGCGTATGGAACGCAAAATTATAGTTCGACGACCAGGCCTCGATACTTGCACGTTCATTGGCGAGGTCGAACTGGGCGTCCTGTTTTAAAGGCGTGAACTCGACATAATCGGATGTGTAGCCCTGCCCGGGAAAAGCGCTCTTGCTTTCGACCTGAAACCGCAATGAGCGCGCATTTGTCAGTTGGTCGCCGCCATAAGCCTCGACAACTTTCGCAATGACGGCGTCTTCTTGTTCGCCGGCTGTAGCGCTTGTCGCCACCAATGCGCCTGGCGCACTCACAATAAGCGCGCTGGCCAATAGCCCCATCATCTTTGTCATGATCAATCACCCTCCAAGTTGAAATGACGCGCCCCTGTCATGAGCAACTGCGCATATAGCGCGCGCGGCGGCAACGCGGCCGCACTCGCTTTGCCGCCCGGATCAAACGGTTCAGCGCGTAGGGGCGCGGATCACGCAAATGTTATCGAGGGAGGGGGGGAAGCCGTGAGCGGTTAATCCGCACGCTTCACATATTCCATCGTCTCGGTGTTGACGACGATCTTTTCGCCCGTGGTCATATAAGGCGGGATCATGATCCTGAGGCCATTGTCTGCAATGGCCGGCTTGTAGGAGGATGAAGCCGTCTGGCCTTTGACCGTCGGTTCGGTCTCAACGACTTCCAGCGTTACATGTTCCGGCAATTGCACGCCGATGGGCCGGCCCTCATGGCTTTCGACGACGACATTCATGCCGTCCTGAAGGAATGCGACACGCTCGCCGATCAGGTCTTTCGCAATGTTGATCTGCTCGTAGCTTTCGGTGTCCATGAAGACCAGCATGTCGCCTTCTGCATAGAGATAGGTGTGGTCTTTTTGTTCCAGGCGTACGCGCTCAACGGTTTCAGCGGCGCGAAAGCGTTCATTCAGTTTTGAGCCGTTTTCCAGATTTTTCAGCTCTACCTGCGCATAGGCCGGGCCCTTGCCGGGTTTCACCGCGTTCACCTTGACCGCCGCCCACAGGCCGCCCTGATGTTCGATGACATTGCCGGGACGGATTTCGTTGCCGTTGATTTTCATAAGGGTCGCCTTGCCGGAGGGGTTCTGAATGCTGGAAAGGCGCGCCTTTACCAGCCCCTCGAGGCAGTGGCAAGGCGGGCCGCTACATCCGGAAGGTGTGCCCCAGCCGCAGGGCGAGGCTGGACCCCCGAGAGCGGAAATCGCGGGGGAAATCCACCCGATCGATCAGGGCCGTATGGCCGAAGGAGAGGAAGACTTCACGCTCTGGAATAGGCTCCCAGCTGAAGCGGGAGAAGAAGGTGAAGGCTTGCGAGATATTGTCGTACTGGACTTCGGTCTTGATGGTCATATCCGGCGTGAAGGCGATGACGGAATCGATTGACGCGATGTGGATGCCGATCTGACCGGACGGCAGGTTGAAATCGACATACTCATATCCTGCGGTCAGTTCGATAAAGCGGTTGGGGCGCAGGCTCAGGCTGTTTTCGATGCTGAGATAGTCGCCGTCATAGATCCCGCCCCAAGTGACCTCGACGCCGCCGCCGACGGCGCGGGCGTTGGTCGCCACGGCTTCCAGGGAATATTGGTTCCAGCGATATTCCCCGATGGCGACAGGCACTTCGCCGGCGATCATGAACGGCTCTTGGATATCGACATAGCCACGCTCGTAATTGAACCAGACCTCATCGCCGGGATTGTTGGAGCCGCCGGCCCAGGCGCCGAAATACTGGTCGAGCCTGTCGCCCTGCCGGTCGGTGATGTAGTTGGCCCAGCCGCCAAGCTCTGCATAGCGGATGAAACTGTTATTGGGCCGGAAGGCCCGGAACGCATTTGTATTATACCGCCGGATACCGGTGCGGTTGGAAAAGCCGAGCTTTGGCGCATAGTTCTCGCCGATATCGCGAAACCGGAAGGTCGAGTTCCAGGTCTGGCTGCGATAGGCGGTCTCGTGAACAATCATGTGATCGCTCTCGCCGCCGGTGAAGCTGTGGATATAGGCGCTGTCGCTAAAGAGCGTGCCATTGCCGAAAATATTGGAGCGCTTGAATTGAAAGTCTGCGCCGGCGACGGTGCTGTCATCGGCGCCGGTCGGATCGCCATTGGTGAACACAACGCCAAGTTTCGATTCAGAAAGAACGGGTACGGAGAGCCGGGCGGCTGAAAGGAACTGGCCGTCGACGCCGGCGCTGTCATCTGCGCCGGTGCGGACCGAAATGACGCCCACATTGGCGGGACCGAGCTTGCCGGAAAGTTTTGCGCCGGCGACAAGGTCGACCGGCGCGCCGTTGACGATGCCGATATTGCGGGAAAAGAAAGGAAGGCCGTTCACCTGGTCCTGAAAAGCGCGCCCCCCGAACTCGAAAACCTGCGCGTCCTGCAAAAAGAAATCGCGGGTTTCGGGAAAGAACAGCGAAAACCGGCCCGTATTCACCTGGCGCGCATCGAGACCGGTGTCAGAGAAATCGGTGTTCACAGTCAGCGAGCCGGTCAGCGACGGTGTGATCTTGTAAAAGGCGTTGCCGCTGGGGTTGAGGTCGTAATCGGTGTCAGCGGTTTCCCAGTCATAGGCGGCCGAGCCCGTGACATAGGCCTGCACCTCAAGCCCGACGCCGCTTTCCACGTCCCGCACGCCGGCGAGGCGCCCGGGATTGGTCATGTCGATGCGGCCCCGGCTGCGGTCGATATTCGACCAGCGGATCTCTTCGTTCTTGCGCCGGATGTTGCGGACGATCTGCATGTTCCATTCTTCGAGCGCCGGGTCGAAGGAAATTGACTGAAAGGGAATGACGATTTCCGTGACCCAGCCGTCGTCAACGAGGCGGGATTTGGCCCGCCAGATCGTGTTCCACTGATTTTGATAGTTGTTGTTGTTTTCGATCAGCGCGTCGGCGCGCGCGCCATTGGCGTTGACGCCAAAAAAGTAAGCGTCGCGAAAGGAGCCGAATGTGTCGAGATAAACGCGCACGGCGTCATCGTCGCGCAGGATGAAATCGCGCTGCATCTGCGAATGACGGATGAGTTCCGGCTCGCTGTCGTAATTATAAATCCCGATATAGAGATTACGCTCGTCAAAGAGGATATAGGCTTTGGTCGGTTCGCTGGGCGCGGCGCCTTCCACCGGGTCGACCTGATAAAATTCCTCGATCGGCAAGGCCCGCCGCCAGACCGGATCGGACAGGTCGCCGTCAATGATGGGCGCGTCTTCGCGGTTGATGCGCACGGCTTCGGTGCAGGGGATGAAACTGGCGAAATCGCGTGTCGAGGACCGGCGGGAGGCGTTCTCTTGCGCCGCCGCAACGGGCGCGGCACCGGCCCATAGCGCTGCAAAGGCGGCAAGGCCCTGCCATAACGGCGATATTCCCTGTCGGCGCATCCCACCCCTCATTCGCCGTTGATGCGTAAACGGCGCAATTACGCGACGCAGCGTTCCAGGGTCTTATCACCAAACCCTTACGCGATGATCAAGGGAAACATTGCGTTTAGCGAAAGATATCACGGGCGTCGCACATGCAGCGACGGCTGCGCCATATCTGTCTGCCGCAAATGAAAGGCGTTCTGTCGCAAGCTGAATGTCGGGCGACGGGCGCCGGATCAGCCAGCGAGCTTTTCCATCTCCTCGTCGGAAATCTCGAAATTGGCGTAGACATTCTGGACATCGTCATTGTCTTCCAGCGCGTCGATCAGCTTCATCAGCGTCGCGGCCTTGTCGCCATCCACATCGATGGTGTTCTGCGGCTTCCAGAAGGGTTTTGCGGATGTCGCTTCGCCGAAGGTCTTTTCCAGCGCCGAGCTGACTTCGGCGAGCTGGTCGAAAGCGCAATAGATTTCGTGGGTTTCTTCAGATGACTGAACATCCTCTGCGCCAGCCTCGATGGCGGCCTCCAGCATTTCGTCTTCGGATGCTTTGTCGGCCGGATATTCGATATAGCCGACAAGATCGAACATGAAGGAGACGGAGCCCGTCTCGCCCATATTGCCGCCATTTTTCGAAAAGATCGCGCGAATGTCGCTCGCTGCGCGGTTGCGGTTGTCGGTCAGCGCTTCGACGATGAGGCCGACGCCGGCAGGGCCGAAGCCTTCGTACCGGATTTCCTCGAAATTGGATTCGTCCGCTGTCGATTTTTTGATCGCCCGGTCGATATTGTCCTTAGGCATGGACTGGGCTTTCGCCGCCTGAATGGCGAGGCGCAGACGCGGGTTAAAATCCGGATCGGCGGCGCCCATTTTTGCAGCGACAGTGATTTCTTTCGACAGTTTGGAGAACATTTTGGAGCGCTTGGCGTCCTGGCGCCCTTTGCGGTGCTGAATGTTCGCCCATTTGCTATGCCCGGCCATGGGGTCCTCATGATACTTGAATTGGCGTTGATTTTCCGCCTCTTATGGCGCGGGTGGGCGAAAATTCAAGAGCGGAGAGGGTAATGAGCGATTTGGCGGGCAAGACGGTGCTGGTGACAGGGGCCTCCCGGGGCATCGGCGCGGCGACGGCAAAGGCGGCGCACCAGGCGGGCGCCCGCGTCCTGCTCCACGCCTCGGCCCCAAGCGATGCGGCGGAGCAGGCGGCGGGCGCCGCCGGCGGTGAGCTGGTTTTTGAGGATTTATCGCTCCCGGGAGCCGGAGGCCGGGTGATGGCCGCGGCTGTGAAGGCGGCGGGCCGGCTCGACGCCATCGTCAATAACGCCGGGGTCTATATTCCGTCCGCCCTCGAGGCGAGCGATGAAGACTGGGCCGCGGGCTGGGCGCAGACAATGGCCGTGAATGTTCAGGCGCCGGCGGATATCTGCCGCGCCGCCGTCGCACATTTCAGAAGCCAGGGCGGCGGCGTAATCGTCAATGTGGCGAGCCGGGCGGGCCATCGCGGCGACGGGCCGGACCACGCCGCCTATGCGGCGTCCAAAGGCGCAGTGCTCGCCATGACCAAGACTTTCGCCCGCGCGCTGTCAGGCGAAAATATGCTTTTCTACGCCATCGCGCCCGGCTGGGTCGAAACACGCATGGCGCCGCAGGATATCGAGAACCGCAAAAACGCCATCAAGGACATTCCCCTCGGCCGCGTCGCGAGCCCCGAAGAAGTCGCCGAGATGATTGTCTTCTGCGCGTCGGGCACGTGCCCGTCGGCGACGGGCGCGACCTTCGACATCAACGGCGCGAGTTACGTTCGCTGATTTTCCCGTCTAGACGGTTTATTAAAAACTCCCGGCTTATGGTGAAGGAAAATCAACCATGGTCGTCGGGGGCTCAATGCATATCACGAATGTCTCATCCTATGCGGGCGTGGCCGCGCTGCAGGGAAAACAAAGTGCTGAAAACCTAAACGGCGCAGACTTTCTTGCGGAGGTGGAGGGGGAACGCGATCCCATTGCTGCGGTCATGGCGAATTACGATCTGCAGAACATAACGCCCGTCGAGATCGACCAGCTTGTGGACGAGTTGCGCGGCGCCGGCCATCCGTTCGATCAGAATCTTTTAATGCTGTCGGCGCGCGGCGCGGAATTCCGGTCGCATCTCGCAGAGGTGGTTGGCGGTGTGTATGACCCTCATCAGCAGATCGATCTTGTCGCGCAAACGCAGGATCAGTTGATCATGGCGCGCCGCTATGGCGATCCCACCGAAGCGATAGAGCGATTTCTGGACTATCTGAAGTCCTACGATGAAGGTGACGTCCATGACGCCGGTAGGACGCAGCAGCGCCTTGTTCATGAGACTATGCTGCGTGACTTTCTCGGCGCAACGCATGCCTGAAGCGAAGCCGGACGGGTTTTTGCCTACCAAAGCTGTTCTTTCGGCGCCTGTTTCACGCGTTCTCTTTGTTCTTCATGAGGGCGCGACAGTTCTTTCATGACATCGGCGCGGGCTTCGTCGAGATTGGGCGCCGGCGGGCGCGTCGGCGATTGTTCGTAGCCGGATATTTTGAATGCACTGCCGGCCATTTTGAGCTTGCCCATTTCCGGATCGTCCACTTCCACGAACATGTTGCGCGCTTTTAACTGCGGATCGTCGACGACGTCGGCCATGGTGTGGATCGGCGCCACCGGAATGCCGAGCGGACGCAGCTTGTCGACCCAGCCCGAAACCGTGTCGGCCGCGAGTATTTTTTCAAGCTCGATCTTCAGCGCCGGCTGATTGGCGTAGCGTGCAAACAGGGTGCTGTAATGCGGGTCGTCTTTCAGCGCCGGCGCGCCGAGCGCGTCGCACAATTCATTGAAGAGATGATCATTGGCGCAGGCGACCGCGATGGGACCGTCCTTCGCCTGAAAGACGTCAAACGGCGTAATCACGGGATGGCGCGAGCCTGTGGGCTTTTGCGACTCGCCGGTGGCGAACTGGCGCACCAGCGCGCTTTCCAGCAGCATCGTTTGCACATCGAGCATCGCAATGTCGATATGGCGTCCCTGTCCCGAGGCGCGGCGTTCATAAAGCGCCGAGGAGATGGCGAGCGCGGCGAAGGTTCCCGCCGCAAGATCGGCGAGGGAAATGCCGAGGCGCACGCCGCCGGATCCTTCCTCGCCATTGATGGAAATCATCCCGCCCAGGGATTGCACGATCAAATCATAGGCGGGCAGGTCGCGATAAGGGCCGGTGTCGCCGAAGCCTGAAATCGCCGCGTAAATGACATCAGGAAATTTTTTCTTCACCGCCTCATAGCCATAGCCGAGGCGCTCCATGGTGCCGGGGCGGAAATTCTCCACCAGAACGTCAGAGCGTTCGAGCAAGGCGTCGAAAGTTTTCCGATCTTCTTCGTCTTTGAGGTTGAGCGCCAGCGACCGCTTGCCGCGATTGATGCTGGCGAAATAAACGCTTTCGCCATTCTGGAAGGGCGGGAAGGCGCGGGTGTCGTCGCCATGGCCCGGCATTTCAATTTTCAGAACGTCGGCGCCGAGCTCCCACAAAAGCGTGGTGCAATAGGGCCCGGCGAGCACGCGCGTCAGATCAAGGATGCGCACGCCCGAAAGCGGTCCGCGGGGCTTTTCGCTCATGATGGGCTCTCCTCTCGATTTTATTCAACCTAGGAGCGGCGGGACGTGCTTGCAACGCGGCGAAACAGGCGCCTGCGCTCTTGCGCCGGCGCAGGTCTGCGCATAAATGAAGACCTTCAGAGGAACTATGTCAGAGCTTGTCATCCGCTAAACCGCATTCATGCGGCGCAAAAGAAACGGCGACCCGCCATGTGGCGGCGTCCGTTCGTGCGCCCGGTTTAGCTTATTCTTCAGACGAGCTTTCCATGAATATTTCGAAAGCGGAGCAGAGAACGCTCCATGCGCTCGCGCGCGGCGGCGCGATTTTGGTTGAAAAAGACGACGCCGGCAAAATCATCGCCGTCAATTGCGCCACCCGTGAGGGGTGGACGCTTGAGGATTGCACGCTCCCAGTCTTCAAACGGTTGAAACGACGGCGGCTGATCGCCTCTTCCAAGGGCGGGCCTTACCGGGCGACGCTTCTGGGGCGGCAATCAGTGCGCGCGCAGCTCGACAACAGGGCCTGATAGGGCCTTGCAAGGCGCATTGTCTGTTCTTCGGGGTCTGTTAGGTTGCCCCGATCAAGGAGACAGACGATGCGCCTTTTCCTCGCTTTTTTGCTGATGCTCGCTGCGACGCCCGGAGCGCAGGCTTGGGCGCAAATGCCGCCGCCGCCCGACGCCGCGCCATCGACCCCGGTGGATGAGGTGGCGCTGCCCGCCTTTGAGCCGACGCGGGAAGAGGCGGTGCTTGAAGGCTATGTGGATGGCGTCATCGCCGCTCATATGCGCGAACATGACGCCCCCGCCGTCACGGTGAGTGTCGTCAGAAACGGCAAGATCGTTTTTGCAAAAGCCTATGGCGAAAATGACGTGGATGCGCGCACGCCAGCCAGCGGGCAGGACACGATGTTCCGCATCGGGTCGGTGTCGAAGACATTCACCTGGACCGCGGTGATGATGCTTCAGGAGCGCGGGCTCATCGACCTCGATGCGGATGTGAATGTCTATTTGAAGGACATGCAGTTGCCGGACGCTTTCGATGCGCCGGTCACCATGAACGATCTCATGGCTCACCGGGCCGGGTTCGAAGATACGCTCGCCGTTTTTACCTATCCCGATGATGGTGATGTCACGCTGACGGATGCGCTGAAGGAAACGATGCCGAAGCGGGTTTATGCGCCGGGCGCCCGCACTTCCTATTCGAACTGGGGTTCGGCGCTGGCCGCAAAAATCGTCGAGGATGTTTCGGGTCTTTCTTTCCGCGAGTTTCTGGAAACGGAAATTCTGAAGCCCCTCGCCATGACGCACACGACCATCGCTGCGCCAGCGCAGATGAGCGAAGCCGAACGCGCGTCGCTTGCGACAGGCTATGACGTAAAAGCGGGCGCCTTTGAGCCGGCGGAATTGATGCAGATCGGGCCGTTCGCCCCGGCGGGCGCGATCGCTTCAACGGCGGACGACATGGCGCACTGGATGCTGTTTCATCTCGGCGGCGGTGAGGATGACGGCGTGCGCCTGATGCGCGCCGACACCCATGAATTGATGTGGACGCGCGCCTTTGACGATCGCGTTGCCGGCGCCGATCTAGCCCATGGTTTCATGACGAATGTCTATCGCGGCGTTGAAACCTTCGGCCATGGCGGCGCCACCACGGCCTACTACACCTATATGACGCTGGTCCCGGAACTCGAGCTTGGCGTCTTCGTGTCGCAAAGCACGACCAATGACCGCAACCTTGTTTCCGATCTCGGACCGCTGGTGATCGATCACCTGCTGGACCGGCCCTTGACGCCTGCGCATGACGATCCGAACTTCAAGGAGCGCGCTGCGGCGTTCGCCGGAAATTATCTCAACAATCGCCGGTCGTTCTCGCTGTTTGAAAAGTTGTTTGCATCAAGCGCCAGAGCGTCAGTCGCCGCAACGGAAGACGGCGGCCTGACCGTGACGGAAGGCGGCAAGTCCCAACATTTCGCGCCGCTGCCCGGCGCGGCCGATACATTCGAGAACCGCAAAGGCGCGCGCATCATCTTCGGCCGCGATGAAAAAGGACGAGTCACGCATTTCACCGACGGGTCCGGCGTTCATTCCTATGACCGGGAGACGGTGGCTTCAAACCCGGATTATCTCAGCCTTACGCTCGGGATCGCGCTCTTCTTTGCTGCCACGACCTTGATCGGCGCCTGGCGCCGGCAGGGGCGCGATGTTGCGCAGACGGGCGCCGGCGGCCTGATCGGCGTTGGCGCCATGGCGGCGGCTGTCGTGACCTTTGTCTTTGTGGGGGCGATGCTCTGGGTGCTGGCGGATTTGTCGAATCTCGGCGCGGCGGGACTGCAGGCCTATCCGCCTGCGTCAGTGGTGTCGCTACGGCTGGCCGGGCTGGTCGTCTTCGCCGTTGCGCTGGTTGGTCTCGTAAGCCTTTGGCCAGCATGGCGCGCTTCTGGGTGGGGCGTTTTCAGAAAACTCCATCACACCGCCTTCGTGATCGCGCTGGCCGGTCTTACGCTGACGCTCGTCTTCTGGAATGTCATCTTTGCGGGGACCGCTTAAGGAGCAAAGACCAGCGGATAGCTCAGTTGACGCTCCACGATTTCAAAGACAACGGCGTCATAGTCACAGGATTGAAGCGCGCTGAAGGGCGGTTCGCCCATGCGGTGATGAACGAAAGCAACGCTTGAAAAAGACTCTGTCAGAAACGGCCGCAAGGCGTTGAAAAAGGAATCGCCAAAAACAATCAGGCGGGGGGCGCCTTCCTTTGAGGATGTCCATCGTTTTGCTTCAAAACTTCGCCAGTCATAGGCCTCAAGACGATCTTCGCGGATCACATCTGCGGCGTTTTTGATACGCCAGTTGGGCGTCATTTCGGGCGGCGGATTTTCAACGCCCAGCAATCCATAAATATCCTGAGGCGCCTCATGCTCGCCATTTGGCTCAAGCCGGGAAGGGTCAACCGTTTCAATGCTCAGCCCCTGCTGCTTCAGGCTGGCGGCGATTGCGCGATAGCCTTCATAGGCGCCGCGGAACGTCCAGTGACTGTTCGTGCGATAATAGACTTGTGTGTTTCGCTTGGCGTCTCTCAACGCCTCTACCGGCGCCGAAACTGCAATTCCGAATTCCGGCGCCAGCGCAGCGAGGGTTTCAAGCCGCGTGGCGCGTCCGCTTCGGCGCGGATAGCGCGAGAGTTTCTCAGAATAGACCGTATGTTTATCCGGTGCGATGAGGATCGTGAAGGGTTTGCCGCAAGACGCGTCTTTCATGCGCTTTGCATTTTCGAACCAGGTTTCCGCTTCGCCCGGCGCAAACGGATTAAGTCCCTGATGCGAGAGGAGAGCCTGATCGAGTGCGAGAAAGAGCCAGCCGTCATCGCCCCGCACCGCAAAACGTCTGTCTTCGAGATGTAGCTCATCCCGTAGCTTCGAATAGAGTTTGGTCAGGGCGCCGCGCAGACCCAGATGGTCTTCCATCCAGCGCGAGAGTTTGTCCGGATAGGAAAGCGGCGCTGCGTAGAATTCGTTAAGCGAGGGAAACGGCGCCAGGGCGCGCCGTTCCGCCATGCTGATGCTGGCGCCGCCTGAAAACAGTTGAACGCAAAGCGGGGTGGAGAGCAGCGCGAGAAACAGCGCAGCGGCGATCCGGTTATATGTAAAACGTCTCATAGGCGGGTCAGAACCGGAAATAGATAAAGGGGTTATAGGCGCCGCCGGCCAGCATGGCGGCGCACAGGACGAACAGGATCACAAGCTGCGCCTGACTGAGCAGGAAGGCGCTGCGCCCGGAAACGACTCGCGCCGGCAAAGTCGGCTTGGGCAGCGCTGTTAAGGCTTCGCGGATCAGCGGCCAGAACGCTGTGACAGCGCATAAGGCGAAAATGTAGCCAAAGCCTTCAGGCGCGATGTCGGCGAGCGCTGTCGGGTACTCGCCGGCGTCCTTGCCAAAGAGCGCCGCATAATAAGCGCCCGCGCCCGCAAAGCTTTCCGCCCGGAACGGAACCCAGCCGAGCGCGACGACAAGCGGCAGATAGAGATGACGCAAGATACGGGGGGCTGCGGTTAGCCAGCGGCCGAGAAAGGCTCGTTCCATGACGAGGAAAGCGCCATGCCATGCGCCCCAGAAGACGAATGTCCACGCAGCGCCGTGCCACAGGCCGCACAACAAAAATACGATCCACAAATTACGGTAGGTTTTGGCGGCGCCGTCACGATTGCCGCCAAGGGGAATGTAAAGATAATCCCGGAACCAGCGCGACAGGGTCATGTGCCAGCGCCGCCAGAATTCGGTCACCGACTGCGCGACATAAGGGAAATTGAAATTGCGCGGCAGTTCGAAGCCGAACATACGGCCCATGCCGACAGCCATGTTGGAATAACCTGCAAAGTCGAAAAAGATCTGGAATGAATAGGCGGCGAGCCCGACCCAGGCGGCGCCGATGGTCAAGGCCGCCTCCGCCGGGGCGTCAAAGGCGGCGTCCGCGATGCCGGCGACATTGTTAGCGAGCAACGTTTTCTGCGCAAGGCCAAGAATGAACAGGCGTGCGCCTGATGCAAACTTGTCAGCGCTGTGGGTGCGTCCGCGCAGTTGTTCTTCGATTTCCTTGTACCGGACGATCGGGCCGGCGATGAGCTGCGGAAACATGGAGATGTAAAGCGCGGTTTCGATGAAATTTTCCGGCGCCTCGGCGTCCTTGCGGCGGACATCGATCAACAGGCTGATGGCTTGAAATGTGTAAAAAGAGATGCCGAGAGGAAGATGAGGCTGCGCAAATAGGTCCGCGCCGCCAAAAAACCCTTCTGCCGTTTCAGCAATGAGCCCCGCATATTTGAACCAGCCGAGCCCGGCGAGATTGAGTGAAATGCCGAGAAACAGAAGCCTGTTGTCTTTTTTTCGCGCGATCGCCCGGGCGAGAATGTGATTGACGACAAGCGAGAGGAGGAGAAACAGAATATGAGCCGGCTCGCCCCAGGCGTAAAAAACAAGACTGGCGCAAAGCAGCGCGATATTTTTTCCGGGGCTCACCGCATAGAGAACAAGAAAAATCGGCAGAAAATAAAAGAGAAACGGAATCGAGCTGAACGTCATCGGGCCCTTACGCCGGCAGGGTGCGGCGCAGGCGCCCGTCAACGCGGATCGGATGAATGGTTTCGGCGAGACCTGTCTTCGGATCGGTTTCGATCATCACGCCGCACAAGGTCGCCTCGCCATTGGCCGGGCTGAAGCGCCCGCCATTCATCTTGGTGGTGAAGCGGCGCAGCGGCTCCGACTTCTCCATGCCGATGACGCTGTCATAGTCGCCGCACATGCCAAGATCGGTGATGTAGCCTGTGCCGCGTTTGAGGATTTGATCGTCTGCGGTCGGAACATGAGTGTGCGTGCCGACGACAAGGCTGGCGCGGCCGTCGAGAAAATGCCCCATGGCCATTTTTTCTGATGTGGCTTCGGCATGGAAGTCGACAATGACGGCGTCGACATCCTTGCCGAGAACGGCGCCCGCAAGCTCACGATCGACCGCTGCGAAAGGGTCGTCGCAGGGATGCATGCCGATCTGGCCCTGCGCATGAACGACAAGAACGCTGGCGCCGTTTCCTGCCTCGAAGACGCCGCTGCCCCGTCCGGGATTTGAGGGCGCGAAGTTCACCGGGCGCAAGAGCCGGTCTTCGCGGTCGAAAATGTCGATCTCGTCGCGCTGGTCATAGGCGTGATTGCCGGTGGTCAGCGCATCCGCGCCAGCCTCGAGAAACGCTTCCGCGATGTCGGCGGTGACGCCGAAGCCGCCTGCCGCGTTCTCCACATTGACGATGATGAAATCGAGCGCGAGTTTTTTCTTTAAACCGGGCAGGCGGTCGAGCAGGCCATTGCGCCCGCTTCTCCCCACGACGTCACCGAATATCGCAATCCGCAAAATACGCTCCGCACTGGTCCTAACATTTCACCGCTCCGCGTTCGGTGACAATCCAGTCTAGCGGCTGGTCTAGGGGCGAGAGGGGGAGCGCGTCAACTTCCTGGGCTCCATAGGCGTAGCCGACGGCGACGGGCGCGCCGGTTTTGCGCAGTTTTTCAAGCGTCCGGTCATAATAGCCGCCGCCATAGCCCAGCCGCCCGCCATCCCGGGTGAAGGCGAGGAGGGGGATCACGAGAATGTCCGGGGTCGCCTCCGGCGCCGTTTCAGCGGGGATCTGTTCGCCATAAGAGCCCGCGACAAGAGCGTCGCCGGGCGTGTAGGCGCGAAAGACGAGCGGTGATTTTTTGCGCGCAACGACAGGCAGCGCCACCGTAACGCCGTCCTCGATCAGCGCGGCGACCAGCGGCTCGGTGTCGAGTTCATGGCGCATGGGAAAGTAGAGCGACACAACGGCGCCCTCTTTGCGCGGGATGGCGTTCATGAAATGCGCGGCGGCGTGAACGCCCGCGTCGGGCCGGGCTTTCGCCGCAGCCTTGCGTTCGCCTTTCATGCGTTCGCGCAGGACATTTTTGGGATCGAAGAAAGAGGCGATGGGCGGCAGCATGAAATCCTCCTAACGTCTCGCCAGCAATTGTTCGAGCGGCAAGGCGAAACCATATTTCACCGATCGCAAGACAACACTGGTTTCAAACCGGGCGACGTAATTGTCTTCGGTGAACATGCGGTTTGAAAAGGCCTCATAAGCGTGCGTGTCCTTCGCCGCCACCAAAAGGCAGAAATCAAATGCGCCTGTAATGTGGAAACATTGTACGACTTCCTCGGTTCCGCTGACCAGGTCCCGAAAAGCGCCGATCGTGTTGTGCTTGGTGTGGATGAGCTGAACATTGACCAGGAAAAGGGAGACGCCGCCCAACACATTGGGGGCGACCATCGCCACCTCACGCTCAATGACGCCGTCGGCGCGCATCTGGCGCAGGCGTTTTTGCACGGCGGAGGCGGAAAGGCCCACCTCTTCAGCGATCTCATCGGCTGTCAGCGCGGCGTTGTCCTGCATCAGGGAGAGGATTTTGACATTCGCCCCGTCGAGTTTTCCCATAAATCGCGTGCATCCCCCAAAACGGTCCGGAATTCTGACTACTTTCCGAATTATATCCGAAAAAAAGAGTGTCTGTCTGCTATTCTGACGCTATCTTTCAAGGAGTTTCCACCCTGTGCGATATTTCGTCTTTTTCGTTCTCTTTCTCGCCGCCTGTGGAGGCGCGCCAGCGGCGCGGGACGTGTCTTCCAGATTTGTTGGGGCCGGCGACGCGATCAGGACAGGCGACTACCCCGAGACCACCAGCGTTCTCGTCCTTCGCGGCGGCGCCATATCTTATGAAGACTATTTCAATGAAGGCGGCCCGGAGACGCTCAACAATACGCGATCGGCGACGAAATCGGTGACGGCGCTGGCGATCGGCGCCGCCATCGGCGACGGGCTGATCGGCAGTGTCGACGACAGGGCGTCTTCCTATTTTCCGGAAGGCCATCCCATGCGCGACGGCGGCGCGAAAGAAGCGATCACGATCGCCGATCTGTTGTCCATGTCGTCGGCTTTCGTCTGCAATGACAGCGATCCGGAAAGTCCCGGCAATGAAGAAAACATGTATCCGCTTGAGAATTGGGGTGACTGGATTTTCGGTCTTCCCACGGATGCGTCAGCGACAGGCCAGTGGCGCTATTGCACGGCGGGCGTGGTGCTGCTGGGGAAGGTGATTGAGCAGGCGAGCGGCGAAAAAGCCGACGCCTATATTGAACGGCGCGTGTTGCAGCCGCTCGGAATTTCCAGACAGGCGTGGTTTTACTCCGAAGCGGGCGAGGCCATGACCGGCGGCGGGCTGGAGCTGACGGCGCGCGATCTTGGAAAGCTGGCGCGTCTCATCCTTGATGAAGGACGATGGGAAGGAGAAGAGATCGTTCCCGCCGCCTTTATTCGTGACGCGCTCAGCATTCAGCGTCAGGCGAATGAGCGTCAGGATTACGGCTATCTCTTCTGGCGGCGCGATTATGAAACCGCCTGCGGCGCCTTTTCAGGCTGGTATATGGCTGGAAATGGCGGCAATGCGGTCGTGATGTTCAAAGACCTCGACGCCGCGATTGTGGTGACGCGCACCCGATACAATACGCGCGGCATGCATGATGAAACGATCGATCTGATTGAGCGGCATTTGCTGCCGCCGCTCTCCTGCGAGAAATAAGCGCCGCCCTGGCCGTTGGATTTTTTGTTCGCCCTGGACCCTAAGGTACAGGTGGGCGCCGCGTGAGAAGGGCCACGGCCCTAACCAGAGACAGCTCCCGATCGAATGGATAAGGCCCCGGGGAATGTCATCCTGACGGGCCGGGCAGCACTGGCAAAAATAGGCGTGCGGATCGCCGCCTGCAAGGGGTGTTGATCGAGGGCTGTGTTATTGGGCGTCGTCGCCGCCAGCCGTTTTTTGGCCCTCGGGTCCATTCATCGTGCGCCAGCTCGGATAAAGAAGGCAGCCGAGAAACGAAAAAGACGCCGCGACAAGAAGGGTCAGGGCGTAAACGCCGCCGCCCGTTTCGCCCAGCCAGTTGGCGACAAGGCAGGTCGAGGCGATGATCAGGTAGGGATAGACCGGCGGGTCCTGCGTCATATAGCGTTTGACGAACAGCCCCATGGAGGCGAGCAACAGCGCCAGCGAAAACACATCAAAGATTGTGAACATGGGGGCTCCCCTCTCACATGCTTTGGACAGTTTATGGAGGAGCGGTTAAGACACGCTTAACCCCGTCAAAGGCTTGGTTAACAAGCCCTTCGAAAGCTAAGCGTTGTAGAGATAGATCCCGATCTGCGCGGCGCCATAAATACGCCGGTCGTCTTCGGTGAACGCATCGACAGCGACAGGCGCTTCATCGGCGCCCTGTTCGGCGACAAGAACGGCGCCGGGTTTCAGCCAGCCGCCTTCATGCAGGATCTTCATTGCTGGCGCGCAGAGGTCCTTGCCATAGGGCGGGTCGAGAAAAGCAAGCGTGAAGGGCGGGCCGACGCCGGCGGGCTTGGGACCGAGATCGGCTGCGGAGCGGCGGTGAATGCGGGTTGTTCCGAACAGGCCGAGCGCCTCGATATTGTCCCGGATCGCGCCGCGGGCGCCGGCGTCCGTCTCCACAAACAGGCACCATTCGGCGCCGCGGGACATCGCCTCAAAGCCGAGCGCGCCCGAGCCTGCGAACAGATCGATCACGCGGGCGCCCTCGAAGTCGACATCGCCCCGTGAGGCGAGGATGTTGAACAATGCCTCGCGTGCGCGCTCCGCCGTTGGGCGCGCGACCACGCCTTTGGGGGCGATGATTTTTCTGCCGCTGAATTGTCCGCCGATGATGCGCATGAGAGCCTTTTTGAAAACGCGCTCTCTTATCAGCAAGTTCCGCAGTCCTGCAATCGCCCTGAGGCTGTCGCCCTTGGACCATTGCCCTTGGACCATTGCTTTGGGACCATTGCCCGGCGCGCGGTTTGCAGTCACGATGCAGAAAAAGGGAGCTCCATGAAGAACCAATTTGCAGCGCTCGCCAGCGGTCTCGCCGCAGTTACACTCACCGTAATCTCGCCAGCCGCCGCCGAGAATGCACCCGTCGTCTATGATGCGTCATTTGAGAACGCCGCCCATCATGAAGCGCGGATCACCGCGAGCTTTCGCGATCTCGCTGAAGGGCCGTTTGTGTTTCGCATGTCGCGCGCCTCTCCCGGGCGCTATGCGCTGCATGAGTTCGCCAAGAATGTTTATGAGGTCAGCGCTGTGGACGGCGGGGGCCATGCGCTCAAGGTTGAACAGCGCGATCCTTATAGCTGGCGGGTCGAGGGGCATGACGGCGCCGTCACCGTTTCCTATACGCTCTACGCTGATCGTGCCGACGGCACTTATAGCCAGATTGATCGTACCCACGCGCATCTCAACATGCCCGCCACATTCGTCTGGGCCGAAGGTCTGGAAGATCGCGCCATAGAAATTTCTTTCGCAGTGGCGGACAGGCGCTGGAAAGCGGCGACTCAATTGCAGCCGGCGGGCGGGCGTTTACGCTTCACTGCGCCCAATCTTCAATATCTCATGGACTCGCCGACCGAGCTTAGCGCTTTTGATTTGCGCTCATGGAAGCTTAGTGACGGCCAGACGATCCGGCTTGCGGTTCACCATGACGGAAACGACGAGGACATGGATCGTTACGCCGCGAAAGCGCAGAAAATCGTCGCCGAACAGGTCGCTGTTTTCGGCGCGGCGCCGAAGTTCGATCATGGCGTCTACACCTTTATCGCCGATTACCTGCCCCATGTCGCCGGCGACGGCATGGAGCATCGCAACTCCACCATCATCACCAGCACGAGCGGGCTTTACGAAGCGGATTTCGCCCAGATCAGCACGCTCTCTCATGAGTTCTTTCATGTCTGGAATGTGGAGCGCATGCGCCCGGCGGAACTGGAGCCGTTTGATTTCTCCCGCGCCAATCCGACGCCAAGCCTGTGGTTCGCTGAAGGGTTCACCAATTATTACGGCGATATTGCGCGGGCGCGCAGCGGTGTGACGCCTGTCGATGACTATCTGGATGATCTCGCCAAAACGCTAACATTCATCATCAATGCGCCTGGGCGCGAAGTGGGCTCGCCGCAATCGATGTCGCTTGAAGCCGCCTTTGTCGATGCGGCGCGCGCTATTGATCCCGATAATCGCGCCAATATGTTCGTCTCCTATTATCCGTATGGGGAAGTGATTGCGCTGGCGCTCGACCTTACCTTGCGCACGCAGTTCGAGGATGTGAGCCTCGATGATTATATGCGCCATCTCTGGAAGCTTCACGGCGTCACGGAAAAGCCCTACACCCATGACGATTTGCGCAAGGGCCTTACCGATGTGACAGGTGACGCTGGCTTCGCAGCGGCGTTTTTCGCCTCTTATATTGAAGATGGGGATTTGCCGGATTTTGCGCCGCTATTGGCGGCGGCGGGATTAAAACTCGAAGCCGACGATCCGGAAAAGGCCAGCCTTGGCAGGGTTGCGTTTGAAGAAAAGGGCGACGCCCTTCTCATTGCATCGAACACATTGACGGGAACACCGCTCTATAAGGCTGGACTTGACCGCGGCGATGAAATTTTAAGCGTTGGCCGGTTCACGATTGACAGCAAAGCTGATTACGAAAAAGCGATGAAGCGTCACAATCCGGGTGAAGAGGCCGTCATCCGTTTCACCAGCCGCGGCGAAGAGTTCACCGCGAAAACCATTTTCGCCGCAGACAAGACACTCAAAATCACGCCCTATGAAGAGGCGGAGATAGAGATCACCGATGCGCAAAAGGCGTTCCGTAAAAGTTGGCTGAAAACAGAAATAGACGCTGGCAAGGAAGACTAGCGCAGGGCCGAGGCCTTCACGAGCTCCTCTTCCACTTTTGCGCCTTCCGCCGCGCGCGGTTTGGAAAGCCGTGCAAAGAGCAGGAATGAAACCGGCGTCAGGAACAGCGTAAAGATGGTGGCGAAGCCAAGGCCGCCAAAAATTACCCAACCAAGGGCTGCGCGCGCTTCCGATCCGGCGCCGGATCCGAAGATCAGCGGCAGGCTCGCGAGCAAGGTCGACATGGCGGTCATCAGGACAGGTCTGAGACGCGTCATCGCGGCGTGTTCGATAGCGTCGCGAATGCTTTCCCCGCGATCGCGCAGCTGGTTGGCGAATTCCACAATGAGAATGCCGTTCTTGGCCATGATGCCGATGAGCAGAACAAGACCGATTTGACTGAAATAGTTGATGGAGCCGCCCGTCAGCAAAATGGCGTAGATCGCGGCGGCAAGGCCGAACGGCACCGTCACCATAATAATCAGAGAGCTGACGAAGCTTTCAAATTGCGCTGCAAGCACAAGAAAGACAATGATGGCCGCAAAACCGAAGACCAGGAACGTCGCCTTATTGGATTCTTCAAGGATGCGCGCCTCTCCGAGAAGGGTGACGGACTGAGCGCCGTCGAGAAGATCGGGCGCAATCTGGCGCAACGCCTGAACAGCATCGCCGAGGCGTGCGCCGTCAGCCAGCGGCGCCGTGACCGGAATGGCGCGGCGGCGCTGTTCGCGTCGCAAATCTGCAGCGACCGCCATTTCGTGGATGCTGGCCACTGATGAAAGCGGCACAAACCCGCCGGCCGAGGTGCGAACATAAAGATTGGCGAGGTCGGTCGGGTCGTTCACCGCCTCACCGCCGGATGAGACGAGCACTTCAATAATGTCGTCGCCGATAAACAATTCGGCGGCGCGGACTTCATCGGCCATCGCCTGTATTGTGGTGATGATGGCGCTGACGGACACCCCGAGCGAGGCGGCGGATTCACGGTCGATTTCGACGCTGACCTGGGGCTGCGTCGTCTGGAAGTTAAGCCGCGCGTCGGCAAAGACCGGGCTTTGCTGCAATTCTCCAGCGATCTTTTCGGCTGTGTCCGCCGCCGCAGCGTAATCATCTCCGACGACAGCGAATTGAAGGCCCTGGCCGCCGCCGCGGATGCCGAGCGAATTGCCGCTGCGCAGATTGACGGTGACGCCGGGAATATCGCTGACAAGCTGGCGAATCTTTCCTTCGACATCCTGTTGCGACAGCGATCTTTCGCTCCAGTCAGGCAAGCGCAAAAGCGTGAAGGACCAGTCGGTGCTGGTGCTCGACGTGATGACTTCAATGTCGCCGCCTTCGACCAGCGGTTGAAGCCGGTTTTCCACTTCCATGATTTTACGGTCGAGATATTCGAAGCTTGCCCCGTCCTGGGCCGCAATGCGCATGAACACGCGGCCGCGGTCTTCGTTGGGCGTCAGTTCCTTCGGCGTCAGGGTGAAGGCGGTGAAGGAGCCGGCGGCGAAAACCAGCGCAATCACGACGGCAATCATCGGACGATTAAGACAAAACCGCACTGCGGGACCGTAGAGCGCAGCAAGCGGGCCCGCCGGCTTTTCACGCATGCGTTTCAGTTCGTCGCCTTCGGCGGCCATTTCAGCCCGAAATTCGCGGCCGAGCCTGACGGTCAGAACCGGACATAAAGTCAGCGCCACAAAAGATGAGGCAATGACGGCGAAGGCGAGGACAAAGCCGAATTCAGAGAACAGCTTGCCGGCCTGCCCGGGGAGGAAGGAAATGGGAATGAACACGGCGGCGAGCGTCGCCGTCGTTGAGAGGACCGCAAAGACAATCTCTCTCGTGCCGAGGACGGCGGCGGCGCGCTTGCCGGCGCCCATGCCGCGCCAGCGCTGAATATTTTCCGTCACGACGATCGAATCGTCGACAACCAGCCCGGCGGCCATGACGAGGGCGAGCAGGGTGATGATGTTGATGGAAAAACCGGCGAGCCACATCGCCGCGACGGTGCCCATCAGCGAGACAGGGATCGTCACAGCGGGAATGATCGTCGCGCGGATCGAGCGCAAAAACAGAAAGATCACCAGGACGACAGCGCCGGTGGCGAGGAAGAGGCTGCGCACCACCTCCTTGATGGCTTCATTGATGAAAATCGAGTCATCAATCATGACTTCCACCCGCACATTCGGCGGCAGGCTGTTGTTGAGTTCGGCGACGGCGGCTCTGACGCCCTGGGCCACGGCGACGGTGTTTGATTGCGCCTGACGGATGATGCCGATGCCGATGCCCGGCGCGCCATTGACGCGCGCGGTGCGGTTCAGGTCCTCAAGGCCCCATTCGACGATGGCGACGTCGGAAAGCCGGGTTTCGTCGTCAAGCCGCAGGGCGGCGATCTGTTCAGGCGTTTTGGAAGGAGATTCTGCGCGGATCAGCAATTGCTGGGACGCCGTGCGAAGGCGTCCGCTGGGCGCGCTTTGGGCGGCGGAGGAGACAAGTTGCGACACATCCTCGACAGTGAAGCCGCGCGCGGCGAGCGAGACCGGCATGATCCGCACCCTGATGACGCGGTTGCGCACGCCGAAGGCGTCAGCCTGGGCGACGCCTTCGACCGCCTGAAGCCGCGGCAGAATGACATCGTCGACGAGATCGCCGAGATCGCCTGCTTCGAGATTGGACGCGGAAACCGAAATCCGCATGATCGGTGACGAGTCTGGGTCCGCCTTGATGACTTGCGGCTCCTCGATTTCTTCGGGAAGCTCGTCGCGAATGCCGGAGATCGCATTTTTCACGTCCGTCGCGGCGATATTGATGTCGACCGTGGAGGAAAACTCCGCCGTCACCCGGCTTTCGGCGAATTCCGAAGAAGAGGAAATCATGCGAACGCCGTCGATCTGCGCCACAGCGCCTTCAATGACCGATGTCACCTCGGCGTCCATGGTTTCCGGCGCTGCGCCCCGATAGTCGGTGCGGATCGAAACAACGGGCTGATCGACATCGGGCAGTTCGCGGACGTCGACGCCCATCATGGCCGCAAGGCCGGCGATGACGATCAAAAGACTGATGACCGCGGCGAGAATGGGCCGCTGGATGAAAACGCCGATGAAACCGCCAGTGCTCGTTCCAGTGCTCGTTGCGGAAGGCTCGCGTTCGGTGCTCACCGGATTATTCACTCCCGCCGGCGGCGCCGGGCCCGGATGCGTTTGCCGCGCCAGCGCTAGACGGCTGTGAATGCTGTGTCGTCAGGCCGGGCAACGGCATGCCTTCGCGCACGCGGTCTGCGCCCTCCCAGACAATCAGGTCGCCAGGTTTGACGGCGCCGGAGACAAGCACGGTGTCGTCCGTGCGCTGAAGGATCTCGACAGAGGCGGACTCGGCTGCGCCTTCCGGACCGCGCCGCCAGACAAACGGGCCGGACCGGTCCCATTGAATGGCGAGACCGGGAACGGAAACGGCCGGTTTTCCCGAGCTTGTCGTAGAAACAGCGAAAATGGCCCCCGGCAGAAGCGCGGTGTCGTCATTTTCAAAAGTGGCCTCGATTTTCAGCGTCCGGTTTTCCGGATCCACCCGGCTGTCGATCGCAGTGACGACGCCGTCATGGGGAATGTCGGCGCCGGCAGCGAGCTTCGCGGTTACTTTCTGGCCGATTTCAACGGCGCGGGCGGCTTCCTGGGGAATTGCAAATTCAATGACAATGGATGACGTGTCGTCGAGCGTCGTGACGATGTCGCCGGCGCGCACATAATCGCCCGCTTCGATTTCGGTAAGCCCGATCACACCGTCAAAGGGCGCGCGAATGGCGCGTTGCTGCACCGCGAACTCCGCGGCGCGCAAGTCGGCTTCAATAGCCTTGTAGTTGTTGAACGCCGCTTCAGCTTCGAGTTCTGACGCGGCTTCGGTATTCAGAAGGTCCTCATAGCGTTCAGCGTTTTGCTTGGCGATGGGATATTGGGCTTTGGCGCGTTCAAGCGCGATGCGTTGTTCTTCATCATCCAGCCGCAACAGGACATCGCCCTTGGAGACTTTCTTGCCCGGCGCAACGTTGATGTCGGCGACGATGCCGGTCGCCTCGGAAGTGAGCGCGACGCTTTTCAGCGAGCGTCCCTCGCCGATGACATCAAGGGTTTTGCCGACAGAAGCCACCTCCGCGACGACGATGCTGACCGCCGGGGCGTAGCCGCCGCGGCCCGCGCCAGCAGCCATGGAGGCGCCGGGCGCGCCATCGTTCTGGCGCGCCGACAAGACGAAGGTTGTTGCGGCGGCGCCAATGGCGAGGCCGATCAAGGCGCCGACAGCCAGTGAACCCGGCAATTTCATCCGCTTCTGTCTCCACTTCCGGCCGCGATGGCGGCGGAAACGATGATATGCCTAATATAGAGTAACGTATGAAGTCTTACGATCCGTCGGCATTTCCGGCGCAGACCTGCAGTTATTTCCCTTATCCCGTAAGCTCATGAGTTTGCTTGCCTAATAAGGCTCAACTAAGCTGTGGATCGAGACGGGCGGCGAACTACATCAACCTCAAGTCTAATACTGTGCAGGTGCACAAAACGCAAAGATTAAAGGGAGATTTCCATGTCCTCACGCCGATTTGAACCTTCCCGTCGCGCCGTTCTGGGCGGGGCTACGGTCCTCGCCGCCGCGGCTGCGTCGACCGTTAACGCGCAGCCCGCCGCAGCGGACGGCGCCGCGCCGGACCTCTCCGGACGTTCGGTCCTGATTACCGGAACGAGCTCAGGCTTCGGGCGGCTGACGGCGCTGCATCTTGCGCGCCTCGGCGCCACGGTGATCGCCTCCATGCGTAACTTTGACGGCGGTGAGCGCGCAGAGGCGCGTGCGCTTGCAGAGATCGCCAGGGACGAGAACCTCAAGCTCCACATTGTCGAGATCGACGTTCTGGATGAAGATCTCATCGCCTCGGGCGTGGCGCGCGCCGAAGAGATCGCTGGCGGCGCGCTGGACGCCCTCGTCAATAACGCCGGGGTTGGCCTCAGCGGTCCGGTGGAGCTCGCCGACATGGAGGCGACGCGCCTGATCTTTGAGACCAATCTCTTCGGCTATCTGCGCATGGCGCGCGCCGTGTTGCCGAAGATGCGCGATGAAGGCCAGGGACAGGTGTTCAATGTCTCCTCACAACTCGGGCGGATTCTGATTCCCGGTCTTGGCATGTATTGCGCGACCAAATTCGGCGTTGAGGCGATGTTTGAAACCATGGCGTATGAGCTGGCGCCGTTCGGCGTTGAGGTGACGATCATCCAGCCAGGGGGGTACCCGACGAAAATCTGGGAAAATGGCGCGCGCTACACCAATGCGCTGTTCGAGCGCGCCGACGAAGACCGCCTTGAAGCCTATGACGCCCATGTTCAGATGGCCCGTGGGATTCTCAATGGCCAGTATTCGACGGACGCCAATGATGTGCCGCGCGCGATTGCGGAGATCATGGCGATGCCCGCCGGGACGCGGCCCTTGCGCCGGCCGGTGCATCCCAACACCGCCGCGACCGATGCGGCGAACGCCGCCATGGCGCAAATTCAGGCGCAGGTTCTTGGCGGCGGCGCCTATAGAAGCTGGCATGACGCGGTGACGGATTAGGCGCGAGCGATAATGCGCGCCGTTTCAAGCATCACCGGGTTGTGATAGTATAGCGGCGTGATGGCTGAAGCGTTGAAAAAAATCAGAAGCGGAAAAGCAGGGCCGCTGTTTTTTCCTCTTCTGGCGGCCGCCATGTTTTTCATGGTCGCCGGCGCGACCCATCTTTATGCGCATGCCGATCATGGTGATGATGACGGCGTATGCGTCGCCTGCCAGGTTTCGGCGGCGGCCGCTGTCAAGATCGCGCCGGAAGGTCCGCCCTCGATTGCGCCGATACGCATAAGCGAAGCAACGCCTGTCGCCTTTGCGTCAATCGCCGTCTCTCACCCATCCAGCAACAACCGGTCCAGAGGTCCGCCCGCACGCTCCCATTCTGTCTGAACGATTGCGCGTTCCGCGCAAGACATATTGGAGAGGTGTCATGGAACTGGAAACGCCGCGGGCGTCACGTCCGCTTGCCGTTCTTGGCGGCGGCAAAACGCTGACCCGCAATGAACGAATTATCTATCGTGAGTTATGCGCGAATGCGCGGCCAATGAAGGCCTATGCGCTGCTTGAGCGGGTTCATCAGCAGGGACTGCGGGCGCCGATGACGGTTTATCGCGCGCTCAACGCCTTGATTCGGCATGGATTGGCCAAGAAAGTGGCGAGCATGAATGCGTTTGTCGCTTTGCGCCACGAAGCGGGCAAGACGGCGGAAGCGTTCATCACTTGCCGCACATGCGGGCGCACCATGGAAATCGGTCTTAGCCAGCGGCAGGTTGACGAGATCTTTTCCGCCGCCGGCATGCAGATCAGCGATGTCTTCATCGAAGCCTATGGCGAATGCGGCGCGCCTGACTGCAAAAAATCAAGCGCTGACGTCCCGCAAGAATCGGGTGGCGCAGTTTTACGCCGCGAGTAGCGTCGCGGCGCTCCAGAGCAAGGTCGTACCGATCTTGTTCTGGATTCTTAGCGGTCGCGTGATCGAACCGGAAAACCGGACACCACTTTTCCTGATCACGCTCAAAAAAGGAGCGCCCGATGATCACCTGTTTCATCAAATACGAGATTGATCCGTTCAAAAAAGAAGCCTTTGAGACTTACGCCCGCAATTGGGGGCAGGCGATTCCGCGCTGCGGCGCCGACCTCATAGGCTATTTCGCGCCCCATGAAGGCTCGGCCACAACTGCCTATGGCGTCTATACGCTGGCGTCCCTTGCGGCGTATGAAGAGTATAAAAAGCGCCTCGCGGCAGATCCGCTGGGCAAAGAGAATTACGAATTCGCCAAAGCCGAGCGGTTTATCACGCGTGAAGACCGCATTTTCCTGAAGCTCGCCTCGGCGCCGCATGGCGACCTGAAATCATACTGAGGGGATGAAAGACATGAACATCGACGCCAAAGCCGCCGCCTTTCGCGAGTTGCATAAGCCCGGCGAGCCGTTTGTCATTCCCAATCCCTGGGACGCCGGTTCCGCGCGCATCATGGAAGGGTTGGGTTTCAAAGCGCTGGCGACGACGTCGTCCGGTTTCGCCATGACACTGGGGCGCAAAGACTATGGCGTGACGAAAGATGAGGCGCTGACCCATGGCGCCGAAATTGCCGATGCGGTGGAACTTCCGGTGAACGCCGATCTTGAAAACGGGTTTGGGCTCAAGCCGGAAGATGCGGCGGACACAATTGCGCGCGCCTGTGAGACGGGTCTGGCGGGCGGTTCAATTGAGGATTCTACCGGCGACAAGCAAAGCCCTGTCATCGAAGACGACGCGCTCGCCATTGCGCGGCTTGAGGCCGCTGCCGGCGCCGGAAAAAACAGCGGACGCGATTTTGTGCTGACCGCGCGCGCCGAGGCTTTCCTTTATGGGGTCGGCGAGCTCGACAAAGTGATCGCCCGCCTCAACGCTTTTGCCGATGCGGGCGCCGATGTGCTTTATGCGCCCGGTCTTCCCGATATGGACGCCGTGCGCGCCGTGTGCGCCGGTGTGTCGAAGCCGGTGAATATCCTCATTCTCGGCAAGCTGGCGGAACATGCCGTCGCAGAGTTCGCAGATGCGGGCGCCGCACGCCTTTCCATTGGCGGCGGGCTCGCCTGGAACGCCTATGGCACGCTCGGCGCTGCAACAGAAATGCTGAACGAGGGCCGCTTCGACATGCTCTCCGCCAATCGCGACGGCGCCAAGAAGATTGCGTCTTTCCTGAAAGCGTGACTTTCCCGCAACCGTGAACGCCTAGTCGTCATCGGCCCCTTTCGCCATGAGTTTAGACCGGCTAAGCACGCCGTCCCTCCAGTGATGGAGGACGGAGAGAGTATTCGTGACGACGACGGTTCAGATGACGCCGGGCGCCGAAAGGGGCCCCTGGCGGCGCGAGTTTTTCGCGCTCATGGCCATCGGCTTGCCGATGGGCCTGACCCAGCTTGTCCAGTTTTCCATCAACACGGTCGACATTTTGATGATCGGGCGGCTGGGGCCGGAACCGCTCGCCGCCGCGGCGCTGGGCATCGTCATGTTTTATGTGCTCTTCGTCGCCGGCATGGGCCCGGCCATGGCGGTCTCGCCCATGGTGTCACAGGCGCTTGGCGCTGACGAAAACGATACGCGCGATGTGCGCCGTTCGGTGCGCATGGGGCTCTGGCTTGTCGGCATCGGCGCGCCGATCCTGTCGCTTATCTATTTCTTTGCCGAAGAGTTTGCGTTGATGACAGGCCAGCCGCCTGAAATCGCGGCGCTGGCCGAACCTTACGTGCTGGCGCTGACGCCGGGCCTGCCCTTTGCGCTCGGCGTCATTGTGCTCAGGAATTTTCTCGCCGCCATCGGGCGCGCGCGGGCGCCGCTGTATTTCATCATGGCGACAACGCTCATCAACGCGTTTCTCAACTATCTCCTGATCTACGGCAATTGGGGATTTCCGAGGCTTGAGCTTGTGGGCGCCGGGATCGCATCGTCGCTATCGCACGCCATCGGGTTTTTCATGCTCGTCGCTTATATCGGCTGGGAAAAGCGCGCAAAGACGTTTGAACTCTTCCACAATTTTTTGAACTCCGACTGGCCGCGCTTTGCGGAAGTGGCGCGGCTCGGCTGGCCGATCTCCATCACGATCGGTTTTGAGGCGATGCTGTTTAACGCGGCGGTGTTCCTGATGGGGCGCATCGGCGTCAATGAAATGGCCGCCTATCAGGTGGCGCTCAATGTTGCGGCTATCGCCTTCATGATGCCCTTGGGCCTTTCCATGGCCGGCTGCGTGCGCGTCGGGCTGATGGAGGGCGCCAAAGACCGGCCGGGCGTGCGCCGCGCCGCGGCGATGGCGGTTTTGTGCAGCGTCGGCGCGATCATGATCGTCGCCATCCCGGTGATGATCTGGCCGCTCAGCATCGCCGGATTTTATCTCGAGCCCGGCGATCCCAACAATGCCGCCGTTCTGGCGCTGGTGGCGTCCTTCCTGCCCATCGCCGCGGCGTTCGCCCTGTTTGACGCTATTCAGGTTGCGGCGGGCCAGGCCCTGCGCGGGCTCAAGGACGTCCGTATGCCGATGATTCTGACAGGGATCAGCTATTGGGTGATCGGGTTTCCGGTCGCCGCCTGGCTCGGACTTTCAACGTCGCTCGCCGCGGTCGGCGTCTGGTGGGGCCTGCTGGCGTCGCTCGCCGCCGCCGCGATTTTACTGGGCGGACGGCTATGGTTGATTACGCGCGATGAAGTGCGATCATGATCTGAGCTTCGCCCAGGGGCCTTCGATGGCGAAGGTGAAGCCCGGCGACTGGACATTAACGAACAGCACCGATCCGTCGGGTGAGAAACATGCGCCGCAAAACTCGGCGCGGTCTTCATGGGCGTTGCGGGCGAAGTCATAGACTTTGCCGTCCGGCGTCAGTCCGCGCAGAAACTGATCGCCGTAACCGTCCTCGCAGAGGATGAGATCGCCCCATGGCGAGAAAGCGAGATTGTCGCAAAGATCGACCACATCGGGCGATGGCGATTCATAGATTAGCGTCAGCGTGCCGGGCGTGTTTTTCTCGCCCCGGCGGCCCTCGCGCGGCGACGGCGTATATTTCCAGACCTGGCCGGCGCGCGCTGCGCCGCCTTGCGTGCAGTTGAAAAAGATCGAGCCTTCTTCGCCCGGACGCTTGCCATAGGCCATGCCTTCGCCGCGGCAGAAGCGCGCCGCGCCGGCGGCGTATCCACGCCGGGCGAGGTCGCTGTCCGGCGATTCAACGTCTTCAAGGTCGATCCAGTCGACGGCGTAGGTCTGACCCTGCTTGACGCTTTCGGCGCCGCCGGAGCCCCAGTCGCGGGGCCAGTTGCGGGTGTCGGCCGAGGCCCAGTCGCGGATCGCCAGCGCCTGAAGCTTGCCGCCTTTGGATAGGTCGCGCTTTTTGTTGGGAAGGAAGCGGTAAAAAAGCCCCTCCATATGGTCTTCGGTAAGATAGACAATGTCCGTATCGAGATCGACGGCGGCTGCTTCATGAGTGAAGCGGCCCATGTCCTTCAGGGGAACCGGGTCGACCGGCCCTGTCGCGGATGCCGGCACTTCAAAAACAAAGCCGTGATTTTTTTGCGCCTCACCCGGCGCGGTGACGGCCGATTCCTCGCAGGAGAGCCACGAGCCCCATGGCGTCGCCCCGCCGGCGCAATTGCCCGCCGTGCCGATGAGGGAGAGGTAATCCTTTTCCAGCCGTTTGTTTTTAAGGTCATAAACAACGGTCGTGACGCCGCCGAAGAAAGGGCTGCCGTCGGGTTTCACATCATAGAGTTTTCCATCCGGCAGATTGGCGAGCAACGCATTATCTTCGCCGAAAGGACTGCCGTCATCCGTGTCGGGCCAGTTTTCGTGATTGCGCGTGAGGATGCATTTGTCAGCACTGTCGGGATGAGCAAAGCACGCCATGCCGTCGGGCCGGCCGGGCCGCAAAAAGCCGTCCGACATGACCCCGCCGGTTTCTGAGACGAGCGTGTAGGAAAAGCCTTCCGGAAGGTCGAGCATGCCTTTCGGATCGGCGGTGAGCTTAAGCCCGGCGTTTGCGGTGTAGGCGCGGGCCGTCCCGATCATCGGGAGCGCGCTGTAGGAAATCGCGGCGGCATAGGCGCTGCGGAACAGGCGGCGGCGGGAAAGGCTCATGGGGGGTCTCCTCCTGATGTCGCCGCCCTTTTAACGGCATGGACGTGACGGCGCTGTTGCAGGGGTTGTTATTGCGACGAAGCGTTCGTTTTCGACGACGAACCGAGGCGGCTGTGCGTCTGTCTTATCATTTAGCGGCAGGCGCCGAAAGAACGGCGTCGAGATCAGGCATGAAGGGAATATCCGTATCTGACGGTTTGGCGCCGGCGGCGGTCAGCATGGCGTGAACTTGTCCGCGGTGATGGGTCTGATGGTTGAAAAAATGGGTGACAAGCGCCCAGCGCGGCAGCGTGAATTCGCGTTTTGCAGCGCCGGAAAACCACGTCAGATCGCCTGCAAGGTCGTCAGTGCTCATCGTCTTCGTCCAGTCGAGAATATAGGCGTCGGTCTTTTCGCGCTCAGTGCGCAAGGTCTCGAAGGTTTCGAATAGCGTTGGGGAGTCGGCAATGCCGACATCCGGCGCGGTCGAGGCTGTAAAACGGCTGAGCCAGGTGCGGTCGCCCCACAAGACATGGGCGAGCGTGCCGTGGATTGAGCCGAAAAACGCACCCCGGTCTTGCTTGCGCTCCTCATCGCTTAACGTGGCGGCGGCGCCGTAAAGGCTGTCATTTTGCCAATGGCTGTAAGCCGCCATCAGGCGGGCGTGGCCGGGAGTGATCATGAAAAGCGCCTTTTCGGAATTTTGCGACGCTGTCTTGATACAGGCGCTGAAGACGCGCCGCCAATATCACATGATCAAAAATACGGGAAGGCCGGGTTCAAAATGGCGCGCCGGTCGCGTTACAGAGGAACTTCATCATCGGTTTGGCGTCCGTAAAGGCGGCGGCGACGTCATCGACAAAACCCGGTTTCTTCGCCGCAGTGATCTTGCCCGGCGCCATGGCGAAAAAACTTTTGCGCTTCAAATCTTCAATCATGGGATGGTCGCCGTCGAACCCCCGCGGCGGCCGCGTCAGCGCCGCGCCGCCGACCCCGCCGAACCGTTTTGTGAAGGCCGCGCCGGTCGTTGCTTTCTTCCAGGCTGTGGATTTGTCGCGGATGGCCTCGCGCACGGCGAGGAGAGACGGCGAAGGCGGCAGCCACATGCCGCCGCCATAGAAAATCTCCTCCGGATCGATATGCACATAATAGCCCGGCGCATGCGCGTCCTTACCCAGCGCATGCCGGAACTGCACGCCGCCATGGGTCTTGTAGGGCGTCTTGTCCTTTGAAAAGCGCGTGTCTTTATAGATGCGAAACACCGAGCCGCCATTAAGGCGCGGGTCGGCGACGATATGGTTGGAAATCTTTTTCAGCTTCGGCGCCATCGCCTCGACAAAGGCGGCCAGCGGTTCCTGAACGCTTTCCCGAAATCGCGGCTTGTTGTCGTTGAACCATTCGCGATTGTTGTTGTCGCGCAGCTCACGAAAGAATTTGAAATAGTCGTTCGGCAGGCCCTGAAATGCGCTCATCTTTTTTCTCCAGAAGGCGGGTCAGGCGGCGATCTGCGCGCGCCGTTGTTCGGCGGCGATTTTCGATTCCTTCAGTCCCAGCCCGGTGTGTTCACGGATGACCTTGATCGCTTCGATCAGTTTCTTGTCCATCAACAGACGATCCACATCGGACTGAATCGACGGCGAGAGCGAGGAAAAGGCGTCAGCGGCCCTCGTCTCTTCCTCCATGCGCCGCGTTGCGCGCGCTTCCGGCGTCTCTCCGCTCTTGGACATGCGTCCGATGGTGAATGCGACATAGGCGAGAACGGCGATCAGGAGCCATTGCTCCATCGTGAAGTCGAACATGGCGGCGAAGCTCCGGTTGCGTCAGCGCTGACGCTAACCCGATTTCACCGGACTGGAAACGCATGACGGCGCTACAGCCCCGCCTTATCCATTTCAATTTTTGCGTAATGTTCTTTTAAAAGCTCCGCATTGCGGAGATTGGCCTTGAAGGCGAAGTCGAAAATGTCGCCGAAGACCGGAACCGCGCCCAAGATCGTGTCGACCAGCAGATTATAGATCATGCGCAGAACGAGGCCGAACCCGGCGCCCGCGCGCCGCGCCTCCCAGATCAGATAAGCCGACATCAGGCCGGCCGCTGCATCGCCGACGCCCGGAACAAGGCCGAGAATGCTGTCCCAGCCGAAACGGTAACCGAGGCCGGGAATGCGGTATCTGGCGTCAAGAAAGGTCGCCAGCCATTCGACCCGCGCCTTCGCCGCCGCATGAGGCTGGGCGAGGGAAGACAGGCGATCGTTCTCGGCGGCGGCCCGATCTATAGCGTCGTGGTCAATGGCGCGGTGATAGCTCATGTGATGCTAACACCGCGCGAAGAGACATGTTCCTCAGATTCGGTCAGGCCTCAGATAGGTCAGGCAAGAAGCAGCGCGAACAGGTTGCGCGCGGCGATGATCATCAGAATGACGCTGCCGGCGGCAAAAACCATGAACCGCAGCAAGACTTTCTTCAAGACGATCTGGATCAGGGAATGGACAACGCGCGCCGCCACATAGCCCCAGGCGAGCCACATATTCAACGCGTCGCCGACGCCGACAAGATAGGAATAGATCGCCAGCGCATAGAAAATCGTCGGCTGTTCGTGAAGGTGGTTATAATTGTCGGCGGCGACGCGCACGTCGGAGGGCAATGACGAGAGCGAGCCGGGGTGAATGGCGTCATCGGGATTTATTTTGGCTTTTTGCATCGCCGGGATACGCAACGCATACATCCAGCACCAGACGATCAGTGTCCAGATGACAAGCGCGAGAACGGGCGTGATCATGGTCATGGGGGAAGCCTCCTCTTTGCGGGAAAGCCTATCATGCGTCGCCGGAAACGAAATCGGCTTCAGCAGCGGCGTTTCAGGGCCGCGGGATCTGACGCGTCTGAACGACAGGCTTTGACAGCAGCATCACACCGGTGACGGTCAGGACGAGCGCCATCGCCTGCGGCGGGCCAAAAGGCTCATTGAGGATCAGCGCGGCGGCCAGCGCAGTGGCGGCGGGGCCGACGCCGCCTGTTGCGCTCATCAGGCCCGGTCCGATGCGGGCGATCGCCTCCGCAATCATCAGGGCGGGGAGCACTGTGCAGGGGATGGCGAGAAAGACGCCATTGGCGAGGATTGCAGGCGACAGCGGCGTCGTTTCAAAAGCCGAAATCGCAAAGCTGTGAATAAGGATCGGAACCGCCGCGGCGCTCATGGCGATGCTGATGAAAAGGGGCGAGCCGAGTTTTGCGATCACCGGCTTGCTGGCCGTTACGTAGAAAGCAAACAGGACAGCGGTGGCGAATACGATCCCGGCGCCCAGCATGGCGTCCGGTCCCGCCGCGCTAAACTCGTTCAGCGCCAACAGCGTCACCCCGCTATAGGAAAGAAGAAGCGCAACGGCATGGCGCCAGGTGATCTTGTCGCCAAAGGCGATCCAGGCGAACAGCGCGACAATGGTCGGATAAAGAAAGAGGATCAGCCGTTCGAGCTGCGCGGAAATATATTTAAGCCCCGTGAAATCGAGCCAGGTGCAAACATAATAGCTGAGGATCCCGAGCGCGGCCGCAGTCACGATCAGCCTGGGCGTGGGTTTTGTCTCCCGGCGTTTCGACGCCCGCCAGCCGATCCACAAGAAAAAGGGCAGGGAGATGCCCATGCGCAGCGCCATCATCTGTTCGACATTGGCGCCTTGCGCAAAGGCGAGCTTCATGGCGATCCCTTTTAAGGAAAACAGGGTCGCCCCGCCGGCGGCGAGCATCAGGCCGGAGGTGTGTCTGATGGGGGATTGCACAAAAAGCCCGATGCTTGCGGCGTTGGCGTCTCATAGGGGCGGGTAAAGCCCCGCCCTAAAGCTACTCCGGCGCGTTTTCGGCGGCGCAGGCCGCAGGCGCATTCACCATGAACATGCCAGCCTTCATCGATCCTTCAACGCCGAGGTCGCCGCGGAGCTTCTCCGTGGTTTCCATGTCGCCGGTGATGCTGGCATAGGCGAATTTCCGCTCAAGGTCCGAAAGATCGCTTTCGGCTTTTTCACCGATGCAGGTGCAAATCTCTTCGGGCACGTTCAACTGTTCGCCGCAGGCTTCAGCGAATTGTGCGCGCGTAGGGCTGTCACTCTTTTTAGCATTGTCACCGCCGCCGCAGGCGCTGAGCGCCAATGCGCCGAGGGATGCGAAAATCAGATGTTTCATTTCTTTCTCCATAAAGTCCCGCCCCGTCTTATGCGGTTCCTGGCGTCGTGGCGGCAACCCCTTACACGGCATTTGAATGTTTCTTGAATTCGATGCGTGAAATGGCGCGGCAATGGACCTCATCGGGTCCGTCGGCGAGGCGCAGGGTGCGGATGCCGGAATAGACTTTCGCAAGGCCGAAATCGGTTGTGACGCCGGCGCCGCCATGGGCCTGGATCGCGTCGTCGATCACTTTCAGGGCGACGCGCGGCGCGGCGACCTTGATCATGGCGATTTCCTGTTGCGCGGCTTTGTTGCCCACATGGTCCATCATCCATGCGGCTTTGAGCGTGAGGAGGCGAGCCATCTCGATGTCGATGCGCGCTTCGGCGACGCGTTGCTCCCAGATCGAATGTTTGTAGATCGGCTTGCCGAAGGCTTCGCGGGTTAGAAGGCGCTTGACCATTTTTTCAAGCGCGACTTCCGCCGCGCCGATCGTGCGCATGCAGTGATGGATGCGTCCCGGGCCAAGGCGGCCTTGAGCGATTTCAAAACCGCGCCCCTCGCCGAGGATCAGGTTTTCTTTTGGCACGCGAACATTGTCGAGTTCGACTTCCATGTGTCCGTGGGGCGCGTCGTCGTAACCGAAGACCGGCAGGTGGCGCAGGATTTTCACGCCCGGCGCATCGGCGGGAACGAGAATTTGCGATTGCTGTTTATGGCGCTCTGCCGATTTGTCGGTCTTGCCCATGACGATGAAAATCTTGCAGCGCGGATCGCCTGCGCCTGACGACCACCATTTGCGGCCATTGATGACATAGTCATCGCCGTCGGCGGTAATCTCGGTTTCGATATTGGTGGCGTCCGAGGAAGCGACGCGCGGCTCGGTCATCAGAAAGGCCGAGCGAATTTTCCCGTCGAGAAGCGGCTTCAGCCATGCTTCCTGCTGCTCCGGCGAGCCATATTGCATCAGGACTTCCATATTGCCGGTGTCGGGCGCGGCGCAGTTAAAGACTTCCGGCGCGATATGGCTGCGGCCCATTTGTTCGGCCAGTGGCGCGTAATCGGCGTTGGAGAGGCCCGGACCCCATTTCGGATTCGGGTGAAACAGGTTCCACAGGCCTTGCGTCTTCGCTTTGTCCTTCAGTTCCTCGATAATGGGCGGCACTTTCCAGCGGCCGTCGCCGGGACCAAATTCCGTGTGCTGACGTTCATAAATTTCATCGCCTTCATAGACATATTTGTCCATAAAGTCGGTGACGCGCTTCAGATAATCCTTGCAGCGGTCGGAATAGGCGAATTCCATGTCATGACTCCCTTGTTCGCCGCGCATGATAGCGCTCGCCGTCTCAAGGGAAAGACGTAAACGCAGTTAGCGCCAGAGCCGGTCGAGCGCGAAGCGTCCGCCGCCCATGGCCGCGAAGTGGAGATTGACCGCGATCAGGATGAGGGCCGGGAATTGAGCCCGGAAATCGTCAGCGAGATGGACCATCAAAAAGCCGACAATGAAGTTGAAGGCCATCAAGAGGCCGGCCCAGCGGGTGAAAAGCCCCAAAATGAGGAGCGCGCCGCAGCCGAACTGAACCCAGACCGAGAGCGGGGCCATCGCCTCCGGCGCCGGGAAATTGGAAGCGCGCATAAAGTCCACGAATTCAGACATGCGCGCGGGATCGGAAATATTGTCCCATGTCCCCCACATCAGGAACGCGCCGGTGAGGACGCGGGCAGTGAGAAGGGTCAGGTCCTGAAACCCGGCCAGCGGTTCCAGAAAGAGAAGTCGTTTCATGGGGCGCCTCCCTGTTTTGAGGGGGAGTTTAGCGCCTTGCCCGGAAAAAGTCCTTGAGGAGCGCGCTCGCCTCGTCGGCGAACGGGCCCGTTTCAACGACCGGCCGCCAGTGACAGGTGGGTTGTTCGAAATATTTTGGCCCGTGCCAGACGGCGCCGCCCTTGGGGTCTGAGGCCGCAATGACGAGGCGTTTGACGCGCGCGATGGAGATCGCCCCGGCGCACATGGCGCAGGGCTCAAGCGTTACATAAAGCGTCGTTTCGGGCAGACGGTAATTGCCGAGTTTTTCCGAAGCGGCGCGCAGCGCCCGGATTTCCGCATGGCCGGTGGGATCGTGCGTTGCGATCGGCGCATTGCCGGCGGCGGCGATGACCGCGCCCGACCCGTCGACAAGGACGGCGCCGATGGGCGCTTCGCCGGCTTTTCCCGCTTGCCGCGCCTCATTGAGCGCCAGCGCCATGAAGTCATCATCCGTATTCATGGAGCGGGTTCTAGCGGGCGCGGGGCCGGTTCGCCAGTTTCGCCTTTTCCCTTTTCACGGATAATATGCTACCGGCGCGCCTCCGATTTGAAAGACCTTTGAAATGGCCGATTTAAAAGATGTTGCAGGCGAACGCATCGCGAAGTTTCTCGCCCGCGCAGGCGTCGCCTCGCGCCGGGACGCGGAGAAGCTGATTGAGCAGGGGATCGTCACGGTTAATGGCGAGACCCTGACGACGCCGGCCTTCAAGGTGACGCCGGATATGGACATCCGCATCGACGGGACGCGCGTCGGCCAGCCGGAGAAGACGCGGCTCTGGCGGTATCACAAGCCGGACGGGCTGGTGACGACCCATAAGGACCCGCAAGGGCGCGAGACGGTGTTTGACGCGCTGGCCGGGCGCCTGCCGCGGGTCATTTCCGTGGGACGGCTCGACCTCACCACCGAAGGATTGTTGCTGCTGACCAATTCAGGCGCGCTGGCGCGGCGGCTTGAGCTGCCCTCGACGGGCTGGACCCGGCGTTATCGCGTTCGCGCCTATGGCCGCGTCACCCAGAGCAGGCTCGACAGTTTGAAAGACGGCGTTGAAATCGACGGCGTTCAGTATGGTCCGGTGCGCTCGACGCTTGATCAGACGCAAGGCGGCAATGTCTGGATCACGCTCTCCATCAATGAAGGCAAAAACCGCGAAGTCAGGAATGTCATGCGTCACCTCGATCTTCAGGTGAACCGCCTCATTCGCACCGCTTATGGTCCGTTTCAGCTTGGCAAACTGCCGAAGGGAGAGATCGAGGAAGTCCCCGGGAAGCAGTTGAAAGAACAGCTCGGCAAGAAAATCTGTGAAGAGGTCGGACTTTGATCTTTAAGGCGCCGCATTATGAGGTTTTGTGAGATCAAACCCACAATGGCGACATTTGCGAGGCGGAAAGGGGAGATAAACGTGCCACTTGTTGCGCAAACATGAAATGCCGCATGATGGGCATCTTGAAACAACCAACGTTAAGAATCCCAAGATAAGCGCTAAGAAATGCAGGTACGGAAGTCCCCTATAAAACCCAATAAACATGAGAACCACGCCTATGACTGGCGTGAGTATAGAAAGAGCCCATGTTTTAGAGTATGTGCTTTTCATGAGCTGAGTTTACAATCAACCAAGCCTGTGCGTCTACAACTCCAGATCATCGTGTAGTTGCAAGAAGGTACAGCCCCTTTGACCGAGATCGTCAATCTCAACAAATTCCGCAAAAAGAAGTCGCGCGACGAAAAAGAGAAACGCGCGGAGGAAAACCGCGTGAAATTCGGGCGCACCAAGGCTGAGCGCGAAAAATCGAAAACCGAGCGGGAGCAGGCTGAACGCCGCCTTGACGGCCATGCGGCCGATGACGGTGAGAACCCTCCCTCCTGACGGAAACTTTCCGGGTCCGCCATTGTTCTTACAGAATGGAGACCGTCGTGGATGAATCCGGCAGGAAGCAAAGGCGCGCTGTTTCTGACAAAAACCGTCCCCCGGCCTATAGAATGCTGACCGGTCGTCACTGGCGGCGCCTGCCGCGCCGTGTTTTCGCTCAAATCAACAATGACCGGCTGACGCTCACCGCCGCCGGGATTGCTTTTTACGCGCTGCTGGCGATTTTTCCCGGCATCGCTGTCGTCGTGTCGCTCTGGGGGTTGATCGCTGACCCGCTCGCGATTTCCCAACAGATAGAGCGTTTCTCGCCGGTCTTGCCGAGCGATGTTGTGCTTGCGCTGAGGGCGCAGGCTATTGAAGTGGCGTCGAGCGACGATCGCGCCGTCAGCGCCGCCTTGTTGCTTTCCCTCGCCATCACCGTTTTCAGTGCGTCCCGCGCGACGAAGGCGATCATGCAGGCGCTCAACATCGTCTATGATGAAAAGGAAACGCGGAATTTCCTGATCTTCAATGCACAGGCGCTCGCCATGACCTTTGCCGTCGCGGTCGGATTCGTGACGGCGCTCGCCGCTATTGCGGTTGTCCCGGTCTTCCTGAATTTCGTTGGCCTCGGTTCGATCCTTGAGCCGATCATCGGCTATGTGCGCTGGCCGATCCTGTTCGTTGGCGCATGGTTCGGCATCGCCGCGCTTTATAAATTCGCTCCGGCCCGAGAAAGCCCGCAATGGCAATGGGTCAGCCCCGGCGCCGGGGCGGCGGTGGTGTTGTGGCTTATCACGTCGGTGCTTTTTTCCGTCTATGTGCAAAATTTCGCGAACTATAATGAAACCTACGGCTCCATCGGCGCCGTTGTCGTGTTGATGATGTGGTTCTGGGTTTCCGCATTTGTCTTTCTGGTGGGCGCGGAAATCGATTCGGAAATTGAGCAACAGGCGCATATGCGGCCGAAGCGGGACATCCCCGACGAAGGCGCGCCGCCGGAAAACTAATATTGATAGGAGCGGCGCCGGATCGGCGTCTCTCTTTCGCCATGTTCCGCCTGTATGAATGCGGCGGGAGAGAGCTGCGATCCAGGCGGCCCTAACTTTTTTCAGTATCGAGTAAGCGGCGCGTCCTTTATCGACGCCGCCGACGAACACGGCCGGGCGCATCGTCCGGCGCTGAGATCCATATGCTGGGCGGGGGCGCCTGATGAAGCTGAGACAAACCATATTCCGGCCATGGCGGTTTTTACCGTTTGAACTGCCGGCCTATCTGAAGGCGCTCGTTTTTGCGGGTGTCGGCGGCTATCCGGTGAAGGATCGGCGCTTTCTCGCGGTCGCCAATATGACCGGCTATCTCGGCACGCTGTCGTCGCTTTCATTTGCGCTGACATTCGCTTTTGTGGATTTCAATGCGCTGCGGGCTGCGGTTATCGGCAATCTCGTCTCCGCGGCGGGCAGCGCGCTGACACCCTTTACTCATCGCTTCGGGCGTTGCGCGGCGGTCATCTATCTCGCTTTTGTTTTTTATTCGACGCTGTTCTTCTTCGTGTCGCAATTAGGGCGCGATGCGGGGATACAGCTCAATTACATCGCGGCGGCGGCGATTGCGATTACAATTTGCGGCGCGAAAAAACCGAAACTTGCAACGGCGCTCGCCGGGCTTGGGCTCGCCTTGCATCTTGCGGCCTGGTTCGCTTTTCCGACAGGGCTCGCCGAAGCCGCGATCACGCCCTCGCTCATGTCGGCGATCTATATCCAGTCGGCGGGGACGATCATGATCATCCTCGGCGCGGTCACATTTTACATTCTGCGCCTGTCGGAAGCGGCGGAGGAAAAAAGCGACGCGCTATTGTCGAACATGATGCCGGCCATGGTGGCGGAGCGGCTCAAGGAAAAGCCCGACACCATCATCGCGGACTTTCATCCCGCTGCGACAGTGATGTTTGCGGATCTGACGGGCTTTACGCGGCTCGCGGCCGAGCTTGGGCCGGAAAAGACAGTGGCGCTGCTCGATGAATTATTTTCAAGGTTCGATCTTCTGGCGGCGCGGCGCGGCGTCGAGAAAATCAAGACGATCGGCGACGCCTATCTTGTGGTGGCGGGCGCCCCGGCGGCGCGCGCCGATCACGCCGAAACGATCATGGGCCTCGCCATAGAGATGCGCCGCGAACTCGATTTTATTTCCGTTGACTTGGGGCAGGATCTTCAAATCCGCATCGGGATTGAATCAGGCCCGCTCATCGCCGGCGTTATCGGACGCGCGAAATTCGCTTACGATGTCTGGGGAGATACGGTGAATATGGCCGCCCGGCTGCAGCAATTAGCGGCGCCGGGCGAAATCTTGGCGGGCGGCGGTTGCAATGACGCGCTCGGCGGTCACCGTTCGTTCCGTTATCTCGGAAGCAAGGCCGTGCAAGGGGTGGGCGAAAAGCCTGTCTGGGCTCTCAGTCAGGACGCGCAAAAAGCGCTGGCGCATTAAGCGCCATGCGCCTCGGCGGCTTCCACGGTCGCCTGTTTGGCGTCCTTGTCCATACGCTTCATGGCTTTTTGCAGCTTTTCAAAAGCGCGCACCTCGATCTGGCGCACGCGTTCGCGGCTGACGCCATATTCCTGTGAAAGCTCTTCCAGCGTCGCCGGATTATCTTTCAGACGACGCTCGGTCAGGATGTGCTGCTCGCGCTCATTCAAGGTCGCCAGCGCTTCTTCGAGAAGCCCCATGCGCATGTCATATTCGTCTTCATTGGCGAGCTTGGCTTCCGGATTGACGGCGTTTTCATCGACCAGCCAGTCCTGCCATTCGCCGCCGCCTTCCGCGTCCTTGCCCATGGGCGCGTTCAGGGAGGCTTCGCCGCCCGACATGCGCCGGTTCATGGAAATGACATCGTCATTAGTGACGCCAAGCTTGGTTGCGATGTGCTCCACCTGCTCCGGGTTCAAATCGCCTTCGTCGACGGCGTCGATCTGGCCCTTGATTTTGCGGAGGTTGAAGAAAAGCTTTTTCTGCGCGGCGGTGGTGCCGATTTTCACAAGGCTCCAAGAGCGCAGGATATATTCCTGAATGGACGCGCGGATCCACCACATGGCGTAGGTGGCGAGACGGAAACCCTTTTCCGGATCAAAGCGTTTTACCGCCTGCATCAGGCCCACATTGCCTTCAGAGATGACCTCGCCGATGGGCAGGCCGTAACCGCGATAGCCCATGGCGATCTTCGCCACGAGGCGAAGATGCGAGGTGATCAGCTTTTGCGCGGCGTCCGGGTCTTCATGCTCGGCGAAGCGTTTCGCGAGCATGTATTCCTCATCCTTTTCCAGCATGGGAAATTTGCGGATCTCCGCCAGGTAACGCGACAGACTGCCCTCAGGGGTGAGGGCGGCGCCAGTTGTGGTCAGTGCGTTGCTCATATGCGCGTCATCTTTCTCTCGAACGCCAGCGGATCGGGCTGGCGTATTCTAACACGGGCGTGGCTCTTGTTGTTCGGTCGGATTGCCCCAGGGATGGAGCGCCTCTTTCGGGCGCTTACTATGCCCATATAGGAACGGGGCCGGCTTCATCCAAGAGGCTTCCTTATAGTTAGTTGTTTTTATTGGATTTTTTGTTTTTCGCTGCGTTTCTGCCTGAGTGCATGTTCCGCCAGACTGCGTCGAAACGCCAGTCACGCCTGATCTCGCCGAGCCACATTGATGTGAGGCGCCGCGGGGTCGCAGGGGGCAGGCGGGGGTTTGAAAGCGGTCCCTGGCGCTCCTAAATCTAGATGAGACAATAGAAGATGAGGCTGTTTCAACTTGGATCGCCGATTATTGATGAAAGGCGGGATTGCCGCGCTGGCAAGCTCCACCGTAACGGGAGCGGGCGCCGCGCTCGCTGGCGAGTCTGACTTTCAACAGCGCCTTGCCGGCCTTGCCAAGCGTGCGCTGGAACAAAACAAGGCGCGCATTCCTCTACATGATCGAGTCGGGCTCGCTGATTTCTCCGCGCCGTCCTGGCGGCCGCGTTTTCATCTCGTCGACATGGTGAGCGGCGAGGTGTCATCCTATCTTGTCGCCCATGGTCGCGGTTCAGATCCGGGCCACACCGGGCGGCTCCAGAAATTTTCAAACAAGATCGGGTCGAATGCGACCTCCGCCGGGGTCTATCGCACCGGCGTTGAATACACGGGCAAATATGGCCGCTCCATGCGGCTTGACGGCCTCGATCCGGATAACTCTAACGCCTTTGCGCGCGCCATTGTCATTCACGCCGCTTGGTATGTCGGCGATGACATGCTCAAAAAATACGGCAAGCTCGGCCGTAGCGAAGGCTGCTTCGCCTTTTGCGAGGACGATCGCACGGAAGTCGTGGCGCGGCTCGGTGAAGGCCGGCTTTTATACGCCGGGAAGTTCTAGCGCTCAGAGTTCGTCCGGCAGTGATGCTTCACTGATGCTTTCAGGGCAGCTTTCCTCGATCAGCGTTCCGATGGAATCGGCAATATCTTTTCCGGCGCCGCCGAATTGCGCGAGCAGCGGCGCGTCCAGTCCATAAACATCAGGATAAAAAGCAATCCGGCCGGTCTCGTCAGCGACCGCCGTGAAATAGCCGACATAAACCGGCAACGGTTTTTCGAGCTCAATTTCGACCGGACTGCGCCCCGACATGATCTTTTTGAAGTCGTCATCGCTCACCGCATCGCCCAGCAAAGTGCGCGCAAAGCCGGTCGCGCCCTCTACGCGAATGCAGCCATGGCTGAGCGCGCGATTATCGCGCTCGAAGGCGTCTTTTGCGGGCGTGTCATGGAGAAACACCGAATAAGGGTTAGGCATGACGAGCTTCATCTGACCGAGTGCATTCGCCGGTCCCGGCTTCTGCCGCACATTGCCGTCATCGCCCACATAATATCCGAGTTGCTGTGCGCGGTCCGGATTGTTTTTGATCAGGGCGCCGACGCTCTCGCGGACAATGCTCGGCGGCACGAACCAGGTGGGATTGAAAATAACGCCGGTGACGAGCGCCTGCATCTGGGGCGTTGGAAGTTTTGGCGATCCGGTCACCACGCGCCGGCGCGCAACGACTTTTCTGTCGCGCACCAGCGTCAGTTCAAAGGCGGGGACATTCACCAGAATATAGTCGCCGCCGAGGTCGTCCGGCATCCAGCGCCAGCGATCCATGTTGAGGCGCAAAAGCGCGGCTTCCTCCGCGGTCAGCGCCTGGCTGGCGAGCGCTGCTTTCAGGAACGCGTATTGCTTGTGTTTCGGCGCCAGCGACGAGAAAGCCTCGGCAAAAGCGTTGCCGTTAAAGGCGTGCTGTTTGAGATCGGCCATGGCGGCCTTATCCGGCGCGGCCTCATCCATGCGCCAGTTCAGGCGTGCGTCCCGAGAGGTGAGGCCGTCGCGCATCTCTGCTGCAACCCGGTCAAACAGGGTTTCGGCGCGCGCGCGGATCAGACCGGTCTCGCCGGCTGCGATAACGGTTTCCAGCCCCGCAATGTCGTAATGATTGTCGGGAACGCCGTCAGCGCTCAACTCTTTGACGGCGGCGATCAGGGCGTCTGCGTCTGTCTTTTTGATATCATCGGCCAGCACGCTGCGCGGCTCGCCAACAGATGCAAGCGAGCAGGCGGCGAGCAATGCGCAGGCTGTATAAGCAGTAAGAATGACAGCGAATATTTTCAAAACGGCCCCACGACTGACGCGTTTCTTATAACGCCCTGAGCGCCGTCAACAACGCCTGAAAGTCTTCCGGCGCTTCCCGCTCAAACCGCATCGCCTCGCCGGTGACGGGGTGCGTAAAGCCGAGCACCCTAGCGTGGAGCGCCTGGCGGCGGAAATTGCGGATGGTCTCAATCGCGTGGTCCGCCGCCGGCTCGCCGGGTTTGAGGCCGGAAAGGCCGGGCCCGCGTCCATAGACCTGATCGCCGATCAGGGGACAGTTGATGGAGGCGAGGTGAACGCGGATCTGATGCGTGCGTCCCGTTTCCAGCGTGCATTCGATCAGCGAGGCGAGGGCGTCGCCTTTCAATTTCGCGCGGGTCCGTCCGAACGCCTCAATGACCTTGTAATGAGTGACGGCAAGGCGCGCGCCGCGTTTCGGCACATGCGCGTCTTCTTCCTCGTCATATTCCCATTCATCGACGACAGCCATTTTCGTCCGGTCACGGACATTGCGGCCCAGCGGCGCGTCGATGGTTCCGACGCCCGGACGCGGCGCGCCGACAGCGATCGCTTCATAAACGCGCTCGATATCGTGGGTTGAAAAAGCAGCGGACAATCCCTGATGGGCGGCGTCATGCTTGGCGACAACGAGCAGGCCGGACGTATCCTTGTCGATACGGTGAACGATGCCAGGGCGGCGGGCGCCCCCAATGCCGGAAAGGCTGTCGCCGCAATGGTGCAGGAGCGCGTTCACGAGCGTGCCGGACCAGGCGCCGGGAGCCGGGTGCACGACAAGCCCCGCCGGTTTATTGACGACGATGAGGTCGTCATCTTCGTAAACTACGTCGAGGGGGATCGCTTCAGGTTTCGGCGCCGGATCTTCAAGCGGCGGCGGCGTGAGCCGATACTCCTCGCCCTCGCGCAATTTCCATGACGGAGTGGTGAACACCTCGCCGCCGCGCGTCAGGGCCCCGCCTTCGATCAGGGTTTTCAGGCGCGTGCGCGTGATCCCGGTGATTTTCTCCGCAAGCCATTTGTCGAGGCGCGCGCCGGCGGCCTCGGCATCGACGGCAAGGGTATAGGCGCCTGTTTCATCCGGCGCGCCTTCCGACTTGAGGGTTTGGTCATCTGCGGTCATAGAAGGGGGCGGTGTAGCGGGCAATCGTCCTCATCGCCAGCCTTTAAGGAGTGACAATCTCTCATGAGCGAGACCGATAACGACACAACGCAAGCGCCGGCCTCACCGGCGGCCGGGCCCAATACGGGGCCCAACACGGGAATTGGGGGCATCGCTCAGTCCATCGGCACGCGCAATCTCTGGCTCATTATCTTGACGATGCCGGCGGTGTTTCTGGTCGCTGTGGCGGCGATTATCGCGATTTTCGGCAAGCCGAAAAAAGAAGAGACGGCGGCTGCCGCGCCGGCGGCGATTGAAGGGACCGCGCCAGCGACGGCGTCATCTGCTGGCGGCGCGCCCATAGCGCTTGGCGAAGGACAATCCGCCGGGGCGATCGCCCTAGACGGCGACCGGCTCGCGGTGCGCGTCGACGGGCCCGACGGCGCCGTTGTCATTGTTTATGACATTGTGAAGGGCGAAGAGATCGCGCGGATTCCGGTGACGCGCGACTAAAGCGCGTCGAACGCTGCGCTCATGCGCTTGCGCAAGTCTGCGTCGGGCTGTGGGCCCGTCAGCGCACCCATATTCTCCCGCATGTGATCGACGCGCCGCGTCGCCGGGATCGCGACCGTCAGCGCCGGGTGAGAAATGATAAACTTCAACAAAAACTGCGCCCAGTTTTCAGCGCCGATTTCGGCGGCAATGCCGGGCAGGGGATGGCGCTTGGCGGCGTTGATCACCGCGCCTTCGCCAAAGGGACGGTTGGCGATGACGGCGACGCCCTTTTCCTGCGCCAGCGGCAACAGCCGCGCTTCGGCGCGCCGGTCGGCCATATTGTAGGTAAGCTGAATAAAATCGAGCGGATGATCGCGAAGGATGCGCTCCATCTCGTCATAGTGAAGGCCGGAATAGCTGGTGACGCCAACATAAGTCAGGCGCCCTTCGGCTTTCATGGCGAACAGCGTTTCAAGATGCGCGCGCCAGGCGACAAGATTGTGCACCTGTAACAGCGTGAAGCGCTCGAGGCCCCAGCGCCGCCGGCTTTGTTCGATCTGCACCGGTCCCTGGCCGCCATCGCCGATCCATACCTTGTCGGCGGCGAAGGTTTGCTGTGGCCGCCCGAGGGTCTCCAGCGCATGCCCGATCACGGCTTGAGAAGTCCCATACATCGGCGAGGAATCGATCACTGCGCCGCCGAGACGGAAAAATTCGCGCAACACATCCGTGCGCGCCGCGCGCAATTGCGCATTTCCGCCGACATCGAAGGTGAGCCAGGAGCCCATGCCCACAGCGGGGATTGTCGCGCCGGTCGGCGAAATGGTCTTGTGGAAATGTTGTGCGCTTTGCGCCGCGCTGAAGGACGGCGCCGCCAATGTTGCTGCGGCGCCGGTGAGAAAGGTGCGGCGGTTTTGCTTTGACGCGCTCATTCGGGCGGCGTCAGGTTCAGCGGAAACGCGTCCCGGCTGAGGTCGACAACAGTATATTCGAAACGCCAGAACCCGTTCGTCGCGGCGCCCCATGCGGGGAAGTTGATATTGCCGTAAGCGCGCACCGGACCATAAACATATTCAAGGTCCTCATCGCCCGACGGCGCGCCCCAGCGAACGGGCTGACCGGTCGCGTCGATTTCGAACCAGCCCCAATCCGCGCCACGCGGGCCTTTGAGGCGAACGGTCTGCGGCTCTACAAGCGTCAGCGTGATGCGGTTGTCGCCGCGCGCGAGATTGTGGATCACTGTGTAAAAATCGTAATTCCAGAAATCGAGATTTTCGGCGTGTTCTTCTTCGGTGAAAATGCGGGGCTCGCGTTCGGAGAATTCAAGCCATGACGCGTCTTCGGTCATGTTGAACGTGACATCTGATCGCGCGCCCTCGAACACGACTTTCTGATCGGGCGCAGCGAGGGAGCGCCAGGCGCGTTCATCCACAGGCTGCGCCGGGTCGGACCGCCAGCCGCTATATTCAAGGTAAAGCATTTGCGATTCAGACCAGATTTCGGCGCCGCCAAGACGGTCGAGCATTTTCTGCACTAACGCGACGGCGGCCTCATCGCCTTTCAGGTCCTGCGCGCCCGCCGATGACAGGAGGGTGAGAGAAAGCATGAAAGCGGCGAGAGCAATGCGCATGGGCGTCCTCCGGTTGGCTGAATCAGAAAACGCGAAGGAGCGCCGGTCAATTCGCCTCGCCGCATGTGATGCGCGCATGGTCGATTTTTCGCGGCCTGCCTTGAATATTCGGCAATATACTTTATTTTTTAAAGTGAATGTGCAAAACAGGATGGAGAGCGCCATGAGCGCCAGCGATAAGGACTATCTCGAAGGCGGCAGGCGCGAGGCCGCCCTTGCGAGCGATCTCGCCTATGTGCGCAGCCTCGCCGAAGAGGGCCGTGATGCGCCGCTTGTGGGCGGCGTTTTCTATTTCATCTGGGGCGGGCTGATGAGCGCTGCGTCGCTGTTCGCTTTTTTGATTTTAACCGGGGTCGCGCCGATTGGCGGCGTGCCGGTTCTGGCGCCCTGGGCCGTCGCCGGATTGATTGGCTGGGCGGCGTCGATGTTCATGGGCATGCGCCTCGGCGCAAAGCCCGGCGCCTTCACCATGGGCAACCGCACGGCGCGCGCCGTCTGGCTTGCGGTGGGGCTTTTCATGACCGTGTTCTGGTTGGGCCTGATGATCGTCCATGACGATTTCACAGAGTTCGGGGTGCCAAGCCATTTCCTTTTCTATCTGATGTTTCCGGTGGCTTTCGGCGTTTACGGCGTCGCGTTTTATGCAACGGCGACGGCGGCGCGGCTAAACTGGCTGAAAGGCTTCGCGCTTCTTTCCTGGGGCTTTGCGGTGGCGGCGCTATTCCTTATGACGAGTAATTATCAATTTCTTCTCGGCGCGGCGGGATGCTTTTTCTGTGCGGCGCTGCCGGGGCTGATATTGATGCGTCAGGAACCGAAAGACATAATCTAGATCATGAGCGGCGACGCCGGTTACGATTATCGCGAGATCGACGACATCATTCACGGAAGGGTGCGCCTTGCCGTGATGGCGTTTCTGTCCGGCGCCGGCGCGGCCGACTTCAATGAATTGAAAGCACGCGTCGGCGGCACTGACGGCAATCTTTCCGTCCACCTCAAGAAGCTTGAAGAAGCAGGATATGTCGCCGTTGAAAAAGGCCTTCGCGGACGGCGCCCGCAAACGACGGTGAGCCTCACCAAAAAGGGGCGCGAAGCATGGATCGCCTATATCGCGCGCATGGAGGATTTGCTGCGTCCGAAAGCGGCGGAGTAGGAGCGCCGGGCGAAAAAGTGGCCGCCGGTTTTTCGCGATGCCGGCGCGACCAACAAAGCCTGCTATTTCCGCGACGACAACAGCCGTGAAATCAGCCATATCGGAATAACGATTCCGGCGCCGATAACGAGATAGGTGAGGAGCGTTGTGACGACCTCGCCCAGATTCTCGCCGAGCATGCCGATGAAATCTTTCACATTGTGAAAGATCCCGCGCCAGAATTCAGCAACACCGATCCCTAAAATCGAAAAGACAGCGCCGACAATGATCGAGGCGATGATGAGTTTAATGGCCGTACGCCCCGCGCGCGAATGCGCGCTAATCATGGATTGGCCGCCTTCGCGGCCTGGGCCGCCGCCCGTTAGCCGGTCTCTGATGGAAGGTTCGCTCATCGCTGTTTTCCGCTGTTACGTTCGACAGGCGATGAATTTAGGCGCGAATGGCCGCGCATTCAATCGGGCGAGGCGGTTATGGCCGCCATTCAAAGCGCCAGCCCACGGAAAACCGCCAGTCCTGATCGAAACCGGGGACCGGCTGGTCGAGGGGGCGGGCGAGTTCCAGCTCTAAAACGCCCTTGTCTTCATAAGCGGCCCGCAGCCCCGCCCCGAAAGAGCCGAGATCGAAAGTGGCGGAGGCGTCGGTGAAACGCGAGAAGACATCGCCCGTGGCGTAATCAGCGAAAATGTAAATCTCGCTTTTGGAAAAATCGCCGCCGCTGATGGGCCGCCAGGCGTTTTCGATGGAAACGCCAACCCCGCGATCGGCGTTGAGGAGCGCCGTTTCAAAAGCGCGGCCCCATGGCGCCCCGCCGATGGAGAAGCGTTCATTGGCGGGCAGGAGATCGTCGGTCCATTGCGCGGCGCCGGAAAGACGTAAAAAGCCGCGGTCGCCGAGGCGGCGCGTCAGGCCGGCTTCAATTTCGGCTTTCGTGTATTGCTCCTCGCCGATGAGCGGCGACACTTCGGCGCCCAGCGCGTCGAAACCTTGCGCGACTTCGCCCTTGAGGCGCACATCGCTGCGTTCATGGCGGTCGCTATAGCTTGCGATGATGCGTGCAGCGCGCGTTCTTTCTGTTGCGATAAGCGATCCAAAGGCGGCGTTGTCGCTGTTCACGACGTCAAGAGACGCGCGCGTGACGAGATTGCGCTTGTAAGAGCGAATGACGGGCATGATGAGGGCGAGGCTGTAAAGCTGGGCGTCGCCTTCAATCACCGTTGTCGCGGGGCGCGAGCGGACGATGGTTGCGCTCGCCTCTGCGCGCAGCCCCGAGCTGCCGATGGGTGTCGAGTGGGAGAGGCCGGCCTGAAGTGAATCCTTGAAATTCACCGAAGCGGCGAAGCGCATGGTGGTGAGGTCGCCGTCGCGCAGCAAGCGATAGGCTTTGCCCAAAGCGGAAACCTGTCCGTCGCGCACCAGCCGCGTGGTGCGGTTGGAAAAGCCAACGGTCAGGGTCGGCTTCTGGTAGTCGAGTTTCATGTCGATATCGACCGTGCCCGGTTCGGCGCCATAGCGCATGACCGGTTCGATCTTGAGGCCGGGAATGTCGCGACTGAGCGAAACCGCGCGCTCCAGCGTTGCGCGCCTTGTCGGCGTGTCGCGCTTCAACCGCTCCGCATAGGCCGTGACCATGTAGTGATTGCGGCCTTCGGTTTCGCCCGATAGGCGGACATTGGCGACGCGGCCCTCTGCGGCGAGGACGCGCACAACGCCATTGTCGAAGGACTGATCCGGAATGACGACTGTGAAAAAGGCGATGCCCGCGTCCTCATAGGCCTTGCTCATGGCGGCGGTCATGTGGGTGAGGACATCATTTGTCGCCATGCCGCCAATGAAGGGCCGGGCGGCGTCGGCGACGGCCTGGGGAACATCGGTCCCTTCAAAGCTGACGCCGCGAAGAAGAAAAGGCTCGATTTCCCGCACATCGCTGCGCGCAATATTGTCGGGCGCGTCCACCTCTCCGGGCTGCAAGCGCTCTTCCTCAGCGCCGGCCGCCGGGGAGAGCAGCGAAGCGAAGAGGAAGAGCGGCAGAAGGAGCGCGCAGGCGCGCACCATCATCCGTAAGCGGAGGACGAGATAAGACATAAAAGTCCCGGGACAGTGAAGGAAGAAAGGGCGGCGGCTTTACCGCTCCTTCGATGCGATGGCGCTAGTTGTTGCCGAGCAATCCGCCGAGAAGACCGCCGCCATCCTCAACGGTGTCTTCAAGCGTTCCTGTCGGATCATCGAGCGCGCCGCCGAGCGTGCCGGTCACGCCGCCAAGATCGCCGTCGCCGCTGACCGGCAGCACTTCCGTCACGCCGCCAACAGCGCCGCCGACACCGCCTTCGACGCCGCCGACCACATCGCCGGTCACCGCCGTGTCGAGAGTGACAAGCTCGCCATTGGAGCCGAGGCCGAGCGTGACGAGGCTGCCTTCCTGCTGGTCGCCGGAAAGAAGGCTGACGCCAAGCAGGGAGTCTTCGCCGCCGCCGATCGCTGTGGCGCCGCCAATCGTTGCGGTGATGAGATCGCCCGGCGCCGCGGCAAGGCCATCAATCAGATAGATCTCGCCATTGCCGGTTTGCACCAAAGCCTGGCCGGTTGCGTCAGCAACGCCCAGCACCGTGCCGGCAATCGGCGTGCCGCCGGGCAGCATCCCGTCAACAAGGCTTGCGCTGTAAAAGGCAGCGCCCGCTGCGAGGCTCGCCTGTTCGCCGGTGATGATGAGACCTTGCGACAGCAATTCAGGGCTGTTTTCAGGATCGCCCGTATTGGCGAGAAGGCCTGTTCCTGCAAGCCCGTTTGGGCCGATAAGGCCGCCGGTCGCCAAGGCGCCGGCTGCGCCGAGATTAACATTGCCGTCTGCGCCGTCCGCGCCGGCGGGGCCTTCAGACCCTTGCGCGCCGACAGGGCCTTGCGCGCCTGCAGGACCCTGCGGTCCCGCCGGTCCTTGCGTTCCCGCCGGTCCTTGCGTTCCCGATGAGCCGCTTTGCCCCGCGCCGCCCACTGAAGAAACCCGCGTTGTGCCGTGCGAGCTGCAGGCGGAAACAAAAAACGCGCAGGCGGCGGAAAGCGCCAGCGCGCGTTTAAACGAAAGTGAGTGTGACATTAATAGCTCCCTGTTGGTCTTGCTCTTGACCCTGCAGGACGCCCGCCGTGCAAAGCCTTATTGACCCATGGTTTCGGAGCTTATCTTTTCTCCCTTAATGTCACTTCAAGCCGTACACTGAATTTCTGTAGAGTTTCTCGGCATGCAGAACAACTTTCAAAAAAAAGCTCAAGAGGCTTGAACTTCAGCCACGCCGTTTCCGCATGCCGAAAAAAACTCTACAATACGGAATAGGCTTTAGGCGGCCTTTTCCATATAGATCGAACGGCAGGGGAACGGGATGGAAACGCCTTCCGCGTCAAAGCGCTGTTTCACGGCTTTTGTGAGCGCCCATTTCACGGCGAAATAATCGGCGCGATCCATCCATACGCGGCACAAAATGTTGACCGAAGAATCGCCGAGGCTGTCGACTTCAAACACAGGCGCCGGATCGCCATTGACGCGGCTTTCCTTTTCGACTTCCGACTGGATCAGCGACATCGCCTTGTCGATATCGTCTTCATAGGAAATGCCGAACATCAGATCGATGCGGCGGGTGTCGTATCCCGAATAGTTCGTGATGACGTCATCGAAAATCTTGCCGTTGGGGACGATGATTTTCTTGTTGTCGGGGGTCGCCAGCTCCGTCGTGAACAGGCCGATATGTTTGACGGAGCCGGCAATGCCGGCGGCCTCCACATAATCGCCCACATCGAAGGGGCGAAAGCCCAGCATCATCACGCCCGACGCCACATGGCCAAGGGTGCCCTGAAGGGCAAGGCCGATGGCGAGCCCGGCGGCGCCGATAATCGCGGCGAAACTTGTTGTCGGCACGCCGAATATCCCGAGCGTGGTGATGAGAACAAGGGCGATGAGGCCGTAATGAACAAGGCTCGACAGAAAGCCGGACAGCGTCTCGTCCACCCGGCCGGAACGCGTCATCGCCGCGGCGACGATTTTCTTGATGCGTCCTGCGACCCACAGGCCGAGGATAAGAACGATGAGCGCGCCGACGACGCTCGGCAGGTAGCTCGCGGCCTTTTCGGCGAGCCCCTCCAGAAAAGTGACCGCCATGTCGAGATTTTCATCCGCGCCTTGCGCTGTCGTGGTTTGTGCGCCGTCCTGCATTATCGCCTCCTTGTTGATGATCGGGGTATAGAGCGATCCGGCGGCGGGGCAAATTTTGGCGCCCCAATAAGTTGAGCGGCGCGCCGGAAATTTCATCACATCTGTTGAATTCCTCGGCCTTATGCAGCAAACGCAGGAAGAATAACATCGCTTGAAAGTGTTGTGAATCCTATGCTGGAGCATGGCAGAAACTCACGTTATCACCGGACTGAAAGCGCGACGCGCGTCCATCGCTGAAGAGATTGACGAACTGGAGCGCCAACGCCGCAAGTTGCTTGTGAACCTTCGCCATGTAGACGGCGCGTTGAAGGTCATGGGCTATGAAGGCAACCCGGAAGCTATTCCGGCGCGCAAGAAGCGCCGCAACATGTTTCGTCGTGGTCAGTTAAGGCGCTTTATCTATGCAGCACAGCGCAAACATGGGCCGGACATAAGCCATGCCGGGATTGCTGCCATCATTCTTCAAGAAATGGAGTGGGCCGAAGAAACGGACCTTTTGCAGAAGGTTACGGAAAAGGTCAGGCAGGCCCGCAAAGACATTAGGCGGCGTGGCGCTGCCAATAACCCTTCCACTGACGGCTGACCGGGGCCGTCATGGCGTTGCGCACGATGCGGTTAGCGAGTGCGCCGTTGCTTTCGCGGCAATGGTCATCAAGCCAAGCAGCGTGGGCGGCGTACTGGTGAAGGTATTGCGCCGAAACGTGGTGGTGCTGGCCACCGACCATGCGGCGCAGGCGCGAGAAATAGCTTTCAACTTGGTTCGTGCAGATGCCGTTGGCGCTGTAAGCCTCACTGTGATTAATGCGCTTTACCGGGAAGATCATTTCCAGCGCATCCCAATGGGCGGCTTCGTCTGCATTCAGGCGCGCAGAGTGGTCTAGGCGGTCCATAGCGAACTGTACGCCTTCCGCTTCGCGGTGCGTTACTGTGGTCAGTGTCCGGCCTTTACGCTCGCGTAGGGCGATCACAACCCGGCGCTTGCCGGTCTGGTTTTCTTTCAGGCGGCGATCAACGCGGTTGAAATCGTTATTGGCTGGGCGGATGCTACCGCCAAAGTAGGCGCCGTCGATTTCACATTCATCATCAAGAACCGTGTCTTGCGTTTCGATAGCGATGGCCTCGCGGATTTTGTGCGCCAGAACAAACGCCGTGCGGTACTGAACGCCAAGGTCACGGGAAAGCTGGACCGAGGAAACACCTTTCGCAGCATTCGCGAGAATGCAGATCGCAGCCAAAAGGTCCGTGAACTCCATTTTCCGGCTGGCGAAGATCGTGCCGGACGTAACCGAGAAATGATGCTTGCAGGCCTTGCACTCGAACTTGCGGCGCGACTTGATCGAATAGGTGTCGCAGCACCCGCAGCGCGGGCAAACGGCTTCCCCGTCCGTTTCAGGCCAGCGAAGGCCGCAGAATTTGGCGTAGGCCGCATCCTCGCCGCCCTGATAAATGTCCTTTAGTTTCAGGGTCTTGGAGGCGGCGGAAAGGAGAAAGTGTTGGCTCATGTCATCGTATCCGGTGATATTACTCACCTAATATGATGACTTGTGTAGCCACTTTCAAGGGCCTATATCATCAAATACGATGATTTTTATAGGCGGACTTGATGGCAACCAGAAAAGACGACCCGGCTACCCAGGAATACGAAACGCTGGCGAAAAATCTCCTTAAAGGTGAATTGAAGCGGCGCGGCGTGACATACGCCCAACTAGCTGAAAAGCTGGCTGAAATAGGGGTTCAGGAAAACGAGAGAAACCTGAACAACAAGATCAGTCGGGGTGGGTTCAGTGCAGCCTTTTTACTTCAGTGCTTAAACGCTATTGGCTGCCGTTCGCTCTCGCTTTCGGACTAGCGGCTGCGCTGGTTGCGATTGCATGGCTATGCGAGCCGACAGAACCTTCAGCAAGGGAAGAAAACAGTGCCAGCGAAAATGACGACGCAGGCAAGCGCTACACCGTAGGCTCCAGCGCGGACGGAGGCTTTACGTTTTCCATTGAGCGCAACGCTTCCGAAGAAGAGCGTACCGAGACCGGCGCAGAAAATGCCGATGAAAGCGGCGACAGCGCGTCCAGCACCACCGAAGCAGATTTGCTTGCCCAAGAAACTATGGCGTACTGGACGCGCTGGATTGGGATTTTTACGGCTCTCGGTCTGGCGGCTCTCATGATGACCCTGTGGGCGACGCAGCAAGCCAACGCGGCCGCTTGGGCTGCGGTAGACGTGACCCGTAAAACTGGAGAGGCGCAAGCCAGAGGTTATATCACCCTCAAGCCGCTGTCGCTGACTATAGAAAAAACCGTCGCCGATTTTCGGTCTTTCCGGCTCCGATTTGAAGTATACGCTTCCGGTCAAACGCCGATCTATGAAGTTCGCATTAAACCGACCCTTATGATCCCTATCAATGGGGGCGATCCGCAACAACCTGAAAACCCACGTGTCAGAGATGCTTGGCGATCTCATCAAAATATGAATACGGGCGAGAAAGTGGTGGCCGTATCGGCCACTATGGCAGAAAATATGCTGATGGACCGGCTTAAAAGCGCCTATCCCAATGTCGGTTTCCGCTACCCTACATTCGCTTATGACCTCTTGGTGCATTGGGTCGATGCGTTCAATTATGAGCTTAGACAAAGATTTGTCGTCTATGTGTCTAGTAAATCGTTCGATGACCATTCGACTTTGCAATGCGATATTGCTGTCGTCAGCCCCATTGAGGTTTTCAAACGAAAGCAATTCCCGGTTGTGGAATGGGAGGCCGAGCAGGCCGAGATAGCCGCCCACAGAAAGAAGACCGAAGGCCGCCAGTAGCGCTGCAAATACCGCCCGGGCGTCGCTAGATGCCCGGCGAGATTCCGCCTTCCTGCGCTTGCTGCATAAGGCCGGAATTCCTGCGTTTTTTTGAGTGTTGGTGAATAGTTATCCACCACTTCGCCGGCGGGCTTAGGATTGGCGGGTCAGTGTTTCACGCCTTGTCCCGGAGCCCTCCCATGGAGCAATCGCCGCGTCTTTCCCTTTCCTATGTCGCGCCCAATCAGGCGCAAAAGCATGTGACGGTGAATGAAAGTTTCCGCCGCCTGGACGCGCTGGTGCAGGCGGTCATCCGTTCACGGACGGAGACGAGCGAGCCCGCGTCGCCGGTGGAAGGGGACGCCTATGTCATTCCCTCCGGCGCTTCGGGCGCGGCATGGAGCGCCTATGACGAAGGCGATCTTGCCGCCTTTCAGGACGGCGCCTGGGCGCGGATCGCGCCTTTCGAGGGGCTTCGCGTGTGGGTCGCCGATGATGATGAGCTTGTCATTTATGACGGCGCCGCCTGGGGCGTTGTCTCGGGCGGTGGCGGCGGTTCGTCCGAGACGGCGGCGAAATTCGGGATCAACACCACAGCGGACGCGACGAACAGGCTGGCCGCAAAGTCCGACGCCGTTCTCTTCAATCATGACGATGTGACGCCGGGATCGGGCGATTGTCAGGTCAAGATCAACAAGGCGGCGGCCGGCGACACGGGAACGCTGTTGTTTCAGACCGGCGCTTCGGGGCGCGCTGAGTTCGGCCTTGCGGGCGATGATGATTTCCATCTGAAGGTGAGCGCCGACGGGGCGGCGTGGATAGAGGCCGTCGTCATCGACAAGGATACGGGCGCGGCGAGTTTTGAAGCCGCCGGCGTCTCGCCGCTTTCCGTTTCTCTCGACGACACGACGCAGCCGATGCTGGCGCTCACCAATTATGCAAGCTCCGCCGGGGGCGGCAATTTCACCTTTCAGAAAACCCGCGGCACGAAGGCGAGCCCCTCAGCGGTGAACGCCGGCGACACGATCGGCGGCTTTTTTTGCAAGGGCTATCACAGCAGCGGCGATTTTTCCGGCAACATCGCCTTCATGGGCATGAAGGCGCATGAGAATTTCACCGCCGCGGCCAACGGGACGAGCTTTGAAGTCCACACCACATCCGACGGCGCCGTGTCGCGCGCGGTGCGCATGATTGTTCATGAGGGGCTTGTGGTCGGCGCGCCGACTGGCGGCGACAAAGGCGAGGGCACGATCAATGCAGTCGGCGTCTATGACGATAATACAATTCTATCCTGTTATGTTTTCGATCAGGCGCTGGACGGCGTCGTGGATGCGGCGAAATGGGACGGCAAGGTTCCGGACCGGCGCATTATCGAGCGCGATCCGGAAACGGGCGAGATCACGCGCGACGAAACAATAATCCGCAATCACGAGCCCATGCGAAAATTCACGAGTCGCATCGGCACGGATCATGATCCCTTGACCCTCGACGGCTACGCCAGGCACTGGAAGGAGCGGCGCCATCTCGCCGCCATGCCCAACGAGGCGGACTTTGATCCGGTGAACGGGCAATTGACGACAGGCGAATGGATCCAGCGTCTTGTAGAGACGGCGGAGATTCAGGCGGTGCTGATCGAGGAGTTGAACTCGCGCGTCGCGGCGCTCACGCCGCCGGGCAAGCCATGAGGTCAGGCGGGTTTAAAGGTCAGCGCGACGCCGTTGTTGCAATAGCGCAGCCCCGTCGGCGCCGGGCCGTCCTTGAAGACATGGCCCTGATGGCCGCCGCAGCGCGCGCAATGATATTCGGTGCGCGGCACGATGAGCTTGATGTCGGTCTTGGTGCCGAGCGCGCCGGGAATGTAATCCCAGAAGGAAGGCCAGCCGGTGCCGCTTTCGAATTTGGTGTCGGATTTGAAGAGATCGAAACCGCAGCCGGCGCAGGCGAAAATTCCCTCGCGCTTTTCATCATTCAGGGGGCTCGTTCCCGCCCGTTCCGTCGCCTCGCGGCGCAGGACCGAATAGGCTTCCGGCGACAGGCGCTCTTTCCATTCAGCGTTGGACAATTGCCATTTGTCATAATCGGGAATGGTTGCGGGATCTGGGTCTTTGGCCATCGCTTTATCCTGGGTTTGTACGCCGCAGCCCGCCGCCGCGCCAAGAAGAGAAAGGGTGAGGTGGCGTCGGGTCAGTCGAAGTTTTGTCATGGCCGGGCGTAGTCCTTGCGCTCTGTTGCGTCAATCACGCCTTCATCTAGCGCTTTCGGCGCTCACAGTGAACGTATCGCGAGTTCACAAAGCGGCGAGAGCAGGAGGAGGAGCCCGGCGTCGCGGTTCGATTTGAAGAGGCTGAGGCAGATATTGCTGTTGTGAATGTCGAGATGTTTCAACTGCCAGACGAAATGCGCGATCGCAGGCAAAAGGGCGAGATAGTAAACCGCATGGGCGTGGATGATCGCCCCGGCGAGGGCGAAGAGCGTGATCGTCATGGCGAAGAAAAGACCGAGCGCGGGCAAGGTTTTTTCACCCAGCCGCAAGGCGGTGGATTTGACGCCAATCAGCGCGTCATCTTCCGTGTCCTGATGGGCGTAGATGGTGTCGTAAAAGAGCGTCCAGAAAATCCCCGCGGCGTAGATCGCAAAGGCCTGTCCGTCGAGTTTGCCAGCCGCGGCGGCGTATCCGACAAGCGCGCCCCAGTTGAACGTAAGACCGAGCCAGGCCTGCGGCCACCAGGTGATGCGCTTCATGAACGGATAGGCGGCGACAAGCGCCAGCGACCCGAGGCCGAGAGCGATCGCGACGCGGTTGAACTGGAGAAGAACGGCGAGGCCGATGAAGGAAAGGAAGATGAGGAAGGCCCAGGCCTGTTTCACCGAAATCTCACCCGCCGGGATGGGGCGCAGCGCCGTGCGCTCCACGCGCCCGTCGAAATCCTTGTCGACAATGTCGTTATAGGCGCAGCCCGCGCCGCGCATCACATAGGCGCCGACGCTCATGAGAGCCGCGTACCAGAGGAGATGAAGACCGGCGACCCCGCTCGCCGCCGCCATAGCGAGGCCCCAGAAACAGGGAATGAGCAGAAGCCACGTCCCCACCGGCCGGTCGGCGCGCATCAACCGCAGATAGGGTTGCGCGAAGCCGGGGGCGCTATTCACCCAATTGCCGGGAACGGCGTCGGGCGTGGTTATCGGGGCGGTGTGGGTCATGGCGGTGGTTTAGCCTGTCGGGGGTTGCCGTGCAAAGAACGTTTTGTTCATGTTGGAACTCTCCTCCCCCCCGATCATCCCCGCGAAAGCGGGGATCCATGGCGCGTAGATACCGAGCGATAGGATTGCAGAGAAACGAAACCGCAAATGGCGTTCTACGTCTATATCCTCGCCAGCAAGAAAAACGGTACGCTCTATATCGGCATGACCGATGATTTGGAAAAGCGCGTTTGGGAGCATAAGGAGAAAATCTTTAAAGGCTTCACTGCCAAATATGGCGTAGACAAGGTCGTCTGGTATGAAGCTCATGATAAGCGAGGAAGCGCTTTCCGTCGGGAAAGGGCAATGAAAAAATGGAACCGTCAGTGGAAGATCGATCTGATAGAAAAAGAGAATCCATTTTGGGAAGATCTTTGGGCGGTGTGGAACAGTTGATGTTCATATGCAATGGATCCCCGCTTTCGCGAGGATGATCGGAGAAATGCTGGGCAGATGATCCCGCGTCTTTATATCGACGGCCCCTTGCATGCCGGGCTTCCCGCGCCGCTTTCGGCGGAGCAGGTTCATTACCTCAAAAACGTCCTGCGCAGGGGCGAGGGCGATGAGCTGCGCCTGTTCAACGGCAAGGATGGGGAGTTCGCGGCGACTATCGCCGAATTGCGAAAGAAAGCGGGCGCCGTTCATGTGGGCGAAAAGACCCGCGAACAGGAAGCCGAGCCCGATCTGACGCTCTGTTTTGCGCCGGTGAAACGCGGGCCCCTTGAGGTCATTGTGCAAAAGGCCGTGGAGGTCGGCGCCGCAAGACTTCAGCCCGTCATCACTGAACGCACGGTCGCGCCGAAACTCAATATTGAGCGCCTTCAGGCGATCGCGACGGAAGCAGCGGAGCAATGCGGACGCTTGACCATTCCCTCCGTAGGCCAACCAATCAAGTTTGTGAAACTTCTGGATGAATGGCCTGAAGGCCGGCGCCTTCTCTTTTGCGACGAGGCTGGCGATGACGAAGAAGAGGAGTGGGGCGGCCGTGAAGGCCGCGCGCTCCCTGTGTTAGAGGCGCTAAAGAACGCCGATAGCAATTCTGATGACAGTCATGATCGATGGGCGGTGCTTACCGGACCCGAAGGCGGGTTCTCCCGGGAGGAGCGCCATGCGTTGAGAGCGAAGTCATTTGTGACCGCCGCTACGCTCGGCCCCCGTATTTTGCGGGCGGATACAGCGGCGATTGCAGCGCTCGTCCTGTGGCAGGCGGCGCTTGGCGACTGGCGGTGTAACTGATCTGCACGATAGCGTGATGGTCTTTAGGCTTGGCGATCCGGCTTTCGCGGGATAGAGCGGAATAAAGAGATAGCGGCCTGGCCGGAGAGAGATGTGACGACTGCAAGTGAACAAACCGGCCAATCGCCGCTGATTGAGTCGCTCGATCAGCTGACGGCGCATCTCGCCAGCGGCTGCAAGCCGAAAGAGAAATGGCGCATCGGCACCGAGCATGAAAAATTCGTGTTCTGCCGCACCAGCCTCAAGCCTGTCCCCTATGAGGGCGAGGTAGGCATCCGCACAATTCTGGAAAAACTTTCAGCCGAGACGGGCTGGGACATCATTCGCGAAGGCGACAACCCCATCGGTCTTAAAGGCGAGGGCGCCAGCGTCTCGCTTGAGCCCGGCGGCCAGTTCGAGCTTTCCGGCGCGCCGCTCGAAAATGTGCACCAGACATGCGACGAGGTGCATCGCCATCTCGATGCGGTGAAAAAAGTTTGCGATCCCTTAGGGGTCGCTTTTCTCGGCATGGGCTTTGCGCCAACCTGGACCCGTGCGGAAATCCCGCATATGCCGAAAGCGCGCTACAAGATCATGCGCGACTATATGCCGAAAGTCGGCGATCTTGGCCTCGACATGATGCACCGGACCTGCACGGTGCAGGTCAATCTCGACTTCGCATCCGAAGCCGACATGGCGATGAAGTTCAAAACGTCGCTGGCGCTTCAGCCGATTGCGACGGCGCTGTTCGCCAATTCCGGCCTGAAGGAAGGAAAGCTTTCGGGCTACGCGTCTTATCGCGCGCATATCTGGACCGACACAGACCCCGACCGCACCGGGCTGTTGAATTTCGTTTTCGAAGACGGTTTCGGCTTTGAGCGCTATCGCGACTACATGCTCGACGTGCCCATGTATTTCGTGCGCCGCAACAATAAGTTCATCGATGCGGCCGGGCAATCCTTCCGCGATTTCCTCGATGGAAAGCTTCCCGCCCTGCCGGGTGAGCGGCCCACCATGGAAGACTGGGAAGATCATCTGTCCACGGCCTTTCCTGAAGTGCGGCTCAAAACCTTTCTTGAAATGCGCGGCGCCGATGGCGGGCCATGGGCGCGCATCTGTGCGTTGCCGGCGTTCTGGGTCGGCCTGCTTTATGATGATGATGCGCTTTCCGCCGCCTGGGACGTTGCAAAGGACTGGACGACCGAAATGCGCGAGGCGTTGCGCGACGACGCCGCAAGAATCGGGTTGAGCGCCGACATCGGCGGCCGCAAGGTGCAGGATGTGGCGCTGGAAGTTCTGGAAATTTCCCGCGAGGGCCTCCGGAAACGCGCGCGCATGGGCAATCTGAAAGAAGACGAAACCACCTATCTCGATCCACTCGTCAAAATCGCCAAAAGCGGCGTCACCATGGGCGAGTTTACGGCGTCGCATTTCCTCGGCGATCTCGACGGCGATGTGAAAAAACTGTTTGAAGAGTGCAAATACTGACGAACCGCCTCGACGTTTTCGGCGATACTTCTGACGCCTGCGCCGCGCTTGCGAAAAAAGACGCCTCGCTCGCCCGGGCGCTCGATGCGATTGAAAAACCCCATATCAGGCGCCGCCCCGGCGGCTTCGAAGCATTGTTCCGCATCATTGTCGAACAACAGGTTTCGGTGCCGAGCGCGCAGGCGATCTGGGCGCGCTGCCAGGCGGGCATGGACTGCGCCGATCCCGCCCATGCGCTTCGTCAGGGTGAGGATGGTTTGCGCGGCTTTGGTTTGTCGGGGCCGAAGGTCCGCTATGTCACGGCGCTTGCCGATCACTGGACGTCAGGCGACCTCGATGAGGAAAAACTCGCGCGCCTGAGCGATGAAGAGGCGTCTGTCGCGCTGCAAAAAATCAAGGGGATCGGTCCGTGGACGGCGGCGATCTATCTTCTGTTCTGCGAGGGGCGGGTCGATATCTGGCCGCCGGGCGATGTGGCGCTTCTCGGCGCCTATCGCGCCACGCGCCGCCGCGGCCCTGAACCGGACATGAAATTCCTTGATTCCCGTGCGGCGAAATGGCGGCCCTATCGGGGCGTCGCGGCGCATATTCTCTGGACTTATTACGCTCACTTGCGCGGGCGCACGCCAATTTAAGCGATTTTTGAGACTGTTGCGAAAATATCCCCTAAACCTTCAAACTTCTGTCATGCAGAATCAGATATAGGCAGAAGGGAAATGAACCGGCTAAACTGTCGCGACAGCAGGGGAGATCCCGCTTTCAAGCGTTCGAGTGAGCATCTTCGGTTTCCATGGGCCTTCGCAGTGAGGCGGTCGTCATGACTCTTGCGCTGCGATCTCCCGACTCTTGCCCTGCGCTTGTGTTGAACGCGGATTTCCGTCCGCTCAGCTATTTCCCGCTTTCGCTCTGGTCATGGCAGGATACGCTGAAAGCCGTCTTCCTCGATCGCGTCGACGTCGTTGCGCAATATGACACCAAAGTGCACAGCGCCAATTTCGAAATGCGCCTGCCCTCGGTCGTGTCGCTGAAAAGCTATGTCAGCCATTCGCGCGCGCCGGCTTTCACGCGCTTCAACGTTTTCCTGCGCGACAGTTTCAGCTGTCAGTATTGCGGCTCGTCGCAGCGCGATAATCTGACCTTCGATCATGTGAAGCCGCGTTCGCAGGGCGGGCGCACCACATGGGAAAATATCGTCGCCGCCTGTTCGGGCTGCAACATCAAAAAGGGCGGGCGTACGCCGCGCGAGGCGAAAATGTTCCCTGCGCGCGAACCGCAACGGCCAACGATGTTTGAGCTGAATGAGCGCGGCCGCGCCTTCCCGCCGCATTATCTCCATGAAAGCTGGCAGGATTTCCTCTACTGGGATTGCGAACTCGAACCCTGATTTTGGGGTTATTGAGGGTGGTTTCGTCCCCCGCATTGAGGGGCGGGCGGCAATGTCCTATGCTCGCGCAAATTTTGGGGCGCTTAGGGAGGAAATGCATGAAATCCTTGTTGAAGATCGGACTTGCAGCAGCGGGCGTCATGACGCTGGCGGCCTGCGCCTATAATGAAACGCTTGGCCGCAATCAGCTTCTCTTCGTCAGTCAGGGCCAGATGGCGCAGCTCGCCAGCTCCGCCTGGACCGATCTGAAGCAAAAGGAGCCGATCACCAACGAAGCGAAATATGTGAACCGGGTGAACCGCGTCGCGCCGAAGATCATCCGCGCGGCCGGCGGCAATCCTGCGGAATGGGAAGTCCGGGTTTTCAAATCCGACCAGATCAACGCATTTGCCCTGCCCGGCGGCAAGATCGGCATCTATACCGGCATTCTCGATATCATGGAAAATGACGCCCAGATCGCGGCGGTGATGGGCCACGAAGTTGCTCATGTGAACTTCAATCACTCGGGCGAGCGCTACAGTCAGGCGGCGGCGGCCCAGACGGCGCTCAGCGCAGGCAGCGCCATCGCCGGCGGCGGTCAGGTCTCCACGGCGGCTGTTCAGGCGCTGGGCATTGGCGCGCAATACGGGGTCCTCTTGCCCTTCTCGCGCAAGCACGAACTAGAGGCCGACAAGTTCGGCGTCCGGTACATGGCCCGCGCAGGGTATAATCCGAATGAGGCGGTCAAATTCTGGGAGAAAATGGCGGCGCAAAAGAATGGCGCACCGCCGGAATTCCTGTCGTCCCACCCGTCGGACGCCACCCGCATCGCGCAGCTCAAAAAAGAGATCGCGCTCCTCAGATCGGGCTCTTGAGGCCGGACAGTCAGGCCAGAAAAAGCGGGCCGAAAAACGCGCCAAAAACGCGCCAAAAACACGTGGGGCCCGCTTGAAATAGGGCGCGCTGGCGCGTAGGTTCCGCGCCTTCCCGAGCATGATGCGAAAAAGTGGAGCCCGGTTTTTCGCAAAGAATCATGCGTCGGAAAATGCAGGGCCGCCTTAGCTCAGTTGGTTAGAGCGCTAGATTGTGGATCTAGAGGTCGGTGGTTCGAGACCACCAGGCGGTACCATCTTCAACGCAGACTTCAGAGATACCCCAGCGCCGTCAGTGCGGGCCTTCCGCCATCCTCGAGCTGGCGGATGATGTCGGGCGTCAGGATGCGGCGGTGACGTCCGATCCGCGACGAAGTCATGGGCGCCAGCATCAAGGGCAGGCTGTCGCGCTCAAGGCCGATATAATCTTCGTTGGCGAGCGGCGGGCGCAGGGGCGCCGCCGACGGCCAGTCGATTTCCAGAAAATCGCAGATCGTTTTGATGGCGCTGTCGGGCCGGCCGGCGAGATCTTCATATCGCACGCGAATAAGCCGCCCGCTTCCCTCGAGTTTCTTTTCAGCGGCGAGGCCTGTCGCCGTGAGGCCCGACCAATAGTCGATGGCGGCCTGACGGTCGCTTACATGCGCGAAGGGCTGGCCTGTCGCCGGGTCGCGCCAGTTCCGCTCCAGAAGCGAAGCGGCGACGTCGCGCCCGTCCCGCACGACATGAATGAATTTCGCCGCGGGCAGGATGACGGCGAGGGCGTCAAAGGCGGTGATGTTGAGACTGGTTTTTTCGAGGATGATCCGCGTTTCGCTTTCGGCGCGCAAAATGGTTTCAAGAAACCGGCCCATGGTCTCGGCCACATAGTCCGGCTCCAGGTCGAAATATTTCTCATGCAGCCCGCCAAGAGACTGTGCGTAGTTGCGCCATTGCAGGCCGATCGACGGCGCGGCGCCGGTGTCGGGGCCGGCGAGAACGCGGGGGTGGCGGGCGATGACTTTGCGCAACAGGGTAAGACCGCTGCGCGGACAGCCGCCGGCGAAAACAAGTCCGGCGCCGAGTGGTTTGGTGTTCCCTTCCTCGCTGCGGCGGCCTGACGGTTCAGACATAACCGTAACGTTCAAGCCAGGGACCGGCCGTTGCGTTGACGCTGGCGAGTTGGCCGGGAGCAAGATCCTTGCGCCAGCGGCCGATGGCGGTGGTGTCGATCGGTTCGGCGACGCGCGCGGCGCTGGCTTCGTTTTCGCCCTCGAGGGCGTCGAAAACATGGTCGTGATAAAGCGCAAGGTTTGGCGTCGGCTCGCCCAGAAAATCAAACAGCTTGGTGATTTCTTCCGCCGGCGAGCGCACCAGATCTTCATAACGCAGAGAAAAGAAGCGCTTGTCGCCGGCCATGGCCTGGTCATTGGCGACGCTCGCGGCCCAAAGATTGGCCGCCATCTGTGGGGATTGGGTCACTGCCATGGGCTCGCCGGTTCGGGCGTCGCGCCATGTCATCTGCAGGAGAGACGAAACGACATCGCGGCCGTCGCGTACGATACTGATCAGGTAGGCGTCCGGAAACAGACGGCGCAGGGTTGGAAAGTGTAAAATATTCGTCGGAGTTTTCTCCGCCGCGCGGACTGCGCCGGATGCCTTCTTCGCCGGCGCCAGAAAGGCGGCGATGGCGCCGGCGGCGGCCGCGTCGATGCGGTTCTTGTCAACGCCATAGGCCCTCGACAGCGTCGGGCCCGATGCATCGGTGATGTTGTCGCAAAGCGTGCACAGGGACGGGATGGTCCTCAGTTCAGGACCACAGAAAATATTGCTGCTGGCCCCAATGATAGCGCGCAAAAGCGTTGTGCCTGACCGCGGCGCCCCGCCAATCAGGATAAGATCGTCGCCACGGTTCATGAAGCGCCTTGTTTACTGTTACGTCCGTAGCCACCCTCTCAGTGAACGCTGCGTGTTGAAAGCGGTCATTAGACGACCGGATTGAAAAACGCGGCGAGTGGATGCCAGTGGGGAAATTTCGAGGGCTCTGCTACCTGGCGTTTGACCGACGGCTCTCCGTGTCCGGTCAAACCGGGAGACCTCCTGGCGCGGGGCGGAGCTTTTTTGGAAAGGCGCCCTTCAGACCGGGCGGACGCATGGCGGGGGTGGGGAATTATTTTTTGTTCTTTTTCAAATGGTTGACGGGCGCCGTACGGCTCCCCTATCCATCGCTCCGGCAGCTGGGGAAACTGGCTGTTAACCATTCCTTTCGCAATGGCGGCCAAAGTCCGTGGTTAGTGTGTTACCGTTCTTTCAACCTCAGCGCTCCGGCTCATGCGAATCGCCTTTCTGACGCCCCTCTGGCCGCCTTCCATGGCGCAAAACGGCATTGCCACCTATGTGGACATCATGAGCCGTGCGCTGGAGCGCAAAGGCCATGAATGCGTTGTGATTCCCATGTGGGCGATCGGCGACGTTGAGGATTCCCGGATGTTTCCCGTGAGGTTGCCCCGGCTCAATGGCGCAGAAAAGCTGCTCCGGCGGGTGCGCCACAAGATCGAGGGCGGGCAGTTATTCGACTATAATTTTTTCGGTCGCGGCGTCGCCAACGCGCTGATCGACGCGGATCGCCAGAAGCCGATCGATATTCTCGAGGGCGAAGAGAGCTTCGGCCTTGCGCGTTATTGCCTGGGGGTTACCGGCGCCCCGGTCGTTTTGCGGGCTCATGGTCCGCACTATCTGGTTCATCAACCGCCTTTTGACAGGAACGACCGCCGCCGGGAAAATAAGGAGGGGCTCGCCTTCAGGGAGGCGGACGCCGCCTCCTTTCCTTCAAGGGCGTTATGCGGCGCTGTATCCGCGCATTACGGCGCAGACTTTCCCTTGAGCGCGACTTATCCCAATCCGGTCGACATCGCGCCGTCGGATGAGGCCTGGACGCTCGATGGCTGTGATCGCAATACGATACTGTTTATCGGCCGGTTTGACAGGATCAAAGGCTCCGACATTGCGCTTGAAGCCTTCGCAATCGTTGCTGAAAACCGGCCTGATATCCGGCTTGTCATGGCTGGCGCCGACAATGGCATACGCGGTAAAGACGGCGTTGTGTTGAATTTCGCCGATTACGTTCGGGCCCATCTGCCGGAATCCATCCGTGAGCGGATAGACTTTTTGGGCCCGGTGCCCCGGGAAGATATTCCGAAATTACGGCGGCGCGCACTGATCAATATGACTGCATCGCGGTTCGAAACATTTTCCTACGCCGCCGTTGAAGCGCTGGCGCTCGGCGCGCCGACAATCGCGACGGCGACGCCCGGGTTGACGGAATATCTAACCGACGGAGAAAATATTCTCTTCGCGCCAGTAGGAGATGCTCAGCTTTTGGCGCGACAGATAGCGCGCTGCCTTGACGATCATGAGTTTTCGGCGCGCATGGGCGAAAAAGGACGGGAAGCGGCGATCAGGCTTTTTTCGCCGGATGCGATCGCCGCGCGCGCTGAAGATTTTTACGCCGAAATTATTGGCCGCGCCATGCGGACAAAGGCGGCGCTCTCATGAATCCGAGTATTGTCGCCATTGCGCTTACAGGTTTTGCTGCGCTGCTTGTCCTGATGTTGATGCCCAAGGAGGACAAGCCATTCGCTGTTGCGGTGTGCGTCACCTGGGTGTTTGTTGCGGCGATTGCATTTTTGCTTGCCGACGCCTCGCTGACCTTCATTGCGCTTTTCATGCTGCTTGCGGCGGCTGGTGCGGCCAGCCCGCGAGGGGGTGTTTTTCTTTATATCGCCGTGATGCCGGCTCTCCCGGCCGGACTCCTCTATGATGTGCCGATGCCGGGCCTCAATTATCTCATCACGCTTGATTATCCCAAGCTTGCCGCGCTTGTTCTCTTGGGCCCCGCCTTCATCAAGGCGTCCTTTACCCGCGCGCCGGCGCATTTCCGCGGCATCGAACATCTTTTGCTCTTTTTTGTGCTGTTCACCGGCCTGATGGCGTTCCGCGACCTTCCGTTTACCAGCGTCTTGCGGACGATTTTTGATCTTTTTGTGCTCGTCTATCTGCCCTTCATTGCGATCAGCAGAACGCTCATCACCCAGAAGGATATCGATTGGGCGTTGCGGGCGTTTTTTGCGTCATTCCTGATGTTGGCCGTCATTGGCGTCATCAGCACGTTGCGGAGCTGGAATTACTATGCCTCCATCGGGGAGGGGAGCTTCGGCAAGGCGTATTTCGACGTCAGAAACGGCCTGCTTCGCGTGAGCGCAACGATGATCCCGTCCTTGCTTGCGGCGTTGACGTCAGCTGGCCTGATTCTCGCTCTTGTGCTTCGGGCGCGAAAAGAGATTTCGCCGCTTTTCGCCTATATCAGCATCGGCATTCTTGGTTTCACCTGCTTCGCCACAGGCGCGCGCGGGGGCTGGCTCGCCGCGATCGCCTGCGTTGCGGCTTATTTCGTTTTTTATTATGGCGGCGCGGCTTTGCGCCGGTTGGCTTACGCCGCTGCGATCATCTGCGTGCTTGTCGGCTTCAGTCTGATTTTTAGCGATAGCGATGTGCTGAATGATGAATATGGCACCGTGAATTACCGGGCGGAGCTGATCAGAACGAGCGTCGCGCAAATTCAGGAACGTCCTCTTTTCGGGGCAAGCGATATTTTCAACCTCCCCCGTTTCCAGCATTTGCGTCAGGGGGAAGGCATTATCGATCTCGTCAACGCCTATATCCAGATCGTGTTGTTTTACGGTCTTGTGGGGCTCGGCACGCTCCTTGGCGCCCATGCTCTTGGCGCTATGGGGGGGCTTCGCGAGCTGAATGAATTGCCGCGCCCGCGCGATTTGACGCCGGCGCAGGCCGAGCAACGGCGCACAGTTGCGTTTCTTCTCGCCATGCAAGGCGGCTATCTCGTGCTGATTGCGACGATCAGTTTTGTCGCGCAGGTGCCCCATTATGGCTATCTTATCCTCGCTGCTCTGGTGGCGCAGGCGCGCATTTTGAAAACGCAACGTTTGGCGGCGGCCGAACCGGATAAGACGATAGCGGAAACTGAGGCTATTGCGCCGCCGCCGCCAGAGGCGCCGCCGTCCTCCCCATCACCGGCTCCTTCCGGTCCGGTTCCTTATGGAGCGCGTTTTGTTCGCCGTCAGTGATATGCGGTCTGCGGCCGCAAAAATTCGCCCCGCGCTCGGCGACGGATCAACGCTGCTAATCGCTTCGCATGTGGCGCAACTTGTGCTGCGCATCGGCAGCAGCATGATCGTCACGCGGCTTTTGTCGCCGGAGGCTTACGGCGTCATCGGCATCGTTTCATCGATTTCATACATCCTGATCATGATCTCCGACATGGGGCTGCGCTCCTATATCATCCGGCACGAGGATGGCGGCGATGAATTAATTCAATCGGTCTGGACTGTGCGGCTGATGCGCAACCTGGCGATTTTCGCCATCATGTTTGTCGGCGCTGGCGTTTTCGCTGATATGTATAAAGCGCCCGAGATTGCGTTCGCCATCAGGATTTGCGCTTTTCCGTTTATCATTGAAGCGTTTTCGAGCCTTGCCTTTCTGACGACGGAGCGTAATCGCGGCGTCGTCAGGCTCACAGTCCTCGACTTCATCCGTTTTTTGCTGGTGACGCTGGCGACAATCATCGCCGCTTATTTCCTGCGCAACTATTGGGCGATCGTCATTGGCATGTTCGTCAACGCTCTGTTTGCATTCTTCTCAAGCTATGTCCTGTTGAAGGGGCCGCCGGTGCGGTTCCGGCTCGATCCAGAGCATGTGCGCGATCTTTGGGGATTCTGGCGCATCATTATTCCATCAAGCCTGATCACGCTTGTCCTGACCCAGACCAACACAGTCGTCATGGCTCGCTTTTTCCCGCTGGCCGAACTGGGCAAGTTCACGATCGCGACAACGCTTAGCTCGGCTGTTTTGGGTGTGACCGGAGAGTATGTGATCCGCGTGTTTTTTCCGCGCTTTGCCGAGGCCAATCGAAAAAGCGCAGCGGATGCGAAAGACATGTATTATGCGGCGCGCCGCCCGGTTACCCTGCTTTTTGCATTCGGCATCGGCGGGCTCATTGGCGGCGGCGAAGTGCTGATCCGGATTCTCTATAATGCTGAGTATCTTGGCGCCGGACTTTATCTGTCGCTGTTATGTATTGCGCCTCTTGCGCGATTGAGCTCGCTGCCGGCGGAGCAGGCGATTATCACCAAGGGGTTCGTCAAGGTTGCGCTGGTGGGCAATGCAGTGCGGCTCGCCTGGATCGCTGTTACGGGTCCTATTGCCTACATTTATTTTGGGCCATTGGCCCTCATCGCCGCCTTCTGTCTCGCCGAAGTGGCGGCGGCGCCGTACACACTGTGGAAATTGAAGCAATACGACCTGCTGAACTTGGGTGAAGAATTTTTCATCATTGCCGCAATGCTGGTCGGCGCGGCGATTGGCTATGGTTGTTATGTCAGTGTTGAAGCCCTGATTGCTTCAGGAACAATCCCGGATTTTTGATGTTTACGCGCGGATCCGGCGGCATGATGCGTCGGACCTGCGCCGCTCGTTAAAAACTAATTAAATCCTTCGCGGCGAAATTTTAAGAAAGTTTCATTTCCGTTCTTACCGTCAATCCGGCAGTAGGTCCGCCGGATTAAGCCTTTTTCAGTGATCTCGTCCTAATAAGGTTTTGGTTAACCTTAACGGCGGTTGCTGCTTCCGGGGGAGCAATGGTCGTGTAGTTGAACAGGTGCGTGTAATGATAAGGCTTCAGACGATTTTACTTTCTGGCGCCGCATTCTGCGCAGTTTTACCGACTATCGCTTCTGCGACTTCCGAAGATCCAAAATATTATGGCTCCGTTTATCCGGACGCAGCCGCGACGCCGGTTCAAAAAGCGTCGCTGGAAACGCCCGCGCCGCAGACGGGCCCTGCCGCCGGGCCGCGCGCCGGCGCCAATTTCAGCGCCGATCCAAAGCTTGAAAAGGCGCTTGGCGCGGCCGGTTATCTGGTCGCGCTGGAAGGCGCCGCGCCTGATTTCAGCGCTGCGATCCGCCGCGCTGTTGGACGCCACCCCGCCTATCATGCGCAAGCCTCTAATCTCGATGAATCGGGCGCGCTGCGCCGCCAGGCGCGCTCGGCGCTTTATCCGCAGCTGTCGACACAATTACGCGGTGATTATTCCCTGACGCGCGATTTTGCAGCAGACACGGATAATGTGGTCGAGTCCCTTCGTCCGCGTGAACAATTCACGGCCGGCGTTTCCGCCTCGCAGCTTATTTTCGACGGCGGCGCAACGATCAACCGAATTCGCAGCGCCCGCGCGCTCGATACGGAATATCGCAACGCCTTAAACACGCGCATTAACGATCTCACGCTCGGCGCGCTGACCGCCTATCACGATGTCGCTGCGCATCAGGCGCTCGCCGCTTTCAGCCTCGATTTTATCAAGCGCCAGGAACGCATTCTCGGCGATGTAAAGGAACGCGAAAGGCTGGGCGCCGGCTCAAGGGCGGATGTTACCCGCGCCGAGGCCCGTCTCGCCGCGGCGCGCGCCCGCCTTGCGGAGATCAATGAGAGCAAGCGGCTCGCCGATGTCCGCTATGAAGAGTTTTTTGGTGAAACGCCGCCGGTGCTGGCGCGTCCGGCGCTCGCTGCGCCTGACCTTGCCGGCCGCAGCGACGCGGTCGCGGCGGCGCTCGAAGAAAACCCTGAGATTGCAGCGGCTGAAGCGCGCGTCGAGGCGCGTCAGGCCGATTTCAAGGCGGCGCGTTCATCGCGCATGCCGGAAGTGCGCCTTGCGGTCGACGCCGTCAAATATGATGTTTTCGATTCCGGTGACGATTTCGATGTGCGCGCCGGCGTCACGCTCAATTACAATATCTTCGGCGGCGGCGCCCGCGCAGCCGAAATCTCGCTCGCGCGGTCACGCGCCAAACGTGAACAGTTCAACGAAGCGCAGGCGCGCCAGGATGTAGCGCGTGAAGCCGCCATGGCGTATGAGCGCCTGCAAGGCGCGGATGAGCGTCTTGCTGCGCTTGGCGACGCTGTCATCGCCCATGACATCACGCGCGATCTCGTGCTTGAGCGCTACAAGCTGTCGCGCGGCGATCTCATCGATGTGCTGCAAGCGGAAAATGATTATTTCGAAGCCGGCGTCGCCTATGTGATCGCGCTTTCCGGTCGCGATATGGCGAATTATGCATTGATGGAGCATACAGGAGATCTCCTCCGCCGGTTCTCGCCGCAAACGGATTATGAAGACGCAGTCTTCGGAGCGGCGAAATGAACAAGCCGAGTTTCCTGAAAGATATGGTGCCGACCTCGCACTGGCTGTTCGGTCCGTTGCGCGACAACGCCAAGATTTACGGACAAACGATCATGGCGGCGGCGGTCGTCAACATTCTCGGCCTTGTATCGTCTTTTTTCATCATGACGGTGTACGACCGGGTGCTGCCGAACCAGGCAATCGAGTCTCTGGTGGCGCTCACGATCGGCGTCATTCTCGCGCATATTTTTGATTTTCTTCTAAAATCACTGCGTGGGTACTTCATTGACATCGCAGGTCAGCGTCTTGATGCAACGGTCGGCGCCAGCGTTTTTGACAATCTCATGTCCATGCGCCTCGATGCGCGCCGCGGCGCGACGGGCGCCATCGCCGGCCTGGTCAAAGAGTTTGAGAATCTTCGGGATTTTTTCTCGTCCGCAACGCTCGTCACGATTGTCGATCTGCCGTTTATCTTCCTTTTTATTGCGACGATTGCGCTTATCGGTGGGCCGATTGCGCTTATTCCGCTGATCGGCGTTCTGGTTGCGATTGCCTCCGGCATCATCATTCAACCGCTCATCATGAAGCGTACGCAACAGGCGATGGCTGAAGGCCATCACAAGAATGCTGTGCTTATTGAAACGCTGGGCGGGCTTGAAACGATCAAAAGCGTCAAAGCGGATGGGCTCATGCGCGCGCGCTGGCGCTCAGGCGTTGCACGGCACGCTAAAATTTCCGCAATCGGCCGTTTTCTCAATCAGTTCGCGGTCAACGCTTCCGGCTTTGCACAGCAGGCAAGCCAGGTCGGCGTGGTTGTGGTTGGCGTCTTTCTTGTGGGCGCCAATGAAATCACCACCGGCGCGCTGATCGCCAGCGTTATCCTGACAGGGCGCGCCATGGGCCCGCTGGGTCAGGTTGCGTCGCTATTGAGCCGCGTCAATGGCGCGCTTGCTTCTTACAAATCGCTCAACCAGTTGATGACCGCGCAAAGCGAGACCGAAATTGGCCGCCAATATCTCTCGCGTCCTGAACTTCAAGGCAAAATTGAGTTTCGCGATGTCAGTTTCACCTATCCGGGTGTGACCACGAAAGCGCTCGACGATGTTTCCTTCGTCATTGAGCCGGGGGAACGGGTGGCGATCCTTGGCAAAAACGGTTCCGGCAAAAGCACCATTGTGCGCCAGATCACTGGCGTCTATCAGCCGACGGAAGGGTCGGTGCTGGTTGACGACACTGATGTTCGCCAGCTTCGCCCGGCGGATTTGCGCGCCAATATCGGCGCGGTTCTTCAGGATGTGTGTCTTTTCTCGGGAAGCATTCGCGAAAATATCGCGCTCGGTCTCGAAAATGTTTCCGACGATGACATTCTGGCGGCGGCGAAGATTGCTGGTGTTCATGATTTTGTCGGCGCGACGGCCGGCGGCTATGATCAGCATCTTTCCGAACGCGGCGAGGGGCTTTCCGGCGGTCAGCGTCAGGCGATTGCGCTCGCTCGTGCCTTGGCGCCAAAACCGTCGATCCTGCTGCTGGACGAGCCGTCAAGTGCGCTCGATGCGCAAGCCGAAGCTGCGCTCATTGCGCGCCTTGAACATGCAACGCGCGGGCGCACGCTGCTGATCGTGACTCATCGCATGTCCATGGTGCGGCTTGTGGACCGCATCATCGTTCTCGACCGCGGCCGCGTTCTGGTGGACGGTCCGCGCGATACGGTGATGCGCGCCATGGCGTCTGCACGCCAATTGAAGACCAAACGGATCACCGCAGCGAAGCCGAAGCTCGTTTCATCGACAAGGGCGGCTTAAGATGACCGGTCGTGATCTTGCCGCATCTGCGCCCCCCGCAGCCTCAACTGACGTCGATGAGGCGATGCCGATTGAGCCGGCGAAAGCTGCGCAATATCTGCTGTATCTGATTTGCGGTCTCGTGGTGCTGACTCTGGTCTGGGCGTCGCTTGCAAAGCTCGACCGGGTGACGCGAGGGCAGGGCTGGGTCGTCACATCGAACCAGTTGCAGGAGCTGCAATATCTCGAAGGCGGGATCGTCAAGGAAATCCTTGTTTCCGCCGGCGATCAGGTTGCGGCGGGCGATATTCTGGTGAAGCTCGACCCGACGCAAATGAATGTCGCTTTTGCGCAAGGCCAGGAAGGTTACAACACCCTCGCGGCGAAGATCGCCCGGCTTGAGGCTGAGGCGGCGCTGGCGCCGCTGGAATTTCCGGACGGTTTCGTGAATGCGGCGCCGCGTGTGGTGGCCAATGAGCGCCAGTTATATAAGGCGCGTCAGGCCGAACTCGACGCATCGCTTGAGATCGAAGAAAAGAAACTGGACCAACGCAAAAACGCCCTCGACGATGCGCGCGTGGCGCTTGTTACGGCGAAAGAGGCTTATACGCTGGCTGCGGAAGAACATGACATCATGCAGCGGCTTGTCTCCAAGGGTATCGAACCGAAAGTGGAGCTGTTGCGCGCCCGTCAGCGCGACGCCGCCGCGAAGGGTGAGGTGCAGCGCGCGGAAATCGCCGTCAGCCGCATCGAACTTGAGATTGGTGAGGCCGAAGGCGAGATTGAGCGCATTCGCAAGACGTTCTCCGCTACGGCTGCCGATGAACTCAACAGGGCGAAAGCCGAACTCGAAGAGTTGAAAGGCGAATTGCCGGCGCTTCAGGACAAGGTCGCCCGCACCGATGTGCGCGCGCCAGTCGCCGGCGTCGTCAACCGGGTGATGGTCTCTACGATCGGCGGCGTTGTTTCGCCGGGGGAAACCATCGTTGAACTGGTGCCCAGTGAGGATACGCTTCTTGTCGAGGCGCGGATAAAGCCCGCCGATATCGGTTTCCTCAAAATTGGGCAGGAAGCGCGGGTTTCCATTACCGCCTATGATTCATCCGTTTATGGTTCTCTTGACGGCACTATCGAAAATATCAGCCCTGACGCCATTGAAGACGAAAAAACCGGCGAGCGCTTCTATAACATCACCGTCAGGACGGCGGCGGACGCCCTTGCCAGCAAACGCGCCGGCGATCTTAAAATCCTGTCCGGGATGGCGGCGGAAGTATCGGTCCTCAATGGCAAGCGCACAGTCCTTGCCTATATCATCAAGCCCATGTCGCAGATGAGCGAGAAGGCGCTGCGGGATAAGTAAGCAGTCTTTGAGGCTCAAGACCGACTCCACGACATGCTTATCGTTGGCTCACCAAGAAACCCGATACCGTAATAATGCGAGGATTATTGGGAAGCATCCCATGGCCCAACTGTGAAATACATTCAACTGGGACGGCCTAAGGCGGTTTTTTATGCTGTTGAAGCCTCTCGACGATGTGCGTGCGTGCATATTAACTTAGTAATTCCATCGCACGCACGCAAAATCTGTTTAAACAATTCCTTGCTTTTCTATTTTTGATATACGCCAGACATAGCGGGCGTTTCGTCCGATTAGCCCGCGCGCCCGTAAGGTATCAAGATTGTCACGGATGCGAGATCTGTCACTGCTAGATAATGGTGCAGTGGCCTCTTCCGGATCGCCAATAATGCCCGCCTTACGCATTCTGTCATTGAGAATATTGCGATCGAGCGCAAGTGTTTCGGTTTGATCGGGGTCAGGCTGAAGGCGTACTCCATTTCGCGTAAGACCAATATCTATCTCTTCAAGAATCTCGCTTTGTAGGGCGGTTAATCCCTTTTCTGGATCGCTTTTTTCAAAGTCCGGCGCGTTAGATTCGAATACGGCCAGAGTGGCTACCGGGTCTCCGTCTTCATCAACGCCAAGGTGGACTTCACGACACCCGAATGCGCCAATAACGCCTGTTCGGCCGTGACGAACTTTATGAGCGATGATCAGGCCAAGATCTCGTGTATCGTCGTAAGAGATTTCGATACTGACATCTGCGTTTGCGCGCCAGGCATATGCGCCTCTCTCGCGGTTAAAGCTATGGCCTGTGTGGTGCACAAGGATGATATGCGCTCCACCCAATAGTCTCATTAAGGCCCGTAGTCGGGCGATCATTCTGGCGACCTCGCCATTATGATATTCATCAACAGAATGTAGACACACGCTTAGCGTATCAAAAATTAGCAAGTCTGCTTTGGCTTCGCCGAATGAAGACTTTATGGTTGCAAGAAGACGATTGAGGGATTGTGCGTTATCGATTGCAACCGGCGTTGGAATTAGGGCGAATTCTGTGCGAGCGTCTGGGCGGTTTTCTCGAATTGCTGCTAACCTGTTGCGGGCGTCTTCATCCCCGCCTTCGGCGCATACATAGACGACTCGTGCTTGACGTGCTCTTCTTCCATGCCAGCGTTCTTGCCCGCTCGCAATCGCCACAGCGCCATCTAAGAGTGCAAATGTTTTTCTTGACCCTGTCTCACCCCAAACGATGCTAAGACAATTTCGATGAAAAAGTCCTTTTACGATATAAGAGGATGAAAGAGCTGGATTGCACTCGTTCAGTTTGAGCAGGGGGTAGAGCTCTTTTTCATCTGTTTTTCGGCTAGGGCGCGTGTCTTTACTTTCCGCGTCAAGACGCCTTGTCAGCAGCCCATCGCCAGTATCGAGCCAAGCTGAATTGGCTTGTTTTTCGTTTTCTTCGGTCTCCATGTTGCGTTTATATCGCTCCGGCGGTCGCCGAAGTCCAGTAAAAATCATCTCTGTACGGAAGAAATAAATACTGGGGCGCGCTGTGGCGTTTTTTGCAGCCGGGGAACGCCGCTTTCAGCTGTGACTGAGGCCATAAATTTGGCCTTCCGCTTCGCTGACGACTGCGCTGCCCCCCCTTGTAGGTCTGGTTATTGAGGCCAGCGCCTGGGAAAATTGAAGCGAAGACCGCCTCCACGCATTATTTGCCGCAAAAATACAGGGAGTTTACAGGGAATTCGCATTTTTTGACGCTGATCACAGCGTGCACGCACTGTCTGCCATTTCAACAGCCTCATTTGTTCATTCATGGCGCAGCGGCAAGTTTCGCATCTTCGCCTGATTCACTGCTGTCGTCGTTCTCGTCCAGAATTTCGGGCCTGGCGAAGTTGTTCTTGTCGAAGAGGGCGTTGATCTGTGGCTCAAACTTTTTGAACTCGACGTCCACCTGCCGAAGGTAGGCGGCGATGGTCTTAATCTCGGCTGTATTGAACTTGTCCCCCGCCCTGATTTGGGCTTCATGATGATACTGCAGAATGCGATGGATCGCTTCCAGCTCTGCTTGCTGGCAGTAGGCTTTATTCTCATCATCGTAGGACTGCATCGTGTCTATGAATTTATTCAGGGAACGGGAGTCGCCAGCAAGCGCCTGGGAAACGAGCTTAGCGATGACGCCTTCCCGAATAGTGATCTTCTCGCCGCCGCCCGGCAGTTTGCCGTCGATTAGGGTGGCGGCGAGGTTTTCAAAGACGGTCTTGTTGTTCTTTGACCCTCTTGGGCGGCCGCGCGGATTGCCTGATCTGCCCTTCTGAAACTGGGTCGCCTTTGGCGGAGCTTTGTAGCCCACCGGCTCATTGCGAGGTTCGGGATTGGTCATCATTTGCCTCCTGCGGCCTGCGCCGCTTTCGGAGCCCGCTCCTCGGCGACCTCTTCAAAGGACTTCCGCATGCCGGTGAGGATCGCGACCTTATTGGTCGCCGCCTCATAGCGCCGAATAGCGAGATCCACATAGGCGGGATTGATCTCCATGGCGGCGGCGTGGCGGCCCGTCCGTTCAGCGGCGAGGATGGTGGTGCCTGAACCCACAAAGGGATCAAGAACAATGTCCCCGCGGCCTGAGGCGTCCAGAATGGCGTCAGCGACCATATCGATTGGCTTGATAGTCGGATGCGACGCCAAATCGTCATTGCGGGTTTTGCTGAAGGTGCTGGCGCTTGGATAGTCCCAAATATTAGTGCGGTAGCGTTCCGCCTTGCCAAGGGCGATATTGTTGATGCTGCCCGCCTTGCCGTTCTTAAACACAAAGACCAGCTCATGCTTGGACCGGTAGAAGGATCCCATGCCAGCATTGGCCTTGTTCCAGACGCAGAGGTTTTTCTGTTCGTTGTAGACCTTGCGGGCTGCGCTCATAACCTCGAAGGCGTGGCGCCAGTCCATGCAGATATAGTGGAGCGAGCCGTCAGCGCTCACATCCGACATGTTCTGCATGATCGTTTCGAGGAAGACGATAAAACCAGCTTCCGAAAGTTCCCCGGCGGCCATCGCGAATTCATCATGCTTGGGCCGTCCATGGCCTGAGACGAAGCCGTCAATGGGCAGATTGTAGGGCGGATCGGTGAAGATAAGCGACGCTTCTTCACGCTCTAACAATTCTGCGTATGAGCCTGGATCGGCAGCGTCGCCGCAATAGAGGCGATGAGACCCAAGCTTCCAAAGGTCCCCAGGCCTTGAGACGACTGGCCCAGCCGCCAGATCACCTAGATCCTCGTCGTCACCCGATCCATTATCATTCTCGCCCTGGCTCAGCAGCCAATCGACTGCCGGCGCCGCAAAACCGGTGACGTCAAAGTCGAAATCGGCGTCAAGCTTTGCGATGACCGAGAACTCTTGGGCAAGCAGCTCTTTATCCCAACCGGCGTTCTCGGCGAGCTTGTTATCGGCAATGATGTAGGCTTTTCGTTCAGCTTCAGATAGACTCGAGACTTGAATGGTGGGGACTTTCTCGAGTCCTAAGGTCTTTGCCGCCGCCAGCCTGCCATGGCCGGCGAGCACAGTCAGATCCTTGTCCACCAGGATCGGATTGGTCCAGCCATAGGCCTTAATGCTGTCGGCGATCTGTTTGATTTGGCGGTCTGAATGCGTTCTTGCATTGGCTCCGTAGAGCTTCAAATCTGAAGCCCTACGATAGATGATTTTCAGTTTCGATGCGGATGCGATCATAGTCGTGCCCCCGCATTGTCTTTCTTGCTATTATCGGCCTCAAGCTGATCGTTGCTGTTGGTGAATCTATCGGTCATATCAGGCGCGATAGTTTCAAAGGTTGATGTAATAACGCCTATCCACGCACAGGCTTTGAGTTGACCGATCATTTCTTGTCGGTCTGATTGTGGAATGTCGTCGTCATTCAGCCGAGCTTTCATTTTTTGCGCGACGTTATCGACAATTTGTTCTATTTTGATATAGGCTGCATTGTATCCTGCTTGGTAAGCAGCGGATTCTTCGGCAAGCGGTCGCTCTTTCCTGTGGGAAGAAATTGCGCCCGAATGAGACAGAGAACTGTCTGGCGTTGTGTTTAGTCTTTTTTTATTCATGTTTAATTCCTTATGTTATGAATAATATGAGAGCCTGATCGGCTAATTCCGGTCAGGGCAGTTATCCGTTTCCTCGTCACTCCAGCGACAGCCGTAAGCGGTGAGAAATTCGAATTCTGTGTTTTCTAGCCGGTTGAAAAACCGTCTAGAGTTCCTATTTAGTGGTCGAGGCTCGGTGGCGCATTATGGACGCGCCTGTCACATCTATTTATCGCTTAAACTCGTCTTAGCCTTCAAACCGGGCTGGCAGCATCGATTTGCGGCAAGCCACACGCAGTAATTGGCGCTAAATTCAAGTATTCTCTGCTCTTTTCTTGTTTATTTATTATCAATTTTATTGCCAATATATTTTCGATATTCCAGTAGTGCTTGCTTTGTTTTTTTGTTCTTGGAGCATATTATCCCTGATGGGTGAGCTCCGTCATACTATTTGATCAGCGCTGCTTTTTGCGGCTGTGCCAGACCGTCTCGCTTCACTTTTGGAGAAATGGCCCTCATTCAAAATGAAGCAGCAACGTTACTAATGCTCAATATGAGTATATTTATAAGAGTTGTTTTTTATGTAGTCAAGGGGGCATGCAAAAAAATTTGATATGGCAGTCTTGGCAATCCTCCAATCGCTGTTCAGCGATGAAATTGGGTGCAGTCAGGCTATTTGCGGGCAGTAGCATTTTCCGCTTAGCCTAGTGATCGCGTAGTTTTACGCATGCCTATTAAGATGATTGTTTTCAAGCGGTTTGCTTGGGTTTTATCTTGGATATTGTTGAGCAAGGAGCGCGCTGAGCTCATTCTTCTATCCGAACAAAGAACTCTGTGCGATCAAGTTCGACTTTGATGATCCAGCCAGGCTGGTGAAAGAGGCCTTCGGCAACCTCAAAGAGCTCGACGCTTCGATAGGTAATCATCGGGTTGAGATCAGAGAGAGCGTTCTCGTTCAACTCACGATCAGCCATCTCCAATCCCGTCGCCCCGTTGTCGCTGTTATACTCTGCGCCCGACGGTGCAATAAGGCTTATATCTGGCGAATTAAATGGGCCTATAGGACGGTCGCTTATGTTTGTATATTCATACTCGACGATTACAAAAAGGGCTTCTGGCTGCGCGTCCTCGCCAATAAATTCATTTCCAGCCCTGTAAGTAATCGAAATACCTGATATTGACGCTGAAATGCGCCGCCCATCGACGATTTCGTCAAATGCGGCGAAGCGACGACGGTCTTCAGGAGCTGTTGATCGACTATTGGGCCTTGATCCATCAATGTTGTCAGGCGCCAATGAGCCGATCTCCCCCTCGCTCTCTAGCGCTGAATTTTCAGTGTCTGCTGAAGGTGCGGCTGGCATGTGCCCATCGAGCGCTTCGGGATCGATTAAATATCCGATCACACAAAGGCCAAAGATCGAAATGAAAATAACAGAAATGATCTTGAGAATGAGCCCTCGGCCTTGTGGATCTCGCTGCGCAGGTTCACCACCCGTCCTGCTGTGTCGCACCATGCTAGGGATGAGGAAAAGGTCCGCCAGAACCCATACCAGCCCGATACCAAAAAGCAGGACTGTAAAGAGCTGAAGCCACCCGTTTTTCCGCAAATAGAAGCGATGTGCAGCCAAGATGCCAAGAAATAGCCAAAACAAATAGGCGATCCACATTTTTTTGGGCTTGTCACCCTCATGAGATCTCCCTGTCTCTTCCCATCTGTGATCTGACATCTGCCCTCTCCATAACCCACAATATCCTAAACTGGGATAATCCTAATACCGGATTATTACCTTGGCAAACCGTTATTTGCCAAGCGTCTAAATGCCGAAACCACTCCGATCTAAGCGACATAAGCTGTTACGCGCTTTACTGAAGGAAGCGCGCCTGAAAGCGGGTCTCACCCAGGAGGAAGTTGCTGTTTTGTTGGGGTATCCGCAAAGTTACATCGCTAAGATCGAAGGCGGCGAAAGACGGCTGGAGGTCGTCGAATTCATCGCGCTTTGCGAGGTAATTGAAGTCGAACCGGCGGCGGTGATCAAGAAAATACTAAATTAACTCAGATTCTCTCCCTTACGCCGGACCACTTTTCCCTACCCAAGTCACGCCACCTTGCGGGTGAAGGGGCGTGCAGCGTAAAGAGGCTTATGACTTCGTCTGCGCCGGCTATTTCGGTTATTATCGTCAATTACAATTCAGGACCGCGCCTAAAGCGCTGTCTCGAATATTTGCGCGCTCAGAGCTTCCGCGATTTTGAAACGCTCGTCGTCGATAATGCATCGACAGACGATTCAATTGCACAGGCGAGGGAAGGCGACTTCCAACTTATCGAGGCGGGCGACAATATCGGTTTCGCCGCAGCGAATAACCTTGCTGCGAAGTCGGCGAAAGGTGCCTTGCTCGTATTCCTCAATCCGGACGCTTACGCCGCGCCGGATTGGCTTGAGGCGCTGATGCGGGCGACAACGACTTATCCGGGCGTCGACGCCTTTGGCTCCACCCAGGTCGACCATAAGGACCATGACCGGATCGACGGCGCGGGGGACGTCTATCACGCCTTTGGCCTAGCTTATCGCGGCGGCTTTGGAAGCCCGGTGAGCGCCTTGCCGCCGGAGGGAGAATGTTTCGCGCCTTGCGCGGCGGCGTCGATGGTCCGCCGGGAAGCGTTTGCTGCATTGGGAGGGTTTTACGAGCCTTTTTTCTGCTACAGCGAGGATGTGGATTTGGGCTTTCGATTGCGTCTTTCGGGCGGGCGCTGCGTTCAGTTGCTGAGCGCTGTCGTCTACCATGAGGGGTCGGGCGTCACCGGACGGCGCAGCGACTTCACCGTCTATCATGGTCATCGCAACCGCATCTGGACCTGGTATCTCAACATGCCGCTGACGCTGCTCATTGCGACGGCGCCGTTTCACCTTTTGCTCGATCTTGTCTTGTTTGCTCAGTCGTCGTCGCGCGGCGACGGCGGCGCCTATATCCGGGGACTGCGTGACGGCTACGGCGGACTTGCCAGGCTTTCCGCTGAAAGGCGGCGCCGACAACAGGCAAGAAAAGCATCCACGGGCGAAATCGCCCAGGCGCTGACTTGGTCGCCGCTGAAGCTCATGCGCCGGGCCACCGACATTCGCCCGGTTCAAGGCCCCTGACGCCGCAGGGCTTGCCAGCGCAGCGTGACCCGGCCTATCCCGAAGGCAAGAGGCCTTTGCGTCACGGATCAGGCGCGGCGACAAGAGACGATCAAGACCCTTCATGGCTCCGACCTTTTCCATCTCCGTGCCCATCGGGGCCTGGCATCCCTTGCTGCGGGAATGTCTTCAAAGCCTCGCCATTCAAACGCCGCGGCCCAATGTGGCGTTGCTCGACGCCTCCGGCGATCCTCGCGTGAAGACGGATGCGGGCGCCTTTGACGATCTCATTGTCTATCGCCGTCATGGACCGGATGGCGGGCAATCCGACGCCATTCTGGAAGGCTGGGCCAATGCGCCCGGCGATATTCTCGGCTGGCTCAATGCCGATGACGCGCTTTATCCGGGCGCGCTCGCCAGGGCGGCGGCGAAATTTGACGACGATGAAAATCTCGATGTCGTCTATGGCCACAGCGTCATCATCGATGATGATTTTGCGGTTGTCGGTTATCACTGGGCGGTGGCGCCGCCGAGCGATCTTCTATTGTCGGGCGATATTATCTCCCAGCCGTCCTGCTTTTTCCGCCGTAGCGCTTATGACAAGGCGGGTGGGCTCGACGCTGATCTTCACTACACCATGGACTGGGATTTATGGGTGCGCCTGTGGCGCGACGGCGCCAAGTTCGATTTCATCAACGAGGTGATGTCGCGCGTCCTGTGGACGAAAGAAGCGAAGACCGGCGGTTTTGGGACGGGGCGCCGAAAAGAGCTGGCGCGCATCATCGATCAGAATGCGTCGCCGGTCCGGCGTCTCAAGAGCAAGCTCGGTTTCGCGCTGCATCACGTCTTTGAATATATGATGCCGCCTGCACTTGCGCGTGCACTTCGCGGTCGGTTGTCGCCGAGCGGCGCCGTGATTAACGGCCTTGGACGCAATGGCGAGATTGACAACGAAGCCACGCTACCGGTCGTGCATTATCTTCCAGAGCCGGCCCGAAAGCTGAGGCTTGCCTTTACTGAGAAGGCGGATATTTCCATTGCCGCGGCCGGAGGCGCGCTGTCCGCATCAGGAGCTGCTGAAATCGTTTTCGGGTTGCCGGCTGCGCAGGCGCCTGGCGAGACATTGATGCTAACGATCCGGAATGAGGGCGCGTCGCCAGCGATCTTCACCGGCCTCCGCTTCGATTAGAGGTCGCGGTTTTCAAGATACCAGTTATAGGCGAGCTTCAGCCCATCGCGCAGCGGCGTTTTCGGCGTCCAGCCCATGGAGAGAAGTTTGTCGGACGCCATAAGCTTGCGCGGTGTGCCGTCGGGTTTTGACGGATCCTTGCGCAGTTGACCGGTCAATCCCGCCGTCTCCATCACCAGTTGCGCGAGTTCGGCGATGGTGACGTCGGAGCCTGTGCCCACATTGACGAAGTCATAGCCGGAATAGTGCTTCATCAAAAAAACGAGGGCGTCGGCGCAGTCGTCCACATACATGAACTCGCGATAAGGGGAGCCTGTGCCCCAGATTTCAAGATCGTTTTCGCCAGCTTCTTTCGCGGAGCGCGCCTTGCGCAATAGCCCCGGAATGACATGGCTGTTTTCGGGATGGAAATTATCGTGCGGCCCGTATAGATTAGTCGGCATCGCCGCAATAAAGTCGTCTCCATATTGCTTGCGATATGATTGGCAAAGCTTGATGCCGGCGATCTTGGCGATGGCATACCATTCATTGGTTTTCTCAAGCGGGCCAGTGAGCAACGCTTCTTCACGCAAAGGCTGTTCGGCGTCGCGCGGATAGATGCAGGACGAGCCGAGAAATAGAAGCTTTTCGATGCCCACCTCGTGGGCGGCGTGAATGAGATTTGCGGCGATCATGAGATTCTCGTAAAGAAACTCCGCCGGGTATGTGTCATTGGCGTAAATGCCGCCGACTTTCGCTGCTGGGATGAAGACCGCCTGCGGCTTGTTCTTCAACATCCATTCGCGCACGGGCGCCTGTTGTGTCAGATCAAGTTCGGCGCGCGTCGCGGTTTGAATCTCGGCGCAGTTTTCGGTCTCGAGACAGCGAAGGATCGCCGACCCAACCATGCCGCGGTGACCGGCGACATAGACGCGTTTGCCTTCCAGCGAATAAATGACCGGGGCTTTCTCCGCCGACATCTTATTTTTCACTTTTCAAAATTGTGTCGACTTCCGTGAGGTCGGCTTCGACCATTTCCTGAACCAGGTCTTTGAAACTGGTTGTGTACGTCCAGCCTAGCACCTGTTTCGCTTTCGACGGATCAGAGAGCAGCAAGTCCACTTCCGTCGGGCGGAAATAGACCGGGTCGACACGGACGAGGACGGCGCCCGTTTTGGCGTCGAAGCCCTCTTCCTTCACGCCCTTGCCGCGCCATTCAATGGCTACGCCGATATGGTTGAAAGCGCGCTCGACGAATTCGCGCACTGAATGGGTTTCGCCGGTGCCGAGGACGAAGTCGTCAGGCTGGTCCTGCTGCACGATGCGCCACATGCCTTCCACATAGTCGCGGGCGTGGCCCCAGTCGCGCTTGGCGTCGAGATTGCCAAGGAACAACTCGTTCTGAACTCCGCGAGCGATGCGCGCCACTGCGCGGGTGATCTTGCGCGTGACGAAGGTCTCGCCGCGCACTGGGCTTTCATGGTTGAAGAGAATGCCGTTGGAAGCGTGCATGCCATAGGCTTCGCGGTAATTGACGGTGATCCAGTAGGCGTAAAGTTTTGCGGCCGCATAGGGGCTGCGCGGGTAAAACGGCGTAGTTTCGCGCTGCGGCGTTTCCTGCACGAGGCCGTATAGTTCGGACGTCGACGCTTGGTAAAACCGCGCCGTTTTCTCCATGCCGAGGATGCGGATGGCTTCGAGAATTCTGAGCGCGCCGATCGCGTCGGAGTTGGCCGTATATTCCGGCGTCTCGAAACTCACCTGGACATGGGACTGGGCGCCGAGATTGTAGATCTCGTCAGGCTGGGTTTCCTTAATGAGGCGGATGAGGTTGGTCGAATCCGTCAAGTCGCCATAATGGAGGAAAAACCGCGCATGAGGATCGTGAAAATCCTTATATATATCGTCGACGCGTCCAGTGTTGAAAGAGGAAGACCGGCGTTTGACGCCGTGCACGATATAGTCCTTTTCCAAGAGTAACCGCGCCAGATAGGAGCCGTCCTGTCCGGTGACGCCGGTGATCAGGGCTTTTTTCTTCGTCATCAGGCCAACCTTACCCCGCCCCTCCCGCGAGGGCGCTTCGGGCGGTTTCAGCCTATTTTAAGGGGAGGTGCAACCCTGAGAGGGGCTTTTCAACGGTTCGAAAAATCCGGCGCCGCCCGCCTACCAGTCCAGATTCTTCTCGTAGCCAAGGTCGATCAGGGCCTTGCCATAGCGTTCCTTGAAAATGGCGGTAAGGCGCGGCGTGAAATGATTGCGCCACGCCCCGCTGTCGGGGTTGGCGCCCTTGGCGTCGAGATTGAGCCCGGCGATGTCGGGAACTTCGAGAAAGTCCGAAATCCGTCGTAGCCACACGGCGGGTTCGGCGGCGAAGTCTTCCAGCCGGAGCGTCAGGATGCGCTCGTCACCCATGCCGGCGAGTACCTGCGTCTCAATAATTTCTTTTGAAATATGATCGAGTTCGTAGATCAGTCCGTCTTCTTCCGGGAGGTTTCGCAGAACAGGCTTGTCGCGTACAAGACTATCCCAGACCCAGCCATGAGTATCGCTGGCGTCGGCAAGGTGGTCGCCTTTGTGATGAAAGTAATTTGAGACCAGCACCTGCCGCGGATCGCGAAGAATGCGGAGCCCTTTCCAGTCGGATGCGTTCTCGTTGATCTTGTCCAGCGAGTGCGCTGTAGCGTTGGAGAACAAGACGACATCGCGTCCATTGTGGCCAAGTCCGCCGAAATCCATATTTTTCAGATCGAGGTCGTCGGAGCTTGAGTAGTGGAAGGGTCGGTTCCTGATTTCGTATTTCCGGACCCTTGCTTCGGTCGCTTCGGCGATGCGTCCAAACACCTGATTGCGGAAAAACCGCGAGCCGCATTTGTGATGTCCGAAAAGAACGAAGCAATGCGGGGCGTTGGGATAGCGCATTAGGCCGATCTGACGTTCCGCCGCAGCGGCGCGATCTTCGACGCGGCCGATTTCAATGGCGCGCATATAGGCGAGTTTCCGGGTCTCTGCGCTGAAAGTTTCAGCTGAGTCTAATTTTTGGGTGAGCCTTTCGGATGACTTTTGCAAAGCTGCAAGGTCATGCCGGCTTTGGGTGGTCTGATCTGTTATGGTTTTGAGTTCGTGTTTTAACACTTCGGCGTGTTTGTCGTGGCGGTTCTGCATCGCGGCTGCCCGGTCATGCAGCGCAACGACTTCGGCGGAAAGGCGTTGCGCAATCCGATAAAGACGCAGCGCGATAAAAAGCACCAGTATGGCCAACCCGGCGAAACCGGCTAGCGTCCAGATTTCCATGCGATAAGCGCTGAGGCCCGGTAGGAAACCGGCTCCGGCGAGCGCCGCCAATAACAAGAGCGCCGGCGCAGTGAGCGCGCGAAGGCGCCATGCCGCGGCGAGACTGCGCCGCGCCAGATGCAAAACGGCAAACGCCTTCGGCGACCGCGCCCTCAGCTTTTCACCAAAAGCGGCATAGGCGGGCCGCTTGATCTGTGACGCTCCCGCCGCGGTTTTCTTTACAGAGCCTTCCGGGTTTAACATCGCGCTGGCGAAAGCGGCACGCACAGCGTCGAGACCGGGATCTTTACGGAACGCCAGCAGGTTGCCCCAGGCGTCATCAGGGATGGAAAGCGCTGGCCCATAAGCCGCCGCGCGCCGCCAGTCATGACGCACGCCGTAGCGGACAATAGGATGCCATTCGCTGACATAGACGGCGTAGCCGCGTTCTTTCAGATAGTCGGCGATGTCCTGCCATTTGTGCCCGAGAGGAATGGTCTTGGCGTCTTCGAATTCACATTCAACCACGTCCGGTTTGAGATGGTCCCACGGAACGCCCTTGAGGACGGAGAGGTCGAAGCCTTCGACATCGATTTTGAGGAAATCGATATGCTTCAGCTTTTTGTGAGCGACGACGTCGGCGACTGTGGTGATGTCGACGCGGGCTGTTTCCTTATGGGTTTTATGGAAGGAGGAAAGACCGCTGATGCCGGTGCTTTCTTCTGACGTAAAGAAGGCGGCGCCAGACGCCGCCTTGTCACTGACGGCGCGCGGGTCGATCTCAACATTCTGGGCGCCGCCGAAACGCGCCATCAATTTTTCGCGGTTCTGAGGATCAGGTTCGAAACAGAAAATGCGCCAGCCAAGCGCGTCGAAATAGGCGGCGGATTCGCCGTAATGGCCACCCACATCGATCATTACATGCTCTTGGCCGTGTCTGCTTTCCAGCATTCTGGCGACGACCGCGGTCTCATCGACATGGAGATGTGCGTCACGCGGCGCGTCGGCAAGATTCAAAGAGGCTGCTGTCATGGCGATCTCGTTCCGGAAGCCGTCCCGGATGACGTGAATATTGAACCGCTCCGCGGCTGTCGACTGCGCCTTTTCGGCAAGCTGGAAACGCAGCTCCGCAGAGCGTGCGAGGTCGGCGAGCTTGGCTTTGATGAGCGCAAGGTCGTCTTTCATCACGCGGGCGCCGCAATCGATTTCCTCGAGCAGGGCCATGGTGGCGACCTCTTCTGGCCCCACGGCGAAAAGCGCGGCGCCGCAGGCGAGACATTCCGGCAGTTTGTTCGCGACGGAATATTTGACGTAATTCGTCGAGGTCTCGTCGAAATTGTAACCGATGACGACAATGTCGCTTTCCGATAGCCACTCGCGATATCCGGCGGGCGTCAGGTCCGTGACGATGAATTTGCTGCACGTCAGCCCTTCGAAATGGGGCGCGGCGCCGTCGCGCCACAGATCCCGCGTCTTGATTTCGAAAACGATGTCGACCCCGTCGTGTGACAAGTCTTCAACCGCTTGCCCGATGCGCTGAAGCGTCATCAGCGTCATGTTGCTGGCGAGCGAGCCCGCATAGCGCACGCGGACTGGTCCGCGCCCCTCCCGGATCGCAGCCTTCGGCCAGTCTGCGGGATCGACGCCGTTGGCGTAGGAAACGAAAGGCGCGCCATAACGGTCTTCGAAGGCTTTCCCCATCGCCTCGCCAATGCACAGGCGTGTTTGCGACTGGGCGAGAAGTCGTTTGAAATCGTCTTCAAGAGCCGGGTCAGGTTTTGCGCCCGCGTCAGAAAGATGCGCAGGCCAGTCATCCATGATCCATGTTGCAAGCGGTTTATTGAGCGCCGGGATCATTTCCATTGCAAATTTGTGCAGCACTTTTGTGTTCGGCACAGGCCGGTAGAGAATCGCGTCAGGCTGGAATGCGGCGATGCGGTCATGCAGCGCTTTCACCGCATTTCGGTCTTCGGCGTCGATCACTGTGGCCCGATTATTTTCCCAGACGCCGATCTTTTTAGGGCTGGCCTGGAAAAGCTGCAACAGTTTTGCGCGCGGCCAGTCTGCAAACAAGGTCGCCTTGAGCTCGCCTGTCGCTGTGCCGTTTCCGGTCCGGGTGTGATCGATCAGAAGAAGGCGCGGATAGGAGCCGTCCGAATGGGTGGCGGCCGGCTTTTTCTGTGCAACCGCGACCGGCCTGGAAACGGGCAAGAAAGCCGGAGACTGAAGGTTGTCGATAAGCGCTTTGACGTCGCTAGAGCGCTGCTTCTCGTTGGGCCCCAGCTCTTCGGCCAGATCGCCGCGTCGGAAAATTTCGAGATGGCCGCCCACGGTGCAGTTGACGATTTCCCGGCCGTCTTTTTCAAACGCGGCTTTGGCGAGGCGATACATCGCCTCCATATTGTCTGTGTCCGCCGCCTGCCAGACTTTTCCCTTGAAGTAGCGGGGATCGAAGTGGTTTGGATCGTCCTCATCCTGGTCGATCAGGTCGCCTTCGGTCGATTCCGGCTGGACATATGAATGATCGAAGCCCGTCAGCAGCACCTTGCGGTAGCCGAGCGCATAAGCGATTTGCATGGCGAAGAAAGAAACGGTCGAGCGCCATGAAATGTTCTTGCGGAAATCATCGCCAAACTCGGCATGACCGACGGAGCGGATGTAGCAAGTCGACTTTGCCGGTAGCAGGCAATGGGAAAGCCAGTAGGGCGTGAACTTGATCTTGTCGGCGAGGAGATTGAAGCTTTCAGGCTCCTGTTCGGCGACGAGATAATTCGTCACGCAAAGATATTGTGCAATGGCGGCGAGTTTTTTGTTCAGGAAAGCGTAATTGGTGATGAAGACGTCTGCGTTTTTCAGATCGTCCATATTCACATGGTTGAGGCTCGGCCCATTGCCCACGATGACGCATGTATCGCTTTTGCGGTTGGCGCCGAGAAGCTCCATCAGGGCGTCGGACCGCGCCAGTTCCGGTTTAAGCCAGGATTGCTTGAAGCCCCATCGCGTAGGGCCGACGACATAGGTCTGGACTCCCGCCGGCGCGTCTTCTTCCGCGGCAATCGGTTTGGCGTAATGACCCGCATGATATCCGCCGCTTTGCTCAAGCAGTTCGAGGGTTTTGCCGATGCTCTTGGGTGACGGTGGTTTTCGAAAATGTTCGAGGCTCTTCACGTCGCCATTAATGAGCCGGTTGAGGTTGAGCGCATGGCGCTCGAAATCCTTTTCGGCGCCGCCATCGGCCGAGAAACGCTGTAAGATGCCGTCATGCTTGTTGAGGTCGAAGTCGGCGAGGCTTTGAACCCACTGGTAATGGACAAAGCCGAACCGTTTTTTCAGCATCCGAATGACTTCCCGAAGGCTGTCGCCGCGCAGGGAAAGCGTCTTGTTATCAGGATAATACCGGGCTTTCGCGAGTCGGCGATTAAGGCGCATAAATTTCGCGCCGCTTTGCTGCGCGCGAATCCAGAATTCGTAATCCATGCAGAAGTGCAGATCGCGATCGACGGGCCCGATGCGATCGACGAGCGCTTTTGATATAAAGGTTGCAGGCTGAAGAATACCGACTTCCTTGGCGAGACGCCAGGGAAGTTCGTCCGGGTTCGCAATCACATAGGCGTCGCGGAGAAACTCGTCATGCTGATCCACATATACGCCGTCGCCAAAAACGATGTCGGGCTTTTCTTCCGAGGCAAACGCCTCGGCGACAGCGGCGAAGACGCCTTCGTCGTAATATTCATCATCGGAATTGAGCCAGGCGATGATGTCGCCCTTCGCCGCCAGCATGCCGCGCGCAACCGCGTCGGCCTGGCCCTCATCCTCCTCGGCGATCAGCGTGACGCCAGACGCCTTTGCCGCGATCTCGCGGCTCCCATCCGAGGAGCCAGGATCGAAAATAAGATGCTCGATAGGCTTTAAGGACTGGCGCTCAATCGAGACAATGGTTCGAGGAAGGAATTCCGCCTGATTAAAGGACGGCGTAATGACTGAAATTTTCAGGGACACTTTAGAGATTTCCGCTGCCAATCGCGATTGCGCCTAATTCCGGGTTGCCTTTGGCGTTTCGCCAAGAGCGTTTTCGTATAATGCGAAGTCCGGTGCGTAAAGCTGGCGAATCATTTCTTCGTCCTTTTGGTCTATGTCAACGGGCTTTGCGATCAAATTGACGCAGGGCTCAGATGCTCCGGATATCGATATGGCGGGACGGGCGTCAAGCAAAGCGGCTGAGGCTTCATATCTTGCGGGCGCCTACCAGAAGGGACACGCATTGGGCTTTTTTGCGCAGATCGGCCAGGCGGGGCGACAGCCGACCCCATCGGTGCATCGTATTATCGGGGTTCGAGGCGATGTCGCAACTAAACGCCGGGGGCCCGTCATAAACCGGGCCAATTGGCGAGACTGAGGGGGCGGTCGCCCAGTTGCGGATGTTTTCAAATTTCCTGATCGCATGGCCGTTCGGCTCATCCTCCACATACATGTCGACAGCGTGCAGCCAGAGGCCGCCCGATTTCAGGATTCTGACGCCATCGTCAAAGAAGCTTTTAAGATCGGGGACATGTTCAACCACTGAGATCGAAAAAACCACGTCGAAAAAATCTGATTTTAACTGCGGGTCGTTGTCGCCAAGAAATGCCTTTATATTCTCAACGCCGGCGATTTTGACTTCCTCGCTCGGCCCGCCGCCATCGCCTTCGAATTTTTCAATATTGAAGCATCGATTGCGTTTCGCGAGCGTCTGCAAGATGCGGGAATCGCCGCCGCCGATTTCCGCAATGGTCAGATTTTCCGAGCCCCGCAGATAGGAGTATACAGCCAGATCCTGCATGGATTTCAGGCAGAAAGACCCGGTTGCGCCAATCTCCTTGTTGTACGCATTGTCCCATGCTTGCCAGATGAGGGGTTTGCGAATGAAGTCAAACATCAAAGGTCTCCTGACGGCCCTCGCCGGATTGCGGGCGCTGTCCGGAGAGCTATAGAGGTTGTCGGGGGCGCGCAAAAGTCCGCCATTGTAATTTGACGGGGGTGGGCTATCCCTGTGACGACGCAAGTGATTTCGCCATGGGGGCGCTGGTTTTCAGCTTCATCCAATGGGGCCGCGCTTCCTAGCGCCCGCAAGAATTGGAAACGGTAGTGTTGAAATGTGGATTTTGAACAATCGCAAGGTGGACGCCATTGTCTACACAATGGGGAAAGTAGGGTCGAGCTCTATTTCCACATCTATCAAAAGCGCCGGGCTTCATTGTCTGGATGTGCATTTTCTGAATGAGCAACGGATTTGCAATATTCTTCAGAGTTATTTTGAGGATCCGGATGTTGAAATTGTTCCTCAACACATTATCGAATCGTTGATCGCGCACAATGCCTTGGTCAAGCAAGGGCGCATGAAAGTCGTGACACTCGTGAGAAACCCTATCATGCGGAACATCTCCGCAGTGTTTCAGAATCTGCCGCCGCGTCATAACGATGATTTTGACGAAATTTTAAAGCGCCTGCAGAAATACGGCACGAAGACGCCTGACAATTGGTTTCGGCGTGATTTTATTCCGACGACCGGCATCGATATTTTCAGCGCTAAAGTTGATCCGACATCTGACCACTTTCGCTTTTCCAGCGATAAAGCCGATGTTCTTATGCTCAAACTCGAAGCGCCCGACGACCGCAAGGAAGAGCTGTTGCGGCAATTTGTCGGGGCTAACGTGACCCTGGAGCGAGCGAATGAGGCGCGCAACAAGGGGTATTATGAAGTCTACAAGAAGATCACTGAAGATCCGAATATCGTGCGCAGCACTTTTGTGCAGGATTGTCTCAAACTGAAATATTTCAACAAGCTTTATTCGAGAGACGATGCTGCTTTGCTGCGCGACCGTTACCTTTCTTCAGCTTCGCCCTAACTTTGTCGGCGCCGTTTATCAGTTCTTCCGAAGACCGATTAGCAGCGACACGCACTGCGCATGCTGGCGCATCTTGGCTTTTTTGGGTGCGATCCGCCCCCAACGGTACATCGTATCGTCTGGGTTCGAGGCCATGTCGCAAGTGAAGGCAAGCGGGCCTTCGAAAACCTCGCCAATTGGCGTGACGGCGCTGTTCGACATCCAGGCGCGCATGGCGGCATATCGCGAAAGATAGCGTTCGCTTGGTTCGTCCTCGATATAGATGTCAACGGCGTGGAGCCATAGTCCGCCTTTTTTCAGAATGCGCAGCCCGTCGTCAAAAAAGCTATCGAGATCGGAATCTGGCACATGCTCGACGACAGAAACCGAAAAAACCACGTCGAATGAGCCTGACTGAAGGTCTTCCGAATATTCTCCGAGAAAAGCTTTGACGTTCTTGACGCCGGGTATGTGAATTTCTTCGGCGGCGCCGTTATTGGCGCCTTCGAATTTTTCCACATTGCAGCAGGTGTTTTTCTGCACAAGAGACGGCAACAGCCTCGAATCAGAGCCGCCTATTTCAGCGATCGTCAGCCCGTCGCAATCGCGAAGATATGAATAGACGGCGAGATCCTGAATAGTTTTAAGGTGAAAGCCGCCGTCTTTTTTAATCTCCTTGTCGTAATTGTTGTCCCAAGCCTGCCAAAGAAGCGGTTTGCGGATAAAATCGAACATGCGTTTCAAGATCCAGATTTTCTTGGCGGGGTTGGCGGATGCGCGGCTACCCGAAAGGCTTGCACGCGCCGCCGCTTATTTCAACGGCAGAGAGGCGATCCGTCCTTCTTCGTCAAAGCGTCCAGCCTTGGGATCGAATTCGCCAAGAACCTTCATCTGGTCGTAAATGTCGAAATAGGCAATCTCGCCGCGCCAGTAGCGTTTCCTGTGACCAACGCCGGCGAGGGCGGGTCCGGTTAACGGTGCCGGATAAGCGGTTCTTACGGCTTCACCCCCATTCACATAAATGATGAGACAGTCGGGCCCGCCGACAAAGGTAAGCCGCGTGAACTCGGCCGGGTCGCCGACGGTGGCGTTGACGAGAATGGTTTCATCAGCTTGGCGCTGCCAGAACCGGTAGCCTTCCGCCGTCAGGGATGCGCCAAGCCGTCCCAGCCGGAACGGCATGGGCGGCGTGGTTTCCGTGTTCTCATAATCAGGATCGGATGGAACCGTGCGTGACTTCAGCAGAATGTCGACGGTATAGGTTTCGGCAGTCGCCTTGGCGTCGAATGGCAGCCTGACCGATGTTTTTCCGTCAAAGCTGCGCGACGGCCCGCCATGGTCTCCTGAACAACTGACAAGCGCTGCGGCAAGCGTCATGACTGCAACGAGAAGCATTGCCGGTTTTGATCCGCGAGACATGCCGGGCCTCTGTGAAAAAAATGCGGACATCATTGCGCGCCGCCTTCAAGCTGCATGGAGACAAGGCCGACGCCGATGCGGCGGCGCTCCGCCTCGCGCCAGCTTGCGGGTGCGGGCGGCGCATCCGGCGTTTCAAACGCAACGGTGACGCAGTTATTGTCGTCAAGATCCGAAGGCTGAAGCGGTAATCGCCATGTCTGCGTTTCACGGTCGGCGGGGTTTTTGTGGGCATAGGTCTGATCGAGAACAGTGCGGCCGTTAAAGCTGGCGCGCACTTGCTGGCGGGCGCTTTTTTCGGGGAGGTAGACGCGCCCATTGAGAACCAGTTCCTCTTCACCCGTTGGCGGCGCCTCAAAACACAGATCGAAATTCGCCTGTTCTTCAGCGTTCCACCGGCCCCACCGCTCCGGAAAACCGAAGCCCGGAATGGCTCCCTCGCGGCTAAACGAAAAAGCGCGCACAAGATCATGCTTCACATCGGCGGGCGTTGCCGCTTGCGATGCGGTGACGGAAAGGGCCGTTACGGATTCCGATGCCGGTTTATCCGTGCCGAAGGCTGATTGGAACGGCCGCATGTCATAATCGTAATAGGGGCGCACGCGATCATTTGCGGGCGGCGCCTCGAACGCGTTGTAGCCTTGTGCGGAGGCGCAAAGCTCGGTGTCCTCGCAGGTCGTTGCGGGAATATCGAGAAGAGAGACGGCGTTTTCTGCGTTCAGTTGGAGAGGGCCGCGCGCGCCCTTGGGCTTGACCAGAAAAAGCGGATGGCTTGACCGCGGCGCGTTATGTCCGGCGCCGCCGGCATCCGGCGTTTCGGCGCGCGGCGCCATGAACCGCCCATCCGGGGTGATCCGGAGTTTTCCCGCATCGAGCGTCGAGACAAGATTGGCGTCGAAAGCGACCGCGCCATGATCGGCGAAAATCAGGATCGTGCTTTGATCATAGAGATTGGCGGCCTTGAGTGCGTCGATATAGTTCGCGACGCCTTTCATGGCGCAACGCATGTTGTTCATCGCAATGCGCGGATTTGAATTCTGCGGCGGAATTTCGGTGCAATCGAATTCCCGGTTGTAGGGCGTGTGGGTGTGAAGGAAGTGCAGGAAACGCACCTGCGGGCGCGCCGCCGTGGGGGAGAGGCTGGCGGCCATCGCATCGAGGACGCCGGCGTCGTTGCCGGCGGCCGACAGCGCCACAAACCACTCGGGCGCGTCGTAAAGCGCGGGCTTCAACAGGTATGGCGCGCTTCGGAACATGGAAATGGAAACAAGCACGCCCCATTGCTTCGATGCTGAACTATTCCCGCCTGCGGCCAGATCCGCCGTATGGCCGCAAATGATCTTGGCTGCGCAGACCTCGCGTTTCGGGTTGAGAAGCATGACGTCGGCTTCGGGCGTCATGGTCGAGAGGAAGGAGCCTTCGACGACAAGATCTTTGAAAGAGTCGCTGAGCGGGCGGTCGTAATAAATCATCTGTCCGCTATGGATCGCCGGCATGGCGCCGGTGGTCGTTGGCGAGACGGACGCTGCGTCCCGGAAAAACGTGAAGCCGTCCAGCGCTTGCGTCAGCGATCCGTCTTCCAGCAAGAGAAGGTCGAAAAAATGCGAATCAAAGCTGTCGAGCAGGATCAGGATAATGTTCTCGTCCTGCGAAAGCTTAAAGAAATCCTCGACAGGAAAATTGGTGGTTTCAGCCTCGCTGGACTTCTCTTGCCCGCCTGCTGTTATAGCGGCATAGGCCGCATAGCCAAGCATGAACACGGCGCCCATGACGAACATATTGATAAGGAATGAGCGCAAGTTTGCGAACTGAAAATAGAAAAGCGCAAAGAGGCCGGCGATGAGCATGATGTCGAGTGCAAGATAAAGCGGCGGTATAGAGAGCTTGGCGTCGCCGCCATCGACGAGACCCAGATCGATAGTCATGGGCGTCAGAACCGCGCCGAAGACAAAGCCGAGGACCGCCAGAACCGCAAATACAGCAGCGGCAATCCGCAAGGGCTGTTGCGGCAACGCCCGGGCCGCAAGATAGGCGCCGCCCATGGCGCCAGCGCAGATGGCGAGCGAGCGTCCCGCAATAGTCATGAAGCCTGCCTGAAAAGCTTCCAGGTTGGCGAAATAGATTTGTGCGGGAATATAAAGGAGAACCGTAAGCGACAGAAACGCCGCCGCGGAAACAAGCGCAACGCCTTCCGGGGAGAGCTTTAGAAAATTCTCATTAGCGGTTGTCGTCATGAATTTCCTCTCCGGCCGGGTCGTCGGGTTAGAGCCCGAGAAACGCCGTCATCAGTCTTTTGTCAGTTTCTGTTGCGGAGGTCTCCCGTTCGGGATGCCACATGATTCCTGCAAGCGGTTCTGCCGGGTGAAAGAACGCTTCCACATGGCCGTCACTGTCTGTTGCAGCGGCGATGAGGTCGGGGGCTAGGCCCTCCGCGGCGATGGCGTATGAGTGATAGGAATTGACCTCAATTTCGTCCGGCGCGGCGTCTAAATAGGCAGGCAGCGTCTCCCCGGTCTTTTTGATGCGATGGCGCACGCCGGCATGCCCTTCAACGGGCGTCAGTTTTCCGCCAAGGTCCATATTGAGAAACTGCATGCCGCGGCAGACGCCGAGCAACGGAACATTGCGCGCCCGCGCATAGGCGATGACGGCGCGTTCGAAATCGTCGCGGCGAAGCGAAACTTGCGAGCCGCGCGCTTCGTCAGCAAGGCCCGCAATATCATTGCCGCCGCTGAGGATGAAGCCGTCGAGTTGCGCGGCGCCCAGATAGGCGGCGATCTTCTCCGGCGCCGCTTCGAGATTCGGCAGGGGTGCGAGCGCCGCGTTAAGCACGACAAACAAATCCGCCCACGCCTGATCTAGACAGTCATGGGGCTGGCCGTAAAGCGCCGTCGTGACGCGCTGTGTGACGCCGATGCGTTTCATGAGAGCGACGTTTTCCTTCAGCGCAGGGTTTCCAACCGTTGATTGAGACAGTCAAGGAGGACGACTTTGGCGTGTTGCAATTTCTCGAACAGGACTTCGCCGACACCGATGGCCGCGGGCAGGCCGAATTCCGCGGCGCGGATCGCCATGTGGGAATTGGCGCCGCCATATTGCGTGACGAGCCCCGCCATCTCGCAACCGAAAAGCCAGTCAAAGCCGGGGTCGGCCTGGGGGATGACGACGATTTTGCCTTTGAGATCCGCCGGATCGGGCTTTGCCTCCTGGCCGACGGCGATGATGTCTGCGGTAATCGATTTCGACGTCACGAAATTCGGCGCCGAGGGCGGATAGAAGAAAGCGTGAAACTGCGTCTCATCTGTGATCAGCGGCGGCAGTTCGGCGTTGAGCGCGATCATGCGGCGTTGTTCGTAGAGGTCCGCCATGTTGCGGATGAAGTCGCCCGGATCGCCGAAGCCTTCGCCCGCGCGTAAAGAGAGGTAAGTGTCGAAAGGAATCTGCGCGAGGAGGTCGCGCCCGGCGCCGATCTCCGCGCCGAAGGCCACAAGATCGTCGAGGGCTTGGCTTAAGTTTCGGGTGAAGACGAACTTGGCGTATTCGCGTCCCTCGATGGCGCGGCGCACGAAATCGTCGAAGGCACTGAAGTCCGTAACAAGGCCGAGCTTTGAAAGCGCGCTTTGCATTTTCTCCCATGCGCCGGCGGGCCATTTCGGCGCTTCATGAGGCGGCGTTGAGGAAAGTCCGCCAATGGCGTCACGCAAAAGCCGCCCATCGTCTTCGTGATAGGCGGGCGAAAGGATGTCATAGGTGCCGGGACGCAGATGTCCGTATCGCGCGGAGAACTCCTCCCATGAAAGCCCGCCCGACGAGGCCTCAAGCCCGTCAGTGACGAACTGTCTCGCCACTGTGTTGGTGGAGTTGAGATAGGCGTCAAGAAACGCCTGATCCATATGGCCTTTCGCAACGGCGGAGCGCATGAGGGTCGCCGCGACAAAGCCGCTGCGGGCGAGATGCGCGAAGGGCAGCGTGCCGAAGCGGCGGCAGTCTTCGAGCAGCGCGCAGGCGCGCTCCAGCCGCGACAGGGGTTTCTGCATGATCGCGTCAAAGCGCGCGGCGAGCGTTTCGATGGTTGCGAAATCTTCGCGGTAACGGGCGAAGCCGTTTTGAGTGACGGCGGCGAGCCCTTGCCGCAGTTCGTCAATATCGGCTTTTGAAAACCCGGCGGGCGCCAGTTCCTTTTCCGCGCGGTCGGCAAAATCGAAAGAAAGACAGGTGAAGGCGATATTGAACTCCACCTTGTCGTGGAGTGACGGCGCGTTTGCGAGGCGCGTCAGATAATGATCGACGAGACGGCCAGCGAGATCATCCGAGATGCCGGCCGGAATGAAAGATGAAAAGCTCGCCTGCACATTGACATAAGGCCGGCCTGCGAAGGAAACGATCAGCGGCTGGGGCCGCACGTCGCGGTAGCCATATTCTGCACGCTGGCGCGCCCAGGTTTCGTCGCAGATGAGATAGCGGTAAAGGCTGATGGAAAGCAGCGACGGCCGCGTGCCGACGATCTCCGCCGGATTCCAGTCGGGCATGACGCCGAAGGCCGTCTTGCCGCCCGCCGCGCGTTCATGCTCGCGATAGCGCGCGACCGCCTGTTTCAACTCTTCGCGCAAAAGCGAATCGTCGATCGCCCATTCATCGTGATCGACGGCGATGGGGCGAAGCTGAAGCAGGCAGATCTCGCCATCCGCCGTCACTGCAAATTCCAGATCGAGCGTGTCGTAGCCCACAAGCCGGATAAGTTCGCGCGCGCCTTCCACAAGACCCGCCATCCACGAAGGCGCGTCCGGCGGCGGCGCTGGCGCGTCATGATGAAGATAGAGAACCTTGAGATCGCCGGTGCCGGCGGTGACGCCGTCGGTCGCCCCTTCGGTCTCGTCGAAATTGACGACGAAGTAAGGCGCGCCATGGCTTAAGGTGCGGGTGAAGACGACGCCGTTCGCAATGACGTCCGACAGCATGGGCTGCACCAGCACCTGATCGTCGGGGTTGCGGGGGCCGTATGAGGCGATCACTTCGTTGACGGCGCTTGCGAACTTTTCCGTTTGCCCCAGATCCACATCGGGCAGGCTCGTATAGACACCCGCATTCGCGGTGCTCCAGCAATCCTCGGCGAGGGACGATGAGCGAACGATCACTGGCGCGCCGTCAAAAGCGGAGCGGACCCTGGCGTTGATCGCCGCTTCATCGCGCTCCCACTCGCTGATGGAGAACTTCACCTGATCTTCGATGCGCATGGCGCGCACCAGCGGCTTCAGACGGTCGAGGGTTTCGGCTTTAGTGCCGAGAACGAAGCGCGCAAGATCCTGCGGCGCATTGAGTTCCGCCCAGGCGCCGGCGACATCATGAAATGAGATCGAAAACCGGTCATTCGCAATGAAATGGGAGATGAGCTTTGCGACGCCGCCGGTTTCGGCCAGCGAGGCGTTTGTCTTGCCGAGGTCATGGACCGCCTTCATGGCTGAAGGCGAAAACTTCACAAGGCCGATGAATTCCGCGTCTGCTTCATCGAAGCCGATCTCTTTGCCGATGGCGGCGAGAGCGCCGTCTTTGACGATAACTTTTTCCGCAACCGCCATATCGCGTTCGGTGCGTGCGGCGTAACGGGTCTTCCATGCGCTGTCGACGGCGAGAGAGATATCCGCCGGATCGTTGACGAGCGCCGCAGCAGCGGCCTCGTGAAAGACGATATCGGCGTAACAGACGAGCGCTTGTTTTTCTGCCGCGACCGGCGCGCAGCGAAGCGTCTTGATACTGCCGCTCATTCGCCAGTCGGGATTGAGCGTGATATGAAAATCAGGGAGCGCCGCCGCCGCTTTTTCCGCTGCGAAGCCGGCGATGAAATGGCGGACATCCACATGCGATTCGACCGCCTGCTTCACCCAGGCAAGCGCCGCGTGACCTGGCGGATGGTCGGCGGAAGTGCCTTTCGAGCCGTAGCCGGTTGGCCGTCCGGCGCCGAGAATGACAAGGTCCGTTCTGGCGGTCACCGGCGCCATGACGCGCTCACTCCGCGATTTGAGAGGAAGCGGCTTGCGCGGGCTCGGCGCTCTGGCTTGTGCGGCGCGAGCGCGCGATTGCAAGGCCAAGCGACCAGAAATTGTTGAGCGTCCAGTAAAAGACGATTGCTGACGCCAGCGAATAGATGAGGCCGAAAATCACAAAGCCGATGATGCTGGATTTTATTTTCGCGCCCACTGCGCCTTCCTGAAAGCCGAAGGATTCAACAAGCGTTGTCGCCAGCATCACAATGGGGAGAAGGTTGATATGGGCCAGACCGAAGGGCGCGCCCGGCAGGGGTAAAAGCGCGTCCGGCGCGCCGAGGTCGTGAAGGAAAAGAAACGGCACGCCCTGCATTGCCGGATAGTCCATCAAGAGGAAGAGGCCCGCGAGCAGGAAAGGAACCTGAATGAGAAGGCCGCCCGCCGTCTTCACCGATTTGATCGGATGATAATTGAACTCCTTGTAGATACGCTCAATCTCGTTGAAATGCTCTTCGCCCTTGTATTTGGCTTTGGCTTCGCGCAACGGACCGGCCATCTTCGCCTGTAATTCCGTTTCTTCTTTCTGGAGGCGTGTTGCGATTTTCCGCAAGGGCGTGATCGCGGCGTAGACAATAATGCTCAGTATGATGATCGAAACGCCCCAGCTTGACGTGACGGCGTGCGCCACCTTCAAGACGAGGTCCATCACGAAAATGACCGGGAAAAGAATGAATTCGAGCGCGGACGCCACGTCGCCCCTCCAGCTAATACGAAATACGCGCTATGTGCGCTTTGGCGCATCCAATGCGTCACGCACTTTTTGCACAGTGCGACACTATTGTGAAGGGGCGCAAACGTCCTAGAAAACCGCCGAGCCGGGCAAGTCGAACAGGCGTTTCAAGGCGGTAGCGCGCGTCAGCGGCGCCATGAAGTAATAGGTGACGCCTTCGGTCATGTCCTGCGGCGCGCCAGCGAGTGCGGCCGCGTTTTCAAGCTTGTCGAGGACGGAGCGCAGGGCGACGGCGCGCAGGATCGGATCGTAATAGCTGAAGACCATGCGATAGAGCGCCTGATTGTCGGGAACTTCCGTCTCAGCCGCCATAAAACGTAACGGCTCGGTCTCAAGCGCGGCGACAAGATCGCCCACATCGAGACCGGGCTGCATGATGAAAGCGCTGACGCCCGGACGGCCGCGCACGAGGCTGGACCATAAAAGGCCGTCCGCGCCGCGCACATGGGGCAAATATCCGGGGTGAATATGGAGAAACCGGATCTGTGGAATGTCGAACGCCGCCGGGGGCAGGATACCGCCGCCACTGAACAGGATCAGCGACTCCGGCTCGGCCTTTAGTGCCTCAAGGAAAGCAGGATCCTTGAAGTTTTCAATCTCAAGCATCTCGATGTTGTCTGAATAGGGGGAAAGGTCAGGCCCCGCTCGCAACGCCTCGAAAAAACCGTCGCCGAGATCGAAGGCGGCTTCGAGTTTTTCGGTTATGTCACCAACAAGGCCGGGATAGTGTTTGGCGAGCGCCCGCGGCCAGTGATTGGCGAGCTGATCCTGACGCGCGGCGCTCATATTGGCGCGTACGCCTTTGGGGAGCAGTTTCGAAATCCCGCCCGGCCGCGGAACCATGTGAATGATTTTCTTCACTTGAAAACCATTGCGGCGAAGCATTTCGAGATAGGCTCGTCCCGTGGGGCCTTCATAAAAAAGAACGGTGAGGTCGAGTGTTTTCACGCCCCGTCTCCGATCCTGTCGAAAGCGGCGCTTAAAAGGCTTTCAAGCGCGACGGCCGCGCGCGCGCCGCCCTTGTCTTCGTAAGCGCCAAGCGCATTGGCGGCGCCGTTCAGGAATTTCATCGCAAGTCCGGCGTCGCTCGCGCTTTTCTGCGAGGCGGCGATGAGGCAATAAGCGAGGGCGGGATAGGTTTCTTTTTTGGCGGGCGTCTTGGCGTCGGCGGGCTTCATCAGCGCGGCGTCATAGTGTTCGTGAAGTTTTTTGAAAATGTCGATGCGCCGGCACAGCGCTTCCAGCGTTGCATAGTCGTTCTCGCCAAAGGCGGATGCTCGCGCGAGCAGGTCCGCGAGCGTTTCATGAAGCGAAATAGCGCCGTCTTTTGTTTCTTCCGATGGGACGGCGCCAAGCATTTCAGAAACTGCGTTGCGGCAGCGCGCGTCAAGATTCTCAACGGCGCCGTCGTCGCCGAGAGACGCATTGAAACTAAGCCGCGCAAGCTCTGCGGCGGCGGCCTTCGCGCTCGTTCCCACATTGTAAATCCAGCGCGTGCGTTCCTCGGTGATCGCCTCCCGCACCGATCCGGCTTTGTCGACAAGTCTGCGGATCGTCTCGGGAAGGCTGGCGATGTCGGATGGATCGACAACGGCGCCGATATTGGAGCGGATCGCCGCCTCCATGGGCTCAATGCCCAGTTCGGCGTAAGACGGATTGTTCATTTTCTTTGGCGTGTCGATGAAGACGACCGGGCGCAATCTGGAAAACGCATAATCGAAGGCGGCGCCCGACCAGTCGCTGATCGCAATGTCGCTTTCGTAAAATGACGTCTTGTCCGCCATGTCCGTTTCAAGCGTGAATAGCGGATTGCCGCCGAACGCCTCTTTTAGCTCGCCGATCTTTTCGGCGCTGAGGCGGCGGGTTTGCGGATGGGGCCGGGCGGTCACCTTGAAGCCGGCGTCAAGCAGGGCCCCCACGACCTTATTACCCATGGTCTCGAACAGACCGGTCGGTCCCCATGAGGGTGCCACGAGTACATGAGCGGGCCCTTCGCGGAGGGGCTCATCCGCCGGAACATCCGCAATGATCTCGTCAAGACGGCCATAACCATGCTGGACCAGCCTTTTCTCCGGCAGCCCCTTTTGTTGTTCGCGCGCCCTGATTTCGGTTTCATGATGCGGGCCGGCGCACAGCACCGTGTCATAGTGATCGAAGGCGCCGTCGCGATAGATGAGATGCGTCGAGACCGGTGAGTGAAAGAGATAGACATACTCGCCGCAGCCGTCCGATTTTTTGAGCGTCAACTGGCCGAGATCGGGCATAGTCAGGGCCATGATGTCGGCCTCGATATCGGCGAAGAAATTCTTGCGTCCGCCGCCTTCGCCAACATTGAAGGTTCGAACAAGCGGGTGGCGCAGCTTCAGGCCCGGATCTTTTTCAGAAGAGGTGATGAAAATAAAAGGACAGTGATGCGTCTCAAGCAGCTCTTTGAGGACGCCGCGAAAATGCGGCCAGTATTCAGGGCCTTCAGAATAAATAACGAGATTGCGCCGGGCGCGCGGGAGGTTTGTGAAAGCTTCGAGCGCCTTGATTTCTTCGATGAACGACATCGGCGCCGATTACTCCGCGGGACGCCAGAACTGGGTGAGTTCGCCGCGCGCCGCCAGCGCCTCGTATTTCTGGAGATCTTCGAGCGTGTCGGTTTCAAGCCAGCCGCTTTCGACCGCCGCAGCGTGAATGGGGAACCCGGCGGCGATGAGGCGCGTCAGAAATTCGGTCATGAACATCTGGTCGAAGGACCGGCCTGCATATTGCGCGTTGCGGTCGAGATTGTCGTAAAACGCCAGAACATTGCGCTGCGCCGCCGGCGAAACTTTGGTGAGGCCGATATATTGCCCTTCAATGTCGGCGAGCGAGGCCGCGCGCTGGCCGATTTCCAGAAGCGTGCCGTCCGGGTTGAGCTTCAACGATTCCGCGTCAGCAAGCGGGTCGGGCATGCGTTCGCGCCACAGCGCCAGCCAATTGCGGTCGATGACAGTGGCGAGCGGACCTGGCGCCGCGATCAACGCTTCAAGGATGCGCGGCTCATAGACGATGTCCGAATAGGCGATGATAAGGTTTTCGGTGCCATCGAAGAGGGGCGAAGCGCAAAACAGGCTCACGACCATATTGGTGTCGGCGAAACGCTCATTGTGGAAGTGATGCGTTCCGACGCCTTCAAGGGTCTCTGCCGCATAACCGGTGACCAGCGAAACATCCTCGACGCCCGCAGCTTCAATTGCTTCGAGCTGATGAAACAGCATGGGCTTGCCGAGGAGAGGAACCATGCCTTTGGGGATGGAGTCCGTCAGCGGGCGAAGGCGCGTTCCCTGTCCCGCACACAAGATCACGACTTTCGTCATTCGCTGGTCCCAGTCATTGAGGAGGCCGGCAAAGCGTTTCGCCTTGCCGGCCTCAAATCAGTCTTGCCGCCGAAGCGGCCGATAAGCGGCTATTCGCTTTTTTCTTTTTTGGGCCCGCCGGTGAACACGCGCATAAGCTTGTGGAAATATTTGCGCAAGGTGAAGGTGATGGCCGCGAAGAAGCCGAGGATCGCCGAGGTGATGGCCGCGCCCGAACCCGGATCGAGATAGGCGTGCGCAGGTGTCACACCGAGGATGGCGAGCGCCGTAACCAAAACCAGAATGTCGCCTTTGCCGGGGTTCGTTGACATAGCTACTTGTCCTTTTCAGCTGTCCACGGCGCGCTGGAAAATCTTCCCGGGGGCTCTTTTGCAGCCCCTGCTTGACGGCGTCGCGCTTGACACAAATGTGACAAGAAATTGTCGTGAAAGCTTCGCAAAGTCAATGAAGGAGCGCAAAAAGTTCGCCATTTGGACGCCCGCGGCAATATTGACCTGTTTACCAGGCGGCGGCGTGTATTGACTAGTCGGGTAGCTGGCGTTGCCGGATTGGGACGAAGACTGGGTTGCACGATCCGCCAACGACCGGCTTGCAAAAATTCCGCATCTGCACAAAACAAGGCGCTCGGTTAGTACAAGATAGGGCAAAAACGGCGGCAAACTTATGAAACTTTTTAAGGCGAAAGCCGACGTGATCGTTTATACCATGGGCAAGGTCGGATCGAGCAGTGTATCGCAATCATTAAAGGCGGCGGGCGTCAATTGCTACGACGTGCATTTTCTTGAGACGGAGCGCATGGGAAACATGCTCAAGCGCTATCTCAACAACCCAGATCTGAAGCAAACGCCTCCGCATATTATTGAGTCCATTTTAGTCCGAGACCATATCGAAGCGAGTAACCAGGTCCGCGTAATCAGTTTAATTCGAAACCCAATAATGCGAAATATATCAGCGGTTTTTCAGAACACGCCTATACGAATGCAAAAAGATCGGGACGCAATATTTGAGCGTTTACGTAATACAAATGCACGCACGCCAGATATATGGTTCAAGAAAGACTTTATTCCGGTTACTGGCATTGATGTTTTTAAGCACGATATTGATTCTTCAGCGGATCATTTTCGATTTAACAAAGGAAAGTTCGATATTCTATTGTTGAAGCTTGAGGCGCATGATGAGCGAAAATCAAAATTGATCAGCGACTTCCTGGGCAAAAAGATCGTACTTTCACGCGCGAATGAGGCAAATAACAAGTGGTATCGAGACATTTATAAACAAGTTATGGAATCGCCTGGTGCCGTCCGCGACGGTTACATAGATGAATGTATGAACCTGAAAACGATAAAGAAGTTCTATTCAGATGATGAGCGCCAGAAGTTCCAGGAGATGGCTGCGCCCAAAACCGCGTCTGGCGGCTGATACGAGAAGTCAATTCACGAGATCAATGTTATGTTAATAGTCTGCAATGGCGCCCAAAAAAGTGGATCTTCATGGCTTGTTCAGCTTGTGCGCCGCTCCAAGCTTGCCGTCCCGTTACCGGCGGAGTTTCGCAATCCTGGCTGGAAAAACCCTTCGTTCGATCGCGATAAGGAAAACGCCGCCCTGTCGGTGGAAGCGTTCGGCGCGAGGGACTATTACGTGAAACAGCACTGGTTCCGAACCCCGCTTTTCAGCAAGATCCTGGCGGCGCCACATGTTCGAATGTTAAATATTGTCCGCGATATCCGGGATACAATCGTGTCTCGTTATTATCACAAAAAACGCGTTGATGGCTATGATGCTCCCTTTGAAGAGTTTATCGAGCGAGGAATTTTTACGCGGCATACGGAGCGCATTATCGAATTTCACGCCTCATGGCATATGAAGGGGCCGTCCCCCTTTCTGACAAGCTATGAAGCCATGCAAGAAGATTTCGATACCGAGGCGATTGAAATTCTCCAATATCTCGGCGTCGCCCCCGAAGCGCTGTCAAAGACGGTGAAGATGGCCAAAGAAGTCACCACATTTGAAAATCTTCCCAATACCGGCGACGGCAAGCATTTGCGCAAGGGTGTTTCCGGCGACTGGCGCAACCATATGACGCCTGAGCTTGAAAGCGAAGTGCTCTCCTTTGTGAAAAAACGTGGCTATGCCGACGTCAAACAGTCTATGGCAAGGCAATATCCCCGGCTTGAGAAATGGCTCTCTGAAACTGACATCGGTTTGAAAAGGCGCGGCGCTCTTGGCTGAACCAAAGCGCTACGATGTGAGAGTCTTTTCGCCTTGCTGATCACAGCTTTATATCTTCGACATATCGAACCGAAGATGCGTCTGCGAGTGCACGCGACAGTTTTACATAAAACAGGCCGCCTGAGTGCGGGTAGCTTGTCCGGTCTTCTTCCGGCAGACCGATCGATGCGGAGGTGATGAACATGGCGTCATCAATAATCGCAAGGCTGGTGGGGCGGGGAACTGGCATGGCGATTTCGTGGAGCAAACCGCCATCGGGCGAATAGCGCCTCACGGCGAACCCGTCCCAAAAGGCGATCCAGAGACACCCTTCGGCGTCGACTTCCATGCCGTCCGGATACCCGTCATTCTCGCCGAATTGGAGGAAGGGTTTCTTGTTGCGGATTGCGGTCCCGTCCGTTTCCGCGACGAACACGGTCTGTCTTGCGGAGTCGGTGAGGTAGACGCGCCCGCGCGCGGGGTCGAAGGCCGGGCCATTGGTGACGTGATAGGGGTCATCGACTTTCGTCACGGCGCCGTCGGCTGAAAGCTGCCACCATGCGCCGGAGGTTTCTTTCTCCGCGTCGTCCATAGTGCCCGCCCAGAAAAAGCCGGCGGGGTCGGCCTTGCCGTCATTGAAGCGGTTGCCAGGCTTGTCTGTTTCGGGATCAATGATCGGCGTGAAATGCGCTTTGCCGTTTTCGATGCTGAGCCGCGCAAAACCGTTGCGATAAGCGCAGATAAAACCGCCGGAGCGCGCCAGCGCCATCGCGCTGACCATACCCGGGGCTGCTATGATGTTGGTCTCGCCGCTATCCAGTGCGTGGCGGAAAATTGTTTCGCCCTTGATGTCGAGCCAGTAGAGCGCGTTTTCGCGCGGATCCCATAGCGGGCCTTCGCCCAACAACGCGCCGACATTCGCGACGACTTCCGGCGGGCTATGGGTCAGCGCCGCTGTCATGCCGGGTCATGAAGGCGGGAAAGCACGCCGCCGTCAGCGTAGATCGTTGTTCCCGTCATGAAGCTTGCCTCATCGGACGCAAGAAACAGCGCGATCTTCGCAATTTCTTCCGGGCTGGCGATGCGGCCAGCCGGGTGAATGTTTTCGAGTTCGCTGAAGGCCGCTTCCTTGCCGTCAAAGCCCGCCATAAGCATGGGCGTCGAGACCGCCGCCGGCGCGAGCGTTACGGCGCGCACTTTCGGGCCGAGATCGACCGCGAGCGCGCGGGTCAGTCCGTGAATTGCGGCTTTCGATGTCGCATAGGCGGCGAATTCAGGCTTGGTCGCCTGAGCGTGCACCGATCCCATATTGATGACGACGCCTTTGTTCGTTTCTAGTTCCGGAAGGAATTCCTTTGCGAGCAGCATCGGCGCGGCGACATTGACGTTGAAGGTTTCGACGATGGCGTCATGCTCAAGTTTGTCGAGGCGGGCGAGGCGTTGCGTTGCCGCGTTGTTGACGAGCGCGCGCAAGGGCGCGCCTTTCGCGGCTTTGCGAACCTTTTTGGCGAATTCGGCGAGCGCGCCCGTGTCCGGCGCAAAGGCGCTTAGGTCGGCTTCGATAAAGGCGCCCGAACTTTTCGCTGGTTTTTTGGCGTCGGTAGTGATCACGTTCCATCCGGCGCCCGCAAAGGCGTCAACGAGAGCAGAGCCGATGCCGCCTGCCGCACCCGTGATGAGAACGCTTTTTGTCATGCGGCTTTTCCCAGAAAACGCGCGATTTTCTCAATCGCGATATGGCTTACCCGGCGCACTGCGTCGGCGGAGTTGGAGCCGTTATGGGAGCCGAAGATGCAACGGTCGAATTTGCGCAAGGGGTTGTCCGGCGCCAGCGGCTCCACTTCAAAAACGTCGAGCGCCGCAGAATGAACGACGCCTTTTTCCAGCGCGTCGAGAAGCGCCGCTTCTTCGATCACCGGGCCGCGCGCCACATTGACGACGCGGACGCCGGGCTTGAGTTTGCCAATGATGTCGCGGTTGAACATGTGTTTCGTCGCCGGATTGAGCGGACAGGTGAAGACCAGGAAATCCGCTTCATCGAGGCGCGCGGGCCATGGCGCGGTTTCAACGTCGATCCCGGCGACAGGTTTATACATCGGGTCATAAGCGATCACCTTGCCGCCGCAGGCGATGATGCGTTTTGCGGTTTGCGATCCGATATCGCCGAACCCGACAAGAGCGACCGTGCGGCCGGCGACCGAAATCCCGCTCGGCTTCGGCCAGCCATTGTTGAACCGGATATCGCGGTCGATAAAATAGGTCTCGCGTGCAAGCCCGAGGAGATAGGTGAGCGCCACGTCCGCGACTTCGCCGCCGAAAACGCCGGGCGTGTTTTCAACCGGAAGGCCGAGATCCCTGAACGCGGCGAAATCGACATTGTCGACGCCGACGCCCCATTTGACGGCGGCTTTCAGTTTGCCTTTCGCAGCCGCCTCAACCACGCGGCGCGTCGCCGGGTCGTCGCCGATGATCCAGCCTTCATGGTTTGGGACAAGATCGAGCAATTCTTCCTCGCTCAAGATTTGCGTCACCTTCGCCGGCGTGAAATCGAGCCCGTTTTTATCGAAGCGTTCAGCGAATTCGTCGATGAGGCCGAGCATCGGCGGGCAGGTGACGAGAATGTTCGGGCGCGCCATTGGTTTATTCCTTCGGCAGCATTTCGCTGGCGGCGACGCGCATCAGAAGCGATTCGGCCATGAACCAGTCGGACGGTTCGTCAATATCGACGGACTCTAGCCGCGGCGTTTCGAAAAGGATCGGCTTCTCGCCGATGCGGGCGCCGGTTTTGGCGAAACTCTTTCCGGTGAAAAGATAACACACTGAGTTTTCTTCAAGATATGGAGGCAAATCCTGCGTGCGGATGAGATTCGCCGGGTCGTGATTAATGGGCGCGCCTTCAGGCGCATAAAACCGGGTTTGGTGCCGGTTCACTGTGAAGAGGCTGTCAGCGCGGTTTTGCTTTTCTGCGCTTAAAAACTCTTCGATCAGCTTTTCGATGGTCGCGCGCGACAAAAGCGGGTTAGTGGTGTGCGTCATCAGGTAATAATCCGACGCGACATTCTCGATGTCGTCGCCGAGCACGAGATTCATGGAAACGAAATCACCGCAGATTTCCGGCTTCCTGTCGCGGATCATCACCTTGCCGTCATAGTCGCCGTCTTTGAGGCCGTTGTCGGCGAGGATCGCGCGGGCGTCCGTATTGATGACGATCTTGTCGATGGCGGGGGACGCCGCCATTTCATCGAGCACCCAGCGAAAGAGCGGCTTGCCGGCGATGTCGCGAAAGTTTTTCGAGGTGACCCGTGCGCTATGCGCCTTCATGGGCAGAAGCGCGGTGAGGCGTTTGTTGTCGCCGATCATGGGAGTCTTTCTCTTAAATAGCGTTGCCGTCGGCGCTGTCTCTTAACGGCCTTTGCTCACTCCGCAAGGGCGTTGCGGCGCGCGGCGTCGGCCTTGTCGCCGTGATGGTGCCCGCCTTTTTGCGGGCGGGGATAATAATAGCTTTCCTTTTGCGCCCGGGAGAGGGCGCGGTGTTCATTATGGCCGCGATAGGTCCCCCAATATTGCATCAGGCGGAACATGATGATCTCCGGCGCCGTCTTCCAGAACCGGTTCTGGTCGAGCGCGACGGAAAAGTCGTGAAAGACGCCGGCCGAGAAATAGCGCAGGAAATCGCCGAAGTTGAAATGCACCTCCGGCATGATCTCGCGCAGGGTCAGCGCTTCGCGGAAATAGCGCCGGCGGACTTGCGCCCAGCTCTCTTCATGGATGTGGATCACTGGCGCGTCGGCCACATAGCCGACCTTGCCGCCGTCTTTGACGATCGCCTTGCCGAGCACCATGTCCTCCAGCCCAGTGACGGCTTCGTCGAATTTATGCCGGGCCCACAGATCCTTGCGGATCGCCGCATTGGCGTTGTTCACGAAAAAATCCGCCTGGGGCAGCTTGTTGAGGGCCGGGAAATACTGGGCGAAGACCTGATGCTCGGAAAAGCGGGTCGCTTCATGGCCGAGCTGGCGGCCATAGACATAGTCGGCCTTGCCCTCGCGGAGCGGCGCGAGGAGGCTTTCAAGCCAGCGTTCATGAGCCGGGATGCAGTGGGCGGAAATGAAGATCAGATAATCGCCCGTGGCCGCCTCGCAGCCATAGTTAAGCGAGCGCCCAAAGGTGAAATCGGCCTTCTTGATATGCACGACCCGGCAGCCGGCAGCCTCCGCGATCTCCACCGTCCGATCGGTGGAGCCGGAATCGACCAGCACTAGCTCGATGTCGACGCCTTCGGCGATCTGGCGATGGCAGGCCGCCAGGGCTTCGCCCAGCCATTTTTCCTCATTGAGGGAGCGGAAAACGATGCTTGCCCGGTGCCGGTCCGCCATGGATTCAAGTCCTGGTTCAACTGGGTGGCGGAGACAGCCCGCCGATTCCCGTAAGATATGCAGCAACACGCCTTTATGGTGAACCCCTGACGGGATTGGCCTACGCCCTTGAAAATGTTGAGCGCCGCCGCGCATAGATTGCGCAATGCAGCAATTACCCGGCGATGGCGCCGCCGCCAGCGCTTATCGCCCTTAGGTTGCGCCCTCGAAAAGCCATACGCGGAATAGGCTATTAATTTGATTTAATTGTGAAAGTTTCGAATTTGAGTTGAATTGTCCTAACTTGCTGGCTAAGAATATGGACTAGTAGATTGCCCATGGGGGATTCCGGTCTCGAAATGGAACCTTTGGTACGGTGTTTGCGTATGCGAAGGTAAGTGTCTGGGTATGGGAAACCGGAAGGTATCTAGGAGAGTATTATGCGCGTCTTGAAGACTGCGATTTTAGCGGCCACCGCTTTCGGGATGTCAGCTGGCCTGAGTAATGCGGTGGCGGCGACATATCAAATCGGCGATTATGAGGTGGATGATGCTTGGGCTGCGTCCTCGGTGACGGCGACTCAAGGTGAGTACAGCTTTTACAATGAAGGTTCAGATGCCGATATCTTCGGCGATGACTTACTGGATGGCGTGCAATGTGTCGATGCCGGCTGCGAGCTTGTGTTTTCCTTTAACCGCGATGTCGTCAATGGAGACGGCAACGATCTGATTATCGCTGGCATCGGCGGCACCAGCACTAACAGCGAAAAGTTCGACATTGTCATCAATGGCGTCACTTTGAACGATCTCAACCTGATCCAGACGGGTGAATTTCTGGGTAGATTCAGCTTGAAAGCGCTGGCTTTTGATCTTTCTGATTTCGGCGTTGCCGCAGGCGAGGCGATCAACTCTATCAAGTTTATCGTCCAACTGGGCTCTAATCCGGAAGAATTGACGTTTATCGGCGCTCTTGACGACGATGTCATTGCCAACCCGATCCCTGCGGCGGCATGGTTGTTCGGTACGGCTATTTTCGGTGGCGGCTATTTGAGCCGTAAAAAGCGCAAGACCGCTTAACGTCTCACGGATATCGATTTCGGCGCCCCTGCGAAAGCTGGGGCGTTTTTGTTTGTCGCGCCGCTCTCGTATGTGGCGGCGTCCCTCTGATAAGGCTGGAATGTCGGCGCGTATCGGTCTACAGACGGCCCGTTGTCTGATTTTGCTATGCCGAGCGCTATTTAAAATGTTTTCCGCGCCGCCCGCCGCGCCAGTGCGCAATGTCTATTCGCCGAATGCCAGAACCGGCGTCGGAACCGTTGTGCGGGACCTGGTCGACGGTTTTTTGCGCTTTCCGCTGTGGACGGCCTTCGCCTGGAACGACATCCAGAAGCGCTATCGGCGCAGCATGCTTGGCCTCGCCTGGATCGTTATTTCTTACTATATTTTCGTCGCAGCCATCGCCGTTTTTTTCGGCGGTTTCTCCGCGCGCAGCGGAACCGACTATACTGCTTACGTGGCGACCGGCTACGCGGCGTTGACCTTTTTAATGGCCAACATTTCTGACGGATGCACTGTCTTCAATAGCGCGGCGACCTGGATTAAAAGCACGCCGCTGCCATATTCAACCCACATCTATAAGAGCATATCCCGGTCCCTGTTTGTTTTCGGGGTTCAGATGGCCTCGGCGCTTGTCATCATGCCATTTCTCAACTGGCATCCAAATGCGGAGATTTGGAAAGTCATCCCGGCGCTTGCGCTGTTCCTTGTGAATGCGCTTTGGTTGCAAGTGTTTTTCGGCATGATCGCCACGCGCTGGCGCGACGTCGCGCACCTCTTCAATGCGGTGACGCGCATCCTGTTTTTTACGACGCCAATCCTGTGGGTCTATGATGAACGCACGGGCATACGAAAAACGCTGGCCGGGTTTAATCCGTTCACCCATTTTCTTGAGATTTTTCGCGGGTCGATCTTGGGTGAGCCGGCGTCCATGGGCAGTTGGTTGACGGTTCTCGCCTGGACGGTCGGCGGCTGTGTGATGGCGCTAATCACGGCGAGCCGGATGCAGCGCCGGCTTCCGTTCTGGGTGTAAGTCATGGCGCACATCATTGCTCAGAATGTAAGCCTCAGCTTTCCGCTTCACGGAAGATCGGGCGGCGGGAAGTTTCGGGCGAAAAAAGCTGATCAGGGCCGCCTTGTTTTCAATAAGGCAGGCCGGATTATCGCTGTGAAGGCGATTAATAACGTCTCGCTGGAACTGGATAGCGGTGATCGTCTCGCGATTATCGGCGGCAATGGCTCGGGCAAGACGACGTTGCTTCAACTGCTCGCCGGCATCATCCTTCCTGATGAGGGATCAATCGAGGTTGAGGGAGCGGCTACCAGCGTCATCAATCTCAATCTTGGTATGGAAGCGGAAGCCAACGGTCACCAGAATATTACGTTGCGTGGTCTCGCCGCTGGGCGTTCGCGAGAAGAAATCGAGATATGCCGGGCGGATATTGCGGAATTTTCCGAACTGGGGCGATTTCTTGACCTGCCGGTCCATACCTATTCGGCCGGAATGCGTATGCGCCTCAGCTTCGCCATCGCAACCGCTTTCAAGCCGGAGGTTTTGATTCTGGATGAATGGATGAGCGCTGGCGACGCCTCGTTCCGCAAACGCGCCAGCCAGCGGATGCAGGAGTTCGTGGATCAGGCGGGCATCCTTGTCCTCGCCTCGCACAGTAGCCGGTTGATTCTTGAAAACTGCAATAAAGCGATCTGGTTGAAAGATGGAAGCATCTCTGCGTTCGGCGATGTCGAAGAAATTGTGAACTTGTATGAATCTGACATCAGGCCGGGAGCTGAAGGGCGCAAGGCAAGACGCGCTGACAACGGGGAGGGTGACGATATTTCCGGAGGGGACAACGAAGCCGGGCGGTCGGCCACAGCGCTGAGTTCGGGTGCGGAATGACTGCAGAAGCCGAGTCCGGAAATTTGGCGAAAGCGGATGGCGCGACCTGTTTTGTTCTCGGTAATGGTCCATCCCTTCGCGGCGTCGATTTAAAATCGCTTTCGCCTTACGCAACAATCGGCCTCAACGCGGCCTATCGCTATTGGCGTGAAATCGACTGGCGTCCGCAATATTACGCCTGTCTCGATACGGTTGTCGGGCTCTCTCACCGGGATGAAATCCGCGCGCTGATCGAGGAGGGCCGCATTGAAAAATTTCTCCTGCGTGAAAATCTGATCGAGATGCTGGGCGAAGCTGGCGCCAGCCCGCGAGTGGTCAATTTCGATGCGCGCCGATGGGATACGAAAGTGTTGAGTCTGCCTGCAGTGACGACGGGGAGTCACTCTGCCTTATGGGCGGTGGCGCTTGGCTACAAGACAGTGGTTATTATTGGTGTTGACGCTCAGTATAAGGAGCTTGTTTCAGGCGCCCGTCGCCGCGAAGGCATCGAGCTTGAGATTGTTGAAAACGGTGACAACCCGAACTACTTTTTTGACGGGTACCAGCGCCCGGGGGACAAGTATAATCTGCCCAATCCACGGCCGGATCTGCATGTGGACGCCTGGCGCGACACCGCCGCCATGCTGAAAGAAACGGGCGTCAGCGTCTATAACGGCAACCCGAATTCGGCTGTGCGGGTATTTCCCTTCATTGATATTCCGGCGTTCTTAAGCGAAGGCGCTATGCCGGTCTCAGCCGGTGAAGAGGTGCCTCCGCTCGCCGCGAATGAGCCGTTGCGCGGCATGGCGCGGCTACAAAAATTTGCCGGTTCAAATGCGCTTTTGCTTCTTGTGGCCGCAGTGTTTCTGACTGCGGGCGTCGCCCTCTTTGCCACTTTGGGCGTCGCTGCAGGCCCGCTGATCTTCGCCGCCGGAATTATTTATTCGCTGTTTGTTTTCCTGCTTTATGTGCGCATGGCGGTGATTGAGCACCTCCAAAGACTGCAAGAGCAAAGCGATGCTATGCGCGCGCTGCAGAAAGATCTTTCTCGGCGCATGAGATGACGCCGACGCCTTAGAACGGCGAGTTGAATTCTTTCCATGACGGCGCAGCGGCGTCCTTGGCGGACAGGGAAACATCGGAATCGGCGACGCCCCAGTCGACAGCAAGGTCGGGATCGTTCCATTGGACGGAACCGTCGCTGGCGCCGTCATAAAAAGCGTCAACCTTGTAGGCGACTTCCGTATCCGGCTCGAGCGTCAGGAAGCCGTGCAGAAATCCCTTCGGTACGAATATCTGTTTGCTATTCTCGGCGGAGAGTTCCGCCTTCACCCATTTGCCACAAGTCGGCGACGTCTTCCGGGCGTCAACTGCGACATCGATTATCGACCCGCGCAGGACGCGCACCAGCTTTGACTGCGCGTGTGGCGGCGCCTGATAGTGCAGGCCGCGCACGGTTCCTTTTTTCGCCGAAAAGGAATGATTGTCCTGAACGAAGTCTACTTCGACGCCGGCCGCCTTGAAGGCGCGGGCGTTATAGGTTTCAGAAAAGAACCCCCGGTCGTCGGAAAACCGACTTGGCGTGATGATCTTCACTTCGGGAATGTCGAGCGCGACAACGTCCATGGAATCAACTCCTTTTACGCTGTGGCCATGAAGCCCAGCGGGCCTTGGCTTGCAAGGGGCGTGCTTGCGTCGCTGTGGAAATTGGCGGTGTGCTCCCCCAAATTATCCCCAGAATTTTCCCGCGCTGATGTCGCGGCGGTCGCGGCCGGATTTTTTTGCCCCAATCAAGCCATCTGCCGCTTGCGACTCTCATCGAAATGTCTACTAAATGTAGTGGTTCTCTTAAAGCTACAGCACCATATACGGGTATCCAGAAATGACTAACGCCGCCGAAACGACCGCTGAACTGCCTGGGCTTTTGACCCCATCCTTCGCCTATAAGCCGTTCCGTTATCCTTGGGCGTATGATTTCTGGAAGCGCCAGCAACAGGTTCACTGGATGCCGGAGGAGGTGCCGCTCGGCGAGGATTGCAAGGACTGGGCAAACAAGCTCGACGACGGCGAGCGCAATCTTCTGACCCAGATCTTCCGCTTCTTCACCCAGTCCGACATTGAGGTGAACGACAATTACATGGAGCGCTATTCCCGCGTCTTCAAGCCGACGGAAGTGAAGATGATGCTGTCGGCGTTCTCCAATATGGAGACGATCCATGTGGCGGCTTACGCGCTTCTCCTTGAAACGATCGGCATGCCGGATTCGGAATTTTCGGCGTTTCTGGAATATGAGGCGATGCGCGACAAACATGACTTCATGCAGAAATTCGGCGTCGACAGTCATGAAGACATTGCGCGCACGCTGGCCATGTTCGGCGCCTTCACCGAAGGACTGCAGCTCTTCGCGTCCTTCGCGATGCTGATGAACTTCCCGCGCTTCAACAAGATGAAGGGCATGGGCCAGATCGTCACCTGGTCAATCCGCGATGAATCGCTTCACTGCGAAGGCATGATCAGGATGTATCATGCTTTTGCCCGGGAGACGGGTTGCGTCACGAAACAAGTTGCAGACGATATTGTTGAATGCTGCCGCACCGTTGTCGGTCTCGAGGACAAGTTCATCGATCTTGCCTTTGAGATGGGCCCGGTCCAGGGCATGAGCGCTGAGGATATCAAGCAATATATCCGCTATATTGCTGACTGGCGTCTCGGTCAGCTTGAACTGCCCAAGCTTTACGGCGTTGAGAAACACCCACTACCTTGGCTGACGGAAATCCTCAACGGCGTCGAGCATGCGAACTTTTTCGAGGCGCGTGCGACAGAATATTCCAAAGCTGCGACTCGTGGTGAGTGGCACGGCGATGATGGCGTCTGGTCGAATTTCGACGCTATGATGGCCAAGCGCAATGAGGCCGCCAACGCCTAGTCTATAATGATCGGTTCGATTGCGGCCGCCAGGCCGCGATGGGGCTTTTTCTTGACCGCACGCCGCGTTTCTGTCGCGTCAATGCGAAAAGATTTCCAGCCGAAATACCGCTCAAAACTGATCAGCGATGTTGAGGCAATCCCGTAAGCTGTTCCCTTGCTGTCCGGCTTAGCGAAAGCCTCAATGGGAAGGCTGCTCTCCATGACAGAGACGCCGTCGCTTTCGAAGATAAGCGGCCTTTCCGTGGCGCGCGGATGCGATTTGAACAAGATGTCTTCGCCGCCACGTTTTTTGACGGCTTCAATGAGCCTTAAATAGACGCTGCGTTCTTCGTTCCAGCTTAAATGGCCGGTGCGATAAATGCTTGTGCCGAGAATGACATGCTCTGGCAGCCAGCCGTTTCCCGACATGGCTGCCGCTTTTCTGAAATTTGCGTAGGCGTCATCATAGTCGGAAAAGGATAGTTCCTTTATGGGGATGCCGTTGAGATAATCCGGCGCATTAAGCGGAGGGGACAAGGACAGGCAGGCGATGGACGGAACGGGAATGCCGAGTTTTGGAAATTTAACCGCCGTATCAAATTGCTGGTCCCAGTAGCTCGACAAACCATTATCGAAAAAAATGAACTCATCAGCTTTCAGGTGAGCATAGAGGAGTTGGTGAAAGCTCTTGGGAAGCGCGTTTCCATAAACAATGCGCTTCTTTGAGGTCTTTTGAAGGCGTGCTGTCGCGGCGTCATTAAAATCAATACGATCGTTGGAGACCAGTTCTGGAGGAAAAATGTAAGGCTCGACTTCGGGGAATCCCGCCTCAATCACTGACATGAATTCCTTTTGCAGCCCTGTGGGTAGAGACACTGGCAAGCCGAAAAGAACAGCTTTGATGCTGTCGCCGTCGCCATGATCGCGTTTGCCGGCAGCCGTCACCGCCGCCAGGAAATTTGCGAAATCGGCAAGGCCTGTGACAATTCCAACATGCTCGATCATTGTACTGGTGCCATCCATGGCAATGTGTTGATTGTGTTGATCAAGTTGTCTGTCCGCTTGTTTTGGCGAGGGCGCAGGAATTCCGGAAATCCCCTGTTGCCCGGGGTTGAAAACGGCTACATTCCGTAGTTCACGATGGTTGGGTTTTCTGGCTACCAAAGGATATTTTCAGTGACAACGTCCAGGTTGAAGGTTTTTATCGGCTGGGATTCCCGCGAGATCGAGGCTTATGAGGTCGCGCGGCACTCCTTGCTCAAGCACGCCTCGATCCCTGTGGACGTTATTCCCCTGAAGCAGGAAGAGTTGCGGGCCAAGGGTGTTTACGCCCGCCCGGCGGATCCGCGCGCATCGACGGAATTCACCTATACTCGCTTTCTGACGCCTTATCTCAGCGGCTATGAGGGCATGTCCCTGTTTTTCGACTGCGACTTCATGTGGCGCGACGATGTGGCGAAACTGACCGCCTGCTTTGAGCCGGGCAAGGCAGTCTCCTGCGTTCATCACGATTATCGCCCGCCGGAAAAGACCAAGATGGATGGATGCAAGCAGGAGCAATATCCCCGTAAGAACTGGTCATCACTGATTCTTTTCGATTGCAGCCATGAATATTGTAAAAGGCTGACGCCAGAATGCGTGAATACCGCGGAGCCGGCATATCTCCACCGGCTCGCCTGGGTGGAAGATGACGCCATCGGCGAACTATCGCCAAAATGGAACTGGCTTGAGGGATGGTACTCCACGGAGAGGGGTGATCCCGAGCCCGGCGCCGTTCATTTTACGCGCGGCGGCCCGTGGTTCGCAGATTGGCAGGATGTCGATTACGCTGATGAGTGGCATCGAGAACTTGATGAAGTGATGCGGGGAAAAAAGTCTAGTGCTGTATCCTGAATTTCTCCGTCGCTTTGGTGCTTCGGTCCGAACAAAAAACATTCTCCAGCCGGGCGAAGAAAAAAACCCTAAAAAGACTGCGCGCAATGCCCGCCCGCATGCGCTTCCGGAAAAATCGGAAGCGCCACGCGAATTTATCAGGCTCGATCCTTGGGAAGCGGAGTATCTATTCATCCAGGCCGCCCGGGCGCGCGAAGGCATTGTGGAGACAGGGCGTTTCCATGGCGGTAGCACCTTCGTCATGGCCTGCGCCAACGCCGATGCGCCGATCCATTCCATCGACCTGGCACCGCAGGATGACGCGCAACTGCTTAGTGTGCTGAAACAATTCGATGTCGGCTCGAATGTCGATCTGATCGTCGGCGACAGCCGCAAGACGCGTTACGACCAAATCGGCGCTTTCGACTTTCTGTTTATTGACGGCGATCACAGCTATGAAGGCTGTTTTGACGACTTAAACAACTGGTTTCCACTTTTGTCGCCGGGTGGTCATGTTGTGCTGCATGACAGTTATCACGGTCAACCAGTGATGGATGCCGTTGCTGATTTCTGCGCGCAAAATGATGTCTATGTTGTTGTGCCCGCTTATCGCACGTCAAACCACTGGTGGCATCATGCAGGATCCATGGCGCATTTCATCAAGCGCCGTTGACCCTCAAAAATCAAACCGCCCGCGTAAAAGTGCTGTTGTTTGCGCGCCGAGATCGTAACCGCCGAAGGTCTGGTGAATGAGATTGATGTCGATGACGCCATTCTCATCGGAAAGCAGGCGGTAGCCTGCTTCAAAGTCGAGCCGCCGGCCGTCGGGCGCCAGCGACGCCGTTACAGGCGAGAAAAAAACTTCTTCTGTGTAGGGATTGTAGGCGGTGGGCAGCATCAATTGGAGCGCGCCAGTTTCTATCTGCAGGGGTTGTGACACGCCGAGCCACAGGCTGTCCGCGGCGCCGAAGAGTTTCCGGCGGCTCACCACGAAGGAAAATTGTGTGGTTGTCAGGACAGGCGTGTTCTCAGTGAAAGCTTCAAAACCGAACGCATCCGCGAAAGTCAGTCCCGCTGCAACGCGGCCCTGAAGGCGCCAGAGCGGCGCGGGCGTCCATGACGCTTCCAGGGCGGAATAGACGGTGGAGGCGCTGACGTCTTCGCCAAAGCGGGCGTTGAACACGCCGCCTTGTTCCTGACGCAGGCCATGTTCAAGCCGGAGCGTCGCCTTGTCGAAAGAAAAATTGACGCCGCCGCGCAGGACAAAGACATCCGGATTGTTGTCCGGAAGCCCTTCGCCGAGAAGCGTTGCTTCAAGGTCGAGATTGCGCTCGCCGCCGCTCGTCATCATCACGTCGGCGGTGATGTTTTTCGCCGCGGAAAATTGCATCAGCGACGTCACCGCGTCTGTGCTGCGCGGCAGATAAGCGTCTGTGAAGGCGCTGTCGCTCAGGAATGGCGTCGCTCGCGCCGGCGCCGCCATGCGGTCGACAGCGGCCGCGGTGAACCCTTGCGCGGCAATGATATGCGCGCCGGCGACGTCGCCGGAAAAGGCGAAGCCGATGGATTGCTCGTCTGCGAGCGCATCCCGGCGGAAGGCGCCGCCGCCAAGGGCGATCTGATTGTCGATCAGCGACAGGCTTGAGCGGTCGCGCGATGTGAGGCGCATGTTCATGGACCAGCCGCCACCGAAAGCAGCCGACGCGTAACGGTGATCGTCAAACGGGCTATAACGGTTTTCAAGATCGAAGGCGTCCGGGGCCGTCCGGGTCACGAGCGCCGACAGCGACAGACGGAAGTCGCGGCCATAGCCGTCAAGAACGACAATATCGCCAAGTTCGGAAAGCGATGATCCGTAAACGCCGGAAAGACTTCCTCCCAGCGCGTCCGGGGCGACAGACGAGCCGCTGATGCTGGAGGTCGAGACGCCGCCAATCGGGCGCGTCGCTGCGTCGAGGTTCAACAGGCCGCGTCCATAGATCGGATCCGTGCCCGGCGCGCCGAGATCGGTCGCGCTGTCGAGCAGAATTTCAACCACTTCCTCGGCGGACAAGGTAGGCCAGAGCGACCGGATGAGCGCGACGGCGCCGGTGATCACGGGCGTTGAGGCGCTGGTGCCGGAAAAGGAGCGGGTTTGCGCCGGCGCCCCGTTCGCTACGACGGCGCGGAGAAATTCGCCAGGCGCCACGAGATAGATGTCTGCGGCGATTCCGGCGCGATCGGAAAAGGCCGAGATGACATTCAGGGAGTCGACAGAGCCGGCGATGATCACCGCGGAGTCGCCTGCAACGTCGAGCGCGCCAAGCGCCGATTGATCCGGGTCAGGGTCGCTGTCATTGCCGGCGGCGATCACGGTGACGACGTCCTTGCTTTTGAAATAGGTGAAGTCGTTTGCAAATTGCGGACGCGCAAGCGGGTCATCCGTGCCGAAGGACATGTTGACGACGCCGGCGCCAAGATTGCCTGATCGTGTGACCGCTTCGCCGATGGCGTTTCCGAGCAGGGATTCTTCATCCATGCTGTCATCGTCAACGCGGTAGATGAGCAGCGTCGCTTCCGGCGCCACGCCGTGAATGCCGGTTCCGTTTCGGGCGGCGCCGATGATGCTGGCGACCGGCGTTCCGTGATCGTCATAGTCATTGAGGTCGGGGCCGCCTGCGCGCACATCGCCCGGGGGCACGACGCCCGCAATCAACAGATCGGCGCTTTGCGGGTGAATACGTCCCAGAAATTCCGGATGATCCTCGTCGATCCCGGTGTCGATGACGGAGACGATGACGCCGTCTCCTTGCGCGCCTCTGTCATAGGCTGAAATGGCGCCGACCTGATCGAGCGCCGGCTGATTGCGATATTCTGAGTTGTTGTAGTTCACCGTCGGCGGGGGCGCCGGGGTTTGCGCCATGGGCGAGGGGGCCGCGCCGCCGCCGCCGCCGCCGCACGCCGTGAGGCCTAGGCCAGCCGCCATAAACAAGAAAAAAGCGCGATGAAACAATAACATATCCGGCGTCGCCTGTGCTGTCGCCCTCACCCGCTCGTCACCATACTGCGACTTACATGGCAAAAGGTAAACGCGCGGGAGCGGTGCGGTCAGAAGGCGTTCGACAGAGTGGACAAGGCTTCGCGGCGCTTCTAGGTTGCGCCGCAACGAAATCGCATACTCTGCGCATAAAAAAGGTCTGGCATGTCTAACGATCCTGAACGCATCACCATCATCGCCCGCGAATTCACGGCGGCCGCGCTTGAGTTTCACCGCGGCAAGATGGCGGAGAAGGGCTACCGGATGGAGGGCTCCATAACGCCGCGCACCTTCAAGATGATCGAGGGCATGGAAGCGCCCAAGGATCTGTTCGAAGGCGAACCGCTTTTCGCCGTCACTTTCGTTAAAAAAGACTAGGCTTTCTCCCAAATTCGACATTTGCGGTTGTGTCCGTTAGGTTTGTCTTTCCCGCCCATCGCTGAAGACAAACCTAGCGAGATCAATGATCGCAGCGCTCAACGCTTTGCTTTGGGGCAAGATTTTAATCTTTGTCCTGATCCCCGTCGGATTGTGGTTCACCTTTCGCTCGCGTTTCGTGCAATTCCGACATTTTGGAAGCATGTTCGCGATCTTCGGCGAGGCGCTGAAGCACAACCCCGATCATCCATCTTCATTTCAGGCTTTGGCGCTATCGGTTGCAGGGCGCGTCGGCGCCGGCAACATCGCCGGCGTTGCGGTCGCGATCACGCTTGGCGGGCCCGGTGCTGTTTTCTGGATGTGGCTTGTAGGCCTCGTCGGCATGGCGACGAGCTTTTTTGAATGTTCTCTTGCGCAGCTTTTCAAGCGGCGTGAGCCATCCGGAGATTTTCGCGGCGGCCCGGCCTTTTACATCGAACACGGATTAAGGAAACGCCTTGGGGCGCTCGCGCCCATTCTCGCCGGCGTCTATTCCATCTTGCTGCTTGTTGCGTTTGGGTTCGCCTTCAACGTGTTGCAGAGCTATGCGGTGTCCACTTCCATGAGCGGCGCCTTCGGGCTCGATCCGCGAATGATTGGCGTTGTGCTGGCGGCGCTGGTGGGGCTGGTGATTTTCGGCGGCGTGCGCCGCATCACCCGCGTCGTCGAAATCGTCGTGCCGGTGATGGCGCTCAGCTATATCGGCCTTGTTCTCTTCATTCTGGCGACGCGCATCACGGATGTGCCGGGCGCGCTCGGTCTGATTGTTGAAAGCGCGTTCGGTTTGAACGAAGCGGTGGCGGGCGGCATTGGCGCCGCGCTGACGCAAGGCATACGCCGTGGATTGTTTTCAAATGAGGCCGGCCTTGGATCGGCGCCCAATGTGGCGGCGGTCGCCTATGTGGCGCATCCCGGCCAGCAGGGCATCGTGCAGGCGTTCTCGGTCTTTATCGATACGCTGATCATCTGCACCTGCACGGCGTCAATTATTATTTTATCGGGCGTCGATCTGTCTGATCCGAATATCGACGGGGTTATCCTCACCCAAACGGCGCTCGCCGCTCATGTGGGAGATTGGGCGGATGAGTTTGTGGCAACGGCGCTCTTCCTCTTCGTCTTCTCGTCGATCATGTATAATTATTTCCTGGGTGAGAACGCGCTCGATTTTTTCACCCATGAAAACAAGATTGTTTTCACGCTTTTCCGGGTGGCGACGCTGGGCTTTGTGCTGGTGGGCTCCAATCTGGATTTAAGCGCTGCTTTCGGGTTCGCAGACGCCGCCATGGGCCTTCTTGCATTGGTCAATCTGCTGGCGCTGGTGCTGCTTTTCCCGATTGGACTGCGCATCATGCGCGACTTCGACGCGCAACGGAAAAAAGGCGTGAAGCCGGTTTTCGACCCGGCGGATTATAGCGATCTCGACATCGATGAAGCGGCGTGGGCGCTGGAGCCAGAAGATGCGGCGCGTCTTCAACAAAAACGCGCTTAACGGCCGCCTGTCAGCTTGCCATAGAGCTCCGGGCGCCGGTCGCGGAAAAAGCCCCAGCTGGCGCGGCGCTCATCCAGGTGATCGAGATCGACAGTCGCGGCGGCGAAGCCTTCTTCGGTGCGCGACAAGTCGCCGAGAAAATCGCCGCCATCATCGACGATAAAAGATGAGCCGTAAAATATCTGGCCTTCTTCGTCACCGATGCGGTTTGCGGCGGCAACGGGAACCACGTTGGAGACGGCGTGACCGGTCATGGCGCGCCGCCAGCGGTCGCGCGTGTCGAGGGACGGGTTTTCCGGCTCTGATCCGATGGCCGTCGGGTAGAACAACACTTCCGCCCCCATCAGCATCATCGCCCGCGCGGCCTCGGGGAACCATTGATCCCAGCAGATGCCGACGCCGAGCCGACCGAATTTCGTATCCCAGACCTTGAAGCCGGTGTCGCCGGGGCGGAAATAGAATTTCTCTTCGTAACCCGGGCCGTCGGGAATGTGGCTTTTGCGGTAAAGGCCCAATAAGGCGCCGTCGGCGTCTACGGTGACGAGGCTGTTGTAATATTCTTGGCCGTCGCGTTCGAAAATCGACAGCGGCAGGACAACGCCAAGCTCTTTTGCGAGCGGCGCGAGCGCTGTGACGACGGGATGGTCTTTCCACGGATAGGCGGTGGTGAAATGCACCGTGTCTTCTGTCTTGCAGAAATAGGGCCCCTGAAACAGCTCCGGCGGCAGGATGACTTGCGCGCCGTCTTTCGCGGCCGCGCGGATCAGTTTTTCAACCGCCCGGATATTCGCGCCCATGTCGTCGCCAAAGGCGGCTTGCAATACGGCGAGGCGAAGCGTGCGGGCCATAAGGTCTCTCCTGGTGACGGCGTCTGGCGAGGACGCTTGACGGGATAGCGGGGCGGCGGTGATGTTGCAATCAAGCCGGGGGAAACCGGCGTGCGCAAATAGGCCGCGCAAATAATCTGGGGGGCGAGGAAATTCAATATGGCCAAGCTGGAAATTTATTGGTCCTTCAGAAGCCCCTATTCCTATCTTGCGACGGGGCGGCTCTGTGTGATCCGGGAGCATTACGAGGTCGATGTCGCGTTTCGGCCGGTGCGCCCGCTGGCGATGCGTGAGCCTGATTTCTTCGAACGCGGCCGCAAGCAATTCGTTCCCTATCTGATGCAGGATTTCCCGCGCGAGGCGGAGCGGCTCGGTCTGCCATTCGGACTGCCGTCGCCTGATCCCATCGACATGGATATGGCGAGCGGAAAGGTGGCGCCCGCGCAGCCTTTGATGGACCGGCTGATGGCGCTGGGGATCGCCGCCTGCGAAAAAGACCGGGGGCTCGATTTTGCAAAAGCCGTGTCGGCGCGCGTGTGGACCGGCAAAGCCTGGGCCGATGATGCATCCCTTGGCGAAGCGGCAAGCGAGGCCGGACTTGATCTCGCCGCGCTGGACGGCTGGGCGACGGATAATGCGACCAGGGTCACGCAAATCATTGAGGCCAATGAGGCGGCGCAACTGAAACATCACTGGGGTGTTCCGTTGATGGTGCTCGATGGCGAAGCGTTTTTCGGGCAGGACCGCATCGATTCGCTGGAATGGCGGCTTGGACAGCGCGGGTTGCGCCGGGACTAGGGCCCCGTGGACCAGCGTCAGCAAACGGTCTAGATTTCAACCCGCTTTCAGGGAGAACATGGATGTTGAGAAAAAGCATATTGATTTGCGCAGTTTTATCATTGGCGGCCTGTGCGACCATTTCACCGCGCACGCGGATCGAAAACCGCCTCATGGAAATCGGTCTTTCCGAACGCAAGGCGGAATGTATGGCGTATGAACTGGATGAGCGTCTCGACCGCGACGATCTGAACGAGGTCGCCGACTTCCTGGGTGATGTGAATGACGCATCCTCCGCCGGTGAGAACTACGACACGCTTTTAAACATCGATAACGCCCGCGCCGCCGCCGCCATTGCAGCCTCCGGCCTTGCCTGCGCTTTTGGCGGATAACTATGCCTGACTGGTCTGAGGCTCGCGTCGCCGGTTCCGCCGGCGTGATCGACCCCGGCTTTGATAAAGTCGGGGAGGCGTTCGCCCAAAACTTCGAAGAAGGGCTCGAGCTTGGCGCTGCTTTCGCCGTGGTGATCGACGGTGAGACGGTTATCGACATACGCGGCGGCCATACGGATCGCGCTAAAGAAAAACTCTGGGACGAAACAACGCTCGCCTGCATTTATTCCAGCGGCAAGGCGGTGCTGGCGTTTCTGATGGCGCGTGCGATTTCAGACGGTTTGCTCGATTACGAGGCGCCGGTGGCGCAATACTGGCCCGAATTCGCTGCGGCCGGGAAAGAGCGCGTCACGGTCGCCGAGGCGCTTTCTCATCAGGCGGGTCTTTGCGGCTTTCCCGATGAAATGCCGCCTGAAACCTGGCTCGACTGGGACGTGATTTGCGCAAAGCTCGCGGCGATGGCGCCGCTCTGGGCGCCCGGAACGGCAAACGGCTATCATCCGCAGACGGTGGGTTTTATCGCGGGAGAATTGTTGCGGCGCGTGACTGGCAAGACCACAGGCGCGCTCATTGACGAGCTTTCCGAGACGCTCGATCTCAACCTTTATTGCGGCATGAACGAATCGGACGGCGCCCGCGCGGCTTATATGCCGAAGCCGCCAAAGGCGCCGGACCTCGGGCCCATGAATGAATTCAAGCAATATGCGTTTTTGAAGCCTTGGTCGGCGCCGGCGAAAGTCAGCCGCGAAGACTGGATGGCGGCGGAATTGCCGGCGTCTAATATGCACGCTGATGCGCACTCGCTGGCGAAAATTGCTCATCCGATGGCGACCGGGGGGCGTGATGTATCGGGCGCAGCCATATTGACGCAAGAGGCGATTAACGCCGCCCTCAAAGAGCGCATTCGCGGCGACGACCTTGTCCTGCCGTTTCATCTGTCATGGGCCGCCGGACTGATGCGCAACATCAATCGCCATTTCGGGCCCAATGAAGCCGCGTTCGGTCATGCCGGTTTTGGCGGCTCCTGCGTGATTGTCGATCCGCACAACAGTCTTACCGCTGCTTACGTCATGAACAAAATGTCACCTTATCTTGTCGGCGATCCGCGTGCGGTGAGGCTGCTTGATGCGGTTTATGCGTCGCTTTGACTAAAATTTGATGCGAAAATCGACCGTCACAAAGGCTGGTTGCGGATAGCCCGGAATGACTTTCGACATGTTCCGGCAGTCGTTGAGATGCGCACGGCGCAAGTCTGTGTCAGCGCGCGCACGGCGCGTCACGGCCAGCATTTCCACGCGTTTGGCGGCGACTGAAAACGCCGCAACGGGTCTTGGTTTCGCCTGGTAGAGCGCATTGTGAAGGAGCTGTTCTTCGGCTTTCGCCGTGCCGGCCCCCAAGCCCAATGCCATCGCCAGTAATATTGCAATCGCCCGCATATGTCCCTCGCTTCCCTGTTTATGTCGAAAGCGTGGCAGCTGCGGGTGAGTGAAAAATTAGGCGGGAAGCAGAATTTTATCTAAAAGCTCGCCGTGAAACTCTCTCAAATTAGATTGAAAAGCGCCTTTGCAGCCAGTCCAGCATCAGCGCATTCGCCGCATCCGGCTTTTCCCACATTACCCAATGACCGCAATCGGCGATGATGTGTTTTTCAAGATCGGGAACGAGCTTTTCCATTCCCTCTGCTGTTTCCGGCGGCAGGAAAAGATCAAGCTCTGCGCCGATCCACAAGGACGGCGCGCGCACCTCTTCGCCGCGGCCTTCCATCAGGCGCCAGTTTTTGTCGACATTGCGGTAAAGGTTGATCCCGCCGTGAAAGCCGCTGCGTTTATATGCATCGATATAAACTTGAATATCCGCCTCCGGAATAATGCCTGCATTTTTCGCCGGCGCCGGACCATCTTTAAAGCGCCCGGGCAAGTCATAGACATGAGGGACAAGCGAGGCCCATTTGTCTTTTGGCGCCGGTTTGCGAAACATCAGATGAAAAAAGCGCTCAGGATCGGTTTCGAACAGCGCTTCGGGAACGTCTGATTGCTGAAACTGGATGAAATAATGTTTCGGCCCGAAGCGTTTTTCGATGATCTCAAGCGGCGGGGCCGGCGGGCGCGGGCGCAGGGGCGTGCACAGGCCGATCACGCCCGCGACACGGTCAGGGTGAAGCTGGCCCATGGACCAGACCAAGGCGCCGCCCCAGTCATGACCGCAGAAAATTGCTTTCTCAATGTCGAGCGCATCGAGGAGCGCGGCAAAGTCTTTTGTCATCTGAAGCGCGTCGTAAAGCGCCGGGTCTTTCGGCGCGTCAGAGCGTCCGAAACCTTTGAGGTCGATGGCGATGGCGCGAAACCCGGCTTGTGCAAAAGCGGAAAGCTGGTTCTTCCAGGAATAAGCAATCTCCGGCCAGCCATGGATAAAAATGACCGGCGGGCGTTTGCGGCTGCGGTCGCCGTCGCTCTCATAAACAGCGAGCGCAACGCCGGCGGCGTCGATCATATGGGGGGCGGGGAAATCGGTCATAAACGGACTTTGTTCGCCGGACGCGTCGCCATCAAGAAGAAATCTCAGTTCTGGGCGTCCGCCTGCGTGAAACCGTTTCTGTTGCAGGCGACATCGGTTATGCAAAGCTCTATGAGCGCCGATCAACATTCTGAAAAGCTGCACCCCGCTCCAAAGGGCTGGAGCGTTCAATCCCATAGCGGAACCTTCAGCGGCCATGCCGGGCCCTTTTACTTCCGGGAAGAGGGCGGGCCCGCGGGCGTCGGTTTTTTCTCCGAACCGCATCACGCCAATGGTTTTGGCGTCATCCATGGCGGGGCGTTGCTGACGCTCGCAGACATGGCGTTATGGGATATCTGCCGTCGCGAAGTCGGCGTCTTCCAAGGGGTGACGGTGACGCTGAACGCCGAGTTTGTCGGTCCGGGTCCTGTGGGCGCCTTTATTGAGGCCACGGGCGACATGGTGAAAGCGGGCCGCAAGATGGTGTTCGCGCGAGGGATCATCACCGCCAATGGAGACGCACTGATGAGCTTTTCAGGAACGCTGAAGCGGATAAGTTAGGCCGGCGCCCCTTAAGCGAGTTGGCGCGCTGCGGCTTTCATCTTTCGGTTCTGGTGAACGGCGTCGAAGCTGAAAACGGCGAGTGCGGTCCAGATGAGACCGAAGCAGATAGCATGATAGGCCGTAAACGGTTCTCCGTAATAGAGTCCAAGAATGAATTGTCCGGTTGGGCCGATATATTGCAGGAACCCGATCGTTGAAAACCGCAGTCGCCTCGCGGCCAGGGCGAACAGGAGAAGCGGCACAACCGTGACGGGGCCGGCGAGGATGAGCAGCACATCCATGCCGAGGTCGCCCTGACCGAAAGCAAGACCGGTTGTCTTCGAAAACCAGATGAGAAAAACAAGCGCGAAAGGCGAGAGCAGCGCGGTCTCGATGAACAGGCCCGGCATGCCGCCGACGTCGAGCATTTTTCGCACATAGCCATAGGCGGTGAACGATACGGCAAGGACAAGTGAGACCCAGGGAAAGACGCCGGCGCCGAGCGTCAGGACGGCGACGCCAAGCGCCGCGAGCGCGACCGCAATCACCTGCGCCCGATTGAGTGTTTCTTTCAACACAAAGACGCCCGCGGCGACGAACATCAACGGATTGATGTAATAGCCAAGGCTCGCCTGTAAGACCCGGTCATTGGCGACGGCCCAGACATAGAGAAGCCAGTTGCCGGCGATAACGGCGGCGGAAAAACCGAGCAAGATGAGCATCCGCGGAGAGGCGACGGCTTTTAAAGTTTCGCTCCACTGCTTGCGGAAGGTCAAAATGAGCGCGCCAAAGGGAATGGACCACAAAATCCGGTGGCCGACGATTTCCAGCGGGTCGACGCCGCCAAGCGCTTTCAGATAAACTGGCAGCATTCCCCATAAGCCATAGGCAAAGACGCCGCAGATCAGGCCGAGCCTGACAGCGCTGTCATGAGGTTTTTCTGGCGGGGTGGCGGACATGGAATGACTTGTGGCTAGGCCTTGAAACTTTTCGAATAGGCGTGAACGGTATGACAAAGGGCGCGGGACTGTCCGCCCGAAACTTGCGCAAACACTTGCGCCTTCTCAGGCCTATGCGACTCACGGCGGGGATGCGCAAGACTTCAGCGCAACAAATTACCGTATCAAAACTGTAGAAATTCTATTGTGTGACGCCTTCAGTGCGTAACCGCCTGAGAATGCGGTCAATCGCAGCTTGCGATTGATCGGCGGCGTAAAGCGCGGTGATCACAATACGGTCATCATCAGTTTCCGCAGCAGAGATGTTTTCATAGACGAAGCTTTCGTCGAAAAGCGGCTGCGGCGACCGATAAAATTTCGGATTCTGATTGAGCTTGTTCAGCTCCTGCTCCAGCGCGCGGCGCACGATGAATTCAAGGGGCAGATATTTTGAAATCCCGGTCTGTTCTGACAGCGTAAAAGCCCCGAGCCGGGCCTGAAGTTTTCCATCCTCGATATAGGGAATGAGCGTGACATCGACTGTGCCGGTTTCCTGCGCGACGCGTCCGGGCGTTCCCTTGCCGTTCCAGCCGCAGGCCCAGTATTCGATCTCCAGATAAATGGCGAAGCGGATGGCGCTGCCTGCAAAGCTGATGCGGGGCGGGCCCGATTTCCAGCGTTCGCCGCAATCATTGCGCCGGTTCGCGATCCAGTTTTTGAGATCGTTTTCTGTTTCCACGACGAATTTGGTGACATCGGTGACGAGGGCCAGATGCGTCCTGCCGCCTGATGTTCTTTCATGAAACTCGATGTCGGCGATCACGGGGCGCCCGCCGAGATTCACTTTGGTGGGTGCGTCATAGATTTTTTCATACCCCGCAGGCGCTTGCGCCGCCGCGGCGGAAAAAAGAGCGCTCAACAAAAAGGCAGGCAAAAGAAAAAGGCTTCGCATCAGCGAAGCCTAGCAGGACGGGCCAAAGCCCGTCCAGAAGAAGCGTACAGGATAGCTACGCCGCTTGTTGCAGCATGCCCCGGTTGAGAAGGAGCTCCGCGATCTGGACGGCGTTCAGCGCGGCGCCCTTGCGGAGATTGTCAGAGACACACCAGAAGACGAGGCCGTTTTCCACGGTCGGGTCGACGCGGATGCGCGACACGAAAGTGGCGAAATCGCCGACGCATTCAACGGGCGTTACATAGCCGCCGTCCTCACGTTTATCGACGACGAGCAGACCCGGCGATTCGCGCAGGATCTCGCGGGCTTCATCGTCGGAGATTGAATTTTCGAACTCGACATTCACCGCTTCGGAATGGCCGACAAAGACCGGCACGCGCACACAGGTCGCTGTGAGTTTGATTTTCGGATCGAGGATCTTTTTCGTTTCCGCGACCATCTTCCATTCCTCTTTGGTGAAGCCGTCTTCCATGAAGACGTCAATATGAGGAATGACATTGAAGGCGATCTGTTTCGTGAACTTCTTCGGCTCGGGCGAGTCGTTGACGAAAATGCCTTTCGTCTGATTGAAGAGCTCGTCCATCGCTTCCTTGCCGCCGCCCGACGTCGACTGATAAGTCGAAACGACGACGCGCTTGATCGTGGCGGCGTCGTGCAAGGGTTTCAGCGCGACGACGAGTTGCGCCGTCGAACAGTTCGGGTTGGCGATGATGTTTTTCTTGCGCGCGCCCGCGACCGCCTCGGCGTTCACTTCCGGCACGATCAGCGGCACATCGGGGTCCATGCGGAAATGGGACGAATTGTCGATGACAATGGCGCCCGCTTTCGCGGCTTTCGGCGCCCACTCTTTTGCAACGGAGCCGCCCGCGGCCATGAGCACGATATCGACTTTTGAAAAGTCGAATGTCTCGAGGTCGCGGCATTTCAACGTTCGGTCGCCATAAGACACTTCGCGGCCAATCGACTGGCGCGAGGCGAGGGCGAAGACTTCCTTCGCCGGGAACAGGCGTTCTTCCATAATGGCCAGCATTTCCTGGCCGACATTGCCGGTGGCGCCGACAACCGCGACGTTGACTTCCATTTCAGGCACTCCAGTTAACGGGCCGCGACAAACGATGCTGAGCCGATAATGTCAAGCCGTTCGAGAGCCTCGCTCGAAAATTCCAAACCCATTAAATGTTGAGTGGCAGAAGTTGATCTGCCGGATCACGATACGGCTCGGCTCTCAAATCCTGCGAATCAGAGCCCGAAAGGTATCGGGTTCTGGCTGGCTAACGTCTGTCCATCAAGCATTCGGCGGGTTTCAGTCGTCTCGAGCAGGGCCCTAGCCCGCAGGGCTTTTGCGTCGTTATCGCGGGAATTTCCAGAGAAAAAATGTGAACTGAGGATCAGTCAGGCTATAAGGCGTGTTTCCTCGCCCCAGACGGGCCGAAACAGGACGCGCCGAAACAGGGCGGGCCGGAAAAGGGAGACGTCATGCCGGAATTCGCCAGCGATCCTGTCGTGACAGATCTTATTCATCTGGCGGTTGCGCTGGCCATCGGTTTTCTTATCGGTTTCGAGCGTGAGCATTCCCACGCGGAAGAGGCGCGCAAACACACTTTTGCGGGCGCGCGAACCTTTTCCCTGACGGCGCTTGCGGGCGGGCTTTCCGGTCTTGTGGATGACGGCCTGATCCTGCCCTCCGTGATGCTTGTCGCTATCGCGGGGCTCACCGCCGTCGCCTATTGGGCGACCGCGCGCGGCAAACCGGGCGCCGGCGGCACCACGGAGATTGCGCTTTTTCTGACCTTCCTGCTCGGGCTTGCGGCGGTGCGCGAGCATGTGCTGGCCGCCGCGATCGGCGGCGTGGCGACTGCGATCATCCTTTCCATCAAGGAGAGCGTCGAGCGCTGGGTCTCGGCGCTGACCGAAGAAGAACTTTACGCCGCGCTCCGCCTGCTTGCGATTTCGGTGATCATCCTGCCGGTCCTGCCCAACGAGCCGTTCGGTCCATATGACGCGCTCAATCTGCGCGATATCTGGCTGATGGTCGTTTTCATCAGCGGTCTGTCGTTCCTTGGCTACTGGCTGATCAAGCTGGCGGGCTCGGGACGCGGTGTGTTGCTGACGGGATTCGCCGGCGGGCTGGCGTCGTCTACGGCGACGACGCTATCGCTGTCGCGCTTCGCGAAAAGCGGCGTTGAGGCGCGCGAGCTTGCCGCCGGGATTGTCGCCGCCAATGTCATGATGCTGATCCGGATCGGACTTCTGGTCGCCGCGCTTGCGCGCGATGTCCTTCTAACGCTTGCGCCGGGACTAGCGGCTGCGGGCCTTGTCGGGGCCGCCGCCATGTTCTGGCTGCGCCAGGGCGACAACCACGCCAGCGAGCAGGAAGAGATGCTCAAGCTCGGCAATCCCATGGAGATCAAGCCGGCGCTCATTTTCGCCGGGCTGCTCGCCGTCATTTCCGTGGCGGCGAGTTTCGGCGCCGAACGCTTCGGTCAGTCGGGTCTGATGATCGTGGCGCTGATTTCGGGGCTTGCGGATGTGGACGCCATCACCCTGATCGCCGGGCGGCAGGCGGGATCGGGGGCCATCGGCATGAGCGCGGCCGCTTATGCGATCATGATCGCAGCGGCGTCGAATATCGTTTTGAAAGCCGGGATGGCGTGGGTGATTGGCGGCAAAGGGCTGGGGCTGCGCGTGGCCGCCATCTTTCTGGGGATGATCGCCGCCGGCGCTATAACGCTTCTCGCGTTTTAGGCGGCGCGTGTGACGCCGAAGGGCACGATCTTGTTCTGCGCATCATGACCGATATCGGCGCGGCCGAGATAGGGAACGCCGGCGCGCGCGCACCAGTATTTGACGAGCTCTTCGTCGCTCGATCCGAAAGGCCGGTCGTTTTCCGGCACCTCGCTGAGGCGCCCGAGCATGATCCCGGCGGCGCTATGCATGCTTTTGTCGCCCATGATGGAAAACATGGCGCGATCGGTGGCGTAGAGATACTCCCCCACATCCTCGAGCATCACGATATGGCCGGTGAGATCGGGCATCCAGTTTGTGCCGGCGAGATGGGCGAGGACGGTGATGTTGAACGCCACGCAAGGATTGCCGGTCGTCGCTGTGGGTTCAACGCCGGCGCTGTCGCCAGGCGCAAGCCAGGAAAGGGCGCGCGCAATCGCCTCTTCGCCGCCTTCTCGATTAAGATCGGTCGGGATGGGCCCATGAACGAGATTTCCGATTTTTTTCCTGTAGAGCCGCGCCAGAAGAAAACCGTTGTCGGAATAACCGAAATAGGTCTTCGCGCGGGCGTGCTCGTTCAGTTTTGCGAAGAGGCTTTCATCAAGGCGGCAGGCGCCATAGCCGCCGCGTCCGAACCAGACGGCGTCAACTTTCGGATCGTTGGCGACTTCCAGAAAAGCGGCGCTGCGCGCTGCGTCAATCCCGGCGAAATGTCCTGCGTGAGCGAAGCACTGATCATGGAAGTGAAGCTCAACGGCGTCGCCAAAGCGCGCCGCCGCGACATTTGCGGTTTTCGCCGCAAGGTCATGCGTTATGGGCCCGCCGGGGCAGACAATTGCGATATGCCTGGTCTCAGTCATTTCAGCGCAGCAGCCTAACAAGAGGGCGTAAATCAGGTCCTAACCATTTTAGTGACGCACTATAAACAGATTTCGCTTATAGGCTCGGGTCCATGACGCATTCAAAAGACTATTTCTTCTGCGGGATCGGCGGGTCGGGCATGCTGCCGCTGGCGATGATCGTCGCCGCGCGCGGGGCCCATGTGGAGGGATCGGACCGGGCCCTCGATCAGGGCCGGACGGGCGCAAAGTTCGATTATCTGAAAAGCCTCGGCATCGCGCTCCACGCCCAGGACGGCTCAGGCGTCAGCCGGCCTTCCCAGATTCTGGTCGCTTCGGCGGCGGTGGAGGACACGGTCCCCGATGTCGTCGCGGCGAAAGAGGCGGGCGCTGCGCGACTGTCGCGCGCGCAATTGCTGGCGCAGCTTTTCAACGAGTCTGAACGCCCTATCGGTGTTGCGGGCACCAGCGGCAAGTCGACCACGACGGGCATGATCGGATGGATTTTGCATCACGCCGGAAAGTCCCCGACGGTGATGAACGGCGCTGTGATGAAAAACTTCGTCAAATCCGACGCCTTGTTCGCCAGCGCGCTGGTGGGCGAGGGCGACGCGTTTGTTTCCGAGGTCGATGAAAGCGACGGCTCCATCGCCATGTTCCGTCCGAAAATTGCGGTGCTGAACAATATCGCGCTCGACCATAAATCGATGGATGAATTGCGTTCCTTGTTTGGCGGTTTTATCGGCGGCGCCGAAACGGCGGTCTTGAATCTCGACAATGAAGAAACAGCGCGCCTTGCGGCTGAGCGCCTTCAGGGACGGATCACCTATTCGCTGGTCGATCCGCGCGCCAATCTGTTTGCAGACCATATCGAACCGGAGCCCTTCGGCGTTTCTTTTGATATTGTCCGTAGCGATGGGCTTCGCGCGCGTGTTTCATTGAAGATGCCGGGCCGGCATAATGTTTCCAATGCGCTGGCGGCGATTGCAGCGTCCGGCGCCTGCGGCGTTTCTCTTGAAGACGCCGCAACAGCTTTAGGCGCGTTCGAAGGCGTCCGGCGCAGGCTCGAATATGTGGGCGAAGCCAATGGCGTTACGGTGATCGATGATTTCGGTCACAACCCGGACAAGATCACGGCGAGCCTTAAAACCCTGCATGAGTTTCCGGGGCGTTTGCTTGTCATGTTCCAGCCGCACGGCTTTGGGCCGCTTCGGCTCATGAAAAATGAATTCATCGAAACCTTTTCGAGCCATCTTTCAGAAGACGACATTCTGCTGATGCCGGAGCCGGTTTATTTCGGCGGCACGGTGGACCGGGCCGTGTCAAGCAAGGACATCGCGGCGGGCGTCGTTGCGGCGGGCCGCAAGGCTGAGGCGCTGGCGACCCGCGATGATTGCGGCGCAGCGCTGTTGAAACTTGCAAAACCCGGCGACCGCATTGTCATCATGGGCGCCCGCGACGACACCCTGTCGATTTTTGCGCAGGACCTTCTGAAACAGCTCTAGACCTCTTTGGTCACGTCGCCGTCGGCGGCGACAAGCTCGCGAGAGACAAGGCCGGCGCCGTTCAGCGCCGCGCGCCAGGCTTTCAGATGCGGCGTTTCGAAATGGGCTTCGAGCGCTTCCCAGCTTTCCCATTTTTCCAGAACGAGAAAAGCGTTCGGATCGGAAATGTCCGGGCCGTAATAATACTCAATACATCCCGACTCGGTCCGGCTTGCCGACAGCATCGCCTGCATGACGGGACGCAGTTTTTGAAGCGCGCCCTCTTTCACGACGACGCGGCCGCTGACGATGATCATGGCGTCAGCCCATCAGATTTCGTTCTTCGCCCGCTTCGATGAAACGGATCGATTGCGACACAACGCCGACCTCGCCGAGCTTCGTCATCCACACGCCCATATGCGGCTGTGTCGTGTGCGCGTGAAGCGCATCCCAGCTTTCCCAATATTCAAGAACGAGAATCGTATCCGGCTCTGTCACATCGGCGCCGTAGGAATAATCGATGCAACCCTGTTCGGCGCGTGTCGCGGCGATAACGGTCTCCATTTCCTTTTGAACCTTCTCAAGTCCGCCGGGTTTCAGTGTCGCTTTGCCTGAAACGATAATCATTCTTGTCCTCCTTCTACGTAGTTTTGCGTATTATGCGCGCGCATCGCCGGCGGGTCGATAAGTATGAACACTCGGTTGCGACATTCTGTGCAGTCACTCCTGACGCAGATCAATTTTTTTTAAACCGCAAGGCGCAATGTCCGGGCGAAGTTAATCAAGAGGGGCATTCAAATGCGCACTACTCTCCTTTCCGCCGCCGCTATCCTTTCTGCAATCTCGGCCCCCGCCGCCGCTGAGCAGGGCGACCTGCTGGTTCGCCTTCGCGGCATCATGGTCGCTCCGAATGAAGATTCGGGCGCGGTTCTCCCGACCTTTCCGACGGCCACTGTTTCCGTTGACGACGCCATCGTTCCGGAACTCGATTTCACCTATTTCCTCACCGACAATATCGGCGCTGAACTCATTCTGGCGACGAGCCCGCATGATGTTTCCGGCGAAGGCGCGCTGGCCGGCCTTGGCGAAATCGCCGACGCCATGGTGCTGCCGCCGACTTTGACGCTGCAATATCACTTCGCGCCGGATGCGGCCTTCCGTCCCTATGTGGGCGTCGGCGTAAACTGGACGATTTTCTACTCGGAAGACGCCAAGCCCGCGCTTACCAACGCCATCGGCGCGACGAATGTCTCTATGGACGACAGCTTCGGCTGGGCGGTGCAGGCCGGCTTTGATATTCCGATCTCGGACCGCGTCTTCCTCAACGCTGACGTCAAATATATCGACATTGACACCACGGCGACGCTGACCACCGGCGCGCTGGTCAACACGGTCGATGTCGACATTGATCCGTTTGTCTTCGGCATCGGCGTCGGCATGCGTTTCTAAACTGAACTCTCGATCCCTCCACTCTCGGGCCGTTCCTTCATCGTAAGGACGGCCCGTTTTTCTTGCTTGATTTTACGGCGCCGTTGTTCTCAATGCCCGCTAAGGGAGTGGAGCATTGCGCGATCTGTCAACCTGGCGAGGGTGCGGCGTCCCGGATTTGAAAACAGTCCGGGGCCGGTTTGTATCCGTAGAGCCGGCGCTGTTTCCGGCATGCGCGGAAGACCTCTTCTCTGTGCTGGGCGGCGCGGAGAATGACGATCTGTGGGCCTATATTCCGATTGGCCCGTTTGAAAACGCCGTGCAGCTCGCCGAGGTCATGGCTTTTGCCGGCGCGCAGCAGAACTGGATGACCCATCTCTTCCGCGACGCCGCAACCGCCGCGCCGCTCGGCCAACCCCTGGGCATGGCGAGCTATATGCGCATCCGCCCCGAAGCGGGTTCGGCGGAAGTTGGCTGCGTCGTCTTTTCCAAAAAGCTTCAGCGGACCCCGGCCGCGACGGAAGCCATGTATCTGATGGCCAAGCATCTCTTCGAGGATCTCGGCTATCGCCGTTATGAGTGGAAATGCAACAACGCCAATGAGGCGTCGAAACGCGCGGCCTTAAGGCTTGGGTTTTCCTTTGAGGGCGTCTTCCGTCAGGACCAGGTGGTGAAGGGCGCGAACCGCGACACCGCCTGGTATTCGATCATCGACGGGGAGTGGCCGCGGGTGAAGGCCGGGTTCGAGGCGTGGCTCGCGCCGGAGAATTTCGACGCCGCCGGGGGCCAGCGCCGGTCCCTTCTGGAAATTCGAGAAGCCCTTTAGGCCTTCTTGTTGTCATGGCGGATGGCGCGGCTATAACGGCCAGCGCTGTCCCGTTTTTCCGATTGGAGCCAAACCCCCATGAACATCCACGAATATCAGGCCAAACAAGTTCTTAAGTCCTATGGCGCGCCGGTGTCCGAGGGCCGCGTGGTGACCGATGCGGGCAAGGCCGAGGCGGCGGCGAAGGAGCTTCCCGGGCCGCTTTATGTGGTGAAGGCCCAGATCCATGCTGGCGGGCGCGGCAAGGGCACGTTCAAGGACGCCTCAGCAGGTGAGGGCGGCGGGGTCCGTCTTGCGAAATCTCCGGCCGAAGCGGCGACCTTCACCAAGGAAATGCTGGGCGCCACTCTCGTCACCAAACAGACCGGCGAAGCGGGCAAACAGGTCAACACGGTCTATATCGAAAACGGCTCCGACATTGAAACCGAGCTTTACCTTTCTGCGCTTGTCGATCGCGGCACGGGCCGTATCGCCTTCATCGCCTCTACTGAGGGCGGCATGAATATCGAGGAAGTGGCGGAAGAAACGCCGGAGAAAATCGTCACGGTGCGGATCGATCCGGCGACCGGCTGCATGCCCCATCACGGGCGGCGCATCGCCCAGGCGCTCGGCCTTTCCGGCGTCTCGGCGAAACAATGCGGCAAGCTGATCCCGACCCTCTATAAGGCGTTCACCGAAAAAGACATGTCGATGCTGGAGATCAATCCGCTGATCGTCACCAAAGGCGGCGATCTTCTGGTGCTTGACGCCAAGGTCGGCTTCGATCCGAACGCGCTGTTCCGCCATGAAGATATTCTGGCCCTGCGCGACGAGACCGAAGAAGACCCGATGGAATTGAAAGCGTCGGAATACGATCTTTCCTATGTGAAGCTCGACGGCAATATCGGCTGTATGGTGAACGGCGCGGGCCTCGCCATGTCGACCATGGACATCATCAAGCATTATGGCGCCGAGCCGGCGAACTTCCTCGATGTGGGCGGCGGCGCGACGAAGGAAAAAGTCACCGAAGCCTTCAAGATCATCACCACAGATCCCGGCGTCAAAGGCATCCTCGTCAATATTTTTGGTGGCATCATGAAATGCGACATCATCGCCGAAGGCATCGTCGCGGCGGTGAAGGAAGTCGGCCTCGAAGATCCGCTGGTCGTGCGCCTTGAAGGCACGAATGTGGAAAAAGGCAAGGAAATCCTCGCCAATTCCGGCCTCAAGATTACGCCGGCCGACGATCTGGAAGACGCTGCAAAGAAGGTTGTCGCCGCAGTGCAGGGCTGAGCGGGCTGAGCATGTTGGCGAGACCGTCCTTCACCCTCCTCTATCCCCTTCGCGTGCGCTGGGCCGAGTGCGACGCGCAAGGGATCGTTTTCAACGTCAATTATTTTCTCTATTTCGACGTGGCGATGACGGAGTGGCTGCGCGCGCTCGGGCTTCAGGGCGACAAGACCATGGATTTTTTCACCGTTCACGCGGAGGCCGATTATAAAGGCTCGGCGCGGTTCGATGAGATGCTTGAGATTGGCGCGCGTTGTGCGCGGCTTGGGCGGACATCGATGACCATCGAAGCGGCGATCTTTCGCGGGCGTGATCTGTTGACGACAGGCAAGCTGATCTATGTTCACGCCGACCGTGACACGCAGGCGAAAACGCCGCTGCCGGAAGATTTCATTGCGCGGGTGATGAGTTTTGAAAAAACGGCGCCGGAGATGAGCGCATCAGGGCGCGCGGGCTGATGTCTGCGCTGAAAAACGCCCTGCGCGGCGCGCTTTATCGCGCCGGCCTGATCCAGCTCTATTTTCGCGCGGTGGAATGGCGGCTCGCCCGCGGACAGGAGGCGCCGCCGGCGGCGGACGCACATGGCGTTCCTATTCCGCCCTTGAATCTGATGGCGCTCACGGTCGCTTACGCCGACTGGAAAGCTTTTCTGCGCATGGGCGAAGCAACGGCGGCGGCCCTTGACGGGCATGCGTCGGCGGCGGGCCTTCCTTTTTCGTCGGCGGCGCGCATTCTCGATTTCGGCTGCGGCGCCGGCCGCGTCATCCGTCATCTGCCGCGCATGACGCAGGCCGCGCTTTTTGGCGCCGACTATAATGAAACCCTGTTGAGCTGGTGCGCGGCGAACCTGCCGGGCGAATATGCGCGCAATCGCCTCGCGCCGCCGCTCGCCTTTCCGGATGCGCATTTCGATATTCTCTATGCCCTCTCGGTGTTCACCCATCTGCGTGAGGCGACGCAGCGCGACTGGCTCAGGGAATACGCCCGCATCTTAACCCCCGGCGGCCTGGCGCTGATCAGTTTTCACGAAGAGACCCAGCCCGGTTTTCCGGAAACGGAAACCGCGCGCAAGGCGATGACCGGGACGGGCCTCTATGTTCTGAACGACATGGCCGAGGGATCGAATCTGATTTCAACTTTTCAAACGCGCGCGCATCTTGAAGCGCTCGCCGCGGAGTATTTCGAGATTGCGCGCATCGTTCCCCGCGCTGAAAGCGGCGTCGGCCAGTCCCTTGCGGTTCTGCGCCGCAAGCCTGCATAAAGCGCCATGAATTACCGTCACGCCTATCACGCCGGCAATCACGCCGATGTCCTGAAGCACATCGTTCTGGCGCGCGTGATTGAACATCTGAAACAAAAGGAAGCGCCGTTCCGGTTTTATGACGCCCATGGCGGGATCGGGCGTTACGATCTTGGCGGTGTTGAGGCGGAAAAGACCTTCGAGTGGCGCGAAGGCGCGGGCCGTCTTTTTTCAACCGATGGAACGCCATTGCCCTTATACGGCGAGGCAGAAGCGCTGCTGGCGCCCTGGCGGACCTGCGTCGGCGCTCTCAATAAAGAGGGCGGGTTGAAACATTATCCGGGCTCGCCGGAGATTGCGCGGCTGATGCTGCGGCCGGTCGACCGTTTGCGCCTCAACGAACTGCATCCCGTTGATTATGAAGCCTTGCTCAAAGCTTACGCGCATGACCGCCGGACGACGCTCAGCCGCCTCGATGCGCTCGTTTTCCTGAAAAGCCAGTTGCCGCCGCCGGAACGGCGCGGGCTTGTCCTCATTGATCCGCCATACGAGAAGACCGATGAGGCCGACCGCGCTTTGCGGATGTTGAGCGAGGGTTTGAAACGCTTTGCGACCGGCGTTTTTCTGTTGTGGTTCCCGGTCACGGGCGACGGTCTCGACCGTCATATTCTGAACCGGGTGCGCGACATGCCGGTGAAACATCTCTGGGCGGTGTTGTCAGTCCGAAAACCAAAACCCGATGGCGGGCTCGCCGGGTCGGGCGTGGTCGTTATCAATCCGCCATGGAAGCTCGGCGGCGAGCTTGAAATTCTGGTGCATGCGCTTGCCGAGCGACTGTCTCAAGGCGAACCGCGCTATGAAATAAAAAACGCAGCGCCGTAGGCCGGCGCTGCGTCGTCTTCAGCTCGCTTTAAGGCGTTAAACCCAATAACGCTCAGCCTTGTAATAATCATAAGCGGCGTCACGGAAGCCAAGACCGTCATTCTCGGTCAGCTCATGCAGGGAATCACATGGCGCCTGTTCAAGCTGTTCTTTGGAATAAGGCACGATATAGCCGCCCTTTTCCTTTTGATAGTCGAGGCTCGCCCATGGAATCGGGTGATATTTTTCACCGATGCCAAGAAAACCGCCAAAACCAACGACGCCAAACATGATGTTGTTTGTCGTCTTGTCGAGCATGACGTCTTCGATTTCGCCAATCTGGTCGCCTGTCGTATTGTAGACGGGCATGCCGATGACGCGCGAGGCGCGAATGGCGGTTGTATGTCCGGCTGCTGTCGGCATAGTGACCCTCCTTTTTTGTCGATGACTTTTAACCAACAGGCAGGGACGTGATTTGTTCCGCAACCGCGATCGTGCTTATAGATTTTATCCGCAACGGAGGCTCGCTTGCAGAAGATCAATATTCCAACCGCTTTTGATCGTATCGGCGAACAATGGTCGCCGCACATCGCCGCGCGCGTAAACGGTCAGGAGGTGCGCCTCGCCAAGATTGAGGGCGCCTTTGAATGGCATCGTCACGACGGGGTTGAAGAAGCCTTCTTTGTCGTGAAGGGCGCTTTCACCATGCGCTTCCGTGATCGCGATGTGGAGATGGGGGAAGGCGACTTCATCACGGTGCCCGCCGGCGTTGAGCATATGCCGGTCGCTGAAAAGGAGTGCTGGATCCTTATGATCGAGAGCGCCGGCACGGTGAACACGGGTGAGCATGTCTCCGAGCGGACGAAAACGGACTTGCCCGACCTTGGCGCCTGAAAGAAAAAAGCCGCGCGGGTGTTCCGCGCGGCTTAAGTCGGAGGGGCTTCAAAGCGATTAGCTTTCAGCGCGGCCTATCTGGGCGCTAAATATTGCGCGCACGAGACTGTTCCGTGACAATTTCGTGGCGATTTTTCCTGCCCATTTTTCATGAGCCCTGCGCGGGCAGGTCGCTGCGAGTGATGGTCAGCGGCACGCGATAGACGGCCAGGACGAAACAATAGACGGCGAAGGCCACCATGCCTGCGCCGGCGAGCCCCAGAAGGGTGCGCCCGAAGGGTTGCGTTTCCAAAAGCGCCAGCGCTTCGCCAAGTCCGACTGCATGGTTCGGGTTGGTGGTCCATCCCGCATAGGTGACCATCCCGCCAATGATCAGCAGCACAAATCCGTGCGCCGCGAGGCCGAAACGGACAAACGGCGCGAGCCGCTGGGTCATCTTCGTTTCGCGTAAATCATCGCGATAGGTCCGCGCGCCGGATTTGAAGAAAAAATAGAGGCCGACCCCGATGGCGATGATCCCGGCAAGCGCCACCGCCCAGCGGCCGAAAGGGGCGCCCATCACCGCAGCGCTCCAGTTCGCCGCCGAGTTGCTTTCGGCCTTGGCCCCGCGGACCATGATGGTGACCGCGGTTGCGGCCAGAAAGAGATGTGCTGCGCCGGAGAATACTTTCGTCATCCGGGAGCCGGCGCCGCGCGGGTGATCGCCCTCATTTTCCAGATCCAGGGCCGCATCCGTGAAGCGCCAGAGGGCGAAGGCGAGAAATCCAAGGGCCACGGCCCCGACCAGGGCGACGCCAAAGGGCTGTCGTGAGAGATAATTGAGCGCGCCGGTGGAGCCTTCTGCTTCCCCGCCATTTACAGCGGCGAAGACCGCAAGAACGCCGATAATGAGATAAACGAAGCCGCGGGCGCCATAGCCCGCCCTCATGGCGCTTTCGAGCATCGCATTCTTATTTTCATGCATTGAGAGTCAGCCGAGCGGGAATATGGCGGAAACAGGCGATCGACCGCTAAAGTTCCCGATAAATGCGACAGCGCCATTGCAGCGCAGCGGGGCCTTGGTTACTAGAGGCTCGATTCCTTCCGCCTCAAGAGAAACTTCTCAAATGTCTATTTTGATCGACAAGAACACCAGGGTCATCTGCCAGGGCCTGACCGGAAAGACCGGCACATTTCACACAGAACAGGCGATTGCCTACGGCACCGGGATGGTCGGCGGCGTGACGCCGGGAAAGGGCGGTTCGGTCTGGGAGGCGGGAGAGGCGGCCCCAAAGAAAGCCAAAGGCGCGACCCTGCCGGTGTTCGACACGGTCGCCGAGGCGCGCGAGAAAACCGGGGCTGACGCCACCGTGATCTATGTGCCGCCCCCGTTTGCGGCGGATTCGATCCTTGAGGCGATCGACGCTGAAATCCCCCTCGCCATCTGCATCACCGAAGGCATTCCGGTCCTCGATATGGTCAAGGTCAAGCGGGCGCTTGACGGCTCAAAGACCCGGCTCGTGGGTCCGAACTGCCCCGGCGTCATTACCCCTGATGAATGCAAGATCGGCATCATGCCCGGCCATATCCACCGCAAGGGTCATGTGGGCGTCATCTCCCGTTCCGGCACGCTGACCTATGAGGCGGTTCATCAGACCACCATGGCCGGGTTGGGCCAATCGACATGCGTCGGGATCGGCGGCGACCCCGTGAAGGGCACGGATTTCATCGAAATCCTCGATATGTTCCTTCACGACGACGAGACCCATTCCATCATCATGATCGGCGAAATTGGCGGCTCGGCGGAAGCTGATGCGGCGAAGTTCCTCGCCTCCCACAAGATCAAGAAGCCCACAGTCGGCTTCATCGCAGGCGTTACGGCGCCGCCAGGCCGGCGCATGGGGCACGCCGGAGCGCTTGTTTCCGGCGCTGACGACACGGCGGCGGCGAAAATCGACGCCATGAAATCGGCCGGCATCGCCGTTTCTCCAACCCCGGCGGCGATGGGACGGACGCTCCTTGAAATTCTCAAAAAATAAACGGTTTTATCATTAATGGATCGCTCCAATAGTGATTGAATCGCCCGAAAGTTGGCGTATCTAGGGGTGCTATCGTCACACGGCGTAATGACGGACTAAAGTAATGGCCAAAGACGGGGAAGCTCCCGCAGGACCGGCTGACGGCAAGCCGGATATAGAAACGGTTCTTTCGGGATCAAATGCGCAATATCTTGAAGCGCAATACGCCCGATATGCGGCGAATCCCGCTTCTGTCAGCGAAGACTGGCGCGCATTTTTCGAAAGAGAAACAGACGCTTCACCGGCTTTTGACGGGCCGAGCTGGTCGCGCAAGGACTGGCCGCCCAAGGTCAATGGCGAACTGACGGCGGCGCTTGACGGCGACTGGTCGGCGTTTGAGCCCCAGGCTGAAAAACAGCTCAAGGCTAAAATCGAAAAAAGCTCCGTCGCCGCGCCGGTTGTCGAACAGGCCGGCGGCGTGTTGCAGGCGACCAAGGATTCCTTGCGGGCGCTGATGCTGATCCGCGCCTACCGTATTCGCGGTCACCTCATCGCCGATCTCGACCCTCTTGGCCTGACCACGCCGACTGTTCATCCCGAGCTCGACCCGAAAAGCCTCGGCTTCACCGAAGCGGATATGGACCGGCCGATTTTCATCGATCACGTGCTGGGTCTTGAAACGGCGAGCCTCAGGCAGATCCTCGATATTCTGAGACGGACCTATTGCGGCACCTTCGCTGTCGAATTCATGCATATCACCGACCCCGAGCAGAAAGCTTGGTTGCAACAGCGCATTGAGGGGCCGGACAAGGACATCACCTTCACCAAGGAAGGCAAGCGCGCCATCTTCAACAAGCTGGTTGAGACGGAAGGCTTTGAGAACTTTCTGCACACCAAATACACCGGCACAAAACGCTTCGGCGTCGATGGCGGCGAAGCCATGGTTCCCGCTCTTGAGCAGATCATCAAGCGCGGCGGCGCGCTCGGCGTTCAGGAGATTGTGATCGGCATGCCGCATCGCGGGCGGCTTAATGTGCTCGCGGCGGTGATGGGCAAGCCCTATCACCATATTTTCCACGAGTTTCAGGGCGGCTCTGTGACGCCCGACGATGTCGGCGGTTCCGGCGATGTGAAATACCATCTCGGCGCCTCATCGGATCGCGCCTTTGACGGCAACAAGGTTCATCTGTCGCTGACCGCGAACCCGTCTCACCTTGAGGCGGTGAACCCGGTCGTGCTCGGCAAGGCGCGCTCGAAACAGGATCGCATTGAAGCGCCTGATCTCGACCAGCCGCGCACCCATGTGTTGCCGCTTCTCCTGCATGGCGACGCCGCTTTCGCAGGGCAGGGGATTGTTGCGGAATGCTTCGGTTTTTCCGGTCTTCGCGGTTACCGCGCCGGCGGCACCATTCATTTCATCGTCAACAACCAGATCGGGTTTACGACGAGTCCGAAATTCTCACGCTCTTCGCCCTATCCTTCTGACGTTGCAAAGATGGTCGAGGCGCCGATTTTCCATGTGAATGGCGACGATCCCGAGGCCGTGACCTATGCGGCGAAAGTGGCGACGGAATTCCGTCAGAAATTCGGCTCTGACGTTGTCATCGACATGTTCTGCTATCGCCGCTTCGGCCACAATGAAGGCGACGAGCCGAGCTTCACCCAGCCGAAGATGTACAAGAAAATCCGCAGCCAGCCGACAACGCAGGCGATCTACGCCAAGCGGCTGGTCGCCGAAGGCGTGCTCACCGCTGAAGAAGTTGGCGCGGAACAGGCGAAGTTTCGTGATTTCCTCGATGCTGAATTCTCCGCCGCCGAGGCTTTTAAGCCGAACAAGGCCGATTGGCTTGACGGTCAATGGTCAGGCTTCGTGCCGCCGGTTGACGATGATCGCCGCGGCGACACCGCGATCAAGATCGAGGAGTTGCAACAGATCGGCGCCGCGCTGACGCATTATCCGAAGACCTTCAATATCCATAAAACCCTGGCGCGCATTCTCGATCAGAAGAAAAAAATGTTCGAGGCGGGTGAAGGGATCGACTGGGCGACCGCCGAAGCGCTCGCCTTCGGATCGCTCTTGCGCGAGGGCTTTGGCGTCCGGCTGTCGGGACAGGATTCTCGCCGCGGCACCTTCTCCCAGCGTCACGCGGTTTTCATCGATCAGGAAACGGAAAAAACCTATACGCCGCTGCGTCATCTCGATGGCGGAGAAGCGACGTTTGAGGTGCATGATTCAAGCCTCTCCGAATTTGCGGTGATGGGTTTTGAATATGGCTATTCCCTCGCCAATCCGAAATTCCTTGTTCTGTGGGAAGGGCAATTCGGCGACTTCGCCAATGGCGCCCAGACGATCATCGATCAGTTCATTTCGTCTGGTGAACGCAAATGGCTGCGCATGTGCGGCCTCGTCCTGCTCTTGCCTCATGGCTATGAAGGTCAGGGGCCGGAACATTCCTCCGCGCGTCTTGAGCGTTTCCTTCAGCTTTGCGCCCAAGACAATATGCAGGTCGCGAACTGCACGACGCCGGCGAACTATTTCCATATTCTGCGCCGTCAGATGCGCCGGAATTTCCGCAAGCCGCTCGTTCTGATGACGCCGAAATCACTGTTGCGTCACAAGAAATGCGTTTCGACGCTGGAAGAGATGGGCCCCGGTTCTTCGTTCCACCGGGTTCTCTGGGATGATGCGGAATATCGTCCCGGCTCGACGGTGAAGCTTGTTCCCGATTCCAAGATCAAGCGGGTCGTTATGTGCTCCGGCAAGGTCTATTACGACCTTCTGGAAGAGCGCGAAAAACGCGGCGTCGACAATGTCTATCTGTTGCGCGTTGAACAGTTTTATCCGTTCCCGGCCATGTCGATCATCAATGAGCTTCAGCGTTTCCGGAACGCAGAGATGATCTGGTGTCAGGAAGAACCGAAGAATATGGGCGCCTGGTTCTTTATGGACCCTAATCTTGAATGGGCGCTCGGCCAGATCGACGCCAAACACAAACGTCCGCGCTATGTGGGCCGGGCCGCAGCCGCATCTCCGGCGACGGGGCTTATGAGCCGTCACAAGCAGGAACTTGCAGAATTTCTAGACGAGGCGCTGACCGTTTAAGCGGCCACGTCATTGGAGATATAGACATGACTACCGAAATCCGCGTCCCGACCCTTGGCGAAAGCGTCACCGAGGCGACGATTGCGAAATGGATGAAGAAAGAAGGCGAAGCCGTGGCTGTCGACGAGCCGCTGGTGGAGCTTGAGACTGACAAGGTCTCGGTGGAAGTGCCTGCGCCCGCCGCCGGCGTTCTTGCATCAATTTCCGCGCAGGAAGGCGACACGGTGGAAGTGGACGCGCTTCTCGGCGCGATCGAGGCTGGCGGCGCGCCGGCCGCGAAAAAAGAAACCAAGGCCCCGGCGCCCAAGAAGACGGCGCCTTCCCATGAGGGCGAGGAGATAGAGGTCAAGGTCCCGGCCTCGGGCGAAAGCGTCACGGAAGCCGATATTGGCGAATGGTTCAAAAAACCCGGCGACGCCGTTGAGCTCGACGAACCGCTTGTCAGCCTTGAAACCGATAAGGCGGCGATGGATGTGCCGTCGCCCGCCGCCGGCGTTCTGAAAGAAGTCCGGGCCAAAGAAGGCGACACGGTCGAAGTCGGAACCGTAATTGCAGTCATTGTTGAGGGCGCTGGCGCGGCCAAAGCCAACGGCGCCGCCGCGAATGGCGTCAACGATCCGTCGCCGCGCGAAGTCGCCGCATCGGGGGAGAGCGTCATGGAAGGCGCGCGCGAACGGTCTTCGGCGGAATTGTCACCGGCGCCGCGCCGCGTCGTCGCCGAGCGCGGTCTCGACCCGTCAGCGATTGAAGGCACGGGCAAGGATGGACGCATCACCAAGGGCGATGCGCTGCGCGCCGACGCGAAACCCGCCCAAACAAAAGCGCCGGCCCCGTCTGCGCCGCGCGATCTCGGTCCGCGTGAAGAGCGGGTGAAAATGTCCCGCCTGCGCCAGACCATCGCGCGCCGTCTGAAAGAGGCGCAGGACACTGCGGCGATGCTGACAACCTTCAACGACGTCGACATGACGGCGGTGATGGAGCTGCGTTCTCAGTACAAGGACCTTTTTGACAAGAAGCACGGCATTAAGCTCGGCTTCATGTCGTTCTTCGTCAAAGCTTGCGTCCATGCGCTGAAGGAAGTGCCGGACGTCAACGCCGAAATCGACGGAACCGACATCATCTACAAGAACCATTACGACATTGGCGTCGCGGTGGGCACCGACAAGGGGCTCGTTGTGCCGATCATCCGCGATGCGGACTTGAAGTCCATGGCGGAGATCGAGCTTGAAATCGCCGAGTATGGCCGCAAGGCGCGCTCCGGCGACTTGAAACTGGAAGACATGCAGGGCGGCACCTTCACAATTTCCAATGGCGGGGTTTACGGCTCGCTTCTGTCGACGCCGATTTTGAACCAGCCGCAATCGGGCATTCTCGGTATGCACCGCATCGAACAACGGCCTATCGCCCGGAACGGCGAAGTTGTTATCCGTCCGATGATGTATCTCGCCATGTCCTATGATCACCGCATTGTCGACGGCAAAGGCGCCGTTACTTTCCTTGTGCGCGTGAAGGAAAATCTCGAAGACCCGCAGCGCTTGCTGCTCGATCTTTAGTCGTGGCTTTCAGGATCGGATCGGTTGTCAGTAGCTTGGCGCTGTTCTCTTGTTTCGGATGCGCCGAGCAGAGTGACGCTGGCTATCCCTTGCTGGACGGCGCCTGCGGTGAATATGCCGACCTCGGCGCCCAAACCGTTTCGCTTTCTCAAGACATGACGCTTTTTGTTTTCCAGGATCAGCGTTATGTCTGGTTGTGCGCGTCGCTGCCGCCGGAAAGCTTCGGCGCCGTTGATCTTGTGGTCGATTCTCCCGGTCTTGATGCGCCCCGCAATCTCCATGTCTCGGCCCAGCTGGGAGAATGGGCGGCGGAGGATGAAAACGGCGCGCCCGAGACTGCTGAAAGTGATCGCTGGTGGCGGGTTTCGGGCTGGTCCGCGAACCCTGTTCGCTTTAACGGTTATCAGGGCGAAGGCGATAGGCGCCGCGCCAAGTTTATCCCTTCCGAGGCGCGTGAGTTTCAACTGAGCAAGGCGCATTTCGGCCGCGGCCCCTGGAGTTTGAGATTCGAGTTCGGCCTGGTCAAATCGCCGAATGGTGATTTTGAATCCGTGATTTTTCCGGAAGACGCAGCCTCCCCATTAATCATTGAAGCGGAATGAACTTATGACCGATCAATATGACGTCGTGATCATCGGCGCCGGCCCCGGCGGCTATAATGCGGCGATCCGCGCCGGCCAGCTCGGGCTTAAAGCCGCGATCATCGAAAAGCGTGATAATAAAAAGCTTGGCGGCACCTGCCTTAATGTGGGTTGCATTCCGTCAAAGGCGCTCCTGCACGCCTCGCAGCTATACGAGATTGCCGAAAAGGATTTCGATGGACTCGGCATCAAGACCGGCAAGCTTTCGCTCAACCTGAAACAAATGCTGAAGCAGAAAGACGACGCGGTGGAAGGGCTCACCAAAGGCGTCGAATTCTTGATGAAGAAAAACAAGGCCGATGTCTATTTCGGGTCGGGCGAAATTCTCTCCGCTACCCGCGTCCTTGTCTCCGGCGCTGACGGCGACAAGGAGATTGAAACGAAGAACATCATTATCGCCACTGGTTCCGAAGTGACGCCGCTGCCGGGCGTTGAAATTGACGAAAAACAGATCGTCTCTTCAACGGGCGCTCTCGATTTCGCCAGCGTGCCCGATCATCTTGTGGTTATCGGCGCCGGCGTCATCGGGCTTGAGCTTGGCTCTGTCTGGCGTCGCCTTGGCGCAAAAGTGACGGTCATCGAATTCCTCGACAAAATTCTCCCGCCGATGGACGATGAAGTCTCAAAACAGTTTCAGCGCATCCTCAAAAAACAGGGCATGGAGTTCAAGCTTGGCGCGAAGGTGACGGGCGCGAAGAAATCGGAAAGGGGTGTGCACCTGACCGTTGAACCGGCTAAAGGCGGCGACGCGGAAGTCATCGACTGCAACGCGGTGCTGGTCGCCATTGGCCGCCGTCCGCACACGCAAGGGCTGGGGCTGGAAACCGTTGGCGTCAAAACCGACAAGCGCGGCTTTATCGAAACCGATCATTTCAAAACCAATGTTCCGGGCATCTGGGCGCTTGGCGACGCCATCCATGGACCCATGCTCGCCCACAAGGCGGAAGATGACGGAACCGCGTGCATCGAACTGATCGCCGGAAAGGCGGGGCATGTGAATTACGATCTCGTGCCGAGCGTCGTTTACACCTATCCGGAAGTCGCCTGCGTCGGCAAAACCGAAGAGCAATTGAAAGAGGCGGGCGTCAGCTACAAGACCGGCAAGTTCCCCTTCGCCGCCAATTCGCGCGCCAAAACCAATCACGAGACGGATGGTTTTGTGAAAATCCTCGCCGATGCAGAAACCGACAAGGTGCTCGGCGTGCATATTGTCGGCGTCGAGGCCGGCGAACTCATCGCCGAAGCCGTGAGCGTTATGGAGTTCGGGGGCGCGTCGGAAGACATCGCCCGCACCTGTCATGCTCACCCGACACGATCGGAAGCTGTCCGGCAGGCGGCCATGGGCGTTGAAGGCTGGACGATGCAGGCCTAGGCTACTGCTTCATTGACGGAGCGGTTATTCGCTTTCGATTGCAGGCATTGGCGGCAGTTTGGGTGCATTCACCACATTTTCAATAATCAGGCGGTCGGTGCTGGCCTCCTGGCTCGTGTTTTTCCTGAACCAGATGTTTCTGTCGATTGCATCCTGCAGGGCGTCGTCGTCTTGGACGAGCTGGTCATATTGCTTCGGCTCGACAGATATGGCTTTCGTTTTGAGGTTGCTTTCGAATGTCAGCATCTTGGAGTCGGCGCTGTAGGAGTAGGAAAAGAAAAATGTATCGTTAGAGATCGTCTCTTCTTCCGGCGGAAGCCGCCACGTAATTCCTTCCGGTAAGCTTATTTGCACGACATGTTTGGCGTGGGGTTGTTGCAGAATAGGCAGCCGGATAAGCGGGTCGTCATCTGGCTTTAACAGCAGGATTTGGGTTATGGCGTGCGCTTTGTATTCAAAATACCGCTTGTTCTCCTTGTCAGGGGCGTCAAACGGTTTTGACAAAGTCATTTTCATCGCGATGTCAATTTGATTGTTTTCGGGCTCGTCGCTGACTTTTTGCTCCAGAATTTCAACGTCGCCATAACGCTTGTAGTAGTTTGAAAAGTTTTTTACGAACTCTTCTTCCGATATGGCGTTCAGTGCTGCTCGCATCAGGTTGGCGGCGTCACGTCGGTAGATAAAGACGACGTCCGCCAGCCCTTCTGACGCTCCTTTGGACAAGTCGAAAAATTCACGTATTTCGGTGATGGGAGCTGGCGTGGTTGTTGCGTCGCCCATTTCTGTAAGGCCGACGCTGTACGGCTCCAAAACAAGCGCATGTCCGTAATTTGGCTGGGCCATAGAGGCGAGATCGCCTGCCTGATAAAGCAATGTGGGGTCAGCCCAATAGTGGCGGCCATCTACGCTGAAGCGGACAATAACATGATCGAACGCTAGTGGCGTCGGCGGGTAGTAATCGAGATATATCCCGTCTGTCGTATTGGCCAGCGCCGCGTGTGCTTCGAAACCTAACATGTCTAACAGGCTGACCAGGAGCAGAGCTTTGGCTTTGCAGTCGCCCGCGCGAGACCTCAGAGTTTCGTCAACCGTTTGCGGCGTGTAGCCGCCATTGCCAAAAAGACTGGCGGAATAGCGAATCTCATTTTGGACAAAGCGAAGGGCGGCGACGGCGCGCGCGGAAGCGCTGTCATGATCGAGGGTGATTTTTTGCGCAATAGATTGCAGCTCTTCGGCTTGCGTGGGCCTGTAATCATCGGTCGCCCATTCGACAATGTTCTTCCAGGACCCGAAATCCGAGACCATGATCGAGCCGTTTAGCGAAAAAGGGGCCCGCACGAGTTCGGACGTTTCTATAGCGGTCAGCGGTTGTGGGTTGATTTCCAGAACGGTGTCTTCGCCCTTTTGTGTTTTTGTCGGCGTGACGCCGCTTAACACAGGCGACGTTTTTATGGGTCCGGGCCAGGTTGATGTTAGCGAAAAGAGTCCGATTTCAGCGCCCGAGGACGCAGGGAAAATATCAGAATGTTTGCGCCCAAAACGAGGGGGCTCTCCGATTATAGTCACGCCAATATCGAGAATGTCTCCGGGCCGTATGTCGTCAATACGAATGATGCCGGTTGTATGGCCTGTGAGTATGCTGAACTCCGCCAGTTCTTCCCGTTGTGCATAGGTTATTGTGAAACCTTCGCTTCGGTCGGATATCTCTCCATCGCGAGTGATTGTCAGGTGGTTGATCTCTGCGCGTTGGAATGACGGGTCGAAGCTGATGAAATACTGCCCGAGCTGTTGTGCGCCGAGGCTGTCGACAGCTTTGAACACTTGATGGGTGTATCGCGGCGAGCCTTCCGTCGTGGCGTCATGCTGCAGATCATAAACAAGGAGTTGAATGCCGTTGGCTGACTTGGGGGAAAGTTCGTCAAAATCCGGAAAGACGCGCTTGACTACAAAACCAGGCGTCTTTCCGGTGTAGGAAATGTCCCCCGGCGGCGTTTCCTGTGTCGCGGCGCTCTTTTCTGCAACATGTTGAGGTGTGTTGAGATTGCCAGCGACATACCCTGCGCCCGCCGCCAGTGCAGCAATCAAAACGCCAGACAAAGCCAAGAAAAGAATTTTTTTACTCAATGTCGCCCACCTCTATGACGGCATTTTTCATAGAAAAGATCGTAGAGGCAAGAAGCATGTTGAAATATCTACAAAATGTTCAATTGCCACGTCATAGTTGTCCGCCTGAATCTGAAGAGAAAGATGAATTATACGCCTTCTGATTGTGGAGGTTTTGCTGGCGTCGCCTGGCGGCGGGTCTTTCATTAAGGCGCTTCCATGTCTTGCTGGAACGGTCTTGTTCGGCCAATGTTTGCATCGTTATGTCAGCATCAAAACAGTCAAACTCGATCGAAGACGGCGAAGCGCCGCTTGAATCGATCGTCGATGACGCCATCGCCCGGTCGGAAAATGGGCGGGTCAGTTTGCGTGCGGTTCTCAGCGCCTGGGACGACCGCAGCTATGGCCCGTTGTTTATTGTGCTCGGTTTTGTCGGCGGCACGCCGCTTGCCGTCATTCCGGGCGCTGCAGCGGTCGTTGGCGTCGTCATCGCAATCCTGGCGCTGCAAATGGCGCTGGGGCTCAATCACCCCTGGTTGCCGGAGGCGGCGCTCAAGCAGTCTGTCTCCGAGGACAAGCTGCGTGAGATGCGCCGTAAGTTAGACAAGCCGCTGCGTTTCATTGATCATTTGATTACACAGCGATGGACCTGGGCCGCCGGCGAGGCGATGCGGCGCGCAGCGGCGATCTTCGTGACGGCGCTCGGGGTTGTCATGATCCCGTTTGACGCCGTTCCTTTCGCCGTCGCCGCGCCGGCCTGGACGATTGTGCTTTTTGGCGTCGCCATCACCGCCCGCGACGGCCTTGTGATGACCCTTGCGCTAGCGGGCTGTCTTGCGGTCGGGTTTCTGGCTGTGCGTGCATTTTGATGCGCCCCTCCAACAAGCTCGACATCCGGGCGGAATAATCTAAACAGTGCGGATGGATTTGGCGCTTTCTGATTTTGTCGGCTTTGCCGGCGTCGGTCTCGTGGTCGGCACGTATTTCCTGTCACAAGTAGGGCGCATGGATGTGCGCCAGCCTTTATATCCCGCGCTGAACGGCGTTGGCGCGCTTCTTATTCTTTTTTCTCTTTCCCGCACATTCAATGCGGCGTCCTTTGTGATTGAGATGTTCTGGCTGCTGATTTCCGCCATCGGTCTCGCCCGGGCGTTGTTTTTCAAACCAAAATAGCGGCGCGGCCCGGCCGCGTGATTTCGCCGTCCCTGTACGAAACGCGAACTCGGGACACGATCGCGTGAAAGATTGCGCCAGCAAAAGGGTTCGCCGCGCGCCATTCATCGCAAAATACGCCTAAGCTCTGGATTTGGCGACGCTTTTCGGCCTACAGTGCGCGCCAATTGCGCGCCTCAATGCAAAATTTGCGGGGTGCGTCGAAGGGGCGAATATCCAGCGAGCGTCTTTAGAGACAGCCGCAAGAGGGAGCATTTATGAGCGAAGCGATTGACGTATCGACAACGCCGAACGCGGTGAAGGCCAGCAAAGGATTCTTTGGCCATCCGAGAGGCCTGGCCATCCTGTTTTTCACGGAGATGTGGGAGCGCTTTTCCTATTACGGGATGCGCGGCCTTCTCATTCTTTATCTGACGCAACATTTTCTGTTCTCGGATCAGCGCTCGGCGCTGATGTATGGCGCATACACCGCGCTGGTTTATGTGATGACCATCATCGGCGGCTCTCTCGCCGACCGATATCTGGGGCAGCGCAAGGCGGTGACCTTTGGCGCCATCCTTTTGGTGCTGGGTCATTTCGGCATGGCGTTTGAGGGCGAGGGGTCAAAAGAAATCCTCACCTATCAAGGCAGCGAGTATCAGGTGACGCTCGACGGCCGCGGCGGTGACGCCGATCAGGTCATTATTTCGGATACGGGCACGTCAAAGATTTCCTTTAACGAAGGCGCCACCGAAATGATTATCGACAATCCGACAGCCGTCGGCCTGCCGGTCACCATTTCAACGGCGGACTATACGACCCGCATCGAGCAAGAGCAGCTCTATGTCAACATTCTCTATCTTTCCCTTGCGTTGATCATTGCAGGCGTCGGGTATCTCAAGGCGAATATTTCCACGATTGTGGGCGCCCTTTACGGTTATGACGATCCGCGCCGCGATTCCGGCTTCACGATCTTCTATATGGGGATCAATCTTGGCTCATTCCTGTCGTCGATCACCTGCGGCATCCTTGGCATCGTTTACGGCTGGAAATATGGCTTCGGCCTTGCCGGGATCGGCATGCTGCTGGGACTGCTGGTCTTCCTCTGGGGACAGAAATATCTCGACGGCGCCGCCGAGCCGCCCAATCCCGAGAAACTGAAAAAATCTGCGATCGGTCCGATCAATATAGAGATGGGCTGCTATCTCATCGGTCTCGTCATCATTGCGGTTTCGATGCTGATGGTGATGAACGCGCATCTCATTCCCGACTGGTTTGTCGGCATGTTGGGTGTGGCTGTGTTTCTGGGGCTGTGCGCTTACGCCACGACAAAGCTTCAGGGCGATGAGCGCTCGCGCATGTTCGCCGCCATTTATTTTGTGCTGGCGCAGATTCCGTTCTGGGCGCTGTTTGAACAGGCGGGCTCGTCCTTGAATCTCTTCACTGACCGTCTGGTTGACCGCTCCTTGTTTGGATGGTCGGTGCCGGCGCCGGTTTTCCAATCGCTCAACGCGGCCTTCATCTTCATCTTCGCGCCAGTCTTCGCGTGGATGTGGATTGCGCTCGCCAAACGGAAAATGGAGCCGTCGACGCCCGTCAAATTCGCCGGCGGTGTTTTCCTGGTGGGGCTTGGCTTCCTGGCGCTCGTCGCCGGGATGAAGATTTCGGGCTCTGTCGGCATGACGGCGGTCGGCTTTATCTTCCTCGTCTACTGGGTTCACACTATGGGCGAGTTGATGTTGTCGCCGGTTGGTCTGTCTGCGGTCACCAAGATGGCGCCGGCGCGCGTTGTCGGCCTGGCGATGGGCTCGTGGTTCCTTTATTCCGGCCTGTCGAACTATCTTGCGGGCGTCATCGCGCGCGGAACGGGCGCGGAAACCATTGGCGGCCAGCTCACCGATGTGGCGGCGGCGAAGGCGACCTATGCCGAGGTCTATACCAATGTCGGCTATGTCGCGATGGGCATAGCGGTCGTGATGTTGTTAATCTCGCCGCTCATCAAGAAGCTCATGCGGCTTGACACCATTGCCGAGAAAAACGCCGCCCCGAATACGCAAGGTCTCGCGTCTCCGGCGGAATAAGCGAAATACGCTGAAATTAAACGCCCGGCGGTTTTTCCGCCGGGCGTTTTTTGTTGTAGGATGGCGCCATGTCAAATCGCCTTACAAAAATTGTCACCCGCGGCGGCGACAAGGGGGAAACCTCGCTCGCCGACGGAACGCGGCTCGCAAAGGACGACCCGCGCATCGCGCTTATTGGCGACGTCGACGAGCTGAATTCCTGGCTCGGCGTCGTTATCGGCAATGGCGCCGAGGGCGTATTGAAAGAAACGCTCGCAGCGTGCCAGCATGATCTGTTCGATCTTGGCGGCGCCTTGTCTTTTCCCGGCAGCCCGATGCTCTCCGAGGAACAAGTGAAGCGGCTCGATGCGGCGGCGGAGGAGTTGAATGCAGCGCTGCCGCCGTTGAAAGAATTCATTTTGCCGGGCGGCGCCAAAGAAATTTCTTTTTGTCATGTGGCCCGCACGGTCTGCCGCCGGGCTGAGCGGGCGATGGCCGCGTTTCAGCGGACGGCGCCGGAGGCGGCGCATGGACTGCAATACCTCAACCGGCTTTCGGATATTCTTTTTATCGCCGCACGTATTGAGGCGCGCCGACTCGGCGTTGATGAAGTCTATTGGCGCAAGGAACGTTAACCAGACAAGTTACTCGGACAGGGGGTCGAGATGGAGTCGGAATACGCCGCCCCGCGTCTCGACATTGGCGTTGACGCCAAACACATCGCGCATGAGAGCGTGGGTAAGTACGTCCTGCGGAACGCCATCAGCGACAATGCTCCCAGTGTTTAGCACCACAAGCCGCGTGCAATAACGCGCCGCGAGCGGCAATTCATGTAAGGCGGCGATCACGGTGCGGCCTTCGTTCGCCTTGGCGCGCAAGAGCGTCATGACGCTGATCTGGTGTGCGGGGTCGAGCGCCGCGACAGGCTCATCGGCGAGAATGATCGGCGTTCTCCCGGCGAGAAGGCGCGCCAGATGCACGCGCGCCAGTTCGCCGCCGGATAATGTGTGGACCAGCCTGTCGGCAAAGCCTGCGGCGCCGGCTTCCTGAAGCGCTTGCGTCACCGCGGCGGTGTCTTCTGCGTTTTCGCGCTGGGCGGCGCCCCAGGCGAAACGGCCGAGGGCCACAATCTCCCGCGCCGTCATCGCCCACGCGACTTCGCGCGCCTGAGGCAGCCAGGAAAGGCGCTGTGCGCGTTCAGGCGCTGAGAGCTTGTTTGCGGGCGCGCCATCGATTCGGCAAGAGCCGGCAGATGGTTTCTGCAACCCTGCAGCGACACGCAACAGTGTTGACTTGCCGGCGCCATTTGGACCGACAAGACCGATGAACTCGCCGGGGCCGGCGCTTAGCGACGCATCTTTGAGAATGGCGGCGCCATCGATCTGGCAGGCGATATCGTCGAGGGAGAGGAGCGCCGTCATGACGTCATCCTCCGGCTTGTCGCCGCCACCCAGATAAAGCCGGGCGCCCCGATCAGCGCCGCGGCGACGCCGAGTTTCAATTCCTGATCAAAAGGAAGGATGCGTATGAACATGTCTGCGCCTGCGAGCATGATTCCGCCAAGCAGTGCGCTCGGAATCAGGATGCGCGCCGGATTTTGTCCGGCAAAGGCGCGCGCCAGATGCGGCGCGACGATGCCGACAAAACCGATGGCGCCGGCGACAGAAACGCTGGCGCCGACCAGCAGGGCAGCGCCGATGATGACGAAGGCGCGGGCGCGGGCGAGATTGGCGCCGAGGCTGGCGGCGGTTTCCTCGCCAAGTGTCAAGGCCGCAAGTCCGGGCGCCGATAATAAAATAAGCGCGAAGCCGAGACCGGCGAAGGGCGCCGCAAGGGCGAGGTCGTCAACACTGCGATTGGCGACAGTGCCGAACAGCCAGTTGACGAGATCGGAAAGCGCAAACGGGTTTGGCGCGAGATTCATGGCGAGCGATATCAGCGCGCCACAGAAAGAAGACAGGCCAACGCCGATCAGGATGAGCCGCGCTGTCGAGACGCGTCCGGCGCCAAGGATATAGAGAAGGACGGTGGCGCCGAGTGCAAACAGGATCGCGGCAATCGGCGTCGCCCAGAAAGCGAGCGCTGCGAGGTTAAAGTATATCGCCATGATCGCGCCCAGCGCCGCAGCGGCGGAAACGCCGAGAACACCCGGGTCGGCGAGGGGATTGCGCAAGAGCCCCTGCAATCCTGCGCCGGCGGCTCCGAGGCAGGCGCCGGCAAGCCATGCGGCGAGCGCCCGGGGCAGGCGGATTTCACGGATGATCACGGCGATCGCGTCCTCGCCAGTAAAGAGCCCGCTAACAATTTTCGCGGCTGGAATGGAAACGGGACCGACAAACAAGGAGAGAAGAACAATGCCCGCACTCGCCAAGGCGAGAACAAGGATTATGCGCGGCGTTTTATCTGGACGGTCTGTCATGGTGTCCCCGCCGCTTCCGCTATCGCCTCGGCGCCATCAACAGAGAACCATGCGGCGCAACTGACGACATCCGGTCCAAGGCTGACAGTCGGGGTGCGTTGAAAAAGCTTACGCAGCGCCGGATGACGCGACGCAGACCAGTAATTGACGTCTTCATCAACAGAGTCGAAAAAGCCAGCCACAATCAATTCGGGCGGGGCCATCAACACCGCCTCGGCGGGGAGCGCCGGCCAGTAGGACTGACCGGCTTGTGCGGTGAGGTTGACGACGCCAGCCGCGTCCATCATCGCGTCTATCATGGTGTGAGCGCCGGCGGTGACGCCGCCCGGCGTCACATAAAGCGCATTTATTCGCTTTTTATGCGCTGGTTCGTTGAGCGCTGAAAGGCGGCGCTCCATCTCTGCGATCAAGGCGGCGCCTCTTTCCGGTTGATCAAGCGCATTTGCTGCGAGGCGAATGTTCTCTTTCACGCCGTCGAAGTCTTCCGGATAGCCAAGCGTCACGACTGTCGCGCCGAAGCGGGAAAAGGTTCTCTCTGCAGCACTGCCGCCGCCCCACTGCCGCAAGATAAGGTCAGGTTCGAGCGGCGCCACTTCCTCAAGAGAAGGGCGGATCTTTTTATGGGTCGCCGCGGCGTTGCGCAAATAGGAATAATCCTTGTCCGCGCCGCGGGAGACGGCGGCGATCTGCGCCGGGTCCGCCAGCTTTAAAAGATATTGATCGGCGCAATAGTCGAGAGAAACAGCATGTGGCTTGGCGAGCGCCGAAATCGGCGCCGCCAATAATAATATTACCGCGAGCCACCGCATCAAAGCTGCGCCCTGATGCCGGCGAATGCTGAAAGACCTGGCTCGCCATAACCGGAAACATCCTGATAGTCCGCGTCTGTTGCGTTTTCGATGCGTCCATAAAGTTCGAGGCCATCGGAAAATGCGTAGGCAGCGCGAAGATCAAGGCGAATGAATCCGTCATTGGGCGCAGGCGTATCGTTCTCACGGCCGTTAAAGAGCGTGCTGGCTGAGAGGGTAAGGTTATCCAGCGGCGTAACGTTTAGTGTGAGGGTTCCTTTGTGTTTCGGCTGACGCAATAATTGTGTGTCCGTCGCTTTGTTGACAGCGTCCGTGAAGCTGTAATTCGCATCGATGCTGATTGCGGAGGTCAGCGGTACCGCGCCCTCGAGCTCAACGCCGCGCGAGCGGGCCGAGGCGATATTGAAGTAACCATTGCCGGCGAAATCAAAATCGATCTGGTCAGTGACTTTTGTGTGAAACAAGGTCACGGAAAAACGGCCGTCGCCAAGGTCCTTGTCAAAGCCCAAATCAAATCCGCTTGCACGTTCAGGACGCAAGTCGGGATTGGGTGTGATGCCGAATAGATCGTAATTGAGCTCAAACAGGCTCGGCGCACGAAACCCCTCGCCCCAACTGGCGCGAAGCCGCGTTGTATCATTGAAACGCCAGACGGCTGCGGCGCGCGCGGTTGTGGCGCCATCGAAATTTGAAAATTCATCGCGGCGGACGCCGGCTGAGAAGGTAAGGACGTCAATGGGATTCGCTTCCGCGACGATAAAGCCCGCGCCTGCGGTTGCGCTTTCGTCGACGCCGGATGTGACCGCCCATGTCTTTTCCCATTCTCCGCCGCCAAGGATGCGGAGCGCGCCGGTGACATTGATGGCTGCGATATAATCCGCCGTGAAGCGTTCGCCGTCGGCTGAGAATGTTTCAAATCCGTTGTCCGCGTTTTCCCGGTCTGTCTTTGCATAAGACAAGGACAAGGCTCCATTAAAACCGTCGAACGTCTGGCGGAGTTTGCCGGCGGCGAGATAGGATTTTGTTTTTTCCGTTTCCGCTGTGTCGCTGAGTGAAAAGAGCGGCGGCGGAAACCCGTCCAGAGCGGCTTTGGCGCGAGTCGCGCGCAAAACAGTTTCGACGCTCCAATGTTGGGAAAGGTCGGCTCCGCCGGCAAAGGAGGCGTCGACGAATTTATGGCCGTCTTTTTCGTTTCCGTCAGCGGCGCGTGAAACGCCGCTAGTTCTGGCGGCGTTTAAAGAGAGCCGTCCATAGGCGCCGTCACTTGCGATCCCGGCGGAAAGGCCGCCGCGCAAGGTGTTCCGGGACCCGCTTTCAACATAGATATCGGCGCCCCCGTCTTTCTTGCTGGTGATGACGATAACGCCGCCAATAGCGTCCGCACCGTAAAGAAGGCTTTGCGGTCCGCGCAGAATTTCGATGCGGTCGATAGCGCTCGCTTCGAGATTGGCGAAATTGTATCCGCCTTGCGGGGCGGCGGGATCGTTCACGACTGCGCCGTCAAGAATAACCAGCGTTTGCCCGCTGGCGGCGCCGCGAATACGGACGCTTGACGCGGCGCCATCGCCGCCATTGCGGGCGAGAGAAACGCCGGCGGCGTCGCGCAGCGCCTCGGCCGCAAAGGCGTATTGGCGCAACTGGATTGTTTCTGCGTCGATCACGGATACGGTCGAGCCGGTTTCTGTGCGCGGCGTCGGCATTCGCATGGCGGAAACGACAAGTTCATCCGGGTCTGGATTTTCTGTCGCGCTTGCCCCGGCAAGACTTGCCGAACTCCCGATGAAGAGGGAAAAAACGGTTTTGGCTAGAAGAGACGGCGTCGCCGCCGCCCATGAGAGTCGCATCATGGCGGTTCCTTTCTGTTTCCGAAAGTCGCCATGACGGATGACCCGCTCGCATCGGCTGTTCCCGGCCGGGCGAGAGACGACAGCGACGGCAGGTCTCCTGGCTTTGCGGATCGCCGGCGCGTCGCCGCCTTCCCGGATGAAATTATCCGGTGGCGTGTGGCGGGCGCCTCACCGCTTACAGTTGCGGGCACAGCCGCGGGTTTTCACCGCGTTCCCTATTCTCTCCCGTTAAGGGAGCACCGTCATGTTGGGTAAATAGAACACGCCCTGAAGCAGCACAAGCCATGGCTTGTGCGTGAGCTTCAGGGCGCGCGCATTATTTTATTCGGAGATTGCTTCCTGCTTGGAAACTTCCACCATCGGCACATCATAGAGGTCGAAATAATCGACGATGCACGCAATGCCGACTGCAGCCAGCACAAGAAGAATAAGCCAGAACAAAGCTTTCATGTTGGACACCCCACGTTTGAATTGGTTTCCCCGCGGCGGAGCCTAACCGAACGGTAACCATATTTCTACAGTAAAGATCATGCGCAAATTGCGCAGCGCGTGCGCCCTATGCGTCATTCCCAAATAAGTTGCGCAATCCGTGCGGGACTCTTGTATTTTCTTGCCGTCAGGCGCATTTGTGCGTGTGCGAAATAAGCCTATTCGCTGAAAGCGCCAGCCGGTCCCGGGAAGACGACAGGGCTTTGTGCGCCGTCTTTCGCGACCGATGAGACACCGAAGAAATAATTGTCGATCACGATATTCTCGAGCGTGAATTCAGAAACATCGCCGACATCGATGCTGTGCGTCCATTGCGGCGCGTCTGTGAGGCGCCAGTGTACGCGATAGCCTGCAAGGTTACGCGCCGCGCGCCCCGAGGGCTTTGACCATTTCAGCGTTGTCGACGGCCGGACGGCGCCTTCAATTTCAACATTCGCCGGGAAAGGCGGCGCCGAAGCCATCGCCGCAAGCGCTGCGACATTTAATGATGTCAGTTTGCGCGCGTAATCGAAATTGACGCCTGAGAGCACGTCGCCATAGGCGACGCCCTCTTCGGTTCTGAGGTCCTGATGCTGACGCGTATAATTCTCGTGGGTTTCCATGATCCGGACGCCCGGCATGCCGGCCTCATTAAAAGGGCGGTGATGGCCGCCTCTCGAAAACCGGTCGAGGCGATAGACCATCATGACATCGAGATTGGGAATGAAGTCGTCCGCAAGCTGATCAATGTAGCGTGCGAGATTGCGGGAGGCGGAATCGACCTCGCCGCCGGTAAAGCGTCTGATGCGGGCTTCTTCCGGGGTCTCCACGACGCGCACGCCTTCGGAAAAGACGCGGGCCGTGGAATTGTCGATGACGCCGTCGACGCCCTCGATATTGCCGATCATGTCGTTGTTGAGAACGGCTTTGATGCGCCAGCCCTGGTCGAGCGCATATTTGGCGAGAATCTTGCCGCCAAACAGCCCCTGCTCCTCGCCGGACAGGCCGGCATAAACAATTGTGCCGGCGAATTTCTGCTTCGACAAAACCCGCGCTGCTTCAAGAACGCCAGCCATGCCGGAAGCGTTGTCATTGGCGCCGGGGCTGTCAGAGGTCCCGTTGAGCGGGTCGCTCACGCGCGAGTCGATATCCCCGCTCATCATGACAATTCTGTCAGGGTCGTGCTGGCCGCGCTGAATGGCGATGACGTTAACGATTTCTGTGCGATCGGGAATGCGCGTCTCGCCCTCGACGAAATCGCTCACATAGATGACGTCGAGACAGCCGCCGCAGTCTTTTGAGATTGCTTCAAATTCGCTTTTGATCCAGCGCCGGGCGGCGCCGATGCCGCGTGTTTCGGACTCCGTTTCGGACAAGGTGTGTCGTGTGCCGAAATTCACCAGCCGGGTGATGTCGGTCTCAATCCGCGCCGCCGATACATTTTTCTGCAATTCATGGAGGAGGGCGGCGTTTTCTCCCTCGGCGGCCGCCAAGGGGCTGGAAATAATGAATAAAATGGCGGCGAGCAGCAGACGCGACATAATGGCCTTTCATATTTTCCAGGACCGGAGACTGTGGTCATGATGCAACCTTTCCGGGCGCAAAGTGTCTGGAGGTTGCCCGTGGCGATGCGTTGATGCAACATCGTTAATGGGATATTAGGGGTTTGGAATAAATTCGAAGGTCCTAGGCTATATTTCGCAGTGCAAAGGCGCTACGGAAAAGGCTGAAATTCACCGGAAGCCGCCCGTGTCCTATGGTCTGGCGGCCTGTCTTTGGTCCACCTGAGGAGGGGAACGATGAAACTCAAGACGACTTTGCTCGCAGCGGCGGCGGCTCTGGCTGTTGCGCCTGCTGCTCAGGCTTATGAAGGTCTTTATGGCGCGATCGGCGCTGGCCTGAACTATATGGGCGAACAGGATGTCACCAACGACCAGCCGGGCGGCGGCGGGCCGTATGCTTTCGACTCCAGCGCTGACTATGACAGCGGCATTGGCGTTTATGCAGCGATCGGTAAGGCTTGGGGCGGCAACTACCGCACGGAAATTGAATTTTCCTATCGCGACAACAGCATTGATTCGATCAATCCAGACGGCGCTGGCTTCTCCGGCTGGCCGGCGGGCACCATCAACGGCTCGACCACGACAAAAGCGCTGATGGTGAACTTCCTCTACGACTTCGACACCGGCTCTTCTATCGCAACGCCTTATCTCGGCTTCGGCGGCGGTATCGCTCATATCGACCACGACATCGTTGGCGCTAACGCTGCGGGCGTTCCGCTCCCGGGCGGCATCGCTTACGGCGCATCGAACTTCCAGCCGGCGTTCCAGGGCATTGCTGGCCTTGCCTTCGAACTTGCTGAAGGTCTCGCGCTGGACTTCTCGTACCGTTACTTCCGCACCGGCAAAGGTGAGTATGACGGCACGCTCATCGGTATTCCGGCGGAATTCGAAACATCGAACAAAGCGCACAGCCTGTTCGCCGGCCTGCGCTGGAACTTCGGTCCCGCGGCGGCTCCGGCTGTTGAGTACAAGGATTGCTGGGATGGCTCCAGCGTTCCGGTTTCGGCTTCCTGCCCGCCGCAAGTTGTGGAGAGCCAGGCTGCTGATCTCGATCCGATCAACTTCACCGTCTATTTCGATTACGACAAATCGAACCTGACGCCGCAAGCTTCGACCCTCGTCCAGGAAGCGGCCGCGCGCGCGCTTGAAAACGACGTTGATACGGTTGTTGTTGCGGGCAACACCGACACCTCTGGCGGGTCCGCCTATAACCAGGCGCTTTCAGAACGCCGCGCCCGTGCGGTGCGTGACGCGCTGATCGCCAATGGCGTACCGGCCGACACCATCCGGCTCGAAGCGTTTGGCGAAACCAACCTCGCCAAGCCGACAGCGGACGGTGTGCGCGAGCCGCTCAACCGTCGTGCGGATGTCATGATTTCGTTCGAATAAGAACGGCATCGTCACTGTTTATTGGAAACCGGCGCAGCCAAGCTGCGCCGGTTTTCTTTTGCTACCTTTTTTGTGAGCTGGGCAGACTCAGTCGGCGCCGTAAATTTGTGTGAAGGCGATGACGCCGCGCTCGATCTGCCGGTCGATGGCCGCTTCGAGATCATCTGGCGCATCGCCGAGCAAAACCCGAGTGTAAAGCGGTTCGGTGATGAGGGCGCCCAGCTGCCAGATTGCTTCTTCCGGATTATCGATTTTAAAAGCGCCGCGGGCGGCGAGCCGGGCAAGGATCGGCGCGCATTTCTTCACCATCCATTCCGCGCCATGTTCAAGATAGGTTTTGCCTATGGCCGGATTTCGGCCGGCCTCAAAGGAGGCGATCCGGCGCAGGGAAAGCGCTTCAGGACGCAGGACGCCTTGAAGAAACTGGCGGCCGAGCGCGCGGATCAGCGCTTCCGGCGGCAGGCTCGCTTCAATGTCATCCACATTGACCGGCAACAGATCTTTGCAGCTTTCCGCAATAGCGGCGCCGAAAAGTTCTTCCTTGGAGCGAAACCGATTATAAACCGTGCGCTTTGACACGCCTGCGGTGAGGGCGATCTGGTCCATGCTCGCAGCATCAAAGCCGCGGGTCAGAAATGTCTTTCTGGCGGCCTCTACAATCGCTTCGGTTTTTTCATCGAGCGCCGCGTCCGCCGCCGCCGCTTCTGACATGCTGATACCTTTTCGCCCCTGTTGTCTCTTTTGCTGGGCGCCGGGAGAGACGCCTGGCGGCCCTGTTTTGATCGGACCGCATTTCCGCAGTATGGCGCCTATCGGCCGGGGACGGAACGTCCCATGGGGCGGCTTTGGGGCGTTTACCTGCCGTTAACCACAAGATTCGATGGATAAAGGCTATGGCGGCCAAAAAGCGCAGGAAATCGACTAAGCGCAGACCCGCCGCGCGGCGGGGTCGGGCTTCGTCTGCGCGGCGCCGGCGCGGGACTGTGTCCCGGCGCAAACGCAAAAGCGCCGCTATTCGTTTTGAGCCTTTTGCCCGCGCAGCCGCGGAGCTTGGCGTTTTCGCCTTCACCGCGCTGATCGGACTTGCGGCGCTGTTCGCCTATTTCGCGAGTGACCTGCCGGACCCGGCGGGTCTGTGGCGCGAAGGCGGCGGGCCCAGCGTTACGCTCCTCGCCGCCGACGGAGCGCCCATCATGCTGCAGGGCGTGGCGCAGGGCGCGCCTTTGCGGTTATCGCAATTGCCGGATCATGTGCCTGAAGCGGTGATGGCTGTTGAAGACCGGAATTTTTATCATCATTTCGGCGCTAACCCGGTGTCGATTGTCCGGGCGCTGATCGTCAACGCCAATGAAGGCGCCGTGCGGCAGGGTGGCTCGACGATCACGCAGCAGCTCGCGAAGAATGTTTTCCTCTCAAGCGACCGCACCATAAAGCGCAAGATTCAGGAGCTGATGCTGGCTTTCTGGCTGGAGCGGAAATTCACCAAGGATGAAATTCTGACGCTCTATCTCAATCGGGTGTATTTCGGCGCCGGCGCCTATGGGGTTGATGCGGCGAGCTATCGCTATTTCGGCAAATCCGCGCGTCATCTGTCGGTCGGCGAGGCGGCGGTGCTTGCAGGGTTGTTGAAAGCGCCGTCCCGTTATTCTCCCACCTCCAATCCGGAAGATTCAGGAAAGCGCGGGCGCCTTGTCATTGAGCAAATGGTGACGGCAAAGTTTCTCACGCGCGCAGAAGCCGATACGGCGATTGCGGCGCCGGTGCTTCTTGCCGCGCCGCGTTTCGAGGCCGCGCCCTATTTTGTTGATCATGCGCTTAAAGAAGTGCGGGCGCTCACAGCAGGCGTTGACGCCGATTTTATCGTTCGCACCACTTTTGATCCAAGGGTGCAAGCTGCCGCGGAAACCGGGCTGCTCGCCGGTCTCGCGATGGCGGGCGACGGTCTCACCGGCGTTGAGGCGGCGGCGATTATTATTGACGGCGAAGGCGCGGTGCGTGGCATGATTGGCGGGCGTGATTATACGAGGAGCCAATATAACCGGGCGACCCAGGCAAAGCGTCAGCCGGGCTCGGCGTTCAAGCCTTTTGTCTATCTTGCGGGGCTCACGCGCGGTGAAACGCCGGACTCGGCGGTGCTTGATGCGCCGATTGAAATCGGCGCCTATGCGCCGGGCAACTACAAAGACAAATATTATGGCGAAGTAAGCTTGCGCGAAGCGCTGGCGCGGTCATTGAACAGCGCGGCGGTGCGTGTGCAGGAGCGAACCGGGCGGGCTTTTGTGCGTGAGACCGCGCGCCGTATGGGCTGGGCGGGCGAGCTTACATCCGGCCCGTCGCTGGCGCTTGGCGTCGACGCCGTTTCACCGCTGCAGCTTGCGACCGCTTATGCGCCATTCGCCAATGGGGGGTTCCGGGTTGCGCCGCATGTCATCGACAGGATCGAAACCACCGATGGCGATCTGGTCTATCAGCGCAAGGGCTCGATCATCGAAGAGGCGGCCCCGGCCAGCGCCATCGCCGAAACCAATGATATGCTGGCGAGCGTTGTGGTGTGGGGGACGGGGCGAGCGGCTGCGGTTCCCGGTTATCGGGTCGCCGGAAAGACCGGCACGTCGCAGGAAAGCCGGGACGCCTGGTTCGCCGGCCATGCCGGCGGTCTTGTCGGCGTCGTCTGGCTGGGTCGCGACGACAATAAGCCGATGGACAACATCACTGGCGGTCGCGCGCCTGCGGTCATCTGGCGGGAGATCTTTTCACGGGCGTTGCCGCCCGCAACTTACAGTCCGCAAGTTCCGCAGCGCGATGACATCGACCCGATTGCGGCGATCCTTCACGCAGGCGGCTGATGGCGCGTCGCATCCGGCGTTACGCCATACGCGTAGAGCGCAGGGCCATGGGCGTTGAGCCAATCAGCGGCGCCGCGCGCATCGGCGCCAAGGTCGCGCACGACGCGCCAGAATGCGGGGGAATGATCCATGTGAACAAGATGAGCGCATTCATGGGCCGCGACATAGTCGAGAATTTCCATCGGCGCAAAAATCAGACGCCAGCAAAACGACATATCGCCTTCCGATGAACATGAGCCCCAACGCGTCCGCGTGTCGCGAATGCGCAAGGCGCCTCGTTTTTTTCCAAGCTCGGCGCAATGAAAGTCGACGCGTTCCATCAGTTTTTTGCGCGCCTGACGTTTTAGCCAGTCGCAAACCCGGCGGTTCAGGTGTTCCGGAGCCCCGCCGACGCGAATAACCGGTATCAACTCGTTGTCGATATGCGGGGCGCCGCGCAATTTTTCATCATGAATGATGATATGATCTGCGCCTTCATAGGGAAATTTCATGCCGCTCACGAACGGCCTGGCGCGCAGATTGTCGCAAAGCTGGCTGGCGATCCAGTCGACTCGTTCATGAGCGAATCGAATCGCTTCCGGCACGGCGCGCTTTGAGGGGGCCGTCACATGAATTTCCCCAGCTACCGGATCGACCTTGAGAATCAGCCGTTTGGCGCGGCGATTGACGCGGGTGATCAAGGGCGTCGCGCGCGCGCCGATATTGATTTCGGTTCGGGTGATATGATTCATCGCCATAAGGGGGTACGCTCTCACAAACCTCTATCCTTGCCGGTTTCGCCCAAAGATCAATTTGTTTTGAGGCGTCGGCGACATTTTTTTTAGCGCCGGCATACGGTAAAGACCAATCTGATGAACGCCCCGCAACCAACGCCCATGATGATGCAGTATCTCGCCATCAAGGAACAGGCGGGCGATGCGCTTCTTTTTTATCGCATGGGTGATTTTTACGAATTGTTTTTTGATGATGCGGTCGCCGCGTCGGCGGCCCTTGATATTGCCCTAACGAAACGCGGACAGCATGCGGGCCAGGACATTCCGATGTGCGGCGTGCCGTTTCACGCTTATGAGTCCTATCTCGCCAAGCTGATCCGCGCCGGGTTCAAGGTTGCTATCTGCGAACAAATGGAAAGCCCGGAGGCGGCGAAGAAGCGCGGTTCGAAGTCTGTCGTCAAACGCGAGATTATTCGCACGGTGACGCCGGGAACAATCATCGAAGACTCGCTGCTCGATGCGCGGTCGAACAATTTTCTGGCGGCGCTGGCGCTCTTGCGCGACGGCGCGGAGGCGGCGCTTTCCTGGGTCGATGTCTCTACCGGCGAATTGTCCGTGCGTGAGACGAGCCTTGATAATCTCGCCGCAGATCTTGCCGCTGTGTCGCCAAAGGAACTAGTCGCGCCCGATCTTGAAGAAGACCATCCCTGGCGCGAGATTTTGTCGGCGCGCGAAGGCGCCATGACGATCACGCGTCAGGCGGCGCATCTGTTCGATTCCACCAGCGGTCAGCGGCGGATCATGGAAACCTATAATGTGGGGTCGCTGGACGGCTTCGGCGATTTTTCCCGAGCTGAATGCGGCGCTCTCGGCGCGCTGTTGAATTATGTGACCCTGACCCAGGCGGGGCGGCTTCCGTCGCTCAATCCGCCCCGGCGCGCGGCGCTTTCGGAAACTATGGTGATAGACGCCGCTACGCGCGTCTCGCTTGAGCTTTTGCAAACACAGAGCGGCGCCAGAAAAGGCTCTCTTCTCTGGGCGGTCGATCGCACGGTGACGGGCGCCGGCGCGCGGCTGCTCGCGTCGCGGATTTCATCGCCGCTCACCGATATTGCGGCGATCAGCGCGCGGCATGATGCGGTCGGTTTTTTTGATGCGCAAAAAGACCTGGCTGACGACGTGCGCAAGCGGCTGAAAGAAACGCCGGACGCGGCGCGCGCGTTGTCCCGGCTTGCTGCCGAGCGCGGCGGACCGCGCGATCTCGCGGCTTTGCGCGATGCGTTGATGCGCGCGCGGGAAATCGCCGGACTGTTGTCTGCCGACAGCGCCGCCTTGCCGGCGCTCCTGCGCCGGGCGGTGGAGACGCTTGAGAACAGACAAGGCGAAGGTTTTTCAGCGCTCATCACCAAGTTGCGTGAGGCGCTCAGCGAAGACCTGCCCATGCTGGCGCGCGACGGCGGCTTTATCGCGAAGGGCTATGACGCCGGTCTCGATTCGGTGCGGATGCTGCGTGACGAATCCCGCCGCGTCATCGCCGGTCTTGAATCGAAATACCGCGAACTTGCCGGTCTGAAAACGCTCAAGATCAAACATAACAATGTGCTTGGTTATTTTGTGGAGACCCCGCCGTCACAGGGCGACAAGTTGATGGCCGCGCCGTTGAGCGAAACCTTCATTCATCGCCAGACGCTGGCGAGCGCCGTGCGGTTCACCACCGGAGAACTCGCCGATCTCGACGCGAAGATCACGCGCGCGCGCGATGAAGCGCTGGCGCGCGAGCTTGAACTGTTCGAAACCTTGTGCGCGGCTGTGACAGAGCGCCGTCAGGATATCGCCGCCGCGGCCGCCGCGCTCGCCGAAGTCGATGTCGCCGCGGGCGGCGCCGTCCTCGCGCTGGAGCAGCGCTATGTCCGGCCGAAAATGGAAGAGAGCCTTGCTTTCGACATCAAAGGCGGGCGCCACCCTGTGGTCGAGCGCGTCAGCGGCGATGCTTTCATCGCCAATGACTGCATGCTGGGCGAGCCCGAAGAGGCGCGGCTGTGGCTTGTCACCGGCCCGAACATGGCGGGCAAGTCGACCTTTCTGCGCCAGAATGCGTTGATCGCGATCCTGGCGCAGGCGGGGCTCTATGTGCCCGCAAGCGAGGCGCAGATCGGCGTGGTCGATCGTGTTTTTTCCCGTGTCGGCGCCTCCGACGATCTTGCGGGCGGCCGCTCGACTTTCATGGTGGAAATGGTGGAGACGGCCGCGATCCTCAATCAGGCGACGGATCGCTCGCTTGTCGTGCTCGATGAAATCGGCCGCGGCACTTCGACCTTTGACGGCATGTCGATCGCCTGGGCGGCGGTCGAGCATCTGCATGACGTCAATCGCTGTCGCGGCCTGTTCGCGACGCATTATCACGAACTGACGGCGCTCGCGGAAAAGCTGGCCCGCCTCCACAATGTCTCCATGAAAGTGCGCGAATGGAAAGGCGATGTCGTCTTTCTGCATGAAGTTGCGTCCGGCCCTGCCGACCGGTCATACGGCGTTGCGGTTGCGCGTCTTGCGGGGCTTCCGCCGAAAGCGGTGAAGCGCGCCGAAGCGGTGTTGAAACTGCTTGAGGAGCGGGGCCAGGGCAGCGGCGCCATGTCGGAGTTGCCGCTCTTTGCAGCGGCGCTTGATGCGCCCCGGGATGAGACAGAAACTGAAGCTTGTCATGAAACTGTCATTGTAGACGCACTTAATGCGCTCGATCCGGACGCCATGACGCCGCGCGAGGCGCTCGAATCGCTTTACCGGTTGAAATCCATTTTGGATGAGCTATAGGGCGCACAAATTACGCGTCCAAGCTTGCCCTTTTTGGGGTTGGGCAAAGGCGAAATCGGCAAGGCTCTAGGCATGACATTCCGCTTGAACCTCATCGTCGCGGCGTTCTTCTCCCTTCTCGCCGCAAGCGCCGCCATGGCGCAATCATCCGTGTCCGTCATAAATGAAGGCGTCGCCGCCTATCGCGCCGGCGATGCGGCGCGCGCATGGGCGCTGCTGGATGACGGTGCGTCGAAGGGCGACGTCAAAGCGAAGCGCTATCTCGCCTATATCATTCTGGATGGCGACGCGCCGGCAGATGCGGGCGTGGATCTTTTTGGCGGCGTTGCGCTCCTCAAAGAGGCGGCGGCCAGCGGCGATTATATGGCGCTTATCAGGCTCGAAGATTTGCGGCGTCAGCGTCTGGCGCATAGCCCCAGCCTTGACGATATGATTGCGCTGGAAGCCTCTCGTGCGGAAAATGGCGATCCGGTGGCGGCCTGGCGGCTTGCGGAACGCTTTGAAACTGGCGACGGCGTTGCTGTTTCACTCGCCGATGAGGCGAAATGGCTGGAAGTCGCGGCTGAGGCGAACACCGCTCATTTTCCCAAGGCGCCGGAGGCGGCCTATCGACTTTGCATGTTGAACGCGCTTGACGGCGAGATGCAAAACCCGGCGGCGGCGCGGCGCTGGTGCGCCCAGGCGGCCCAAAACGGCCATACCGGGGCGACCATCGTTCTGAAAAGGCTGGCGCAACTGCAGGATTGATTAAGTTCCCTTTCTTTCGCCGGGACGCCAGGGCAGTTGAAATTATGGGCGCCGCGCGCGACAATGCGGGCGTAGCCGCACCCCGCACCCTCTTGTTCGCAATCTTGTGACCAACCCTTCAACGCCTTCAGGCGACACATCCACTCCCGCGAACCAGTCGCTGGATGAGCAGATTGCTGCGGCGATGGCCGCAGAGCGTGCGGGCCAAGCCCATGGCGCGACGGGGAAGGTCCTGAAGCGTGCGCTGCTGGACCTTCGTCGCCAGACCATGCGGGATGTCGTTCGCGGCGACAGGATTGCGGCGCGGCTGTCCAGGGGCGTCGACAATATAGTCCGGACCTTGTTTCTTTTGTCGAAAGACGGGATCGCCAAGGAGATCGCCGTTTGCGCCGTCGGCGGGTATGGCCGGTCGGAGCTTGCGCCCTATTCAGACATTGACCTTTTGTTTCTTCACCGCCCGCAAGCGGAAAAGACGCTGCGCGATACGCTGAACAAACTTCTCTATCCCTTATGGGATTCCGGCGTGAAGCTGGGATATGCAGCGCATACGCCAGCAAGCGCGGTGGAGTTCGCCAAGGGCGATATGGTCGCCCGCACCGCATATCTGGATGCGCGCTTTCTGTGTGGCGCCAAGGATGTTTATGACGAATTTCACGAGGCTTACGACAAGCTTCGCCGCAGGAGCGTTCCGGAATTCGTCGCCGCCAAGCTTGAAGAACAAAGTGAGCGACAGGCGAAATCTTTTGAAACCCGGTATCTGGTCGAGCCGGATATAAAAGAAGGCAAGGGTGGGTTGCGCGATTTGCAGACCATCCGCTGGATTTACCGTTACGCCTTTGGCGACATTTTGAATGACAAGGCGACGGCGGATAAAATCGTCGGCAAGGCTGAGCGCCAGACCATCGTCAAGGCGAAGCGGTTTTTGTGGTCGGTGAGGGCACATCTCCATGACCTGCGCGGGCGCGCCGACGAAAAGCTGACCTTTGACGTGCAGCCGGAAATCGCCGCGCGGCTCGGCTATGCCGACCGCTCGAACATGACGGCGGCTGAACGATTGATGAAGCACTATTTCGTCAATGCGGTGGAAGTGGGGCGCCTTACAAGGATCTTGTGCACCCGGCTTGAAGAAGAGCGCACGATGCGCCTTCCGCGTCTTCCCAAACTGCTGCCGAAAGCGCTGCAAACAGACGAGGCGCCGGGAAAACCGAATCTGCGTATCAAGAACGGTCGGCTTGATTTTGAAAGCCCGGCGAAGGCGCGCCGTCAGCCGCGGGATTTCTTCAGGCTTTTTCGGGCCTTCGGCAAACAGCCCAAGTTTGATTTTCATCCCGATGCCCTGGCGTTAATCGCCCATGAAACGCCAAGCGTGACGCTTGAGGTGCGCCGAGATCCCATCATCGCGAAATTGTTTGCTGGCATTTTGACCGACAGCGAAGACCCGGCGCGGGTGCTGCGCATCATGACCGAGACCGGTCTGCTCGGGAAATATATTCCCGCTTTCGGCTCCATAGTGGGGCGCATCGATTACGGGCTTTACCGGCGCTTCACGCTCGATGAACATGTGCTTCGCTGTATAAGTCTGCTGGCGAATATATATCGCGGCGAGCTGCAGGAAGATCATCCCATCGCCACGCATATCGTCCGCAATGCCGACAGTCCGCTTCTCTATTTTTACGGCGTGCTGCTCCATGAGGCGCGCTGGTCGCTGAAAGAACCATCGGCCGATGCTTGCGAAAAGCTTGTGATCAGAGTGACCAAGCGTCTCGGATTATCGCCGGAAGACGCGGCGCTGGCCGGCTGGGCGGCGGCGCGTCATTTGATGCTGGTCCGGACGGCGGAGCGCCGCAATCTCACTGAGGCTCACGCGATTTCTGAATTTGCGCAGTCAGTCGGGTCGCGCGCTCACCTTGATCTGATGCTGGTGTTGTCGGTCTGCCATTTGCGTGTAGTAGGCCTTCAATCCTGGGATGAGATGACGCGCCGGCGCCTTTCCGAGCTTTATGACGCGACGGCGTTGTGGTTCGAACATGGCGAGGCGGCGCTGGAGAAAAAACTTGCAGATCGCGCCGTCCTGGTCCGCCAGGAGGCGCATGCGCGGCTTACAGGCTGGAGCACGGAGGAAAAGAGGGCCTTTTTGGATCGCCTCGACGATTCAATGATGCGCTCTCTCGATCCGGACATTATCGTCCGTTTTGCGACGCTCGCGCGCGCTGCGGAAAAGGACGCGGCCAATAGCGCTGTCGTCGTGACGCCGCGCGATGGAGACCTTGAGGCGATTGTCTATACCGATGACCGCGCGGGATTGCTTGCTGATCTCGCCGGCGCCGTCGCATCGACCGGCATGAGCCTCAGGACGGTGCAGGCGCTCACCACCAGTGACGGCAAAGCGATCGACATTTTTATCGTTCAGTCGCCGGACGGCATACCCGTTGAAGATATGGAGCAGGGACGCCGGCTCCATGAAGCGCTTTTGACCGCCGCTTCGGCGCATCCCGAAAAGCCGCCGGAGCTGCGCCGGCGCATCGGCGACCGGCGGGGCATCTTTTCCGTGGAGCCGAGCGTGCGCATTGAGGCCGGGGCGTCAACGGAGGCGACTGTCGTGGAGACAGAGGGGCTCGACCGGCCCGGGCTTCTCTTTGAGCTGACGCAGGCCCTTGCCCAGGAGGGGGCGACCATCACCTCCGCCCATATTTCGACTTATGGGGAACGCGCTGTGGACGCGTTTTACCTCCAGAACCGGGATGGTGGAAAGTTGAGCGACAAGGCTTCGCTCGCCCGCATTAAAAAGGCGCTGGGCGAGGTGCTGGCGTCTGGTTCTGGGGCGTGAACCGGTCTAATCCGGCGACATCCATGAGCGGCAATATTTTCAAATCCCTGGCGACAGTTAGCGGCATGACTATGGCGAGCCGCGTTCTCGGCTTTGTGCGCCAGATTTTCATGGCCGGCATTATCGGGGCCGGAGGCAATCCGGTGGCGGACGCTTTCTGGGCGGCGTTTCGCTTGCCGAACATGTTTCGGCGGCTTTTCGCCGAAGGGGCCTTTCACGCCGCTTTTATCCCCATGTTTCAGGGGCGGCGCGTTGAAGGCGATGAGCGTGATGCAAAGGCCTTCGCGGAAGAGGTTCTTTCCGGTCTTATCTTTATACTGACGATTTTAACGGCGCTGGTGGAAATCGCCGCGCCGGCCTTTGTCTTCCTGCTGGCGTCCGGTTTTGAAGATGATCCGGAGAAATTCGCGCTGACGACTTTCTACACGCGCATCATGTTTCCCTATCTGATGATGATGTCGCTTGTCGGGCTATATAGCGGCATTTTGAATTCTCTCGGCCGCTTCGCGGCGGCCGCGGCGGCCCCGATTGCGCTCAATGTGTTCATGATCGGCGCGTTGTTGCTTTACGCCAACGCGGAGATCCGTGTCTCGGGCGAGGCTGTCGCCTGGGGCGTTTCCCTTGGCGGCGTGGCGCAGCTCGCGCTGCTCATTTTCGGCGCATGGCGGCAGGGTTATCTTTTAAAGCTGCGCATGCCGCGGATGACGCCGGGCGTCAAACGCCTGTTGGCCCTTGGGGCGCCCGGTTTCATCAGCGCCGGCGCTGTGCAGATCAATCTCATTATCGGCACGAATATCGCCAGCCAGGAGCCGGGCGCCGTGTCCTGGCTCATGAACGCCGACCAGCTTTATCAGCTGCCCTTGTCGGTGATCGGGATTGCGCTGGGCGTCGTGTTGCTGCCCATGCTCTCGGCGCGGGTGAAAGCCGGCGATGAAGTTGGCGCGTCGCGCGCGCTTAATCGCTCGCTTGAATTATCAGCCTTGCTAAGCCTTCCCGCCGCGGCGGCGTTTCTCATCATGGGCGTGCCGATCTGTGACGCGCTGTTTCGCGGGCTGGCGGGTGATGCGCTCAGCATATTTGGCGTTCACCGTTCCGCTTTCACACCGGAAGACGTCAGGCAAACGGGCCTTGCGCTTGGCGTGTTTGGCGCCGGACTGCCCGCTTTTGTCTGGCACAAGATTTTCTCACCCGCCTATTTCGCGCGGGAGGACACGAAAACGCCCATGCGCTATGCGTTGATTGCGATTGGCGTCAATGCGGGGCTCTCACTGGCGCTGTTTCCGTTTTTCGGCTTCATCGCCGTCGCCTTCGCCACGTCTTTCGCCGCATGGTTGCAGGTCGTTCTTCTCGCGCAGCGGCTTTATCGCCAGCATCTGTTCCGGCCCAGCGCCAAGCTGATGAGTCGGTTCGGGCGGATCGTAATCGCCGTTCTCGGGATGAGCGTATTTCTCATATGGGCGCTGAGCCTGACGCCGACTTTTGCCGGCTGGGTCTGGGACCGGGAGTGGGTCGTCGTGGTGGCGCTCTCAGGCGCTGGGGCCGCAATCTACAGCGTTCTCGCCTATGCGCTTGGCGCCGTGCGTCTCGCCGACTACAAGACGGGCCCCGGCGGGAAATAACCCGCCCTCTTGTGAAAATCCGAAAGAGCCTATCAATGAGCGGTTATCAGGGTCCCATGCGCGTTTTATCAGGCATTCAGACGTCTGGCGAAATGCATCTCGGCAACTATATCGGCGCGATCCGCAAGTTCGTCGCGCTTCAGCACGAATATGATTGCCATTATTTTCTCGCCGACATGCATGCGATCACTGTCTGGCAAGAACCCGAGCAGCTTCGCCGTCAGATCCGTCACATTGCGGCGTCTTACCTGGCGGCTGGCATCGATCCCGAAATCGCAACCGTTTTTCCTCAGTCAATGGTGCGCGCTCATGCAGAGCTCGCCTGGATTTTCAATTGCGTTGCGCGCCTCGGCTGGCTCGACCGCATGACCCAGTTCAAGGAAAAAGCCGGCAAGAACGCCGAGCGTTCGTCGGTGGGTCTTTACACTTACCCCGTGCTTCAGGCCGCGGACATCCTCGTCTACAAGGCGACGCATGTGCCTGTCGGCGAGGACCAGAAGCAGCATCTTGAGCTCTCGCGCGATATCGCCGGCAAGTTCAATCACGACTTCAAGCAGGAGGGTTTTTTCCCGCTGCCTGAGCCGTTAATCAAGGGCGGTCAGTTCGGCGATGCGGGCGCGCGCATCATGTCCCTGAAGGACGGGTCGAAGAAAATGTCGAAATCCGATCCGTCGGAAAACGCCTGCATCTTTCTTCGGGACGACGCCGATACGATTGCGCGCAAAATCAAGAAGGCGAAGTCGGATGCTGACGTCCTGCCGTCTGAACCGGACGGCCTTGAAGGCCGGGCGGAGGCGGCGAACCTCGTCGCTATTTATGCGGCGTTGTCGGGAAAATCGTCTGCGGATATTCTTTCCGAATTTGGCGGACAGGGTTTTGGCGCCTTCAAGCCGGCGCTTGCAGACCTTGTCGTTGAAAAGATCGCGCCGATTGGTGAAGAACTGCGCCGGCTCGAAAGCGATCCTGCACATCTTGATGCGATCTTGACGGCGGGCGCGGAAAAAGCGGCGATTATCGCCGACCAGACGGTCAAAGAAGTGAAAGAGGTCGTCGGCTTTCTTGTCTAGGCCTGAAAAAGCGTCTCGTAGCGGGCGGCGACGCTTTTCAGATCGATGCCGTTGAGGAAGGTCGAGTAAGCGAGATAGGAGAGGAGCCAGCGTAAATCCGTCGCCCAGGGCGGCAGATAGCGCGGCTCCGCCAACAAACCTTCGTCGCGCAGGAACTTCATGGCGGCGAGATCGTCGAGGTCTATTTTTCCGGCGAAAAGCAGGCGGATATAGGCGGCGTCGCCCTCCCGCACGGCTGTGCGCAGATAGTTGTGCACTTCAAGAAGGCCCTGAAGATAGATTGAGTCCTTCGTAAAGGGCCCGCCGCCATTGACGAGACCGCCGCGCACAACCCTGCGCGCGCTTTCAAACGCTTCGAACGGCGCATCCTTTTCGCTGCGTTCGCGGAAGAATTGATAAAGCTGGATAAAGTCGGCGCCTTCCGCCGACATGTGGATGGCGATGACGCGGTCGGCGAGACGCTTAAAGCGGCGCGGATCGAGCGCGCCCGAAATAAACTCTGCGAAAACGGCGAGGCCTTCCTGTGTCCGGGCATTGCCGGGATAGGCTTCGCCAAGAATAGGGAAATGCGGCTGCGCGACGCCGTTAAGGCCGGTCGCGATATGGACGAGGGCTTCATGTTGCAAAAGTTGCTGTTCGTCGAGATCGGAAAACAAGGCGTCTTCGCGCAGCTTGATATAGTCGCGCCCCGCCGCTGCTTTGGCGGACACATTGGACGTGATGTCGATGCGCGGCGCCGCCTTGCCGAAATATTCCGGCAGAGCGGCGTCAAGCCGCGCTTTCAGCGCCGCCGCCGAGAGTTCCGGCGCTGGCTCAAGCCGGTCTGCGGGCGCATCGAATTCACTCAACAGCGTATCGAGACGTCTTGCAAGATCGAGCGCCGTTGTCTTGCCGTCAGCGACGGGTGAGGTCGGGCCGCCATAAAGCGCGCGGGAATGGCCGTGAAACATCGGCGTGCCGACAACGCTCAGAAGAAGGGCGGTTTCTTCCGTGATGTCAGCGAAACGCATCAACCATTGATGCGCCTCGCTTGAGCCGTCGATCATCGCCCGTGCGCGCAGGACAAGCTCCAGGGAAGGTGTCGGGTTAACGGGGGCATATTCGGGGCGGGGTGGTTCTTTCTCGCCGCTTTTGAAAAAGGCGTCGGCGTGCGCGCGATCCCAGCTCAGGGTGCGCAGGACCGGCAAGCGCTTTTCCGCTTCTTCCAGAAGGGCGGCCGCCTGTTTCAGTTTTTCGAGTTCCGGTTTGGAGAGAGCCGCCGCCATAAGGTCCTGAAAAATTCAGCAATCCCGGCATGTTAGAAGCAATCGGCACGGAAATGAACCGATTTGCGCGGGATGGCGACTTACTATTCAAAGAAGGAAAAAGCGAGGCCAGCCCTCATGTCCCGGCGTAAGGCGCGCATCTTTGACGAATATCTGGCGGCGTCAGCTCGCGCCGGCGACCGCGCCGCCTTTGCGCGGCTCGCGGAGCGCTGGCAGCCGAAGCTGCTGGCTCACGCTTACCGCCTGCTCGGTGACGGAGAGGCGGCGCGCGACGCGGTTCAGGAGGCGTGGGCCGATATCGTAAGAGGCCTGTCGCGTCTTGATGATGCGCGCGCTTTTCCGGCCTGGGCCTATCGCATCGTGACGCGGCGGGCGGCGGATATAATTCGCAAACGCCAGCGCGATCGCAAATTGAGCGCTGCTTATTCGTCGGAGACGAAATCTGCGTTGCAATATGAGGCGCCTGTTGAAGCAATCGCCGACGCAGGACCTTTGCGGGCTGCGATGGTCACGCTTCCCGCTGAGCAGCGGGCGGCCATTGCGCTTTTTTATACGGAAGATTTCAGCGTCGCAGAAATTGCGGCGGCGCTGAATGTGCCGGCGGGCACGGTGAAAACCCGCCTGATGCATGCGCGGCGCAAGTTACGCGCCGCCCTGGAAGGAGTCTAAGCTCATGGATGATCTTGATCGGAAAATTGAAGAAGCCTTGAATGCTGAAGATCGTGCGCTTCTCGGGAGCTTTGAGGAGCAGGGCCTGTTCGGCCAGGTCTTTGGAATTTACAGCGGCAAGCTCGGCGCTCTTGCGCTCTTTGCAACGCTCCTCACCCTCGTTCTTTTCGGCGGCGCGGTTTATTGCGGCTGGAAGTTCTTCGAGGCGACGGCCGCCATTGATGCTGCGCGCTGGGGCGCCGGCGCCGTCATGCTGATGGTGATGGTCGGGTTTTTGAAAATCTGGTTCTGGATGCGCATGGAATCGAACCGTATCCTGCGCGAAGTGAAGCGTCTCGAATTGCAATTGGCGCGCCGGCAGGGCACACAAGCCTGACAAGGGCTGGCGCTGACAAAAGGAGATGCGGACGTGAAATACATGATGGCGGTCATCGCGCTCGCATGTCTTGCCGGTTGCGGAAAGGCAAATGACGTGAAAGCGGAATCTGTTGTCCGGTTTGCGACCTTCAATGTTTATCTCAATCGCCCGAGCGAAGGCGCACTGATTGAGGATTTGAAAACAGGCGATACGGCGCAGGCGCAAAAGGTCGCCGAGATCATTCAGCGCGTCGCGCCGGATGTCCTTTTGCTCAATGAATTTGACTATGATGCGGCGGGCGAAGGGCTGGCGCTTTTTCAGGAAAAGTATCTTGGCGTTTCGCAAAACGGCGCTGCGCCCGCGCTTTATCCTTATGTTTATGTCGCGCCGTCCAATACGGGGCTGGCTTCAGGCCGTGACTTTGATCGCGACGGCGTCGTGACGATAGAGCCCGGCTCGCGCGCCTATGGCGGCGATGCGTTCGGCTATGGCGAGTTTCCCGGACAATACGCCATGGCCCTCCTGTCGAAATATCCGATTGATGAAGCGGGCGTCAGAACGTTTCAGACTTTCCTCTGGAAAGACATGCCGGGCGCCATGTTGCCTGACGATGCGGCGACGCCTGAGCCTGACGACTGGTACAGCGCCGAGGCGCTTGAGGTCTTCCGGCTTTCCTCCAAGAACCATTGGGATGTGCCGGTGATCATTGGCGGCGCGCGCGTGCATGTGCTGGCGAGCCATCCGACGCCGCCGAGCTATGACGGCGAGGAAGACCGGAACGGCAAACGCAACCACGATGAGCTTCGTTTGTGGGCTGATTACATCGCCGGCGATCCTGAGAGTTATATTTACGACGACAAAGGCATGCGCGGCGGTCTGGCGGCGGGCGAGCGCTTTGTAATTATGGGCGATCTCAACGCCGACCCCCATGACGCCGGGGCGGTTCCGGGCGCCATCGGACAATTGCTGACCTCGCCGCTGGTCGCCGATGCGCCGTTTCCCAAAAGCACGGGCGGCGCCGAACAGGCGGCGCTGCAAGGCGGCGCGAATGAGAGCCATGAAGGCGATCCGGCAGAGGACACGGCGGATTTCAACGACGACCCGGAGGCCGGCGTCGGCAATCTCCATCTCGACTATGTCATCGTTTCAAAAGCCGGTTTGAAAGAAATTGCCTCGGGCGTGTTCTGGCCGGGTCCCGAAGATGAGCACTACGATTTGCTCGGGCCCGGCTTTCCCGTAGAAAGCTCGGACCACCGTCTGGTGTGGCGCGACCTGCAAGTCGTCGAAGAGTGATCGCGCTCTAGAATGTCGCGGCGAACAGCTCCTGACTGGGGCCGAAACCCGCGCGTTTCATACCGTCAGAATTCCAGGCGAAAGCCACATCCCCTTCGCGCGACACCGCAATGACGCCGCCGTCGCCGCCAAGCCGGGCGACGTCCTTGATGAGGCCCGCGGCCGCCGTCTGAAGATCAGAGCCCTGATAGCGCACCCGGCTCGCCACATCCTGCGCGCCGCCGGCGAGAATGAAATATTCGCCGAGCCCGGTGCAGGACGCGCCGACAAATTCGTCGGCCCAGGTGCCGGATCCGATCAGCGGCGTGTCGCCGACACGGCCTTCCAGCTTGCCGAAGACGCCGCCGGTGGAGGTTGCGGCGGCGATTCGGCCTTCCGCGTCGAGGGCGACGGCGCCGACGGTGCCGTGACCGAGTTCAGCCTGCGTCATCTCTTCCGGTTCGACGCCCACAGGGACGACGTAATAGCTTTCCGGATTGTCGATGAATTCAAGGCTATGTTTGAAGCAGAAATTCTCAGCGCCGCGTCCCGCGAGCATGACATGGGGCGTTAAGTCCATTACCGCGCGCGCGGCTTTCACGGGCGATTTCAGATGTTTCACGGCGGCGACCGATCCCGCCTTGCGGGCGAGCGTCCCGCATTCGCTCGCCATGATGGAGGCGTCGAGCTCGGCGTAGCCGGCGCGGTTCGGGGGCGCCCCCTTGCCGGCGATATAAAGGCCGGACGCCTCCATGTCCTCCACCAGCGCCTCAACCACATCGACGGCGGCGGCGCCGTCATTGAGCATCGTCTCCCCGCGCCGGGCGAGGTCCAGAAGATGCGCTTCGGCTTTGGAATAGTCGCGGCCCTTGCGCGCGCCGGCGCCGCCATGAAGGGCGAGGGCGATTTTTGCTTTTTTGGACATGGGTCCTCCTTTTCGGCGGCATGCTACGCCCGCCCCCCAAGGCTAGCCAATAAGCCTTCGAGCTTTTAAGAGAGCGCGGCGCATAGTTTTGAGGAGAATGTGATGGCCCGCCTTGCCCTGATCCGCCACGGACAAAGTCAGTGGAACCTTGAAAACCGGTTCACCGGCTGGGTCGATGTGGACCTGACGGATCGCGGCCGCGCCGAAGCGAAAAAGGCCGGCGATCTGTTGAAGGCGAGCGGCGTTGAATTTTCCGCCTGTTTCACCTCGGTGCAAAAGCGCGCGATCAGAACGCTGTGGATCGCGCTTGATGACATGGACCGTATGTGGCTGCCGGTGACGCGGGCCTGGCAGTTGAACGAGCGCCACTATGGCGGGCTGACCGGGCTCAACAAGGCCGAGACGGCGAAGAAGCATGGCGAGGAACAGGTGAAAATCTGGCGACGCTCCTATGACATTCCGCCGCCGCCGCTTGAGAAGGGAAGTGAGTTCGATCTCTCAGACGACCCGCGTTACAAGCTTTATGGCTGTGAGGTGCCGGCGACGGAATCGCTCAAACTGACGCTCGATCGCGTCCAGCCTTATTTCGAAAAAGAAATTGCGCCTCTGTTGAAGACCGACAAGTCATTGATGATCGCGGCGCATGGCAACTCACTGCGCGCGCTCGTGAAGATTCTTTTCAACGTCTCCGACGACAAAATCGTGCATGTCGAAATCCCGACTGGCAATCCGCTGTTGATCGATCTCGACGAGGGGTTGAAGCCGAAGTCTGCGAAATATCTCGATGAGGAGCGCGCTACGAAGATTCCATCACCTTGATCTGATTTTCCTTTGTTAAAAAGGAATATCATCATCTAATTCATAGGTTGGGGGGGATGTGCGCTTAACTGTATCTAAGCGCATATACAAATTCCCGATTAGGATATTTCTTTTTTCAGGCGACGAGGCTTTGAAAACACCGATAAAATTTTTCAGCGTAGTTACAAGTATCTGGTGATTTTTCCAGTAGTTGAACGCTCCGTCAACGAATATTCGCGCCAATCTGTTTGGCCCAGGAATAGTGCTTTCCAGCATTGTATTCTTATACAAATCCTCAAGCCGGCGTAACAATTCCTGTGGATCTCGCCTATAAGTGGCCTCATTGGAAATTTGGGAAAACGTATCTGAGAGGCTCTCGGCAAATTCTCGATAAGCAAGAACTTCTTGTTCAGAGAAGTCTATTTCATCGAACTGCTCAGATAATATTTTTGTTTGTATCTTTAGAAAACTCGACGGTCGTTTAGAACGTTCATCCAAGCACATTTCATGGACAAGGCGAATGTATTTAAAGTCGGCTAGTGAGTTTTCTTCGATACATTTTTCAAACAATTTACCGACGAAATAAATTTCAGTTTGATGATCGTAAATCGAATCGTTGAAATCGGTCGGAGGTGCGCACCACCAATTCAGCGAGATGCTCTTGTCATAATTCGCTGAGTCAATAGCAAGTTCTTTACCGAAGCCAAAATCAATTATTTTTGGAACACCATCGTTTGTGACTAGAAAATTTAATGGGCGAATATCGCGGTGCAACACTCGTTGTTGCTCTAGGTGTGCAAATCCGTCAATAATACCTTCAAAAATTTTGTCGGCATTTTCGGGATTTTTCCCAATGTATTCTAATATGTTTTCTCCAGGGATGAATTCCATGAGAATGTAGGCGGTGTTTTTCTCGCCATAGTCGAAGAAATTAAAAACACGTACGATGTTAGGGTGGTTGAGGCGAAATAATATTCTGGCCTCTTCGCGGAAACGGTCGAAATAATCTTCGTATGCAGGTGTCGCGTTTATTTCTGGCAGTGGCTTATATTTTTTTGCAACGCAGTCCAGCCCCAATTCTTCATCTCGAAGTTGGACCGTTTCGCCGCAAGCACCTCTGCCCAGTTCTTTAATGACGCGATATTTTTTTGGGCGATCAAATTTAACTTGGGTTGGTAGCTTTCGAGAGCTCATATTAGCTTGCCCGTGAGCATGTCGGTGCTCAGCCGTCCAGCTTGGCTGTGATGTCGCTCACGCGTTTTGCGGCGGCTTCGATGGCGCGGCTGGCGCCGCCAAGCGTGTCGGAGTCGAGCGCGACGCCGGCGTCTTCTAAATCCAGCGCTCGCTCGCGCGCTTCAAAAAGCTCGTCGCATATTGTCAGCGCCGCCAGCAGCATCAGGCGCGTCTCGCTGATGTCAGGCAGGTCCGCCGACATGGCGGAGACGCGTTTGTCGAGGAACGCCGCCGATTTTTGCAGGCGGTCTTCCTGTCCCTTTTCACAGGTGACCCGGTATTCGCGGCCATGGACCTTGATTTCTACCTGGCTCATGAGGGGTCCTCCTTATTCTGGCTTTTTTCTGTCGTCTTCGGCGAGGATCAGCTTGAGGTCGGTGATCGCGGCGGCGACCCCCTTGGCGGCGGTATCCGTCTGTTTGCGGGCGGCTGTGGCCTGACGCCGGGCGGCGTCGGCCGCCTCATCGCTGGCTGCAGCATCGTCCAGCCGGGCGTCCAGGCGCGATTCGAGGGCTTCAATCGCCTCGGCGAGGCTTTGGACCGCTTTTTCGAGCACCGTCATTATCAAAATCTTCCAATTTGTTCGCCGCAGGGAGCGCCAATTTGGCCTTCGGCGCCGATTCTGTCCAGCCGCGCCCCAAGCTCTTTACCGGCGAGCCTTGACCCTCGCACGCGCGCGATGCATGAAGCCCCGCATATTCCGGATTTTAGAGGACAAATGGGGGCTTCCCGCATGACCGGCGCCGGCCCGAAACGGGCAAATTTTCCACAGATGGCGAACGCCATTCGCGCTCTCGCCATGGACGCGGTCGAAGCGGCGAAATCCGGACACCCCGGCATGCCCATGGGGATGGCCGATGTTGCGACCACCCTGTTCGCAGAGCATCTGAAATTTGACGCCGCCGCGCCGGACTGGCCCGACCGGGACCGGTTTATCCTGTCCGCCGGCCATGGCTCCATGCTGATTTATTCTCTTGGCTATCTTCTCGGTTATGACGGGATGAGCCTCGATCAGCTCAAAGATTTCCGCCAGATGGGCTCGAAAACCGCTGGCCATCCGGAATATGGCCACGCCCCGGCGGTGGAGACGACGACCGGCCCCTTGGGGCAGGGGCTCGCCAATGCGGTCGGGATGGCGATTGCGGAAGCGCATTTGAACGCCCGCTTCGGCGATGACGCCGTCGATCACCGGACCTATGTGATCGCCGGCGACGGGTGCCTGATGGAAGGCATTAGCCAGGAGGCGATTTCGCTCGCCGGACATCTGAAGCTCCGCAAGCTGATTGTTCTGTGGGACGACAACAACATCTCCATCGACGGCCCGATTTCGCTGTCGGATTCGACCGATCAACTGGCGCGTTTTGCCGCGAGCGGCTGGGCGACTTGCCGTGTCGACGGACATGACCCGGCGGCGATTTCCGCCGCTATTGAAAAAGCGAAATCCTCCAGCCAGCCGACCTTGATCGCCTGTCGCACGACAATCGGCTATGGCGCGCCCACAAAGGCGGGAACGTCCGCCACGCATGGCGCGCCTTTGGGAGCTGAAGAAATCGAAGGAACGCGCAAGGCCCTCGACTGGCCTTATGCGCCGTTTGAAATTCCTGATGACGTTCTTTCGAACTGGCGCGACGCCGGCGCCCGCGGCGGCGATGTGCGCGCCGCATGGGAAAAACGCATCAGCGCGGACAAAAACTGCGACGCGTTCAAAACCGCCATGTCTGGCGATTACGCCGGCGTGCTGACCAAGGCGATCGCCGATTACAAGAAAGCTCTTGTTGAAACGCCGCAAAAGCTGGCGACCCGCAAGGCGTCAGAGCTGGCGCTCTGCGTGATCAACGACGTGATCAAGGAAACTGTCGGCGGCTCGGCGGACCTGACAGGGTCGAACAACACCAAGACAAAAGATCAAAACCCTCTGTCTGCGGAGAATTACGCCGGGCGTTATATCTATTACGGCATTCGCGAACATGGCATGGCCGCTGCGATGAACGGCATGGCGCTCCACGGCGGCGTCGTTCCCTATGGCGGCACGTTCCTGGTCTTTACCGATTATTGCCGCCCTGCGATCCGGTTGTCGGCCCTGATGGGGGTGCGCGTCGTTTATGTGATGACTCATGATTCCATCGGGCTTGGCGAAGACGGCCCGACGCACCAGCCGGTTGAACATCTGGCGGCGCTGCGCGCGATCCCGAATTTGAATGTCTACCGTCCCTGCGACGGCGTTGAGACGGCCGAATGCTGGGAATTGTCCCTCAAAACCATTGCGACGCCGTCGGTGATCGCGCTGACCCGTCAGGGGCTCGAGCAGGCGCGGCTGAAGCAATCCGGCGAAAATCTCTGCGCCAGGGGCGCTTATGTGATCGCCGGCAAGGACGCCGAGGACGTGACGCTGATTGCGTCAGGCTCTGAAGTCTCGCTGGCGCTGAAGGCGCGTGAGGCGTTGAAACAGGACGGGATCAAGGCGCGGGTTGTGTCCGCGCCCTGTTTTGAGCTTTTCGCCTCGCAGCCGGAATCCTATCACAAAGAGGTTCTTGGCAAAGGCCCGCGCGTCGGCGTCGAAGCGGCCGTGCGCCAGGGATGGGATTTGTTCCTGCGGCGCAAGGATGCGTTCGTGGGCATGTCGGGCTTTGGCGCGTCAGCGCCGGCGAATGAGTTGTTTGAACATTTCGGCATTACGCCTGCGGCGGTCGCGGCGGAAGCGAAACGGTTGATTGGTTAGGAGAAAAAATCATGGCGCTCAAAATTGCAATTAACGGCTTTGGACGGATCGGCCGCCTCGCGCTGCGTTCGATCGTCGAGACCGGACGCAAGGGCGTGGATATCGTCGCGATCAACGATCTTGGTCCGGTGGAAACCAACGGCCACCTCGTTCAGTACGACTCAATTCACGGCAAGTTCCCGCATGAGGTGAAAGTCCGCAATGACACTATCGATGTGGGCCTCGGGCCGATCAAGGTGTTCGCCGAGCGCGATCCGTCGAAACTCCCCTGGGGCGAGCTCGGTGTCGATATTGTCTACGAATGCACCGGCATCTTCACGGCGCGCGACAAAGCGGCGCTGCATCTTGAAGCGGGCGCCAAGCGCGTGCTCGTTTCCGCCCCGGCCTCCGGCGCTGACAAGACCATCGTTTTCGGCGTCAATCACGGCACGCTGACCGGTCAGGACCATGTCGTTTCGAATGCATCCTGCACCACCAATTGCCTCGCGCCGGTGGCGAAAGTGCTCAATGACGCAGTCGGCATCGAGCGCGGCTACATGACGACGATCCACTCTTACACGGGCGACCAGCCAACCCTCGACACCATGCACAAGGATCTTTATCGCGCCCGCGCCGCGGCCATGAACATGATCCCGACCTCGACGGGCGCTGCAAAAGCGGTTGGGCTCGTTCTTCCCGATCTCAACGGCAAGCTCGACGGCTCGTCGATCCGCGTGCCGACCGCAAACGTCTCCGTTGTCGATCTCGTCTTCACGCCGAAGAAAGACACCACGGTTGAAGAGGTCAATAACGCGATCATCGAAGCGGCGAACGGAAAGCTGCGCGGGATTCTCGGCTGCACCGACAAGCCGCTCGTTTCATCGGATTTCAACCACGATCCGCATTCCTCGACCTTTGCGCTGAACCAGACGCAAATCCTGGAAGGCAAGCTCGTGCGCATCCTCACCTGGTACGACAATGAGTGGGGCTTTTCCACGCGCATGACCGATACGGCTCTCGAAATGGCGCGTCATATTTAGGAAACGAAACTCATGCGGCGGTGTTGTCATTGATCACGCCGCCGCTAGGTGCAAACTCACATGACGTCCGGATTTCGTCTCTTTATCCTGATTTTGTGCGGCCTGTTGGCCGGCTGCAATCGTCAGGTCTCGATTGAAGAGCCCGCTGTCCCGGAACGGGTGAAAACCGAAAAAGGTGAAATTCCCAACACCTTACCGCCCCTCTTTATCGGTATTTGGGCGGCCGATCCCGCCTGGTGCGACAATGACGAGGGAGAGCCTGGTCCGATCGAGTTCACATCGGACCGCTTCCTCGGTTATGAAAATAGCTGCGACATTGCTTCGGCCGTAGAGGGCACCGATGGCGGCTGGAGCCTCGATCTGCGCTGCGTTGCTGAAGGCGACGTGCATGAGGAGACGATGGACGTCGATATTGACGGTGACATGTTGCGAATTGCCCGCAATGATGGCGATCTGATCGAACTCACCCGTTGCGAAGTGCAGGAACAAGTCGAAGATCAGGCGGAAGAATAGGGATCCTCATGGCGCAATACCGAACGATTGACGATCTCGATGTGGCCGGAAAACGTGTTCTGGTGCGCGTCGATTTCAACGTGCCCATGAAAGACGGTGTTGTCACCGACGCCACCCGGATCGAGCGGGCCCTGCCGACCATTCAGGAGCTTTCGAAAAAAGGGGCGAAGGTTCTCCTTCTTTCCCATTTCGGGCGGCCGAAAGGCAAAGCCGATCCGGAGATGTCCTTGAAGCCGGTGGCTAAGGCGCTTGAGAAATTTCTCGGCGGGCCGGTTGAGTTCGCCGAAGACTGCATTGGCGATGCGGCGAAGAAAACCGTCAAGCGGATGCTCGACGGCGATGTCGCCGTTTTTGAAAACACCCGGTTTCACGCTGGCGAAGAAAAGAACGATCCAGATTTCGCAAAAGCGCTCGCCGAAAATGGCGACATCTATGTGAATGACGCCTTCTCCGCCGCGCATCGCGCCCACGCTTCGACTGAGGGGATTGCGCATCTCCTCCCGTCAGCGGCGGGCCGCGCCATGGAGCGTGAGCTGGATTATCTGAAATCCGCCTTGTCGGCGCCGGTGCGGCCGATGATGGCGGTGGTCGGCGGCGCCAAAGTGTCGACCAAAATCGAACTCCTGCTGAACCTTGTCGGCAAGGCTGACATGCTCGCTGTCGGCGGCGGCATGGCGAACACGTTTTTGTTCGCGAAAGGAATTTCCGTCGGCAAGTCGCTCTGCGAGCCGGACCTTGCTGACACCGCGCGCGAGATCATGACCCAGGCGTCGGCCAAAGGCTGTGAGATCATCCTGCCGCTTGATGTGGTTGTCGCCAAAGAGTTCAAGGAAGGGGCTGATCGCGAAGTCAAAGCCGCAGATGCTGTCGGCGCCGACGACATGATCCTCGATCTTGGCCCCGACACGGTGAATCTGATTGCGGAAAAGATTGAAGCCGCCAAAACGCTGGTCTGGAACGGGCCGCTCGGCGCTTTCGAAATAAAACCGTTCGATACGGCGACCGTGGAAGCGGCGCGTTACGCCGCCAAACGAGTTAAAGAAGACGGCCTTGTGGCCGTTGCAGGCGGGGGAGACACCGTCGCGGCCCTGGCGCATGCCGGGGTCGAAGACGACTTTACTTATGTTTCAACGGCAGGCGGCGCGTTCCTTGAATGGCTTGAGGGCAAAACGCTGCCGGGCGTGGCGGCGCTGGAAAATAGCGCAAACAACACTTAAACTAAACTAATCCTCTAATAAGTAACGGTATATTATTGTTGCAAAACTCTGCCAGAAATCCGACATAGTTAATGTGGGGTTTGTGGGGAGCAACATGACAATAATGGATAATCCGCACGCAAAAGCGTCCGAAGAACCAGCCGCGACTGAGCCGCCGGAAGAACAAGTTGCGGATCGCCCGCAAGGTGATGTCGCGCCGCATGCGGATGTTTCGGATGTGCCGCGTTCAGGCGTCAACGCAGACGATTTTGATGCGTTGCTGACGGAAGTGGACAGTCATTTCAATAGGGCCCGGTTTGGCCAGTATAGCGGTTACAAGCCGCCTTTCACTCGTCAGTACAAGGCCGAAATAAAACGACTGTTTCCAAAAGACGGTCCCGTCTTTGACCACCTCAATGTGAATGAGGCGGCGACGATCAGGCGCGCTATCGCAATGCGTAGCATTACCTTGGTCACTTTTTTCTACTTTGCCTTCGGTTTTATCAACGTCATTTCGCAGTATCGCGGCGGGAAGTTTGAAATGACGTTCGGCGCCATCGCATCGTCCCCGGTTTTGTATTTCCGTAACATTGAAGCCGGGTCGGTGCAGGGCGCTGTTGTCGCGCTATTGATGTATTTCGCAATTGCTTTCGCCGTCAGGACGCTGACCAGGTACATTCTGGTCGACAAGATAGGTCAGGGTGCAACCAGAGCCGCGAATGTCACTTTCCGTTACCTTTCCGCTATCAATAATTCCCTGGACAAGGCCATTGATAATTCGTCCGTTGATGAAATGTATCGTTCGCAATGGCCCCAGCGGTCGTCCGACTGGATCAAGATCGCCCAGTGGCACGCCAAGAGATATGAATATATTGATCGCTATGTCACCGCTGTGGCGTGGCGCATCGAGGACCGGTTTTCGTGGATTGAAGTTTTGGCGCTCGGCGTCAAATATGGGGTTCTGGTTTTTCTGGCCTTGTCGGTTTTCAATTTGACGGGGGCTGATTGGTTGCCGGACGCCGGCGCCCCGCCCGGAGGCGGTGATGCGGCCCTGACCGCGATCTTCGCCGGGCTCGTCTTTGTTTGCTGGGGGCTTGCGCTGCCGCTGTTATGGCTTTGGTCTTCCCTCTTGCCCGATTTCATCAGCGGGGCGGCCAGTAACAACTTGTGGGTAAAGAAATTTCTTGAGAGCGTCGAGGGTTTCGACAGCGCCCGTGACCACATTATCCAGAAAATCGCCAGCGTCGTCTCTGCGGACAAGACCACCATCATGAATATGCGCCCAGGCCAGGGCGGCTCCTAGGGGGCGGCGCTAGCCCATTCAGCATTGCGCTGCACGGTAGGGTTGGCTACTAAGCGTGCCCAAATGCCGGCAGTTTTTCGGGTGGCGCCGGAAGGACTGGCCAGCGCTGGGCAGTCCAGATTGCAGATGCGGGAGTTCTTGATGACGCAAGCTAAGATGGCCGATCAGGCAGCGAACAAAGACGGCTTTATCGCCGCCCTCGATCAGTCCGGCGGGTCGACGCCGAAAGCGCTGAAGCTTTATGGGGTCGATGAAAGCCAATATTCCAATGACGAAGAGATGTTCGGGCTGATCCATGACATGCGGGCGCGGATCATCAAGTCACCGGCGTTTACTGGCGACAAGGTGATGGGCGCCATCCTGTTCGAGCGCACCATGGACGGCGAGATCGACGGAACGCCAACTGCACAATATCTCTGGGAAAAGCGCGGCGTTGTGCCTTTCCTCAAAGTGGACAAGGGCCTTGCCGAAGAAAAAGACGGCGTGAAGCTGATGAAGCCGATGCCGGATCTTGACGCGCTGCTTGAGCGCGCCGTCAAGAAAGGCGTCTTCGGCACCAAGATGCGCTCGGTCATCGATGCTGCGAACCCCAAGGGCATTGCGGCGAATGTCGCCCAGCAATTTGAGGTTGGAAACCAGATTCTGTCTCATGGCCTTGTGCCGATCATTGAGCCGGAAGTGACAATTTCAATCGCGGACAAGGCGGAAGCTGAAGACATCCTGCTCGCCGAAATCAAAAAGAATCTCGACAAGGTGCCGGCTGGCAAACAGGTCATGCTGAAACTGACGCTGCCGACCAAGGCGAATCTTTACAAACCGCTTATTGACGATCCCCGCGTCATGCGCGTGGTTGCGCTTTCGGGCGGGTATTCCCGCGAGGAGGCGAATGCGAAACTGGCGCAGAACACCGGCATGATCGCCAGCTTTTCGCGCGCCCTGACCGAAGGCCTTTCCGCCAAGCAAAGTGACGCGGAGTTTGACGCCAAGCTTGCCGAGGCGATCAACAGCATCTTCGAGGCGTCCCGCGCAGGCTGATCCCGCCGGTTTTTCGATTTACGCGTCAAAAGCCCCGGCCTCGCGCCGGGGTTTTTTCATGCAGGCCTCCAGCGTCTCCACAAAGACATGACGCTGGGCGTGGCTGCCGCCGATACGGTGAAGACCGGTGAGGGCGGGAGAAATTTTTTCCAGCGCCGTTTCAGGGTCGCCGCGCAGATGGGCGACAAGTCCTTCGGCGACAGGAAAGCAGACGTCGCTCCAGACGCCGGTGGCGTCTTCTTCCGCTTTCCTGTGCAGCGTGGCGAGGAAGTCGTCCGCTTCATGGGGCTCGCCGGCGCGCGCGAGGGCGTAGAGATAATGGAGATCGTGAAAGGCAAAGAGGTGATCGCCTGCGCGTTCGCGCGCTTCGCGCACCACCGGCGTCCAGCGATCCCCGGCGTCTATCCCGCGCAGTTCAAGGCGCCACAACATCGAGACAGCGCCGATCTGTTCCTGCGGGAATTCCGTCCATGCGCCCCAGAGATATTTGTCGTAAATAGCGAGCGCTTCATTTTCCTGTCCGAGGGAAAGCCGGAACAGCGCTGCGTGCCAGTGATTATGGTCGCGGATGAAAACGCCTTTATGTTCCCATGTATGGGCGCAATGATCGAGCCAGCGCACGCCCTCGCGGGCGCGGCTTTGGGTTTCCATCACATGCGCGACGGCGTGATGGGCCCAGGCGTCATCAATGGCGATTTCCGACGCCCGCATGCCTTCGTCTTCCGCTTCATCGAGGCGGTGGTTCTGTTCCAGCGCGAAAGCGGTCATGCCATGCGCATAGGGCGTGTTTTCATGGGCGATGCGCGCGCGTTCGCCGAAGCGAAGCAGCGCTTCCGCATCGCCGAGATTGAACGCGTGATACTGGCCCCATTTGATGGCGCAAAGATCGGCGGGCCAGCGCACGGTAAGTTCGTCGAGCGCTTCAAGCGATCCTGCGAAGTTTTTGTCATGCCATGCGGCAACGGCGGCGCAGAAAAGTTTTTCGCGTTCGGTTCCGCTTTCTTGCGTCTCTTTCATGCGCGCAAGATAAGGCGCCGCCGCCGTCCAGCCATCCGCCGCTTCGAACGCCATATGTAGCGCCGCCGCATGCGCGTTTAATAGCGGCGCCCCGGGATTTTCATCAGCGGCTTCGAAAAGACAGCGCAGCTCGGGGCCGTAGCTTAAAAATTCGCCCACATAGCGGTCATACGTTTTTGCCCCGGCGCAATCAGCGCTGGTGATGGGCAACTCGAAACGATCAAGATTTTGCATGTATGCTTTCTACGAGGCGCAGGCGGCGGCGGCAAATCGCGATCGATGACATTAAGCTCAGCCGGTCTCACTTTTGCGACAGCTTAGCCCATTTTTCCGTTTAACCGGTCTCCATGGGCGCGTCGGGGTCAGACGTCCATTCGGCGAGCGATCCGTCATAAACCGCGACATCGTCGAAGCCGAGCAGGGTCAGCGCCAGCGCATTGGAGCAGGCGGCGACGCCGCCGCCGCAATAAGCGATCACGGGTCGATCGCGACTGACGCCGGCGGTCTGGTAATGGGTGAGCAGCGCCTCTTTTTGCTTATAGGCGCCGGTGTCGGGATTGATGAGCGCGTTCGCTGGCGCGCTGACACTGGTCTTGATGCGGCCCGCACGCGGCATCACCTGCTTTTCGCCGGTGAATTCTTCGCGCGACAGGGAGTGGATGAGCGTTGCTGCGTTTCCGTCAATCGCCGTCAGCACCTCCTCTTTTGCAACGATCCGCTGCGGCTGATGCTTGGGCGTGAAGGAGCCGGGTTTAACGTCAGGCGCATCCGTTGAAACCGGGCGGCCTTCCGCCGTCCATTTCGCCCAGCCGCCGTCAAGCACAGCGGCGTTGTCAAAACCGTAGGTTTTAAGACTCCACCAGACGCGCGCCGCCCAGGCGTGATTGCCGCGATCGTAAAGCACGACAGAAGACGCATCGCTGACGCCGAGCGCCTCCATGGCGGTTTTGAAGGCGTCCGGCTTCGGCATCATCAAAGGACGCGAGTCGTTCTTGTCGGCGAGCGTTTCGAGAACATTGCAAAAGACGGCGCCGGGAACATGGCCCTTGGCGTAGGCGTCTTTACCGGGAGCAAATGCATAGGAGCCGTCAGGCGTCGCTTCCTGCACCGTGGTGCAGTCGAGAATGACAAGATCCGGCGCGCTGAGATTGTCCGCGAGCCAGTCCGTTGAAGCCAGGGGTGAGGTCAGAGTTGTCATTGGGCGTCTCCCGTTTCAGGCGATCTTCCCGCCTTCACCCGCCCCTGTAAAGAAAAAGCCCCGCCATTGGCGGGGCTTTTGTCTTTGAAAGGTGAGCGCTTTTAGTCGCGCATGATGCCGAGAATGTTGAGAATATGCACGAAGAGCGTGACGAAGGAGCCATAAAGCGCGAAAGCGCCGAAGATCGCCGTGCGTTCATTCATGGCGCTGCCCTCTCGATAAAGCGACTTGATCATTTGTGTTTCATAGGCGGTCACTGCCGAGAATACGAGCACCACAAGCGATGACGTGATGAGGCTTCCCAATCCGCTCTTGAAGATGAGCGCATTGACGATGATCGCAATCACCAGTCCGATGGAAGCCATGAACAGGAAGCTCGCCCAGCCGGACAAGTCCCGTTTCGTCGTGTAGCCGTAAAGGCTCATGGAGCCAAAGACCGTCGCGGTGATGAAAAACGCCTTGTAGATTTCAACCGCGGCGCCTTGCTGCTGGAACATGAACAGCATGGGGGCGATCATCGCGCCCCAAAGCGCGGCGTAGACCCAGAACATGCCATGGGCGGCGGCTTTGGAACCGCTCAGCATCACGCGCGGCGCAAACCAGCCGATGCCGAGAATGCCGATAAAGCCCACCCATTTCAGGGGGGTTGTCATGATCTGGATCATCAGCGCGGGATTGGACGCCATGAGCATGGCGATGAAGCCGGTGCCGGCGACGCCGAGCGCCATATAGTTGTAAACGCCGAGCATGTACTGGCGCAGGCCCTGATCGATGGCGACGCCTCCGGTATGCGGGACGGCGCTGCCGAATTGTCTGCGGGGTTCGTTCATGTGACGCTAATCCTTTCAAGTTCTCCCGATCCGTCAGAATTTTTCGCCTGACGGAAATCAACGGCTAATATCGGGGGCCTTGGGGCTCCGATCAAGGGGCGCCGGGACCGATTTCGGTCGATTTTCGCCCCGGTAAGCCCGGCTTAAATGTTTAATTTTTAACGATTTATCGGGGCCGTCAGCCGTTTAGGCGGAACCGGGCGGCGAAGAAGCCGTCCATGCCGCCTTTTCCGGCGAGCATCGAGGGCAGTGTTCTGAGGTCTCCGTCGCGAGTGACGGCCTTTTCAAGGCCGCCGATCTCGTCCGCCGCAACGGCGATGCGCTCAAGCGAAGAATGCCGCGTGAGCGCCGCTTTCGCCTGGGCCTCGCCCTCCTCGCGCTGGAGCGAGCAGACACAATAGACGAGAAGCCCGCCAGGTTTGAGCAGGTTCTTCACCGCATGGTCGATCATCTTGCCCTGTAGCTCAGCAAGCGCTGAGAGCGCTGTTTCGCCTTTTGACCAGGGAATATCGGGATGGCGGCGAATGGTCCCTGTCGCCGTACAGGGCGCATCGAGCAGGATCATGTCGGCTTTCTCCTGCGGTTTGAAACGCAGCGCATCGTCTTCGACGATCTTGGCGGTGAGTTTGGTGCGCAGAAGATTCTCGCTGACGCGCTCCATGCGTGTGCCGGATTTGTCGACGGCGGTCACATTCGCGCCCGCGCTTGCAAGTTGCAGCGTCTTGCCGCCCGGCGCGGCGCAGAGGTCGAAAACGGTTTTGCCGGCGACATCGCCCATGAGCCGGACAGGCAGGCTCGCGGCGATATCCTGCACCCACCATGCGCCGTCTTCGTAACCGGGCAGCGCTTTGACATCGCTGGCCCTGGCGAGACGCAGGGTCGCCGGCGCAATATGAGCGGCCTCATGGCCGGCTTCTGCAAAGCGCGCCGCCCACTCGTCGAGATTTGCGGACGGCTTGAAGGTGAGGTCGAGCGGCGGCGTGCTGCGGTGAGCCTCCGCGATGGCCTTGGCGCCGTGGGGGCCGTAGCTGCGCTCCCAGGCGCGCCACATCCATGACGGCGTGTCGGTGCGCGCCGGAATTTTTTCAAACGCGCCGGTTCCCGCATCTGCAATCTTGCGAGCGATGGCGTTGATAAGCGATGCGTAGCCGCCGGTTTCTCCACGCTCATTGGCGAGTTCGACGGAGGTGGCGACCGCGGCGTGCGGCGGCGTTTCGAGAATCAAAAGCTGAGCGGCGGCGATCCGCAGAATGTCCATCACGCGTGCAGATTTTTTCGGCAGCGGCCGGTCGAGCCAGTTGCCGATCATGTGATCGATGGCGCCGCGGCGTCGCAGGGTCACCGTCGCCAGAAGACGCGCAAAGTTGCGGTCCGGGCCTTCAAGATGTGCGAATGGGCGGGTGCGGGCGATCGCGTCATCAAGCGTGGCCCCCTCGCTGACGCGGTCGAGAATTTCGAGGACGGTGCGGCGCGCTTCGACGCCCGGCATCGTTGACAGCGGACGGGCTGGCGCGCCGTCTTCCTTGCCGTCTCGTTGGTTATCCGGGCGGCCGTCATCGTCATCACGCCGGCGTTTAGGACGCGGCTTGTCAAAAGCCCGGTCGGGCTTGCTGCGCCGGGCGCCGTCGCGGCTTTTCGGTCCTGAAAACGGTCGTTTTTCCATAAGGGCCCGCGTAAACCACGCCTAAGGCGGAAAGTCACCCAAAATCAGTGGGAAAACCCGCATCTGGCCGTGCGCGCTCTTTTCGCCTAAGGTTAAGGCTCGCCAGTGAGGGCTGGCGCGAGTTTTTAAGGGGAAGAGGGGTCATGAAGAAGATTACCGCTATTTTGGGCGCTGCGGCGATGGCGCTGTCGGCAGGGGTGTCGTCCGGCGCATCGGCGCAAAATGAGATGAGCGCCGGATCGAGCCTGTCCAATCCGGAAACGGTGGTTCGCAAATTCAGCGTTCAGTCGGTCGGGCCCGTTCTGAATGAACTCGGGATGCCCTGGCAGGTGCGCCAGCTCGACAATGGGGCGCAATATATTCACGCCGCCAGCGGCTCCATGCAGTTCATTCTGTTTTTCACCGTGTGCAACGGCGCCGAGTGCTCCGGCATGCAGGCGGTGACGTTCTTTACCGACGCCAACGCCAACCCGCAGACGGTGCAGGCGTTTAATGTGCGCTATCCCTTCGGCACCGCCGGCATCGATCAAAGCGGCGCCGCTTATGTGAGCCGTTACGACATCGCCGATTATGGCATTCCGCGCGGCAATATTGCGTCGTCCGTCGTCAACTTCCTCGGGCTTGCGGAAATGTTTGCGGGCGAGCTCGCCAATGCGCATCAGACGGTGAGCCTGGAAGGTTATGCGGATGATCTGGCCTCGTCATCGCTGAACCGTCAGGCGCTTAATCACTTCACCGGCGTTGACTCGGCGATGACGATGCAGGCTGATGAGCATCGCGAAGGTTTCGAGCAAGGCGCGGAAATGATCCAGATGCTTCTCAAGGATGAAACTGCGCCGCGCAACAAGATCGAAAATAAACTCGATTAGCGGCGGCTTCACCTCTTGAAAGAGCGCCCCTCAGGGGCGCTTTTTCTTTTTGTTAAGCATGTTTCCTGACCCTTCTTTAAGGCCGCCGTTTTACTTCTTAACGATAGATTGCCGGCGCAAAATATGCGTCCGGTGTTGCGTGTTTTGGGCGGGAAATGCCTCTTAGAACGGCTAGAGCGTGGGTCGGAAACCGAAAGGGATCGACGGCGGTGGAGTTCGCCATCGTCGCGCCCGTGTTGCTGGCTCTTATTTTCTCGATCCTTGAAGCGGGCTGGTACTTTTTTGTCACCACCTCGGTTCAGCAGGCGAGTGCAAACGCCGCGCGGCTGATCAGGACGGGACAGGCCCAAAATAACAACATGTCTTCGGACGCTTTTTTCGATGAGATTTGCAGGGTTGTCAGCAATTTTGGAGATTGCAGCGAAAAGCTGACGATAGACATTTCCAAGTTTTCCAACTTTGCGGCGCTGGCCGACGATCTCTCTGAGCCGGTGTGTCGCGACAGGGATGACCCGACGATCGCCGGCGCGCAATTTGGCGCAAGCGATTATGGGCGTCAGCGGGATATTATCCGGGTGCGGATATGTTTTCTGTACAAGCCTGTGAACCCCGGGCTCGGTCTTAGTCTGGGGCAAACAAAACATGGCGACCGTGAAATTATCTCCGTCTCGATTTTCCGTAATGAACCGTTCGAGGGGTTTTAATGTTGCGGCGGATTGACATTGCGGGAAGGTTTGTCCGGCGTTGGCGGTCTTGCCGGTCCGGCATGGCGACGGCGGAGTTTGCGCTTGTGGCGCCGGTGTTGATCCTGCTCTTCTTTGGCGTTGTGGAGAGCGCGGACGGTCTTGCGCGCAGCCGGCAAGTCGACCTTGCCGTGAATACGCTGGCCGATCTGGCGTCACAGGAAACGAAACTCCTGACGTCTGACGCGGATGATCTCTTCGGCGGCGTCCGGCAAATCGTCGATGACGCTGATGCGCCCATGAGCATCCGTCTGGTTAGCGTAATCAATGACCCTGAGGGCGATCCGGTCGTGCATTGGAGCCGCGACAATGAAGGCGGCGAGCCTTACGCCAAGGGCGCCGCCTATAACGCCTTGCCCACAGCGACCCTGATCGATCCCGGGTCATCCATTCTTGTCGCTGAAATTTCTTACTCTTACAGCTCTGCGATATCGAAAATGGTCATCCCGCCGATCAATTTTGAAAGCACGGCGTCGCGCTGGCCGCGTCGCTCTGTGCGTGTACAGCTTTGCACGACCCCGGCGTCGTGCACGTCGTAAGCGCTGGCTAAAATCAGAAAGACTGTTTGATATTAAGGGAAATGGTGGAGCTAGTCGGAATCGAACCGACGACCTCTTGCATGCCATGCAAGCGCTCTCCCAACTGAGCTATAGCCCCGATCCATTCCGGGCGCGATTGGGGCGCGCCCCTCGGTTTTCACACTCCCCTGCCGGGCGCGTGAGCAGCGGAACCTAGCGACGCCGCTGCGTTGATGCAAGACGATTTTTCGAGTGCGCCGCGTCCGGCTAGTCGTCGCTTTCGCCGCCTTTTTTCACGATGCCGGTTACGTCGTCATCGTCATCGTCGTCGAGGAGACCGCTATTGTCCTCCTCGTCGTCATCGTCGTCGAGGTCGACGCCGATATCTGCGATGCCCGCCAGTTCATCATCATCATCGTCGTCCTCGTCATCCTTGTCTTCATCAAGGGCCGGACGGCGATTTGATTTGGGCGCGCGTTTTTCTTTTTCGGCTTTTTCGAGCGTTGTTTCCTTTTCGGAGGTTTTGGTCTCCTCCGTCGTTTGCTCTTCATCTTCCTTGCGCGCGCGGCGCGGTTTCAAAAGCGCTTCGGGAATGAACTCATGGTCGCATTTTGGGCAATGCGCGGGTTCTTTGTTGAGGTCGTAAAAGCGGGCGCCACATTCGGGACAATCGCGCTTAACGCCGAGTTCTGGTTTCGTCATGTATAGTGCCGTCCGTGGGGAAATCTGTGATGAAAGCGGACCTGTTGCCACGGGCGGGGGCGGCTGTCAAAAGGATTGCGCCCGGCGAGAGGGCTTCAAGGAGAACTGAGCTTCATGAATGCGACGAAGGCGCGCTGGCGGCGCGCCCCATCTGGACGCGCTGACGCCCGCCGAACGGGGCCGCTAACCGGCGTCGTGACAGCGCCGGGGGACAAGTCCATTTCGCACCGCGCCTTGATCCTCGGCGCGCTGGCGAGAGGCGAGACCCGGATTACCGGCCTTCTTGAGGCGGATGACGTCTTGCGGACGGCGGCGGCCATGCGTGCGCTTGGCGTTGGCGTGGAGCGGGACCGGAGTTCCAGCGGGGCGATCTGGCGCGTTGAGGGCGCGGCTTGGGCCGCGCCGACAAGGCCGCTTTATTTCGGCAATTCGGGGACCGGCGTGCGGCTCATCATGGGCGCTGCGGCCGGGGCGCATGTGGCGACGTCTTTCGAGGGCGATGTTTCCTTGCGCTCGCGGCCCATGGGCCGTGTTCTGGAACCCCTGCGCATGATGGGGGTGGAGGCGACGGACCGCGATGGGCGCCTGCCTGTGGACCTTGAGGCATGCGAGGACCTGAAAGCCATTAATGTGAAGTTGGCGACCCCGTCCGCGCAGGTGAAGTCGGCGATTTTGCTGGCGGCGCTTGGGGCTGACGGCGTCACCCGGGTGCATGAGCCGGAGCTTTGCCGCGACCATACGGAACGGATGCTGGCGGCCTTCGGTGCGTCGCTTTCCATGACGCCGGATGGCGAGGGCGGGCGGTTCATCGAAGTCGCAGGCGGACAACCCCTTAACGCCTGCGACGTGGCGGTTCCGGGCGATCCGTCTTCGGCGGCGTTCCCGATTGCGGCGGCCCTGATTACCGAAGGCTCTGACGTCACGGTGAAGGGCGTTCTCATCAATCCGCTGCGTATCGGCTTTTATGAGACATTGAAGGAGATGGGCGCGGATATCTCCTTTGAAAATGAGCGCGATGAAAATGGTGAACCGGTGGCGGATATTCGCGCGCGCCATTCGCTGCTCCATGGCGTTGAAGTTCCCGCGTCGCGCGCGCCTTCCATGATTGACGAATATCCGATCCTCGCGATCGTTGCGGCCCATGCGCATGGGGAGACCATGATGCGCGGGCTCGGCGAATTGCGGGTCAAGGAAAGTGATCGCATCGCTTGTGTCGAAGCGGGGCTGGCGGCGATTGGCGGCGACGCCGCAAGCGGGCCTGATTGGCTGCGCGTGCGCGGAAAAGGCTCAGGGCCGAAGGGCGGCTTGAAGGGTGGGGCGCTGATCAAGACCCATCATGATCATCGCATCGCGATGAGCTTTCTTGTCGCCGGGCTGGCGAGCGAAAAACCCGTGGAAATTGATGACGCTTCGATGATCGCGACCAGCTTTCCGGAATTTTTTGGCCTCATGATGTCGCTCGGCGGAGATATGGGCGCGGTGTGACGGCCTGTTCTGATTTGGCGCCTTGCCTTGGGCGCGCGCATACGCATAAGTGACCTCCCCATGGACCATGTATCCGGGACCCCTTCTATTGTGATCGCGCTCGACGGGCCCGCCGCATCCGGCAAAGGCACCTTGGCGCGCCTTATCTCCGATCATTACGGACTGGCCTATCTCGATACGGGCACGCTTTATCGCGGTGTCGCCTGGCTGGTTTTGCATGAGGGCGGCGATCCGGCCGATCCCGCCATCGCTGCGGCGGCGGCCGAGGGCTACGCCATCGACAAGATCGCCGGCGTTGATATCCGCACCAAGGAAGTGGGGGCCGCGGCGAGCGTGGTCGCTGCCAATCCAGAGGTCCGTGCGGCGCTCCTCGACTTTCAGCGCCGCTTCGCCCGCAAGCCGCCGAAAGGGGCCAAGGGCGCGGTTTTGGACGGCCGGGATATTGGCACCGTGGTCTGTCCGGACGCGACCGTGAAGTTCTTTGTCACGGCGAGCCCGGAAGTGCGCGCCCACCGGCGCTGGCTGGAGCTGGCTCCGGCCCGTCCGGGGCTGGAAGAAACCGAGATATATCAGGATCTTCTGGAGCGTGACGCGAGGGACGCCGCCCGCGACGACGCGCCCATGGCGGCGGCGGACGATGCGGAGTTGCTAGACACGACTCATTTGTCTATAGACGCGGCCTTCGCGGCGGCGCGCCGCGTGATTGACGGCGTTTTCCGGCGCTGCGGCTGAGTTTCAGCCCTTCGCCGATCCACATCAGAAAACGTGTTTTTGTGTCCGTCTATCCGGAATGAGCGCCGTCATAACTTTAACTCGGCTCAATTGTCCGGCGGGGCCAACCCTCCGGAAAGACCGCCGGATAAACCGGTTGGCACTTAAAGCTGAAACCTGGAGATAAGTGACACTCGTGTCTGAAACCCTTAACCCGACCCGCGACGATTTCGCGGAAATGCTCGAAGCCTCCCTTGTTGGCCGTCAGGATTTTGAAGAAACGGTCGTTCAAGGCAAAATCACCGCCATCGAAAAAGACGTCGCCGTCATCGATGTTGGTTTGAAAACCGAAGGCCGCGTGCCTCTCAAAGAATTTTCCCAGCCTGGCAAGCCCGCTGATCTCAGCGTCGGCGACACCGTCGAAGTCTTTGTCGAACGCGTTGAAAACGCAAACGGCGAAGCGGTGATCAGCCGCGAAAAAGCGCGCCGCGAGGAAGCCTGGGACCGCCTCGAGAAAACGTTCGAAAAGAACGAACGCGTCGACGGCGAAATCTTCAACCGCGTCAAAGGCGGCTTCACGGTCGATCTCGGCGGCGCCGTTGCGTTCCTTCCCGGTTCACAGGTCGACATTCGCCCCGTGCGCGACGCCGGCCCGTTGATGAACATTCCGCAGCCTTTCCGCATTTTGAAAATGGACAAGCGCCGCGGCAATATCGTTGTTTCGCGCCGCGCCATTCTTGAAGAAGATCGCGCCGAACAGCGTCAGGAAGTCGTCAAGGAACTGAACGAGGGGGATGAGCGCGAAGGCGTAGTGAAGAACATCACCGAATACGGCGCCTTCGTTGAGCTGGCGCCAGGCGTTGATGGTCTTCTCCATGTCACCGACATGTCCTGGTCGCGCGTCAATCATCCGTCGGAAGTGCTCGGCGTCAATGACACCGTTCGCGTCAAGATCATCAAGATCAATCCGGAAACGCACCGTATTTCACTCGGCATCAAGCAGCTTACGCCTGATCCGTGGGAAGGCGTGGCGGCGAAATATCCGGTCGGCGCCAAGTTCTCCGGCAAAGTCACGAACATCACCGACTACGGCGCGTTTGTTGAGCTGGAAGACGGCATCGAAGGCCTCGTCCACGTCTCTGAAATGAGCTGGGTGAAGAAGAACGTCCATCCGGGCAAGATCGTTTCCACTTCTCAGGAAGTCGAAGTGATGGTGCTCGAAGTCGACGAACAGAAACGCCGCATTTCGCTTGGCCTGAAACAGTGCGCCGACAATCCGTGGGAGCGCTTCGCGGAAGAGCATCCGATCGGCTCCATGATCGAGGGCGAGATCAAGAACATCACCGAATTCGGTCTGTTCGTCGGTCTCAATGAAGAGATGGACGGTATGGTCCACCTTTCCGATCTCGACTGGAACCGTCAGGGCGAAGAAGCGATCAAGGATTATCAGAAAGGCCAGGTCATTCAGGCCAAGGTTCTCGATGTTGATCCGGAAAAAGAGCGCATTTCGCTTGGCGTCAAACAGGTCGGCTCCGATCCCATGGACGCCATTGGCGACATTTCCCGCGGCTCTGACGTCACTTGCACCGTCACCGCCATCGAAAGCGGCGGCATTGAGGTTCAGATTGGCGCCGACGAAGGCCCGAAAGCCTTCATCCGCAAGTCGGATCTGTCGAAAGACCGCTCCGAGCAGCGCCCTGAGCGTTTCGCCGTCGGCGACAAGATCGATGCGCGCGTCACGTCGATCGACTCCAAGACGCGCCGCATCAACGTCTCCATCAAGGCGCGCGAAGTGGCGGAAGAAAAACAGGCCGTGGAGCAGTTCGGATCTGCGGATTCCGGCGCATCGCTCGGCGACATTCTCGGCGCTGCGCTCAAAGGCGCCAACAAAGACGACTAACGCAAAGCTTTTTGCGTGTGTTTTTAACGCCCCTGCGGTCTCCGCGGGGGCGTTTTTCTATGGGAATTGGCGCTCCACAGGTTTAGGTATTGGCGGCGGTTTTCAAAAAATTCGCCCTGTTTTTAACCTCTTGGCGCTGACGCTGTTCATGCCTGAATTACCCGAAGTCGAAACGGTTCGCCGCGGCCTCCAGCCGGTGATGGAGGGGGCTGTCTTTGAGCGCGTGGAGGCGCGCCGTCCGGATTTGCGTTTCCCCCTGCCGGAGGGGTTTGCGGAGCGGCTTGAAGGGCGCAGGGTCGAAAGCCTTGACCGCCGGGGCAAATATCTGATCGCGCGGCTGTCTTCGGGCGAAAGTCTGATCATGCATCTTGGCATGTCGGGGCGTTTCACCATTGAGGAGGCGGACCGGTCCCGTCCGGGCGTTTTCGCCCTGGCGCAGGAATGTGATCCCAAACATGACCATGTGGTTTTTGAGATGACCGGGCCCAGGCCCGCCCGGATCACCTATAATGATCCGCGCCGGTTCGGGTTTATGGATATCGCCGCGCCGGACGGGCTGGAGACTTGTCGTCATTTCAAGGCAATGGGTCCCGAGCCGCTCGGCAACAGCTTTTCGGCGGCAACGCTGAAAGAAGCGCTTTCCGGCAAGGGCGCCCCTATCAAGGCCGCGCTTCTTGATCAGGGGGTCGTCGCGGGACTGGGCAATATCTATGTCTGCGAAGCGCTCTACCGGGCGGGCGTTTCCCCCCGCCGCAAAGCCGCATCGGTCGCCGGAAAGCGCTCAGACCGGCTCTATGGCGAGATAATCGCCGTTTTGCGGGAGGCGATAGAGGCGGGCGGCTCCAGCCTCAGGGATTTTGCGGCGGCGGACGGGGCGCTCGGCTATTTTCAGCACCGCTTTGACGTTTATGACCGGGAAGGTGAAAATTGTCGCCGCTGCGACAAACCGATCCGCCGTATGGTGCAGGGCGGAAGGTCGACCTTTTTCTGCCCGTCTTGTCAGCGTTAATATTCGCGAAAAATAAGGCTCTTTCCGCTGTTGACGGCCTCCGCCCCGGGGTCTATAGACCGCCGCTCGCGCCGACATTGAGACAATGAAAGCGCTAAAAGATTGACCTCCAGATTGAGTGACGAAACATGGCTAATACATCGTCGGCGAAAAAAATGGTCCGCAAGATTGCGCGCCGCACGGCAGTGAATAAATCCCGCCGTTCACGTGTGCGCACATTCCTGCGCAAAGTCGAGGAAGCGATTTCCTCCGGCGACAAAGCGGCTGCGGAAAGTGCGTTCAAGGATGCGCAACCTGAATTGCATCGCGCTGTGAACAAAGGCGTCTTTCATTCGAAGACGGTTGCTCGCAAATTGTCGCGTCTTTCTTCGCGCATTAAATCGCTCGCTGCATAACCGATTATCGTTTTTTTCAATTTTAGTTTCGAAGCGCGTTCGTAAAATCTTGCGAACGCGTTTTTGTTTTTTCTAATGTAAATTTAAGGCAGACGCGCACAACATGCTCATGCATTGATTGCGCGCTCGCTTATAATGTAGGCTTCGTAGCGTAACGATTTGTTTTTGCTGTAAGCGTGATTTTTGTTGATGTTTTGCAATAAAGTCAGCGTAAAAAAAACGACATAAAAAACACCGTAGGGGCGAATCAAAGCTTGACGCTCATCCTTAAGATTAACTACACTGTGTTTTGTCAATTATGACGCGTGCGGACGAATTACCGCGCCATCAGTTACAGTTTGTTCGGTGTTTTTGGTCGGCCGTTTTCTCTCTCTCACAACGGCTGCCGCGTAGGCACGCTTTTGACTTTAAAAGTCGGGGACATAAAAATGAAAAGCGGCGAAACTCTTCCATACCTGTTTATTGCTAATAAGATTATGGACGCCGCGGGTCTTCTCAGTTAACCCGACATTACGCGTCGGCCCTTTGGCCGACTTTCTGACAACATCGTTAAATCGAAAACTTTGCGCGGAGCAGGGGGTGGTCCGCGCAATGGGGGAATTTGACCTTAAATTTCGGGCGGCTTCAAAATGGACAACGAAAAAGAAATGAGCGGGCGGGAAAATCAGTCAGAGTTGTTTAAGCGTTATCACGCTGCGCTGCGCGTGCGCGTTGGCGATGCGAAATATGTATCCTGGTTCAAGGACCTTGGGCTGGAAGATTACAATGATGAGTGCGTGACGCTGTCGACGGGGTCTGAAGCAAAGCGGGACATGCTCGACCACCGGTTCTTTCCAGTGCTTGAAGAGACCTGGCGCAAGGAAGTTGGGCCGTTTCAAAAGATGCGTCTGACGGTTCTTAAAACCAAACTCAGCGAATATGCGGCGCGTATCGACGCTCAGGAAGAGCGCCGCGCCGCCGCGCCGGAAGCGGCGACGCCTGCGGTGAGAGCGCGCCAGAAAGATGGAAAAGAAACGGCGTCTTTCGAAGGGCTCGCAACGGGCCTCGATCCGCGCCGGACATTCGATGCGTTCGCGGTTCATGCATCCAACCGCATCGCCTGGGCGGCGGCGCAGGAAGCGTTGTCGGAAGGGCGCGCGCGGGAGCTGATTTACTTTTACGGTCCCTCGGGCGTCGGCAAGACCCACCTTCTGCAGGCGATTGCGCATGCCTGGTCGCAGGATCAAAGCCGCGGTGAGGCGGGTTATGTGACCTACAACAATCTTTCCAACGCCTGCGTCAGCGCGGTCTGGTCCAACTCGACCGCCGCGCTCCACAAGGCGCTTTTGTCTTTCGGCTTTCTCGGCTTTGACGACATTCATTTCTTGAACGGTAAAAATCGCACACAGGAGGAGTTACTTATCGTGATCGACGCAGCGCTCGACAGCGGCAAACAGGTAGTCATTGCAGGCGAGCTTCCGCCTGCGAAACTGGCGGAGGCGGGTCTTAACCAGCGTCTTGCTGACCGTCTTGCGGGCGGCATTTGCGCCCCGATCCATCCTGGTGATGAGGCGCTGCGCCTCGCCGTTCTGAAAAAGCGCGTTGAACAAAGCCCGGCCGCCTGCCGCATCTCCGATGAAGCGCTCGCCTATATCGCCCGCACTTTCACCCAGTCGACGCGTGAAACCATTGGCGCCCTCAATCAGCTCCTTTTGATGTACGGGTCGGAAGAGGTTGTGGTCGATCTTGATGAGGCGAAATCGGTCCTTAAATCGCGTCTGGACGACCGCCGCCGGGCGGCCACCGTCGACGACGCCATCGCCGCCGGGGCTGAGGCGTTCGGCCTGAAGCTCGAGGACATGACCGGCCGGTCCCAGCCGCAGCGCATTGTCCGCGCCCGTCATGCGGTGGTCTGGTGCGCGCGCGAGGTCCTCAAGGAGTCCTTTCCGCGCATTGGCAAGGCGCTGAAACGCGATCATACGACGGTGATGTCGTCCTATCGCCGCGCCCAGGCGCTGATCGAGCGCGACAAGGCGTTTCAGGACGGCGTGAAGCGAATTCGCGAGGCGCTTGAGGGCTGATTTCGGGCTCGGATTTCCGGGCCGAAAAAGCACATAAAAACAGTCCTGTGGAAAGACCGCGCCGGCGTGTGAAATACGCGCCGGCGCTAGCTTTTTAAGGGCTGTTTCGGCTATACTGGCAAAGGGTTTTTCGCCTTTCGATTCGCTGTTTTCACGCCCCTTTTCGCTGGCGCTGAAGCGCCGGAGCGGAGGGCCTTCCGAACGGCGTTTCCGGGCCGGTTTATTCGGCGGATATCCACGCCGCTTGGCGGCATTTTGCAGGCAGCATTTTCGAGAGAGCATTCCGCATATGAAAGTTACGATTGAACGGTCGGCCCTGTCCAAGGCGCTGGGGCATGTGCAAAGCGTTGTGGAGCGGCGGAACACGATCCCGATTTTGTCCAATGTGCTGTTGCAGGCGCAGGGCGGCGCGCTCACGCTCACCGCAACCGATCTCGATATCGAAATCTCCGAAGAGGCGCCGGCGGATGTCGCCGGCAAGGGCGCGACCACGGTGTCGGCGCTGACGTTGTTTGAGATCGTCAAGCGCCTGCCTGACGGCGCGCAGGTGCGGCTTGAGCTTTCCGGCGATGAGGGCCGCCTTCAGGTTTCGTCGGGGCGTTCCCAGTTTGCGCTCGCTATTTTGCCCGAAGATGATTTTCCGAGCCTTTCAACTGACGATCTGGAAACACGGTTCTCCATGCCGACCGCCGATCTGCGCCGCCTTCTCGGCAAGGCGCGGTTCGCCATGTCGCAGGAAGAAACGCGCTATTATCTCAACGGCGTCTATTTGCACGCCCATGACGGCGACGCGCCGGCGCTGCGCGCCGCGGCGACCGACGGCCACCGTCTTGCGCGCATCGATGCGCCGTTGCCGGACGGCGCTGCATCGATGCCCGGCGTTATCGTGCCGCGCAAGGCGATCGCCGAGCTCGGGCGGCTTCTTGAAGATGCTGAGGAAAATGTCGAGATCGCGGTGTCGCCGGCGAAAATTCGTTTCGGGTTCGGCGCCGGGTATCTGACGTCAAAGCTGATCGACGGATCGTTCCCCGATTACGAACGCGTCATTCCAAAAGGCAACGCCAATGTCCTACGCGTAGAGACCAAGGATTTCTCGCAGGCTGTCGACCGTGTTTCGACGGTCTCGGCGGACCGCACGCGCTCGGTGAAGCTGGCCCTTGAGGCGGACCGGCTGCGGCTTACCGTCAACAATCCGGAGGCGGGCTCCGCGCTTGAGGAGCTTTCCGTCGACTATGGCGGCGATCCGTTGGAGATCGGTTTCAATGCGCGTTATCTCCTTGATGTTGCGCAACAGGTCGATGGTGAAACGGCGACATTCAAGCTCGCCGATCCGTCCTCGCCCACCGTTATCCTCGATGAAGAGGACGAGAACGCGCTTTACGTCCTGATGCCGCTAAGGGTCTGATCTTGAGCGAAGCGGTCGCCAGAAAATGGGATAGCGAAACGCAGCAGGATGCGGCGGCGGCGAAACGCGCGCGCATCACGCGACTGACCGTGACCAATTTCCGTTCTTACGCCCGCGCCGACATTTCTTTTGACGGGCGGCCGGCCGCGATCTCCGGCGCCAATGGCGCGGGCAAGACCAACATTCTCGAAGCGATTTCGCTGATCGGTCCGGGCCGCGGCGTGCGCGGCGCGCGCCTTGACGAATTGCCGCGCCTAGACGGTGACGGCGGCTGGGCGGTTTCCGCGCGCGTCGATGACGGCGAAGACGAACGGCGTTTCGGCGTCGGCGCCGCCGCATCCAATCCGGCGCGGCGGGTCTGCCGCATTGATGATCGCGACGCCTCGGGTCCCGGCGCCTTTGCCGACCATCTGCGGTTTATGTGGCTGACGCCGGCGCAGGATCGTCTGTTCATGGAAGGCGCAGGCGACCGGCGCAAATTTCTCGATCGCATGACGCTCGCCCATGATCCGGCGCATGGCCGCCGTTCGAGCGCCTATGAGCAGGCCATGCGCCAGCGTCAAAGACTGCTGGAGGATGGCGGCCGCGACGAGGAATGGCTGGCTGCCGTGGAAAGCCAGATGGCCGAAGCGGGCGCGGCCATCGCCGCCGCGCGCCGGGCTATGGTGTCCCGGCTTGAGGCGGCGGAAGTGACGTCCGATGACAGCGTATTCCCCGACGCCGATCTGGCGCTTGAGGGCGAACTTGAAACCGCGCTGCAATCGGCGCCGCGCGAAGATGTTGAGCGGGACTTCGCCGACAATCTGCGTGCCCGCCGGCGCCGCGACGCAGAAGCGGGACGGGCCCTGTCCGGTCCCCATCGCAGCGATCTTCTGGTCACCCATCGCGCCAAGGGCCGGGCCGCGCGGCTTTGCTCCACAGGCGAGCAAAAGGCGCTGCTGATCGGCCTCGTTCTCGCCAATGCGCGGGCCTTGAGCCTTTCAGATCCGAATGCGCCGCTTATATTATTACTGGACGAAATCGCCGCGCATCTCGACGAGGGAAGACGCGCAGCGCTTTTTTCCATTCTCGACGATCTCGGCTTCCAGGCGTTCATGACCGGGACAGACCGGTCCCTGTTTGAAGCCTGGGGCGCGCGCGCCCAGCATTTCGACGTGTCGGATGGCGCGGTTCATGAAACCCAATTGACGTAAAAAAGAAAGAAAAGACCATGGCGAACAACGCCGCGCCGAATGAAGAGTACGGCGCCCAATCCATCAAGGTGCTCAAAGGCCTCGACGCTGTGCGCAAGCGGCCGGGCATGTATATCGGCGACACCGATGACGGATCGGGCCTGCATCACATGGTCTATGAGGTGGTCGACAACGCCATTGACGAAGCGCTCGCCGGCTATTGCGACACGGTTGAGGTGATCCTCAATGAAAACGGTTCTGTCACCGTGACCGACAATGGCCGTGGCATTCCAACCGATATTCACGAGGAAGAAGGCGTTTCCGCCGCGCAGGTCATCATGACCCAGCTGCATGCCGGCGGGAAGTTCGATCAGAATTCCTACAAGGTCTCGGGCGGACTTCACGGCGTTGGCGTGTCGGTGGTGAACGCCTTGTCTGAATATCTCGACCTCAGAATTCGCCGCAACGGCAAAGAACATTTCATGCGCTTCAAGATGGGCGAGCCGGAAGGCGATCTTGAGATCGTCGGGGACGCCATCAAGACCGGCACGGAAGTGACGTTCATGCCGTCGGACACGATCTTCACCGGCATTGAATTCGATTTCGACACGCTCGAACATCGCCTGCGCGAACTGGCGTTCTTGAACTCCGGCGTTTCCATCAGGCTCATCGACAAGCGCCATGTGGAAACGCGCACCGAAGAGATGATGTATGAAGGCGGTCTCGAGGCCTTTGTGCGCTATCTTGACGACGCAAAGTCTCCTCTCGTCGACAAGCCGATCTCATTTTCCGTTGAAAAAGACGGGCTCGCCGTCGAAGTCGCCATGTGGTGGAATGACAGCTACCACGAAAAGGTGCTGTGTTTCACGAACAACATCCCGCAGCGCGACGGCGGCACGCACTTGGCCGGTTTCCGCGCGGCGCTGACGCGCATCATCAACAACTATTCGCAAAGCTCCGGCATCGCCAAAAAGGAAAAAGTGACCTTGACCGGCGACGATGCGCGCGAAGGCCTCACCTGTGTTCTGTCGGTGAAAGTCCCTGATCCGAAATTTTCTTCGCAGACGAAAGACAAGCTTGTTTCCTCGGAAGTGCGTCCCGTTGTGGAGAGCGCCGTCAACGAAAAACTCAGCGAATGGTTCGAGGAAAACCCGGCTGAGGCGAAGCGCGTTGTCCAGAAGATCGCCGAAGCGGCGGCCGCGCGCGAAGCTGCGCGCAAGGCGCGCGAACTGACGCGGCGCAAATCCGCGCTCGACGTCGCTTCGCTGCCGGGCAAGCTCGCCGATTGTCAGGAGCGCGATCCGGCCAAGTCCGAACTTTTCATCGTCGAGGGCGATTCCGCCGGCGGCTCCGCCAAACAGGCGCGCAACCGCGAGAACCAGGCGGTGCTGCCCTTGCGTGGCAAGATCTTGAATGTCGAGCGCGCGCGCTTTGACAAGATGCTGTCGAGCCAGGAAATCGGCACGCTCATCACGGCGCTTGGCACGGGCATCGGCCGCGACGATTTCAACCCGGACAAGCTGCGCTACCACAAGATCGTCATCATGACCGACGCCGACGTTGACGGCGCCCATATCCGGACGCTGCTGTTGACGTTCTTCTTCCGGCAGATGCCCGAGCTCATCCGCCGCGGGCATTTGTTCATCGCCCAGCCGCCGCTCTACAAGGTCGCGCGCGGCAAGTCGGAGCAATATCTCCTCGATGATAAATCGCTCAACGACCACCTTTTCGCGGAAGGCATCGTTGAGGCGTCGCTGATGCTTGAAGGCGGCGAGACCATCGCCGGGCCGGATCTCGCCGATCTGGTGGCGCGCGCGCGCAAGGTGCGCGACTCCATTGATGAATTTCCGCATCGGTTTAATCGCGACCTGATCGTGCAGGCGGCGCTCGCCCGGGCCTTGTCGGAAGCGCCCGACGGGCCGGAGGCGCAGACGCGGGCGGACAAGGTGGCGGCGCGGCTCGACATGGTCGCCGATGAGTTCGAGCGCGGCTGGAAAGGCGCGCCGGACGGCGAGGGCGGCTATGTGTTCGAGCGTGAATTGCGCGGCGTCAAAGAGACCCATGCGCTGCCTCGCGACCTGCTGCTTTCCGCTGACGCCAAGAAAGTGCAGGCCGGCATGGAAGGGCTTGCGGATGCGTTCGACAAGCCGGCGACTTGGGCGCGCAAGGATCAGCGGGTGCGCGTCACCGGGCCTAACAGTCTTCTCCGCGCGGTCCGCGCCGCAGGCGAGGCGGGAGTCAAGATGCAGCGCTACAAGGGTCTCGGCGAAATGAACCCGGATCAGCTCTGGGAGACAACGCTCGATGAAAATGCGCGCGTTCTCTTGCAGGTGAAGGTGAAGGAGGCCGATGACGCCGACGACATCTTCTCGCGCCTTATGGGCGATATCGTCGAGCCGCGCCGGGAGTTCATTCAGGAAAACGCCCTGTCAGCGGCGCTGGACGTTTAGCGCGTGGAGGCAGGCCTTCGCCGATACACGACCCTTTCGTCAGCGCTTCATATATTGCAAAACCGCTGCCTGACGCTGCTCAGTCCCGACAAGTGGGATGATCGCAACGACGCCTATTTTCTGAGCCAGTACCGGCGACGGTCTGGCGCCGGATCGGTGCTTGCGTTGTGTTTCGCCGAAGCGCCCGAAACCTATCACCACTGGCGCGTCTTTGCGCATGGCCCGGAAGGCGTCTGCATTCAGTTCAGGAAAGAAACCCTTGAGGAGTATCTCGCGGATTGCAACGGGCTCATTTTCAGAAATGTTCAGTACAAGAAGCTGAACACGCCGGGCCGCAAGCCTTTTGCGGTTTCGGAGCTTCCTTTCGTCAAGCGCTGGCCCTATCGCGATGAAAAAGAATACCGGATCATCCATGTCTGCGATGACGAGATCGAAGCGCAGCCCATCGAAATCGGGCTGGAGACAATCGAAAGAATTACCTTGAGCCCATGGATCCCGAAGCCGCTGTCAGAGACGATCAAGGCGTCCATGAAGAGCATACGCGGCTGTTCAAAGCTGCATGTCTACCGCTCTACGCTCGTTGACACAGAGTCGTGGAAACGGCGCGCAAATCCGAACCTCACAAAGGTGTTTTGACACCTTTGCCTAGTTATCGTTCGCAGCTTCCGGCGCGTCTTCAACGCCATAACGCGAAACCTCATAGCCCTTGGCTTTCAAAAGCGCGGGCACAGAAAATTCTCCGCCCACAAGATGCGCGGCGCCAACGGCGACCATCACCTTGCCGCTTTGTTCTTTCAGCTCCGCGTCGAGCATTTCCGCCCAGGCGGCGTTTCGGTCGACAATCAGGCGCTGATAAACTTCCGGCGCTTGTTCGCGCATATCTTCATTCATATTGACGTCGATCAGATCAGTGTCGCCTGTCGCCCAGGCGGTGAAGAGTTCGTCAAAGGCGTCCGCCTGCTTGTCCCAGTCGCGGATAGTGATGACGAGAAGGTCTTTCTCCACTTCCGGCGACAGGCCGGTGAAAAACGCCAGTTGCTCTTCAATGGTTTCGAAAAACCGCACATCCTTGCCGGCGGCCTTGGCGTCGGCGAGGAGCACATGGTCGACCCCGGCGCCGGGCTGAAACCCCTGATTGATGATGAACTGAACGCTCAACGTCAAAAACGCGTTCCACGGCCGCATGGTGTCGATGGCGGCGTATGGCAGTTTCAACTCGGCGGCGATCTCCTGGAGTTTTTGCGCATCCGCACGGTCGAGCATCGATGCGAGCGTGACATCCTTCGGATTGAAGCCCTGGGTCATGACCGTATTGAGCGTTTTCGCCTGGGCGTCAGCGGCGGTCGCATCCACTTCGAAATAGATGGTCTCGGCGTTGTCGAACGCTTCGGACAAATCGTCGTTCCGCCATTGCAGCGAGGGCGGCAGGATGTGAAACGTGCCCAGGAGGATGAATTCGGAATCCTCATCCGCGACGCGCCACATGGCAGGGGTTGCGGTTTCCGCGGCGGCGACGACTGGCTCCGCCGGCAAGGGCTGTGCTTGCGCGAGGGCGGGGGCCGCGCCGGAAAGCGCCGTGAAAATCGAGAGCCCAATGGCCGCTGTCTTGAAATGGTTCATATAACTCGCCTTTTCGGTTCCATGCGGGAGGCGCGATGGCGGGGCGCCGGTCCTATCTCGCATCTGGAGCATATGCCTTCAAGGGGGCGAAATCAGGGCGCCCCGCGCTTATGGCGGGCCGCTTGCTCAGGAGGGCCCAATCGCGTACACCCCGGGACCTCAAAAGCGGGTCCCTTAGCTCAGCTGGATAGAGCGCTGCCCTCCGAAGGCAGAGGCCAGAGGTTCGAATCCTCTAGGGACCGCCATTCTCCCGCATCATCTGATTACGGCCCTCTGCCGGTCGCCTTGTCCTGCTTTGTCCTGCCTTATCCTGATTGTGGATTGGTGTTTGCTGCTGGATGCGTGCGCCGACGAAAAAGGCGCGGGCCTCCGTAGACGGATTGAAATTGCCAGGCCCGCCATTCCCGCAAAAGAAAACCGCCGCGGACGGCGGTGTCCGCGGCGGTTTATTCATCTTGTGCGGTGTGTCTGGCTTAAATCGCTTTCAGATTCCCGGCGGAAGTTTTTCCGCGCTGATCGACCAGTTCGTAGGACACTTTTTGTCCTTCCTGCAAATCGGGCATGCCTGCTTCTTTTACCGCGGAAATATGCACGAATACGTCCTTGCCGCCGTCATCGGGGGCGATAAATCCGTATCCTTTCGTGGCGTTGAACCATTTAACAGCGCCTGTAGCCATTGTTCGATCTCCTATTCATGGCGTCGTCTTCCTCCGCATAACCGCAGAAGAAGGTCTTTGTAGGCAACCATGTCTTGGGATCTTAACTCGGCCAGTAAGCCCGGTAAGGGGCGGGGTCGTAAAGCTCGGGCAAAACAAAGTCGCAAGATGAAATTTAGAATACAGCTACGGCAAGTCGTCAAGGCTGCGCAGAGTGCGCTTCAGCGCAAAATTTGGATGTTATAGCAACGTGATAAAGCGCTAACCGCGCGCCTTTCTCAGTTTAGGACAAGCCGTCCACCCGCTTCATTTGTGATCTCATTGCCGTCGATGACGGGTGTGAGTTCCGTTCCGTTGCGCAGGAGGCGGCCATTCTGATTGCGGTTGAGAATCTTGTTGCCGGTGATGACAAGCGCATCCGCATCGCCGCCGCGTGTCTGATCGTAATTGATCAGGGTTGAATTATCGCCGTCGGCCGCATGAATAAAGCTGTTGCCGGTGATCGTCACTGCGCCGCCGCGCGAAGCGTCGATTGAATAACTCGTCTTGCCGTCTGCGTCGTCAAAGCTTGAGCCGGTGATTTTGGTGACGGCGGCGAGCGACTTCACATGATGGCCGATGCGTGTGCCGGTGAAGCGGCTTGCGGTGACCGTCAGCGTGTGACCGCTGGCCATGTAAATCCCGTGGGAATAGCCGTCGCCATAGCCGTTATTGATGAATGCCGAACCGGTAATCGTGACGACGCCTTCGTCCTGGCCGGTCGCAAGGATGCCGTCCTCATTGGAATCGAAGATGCAGTTTACGACGGTAAGGTTCATGCCGTCATGGCGGATACCGGCGCCGTTAAAGTCCGGCGCCCGGGCGCCTTCAAAGCGGATATTCTCTACACGGAGCGACGCGTCCCAGAGCGGATTCAAAATGCCTTTTTCTGTGGGCCGGGTTGTGTAGAAAATAACGTCGCCCTGGCCTTCAAAAGTCATGTCCCGCGGAATTTTCAGATCGGTCAGGTCGTAGCGGCCGGACGCGATAACGATCGTCTCGCCCTTGCGCGCTTTCCTCACCGCTTTTTCGAGCGCGTCGGCATTGTCGACGGTGATCTCCGCAACCGCCGGGGCGGAGAAAGCGAGGGCGGCGCAGGATGCGATAAAACCGAAAAATAGATGTTTCATGAGCCTAGTATAAGCGAAACTCATGCCGCGCCCTACAGCAAAAACGGCGGCGGAAAATTTACTGAACCCGCGTAACGTTCGCCGCCTCGCGCAGCGTGTCCGCCAGCCGTGTGGGCGGCTGGGCGCCGGCGAAGCCGGTGCGCTCGTTCACGATGAAGGTGGGCACGCCGGTGACGCCCGCCTGGCGGAACGCCTCGGCCTCGGATTTGATTTCGGCGATGCTCTTGGGGTTTTTGAGGTCCTGCCGGGCGTTCTCCGGATCGAGACCGGCCTTTTCGGCCAGCGCGGCCAGCGTTTCGTCATCGCCGATATCGGCGTCATCGTCCCAATAGGCGCTGTAGAGCGTCAGCGCGAGGCGCTCCTGTGCGCCGTCAAAATGGGCGAGACGGATGATCTGATGGGCTTTCAGCGTATTCGGCAGATGCGTCGGTTTCGATGGGTCGAAGGTGAAGCCCGCGCCCAGCGCGGCGGCTTTCAGCTGGTGTATCATCTCGGCGCGCTGCGCCTCGTCGGGAAATTTTTTGGCGTAATAGGCCTGGCGGTCGACGCCTTGCGCGGGCGTGTCCGGATTGAGCTGGTAGGCGCGAATGCGCGGCAGCAGGATGAACTCGTCCTTCAGCCGGTCTTTCGCCGCCATGAACGACCTCAGGCCCACATAGCACCAGGGACAGACCGGGTCGGCGACGATGTCGACGAGTAGGCGCGGACGGTCGCCGCCAGTCATCGCGCAAACCCTTTCAGGCGATCCATTGTGTCGGTGATCTCCGGATAGTCGCGGCGCTGTTCTTCGGCGAGGGCGTCTTCCAGCGCCGGGTTTTCCTCTGCGAGGCGATAAAGATCCTTATACGCCGCAACCGCGCCCGGACTCGCCTCGGCGATGGCGGCGGCGCGTGTGGCTGTTTCGGCGTCCAGCATTTCCTTGTCTTCAAACGCGGCGTTGGCGAGACCCCATTGCGCCGCCTCCGCGCCTGTGAAGGTGGCGGCGGTGTAGGAAAGCTCCCGCACCTTTCGAACGCCGACGGCCCGGGCGAGATTCTGGCTCATGCCCCAGCTCGGCCGAAGGCCCCATTTCGCATGCGTGTCGCCATATTTCGTGCTCTCGGTCGTCAGGATGAAATCGGCGTGGAGCGCCAGCTCCAGCGCGCCGGTGAAACAAAACCCATGCACCTTGGCGATGACGGGCGCCGCGCAATGGCGCAGGGCGTCGATCGCCTTGACGGAAATATTGTCGAAGACGTTGTCGACTTTGCCCTTTTCGAAAGTTGCGTCCTGCAGCATTTTCAGATCGACCCCGGCGGAAAAGGCGCGGCCCGCGCCGGACAGGACGATCACGCGCGCCTGCGCCTCGGCCTCTTTCACGGCGGCGATCAGCGCCTTCAGGAGGTCCGGCGTGAATGCATTCAGCGCGTCGGCGCGGTTGAGGGTGATTTCAGCGACGCCGTTTTCTACGCGGGATTTGACGAGTGGTTCTGACATCAGGCTATAGTCCTTCCATCAATTCTTATAAGCCGATGCGGTCTTTGTCGGCCAGCTTTGCGGGCGCCATTTGAACAGGAAAAAACACATGAAAAACTGGATTGGCGTTATTGCGCTGCAATTTGTCATCTCGCCTGCTTTTGCGCAGAGCGACGCCTTTTCGCCGGGCCCGGTGTTCGAGGATTATGGGGCGGTCGCCGATATTGATGCGACTTTCGATGTCCCCAAAGGCATGGCGTTCAAGGTGAGCTTCGATGTGCGCGAAGCCGGCGAAGCGGGCGCGCGCAACCGGCGGCTGGAGACGGCGGCGCGTTTCATCAACATGCATGCGCGCGCCGGCGTTCCCGAAAAGAAGATGAAGCTTGCGCTCGTTATTCACGGCAAAGCGGTGAATGACGTGACGAAAGCGGCGCATTACGAAGAAGCAGTCGGCGGCGAGAACGCTAATGCGCCGATGCTGGCGGCGCTTATGGAAAAGGGCGTGCGCGTCATTATATGCGGTCAAAGCGCCGCCTATTACCATGTCACCAATGAAGATTTGTTGCCCGGCGTCGAGATGGCGCCGTCCGCCATGACCGCCCATGCGGTTCTGCAACAAGAAGGCTACACGCTGAACCCGTTTTAAAACCCAACCACCCACGCCGCATCGGCGGGCGTCTTGCCTTCATAGACATCGGCCCAGGCGCGCTTGACGGCGTCGGGCCCGTCTTCACGCCGGATAATCAGCCAGTCACGGGATTTCAGCGCAGCCTCTTTCCAGAATCCGTGGGCCTGTTTCTCAAAGGCGCCGGGGCCCCATTCCTGGGTTCTTTTCTGGATGTGTCCCGGCGCGAAAAACATTTCGCTCCGCTCCCGGATGAAATCGGCGCCCATTGTGTTGGCGTCATAATGGGTGACGCCAACATTGGAGGTGTATTTCATGTTGTCGCCGAGATGTTTGTGCAGGCGGCCGAGCAAATAGCCATTGCCGGACATATCGATGATAACAGCAGGGATGGAGGCGTCGATTTTTTCCGCCTCGTCATAGGTCAGCACGTCTGCATAAAGCTTCAGCTTCTCCACGGACGCCTTGTTGCGCCTGGAGGTAAGCCCGACAAGGCGCGGCGCATTCGGATCAGCTGCGATCGCATAGGCGCAGCCAATAGCGGTTTTTGACGATGCGCTCGGGATGATCACCTGCTTTGCGCCGAACCAGTTTTTGTCCTTCATGAAATCGTAAAGGCAATAGGATGTGGCGTAGAGCGGGAAGAGCGCCATGCGGTCATCATCCATGCTCTTTTCATAGCCGGGCTCTGCCTTGACGCGGGCGTATGAATTATAAACCGGGGGCAAGTCCGCCCGATGGGACGCGCCGTCGAAAAGGCGTTTATCGGTCACCTTCGTTGGCGCCATGACAAGATGGCTCGCCATGGGAAAATAGCCGTATAGCCGCTCGCCCACGGGGATGGCGGGATGTTTTGACTCGATCACATCAGCAAAGCCCCAGACCGGGATGATCCCGTCGCCGTCTTCAGCGACCGGAAAGAATTTCCAATAGCCGATGCGTTCGCCGACGACGCCATAGGTGACGTTGTTCGCGGTGATCGCGAAGCGGTCGACCTTCGCCAGCACTTCGCCGTCTTTGAGCGCTGGGGCTTCGCGGGTTTCGACGCGTCCTTCGCCGAGATTGTCCTTGCGGACGATGAATTCGCTGATGCTTGTCATGGCGGCCTCTTTCCGTTTCGCTGACGCTAACATCCCGGCACGCAAAGGTTGAGCGTTAAGCGCAGAAAATCCCGGGCCGCGCGAAAACCGGGGCTTAAACCATTGTTCGGTGAATAGTTATCCACGGGGGTGCGCGTCAGGCCTATCCTGCAGCGTGCGGCCGCATGGTTGTGACGTCATCACATGTGATGACGGGCGCGACAGCGGCGCCGATCTCATCAGGAGCAGGAAATCGCGTGGAACAATTTTGCGAAACAGCGGCGGCGCAAGGCGGCAAGCTCAGCATTTTCGCCGTTTCCTCTCCGGGGAAAGAAGAGAGGGAGGAGGTTGTGCAATTGTTCCACGCTTGCGCGCATTTGCGCGCGGGCGCGCTCAACGGTCAGGCGAAATTGATGCCCGCCGGCGCAGCAAATTCCGCCCTGTCGAGGCGGACGCGCGCGCAATCGGCTTCGCCGCCGCGGCCGAGCGAGAATTGCTTGCGGATCTCGCCCGTCTTTGCGAAGCCGGTTTTTTCGAGCACGCGGCCCGACACCGGATTGTCAGTGTAGTGACCGGCGAGCAGGGTTTCAGCGCCAAGGCGTTCAAACGCGAAACAGGCGACGGCGCACGCCGCTTCGCCGGCGACGCCCTTGCCTCTAGCATGTTCGGCGACCCAGTAGCCGAGGTCGTAGACTTCGTTCGTCACCCGCATCACGCCGCAGCAGCCGATGATCTCATCGCCATTGCAGATGGCGAAGGCGTATTCGGTGCCGAGGGCGAAGGCGCGGCTGATGGCCAGACAAAAAGTCTCGGCGTCTTCCACCGTGTAAGGATGCGGGATGCGGGCGGTGTTGCGCGCGATCAGCGCGTCATTGCAAAGGCGCGCGAAAACGGGAGCGTCGTCGACCTCGATCGGACGCAGGAGAAAGCGGTTTGTCTGGATGAAAGTCATGGATCGAAAGCTCCAAAAGAAAAAAGGCGCCGGATTGGCGCCTTTTTTCGGAAACTTTCAATCAGCGGCGCCCAGAGCGCCATTGATGCGGCGCGGTTAGTTGTCGCCCGTAATAACGGACACAAAGTTCTTACCGCCGCGCTTTTGCGCGAACGACACTTTGCCGCCGGAAAGGGCGAAGAGCGTGTGATCCTTGCCGATGCCGACATTGTCGCCCGGATGATATTTGGTGCCGCGCTGGCGCACGATGATGTTGCCCGGGACGACGCCTTCGCCGCCGAATTTCTTCACGCCGAGACGGCGACCAGCCGAGTCGCGTCCGTTACGGGATGAACCGCCTGCTTTTTTATGTGCCATCTCTTAACTCCTATTCGCCTTTGGCGAGTTTCTTCGCCTGCTCAACCCAGCCTTCGCGCTCAATGCGGCCTTTGAAGGAGAGTTTTTCGTCGAACTCTTCAATGTCTTTCGGGCCCCAGGCGGCGATCTGTGCAAAGGACGTCACGCCTGCGTCAATCAGTTTTTGCTCCAACACCGGCCCGACGCCGGAAAGAAGCTTCAGATCATCAGCGTCCGCCGCCGCTTTTTTGGTTTCAGCTTTGGGAGCGTCTTTCTTGGGCTCTTCTTTTTTCGGAGCCGCTTTCTTCGCCGCCGGCTTCGGTTTGGCGCCGTCGGTGAGGATGTCCGTCACTTTCAGGACCGTCAGGTGCTGACGGTGGCCGGCCTTGCGGCGATAATTCTGGCGGCGGCGTTTTTTGAAGACGATGATCTTCTTGTCGCGCTTTTGCTCCAGAATTTCGGCGGCGACCGAAGCGCCGTCGACTTTCGGCGCGCCAACGGTGACGTCCGCGCCGTCACCCAGCATCAGGACGTCGTCCAGCGTGATGACGTCGCCAGCCTCGCCGGGCAGGCGCTCAACCTTCAAAATATCGTCTTTGGAAACGCGGTATTGCTTACCGCCAGTCTTCACGACTGCGTACATATCCGACTCCGTGAGGCGTCTATTTTGGCCTCAGTGTCCTTTTTCGCCCCGGTTTCTGTCGCCCGGTTGTTGATTGGAGCGCGGTCTCTAGCCGCTGGGCGTGAGCCCGTCAAGCCGGAAAAATGGCGGAGAATGGGAGGAGTGGCCGACCTTGGAGCGGCTGCAAGGCCGACTGGCCGCCGCGCGGTCAGCGCGCCCTGCCGGAGGCGATTGCCAAGCAATTCGCCGCGAGGCCGAAAATGGCGGAGAGAGAGGGATTCGAACCCTCGGTACGATTGCTCGCACAACGGTTTTCGAGACCGCCCCGTTCAACCACTCCGGCACCTCTCCAAGAGACTATTCTGGTCAAAAATAGCCTCCCCTTATCGGGGAGGGTGGTCTCTAGCGCTTGATTTCCGGAGGCGCAATATAGCGCGCGAGAAAAGGTGCAGACGAACTGCACAGAATAGGATGGCGGGTTGCGCGGCAGTGGTTCTTGCCAAAATGCGCAAATATTGCGCCTTTTGGGGCCGGGAGCTAGCCTTTGAAGGCTTCGTAGAAATGTTTGCGGCAGAGCGGCACATAGCGGTCATTGCCGCCGATCTCGATTTTCTCGCCGCTGGTGACCGCCTTGCCGGCCCCGTCGATGCGCAGATTCATGGTCGCCTTGCGCCCGCATTTGCAGATGGTCTTGAGCTCGCGGATTTCATCGGCGACGGCGAGAAGGCGGGCGCTGCCCTCGAAAAGCTCGCCCATGAAGTCGGTGCGCAAGCCATAACAGATGACGGGGATGTCGAGTTCGTCAACGGCCTGGGCCAGTTGCATCACCTGTTCGCCCGTCAGGAATTGCGCCTCATCCAGAAAGACGCAGGCTGCGGTCATCTCCGCGCTTTCACGTTTGATGATATCGAACAGATTGGTTGCGTCGTCGAAGACATGGGCCTCCTTGCTAAGTCCGATGCGCGACGCGATCACGCCTCTTTCCACGCGGTCATCGACCTTCGCCGTGAACTCGATCGTATCCATGCCGCGTTCGCGATAATTGAAGCTCGCCTGAAGCAGCGTTGTCGATTTGCCGGCGTTCATGGCGGCGTAGTTGTAATAAAGCTTGGCCATGGTTTAGTAATCGTCTGCGAAGCGCCCTTCGCCTTCAAGGGTGATGGGCCCGGTCATGATGATGCGGTTGTCTTCCTCACGCCATTCGATAGCGAGGTCGCCGCCGTCAAGGGTGACGGTGGCCTTGCGCGCGGTCAGGCGGCGGCGATGGGCGGCGACAACCGCAGCGCAGGCGGCGGTGCCGCAAGCCTCGGTGATCCCGACGCCGCGCTCCCAGACGCGCAGGCGGATCGCGTGTTTGCTCAAAACTTGCGCAACGGAAACATTCGCCTGCTCGGGAAACAGCGGATGGTGTTCGATCATGGGGCCGAATTTATCAAGGGCTTGAGCCTCGGCGTCCTCGACAAAAAAGATGCAATGAGGATTGCCGACATTGACCGCCGACGGCCCCCAAAGCACCGGCTTGTCGATAGGGCCGAGCTTGATGTCGACAAAACGGGTGTCGTCCATCTGCTCCGACAACGGAATATCGCGCCAGCCGAATTTCGGCTCGCCCATGTCAACGGCGATACGCTTGTCGCCAATGCGCTCTGCGTGAAGCGGTTCGGAAAGCGTTGCAAAGTCGATCTCGCTGGCGCCGGTTTCCTCCATCAACAGCCACGCCACACAGCGGGCCGCGTTGCCGCAGGCGCCGACTTCGGAACCGTCAGCGTTGTAAACGCCCATAAAGACGCCGCCATGGCCTTTGCGGTGTTCAAGCGTGATGAACTGATCGCAGCCCGGCCCGGTTTTCGGATCCGACGCTTTGCGGATCGCCGCCTCGTCCAGCGTTACGGGATCGTCGCGCAGGTCAAGAATGATGAACCTGTTGCCGAGCCCGTTCATTTTCAGATAGGGTCGGCCCGCGAGAACCGTTGGCGTCTGGGATGTGATGGCGGCGTCGGTCATAAGGCGGTTGTTCGTCAAAAAATTCGGCGAGGGCGACTTCGCGTCTCTTCCGGGCGGCGTCACTGATGACGTGGTCGGTTTTCTCCCAGTAATGCGGCCGGCGGAAAGCCTGCCACAACGCTTTATAGGCGGCGAGAGAGCTTAGCAACCAGTAGGCGGGCGCCGTTAGTCCATAAGGGACGAGGTTACGCCAGCCGCGTTTCAGCGGCCCGATCATCATGGTCAGGACAAAAAGGAGATTGCCTGCGAAAAGCGCGAACAGATTGAGCCAGACCAATGGAGCGGGAAGCATTCCTTCAAGCGACGCAGGCCGCCATACCGCCCAGAGGACGAAAGCGCTCCACATGACCGGGTTGATGAGGGCGCTGAAGACATTGCCGGCGACGAAAAGCTGGACGCCCAGAAAGCCCCGCCAGCCTGTCGTCGCGATGATCTGCTGCGGCCGGCGCATATGGACCAGCCATGTTTGCAGATACCCCTTTAACCAGCGCGAGCGTTGACGCATCCAGTTGCCAAGCTCGCAATTGGCTTCTTCAAACGTTGTCGAACCGATGACCTCGACCCGATAGCCGAGCCGGGCGAGGCGCAGACCAAGATCGGCGTCTTCGGTCACATTGTAGGGATCCCAGCCGCCTATGGTGACCAGCGTCTCGGTTCTGAAAAAATTCGACGTGCCGCCGAGGGGGATCGGCGCCCTCATTTTTTGCAGCGCCGGCAAGAGCCAGTCGAACCATAGAGAATATTCAAGCGTGAAGAGGCGGGTAAGCCAGTTATCGTCGCGATTATAGTAGTTAAGCCGCGCCTGGACGCAGGCGAGGTTTTTGTCGCCGTCATGAAAGGCGGCGGCGGCTTTTTTGAGCTGGTTCGGTTCGGGCTGGTCTTCCGCGTCATAGATGACGATGAGATCGCCGCGCGCCAGTTGGAGACCGATATTGCAGGCCTTTGGTTTTGTGCGCGGCTCGCAATGCGGCGCAACGATCATGTGATATCGGTGGGAGAGGCCAAGCCTGACCGCTTCTTCAATGGTGACGTGGTCATCTTCTTCCAGAAGGAGCTTCACATCTTTCTTGCTGTCAGGATAGTCGAGCGCATCGACATGCTGCGCCAGCATGGGTAGCGCCGCCTCATCGCGATAAAGCGGCAATAAGATCGTAATGGCCGGTAGATCTTCGTCATGGAGTTTGTGTTTTGGCGCTGCATCGATTCTTTCCTCCCAACCTACGATGAGAAGCCAGAAACGGAAGACGATCGCTGCCGTAAAATAGAGCGCTGTTACGGCGTTAAACGCCACAAAGGCGCTGAGCGGCCAGCATAATGAAACAGCTGCTGCGAGGCTTAACGTTATGAAAGCGATAACAGCCTGACGGCGCGTCAGTAATCGCTTTGCTGATTCTTCAGGCCGCCTCGATGCGAGGTTGTTGACGGCATGGTTCAGCATGGCGGGCGATGGAACAAACTTCGCCGGAAAGGAAGCGCCTGGCGCTGCGAGTGGGACGACATTTTCTGACGATTGCAGTGGATGGCGTGCGCGAATCGCGTCGGCGCTTTCAGCCTTTGGCTGTTGATCTGGGCGGGGCGCCGTCAAAATGCGCTCCACAGGCTGAAAAAATATGTCCGCCCGCGCGCAAGATTTCTGTCCGCAACCTCTTCGGTGACGCCGGCTTGTATGGCCCACCGACGATTAAACCGGTAAATGACCGAAGGCTTGATTTTGACAATGTCGTAGTCAGCTCCGGCGGCGTCTTCGTTTCTCATGGAAACTGCCGCAAAAGTCTCCAGAAGCAGCACCCAGTGTTTGCTAGGCTCTATGCCTATGGTTCCCTGGGTTCTGACAATGTCGGCATTATCGCCGAGGCGTTTTCGAAAACCGGCTTCGGCGGCGACGAATATTTTGACGGGTTCATACATCACATTGCGCCCGTAAAGCGCGGCGAGTTCCACATCAGCGCCGCTGCCTCCGCTATTGTTGCGGGCGCCTGACTGAAACGCCGCCGGTTTGCCTGCAGAGAGTTTCACGGATGCGGCATGTGTCATCGTGCGCAGAAACTGATATTGCCCGTAGGCCTCAATTTCAGAAAAGCCGCTGTCGTTGAAGTTCCCGGCGCTATTGGTCAGCGAGGAGTTTGCGTAAATCGCCTTGCCGCCGATGGTGATGTCGTCAGTGAGGCCGAATTCAAAATATGTGTCGCTTTCGATGCTCTCAAAGAGGCCGCCATTCGGGTCCTGCGAAGAAAGGTCTGAGCGGAAATAGTTCACACCGCTAATAACGAGAATTTCGCCGTCAAGACGCGCCCATGGCGACGCGTGAGCGTTAGCGCCGGCCATGGCCGTCAGCAAAAGCGCAATCGCGCCGCCCGGAAATCTGATTGCGGCCCCGCTCCGCACTTCCCCCGCCCTTCTGGCTTCCTAGTCTAGAACTATTCCAGAAACAGATAGGCGACGCTAGTCACGCGCAAATAAAAAGGCCCGGCGGGGAAAGCCTGCCGGGCCTTATATTCCTGATTTTGTTTGCTTTACGCCGCCAGATTGCGAATGACGTAATGCAGGATGCCGCCATGGCGGAAATAGTCGAGTTCATCGGCCGTATCGATCCGTACGAGAACATCTACATCCTTGGTTTCGCCATTGGCGAATTTTACAGAAATGGTGACATTCGTTCTCGGCTCGATTTTGTCGACATTGTGGATGGTGACTTCTTCATCGCCCGTAAGGCCAAGCGATTCCCACGAGTCACCTTCCTTAAATTGCAGCGGCAAGACGCCCATGCCGATGAGGTTAGAGCGGTGGATGCGTTCAAAGCTCTGGGCGATGACAGCGCGCACGCCGAGGAGGATTGTGCCTTTCGCCGCCCAGTCGCGCGAGGAGCCGGTGCCGTATTCCTTGCCGGCGAAAACGACGCTCGGCGTATTTGCGGCTTTGTACTTCATGGCGGCGTCATAGATCGGCATTTCTGCGCCATCCGGCATGTGTTTGGTCACGCCGCCTTCGGTGCCGGGAACCATTTGGTTTTTGATGCGGATATTGGCGAAGGTGCCGCGCATCATCACTTCGTGGTTGCCTCGGCGCGAACCATAGGAGTTGAACTCCGAGACCGGAACCTGATGAGATTTCAGATATTCACCGGCGGGACCGTCCGCCTTGATGGAGCCGGCGGGCGAGATGTGGTCGGTTGTGATCGAGTCGCCGAACAGCGCCAACACGCGGGCGTTGTTGATCGGCTCAACCGGTTTCGGTTCTTTGGTCATGCCTTCGAAATAGGGCGGGTTCGCGACATAGGTTGAAGCCGGCCAGCGATATGTCTGGCCGTCGCCAGCGTCGATCGCCTGCCATTGCGCGTCGCCTTTGAAGACATCGGCGTAACGCGTGGCGAACATTTTCGCCGTGACATGCTCGCGCACGACTTCGGCGATTTCCTTATTCGAGGGCCAAATGTCTTTCAGGAAAACGTCTTTGCCGTCCTTGTCCTGACCGAGGGGATCGGTGGTCAGATTTACATTCATGGAGCCCGCAATGGCATAAGCGACGACGAGCGGCGGCGAAGCGAGGAAGTTTGCGCGCACATCCTGTGAGATGCGCCCCTCGAAATTCCGGTTGCCGGAAAGAACCGACGCGACCGCAAGATCGTTTTCATTGATTGCTTTGGAAATCGGTTCAGGAAGCGGGCCTGAATTGCCGATGCAGGTGGTGCAGCCATAACCGACAAGGTTGAAGCCGAGCGCATCGAGATCATCGGTGAGGTTCGCGGCGTCAAGATAGTCAGTTACGACCTGACTGCCTGGCGCCAGAGATGTTTTTACCCACGGTTTCACGGTCAGGCCTTTGGCGTGCGCATTGCGCGCGACAAGACCTGCAGCGATAAGCACAGAAGGGTTCGAGGTGTTTGTGCATGACGTGATGGCGGCGACGGCGACATCGCCATGGCCGAGGTCGAATTTTTCGCCGGCGACGGGGACGCGCTTATTCGCTTCGTCAGCCTTGCCATATTCTTTGTCGAGAGCGGCGGCGAATCCTTGCGGCGCCTTGGTCAGTTCGATGCGGTCCTGCGGGCGTTTGGGGCCGGCAAGCGAGGGAACAACCGAGGCGAGGTCTAGCTCCAGCGTATCGGTGAAGACCGGATCGGGCGTGTCTTTCGTGCGCCACATGCCTTGCTCTTTCGCATAGGCTTCGACCAGCGCCACGCGGTCGTCAGAGCGGCCAGTGGCTTTGAGGTAGCGTAAGGTTTCCTCATCCACCGGGAAGAAGCCGCAGGTTGCGCCATATTCGGGCGCCATATTGGCGATCGTCGCCTGGTCTTCGAGGGCGAGATGATCGAGGCCCGGGCCAAAGAATTCCACAAATTTGCCGACGACGCCTTTCTTGCGCAACATTTCAACGATGACGAGAACAAGGTCGGTCGCCGTTGCGCCTTCGGGCAGTTTGCCGGTGAGTTTGAAGCCGATCACTTCGGGAATGAGCATCGACACCGGCTGGCCGAGCATGGCGGCTTCCGCCTCAATGCCGCCGACGCCCCAGCCGAGAACGGAAAGACCATTGACCATCGTGGTGTGGCTGTCTGTGCCGACGAGCGTGTCGGGATAGGCGTAGGTTTCGCCTTTATAGTCCGCGGTCCACACGGTCTGCGCCAGATATTCAAGGTTCACCTGATGGCAGATGCCTGTGCCCGGCGGGACGACGCGGAAATTATTGAAAGCGCCCTGGCCCCATTTCAGGAACTGATAGCGCTCGGCGTTGCGCTCATATTCGCGATCGACGTTTTTCTTGAAGGCGTCCGGGCCGCCGAAATAATCGACCATGACGGAGTGGTCGATGACGAGATCGACCGGCGCCAGCGGATTGATCTTTTCAGGATCCTCACCGAGCGTTTTCATGGCGTCGCGCATGGCGGCGAGGTCGACCACGGCGGGAACGCCTGTGAAATCCTGCATCAGCACGCGCGCCGGGCGGTAAGCGATCTCCCGCGTCGACTTGCCGGTCTTCAGCCAGTCGGCGAAGGCCTTGACGTCGTCCACAGTGACGGAGCGGTCGTCCTCAAACCGGAGGAGGTTTTCCAGAAGGACTTTCAGCGAGAAAGGCAGGCGGGAAATATCGCCGATCTGTTTGGACGCTTCAGCAAGGCTGTAATAGGCATAGGTCGCGCCGCCGGCGGAAAGCGTTTTCTTTGTCTTCAAGGAATCGCGTCCGGGTATCATCAAGTCTCTCCAGTAGGGTAAAAAGCCGTGAAATTCCGCGCCGTTATGGCGCAAGGCCCTGAGGCTTGCAATGGCGCCCAAAAATCTCCGCCCGGTCACGGTCGCGACATATTTCGAACTATGTTATCAGCATCGAAAAGGTGGGTTTTCCCGCCCCATATCTGTCCGTCTGAAGGGAGCCTTGCGTCCATGCCTCGTTCGTCCTTAGCCCTTGTTCTCGCCTCGCTTTCCGGCCTTGCTGTCACATTTTCCACAGGCGCCGCCGTCGCCCAGCAGCCGGAGGCCAAGGCGACTTATCGGGATTGGAGCGTTTTCGTGCGCGAGACTGACGGCGATAAAATCTGCTTTGCGGCGACCGAAGCTGCGGACAAATCGCCAAAATCGGTCAATCATGGCGACGTCTTTTTCCTGATCGCCACCTGGAAATCGGGCGCTGCGAAAGAGCAGCCAAGCCTTATGACGGGCTATACGCTCAACGCCAAGCCGGAGCCGACGCTCAGGATCGGTTCAGACAAGTGGGAAATGTATTCCTCGGAAAATGAGGCGTTTATCGAAGCGTCGAGCGAGGAGCAGCGTTTGATCAACGCCATGCGCCGTGGCGCCGATATGCGCATCGGCGCCGTTTCCCAGCGCGGCACCGCGACGAGCTATGTGATTTCCCTGCGCGGCGTGTCGGCTGCTCTGGATCGCGCCGCGGCAGAGTGCCGCTAGCGCAAAGCCGCAATCGGGAAATCCCGTGTTACGGCGTGTCCGATGACGTCGGCACGAATTTGGTTTTAAGCGTCACCAGTTCTTCGGCGATGGTCGGGTGCAGCGCCACCGTGTCGTCGAAGTCTTTTTTCTTGAGGCCGGCTTTTACGGCGATCGCGACGCACTGGATCATCTCCGCGGAGTATTCGCCGACAATGTGACAGCCTAAAACGCGGTCTGTGTCGCCATCGACAACGATTTTCATCAAGACGCGTTCGCCGGACTCCGTCAGGATGTGTTTCATAGACCGAAACTCGGTCTTGTAGATGTCCACATTTTTGAACTCGTGGCGCGCTTCATGTTCGGCGTAGCCGACAGAGCCTACGGGCGGCTGTGAGAAGACAGCTTTCGGAATGAAGCGGTAATCGGTTTCTGTCGGATTATTATTGTAGAACGTTTCGGCGAAGGCGGCGCCTTCACGGATGGCGACGGGCGTTAAGTTGACGCGATCTGTCACGTCGCCAACAGCGAAAATGCTCGGGACGGAAGATTGCGACTGGTCGTTGACCTTGATGGCGCCGTTCTTGTCGAGTTCGACGCCGGCGTTTTCAAGTCCCAGCCCTTTTGTCACCGGTTTGCGGCCAACGGCCCAGAAGACACAATCCGTATCAATATGAACGCCGGTGGAAAGGTGAACGCGCTTTTGATCGCCATCCAGTTTTTCGATTTTGTCGAAAACAGCCTGGGTGATGACGCGAATGCCCTGGCGCTGGAGCTCTTTGTGCACCTGTGTCGAGACATCGGCGTCGAAGTAACGGAGAATGTCTTCACCGCGATAAACGAGACAGACATCAGCGCCGAGGCCTTTAAAGATGCAGGCGAATTCAATAGCGATATAGCCGCCCCCGGCGACGACGACATGTTTAGGCAGGTCCTCAAGGTGAAACGCTTCGTTTGACGTGATGCCGAGTTCGTGGCCCGGCACGGTTTCGTCAACCCATGGCGCGCCGCCCACTGCGACGAGAATGCGTTCGGCGGTGACGTCGCGATTTTCCGCTTCGAGATGAACCGTGTGGGCGTCTTTGATGGTTGCGCGTGACTGGAAAATGTCCGCGCCGGCGTTTTTCAGATTGCGAATATAAATCCCGTTAAGACGATCGATCTCATTGTCCTTGTTCGCGATCAGTTTCGACCAGTCGAAAGAGACATTGTCTGCGCTCCAGCCATAGCCCTTGGCGTCTTGAAATCCATGACCATACTCGCTGGCGTAAACCAGGTATTTTTTCGGCACGCAGCCGCGAATGACACAGGTGCCGCCGACTCGATATTCTTCTGCGACTCCAACCTTCGCTCCATAGCTTGACGCCAGCCGTGAAGCGCGCACGCCGCCGGAGCCGGCGCCAATGGTGAAGAGGTTATAATCATAGTTGGTCATGGAGAGCCTTATGTTTCTTTTTCCGGCACGAAGCCAATGCGGGTTTCAAAACGTTTGTCATTGAACTCGAGCACTTCAAGCTGGAACGTGTTCAAGAATTCGCGATAGATCGCGTCAAAGACCGGCTCAAGTTTGTCACTGTAGTCGAGCGGGACGTGAATGATTGGCTGCTGCGCCACAAAGACGTCGAAACTGTCGCCGGTGACTTCAATGGAAAGCGCGGTTCTGAGCCAGAGCGCGCCCGAATCTTCCATATTCTTGATGGTTAGCGCGACGCCGAACTGGATCGGCTCCAATACGATCACTTCCTTGTGACGATAGCTGAACGCCTCTTCACCGTAATCCTTGCGCGGATCAAATGGACCCTCTGGCGGAACTGCGGTTACGCAGTCTGAGGAGCAGCCGAGAAAGCCGGGCAATCCTTCAACGATCGCCTCGCCAAATCCCTTGCAGCGCAGAAGGTTTTCGAACGCAGCGGCGCCGTAATCCTTGATCGCCTCCTGCAGCTTTTGAAAGCGCGTGGTCATGAAATCAGATCCTGATGCGAGGGCAACCTAACGCGGGGGCGGCGCGGGCGCAAAGACGAAACGGGAAGTCAAAAGATAGAGCCCAAGAGGCGCTTACGGGGTTGCGATGCTGATCCCGCCTTCATCGCCATAAATCACCATATCTGCCATGCCGCAAAAGAGCCCGCATTCGAGAACGCCGGGAATGGCGGCGAGGGCTTTTTCGAGCGCGGCCGGATCATCGATGCGGCCAAGCTTACAGTCGATGATGAGATTGCCGCCATCCGTTTTTACCGGGGCGCCGTCCAGCGAGCGCAGCTCCAATGGGGCGCCGTCAAATCCGTTATCGGAAAGTGTGCGGCGCATGGCGGCGACAGTGAGCGCCCAGCTAAAGGGGGAAATTTCAACAGGCAACGGAAAGGCGCCGAGCGCAGCGACACGCTTTGACTTGTCGGCGATGACGATGAATTTCCTCGCTGCGTGAGCGATGATTTTTTCGCGCAGGAGGGCGGCCCCGCCGCCCTTAATCAGATTGAGCGACGGATCGGCTTCGTCGGCGCCGTCAACGGCGAGGTCAATGGCGGTCGTTTCGTCCGGTTCGATGATGTCGACGCCAAGCCCTTCCGCTTGCGCGCGCGTCGCCTCCGAGGTGGGAACGCCGCGGAGGTCCCAGCCCTCGGAAACAAGCTTGCCGACAATGTCGACAAAATGCGCCGCGGTGGAGCCGGTGCCGAGGCCCAGCGTCATGCCGCGCTCAATATGTTTTGCGGCTTCTTCGGCGGCGCGTTTTTTGCCGGCGTCTTTATCCATCATCTGTTCCTATTTCTTCTTGGGCGTGTGATTTTCGTGAAAGCGCGCGGCCCATCCTTTGATTGCCGTCTGGCGTCCACGCGCGACCGCCAGATCGCCGGGCGCTACATCTTTCGTGACGACTGAGCCGGACCCAACGTAAGCGCCGTCGCCAATCGTCACCGGCGCAACAAGGGACGAGTTCGATCCGATAAAGGCGCCTTTGCCAATGGTCGTTTTGTATTTGTTATAGCCGTCGTAATTGCAGGTGATGGTTCCGGCTCCGATATTGGCGTCGGCGCCCACGTCGGCGTCGCCGATATAGGTAAGGTGCGAAACTTTTGCACTATCGCCGATGATCGCTTTCTTGATTTCAACAAAGTTCCCGACTTTGGCGCCGGCTTTCAGGTCTGCGCCGGGACGCAGGCGTGCGAAAGGCCCGGCGCTTGCTTTCCCGGCGAGGCGCGCGCCTTCGAGATGGGAGAAAGGCTTGATTTCGGCATTGTCAGCGATTTCAACGCCGGGCGCGAAAACGACATGCTGGCCGATGATGACATCCTTGCCGATTTTTGTGTCCCAAGAGAAGTGAACCGTCGATGGATCGGCGAGCGTTGCGCCGTTTTCCATGGCGGTTTTGCGCATGCGGTCCTGGAAGACGGCTTCGGCTTCGGCCAATTCTACACGCGAGTTAACCCCCAGCACTTCCTCCGCGCTCGCTTCGATAACAACGCAATTTTTTCCGTCCTTGCGGGCGAGGGCAACGATGTCAGTGAGGTAATATTCTTTCTTGGCGTTCTTGTTGTCGATGTCTTTTAGGCGCGCTCGTAGGAACTCCGCATCGATCGCCATGACGCCGGAGTTGCATAAGGGGATGTTCAGTTCTTCGGCGCTTGCGTCCTTCGCCTCCACGATGGCGGCAAGCGCGCCTTTATCATCGAGTTTTAAGCGGCCATAGGCGCCGGGATCGTCGGGTGAGAAACCGAGCACCGCGACGGCGGCGCCATTGGCGACTTCTCCGGACAGCGCGCGAAGGGTCTCCGGCGTCACCAAAGGAGTGTCTGCATAAAGGACAAGCGCGGCGCCGGAAAATCCTTCGAGCGCGGGCAGGGCCTGCATGACGGCATGGCCGGTGCCTTGCGGGGGGGATTGGACGGCGACTGAGACATCGTCGCGGATTGTTTGCGCGAACTCACCCACTTCCGGCGCGTGGTCGCCGATGATGACCGCCATGCGCTCAGGCGCGAGGGCGCTCGCCGCATCCATGACATGAGCGATCATCGCCCGGCCGCCGATTTGGTGCATGACTTTCGGCAGGGCCGATTTCATTCTCGTTCCATGCCCTGCAGCGAGAATAACGGCGGCGGTCTTGAGTTCGGTCATGGTTGGTCTCAATTTCCAGAAGCGGATTTATCTGCGGGGTCGTCTATCACATTGAGGGCGAAGCGGCCTATGCCCTGCAAGTTGAGGGATTGGCGCGATTCGCGTCCGAGGGACGTAAAGGAAAAAAACAGGCAGGGTTATGGCGGAAGACCTTAAGGGGACGGCGCTTCTTTTCGATCTCGACGGCACGCTGGTGGACACGGTCGAAGATCTCGCGGCCGCCATGAACCACGCTCTTAGCGAGGCCGGGCTCGCCGCTGTTCCGACCGCCGAGGTTCGCCATCTCGTGGGGCATGGGGCGCGGCGGATGCTGATGCGCGGCTATATGGTGAGCGCCGGCCGGGAAGCCGAGGCGGCGGAGCTCGATCTCGCGATGACCCGATTTCTGGACCACTATCAGGCGAATATCGCTGTCCATTCCCGCCCCTTCGATCACGCGATCGAGATGATTGAGGGTTTTCTGGCGCGCGGCGCCCGCGCTGCGATCTGCACCAACAAGCGTGAGCAAATGGCGCGGCTTTTGATTGAGACGCTTGGCGTTTCGCCCCTTTTTGACGCGATTGTAGGCGCGGATACAACGGTGGCGGCCAAGCCTGATCCGGCGCCCGTGCGTTTTTGCCTGGAAAAAACCGGCGCCCGGCGCGCGGTCTTTATCGGTGACAGCGACACCGATATTCGCGCCGCCAAAGCGGCTGATTTACCCTGTTTTGTTGCGGATTTTGGTTACGGCCCGATCACCCTCGCCGCCGAAGCGGCGGGGCGGTTTTCGCATTACCGGGAAGCCTCCCGGCTGATCGATTCTGCGCTGCGGACCTAGCTGGCTTCAGCGCCCGCAAATTTGGTCGGCATGCCGTTGATCATGTTGGAGCGCAGGTCAGTGCGGGCCGACCGCATGGTCGAGACAAAGCCTTCGTCTTTCATCTCCACCACGACATCAAAGCCGCGTTTGCGCCAGAAATCCTGTATTTTTGCTGCGAGACGGTTTGCGCCGTCTTTGTCGCACAGGTCAGTCATCTGAATAACCCCGATCTATGCATTGAACGTTTCCACCGGCGCTGAGGATATAAGGGAAACTGATTTTTTCAAGTCTTATCCAAATATTTTTTATACCAGTCAGTTTACGGCAAAAAGCGTGATATTCTCACGGTTTGCGGTGTAACGAGTGCGCTTCATATGCGTGCTGCGAAATTTTATAGCGCATCTGGGTCAAATAATATAAGATAAACTTATAAGCAGGGAGGCGCTTATGGAATTGCCGCAAACAGCCGCCGCCAGATCCATCGGCGAGCGAATCCGTCAGGCCCGCAAGTCGCGGGGCATGAGTCAGGCAGATCTCGCCCTCAAGGTTGGCGTCAGCCAGCCCGCCATCGCCAACTGGGAGAGTGGGGTGCATGACCCGCGGCGGCTCACCCTTGCAAAGCTCGCAGACGCGCTGGACGCGCCGCTTGACTGGCTCGCCGCCGGCGACCGGTCATCGGCGGAAAGCGATAAGCACGCCGCCGCCGCCTATATCCGCCGGCCGGTGCGCCATGTTCCCGTGATCTCGCTGCGCGCCGCATCGCTCCTGGCGCAGGATGCAAACGCCGATCCGCATGTGATGGCTGAAGACTACATTCCGGTGACGATCGGGCCGGCTAAGCTTTTCGCGGTGTTCGTGAATGATCCTGCCGTCGACCTTGCATTTCTTCCGGATACAGTGGTGGTCATCGACTATCAAGACCGCCTGCCAGATGACGGTGATTTTTGTCTGGCGCATGTGAATGAGACACCGATCCTTCGCCGGTGGCGCGGTCGTCGCGACGGCGCGGCGAGGCTCGAACCCTGCTCCAGCGAAGATGGTCACCCGGTGATTGCCGTAACGCGCGCTATCTCCATCATTGGATGTGTACGAGTTTCGATCCGCGTCCATTGACGCATGGCGTCAAGCGGTACGGTCAGGCAGCGTTTTTCTGATACAGGTTCAATGTTGCAGGGAGTGCGCGTCGGGCGTCACGGTAATGGTCCGCCGTGGCCTTGCAAAGCGCCACAAGCTCTTTTGTAGAAGCGCCGCCGCGTGCGGCGTGTTCGACAGCGGCGCAGGCCTCGCCTAATGCGCGCGCGCCGACATTGACGCTCATGGATTTAAGCGCATGAGCCGCTTTGGCGATTTGTTCCTTGTTTCCGCCTTTAAGGCTCGCAGCCAATTGGCGAATTGCGTCTTGGGAGTGTTCCTCGAACAGATGTAACGCCCTGACGGGCAGATTGACGCCCGACGTTTGCATGGCGGCGATTTGGTCAAGCACAGCGGGATCAAACACAAGACCGTCTTCTGTCGTTGTCGTTGCGGCGGGCTCGCTGCTTACAGTTGGGGCTTCCTCTTTCGCACCATCGGGCCTGCTTTCGAGATAGTTGGTCAGCACCGTGCTTAGAGAGTCCAGAGTAAAGGGCTTGGTCAGATAGTCGTCCATCCCGGCCGCGCGCCAGTCATTTTCCTTGCCAGCGACATGGGCGGTGAGCGCGACAACGGGCACGCGCATTCGGCCTTTGTGCTGCTCAAAGGCGCGCAGCGCCATGGTCGCTTCAAAGCCATCCATTTCGGGCATAGAGCAATCCATCAGCACCAGATCGAACTCTTGTTGTTGCGCGAGCGCAAGCGCTTCCTTGCCGTTTCCTGCGAGCGTGACTTTAAGGTTGAGACGCGACAGCGCCTCCTGAACGACTTCGCGGTTCACAGCGCTATCGTCGGCGGCAAGCACATGTTGGCCTTTGAAGACAACGTGGCCGTCGCTGGCATTTTCTGTGTTTACGAGCGCTGCTTTGCCGCGAAGCGCATCGTCAAAGATTCGTCCAATCTGCGCCATCACTTCCTTACGGGAAAGCGGGGCCAATAGAATATCTTCAACAACACCGTTTTCAACGAGTTCATCCGGCGCCGTGTCGCCTAACTCGCAAACGCAAATGCGCGCAGGGATCCACTGCGCCTTACCCTCGCTGATAGTTTGTTGATAGACATGATAAAATGCCGGTGATGCGAAAATCATATCAGCGCAGGCGATATGTGCGCCGAAATCTGCTCCTTTTTCGACAACATGTGGAATGACGCCGCTTTCGCGCAAATATAGCGCCAACATTTTGGGCGCAGCATCGCCGTCGATCGCGACAACGGCGCGTTTTTCGCCTTCAGCTTTGCGGATTTTGGGCGGCGAGGACAACAGTTTTGTTTTCATACTGAAGAAAAAGCGCGAGCCTTTTCCAGGTTTACTGGTGAGGCCAATATCGCCTTGCATCGCTTCCACCAGTTTTTGACAAATGGCGAGGCCGAGGCCGGTGCCGCCATAACGTCGTGTCGTTGTCTGGTCGGCCTGCGAGAAGGCTTCAAAAATCGCCGCCTGTTTGTCCTTGGCGATGCCGACGCCCGTATCGGAGACGGAAAATTCTAGAACGCCTTCTGCGTTTTCCGAGCTTTCATGACCGGCTTTCAGCGAAACGGAGACGACAACATGACCTTCTTCGGTGAATTTCAACGCGTTATTGACGAGATTTGAAAGAACCTGACTGATGCGCACCGGATCGCCTTCCACCACTTCCGGTGTATTCGCAGCCACATAGGCCGCGAGGTCGATATTTTTCGAAGCGGCGCGTTCCCAGAAAAGGCTGACCACATCATCCAGAATATCGGCGGGGCGCACAGGGATAGTTTCCAGTTCAAGGCGGCCAGCCTCGATTTTGGAAAAGTCGAGGATGTCGTTGATGATGGCCAGAAGGCTCTGGCCTGATTTCGCAATCACTTCTGCATAGCGCTTGTGACGCGGCGCCAATTTGGCTTTGCTGAGCAGATCCGCCATGGCGAGCATGCCGTTCATCGGTGTGCGGATTTCGTGGCTCATCGTTGCAAGGAAATCTGACTTCGCCATATTGGCGGCCTCAGCGGACTCTTTCGCTTTGCGCATTTCCTGCGTTCTGATGTCAACGGTTTTCTCCAGCGTGCGCTGGTGTGTTTGCAGCTTGCTGTCGCGTTCCTGAATCTGGTCGAGCATGGTGTTGAATGTGTCGACCAGCTGCGCAATTTCTTCGTCTTCCACCGGTTTTGCCCGCACGGAAAAATCATCAGACTCGCGCACACGTCCCATCACTTTTGACAGATTTAGAATGGGCTGTGTGATCGTGCGCTGCATTTTCAGCGCGATCAGGACGCCGATTCCGCCCGCGAAAGCGGCGGCGACGAAAGCGTCATAAAGTAACTGACCAATACGCTCGGACAGAGAATTGGTGTTTGCGTGGAGTGTCAGATACGCAATGGTTTCTCCGCCACGAATGACCGGCACTGTGGCGGTCGCCGACCGCGACGTCAGCATGCCAAGCGCTGTGTTCTCCTCGAAAAGCTTGACGCCGTCATTGCGAACCGTTGTCGCGCTGCCAAGCTCGACAAATGTCACATCTTCCGAGAGAGAAACGCGTACATATTCGATGCTTGGGATGTAAGAGATGGCGCGCAGAGAGTTCAGTGTCGCCGCTTTGTCTTTTTCATAGACAGTTTCGGAAATGGCCGTCGCGAAGATATTGGCCGAGGCGTAGAGTTCCGCGCGCTTACCCGCGCCGAATTGGCTCATTTCACGCATAACCGAGGAGGCCGTGGCGATTGCCACGGCGCCAAATATGGCGACGATGACAAGCGTGGTTAACCGGCTGCGCAGGGTCTGTTTGCGCTTCGACATGCTCAAAGGCCTCTTCCCCCGCCACGGTGCGAGACGGCGATATTGGCGGCAATTGCTTGAAATTTGCTTTCCCGAAGATGAATGAACGGGGTGGAAATCGCTTGTTAAGATAATTTTGCGTTAATCGGCCGTCGGACGCACCTCTTTGTGCGCCGCATGTGGGAGATCAGCCAGCCGTGGACGCCGAGCGGAAGATCATACTTGCCGATGATGATGCGATTATGCGTGAGCTCGCCAACGCGAAGTTGCTTGAGGCGGGTTACCAGGTTGTAACCGCCTGCAACGGCGCTGAAGCGTTGAGCCTTCTTAAAAGAGAAGGCGCCGATATGGTCATTTCCGACCTGGACATGCCGGTCATGAATGGTTTTGAACTGACGGAAGCTATCCGCAGCGACAGCGCTATCGGAGAAACGCCGGTCATGGTGATCACGGCAAGCGATCGCGGCGACGCCGTTGATCGCGCCTTTGCGGCTGGCGCCACATCATTTCTCGCCAAACCGATGAACTGGTCATTGTTCCATCACGCCGTGAAATTCGTCTTGCGCGCAAATGATGACCGTAAGGCGTTGAAGGCGGCGCGCGATCAGGCGGAAGCGGGCGCGAAATTCAAGGATAGCCTGATGTCGGTGATGAGCCATGAATTAAGGACACCGCTCAACGCTATTATCGGTTTCGGCCAAATCATCGCTGACCAGTTTTCAAAACAGAATGACAATCTGCATAAAGAGTACGCAGACTATATCGTTGACGGCGGTCGCCGCTTGTTGAACTCAGTGTCGGACATGCTGCTTGCGTCCGATGCGCGTTCCGGTCCGATTGTGCTCAACGAAACCGATGTGAGCCTTGGCGTCCTGGTGGACGATGCGCTCGCCGGTGTGGAAAAAACCTTGCGTCTCGCTGAAGCGTCGGTTTCGTTGAAGCTGTGTTCGCGTGAGGTCGAAGTTTGTTGCGACCGGGCTCTTCTCGCCCGGGCGATCCGAAAGCTCGTGGACAATTCCGTTAAGTTCGGGCCGCGCGGCGTTGAGATTGTTCTTGGGGCTGCTCTCACGCGCCAGGGCGGTCTCGCCATCATGGTCAAGGACAATGGTCCCGGGGTCAAAGCGGAACGGATGGAGGAATTGACCGCGCCATTCGCTCAGCTCGATATGTCGTTGCGCCGTTCCCGGGAGGGGCTTGGGCTAGGCCTGCCGCTGGTCAAGGTCATCGCTGACGCCCATGGCGGGTCTTTTCGCCTTGATTCCAGACCGGATGAAGGCGCGCGGGCGATCATCATGATGCCGAAGTCTCGCATTATGACAACGTCGGCGGCAGGGGCTGGCGACAGCGGTGAGCGGCAACAGGTCGCTTGACCCATTCTGTCAAATGAGTATGAACAGCCTTCCTCCGGGAGGCGGGCAGCCGTCATTCCGGATCGGGCGCGTAGCTCAGCGGGAGAGCACTACGTTCACACCGTAGGGGTCACTGGTTCAATCCCAGTCGCGCCCACCATTTTGAGAATAGAATAATAGCAAATAGCATTTGCGTGAAATGTTGCTGACGTCCCCAGCATAGCATGCCTTGAAACCTGAGTGCATAGTAACGATCAAGTAATCTAAATTTCAAACCGACCTTATGCCAATTGGTTGTATTTATTGCATTTCCCGACAATAACAGGAATGTTGGCAGGTGCTTTACGGATAACGACGGATGGCGATGAAAGTCAATCTTGTACGGCGCGCAGAAATCGGCGTGGAACGCCGCAGGCGCACGCGCGCGGGAATGCTCCGCGCTGGGTTTCATCTCATTGGCCAAGAGCATGGGCGTTTCCAGCGGATTGAGGACATCTGCGCCGAGGCTAGCGTCTCGCGTGGCACATTTTACAATTACTTCAGCGGACTTGAAGACTTTTACGGCGCTTTGTCTTTCGAATTGTCGTCCGATTTTGAAGTCGCCGTTGAAAAACAGATGCAACGCCTGACGACGGTATCGGCCCGAACGGGAGCTGCGATCCGCTATCACCTTCACGCCGCCAGACAGAATCCGCACTGGGGATGGGCGATGCTCCACACCAGTATCGACAAGGAGATTTTCGGACCTGAAGCGGCAAAACGCGTCAAAACGACCATTCAAGAGGGCATCGATAGCGGTGAATTTCACGTCGCAAACGCCGAAGCTGGAAAGTCGCTGCTGCTTGGCGCCAGTCTCGGCGCCACCTTGGACATTCTTTATCGGCGTGCGCGTAAGGATTATCCCGAAGATGTGGCATTTTCGATTTTGACTGGCCTTGGCGTTACGAAATCGCGCGCGGGCGCTATTGTCCGCAGCGCGCTTCCTGAACTTGAGCCGATTATGGACGCCGATGAATCGAGTCCAGTGAATTTCTGGTCCGAAGAAGTGTAAACCGCATAAAAAGGGCCCGTGAACGGGCCCCTTTTTCTTCGCTAATAATAATAAAATCAGAAGCTGAATGTCACCCTGCCGCCATAAGTGCGCGGCGCGCCGATAGTGACATAGGCAAGCGGCGGCACGAAAGCCTGAAGGCTGCCGCCTGTATAATAGGGCTTGTCGGTCAGGTTGCGGCCGAAAAGGCTGACCGACCAGGTCCCGTCCGGCGACACATAGCTGAGATCGGCATTGAGCAGTGTGTAGTCGTCCGCGCGGACGTTGGGAACGAATTCCGTGCTGAGCCAGCGGCTCGACACATATTGCATGTCCACATGGGGGGTCAGCGTGGCCCCGCCGCCCAATTCGAAAACATGGTCATAGCTTGCCGTGGCCGTGACTTTCGGCGTTCTGGAAAGTTGAAAGCCGCTGCAATCGAGCGTCGTCACCAGCGTGCCGAAGGTTGCGCCGGGGAACGGGGCGCTGGGTGTGCAACCCGTCGAGGCCGGATTGAACAACGGCGATCCGAAAATGCTGAACGCCGTGTCGTAGGAGAACTCGTTATACTTCGCGTCGTTGTACTCAACGAAGAAACGCAGCGTGTCGTTCGGCGTCGGCATGGCGATGATGTCGACATTGCCGCCCTTGATCTTGGCGTTGCCCGCATTCTGGGTGAGAAGGCTGACATTGCCCAAAGGGTCGAACACGACTGAGGCAACCTGGCTGTCCTCATAGGTCCAGTGGAAGAGTTCGGCGTTGAATTGCAACCGGCCATCGAAGAAACGGTTGCGGAAACCAAGCTCCAGGGCGCGGAGTTTTTCCGGGTCATAGGTGGCGAGCGGCTCCACCGTCTGGTTGTGTCCGCCCGCCTTGAAGCCTGTGCTGGCGTTGAAGAACACCATGCTGTCCGGAGCGATGTCGAGCTCGACGCCTGCTTTCCAGGTGAGCGAGTCGAAGCTTGTCTTTCCGCCGAACTCTACAAGCAACGCCGGCAGCGGCGTCATCGGCGGAACGCTGGCGGGGCTGTTGGTGTAGATGTCGCCTATAACGGTGGAGCTTTCATCCGTATAGCGTAATCCGCCCGTAATACGCGCCCAGTCGGTGACGCTGAATGTAGCCTGGCCGAAAGCAGCATAGCTTTTCACGTCCGGTGCGAAATGGATGATATTGTCCTGCAGAATGCCTTCGTAAATCTGTTGTTCGGACACCTGTTTTTCACTGAAAAAATAGAAACCTGCGACCCAGCTTAAGCGGTCGGTTTCGTTGCTGAGGCGCGCCTCCACCGAGGTCGCTTCCGACGTGCCTTCGGGAATGGTGTTGCGCAGGCCGGCCGGATAGTTGCGTTCGGAAATGACCGCGTCGCGATAAGCGGGCAGCACGGTCAGGGTTGCAAAGCCGAGATCGACATTAAGCTCCGCGCTGACGCTCCAGAACTGGTTGTCGCGATAGTTGTCCGTTCCTACGGGCGGCACGATAAAGCCGAGCGGCGGCGTCGTGGTGAGGATCGCATTGGCTTCCGGACTGGACGATGAATCCCAAGGGTCCGTGCCGGGGATGCGCGGCAGGAATACGGTGCCCGGACCGCGGCCGTCCTCGTCGGCGTAGTCGGCGTTCAGAAGAAGCGAAACGGTTTCGGATGGCTCCCACAGGAAGCGCACGCGAAAAGCCTGTTTCACATCGTCGTCATTGCCGTCGGAAAGATAGCCGTCGCGATCGATCACGCCGAATGATGCTCGTAGGGCGGCGTTCTCGCCCAAGGGAACATTGAGGGCGCCTTCTCCGCGCTTGCGCGAATAGTTTCCGTATTCAAAGGTCGCATAACCGCCGAACTCGCCGAGCTCTGGCCTGTTGGTGATGAGGTTGATGGCCCCGCCGGAGGCGTTCCGGCCGTAGAGTGTTCCCTGTGGACCTTTGAGCACTTCCACGCGTGAGAGGTCGAAGAAGCTGCTGTTCACGCCTTGCGGCCGGGCGATATAGACGCCGTCTATATTGACAGCGACGGCAGGGTTCGAAAGGGCGCTCGCCGCGAAGTCGCCGACACCGCGGATATAGATTTGCGCGGCGTTGCCGCCGGCGCCGATCTGGATGCCCGGCACAAGGCGGTTAAGATCGACCGCCTGGCTGAGCTGGCCCCGCGCCATGGCTTCGGGGTCGAGGACCTGAATGGAAAGCGGCGTTTCCTGAAAGGACTGTTCGCGCCTCTGCGCCGTGACGACAATGTCGTCGACGCCGTAGCGTGCGCTGGCGGGCGCGTCGCCGTCGTCTCTGGTTTGCGCAAAAACCGGCCCTCCCGAAACAAGCGCAGCCGCACCCGCGAAGCCGTAAAGCTTCGTTTTGAATTTTCTCATGTTTGCCTCCCTAATCCTTCTTACTGTTATGTGTTTTTATTTTTGTTTTGCGTTTATGTTTTCAGACAGGAACGCGGCCGCCGCTTCCGCAAAGCGCGGATCGTCAGGCAAGTCGATATGTCCTGTTTTCGATAGCGTCATTGAAGCGCAGCCTGGAATGCAGTCAGCGAGCTCTGTAACCGGCGCCACGCCTTTGTCGTTTTCGCCATTGATGAAAAGAATTTTGGCTTTGACGCGCGCAAGGCGCTCGCGGGTGAACTGCGGATTGGGCGCGCGGCGCAGTACGGCGGCAAGCGCTAAAGGATCGCTACGGCTCGGCGCCGCGTAACGGATCATCATTTTGACGGGTTCAGGCGCGTCGTCGACAGCGCCGGATTCGAGAACATCCGCGACGGCCTCAACACCGCGTTCCGGCGCAAAGACATTCGCGCCGACGCCGCCCAGTACGAGGCGGCGAAAGCGCCCCGGCTTACGGCATTCAAGTTCGAGAAGTAGCTTGGAGCCGAGCGAAAACCCAACCGCGTCCTCGATGTCGTCCCTAATGTCTTTCTCCGCCGCGCCCGCGAGATCGCCGTAGTCTGCAGCGTCATGGGACGCCGGCCGCCTTCCGTGGCCGGGTAGGTCTAAGCCGGCGACGCTGAGCCCGGCATCGGCGAAAATGTCATGCCAGAAGGCTGCGCCATAGGTGGCGTCGAACGAACCGCCCCAGCCATGAGCGAGCAAGACCGGAGGAAGTGCGGCGCGATCGTTCATGCGCGTTTCTTTCCCGCATGGGCCAGGCCAAGGCCGAACCCAAGGGTCGATTGCGGCGTGAAAAAGTCAATTTCAATAGGGCTGGAGCCGGCGGCGAGGCTCGCCGCTCCCGCTGCAATCCACATGCGCACTTCGCCGCCGCCGGAACCGCCGCCGGCCAGGACAAGTTCGTCCGTCCACGCATCGAATGCACGGAGATCGCCGGCAAAAGCGTCGAGAAATTTCTTGTCCCAGTCCGGATTGGCCGCAACAGGACTTTCGCCGCCTTTCAACAGGTCCTCGGCATGTCCGGTCATGATCTGGCGCACTGTCTCGAGCGATTCCTGTAAATTGAGGCCGAGCTTTTCGTGCCCATGCACCATGATGTCGCGCACGTCCTCGTTCGGCGCGTCTTCATATTGCGGAAAGATCATGGAGACGTCATGGGAGAGACCGCCCGAGCCTAAAAAGGCGACGCGCTTGCCAAGCGACGACGCCCAGCTCCCGATCGCCTCCCCAAGTTCGCGACAGCGTTTCAGCGATGGGCGGGGGCGGTAATGGGAATTGATGAAAACCGGAATGACGGGGATTGAATCGAGCCGGCCGACAAGAAAGGCTTCAAGCACGGCGGAAAAGCCGTGATCCACCTTCATCGCGTAAGAGGTGGCGATGTCGAATTCTTTTTCGACCAAGTTGTCCGCCAGATCGATGGCGAGGTCCGCAGGCACGTCAAGCGCGCCGGGCGCGCCGCCCCAATCCTCAATGGCTTCGGCGGACTGGCCGATGACGAAGGATGGCATCAGCGACAGATGCATGGTGTTCACATGATCGCCGCCGAAAACAATGACCAGCTCCGGCTCGTATTTCTGAAACTCGCTCACCAGCCTGTCATATTCCGCCCAGAAATCTTCATTGTGATGACGCGCCTGAAGCTTCAGCATCGGCGCATGCGGAACGCAGGCGCAAAAAGCGTCGCGCATGGCGGAGGCTTCATTTTTGCCCTTGGCGAAGGCGGGCGCTGCGTCACCGGCGAAAATGCTGTCGCCTTCGATTTTCACAATGCGCCAGGTCCCGTCAGGCGTTCGGGCGCAGTGAAATTCGAAGTCGCCAACGCCGCTCGGCGCTTCCGAAGGAAGCGGCAAAGTTCCGGCGCCGGCGTAAACCTGAAGGGTTGCATGAAGCCTCGCGGTGCGGTCGCCTGTCAGAGACATCCGGTAATTTGAAACCACATGGCGCGTGACGCGCTTCTGCGCCTCATTGGCTGTTTCGCGCTTGCGAAGAAAGTCGACGATTTGTTCGCGTCCCGAGAGGGTTAACGCAGCCAGTCGCATGACGGCGTCTTCAGAGAAGAAGTCTGCAAAATCTTTTTCAGCGCCGGGCTGCCGGTCGACCCGCGCCCAGTATTGCTGGACGAGGCGGCGCACTTCGTAATCGACGCCGGCGGCGCTGTTTTGCAAGTCGCCCGTCATTCACTCTCCTCCGGGCGCTGTTTTTTTGTTGACTTTGCGCTCCGGTTTGTAGCTAATTCCAAATTGAACAATTCGTCAAGTTGAAAAATTTGATACCATAAACGGAAAAGCGCACCCTGACGGCGGTCAGATCTAAGTGCTTCGGTTTGCAATCGGGAGGAACTGAGCGTGGCCTTGCTCAAGAATGTCTGGCATGCAGCCGCCTGGTCGCAGGAGGTTGGAGATAAACCCTTTGCGCGCACTATCGCCAATGAACACATATTGCTTTACCGCAAGGCGGGCGGCTCTATTGTCGCGTTGAACGACACTTGTCCGCATCGGTTTGCGCCATTGCATCGCGGAAAAATCGTCAACGGCGAAATCGAATGCGGCTATCACGGTCTGCGGTTTAATGACAAAGGCGCGTGCGTTCACAATCCCCATGGCGATGGGACCGTTCCAAAGTCAGCGGCGGTCAAGGTGTATCCCGTGGCGGAGAAAGACACGCTGATCTGGGTGTGGCTCGGCGACCCGGCGCGCGCCGACAAGGCGGCGATCCCTGAATTTCCCTGGCTCAATGAAACCGACACATATGATTTTTCCGGCGGACATGTAATGCATATGCCTCTCGCCTGGGATTTAATCCTCGACAATCTTCTCGATCTTACGCATGGCGCCTATCTGCATCCGGACACATTGGCGCCGACGCCGGATCTGCGAACGGAAACGAATCTTCGGCGCGATGGCGACCGGGTTTACTCGCTCCTCTCAACATTCGACGCGCCGCCGCCGCCGATCTGGACGGCGACAGGCGCAGCGACCGGCAAGGTGCATGTAGACACATGGCTTGAAATGCGCTGGGACGCGCCGGCGACCTTTTTTCTCGATGTCGGCGTCATGCCGACCGGTCATGGCCGCGAAGATGGCAACGCCTTGCCGACGGTGCATATCATCACGCCGGAGACGGAAGAGACGTCGCATTATTTCTGGAAAATGTTCCGCAACTTCAGTCGCGGCAATCCGAAGGTCAGCGAGGTGATGGAGGAGTTTGCGACCCGCGCCTTCCAGGATGAAGACAGACCCATGATTCGCGCGGTGCAGGAGCGCATGGCGGGCCGTGATTTCTGGGAGATGGATCCGGTGCTGTTGCCGACCGACGCCGCCGCGATTCAGGCGCGCCGCATGATCAAGAAATTGCTGAAGGAAGAAGCGGATGAGGCCGCCGGCGGAGCGGCGCGCTCATGAAGCTGGCGACGATTGTGATGGATGGCCGGCGTGTCGGCGTTTTTGAATATGCGCCCGGAAAGCTTGTTTCTTTGTCAGCGCTCGATCTGGGTTGCGATAGCGTGCGCCATTTTATTGAACTCGGCGATGAAGCGCTGGCGGCGGCGCAAAATTACGAAACTGAACGCGACGAAGATTTAATTAATGCGGGCAATGCGGAATGGGCCGCTGTGATCCCGGATCCCACGAAAATTCTGTGTATCGCGCTCAACAATTCCGCCGCGGATTCGCAGCTTACCTATCGTCCAGATTTTCCTGTCTACTTTCCGAAACTGCCTTCGGCGCTTACCGGGCACCTGCAAGCCGTAGACCTCTACCCTCATTACGGTCTTGTTCATCCCGAACCAGAAGTGGCGGTCATTATCGGCAAGCAAGCCAGGAACGTCTCTATTGATGAGGCGATGGAGCATGTTTTTGGCTACACGATCTTCAACGACATCACATCAGTGGGTATGCGCAAGGAAGACCGTTTCGTCGCCGAATACCCTATCCCCGACGGCAAGGGCGGCTTCACGCCAACGACTGAACATGTGGTCTATCAGGGGCGTTACAAAAGCGCTGATGGTTTTGCGCCCATGGGGCCTTATATCGTGCACAAGAAGGATGTGCCCGATCCGATGAAGCTGCGCGTCCGGTGCTGGCTGGATGACGACGTTCTGATGGACGACAATACCAGCGCGTATCATTTCTCCATACCGGAAGTCATCTGCTGGATATCTCAACATGCAACGCTGCAGCCGGGCGACGTCATTCCGCTTGGCACCGCGCTTCATCCGGATGAACATCGCCGGCCAATCTCCTATGGAAACCTCAATAAATTCGGTGACAAGGTGACAATTGAGATCGAAACGTTAGGGCGTCTGGAATCGCCTATTCGACGGGTTGATGCGCTAGATCCCAGGACGTCTTTCGCAAGCGCTAAATGACATGAGCCTCCCCGAAAAATGGGGGAGTTCGTCACGTAAATTAAGTGCGCTCTCCCATGCCTGCCGCTGGCGGGGCATTTAGCCTTTGAGCCAGTTTGGTTTGTATGGGGTGGGCTCAATGTCCAAACAGTTGCGTATTTTCAAATCTATCGCCGCGCCTTGCGCGATTGCGGCTTCATTATCCGTTTCGAGCATGACAGCGGTCGCTCACGCGGCGACGCTGGATATCGGCGCATCGGCTTCCACGAACGCCGGTCTGCAGGTCAATAGCGGCGTCATTGCTGACGACATTTCGATTCCGCCCGGCGTCGCTGTCATCGTGACGGGCAGCGCGGACAGCGCCGTGGATGATGCGTCCGCCGTGAACACCACCGATAGCTATGCTCAGGTTGGCAATCCCTTCACGGATCCCCCAACACCGTTCATCGCCACGGCGTTCGATGAAACCACGCAGCCGGATGGCGATCAGGCGCGAGGGCTTTATTATGTCGAGTCGACGGTTACGCCCGATGATAATGGCAAACCAGTCCTGAATGATCGAATACTGACGAGCACTGCTGACCTTGACTTCGCGGACCTCGCCGTCAACGCCAGCGCGTCAAGCGGTTTTGAGTTCAGCCGCGACTTGATTTTAACAAATACGAGTGAAACGACGGCATACGCCTTTTCCATCAGCACCGGTTTTGACGTGGATCTCATGGCGTCCACGGACGATTTTGGGTCTCAGTCAATCGCTGAGGCCGTTTTCAGTCTTTCTTTTATTACAAGCGGGACTGTGGCTCTTGAGTATTTTGGGCCCTCTGCAAGATCGAGCGAAATTGACGATGCTGATCCCGGCGTGTCCGTCTCTGAAAATTTAGTGACAAGCAATGTCCTGTTCGATGGCGTTTATTATGAAGCCAGCGTTTCCGCGATGGGCTTAGGAGCGCCGACAGAGGGAGCGCTAAGCGCAGTAGGCCGCTTCCTCTTCTCAGTGATGATGTATCCGAGTTCGAGCTTGAGACTGAGTTTTTTCCAGTCACAAAGCACGATGACGAGCTATATCGATCCGTCTGTTGCGGAGGTTCCGCTTCCAGCCTCTGCGCTGCTCTTTCTTGGCGGCGTTGGTGCTTTCGCCGGCGCCAAGCGGAAACGAAGTCAGCATCACGACGCGTTGTCGTCAACTTATGTCGACCAAATCTAGAAAAGCAGGGGGCTAAAATGACGCCGCACAGCAAACTTTCTAAAGCACTCTCCGTCGCCATAGCGGTTTGCCTTATGACCTCACAAGCCAGTGCCGACATTCATCGCGGCTGTTCCGGAGCTATATACTCAGCCTCCGTCGCCTGGGTGAACAAAAAGGGCGAGCATATAAAATCAGGCAACGCATCGGCGGCGCCCGCAGAAATGGTTGTTGATCTTGAAGGACGCGGTTTTTGCAAAAGAAAAGCTCAAGCCCATGAATGCAGAAAAGACGCCAAAAATGCTATCGTGGCATGCGGCCGCTGGATTTGGGAGCACCGTTGGAGTTCGACCATGGCGGAGCGCATTGGGGGATGCGTCACGGCGTTTAGCGGCTCGCGCGCGCAAGCAAAGGTTAATGATTGGGCGCGTTCAGACCAGCCTGACGTCAATCTTTATGGCGATATTAAACGCACCATCGAATATAATTCCTGCTGCGTACAGCGGCCCCATGCGCAAGATGTGTGGAGTATTGTCAGACTTAGAAGCACCTCGACTAATCCGGCGACGTGGAGCCCACAAGCAAGCTGCTCCCACACAATGGACTTTTCCACGGATTACCATTCCGATTGCACCAAACTCCGCGCTGAAGGACTTTGCGGCGCTGCAAAAATTCCGCCAAGACGGAGCAACGGATAATGTGTAAGAGGGTTAGCGTCTTAGTATCCAAGGTTCACTCTGAACGCGCAGTAAAACGTCAATTCGGTTAGATACGTCCAGTTTTGAAAATATGGACGAAATATGATGTTCCACTGTGCGTTTTGAGCGTGATAGCTGATCTGCGATGTCCTGATTGTTCGTGCCGTCCACCATCAGGAGAAGAATTTCCTGTTCTTTTTTCGTAAGCCCAAGGGGATGGGAGCGTGCCGCGCGATAAGGCCCGCGCGGAGTTTTGAAGTGTTTTGCGTCAAAACCTGCATTAAGCGCCGCGGCTCGAATCTTCATCATGAGGGGAACAGCCTGTATTTTTTTTGACAGCGCATATCCCGATTTTAAGCTCTCTTCCGATATTTCTTCACTCAAAAGCGCGGCGGCGAAATAGCTCGATCCCAGGTCCATGAAACGCTGAGCGGCCGCTGCCGCATCGCCTTCAAAGTAAGGCGCGTATGGCGATGGTAATTCTTTTTCAGGCGATAGCGGGACTTCATATCCGCATTTTGCGCTCCAGAAGACGAACTCACTATAAACCCATTCGCTGACAGTTTGGGAAATATCCGGCTCCAAGGCGTCAATATGCGCAGCGGCGACATCATGCCGGTTGTTAAGCCATGCCTGTTCGATGCAAGCGATGCGAAGCGGAGCTATGTACTGAATTTCATCTGTCTGCAGCGCGTGTTCGAGCGCGTCATCAAGAGATTGCTGGGCATTGTCATCTCCAAGACGGAGCTGGGCTTTGGCGAGAACAATTTTCGCCGGCAGGCGCATCAGCAGTGTTTGATCTTTTCGTGAAAGAACGCTGTTTGCGATCGCAATAGCTTCGTCAAAGCGGGCCTCCTCAAGACGCAGTTGGGCGAGGCGTCCGACAAGATAGAACGTCCATGAATCAAGATCATGCTTAGTATCGAAAACAATGCCTTCATTTAAGACACGCTGAGCCAAGTCGAACTCCCGGAATTCGACGGCGTATTCTGCAAGATTTGTATAAACGCGCGCGGCGTCTTCATGGAGGTCATGAGCCTTGGCGAGGGAAAGGCTCTTTTCCAGATCTTTCAAGCCGCTCCGGTCGCCGCGAAAAATCTTGGCGGTTCCGATATTGTTCAGGGCGTGAGCCTCAATGTCAGGGCCATCGATGGCGTCAGCCGCTTTCAGCGCTTTTTGTCCCCATAAAATTGCATCATCCATTCGTCCGTTGAGCATGTGAATCTGCGAGCGCAGGCTAAGGGCCAGCGCCTTTTCACGCGATGGCGAGGTGTTTTCGAGAATACGTACAGCCTCGTCTGCGTAACGGTTCGCTTGTACCGCCTCGCCTTGATACCATAGCAGACGGGAGAGCCAGCGCAGATTGTCGCCGACTTTTTCCATGCGCCCCAGCGCGCGCCAAAGTGTTATTGCATGGCGACGCGCTTCAATGACATCTTCGTCAATGCGAAGGGAAAGGCCGGCTTCGTAGGCCCATTTTTCATATAACAAGGCGGCTTGTTCCGGCTCCGCGTTATCAACGAATTTCAGCGCCGTCTCCAGATGCGCCGCCGCTTCGCGATGCGATCCGGCTGTCGATGCCTGATCTGCGGCGGCCGGGGCGTACTTCAACACAGCCTTGGCGTCGCCGGCGCCCTCAGCATGATGAACGATCTGTGAAGCAAACCTTGTGTCGGACCCTCTTGTAAGCTGCGCCAGCAACGCTGCATGGTGCCTGCGTAATTTTCCTGAAGAGAGGCGGGAAAGGGTCGCCAGCCTTGCAAGTTCATGGCGAAAGCGCAGCGCGCCATCTGCGTCGAGTTTCAAGATGTTTCGGCCGACGCACGCCATGGCCAGCATTTCGGCATCTGGCATGCAAGCTGCGACTATGTCCAGGTCGATTGCGCCTGGAATAATGCTCACGAATTCCACGAAGTCTCGTTCAGCTTCTGTAAGGCGGTTTAGCCGCGCATTTACAGTTTCCTTGATGGAGATGGGAACGCTTCGGATGTCTTCGGACGGAAAGGCCAATAGTTCTGAAAGAAAAAAGGGGTTTCCGCCCGTTACTTTCATCAAATGATTGGTGTCATAGAGTGCGGATGTGTTTAGTGTTTCAACTGCCAATCGCGAAAGCGGTGAGATATTGATGCGGGTGATCTGGCGTGACTGCAGGTCGCCAAACACGGCTTGAACAGGATGCGTATGGTCGATCTCGTCATCTCGAAAGGATGCGATCAAAACCGTATTCAGTACGGGTATGCGCCGGGCGATATATTTGACGAAGTCCAAGGTGGCGTAATCCGCCCAGTGAATATCCTCAATGACAAGAATTTGCGGAACTGGCTTGCTGAGTTCTGAAAGCAGTGCTGGAAACAGCGCCGCTGAATTCGCCCCGCTTTCGGCCAAGGTGCGCGTTCTTTCGCAAAGAGAAATAGCGATATCGTAAATCGGGCCTAGTGTCTGGGGGGTGTATAAGGCGTCGCACATTCCCCAACAGATTTTCGCTTCGCTGTGTTGATCGGCGAAAGCGCGCAACAGAGAAGTTTTTCCGACGCCGGCTTCACCGGAGACCAAGACGACCGAGCCGCGCCCGTTCATCGCTTGGTCAAGACAATGATTCAATGTGGTGAACTCATTGTCGCGCTCTAGCAGCATAATGTAGCGCCTAACTCAGTCGAGGAAAATGTTGCCGGGCAAAGACCTTACCAAGATGTATTGGCTAGGCAAGATTTGTGAATGGGTGAATGTAGTTGAGTGAAAAATAGGCATAGCCTGCGCCAAATATGGGTGTAGCCCTCATCACCATCCGCTTCGAAAGGCATAGCGTGCAATTGTGATAATCAAGGGATGGTTCCTATGCCGAACCCAATCGTAAAACGCCCAAACGTGAAAAAATTGTTCTGCGCCAGCATAGTGTTCATGTGCCTCTATGCTGTGAGCCCAACGATATCGGCGCAGGCGAAAGGTCGGGATGCCGGGCCGTATATCAGCGCCAGTGACTTCAATCGCCGTGAAGGCCTTAAGCTCAATGTGCCTGGGCGAGGCGTTTTTTCTATCGTCGGCATTGAGCCTGATCGGCGCGATGACAAAGAATGCAAGATCGATAGCGCATCGCTGATTGAGCTTATCTTGGAGAGCGACTTTCGGGCTCCGCAAACTGAATATGCTGCTGCAAAGAAGGCAATCAAGATGAAGGGTGAAAAGCAGGGGGACGAAATCATCTGTAGTGGAAGTGGCGACGGCTGTACTGTCATGGTCACTGTCTGGGATCCTGACGATCCGGTGCTGCCAAACTGAGGGGCGAGTTTTTCGGCTAATGCGCAATGTCTGCGATGGCTATCCTAAATCACGGCGCGTAATCCTCGCAGAAGATTTATGGCGTCCAGCATGCTTAAGCGAAGTGGTTTATAGTAGGTCGCAGAATATAATCGGACTGGTGTCGCACGTCTCGATAGCAAAGAGTTCAATAGCGCTGATCTGCCAAACATGAGCCAACAAAACTAGCGCATTTCAATTTTAGATGCTGTAATAAATTGAAATGTAATAGATAATCACAATTACATCTACGTTCACACCGTAGGGGTCACTGGTTCAATCCCAGTCGCGCCCACCATTTTTTCAAGACCGGCGTTTTGTTGGTTTTATTCTTTTCTTTGATTTTTGGATTGCGCTGGCAATCGAGGGGCTCAAAGGCTTGGCGCCTCAGCCGACCTGGTAAGCTTTTGAGGAGGCTATTCTTGTTGATTACTTTTTTGAGCGGTTCTGAATAGCGATCAAATCCCGCTCTGCAAAGGGCAATGTCTCTACTGCGACAGACAGCTCTTCAAGCGCGCGCTCGTTTTCACCGTCCGCAAAAAGCGCAAGGCCATAAGAATAATGCGCCAGCGCTGAATCAGGGGTTTGGTTCAGCGCAAGCTCCGCATGTTTAATTGCCGGTCCTGCGGCGCTTTCATCATCGAAACGAAGGGCGAGACGGGCGTATACTTCCGCAAGGCGCGCCTGCGCCGTTGAAAACGTTTCATCTTTTTCCACGGAAGCGATCAAAAGCTCGCGCGCTTTCAACAAGCCTTCTTCGTCTCCTGCGTAAAAGGGGGCAAGCGCATTCAGAAAATCCGTGCGGGCGGCCATGTTTCTTGACCCGCCGACGCGGGCGTTGGCAAGCTGAGTCATAAGGGCGGCGTCCTGTAAATACCGGCTTGCATGTTGCGCGATACGGCGCGCAGCGCCGGGAGGGGCGGACGGGTCGGGAACGTAACGATAAGACCAGACTATAATCTCGCTTTGCGCATCGACGCCCCGCAAGTCGATGATTTCTGTTTCGCCTTCAAATCGAAATGACCCTTCAACCAGAACTGACGCTTTTGTCTCATGATAGATATCCCGCGCCCTGACATCGGAAAGGGCCGCCATTGTTTGCCCTGAGACAAGGTGTATTCCCTGTAGACGGCCCAAAGCAGAAAGCAGTTCCGCGTCGATCACGCTGGCAGAGCCAGCTTCGGCTTGCGCTCCTATCACCGGCAGCGGCATAACGGCGATTGCCGGTTCGGACGTATCGGATGGTGACCGAAACAGCAGCAGCGCTGAAGCGGTAAGAAGCGCCAGAAGCAGGGCGCCAGCGATATATCGCTTGGGAATCCAAAAGACGCGCGTTTGAGGCTCGGGCAAAACCAGCCGATAGCCGACCCCCCTTATGGTCTGAATGACGTCTTTCTCGGCGCCAGCTTTAACCAGCGCCTCGCGAACAAGTTTGACGCGCTGTTTGATGGTATCCTGGGTGATCGCCTGCCCCGACCAGACCTCTTTCATTAGATCGTCGTAAGTGGTTGGCTGCACGCCTCGTGAGGCGAGGCTGGCAAGAAACTGGAAAGACAATTCCGGCAGTTCGATAGGAGCGCCCGCCCAATACGCCTCGCTGCGATCATTGTTGAGCTCGAGCAAGCTCTGCTTGTCATTTTTGGGCATGCGCCTTGATGATTGAAGGTATTCCGTCGCCGGTTTCACTAAAATTCACCTTCTCTTCACGGTAATTTACGTGTCCCGCCAGCCGGAAACGTCCATCCTGCCAAGATAAAGCAAGCCTCTATGGGGTCAATTAAGAGTCCTGTGGGCTGGCCATATAGCGTTCTGCAAGAGAGGATCTGATGTGGTTAAAAACCTCCATCGTGCAGCATTCTGCCTGATTGCGGGCGCTCTTGTTGTGTCATCACCTGTCGCTTTAGCCCAGCCTGAGAAGCTAAAGGTTTCGGAAGAGGCTGTCAGCACGGCGTATTTTACAGCGCTACCTTTCCGGGAATCGCCATTTGCAGATCTGAGGGGCGTTCACCCGATCATGCGTGCCAAGGCCATGGCGCAAAATCACTTCCGCTTTGAGTATGACGGCGAGGGCAGGCCGATCCGGGTTACGTTTCTGTTAGGCGATACGCCGCGTCCGTTGAACGACCATACGGATAATTTCTTTTTTCAGACCCCGCGTGTTGATATCTTTTACGAAGAAGGGCGCGAGACCCGCCGCTTCTTTGATGAGCATGGTAACCCCGCCAAAATGAGGGGGGTGTTCCGGGAGGTCTACGAGCTTGACCATCTCGGCTATCGCCAACGGTTGACGTTTTACAATTCGGACGGGGAACGCATCGAAAATAGTTGGGGCATCGCTGAATATGTCTGGGTCATCGAAAAGGATGGCCTGGTCATTGAGGATCACTTCAATCTTGCCGGCGAAGTTGTTCCCAAAAGGCCTAATCTTCCGTTTATGCGTCTGCGCCTGCATTACGGCCCGGCTGGCTGGCTGGCTGGCGCTCATGGAAAATTACGGGACAGAGAACGTCCTCGTGAATAACGCCATGAATGCGGCGCAGGACAAGCTTGAGTATGAAGCCGATGGCGATATGCGCGCCTGGAATGTTTATGATGAGCGCGAACAGCGCGTGAAAGGAAACTCGCCGGGCGTCGCCCGTGGCATCCGCGAGTTTGATTCGAACGGATATGTCATCCGTTCGTATTATGAAGACGAAAACGGCGAGCGCATGCGCAGCGCTTATGGCTGGGGTGAAACGGAAAACCAGTATGACAGTTACGGGAATTTAGTCGCCCGTTGGTCTGGCGATGAGTTTGGCGGTCCCGGCGTCAATGAGCAGCTTGAATATCATGGATATCGCCTGACCTGGGATAAATCAGGGCGTTATAACACCGAAATTCGATTTTTTGGTGTGGATAAGAAAACGCCTGCAATCCACAAGCGGATGGGCGCCCATGGCTTCAGCATGACCTATGATGACAAAGGCAATCGAACTTCCGTCAGTTATTTCGATGCAAATGAGAGCCCAGTCGCCAGAAAAGATTATGGCGCCGCTGTCATAGAATATTCCTACGACACAGAGGCGAGGCTGGTTGAAACGCGCCGGCTGGGGCTGAACGGCAAGCTCTCTGACAACAATCGTCAAGCCTGGGCGGTTGAGCGCGTTAGCTATGGCGATGCCGGCATTGAGAGCGGGCGTCAGCTTTTTTACGCCGACATGACGCCTTTTGATTGAGCCCTATGAACATGCATCAATTATTCACTGCGGCGGCGAGCGCCGCTATTCTCTCCTCCTGCGCGTCAGCATCCGCAAAGGATGAATGGTCCATAACAGCAGGCGAGTATCTCGTCGAAGGGCTATTGGATGCAAACGGCGTTCCCGGCATGTCGTTTGCGGTCGAGGTCGACGGGGAACAGCAATGGAATATCGGTATAGGCCTTCGCGATATTGAAGCGAATGTTCCGGTGACAACGGAGACGCAATTTCGCTTCGCCAGCGTTTCGAAGACGTTTGCAGCAACCGCGGCGGCGAAACTGTATGAAGAAGGAATGCTCGATATCGACGCGCCTGTAACGGACTATGTGCCTGATTATCCCCCTACGGGGCGTGACATGACGGCAAGACAACTGGCCGCTCACATGTCGGGTATTCCGCATTATCAGGCTGAGGACGCCGGGCGCGGCATAGTGCATTTTGACAGTGTTGCTGATGCTCTCGATATTTTCAAAGATAGGGCGTTATTGTTTCCGCCAGGTGAAGGCTATAATTATTCATCATACGGATATACGCTGCTTAGCGCCGTCATAGAGGGCGCGTCGGGTAAACAGTATCTGGACTACGTGCATGATGTATTGCTTGCGCCTGCAGGCGTTGACGAAATCGGCCCTGAGGATGTCACTGTTGAAAATTCGGCCCTGACGAAAATGTATGAAGTATCGGGCGGCGGCGCTTATGAACTATCTGCGCATGATTATAGCTATAGCTGGGGCGGCGCCGGCATGCGCGGCACCGCCAGCGATCTGGCGGCGTTCGGATCGGCCGTCTTTAATGGCGAGTTGATCGCCCGCGATACTCTTGAGTTTGTGTTGACGCCGACGCTTACCGCCGCCGGCGAAACGGTCGGGCGATATGACTACCGCGTGGGATTTGGCTGGCGCATCGGCGCCGACTATGCCGGGCGACGAATCGCGCATCATGCCGGGGTGACGCCCGGCGCGCGAAGCGTGGCGCTGATCTATCCCGACGACGGCGCCAGTGTCGCGGTGCTGTCGAATGCGCGTTGGACTTCGCAGATCGAACGGACAGCCTACATGATTGCTTCGCTCTTTTTGTCGGGGTCGCCCATTCAGTCTCCCGGCGCCTGTCCTGCCGGCGCAAAGTTTTTCAGTGGTGTCTTTGACGGAGCGGAAACATCCGGATCGGTGCGGCTCGATTATATCGATGGGGTTTGTCGCGGGGTTCTGACCCTATCCGGCGCCTTTGCCGATTATCTTGGCGAGTATGCGCCCAATGGCGGGAGGGATTTTCGCGTTGTTGCGTTAGAGCGTCGCGAAGACAAAATGATTCTCGCCGTGGCGACGCCACTGGGCGTTATCGATGTGACATATGACGAGAAGGAGGAGAAGCTTTCGACGGTCATCGGCTCATCGCGTCGGTTCGAGGCGCAAGTGCAGGTTCTGACCTCGCCATAAAGTCACCCTAGGACCCAATTGCGCGCATGCAGTCTGCGGCTCGAAAGATTAGCAGGATGACTTAACTTCTTCTGCGGCCTGCACCAGCGGCGTGATATTGTAATCGTTTCGATCCATGAATCTCAGCGCAACGACGCCACTCGGCAACAGCACCGCATAGTTTCCTCCGTGTCCCTCCATATAGGAGGCGGTCAGGGAGCAACCGTTCACGACGCGATCGGTCGTCCAAAAACTGTTTTTGTAATCGATCTCGCCATTTACGATATAACCTGGCCAGGAAGTTTTGCTGAGCGCATCTCTTGTGCGCGCGCGGTGAAGCACTTGTGCGCCGTTATGTTCTCCTTCGTTTTGGAACAGGAGGGCGATCTTCGCCACGTCATCGGCGGTGGGAAAAGCGCCCCAGCCAAGGGTGGGGATGCCGTCTGCGCCGCCCGGCTCAAGGGTCTTCTGGATGGGAAAATGATAGACGCCAATCGGCTCCAGCACATTTTCTTCAACGAGGTCCCAGTAATTCACATTCGCGCCTTCTTTCGTCTTCACATATTCTTGCATGGCGTATGAAAGCGTGAAGGTGTGTAGCGAAGAATATCGGAACGCGGCGCCTGGGGCGGGAGGGGCATCGTCATATCCCGCGATCACCGCGAGGCCTTGATCGGCGCTCTCGGCGTCCTGAAAGGGACCGATATATTGATATCTATCATCGGTGACGAGGCCGGTGACCATGTTCAGCGCATGTTCGAACGTAACGCCTTGCCAGCCGGGATGCGTTGCAAGCGCCGGCGCATAATCGGTGATCTTTGCATCGAAGATACTCTCGCCGTATCTTTCTGCGAGATAGAGGAGTGAGAGCGCGCCGCTCATCGATTTTGTTACAGAAAAAGCCCCGTACCGCATGTCTTTCGGATAGGGATAGGGTCCATGACGGGTCCGCCGCGTCTGTTCATAAAGAACGCCCTGATATAAAAGCCCGCCATAGGACTGCTCATTCAAGGGTATGGCGCCCGTATTGAAAGTCGCCATCAGGGATCCATTCGCATCATCAATAGCCGACCAGGCTTGTGTTGGCAGGCGGTCGGATATTTCCGCCTGATAGTCGGACAAGGCTTTCGCTTCATCGGCGATGGTCGACGGCTTGTAGCTCAGTGGAACCAGCGCGCGCATGTCTCCGGGATTGAAAACATCAACGGGCGAGGACTCCTGGCTGCACTGAACATAGCTCTTGCTGACGCGCGTCATGTCAAAAAGGAAAAGCGCGATGCAATTGCGCGCCTGCCCTGTCCGCCTTGAGGCGAGCGTGAGCGGAATGGAGGCGCGGTTCCAGTTCTGGTCGCCGTTCTCGACCCATATCTTTCCTGCGCCGACAATAACGTCCCAATAGCTGGCGCCGCTCCCCCATGTCGAAATCAGACCGCGCTGCACGGGGATGAGATCATCGCCATCGGACAGCAGTTGAACGGAAAAGCCGGGAAAGTTGAGTGTCCCGTATGAGCCGTCGAACTCTTCTCCGAAATTGGCCGTGATGCGGGTTTGTCTGAAAGCGATTGTGCCGCTGAACGGCGTAAACGCCGCCATGGCGTTTGAAGGGGCTGCAAGCTCCGACATCTTGACGAGGCCTGGCGTCGACGAGCCTGTCAGGTCGGAAACCTCGATCGTTCCCTGAGGCGTTGGCGTAGGGCTCGGCGCCGGCGCTGGGACGCTGCTCTGGCCGCCGCCTGAGCAGGCGACGCAAAGCGTTGCGATAAGGGCTGCGCAGAGTGCGTGCTTCCTGTCGGCGCCGAATACTTCCTGTTCGCCCTTGTGCGAAAACGACTGCCGTCTGGCGACAAAACGTCTTGCCGTCTTCTCAAACCCGCTCGCTGGCGCCGATAGGCTCGTCGCTAAACTCTCTCGTCTCATGTTGTCGCCCCACCCATACTGATACTTCAGGCGAAGCTTAAAGATTGCGGCGGAGGTCAGTAGGTTTTTGCAGTGAGCGGGTAAACAGTTGCAGTGAACAAGCGCTATTGTTGTTCACTTCGCGGAACGACGCATCAGCGCAGGAAGAAGAAACCATTCCAGAATAATCAGATTTATCGTCCAAGACGCCCATGCAACAACAGTGTAGGCAGCCGCCTCAGGGAAAGAGAGGCCGAAAATCAACCCGCCGATACCGAACCGCAGCGTCACCGCTGCAAAAGTCAAAGCGTAAGACCGCAGCATCCATTTTTTATGTTCTGTGAAATTTCTCTGAAGTGCAAAGCGAAACCCTTGAGCGGTTGATAACACCCACAAGGCCGCAAGCATGTAAAAAGCAAATGAATTTGCTTCGTTGCCGATAGGATTCGCCGCCATGATGACGGCGCCTGTCGCGCCGATGGCGACGGCAACGACGTAAAGCCCGCCGATCCAGTGATGGACTATGGCATGGTTTTTACGAAGATAGCCGATGAACTGGAGCGGGCCGAAAACAAGCGCGAGAATACCGCCAAGACCGTGCAAGCGGAAAGCAAGCGCCTCGCCGTCGTCAGGCTTTAGCCGTACTTCGGACAGGGGAGCATATATGTAGGCGCTTGACTGAATGGCGATGAATAAAGCGCTCGCAAAAATAATAATCCAGAAAACAGACTTGGAGATTTTCGCCATGACAGGAAACCTTCCTAGAGCGCCTGCGCAACATGCTTGCTAGTGGCTTTCATGGCTGGGCGGTATGCCGCAAAGTATTTCTGGAAAGTCGTTGGAGCAGGTAAGCGGTGCAAGGAAGGTTTACTCGCAGGGGTCATGTCAAGACTGGCAGGAGCGTAAGTGGTTGCCTCTTCAAAATCGGCATTGCGTATTGAATCGACTTCATTTTTTCGGGAGGTAATAAATTCAGTTAGCTTCGCCAGAACGTTCTGGAGCCAAATGCGGCGCGGATTGCTGGCCGCTACACTTAACTTCATGCACGCAGTTCTCCTGGAGACTGATCGGAGTTATGAGTACTGCAATCACCAGTCGCCTTCTCCCATTATGCAGCAAGCGGCGACGTAAATGCAGTAAAGAGAAAGGCTAAAAAATATCTGGTATGCGAGAAAGCGCTCAAACAATATGACGCTGTTGAATGGACATAAGAAGTCAGCCGCTATTGCAAGGCGCGGCGCGCCAGAAGCTACGCGACCTTACTGGCTTTTTGGAACCATACTCGCCATATGCGTCATCGCCCAGTTTTTTAACTACAGAATTTTGCTGAACGCTGGCGCTTCGACCCTCAGCAATTGGAATCTCATTCTTATCTGTTTTCTGGATTTTTTACCCTGGTTGCTGCTTGCTCCGGCGATTATCGCTGCTGCGAGAAGATACTCTCCCATTTCAGTCAAGCCTGTTCTGCTTTTTCATTTGCCGTTGAGCGTTGTTTGCGCTGTAGCGGTTCTGGTCGTCACGACGATCACGCGCTTCTATCTGGAGCCTACTGAATCGTCTTTCGCCGAGAGGCTGCACCGCAGATTGTTTCTCGAATTTACCTGGACGTTTGTTTTTTACTGGTTCCTCGTTGGAACGGTTTTCATGACGACCTACCATTTCGAGTATAGGAAAAAAGCTGAAAACGAACTCCGCTTGATCGCCGAAAAAGCCGCGCTTGAAAAAGAGCTTTTTTCCACCAAGCTTGACGCGTTGCACCAGCAATTCAAACCGCATTTTCTCTTTAATGCGCTACATACGGTTTCTGCGTTGATGGAGACTGATGTCGTGAAGGCGCGTTCTGCGTTGATTGCCATTTCACGGCTGTTGCGAACTGCGCTGCAATTCAACGATGTGGAAAAGCATAGTTTAAGCGCGGAACTAAATTGGCTGAAAGACTACGTGGCTCTGGAACAATTACGCTACGCTAGGAATCTGTCCCTTGAGATCAATTCGATGATAGACGCCGAACTCTACAGCCTTCCACCAATGATCCTCCAGCCGCTTGTGGAAAATGCAATACGTCACGGGGCTGTAAAAACAGAAAAAGGCGGGCGCATTCTTCTTTTAATTCAAGCCTGCAACGAAGGATTGTCCGTTTTCATTGACGACGATGGCCAGGGCTTTAGTGATGATGCGCCGTCCGATGGATTTGGCATAGGCCTCGTCAGGGATAGGCTTCGCCTTACCTATGGCGTCGCCGCAAAACTTTCGTTCGAAACGTCGCCCCTCGGCGGCGCGCGAGCAGTATTACTATTGCCTGAAACGGCGCAAAAAACGTCAAGATGAGAACTTTGCAAAGACCGCTTCGTGTTTTGCTCGTTGAAGATGAGCGCCCTGCGCGCACGCTGCTATGCGATTGGTTGTCACAATTTCCGGAGCTCAAGGTCGTCGCTGAAGTGGATTCCCTGAAGGCTGCGAAAGAAAGCCTCAAGTCTCACGAACCTGATATTGTGTTTCTGGATATTGAGCTTCCTGATGGCACAGGTTTCAATTTATTTGACGGTCGCGATGGTGTGAAAAGGCCATATGTCGTGTTCACGACTGCTTATGATGCGTATGCGGCAAAAGCTTTTCGCGTTGACGCCGTCGACTACCTCGTCAAACCCTTCGATAAAGAGCAGTTGACCGAAGCAGTGGATCGTATCCTTCGGCGTTTCCAGTCAGATGGCGCAGAAGTTCAGGGAGGTGATGACCAGTTCAGGAAAATTATACGCATCAAACATCGCGGGCAGACGATTCTACTGATGGCGTCCGATATCGAATATCTCAAATCTGAAGACTATTATACGGCCATTCACACCAGCGACCGGCAATATTTATCGCGAACCTCCTTAAAGGTTTTTAGCAAGGATCTCGCCAAGTTTGGGTTTGTGCAAATTCATCGTTCCTACATTATCAACATCGCCCAGGTCACTGCGACGAAGTCAGTGTCCGGCGGGGATGCGCAAGTGATGCTGCATTCAGGTTTGGCGATAAGAATGAGTCGGCGTTACAAAAAAGATTTTCAAAACTTGCTTCGGAAATATTCGGTTGTTTAGAGGTTCGCTGCAGAGAATGGACCGGTTACTGCCAAATCATTTCATTCATTTTTTTTAATCGGTAAATTCGTACGTGAAGTAAAACTTTTCACGACATAGATCATGCGCAAAATAGTTATATCCGCTCTTCTTTTTGGCATGATGAGTGCAATGGGGCTTCGCGCCAGCGACAGCCCGCCTATTCTCTCCCAGCCTGACCCGGACTCTCCTGTCGGCGCACGCAATCCAAAAGCGTCGGAGGGTCTGGCGCAGTATGATTTTCTCATTGGCGACTGGGACGTGGACATCATCTGGACGCCTGGCGCGCAAAAATTCCAATATAAGGCAAGGTGGCACAATGTCTGGATCGTAGACGGGCTGGTTGTCATGCAGGAATGGCGCGGCCCCTATCAGACGGGAGCGGAATTTCGCAGCTACGATGCAGAAACCGACAGTTGGTCGGGATATAATATCTATCCGACTTACAAAGGGTGGACTAGGGCAACCGCAAGAGTTGAAGGTGACCGGATGATCGTTTTGGTCGAAGGATTTTCTGATGACAAGGGCGCGTATGTTAATCGCGAAACCTACCACGACATCTCTGAGCATACTTTTACAATGTATAGTGAGAAATCATATGACAGCGGAGAAACATGGTCGCCCGGTGATTACAGCATGACCGCTGTCAGAAGCCGCCAGTAGCCGTAAAAGTGTCATGACAACCATACTTGGATTTATTGCCTTTGCGTTGCTTGCGTGCAGTTGCTCCAGTCCTTCTGCCGCTTCAGTGCGCTCGCCGGCGTTGCCGCCTATAATATCCACCCCTAATCCGGACAGCCCTTTCGGTGAGCGCAGTTCCGACGGACCGGAACACCTTAGACAATTTGCATTCGTCATCGGTGATTGGGATGTTGATGTGACTGTTCATGGCGAGAACGCTCAATCGATGAGTTACAAAGCGAAATGGCATAATATCTGGATCGTCGACGGTATGGCCGTCTTTCAGGAATGGCGCGGACCTTACGTGACCGGTGCTGAAATCCGCACTTATGATCCGAAATCAGATAGTTGGCCTGGTTATAACTATTATCCCGGGGGGAAGGACGTGAATCTATACGCAACTACGTCCTTCTGGAACGAGAAAAAGCATGAGATGGTCGTGACAAGTCGAAAAATGACAGCTCGTGGAGAGAGGGTCACTCGCGAATTATATTACGACATTACGGAGAACAGTTTCAGTATCCGTTCTGAAATATCTCATGATGATGGAAAAACCTGGGAACGCGGGCCGTTCAGTCTGACGGCGGTGCGTCTTTAGGGTGTCGCTTCTGGCACGCTAAATCGATATGAGGATTTAGAGAGGGTAAAGTGAAATATACAGGGATGTTGTGCGCAATTTTCTGTGCTGTGTTCAAGATGTCGGCGGCGCATGCACAAGATGACCGGGCGCCGCAAAGTGAAGACGTTTTGAAGCAACTCGTCTTCATGGAAGGTGACTGGGCGCTGACGACATACATTTATCACGAAGACGGTTCGCTCGCTCAGAAATCTTCTGCACTAATGACGGTGAAATCCATATTGGGAGGAAAAGGTTATGTCGAGGAGCGTAAGTTCAATATTGACGACCCTAAACGGTTCTATGCTGCAGCTACACTATTCTCCGTAAAGCCGCAGACAGATCAGCTCGTTGGCGCCTTGAACAATACGCTTGGAAATCGGAAGTTGCTCAATCAGGTGATGGACAGTGACGGGCTTGTTTTCGAAATGCGTGGAGAGCTTTTTCAAGGTGCGCCCGGATATGCGCGACTGACATATAAGAATATCACCGAAGACAGTTTCGAATTTGTTCAGGATTATTGCCCTGAAGATGGTAACTCCTGCCAGGAAAGAACATTCGCATTCACGGCGACGAGAAGACAGTAATCTTTCAAAGTGAATGCGTACACGCCAAGTGCGAAAGTGAAAGTTTTTATGCAACCTATCAATGGAACAGGCGTAATGACCCAATCAGGAAAATTAAAAGCGCCGTTGTGGGTATGCGCTGTTATCTGGGGCGCGCACATGTTTTCCGGAGGAGGCGCGCAGGCGAAAGACTGCACCAATGATGCGGGTGGCGTGAAACATTACAGAAGACTGGCGGAAATAAGTTCTATCGCTGAGCCTATCATAGGCGTTTTCGAAGTCGCGCCCAAAAAAGCAAAGGCTATCGCTCACTTTCGCATCTTATATGACGGTTGTGAGCAAATTAAGGAAATTCAATATTACCATGGGGGTACGCCGAAGCCGATAGACGAAAACTTCGCCTCCAACCGATTTTTACCCGCTTCAAAAGTTATTTTTGACCGTGATGGTGGGCGCGCGCGCATTCGTTATTACGATAACGCCGGTAACCCGAAGTCGGTTTTTGAAAATGTTCGGTCTGTAATGCTCGTGCATGACGAAGCTGGTAAATTGTCGAGTGCAGAATTTCTGGATGAAAATGATGAGCTTGTTTTTGGCGGTCTCGGTTACGCCCGTGCAGAATGGATATGGCGTGATAACGGAAGCGCCATTGAGACGCATTACGATGCAGCCGGGAACATCGTTGAGAGCAGTGGTGAATTTCCTTTCAGAGAAGCGCAACTCGATTTTGGCCCTGACGGATTTGTAAAAACGATCAATCCGGAAGGTCTGTCGTATCATATAGAAATTGCTCGCAATGAAGACCGCACGCGGCGTTTCTGGCGAATTGTGAACGCTGATCACTCTCCCGGACGAGGCGGGGCGGCTGGCGTTTCACGTATTGATTATTCATACGATGAAAATGGATATCTGATCCGGGCGAAATATCTGGATGAAAACGGCGAACCTTTGGTCGCCCTGTCGGGGCATATGGGGTTCAGGCGAGTCTACAACGAAGCCGGCAATCGCTTGGCGTACCATTTTCTCAATGAAAATGATGAGGTCTGGATTCCGCCCGATCGAGGATACGCAGGCCAGATTTTCCGTTGGAGGCAGGATGGCGTCGTCAGGATGAGCACAAGTTATGTCAACGCTTCTGAGCAGGTGATGGCGCATCCTGGCAGGGGCTATGCAACGATCGTCTATGACTTTGATGAATATGATCTCGAAATCAGGCGCCGTTTCCTTGATGTGGCGGGTGATCCGGTTGAGGCAACTCAATGAACTGGCTCAATCCCAATCGCGCTCATCGTTTTGGTCAGTTAGAAAATTTGAGAGCTTCCCACACCAGGCGCTAGCTTTCCGGCCTTGGCCTGGTGTGGTTGTATTGAGAGGATTATCTGGTCGCGCGGCTCTAGGCGCCGACCGCTTCCGGCAGGAAGTTGCAAAAGCGTTCTACATCTTCCAGCTTGCCCATAGAGACGCGTGTCCAGTCTGTGTAATCCATATACTGTCCGCGCACGATTATTTTCTCATTCTCCATCACCTTCTGCACTTCATTCGCAGGCTTGCCTGATTTGAAATAGACAAAATTGGTTTGTGACGGGAGAGTCTCCATGCCGAGAGAGGCCGTTTTGTCCATCACCATTTGCCGGGCTTCAACGATTTTCGATTTTGAAAAGTCCAAAAACGCGTGGTCGTTGTAGGCGCCGATTGCTGCGGCGAGACCGGTTCCTGCTATCCATGACATCGCCGTGCCGCGAATCTTCTCGGCGGTCTCTTCGGAAGAGATCGTATAGCCGATACGCAGGCCCGCCATGCCGTAGATCTTGGAGAAGGTGCGGGAGACAATAACGTCTTTGCCGGCCTTCACGAGATCGACGCAGGTGTTGCCTTCCGGATCGTCGGCGAGCTCCATATAGGCCTCGTCGACCAGTACGGTGGTTTTGTCCGCCATGCGTTTTACTGCGGCCTTGAATGTTTTGGCGTCGGAAACAAGTCCCGTGGGATTGTTTGGGTTACAAAGTTGCACCAGTCCGGTGTCCTTGGTGACCGCCGCTTCGATGCCGGCGAGATCAACGCCCATATCGTCTGTAAGCGGGATGCGAGTGATGTCCGCCATGCCGAGGCGCACGGCGTAAAGCGCGGTTGTGTCCCAGAAAAGGCGAGGTGCAACGATAGGCCCTTTCGGCCCGTAAAGCACTGCGATTGCGGATAGGGCTTCGCCTGAACCGGTGGTGATGACGATTTGTTGGGGGTCGACGCCGTGCCGCTCAGCGATCATTTCCGCAAGGGTGATATTGGCTTGCCCGGGATAATAGGCGCCTTTCTTGCCTGCATATTCGACCATGCGCAGCGCGGATTCTGAAGGGCCGTAAGGGTTTTCGTTGCGGGCAAGAAGGGCGATGCCGTCATCCGGTCCCAGCAATGCGTGGTCAAGATGCATCGCTTCAGGCGGAAACGCTTCTTCTTTTTTCGCTGCGACGGCCCGGGTCGCGCCGGCCAGTGTTGCTCCGGCGGCTCCTGTCAGGATTAGACGCCTTGAAAGTTCTATCGACATGGTTGGAAGCTCCTTTGGTCTTGGAAAGTGGATGGTTCGGCTAGAGAAACGCGCCGTGCAGAATTGTGAGAAACTCGTGTTGAGTGCGTGATTCTTGGGGTGCATAAGGCGGCGAGCAATTCGGCAACAACATCGGCCGCAGCGCATAACTCTGGCAGCGTGCCTGGCGGCGTGATTGAGTTTGCGGCTTTGTCTTGTTTCTTCGGCGCGCCAGGAATGATTTCAATCGCAAAGGAGCGACGGTTTGGTCCGGAAAGAGCTGGCCAAAAACCGAATGCAGGCGTCACATTGCTTCCCCAATTTCGACTCAGGGCCTTCACCCTGGCAAGCGTCGGCGTCTTGCGGCCGGCATACGCCTGCAAGTTTGTGTTTCCTGCCCTGGTTTATTGATTTTGAAAAAGCTTATCGCAACTCTGAAAGGAATGCATCCTTTTTATAATGATTTTGCGAATTCAAAACTTCGCTTGTCTGAAGCTCCGTGTAGAGAAGAAGTTGTGAATGCTTGCGATAGGCTCGCAAAGCTCGTCTCGCGACAAATGTCGAAATCTTGAGCCGAGCCTGATATTTGTTTGGAATATACTGCTAATATCAGTGCTTATGAGTTGGCGGGCGCCGCTCGAGTGCGGACTGCTTTTGGTGATTGAGGCTGCTTTTCTCGCGCGTGTTCGTTGTCTTGTCGGTCACCCTGATTCGGATGCGCGGATGGTTTCGATAAAGCAAAATATCATAACCGGACGCACGAATAATGCGCTGTGTTGAACGATCTATTTTATTCCGCACTCTGATTTCTGGCGTCGCGACAGTTCGTCTTCATGAGCGCAAACAAACTTGAAAGTTCGATATTCTTGCGGTACGTCTTCATAAGCGGTTGTGTTTGAAAAAAAATAATCACCGCACTCTCTGGGAAGGAATCGTCTTCAAGCTGGCGCGCGACTGCGTGGTTTTTCGGCTGTGCTCATTGTGCTTGTGGAATGGCAAGGCTCCGGGGCCCGGCATCGGGAACAAAATTGACCCCGCTGACAGGATGCGGGGAGGGCAGCGGAAGGATGATTGAATAATGGCCGGAGTCGAGTGGGCTGAATTTCTACCGACGCTGCTGGCGATGCTGGCGGCCGGTTTGTTCGCCGGGTTTGCGGCTGGTATTTTTGGAATTGGCGGCGGTTTTGTTGTCGTACCCGCGCTTTACGCCATATTCACTGTCATGGGCGGAGACCCTTCTGTCACGACGCATGTGGCGATTGGCACATCGCTGGGGACAATCATTGTCACCTCCCTGCGTTCAGTGCAGGCGCATGCGCGCCGCGGCGCCGTCGATTTTGAAGTGCTAAAGACATGGGCGCCGTGGATCGTGCTTGGCGTTTTGTTGGGACTTGCGCTGGCGAAATCCATTGACGGCGAGTCTTTGACCCTGGTTTTCGCAATTGGCGTCTTCATCATGGGTCTTTACATGATGTTCGGTCGCGCCGGCGCGCTGAAAATAGCTGACACCATGCCCGCGGGCTGGTTGCGCGCAGTGCTGGCGACCTTTGTGGGTTCTTTCGCTTCGCTGATGGGCATAGGCGGCGGCACCTTCGCTATTCTGGTGATGACGCTTTTCGGAAAGCCTATTCACAGCGCCATCGCGACGGCGGCGGGTTTTGGTTTTATTATCGCCGTCCCTGGCGCAATTGGCTTCGCCATTATCGGTCAGGGCGTTGAAGGGCTGCCGCCCGGTTCGGTCGGCTATATAAATGTCATCGGTCTTGTCGCCATCACGGCGATGACGGCGCTAACCGCCCCCGCCGGAGCCTTCGTCGCTCACAAAATGAACCCGGCGCTCTTAAAGAGAGTCTTCGCTACTTATCTTATGTTCACGACCGGGGTGATGTTCTTTGACGCTTATAAGGCGCGCGTCGAACCGGACCCGACAACACCCTATATCGCCGAGGCGGCGACGCTTAAGCATTTTGATAACGCAGTGTTGGAGAGAGAGTATCAGGCTCTTTCCGGGGCGCCGCCTGAAGAAGGCTTGTCTTATTACGAGGCGACGCAGCGATCTGACGGCGGGGCCTCAGAATAAAAGAAGAGCTTGGCTTGAAAAATGGGGCAAGGAACTGATGAGGGGCAGACTATGGGGTTAGAGAAGCGGGGCGTAACGCAGACGCGGCGAAATTTCGTCCGAGCCACAGCGTTGGCGGCTTTGGCGCCCGTTATGACGCCAGCCATGGCCCAGAGCGGGGATGGGGCTGATAAGACCGCCCATTTGTCGGGCCCGGGGTTTGGTCCGGCTCCGGGCGTGGCGCTTCTTTCCCGAAATGAAAATCCTTATGGCCCGAGCGAGAAGGCGGTCGCAGCGGGTTGTGCGGCGACTGAGCAGGGCGCGTATTATGCGGACAGATCGCTTCTCTATCTTGTGGACATGATTGCGGAGCGGAACCGCATTCCGCGCGAGTTTGTCAGTGTTAGCGCCGGATCCGGCGAAGGCTTGTGCGCGGCGGCTCAGTCATGGACGCGTGATGGCGGCAAGATCGCGGCGCCGACTTTGTTCTGGGACACAACGGTCAGATATGCAGAGCGCCAAGGGGCGAAAATCGTCACGGCGCCGATGAAAAGCGATCTGGGCGTGGATCTTGATGCCCTTGAGGCTGTTATCGATGATAACGTCAGTCTGGTGCACATAACCAATCCCAATAACCCAACGGGCATGCTTCTTGATCCGGATGAACTGCGCGCCTTCATCGGGCGGATTGAAAAACGTGCAACGGTCTTGGTGGACGAAGCTTATAATGAATTGACCGATATTCCTGAAACCGCATCCATGGTTGACTTGGTGCGTGACGGAAAAAATGTGATCGTGTCGCGCACCTTTTCCAAAATTTACGGCATGGCCGGATTGCGGGTCGGCTATTTGATGGCGCGTGCTGACCTTACCGCCCGCATCCGCAGCAATATTATGTCATGGATCAGTGGTCCCGGTCTCGCAGCGGCTATCGCCAGTTACGATGACCAAGAGTTTTTGGCCGAATCGAGGGCGAGAATTATCGAAGGAAGAGAGATGGTGATTGCCGCCGCGCAATCCCACGGCCTTGTCTGCCTACCTTCGCAAACAAATTTCGCTTTTGTGAATGTCAAAGGCGACGCCAACATGTTCCGGGACAAGATGGCGAGTGAGCGCATTTACATTCGCGGCGCTTATCAGGGGCTGCCCAATTGGTCACGCGTTTCAATGGGACGCCTTGAAGATCTGTCGCGTTATATCGCCGCGCTGCCGAAGGCGATCGCCGCAGGTTAAAACATGTCGCGGGCATCGCCGCATCGTGCGAACGCGTAGCATTTTCGCCCAAGGGTGTTTGGGTGAAAAGCTTTCCTTTAACTTACTCCTTATACGGAATTATGCTTACGCGCGTGCGTTGCGTCGGTGAACGTTGTTTGTGATGGCGCCTGTTGCGATAAAATCCCTATAAGGAACGATTTTCAGAAATACGTCAAAAAAATGTTGCAAAGAGCAGGAATTTGCTTTCACCTGAACTTATAGGCGTATGCTGATCATCTAAGAGGCATACGTTGAAATATTCATCTCAAATGCCTGGGTTCAGGTATTTGTGATGGATAAATTATATTTCGGCTGAAACGCAGTCATAAGCGTTCGGTCGGTGGGAGGCGACGTCCGCGGTTTAACATCAACTCTGCGGGGGTTCGCATGAAAAAAGCTTATAAACTTAAGAAAACCCAGATTTTTGCGTCGGTATGCGTGGCCGCGCTATTCTCTGTTCAATCCGTTTCGGCGCAAGATGAAAGCACCGATGACGAAGTCGTGGTCACTGGCGTCCGCGGTTTACCAAGGTCTGTTCAAGATTCGGCCGTGCCGATTGACGTCTTCAACGAAGGAGACCTCGAAGGCGTCTCCTACACTGATGTCAATGACGTGCTTTTGACGCTAGTGCCTTCTTACACGTTGAGCCGGCAACCGATCAGTGACGGCTCAACTTTTATCCGGCCAGCGTCTTTGAGAGGTCTTCCTACAGACAAGACCCTTGTGCTCGTCAATTCCAAGCGCCGTCACCGCGCTGCGCTCGTTTCAATTGGCGGATCAGGCACGCAGGGCCCTGACGTGGCGACGATACCCGCGGTTGCGCTGAAAAGCGTTGAGGTGCTGCGTGACGGCGCTGCTGCGCAATATGGCTCGGACGCAATCGCCGGCGTTATCAACTTTATCCTGAAAGATTCCGCTGACGGCATCACCCTGACTGCGCAAACCGGACAATTTTACGAAGGCGACGGCTTTGAATATATCTTCGCCGGCAATGCTGGCTTTGGTCTCGGTGAAGACGGTTTTGTCAACATATCGCTGGAATATTCTCACTCCGATTCGACAGTGCGTGCTGAGCAATATTGTGAAAGCTGGTTCTGCGTTCCCACTGTCGCTGCTATGGATCCGACTTTCGCCGCTGGCGTCGAAGCGGCGTCATTATCGGATGGCGACATTGTACAGCCCTGGGGGCGTCCGAACGCCGAAGCGTTCCGGTCCTTTGTCAATATGGGCTACACTTTCTCCGATGCGCTCGAATTTTATGCTTTCGGCAACTATTCCGACAGCACCGCCGACGGTAACTTCTTCTATCGTTATCCCGGCAACGGCACGATTGAAGACATTCGTCTTGAAGACGGTTCAGTTTACAATTTCCTGGAAATCTTTCCGGGTGGTTTCACACCGCAATTTCATGGCGATGTGACCGACTATTCCGGCGCAGGTGGTTTCAGAGGCGATCTTGGCGGCGGTTTCTATTATGATGTGTCCGGTCGCGTGGGCGTCAACAAGATCGAATATTTCATTGAAAATACGGTCAACCCATCGCTTGGACCCGACACACCGACGGAATTCTACCCTGGCGACCTGATCAACAAGGAAGCGCAGTTCCAGGCTGATCTTGCGCAAGTTGTCGATCTTGATGCGCTCGCGGGGCCGCTGACTATCGGTTTCGGCGCGAGCTATCTGAAAGAAAGCTATGAACTCGTCGAAGGTGATCCGGCTTCTTATGCGAGCGGCCCGTTTGCCTTGCCTGATCCGTTTGATTTTTGCGATGGCATGACGGGCCCAACAGCCGCCGGCATGGGCATCGCAGGGCTTGATTGCACCAATCCGGACGACCCGGTCTTCACTGTCATTGGCGTCGGCTCAAACGGCTTTCCGGGCTATTCCCCGGAGTTCTCGGGTAAATATACGCGAAACAGTAAAGCATTTTACCTTGATGTCAGTGCGGACGTAACGGAGAGCTGGTTCCTGCAAGGGGCGGTGCGTTATGAAAACTACTCTGACTTCGATAGCCAGCTTATCTACAAATTCGCCACCCGGTATGAAATTGTAGATGGATTCGCTGTGCGGGGCTCTTATGGCACCGGCTTCCGCGCGCCGACACCAGGGCAGCAAGGCACAACGAACGTTTCCACGCGTCTGCCCAATGGCTTTCCTGTGGCGACGGGCCTTTTCCCGGCGTCTAGTCCTGTTGCCCAAGCACTCGGTGCTGACGCGCTCGAGCCTGAAACATCGAAGAACATCGCCGCTGGCGTTACGGCCAGCTATGGCGGAATCAATCTTTCAGTCGACTTTTATCGCATCGCACTTGAAGACCGGGTGAATGCGATCTCGACTCAGGATGTTTCGTCTGATCCGATGGCGGGCGATGCTTATGACAACTATCTGGCGCTTGTTGGCGCGGGTGTTGTCGGCGCCGAATCAATTGGCGGCGTGTTCTATTTCGCCAATGCCTTCGATACGGTGACAAAAGGTGTCGATATTGTCGCCACCACGGATCTTGATCTTGGCGAGGCGGGAACAACATCCCTGTCGCTTGCGGCGAACTACAATGAAACGGAGTTTGACGGAGACGTCGACGCCCTGTTCAACGCCGAAGATCAATTTGACTTTGTTAACGGTGAGCCGAATTGGCGCGGTATTTTCACCGCAATTCACAATATCGGCGGTTTCACGGCGCTTGGGCGGGTCAGCTATTACGGCTCCTATGAAAACGACAATGGCCCTATACAGGAATTCGGCTCTGAATTTCTGGTCGACCTTGAGCTGAGCTACACCTTCATGGACCACTATAAGCTGTCAGTGGGCGCCCGAAATATTCTGGATAACTATCCGGACCCGGGTATGATCGGGGAAACCTGCTGCGGCCGGATCTACCGGTCCGACTCCATCGTCGACTGGCAGGGCGGCTATTACTACGGCCGGGTTGAGGTCTCCTTCTAAGACTGCAAACCGACTGAGAACAAAGAAGAGGCGAAGCGGGCCGACCGCTTCGCCTCTTTTCTTTATGAAATCTTCCCTTGCAACCGCGGGGCGGCATTGCGTCAGCCATAATCTGTTTGAAGCGCCGGGCCCTTAAAACGCGTGTCGCCGGAAGATGGGTTTCGTGGCAGCTTTTTTAGAGCCGGGCCGGGCGTCTATAGGGTTAATTCTTTCTTGACCAATTTGGCGGCATTCTAAGAGGCGTAAAATATTGCTGCATCGCAACATTGTTCTGCGTTTGGCGCACTTGTTGTAATTTTGTAACGCTTTTGGGCGGAGCGCAGTTGTCCGCCACTGTTCGCTGGACGGCGCGTCGGCAGTGAGAGAAAAGGATTCAACGCCCGGAAACGCGTAACAACCGGGAATAACGCCCCAACAGGGAGGGGCCAGATTAGGGGTTACAGGATGAAAATGAATTCCAACATGAATGCATTTGCCGCGCGCCTGCTTGCAGGCGCCGCCATTAGTGCGATTGCGGCAACAGGCGCAGCGGCGCAATCCGACGAGATTGTCGTCACCGCCACCAAGCGTCCGCAAACGCTGCAGGAAGTGCCGATCGCGGTCAGCGTCGTCGGCGCTGAAACGATTCAAAAGGCTCAGATCAATGATCTCATCGATCTGCAGACCGTTGTCCCGTCCCTGCGCGTGACTCAGCTTCAGAACTCGTCCCAGACCAACTTCACGATCCGCGGGTTCGGCAATGGCGCCAACAACCCGGGTATTGAAAGCTCGGTCGGTGTGTTTATTGACGGCGTTTACCGGTCTCGCTCTGCGGCGGCCATTCTTGACCTGCCGACTTTGGAGCGTGTCGAGGTTCTGCGCGGCCCGCAATCGACGCTGTTTGGCAAAAACGTGTCCGCCGGCGCCATCTCGATCACCACAAAATTGCCGACCTTTGACTGGAGCGGCAATGTAGAGGCGAGCTATGGCAACTATGACCAGATGCTCTTCAAGGGCACGTTGTCGGGCCCGCTTTCTGACAATGTTGCTTTCCGCGTTTCCGGTAGCGCCAATAAGCGTGATGGGTATTACACCAATATCGTAGACGGCACCGATCAGAACGAGCGGAACCGCTGGGCGCTTCGCGGTCAGCTCCTCTGGGAAGCGAGCGATGCGCTCACCTTCCGCGTCATTGGCGATTATAACAAGATCGACGAGAACTGCTGCGGCGCCGTGACGATTTTGAACGGCCCCGCGACACAGGTGCTTGCAGCGCCGCCGCCCTTTGGTCTCGGAGAGGAAATTTCCGACGGCACAGACCCGTTCTCACGTAATGTCGCTGTTGACACAGCAACCGACAACAAACTCACCGGCAAAGGCATTTCGTTGCAAGCCGATTGGGAGCTTGGCGACGGCTTCGCCCAGCTGACGTCGATCACGGCCTATCGTGAGCAGTCTGACACCGCGAATACCGACGTCGATTTCAGCGGCGCCGATCTCGCCCAGAACCCGCAGGATCGCAAATACGAAACCTTCACTCAGGAAATTCGTCTTTCATCCGTCGGGGATAACCGCTTCGACTGGATGGTCGGCGCATTCTATTTCAATGAAGATGTGTTCCTCCAGCGTGATGTCATCTTTGGCGCCCAGGAGCGCGCCAATATTGACTTCCTGATCTCCGGCGCAGGCGTGAGCCTTGCCGATGTTGAGGGGGTTTCGCAGCTTGCCCAGGCGTTGACGACTGGCCCTGGCGCGCTGTTTCCGGAGTTCCTGCCCATGGGTAGCGCCGGCGTTGATTCGCTGGCCTTTGGTTCGTCTTTCGCGCCGGGAACCGGCGTGTTCGGCACCTATAATATGGACAACGAGTCCTATTCGTTCTTCGGTCAGGCTGATTTCGAAATCACCGACCGCCTGACGATTTCAGGCGGCATCTCCTATATTGATGACAGCAAGAGCGCGACCGGCGTCAGCAATCTGACCGACGTGTTCTCGAATTTCGATCTGTCGACATTTGCTTCGACCGGCGGTTCATTTGTTGCGGCGAACATCTTTGGCGGCTTGATCCCGGGCGCCTATGGCGGGCCGGTAGCCTTTGATCCAGCGAACCCGGTTCCGTTCTTTACGGCGGCCGGCACTTTCGCGGCGTTGGATCCGCTTGTTTTCGCGGCTACTCGCGACGGCGCCGTCGCCGCCGCTCAAGGCGCGCTGACAGGGGATCCAACCTTGAACCCGCTGCTTGGCCTTACCGGTTTGACGGCCGTTCAATTCTTCGCGCCGCAGACGAATTTCCCGGATCCGTCGAACCCGTTTGACGACGGCAAGCTTGATAGCAACGATGTGACTTGGACGGCGCGTCTTGCCTATGACGTGACGGACAACTTCAATGCCTACTTCACCTATGCGACGGGTTATAAGGCTGGCGCGTTCAATCTTTCTTCCGACTCGCGTCCGCCTGTTGACGCTTCGAAACTGGGTCGCGCGGCGTCGCCGGAAGATGTGCGTCTCTTCGAGCTTGGCTTTAAAGCCAATTTCGACGGCGGTTATGTCAACATTGCGCTCTTCGATCAGAAGATCGAAGGCTTCCAGTCCAACGTCTTTAACGGCGTCGGCTTTGACCTCGCCAATGCGGGTGAGCAGACATCGAGAGGGTTCGAAGTTGAATCGCTTTATTCGCCCTGGAATCCGTTGGCGCTGACTTTCGCGCTGACCTATCTCGATCCTGAGTACAAGTCATTCACCATGGCCGGGTGTACGCCATTTGACGTCGTGAACTGCGGCATGGGCGAGAGCTTCCGTGATCTTTCCGGCACGCGTGTGCCGGGCGTTCACGAAGTGAGCCTGTCGACTTCGGCGACCTATAGCTTCGATGTGAACGACAATTGGGGCGGGTATGCACGCATTGAATATCTCTATGAATCGGACGTGCCGCTCATTGAGAATATTCCCGACAGCATTACCCGTGAAGTGAATGTCCTGAACGCCAGCATCGGCTTTGAAACCCAGGACGGTTTCGAGGTCATGGTTTGGGGCCGCAACCTTACGGATGATGAGTACTTCCTGCAGGGCTTCCCGACTGTTGCACAGACGGGCAGTGTTTCCGGTTACACCAACCCGCCGCGCACTTACGGCGTCACAGTGCGCAAGAGCTTCTAGGTCGTAGGGCGTTAAACGTCCTTACGATCCAGTTAGTGGTCGCGCCGGTAGCATAGAAACCGGCTTCCACTTTTCCCGGCGCTCCGGCGCCGGACGCGCCAGGGGGCTGACAAGAGGGGACTTGGAAAAGGGCGGCTTTAGCCGCCCTTTTTCTTTGCGAAGCGGTTTTAGGTGAGGTTTGATAAAATTGCCTCTAGTTCATTGAGGCTGTTTCAACCTCTTTTTCGCAAAACTGAAGGCTTGTCAGGGGAGAGACCCATGGCCTTTGCAAAAAAGCAGGAGGCGCCGCGAATTAGCGCCGACCGTCTCGCCAGTGTTGCTGGGGGAGGCGGCGCCATGGCGAGCGAAGCCGCTGTTGCTACGCCGGAAAGCGCGCCGCGCGTGCGTGTCGAACTTCAACCAGACCTGTCGCGCATGCGTCCGCGCGGCCTCGCCATGGAGACGCCCGAAGAGCGCAAGAAGCGCCTCGCCGCCAAGACCATCAACTTCACCGCGACGTTTTTTGCGCGGATTGTGATCATGGGGGTCGTCGCCTATCTCATGTATGAAGTTTATCAGGGAACGGGCGCGATTCATCGCGGCTACGCCATGGGTATGTTCGCCATGGTTGCCGATTTTGGCCGGGTCCTCATGAAGGCCATGGAGCCCGGCACGAAATAGCCGGCCGCACTCAATCGAACTGGCGCAAAAGGGCCGCCTCTCGCCGCAAGCACGCAGGCGTGATCGCCAATGGCCCTTGTATCGCCGCCGGTCCGCCCCATTTCGACCGCAATGCAGCATCCCAATAGACAGGCATCGATTTGTCTGGGGAGAGAGAGCGATGAGTATCTTGGAAATCTTGTTGATCGGCTTTATCGGCGTTACGTCTTTTCTGGGCGCGACCAGTCTGTTTATTCGCACCCGTCACTAACGCTTGCGTGCAGCCGCGATTATAATGAGCGTCCAGCCGGCGAGAAATGAGACCCCGCCGAGGGGCGTGATTATGCCGAACCATCGCGGCATGCCAAGCGACATGGCGTAAAGCGAGCCTGAAAACAGCGCGGCGCCGAAAAGAAACGCCCAGCCGGCGCGGCGAAGCGGCGGGAAGTCATTGAGCGACAGGGCAAGGGCTGCGACGGCGTGTGTGAGGCCGTAAAACGTCGCCGTTTGCCACCAGTCTTGAGCTTCAACAGACAATTTGCCTTCAAGCCCGTGAGCGCCAAACGCTCCGAGTGCGACAGCGATAAAGCCGACAAGACCGGCGAACAGGGCGAGCGGGTTCATCCTTCAAGGTCTTTCGTAATGGAAAAGGCGCCGCGGAATTCGCCAAGCGCAAAACCTGTAGCCTGATCGTCGGGATAGCGCGCCAGAATGGCGGCTTTCACCTCGTCTGATACATCTGTCCCGTGACACAGGGTGCAAGGCCCCCCGGTCATGATGGGTTTCATGTAACGTAACTGCCGGCCTTGGGGCGTCGTGACGATTTCGGCGCGCTCCAGCATCGCCGGGTCCGCGCCGCCGACGATCTGTGAGCGAAAATCTTCCATCGCAGCGCGTTCAAAATCATCTGGTGCGTTCGCCGGATTGCGCCAGCGCAGGGCGGTTCGGCCGACGCTCATGTGTGTTTCGCCGGAAAGAACGGTCGCGATCTTCGGCGCTTCCAGATTGCAGACCTCGATGGCGGCGACCGGGCCGCCTGTCGCCAGGGCGTCCAGTAGGCGCGTCTTTAATCGCGCGCCCAAATCGTTTGCCGCAGCGCGCGCTGCGGCGACATCTGCCGGCGCCGGCGTTTGCGTTGCCGCCTCTTCGCGTGCGCAGGCTGTCAGGATGCAAGCGGCGGCAAAGCTTATGAAGGCCAACTGACGGTTCATGGGCGACTCCATCTCATGTTTGCGCTTACCTTACTGCGCGGCCCGGATTTGGGCACAGGTTCACATGGACGCATCATAGGCCCTCCGTCCAACTGGTGAAAAATTATCCACGGAGTGCAAAACGGGCTTACAGTTGCTGGCGCCCCTTGCGACCATCATGCACTGGTTGCGCCTCTTGCGCCTTGACCCTCGCGCCCCCATTTGCGAGGTCTGGGGTCTGACTTCAGGCTGGCCAGGTGTCTTATGGCGCTTTCTATCAATGGCTGGCTTTTCTTCTCGCGTCCGTTGAGGGGCGTCGAGCGAGATGGCGCATTTCCGCGCCCCGCGCCAGCAAAGGGCATGCGCGCCGACTGGCCGCGCGCCTTTCCGCGAGTTCGCTTTCGCGATCGGGTGCGACACGAAATTAAAGACGAAAGGCAATTGCCATGACTACAGCCAAGAAAGGCGACATCGTCGCCATCGATTATGTCGTGCGCACGGGCGACGGCCGCGTTGTCGGCGGCACCGAGAAGGAAGGGCCGCAAACGCTCACCCTCGGCCAGGCGGAAATTTTTCCGGAAATTGAGGCTGCTCTCGACGGCATGGAAGTGGGCGAGGAAAAGGCGGTCACAGTCCCGTCTGACAACGCCTTCGGGCCGCGGCGTGAGGAAATGGTGGTGCAGATTCCCCGCGCGCAATTGCCGAGCGATCAGCCGCCGCAGCCGGGGCTTCAGCTTTCTGCGAAGATGCAGGATGGCTCCACAGTCAATCTCACCATCACCGATGTGGGTGAGGAAGCCGTCGTCGCCGACGGCAATCATCCGCTTGCCGGGCAGGACCTCCATTTCGGTCTGACCCTGGTTGAGATCAAAGAGGCCGCGTAACAAAAGCGGCTTGCGTCGCGTAACGCGACCCTTCCTATACGGCAAAGCTGCTGTAATCACCACCGCCCAGTGACGTGCGTCACTGGGCGTTTGCATGTCCGGTCCTATGTCTTCCCCAACGCCAACAAGGCGTTTCGATAAGCAAATTAAAGGGGAGAAATCCATGAACGCGATAAAAACACTTCTTCTAGCCGGTGTCGTCACTGCGGCTCTTGCCGGCAACGCTGGCGCCGCCGTCTTCGCCAAATATGACGGCGTGGACGGCGAATCCAAAGCGACGGCGGCATGCGCCGATGTGCAATCGGCTGCGCGCCATCGCCAGGCGGGCGGGGCGTCGAAACGCGCCTCATCCGAAGACGCCGCAACCTGCGCCACGGCTTATGGCAAGGACGGCAAGAAAGGCGGCAATGTTGAAACGACATGGAAAGTCGAGGAAGGCGAATAGTCCGGCTTTTTCTCCATTGAATAGAAACGGCGCCTCTCGATGAGCGGGCGCCGTTTTTTTTCGCGCTAGCGCGCAAAGTTCAATCGTCCACATATCATTGTCACCGCCTTTCTGATGAAAGCGAGTGGATAAGGGCGGAGAGGTTGCGCGAGACGCAAAACTTCCATGTCAAATGTAACAGCGGAGGCTTTGCGCCTCGCGCGGGGCGGCGTTTTATCGGACCGTCTGGCCCGGCCGTAATCATGACCGCCGGACGGTTTTACCCGCCAGACGTTGAGCCATGAGAAAGCCCGGGCTCTGCGGCCGGCAAACCTGGGCTCCCCTCCGTATCGCGGGTCGACCAGCTTGCGCGCTGCAATCCGGATCGTTGAAGAACGGTCGCGACAACGCCTCTCCATATCCGGACTGCCGCGCAGTATAAGGCAGGAAAAAAACTGGTGAAAAATTATCCACGGGGTTCCGTTTGGCCTTATACTCGGCCGGCCCCCATCACCCCTTGAGGATTTCGGCGTCATAAAAAACAGCGCCCGCGATGAGCGGGCGCCGTCAGTTCATGTATTTATAGTCTCTCGGCGGCATCGCGACGATCTGATGCGCGTCGCGATAGATGATGTCGCCCGGCGAGTCGGTTTTCAAACGCGTCACCGGCACGCCTGCTTCGCCCAAGAGGGCCGCGAGCGTGTAAGCGTGGGCGATGCAGTCCCGCGCATCGTCGCGGAACCAGCAAACGCCGCCATAACGCCGGTTCGACTTGCGTGTGACCACGCCGAACCGGTTCGGCACGGGCAGATGCTTGTTGAACCAGTCATATTCGCGCCAGATCGCCTGACGCAGCCATAGCGGCGCGCCGTTGGTGCGCGTTCTGAAAACGCCCACTGGAACGCCGCGCGCATCGCCAGCGCGCGCGGGCGTGACGAAACGGATATACATCTTATTCCTGCTTTCATCCGTTGACGGATTTCTCCCCGAGCGCCCCGGCGCAGGCCGGGGCCCAGTCACATGAAAAAGTCGGGCTTTGCCCGGCGTTATTCCTTGCTGGATCCCGGCCTGCGCCGGGATGATCGGAGAGAAACACACACGGCTATTCTGCCGCCGAATGCGCCGCATCCGTCGTTGTTGTCGTTCATTGGTGATGAAGGGGCCGCGCGCCGACCGCAAACGCGGTCAAATTGAAATTTCGCGGCGCTCCCTTCCGGGTCTCCGCCTAACGGAGTTTCATGCTCCGGAAGGGCGGAGGCGCAATAAACATAAACTGTCTCATGTTCAGCCTCCTGATGGTTTTAAAGAACGCGCGGGATAGTCGCGGCGAAAAGAATTGTCAAGGCGCACTTCTCCTCCCCCGTTTACGGGGGAGGTGTCGCGAAGCGACGGAGGGGGTTAGCCCCCATCCCCTCGCTACGCTCGGGACTTCCCCCGTAAACGGGGGAAGAGGGACGCTGCGTTTTGCGCGTTGACTTTCCCTCTTGTTTCGTTAATCAGCACCCGTCACAACCAATGGAGGACGTCATGACAAACCATCGCGACATCGAAAACCTCCCTTGCTTTCGAGCGTTCGTCTAAACGCCGAAAAGGGTTCCCTTCGGAAACCAGCGTCAAACGCGGTCTTCGCACCATTAAGGGCGGAGAGGTTGAGCTATTGGAAAAGCTCGGCCGCAAAGATCTGTGCCCCTGCGGCTCGGGACGCAGATTTCAAGAAATGCTGCCTGACATCGGGCCGTTATGACGGCGCGAACCGTGGAGAGTATTTTTAGGTGAACCGTAGGGCGGGTTAGCGCAGCGTAACCCGCCGCCTCATCCGGCGACTGGCAATATGGCGGGTATCGCTTCGCTCAACCCGCCCTACTTGCTGGCCCACCTTTCTCTGAAATTATTTCTTTGCCAGTTCTTACTATCTTCTCTAGCAAGTAAACGTGGTATTTTAGAGCAGAAATTTGCGCTTTTGGATTATACTTGTGTAGGCTTTTTTGGTCAGCCTTGAGAATGAATAATAGTCGGTGGAATTTTACAATCTTTGCGACGATATTTTTATCGATTAACCCCAAACGAGAAAGCTGGCTTTCAAAAATCGGCTCTTGATCTGGCAGCTCTGGCAATATGACTATTGTTGGTCGTGTGAGTCTCTTAATGACTTCTGACTCTAGCAGTGCTGCCTCTTTGTTCATTAGTTGTGCAAATGGCCTGCTTTCAATGATTTCTACTAGGTACTCTATCTCGGAAATTACAGCGCTGGTTATCGCTTCTCGTTCAAACCGCTGTTTCCGGGCATCGTGAAACCACTGCGCGCCGTTACTAGCTATGAACCCGGCAATGCTGCCAGTGAGGGCGATTAGGATCGGGGAACCAAAGAGGTTTTCAAGCGATCCCAATTACTTCCTCACTGGCAAGCCAGACACTCATCGTAATCGGTCTTCGCGGCGGCCTGCATCATCGCGGCCATGGGGTCGGCGCCGATATTTTCCGCGCCGGGCTCTGATTTCATTTCCTGTTCCGCTTCGGCGGTGGTGACGCGTGTGCCGTTGGCGAAGCCCGCGCGCTGGATCGATTTCGAGCGGCAATAGTAAAGCGACTTGCAGCCCTTCTCCCACGCCATCCAGTGCAGCATGTGGAGGTCCCATTTATCGATGTCGCCCGGCAGGAAGACATTCACCGACTGGCCCTGACAGATATAGGGCGTGCGGTCCGCGGCAAGTTCGATCACCCAGCGCTGGTCAAGTTCGAAGGCGGTTTTGAAAACGTCCTTCTCGTCCTGGGTCAGGCATTCAAGATGCTGCACCGATCCTTCATGCTCAAGGATCGAGGTCCAGGTCTCGTCATTGTCTTCGCCTTTTTCCTCGAGCAGTTTTTTGAGCGCCGCGTTCTTCACCGTGAAGGAGCCCGAGAGGGTCTTGTGGGTGAAGACATTGGCCGGGATCGGCTCGATGCAGGGCGAGCAGCCGCCGCAGATGATGGAGATCGACGCCGTCGGGGCGATCGCCATTTTGTGGCTGAAGCGTTGCTTGACGCCGCGCTCTTCCGCGTCGGGGCAGGGCCCGCGCTCTTCGGCGAGCGCAACCGAGGCCGCATCCGCGCCCATGCGGATATGTTTGAACAGGCGCGTATTCCACGACTTCGCCATGGCGCTCTCGAACGGAATGTTCATGGACTGAAGGAAGGAGTGGAAACCCATCAGGCCGAGCCCCACGGACCGCTCGCGCATGGCGGAATATTTCGCCTTCGCCATGGCTTCGGGCGCGCGGTCGATGAAGTCCTGCAGCACATTGTCGAGGAAGCGCATGACATCCTCGATGAATTGCGGCTCGTCCTTCCACTCCCAGTATTTCTCGGCGTTGATCGAGGAGAGGCAGCACACCGCCGTGCGGTCTTCGCCAAGATGGTCCTTGCCGGTGTGGAGCATGATCTCCGAGCAGAGATTGGAGGTCGAGACTTTGAGGCCCAGATCGCGCTGGTGCTTGGCCATCTGCTTGTTCACCGTGTCGGAGAACAGGAGATAGGGCTCGCCCGTCGCAAGGCGCACATCGAGAATCTTCTGCCACAGCTTGCGCGCAGGGATCGTACGCAGGACTTCGCCGGTCTTTGGTGAGCGCAGGCCGAAATCCTCGTCATTCTGGATCGCCAGCATGAACTCGTCCGTGATGTTGACGCCGTGATGCAGGTTCAGGGATTTGCGGTTGAAGTCGCCCGACGGTTTGCGGATTTCGAGGAACTCCTCGATTTCCGGGTGGTGGACGTCGAGATAGCAGGCGGCCGAGCCGCGGCGTAAGGAGCCTTGGGAAATTGCCAGCGTCAGCGAATCCATGACCCGGATGAAGGGGATGATGCCGGAGGTCGCGCCGGCGTGCTTCACCTTCTCGCCGATGGAGCGGACATTGCCCCAATAGGTGCCGATGCCGCCGCCATTGGAGGCGAGCGCCACATTCTCGTTCCAGGTCGAAACGATGTCGCCGAGCGAATCGCCGACGCCGTTCAAAAAGCAGGAAATGGGCAGGCCGCGATTCGCGCCGCCATTGGAAAGAACGGGCGTCGCCGGCATGAACCAGAGTTTGGAGATATAGTCATAGATGCGCTGGGCGTGGTCGGCGTCGTCGCCATAGGTGCGCGCGACCCGCGCGAACATGTCCTGGAACGACTCACCCGGCAGGAGGTAACGGTCCTCCATGGTGGTCTTGCCGAAATCGGTGAGCAGCGCGTCGCGGGAACGGTCGACAACGATGTCGCGCACCACCTTAAGGGCCGGTTTTTTGGCGTTCTTTTGGGCGTCCTTATGGGCCTCAGCGCCCGGCTCAACATTGGCTGGTGCGGCGGTTTCCATCTCTTTGGCGGCTTCTGACAACGACATTCTTGCCCCGTCCCTCTTTACTTTCGCCTTCGAAAAGGCGCGCAAAAACCCTCAGCCCGAATTGCCCAAAAGGGGCCGCATCCGGCGCGGCTTTCCGTTTCTGTTGTGAATCGCCAACGCCCCGCGTCGACACAACATATAGTGATAGAGCCTCAGCCCAACGTCAACATGAAGTTGGTCCGTGGGCAAAAGTTTTTGGTTAAGGAGGTCTTAACGGGGTGCAACCAGTGCGCCTGAAGGGTTAATCGCGGCGGCGCTTTTTCGCGCCTTCGCCGTCTCGTTTCGCCTCCGAGCCGCGCAATTCGTGCGCCTCAAATTTTTTGGCGAAAGCGTCCGTGCGCCAGCTTTCCGGCGCCGGGGAGAAGCCGGCGTCGACGAATTTCACCGAAGAATCGCGGCGGCGCCATTCGGGCTCGCGGCTTTCTGGAGTTTCAGAGGAAAAATAGGCGCCGGAGTGATTCGTTTGCGCTGGCGCCGGCCCCGTTGCGGATCGGGATGCGCCGCCGCGCGCGCCGCCCCCGCTACCGCCACCGCCGACGCGGGCCCGGAACACATCGACCGCATCCTTGATTCGATGGCTGATGTCGGCCGGGTGAAGAACACTCCTGGCGGCAAAGCCTGAGCGGATGGCGGTCAGGGCGTCGGCCCGGGCCTTCTCGGCGACGCGGTCGGTGAGCGGGCCAGTGAAGAAGGAAAGCGCTGCGCCGACAAGTGCATAGATGAGCCCGCCGATGACGATCAGCTTCGCCGCCCAGGGATATTGCATGATCGCGAGGGTTGCTTTTCCAACGCCTTCAATCTCTTCCGGCCGCGGCGGCGCGACGAGGGCGTAAGTTATGAAAGCGCCTAAAAGGCCGCCGGAAGCGAAGGTCAGCAAGGGCGAAGGACCTGCGCCGCCGCCTGCCGCCCGGGCGAGAAACCCGCGCAGCATGCGCCGCGAATGTTCATCTTCGGCGCCGTTGAGAAAGCTGATTTCACGAAAGAAATCATGGGCCTCCAGCGCCGTCAGATGCGCCCGGGAAAGATCGTCCACGGCGTCCGCCGGGTGTCCGCGCCGATCCATGGCGCTCCTGAGCGCCGAGAGCGTCGAATCGAATTCATCTGCGGCATCGGCGATCGCGCCGCCAAAAGCGGCGGCGTCTTTCTTGATGCGGTCATTGTCCGCATTGCCGAAGGCGCGGGTGAGCGCCGCGACGCCAAAGGCGACGCCAAGTCCCGCTCCGGCGACAATCAAAAAGACCTGCATGAGGACGCTTGCGTCATCAAGCGGGATGCCCGGACCGACCACGGAGACGCCGTCGGCGCGCGCGTTGAGGACGGCGATATAAAGCCAGATCGCAACGCCGAGCCAGACAAGGCCGATCAGAACGCGAAAGGCCTGCGCGGCGAGGGTCACTTCGCCTTCACGCCGCTCGGCGATGCGGGCGGCGAGGCGGGCTGCCGGTTCGCGCAAATCGTCTTTGCGGCGCGCCATGGCGTGCGCGGATTGTTCAAGCAGGGTCGTCAGGGGCAGGGAGCCGGCCTCTCCCTCATCGCCGGTTTGGCCCGGAAAGAGCGCCACAGTGGGGTCCATGGGCGCGAAAGCCCGCCCGGCAGTGGAGGCTTTGGGGGAGGCGGTTTTTGCTGAAAAGCGTGATGAAAAAGGAAGACGGGAGAACATCGCGCCAGCGCTTTTTTGCAAGCCCTGGAGCGTTCCCCCCTTATTCTCTTTCGTGCTCATCACCTCGGCCCCCCTCGGCAACCCCGCATAAATACGGGGTTTTCTACCCACCGCCGGCATTCTATCGGAAAAGGACGGGAGGGTTAATCCCCGGGCCGGCGGCGCATTAGGCAAGGCGCTTCTTCCGCTGCCTTTCGGTCTTGCTGAGAATGGCTTTCACCCCGCATAGAGCGGGCATGACGCATTCTTTTTCACAATTGATGTCGGGCGCCGTTTTCGAAGACGGCGTTCTTTCCCTGACCATTCCACCGGACTGGATGCAGGGGCGCACTACCTATGGCGGCCTATCGGCGGCGATCTGTCTTGAGGCGGCGCGCCGCGCCTTTCCCGATGCGCCGCCTTTGCGGTCGGCCATGGTGTCGTTCATCGGCCCCGCAGGCGGCGCTGTTGAGGGGAGAGCGAAGCTTTTGCGCCAAGGCAAGTCGGTGACTTTTGTGGAAGCCGAGGTGACGGGCGAGAAAGGCATCGCCACACGCTGCGAGTTCGCTTTCGGCGGCGCGCGCCCGTCGCAATGGAACCGCACTTTTACGCCGACGCCCGACCTGCCGGCGCCGGAGGAATGCGGTCCATTCGGTCCGCCGGACGGCGCCGTCCATTTCACGCGTCATTTCGACAGCCGTCTCGCTAAAGGGGGCCTCCCTGTCAGCGGGTCAAAAGACCATGACCATTTCATCTGGGTGCGTCACACAGATGATGCGGCGAACGGTATTGTCGCGCTGCTCGCGCTTGCCGACATGCCGCCGCCGGCGCTCATGCCCATGTTTACGGATTTTGCGCCGATCAGCTCCATGACGTGGATGGTGAATGTTCTTTGCGACGAACCGAAGACGCGCGATGGCTGGTGGCTTTTGGAGTCGCGCGCCGAACATGCTGGCGCAGGCTATTCCAGTCAGGACATGCTGGTCTGGAACCGCGACGGCGAGCTTGTTATCGCAGGGCGCCAGTCAGTGGCGATTTTCGCGTGATGCGGCTGGCTTTGGTCACGATTGTCGTTCGCGATTATGATGAAGCCATAGCTTTTTATTGCGGTGCGCTCGGTTTCACCCTCAAGGAAGATGCGCCGCAATCTTCCGAAAAGCGCTGGGTCGTCGTGTCGCCGGGCTCCGGCGGGGCGGATCTTCTGCTGGCGAAATCGGCGGAAGACGTGCAGCGCGCCGCAATCGGCAACCAGACTGGCGGGCGCGTGTTTCTGTTTCTTCACACGGATGATTTCGACCGGGACTATGATCGCTTCAAGGCGGCAGGCGTTGAGTTTCTGGAAAAGCCTCGCAACGAAGCTTATGGCCGAGTCGTCGTTTTCCGAGATCTTTTCGGCAACAAGTGGGACTTGATTGAGCCGTTCACGATTTAGGGGGGCGTCGCTTTGGCTCGTCAGGCGTCCTTGATGAAGATTTTCAAGGTTCGGCCGTCATCCTGCAATCCGAGTTCAACCTCGCAAGCGGCGTCGGACGCGGGCACGATCACATGGCGGTTTTTGTCGCCAGCAGCTTTGCGATGGTCGATCACTTCCACCCGGGTGACGGTTGCGCGCAAACCGGAAAGACTGTCTGTCAGCTTTCCAGTTCCTCCTTTTTCATCTCCAGCGTGAGCCATTCTTCCTCCTTTTGCGCAAGGGTCTCTTCTGCGGCGGCGAGGGATTTAGCTGTTTTATCGAACAGCGCCGCATCGCGCGCGAAGAGATCCGGATCGTCGAGCTTGGCTTTCAATGCCGCGATTTCCGTTTGCAGTTTGTCGATTTCGCCTGGCAGATTTTCCAGCGCATATTGCTCCTTGTAGGAGAGTTTTGTTTTGGCGGCGGGTTTCGGTTTTTCCAGGGACGGCGATGGCTTTTGTTTTGGTTTCGCCGCCGCGCTTTCAAGGCCCGGTGCGCTTCCGCGCTGCGCCACCATGTCGTCATAACCGCCGGCGTAACGGATCCAGCGGCCCGGCTTTTCCGGATCGGTGGCGATGACGCTGGTGACGAGATTGTCGAGAAACGCCCGGTCATGGGAGATGAGCAAGAGCGTACCCTCATAAGCGGATAATTGTTCTTCCAGCATCTCCAGCGTCTCAAGGTCGAGATCGTTGGTGGGTTCGTCGAGGACAAGAAGGTTTGACGGCTTCGCCAGCGCCGCCGCGAGCGCCAGGCGTCCCCGTTCGCCGCCGGACAGCGCCTCAACGGGCTGGCGCCATTGCTCGGGGCCGAACAAAAAGTCTTTGAGATAGGTCGCCACATGGCGCTTGTCGCCATTGACCATCACCCAGTCGCCGGTCCCGTCATTGACCGCGTCGGCGACGCGCATATCGGGCCGAAGCCGCGCGCGGCGCTGGTCAAGGGAGACGATTTCGAGATTGGTCCCGAGCTTTATCTTGCCCTCATCGGGCTCCAGCGCCCCGATGAGAAGGTTGATCAATGTGGTCTTGCCGGCGCCGTTAGGCCCGACAAGGCCGATGCGGTCGCCGCGGGCGATCTCCACCGAGACATCATCGACAATTTTTCGTCCGCCGAATGATTTGGAGACATGCTCGGCGACGATGGCGCGCTTGCCTGAGGCGCCGCCCGCCTGAAAGGTGAAGTTTGGTCCGCCTTGAATGCGCTTGGCCTCGCGCAATTGTTTGCGCATGTCCTGAAGCTCACCGACCCGGCGCATATTGCGTTTGCGGCGCGCCGTGACGCCGTAGCGCATCCAGTGTTCTTCCGCGACGATCTTGCGCCCCAGCTTGTGCAGCGCAGCTTCCTCTTCTTCTAGGAATTTGTCGCGCCAGACTTCGAAGTTTTTAAAGCCGACGCCGGTCCGGCGGGTTTCGCCGCGATCGATCCAGACGGTGTCATTAGTGACGGTTTCGAGAAACCGCCGGTCATGGCTGATGATGACCATGGCGCTGGGAAGGGCGCGCAATTTTTCTTCCAGCCACGCGATCGCCGGCAGGTCGAGATGGTTGGTCGGCTCGTCAAGAAAAAGGATGTCCGGCGCGGCGGCGAGCGCCTGCGCAATCGCTGCGCGGCGCAACTCGCCGCCTGAAAGCTTCGCCGGATTTGCAGCGGGATCGAGCCCCAGCTCATAGAGCAGGGTTTCCGCCTCATGGCCCTTGCCGGTTTCGTCGAGACCGGCGTTCGCGAAATCGCCGATGGTAGCAAAACCCGATGCGTCGGGCTCCTGCGGCAGATATCGCAAGGTGACGCCCGGATGAACAAAGCGGTCTCCCTGATCCGGCTCCACCATGCCGGCGGCAATCTTCATCAGGGTCGATTTGCCGGAGCCGTTGCGCCCGACCAATGCAATGCGCGCCCGCTCGCCCACATTCAGCGATGCATTTTCGAACAGCGCCGTCGCGCCGATCTGAAGACGGACGTCATTCAAGGTTAAGAGGAGCGCGCTCATGGCGGTTATCGTGCTTTCTCGCCGGGTCCATGCCGCCGGGTCCGCCGGTCATAGAAGGTCTTTCGCGGCGCAGCAATTCTTTACTTAATGTTGCGAGTCTCGTGACAAATTTTTTCCGCGTAAATGCGCGCTTAGGGGAACGTCATGCATCCGTTGAAACAATATCTCCGCGAAGTGGAGGAGGGGTTTCAGGATTTTGCAGCGCGGGTCGGCGTGTCGCGCCAGACCCTGTATCGTATCGTTTCCGGCGTGCAGGCGCCAAGACCGATGCTGGCGCGCCGGATTGTGGAGGCCACAGGCGGGGCGGTGACCCTCGCCATGCTGTATGGCGACGCATCCGCCAGCGCGGAAGTGGTGAGCCTTAACGCCGCCGGCGACGAAACGCTGCTCGACGAGGAGCGCTTGCGCCTCGCCCTGGCGGTGGTGATTAACCATCTGCGTGCGGAAGAAGATGCGCCGGTTTCATCTGACATGATGGCCGTGGCGGCGGAAGCGACGGTCAATACTTATGCGGCGTTGAGCCGTCTGACGACGTGTCAGGGCCCGGCTCGTCTTGCGCAAGCTCTTCGGCCAGTTCTCGAAGAAATTCTGAAAGAGTCAGGGGGCGTTCCGGCGCCGTCGGCGCTTGATCGCGGCGCGGAGCTGGCGGCGGAGCTGTATTTTCAACACCGCTCGCTTCTGCGCCGCTAAATGCCGCCCGTTCCGGCGCGCGGCCATACAGGCGGATCTCCTCGGCCCGCCTTTTGGCGACCCGCCACATCATGCGCCCGATCCGCGCCGCGTAATTGTCCTCATCTATACTCAAAATGACTTTCCCGCTTAAGTTGTATTTTGGTCTAGATTTCAACTGTATTCGCGTTATGGTTGTATTTCTGTAATGAGTACCACATTTTTTACTTATGAGGATAAGAGATGACAGATCTCCGAAAAGAACAGTTAGTGTTGCTGCGATTTGAGAAGCAAATTGCGGGCCTTGCTGCGACGCTCGCCGCCGGCGCCGTCGCCGCCAAAGGCCTTGATGGCAAACTTCATGCATCAGAAGGGGCAGAAGCTTTTGCAAACATCCAGACCGCGCTGGTTAATCTGGCGGAGGTCACGACACAGGCGCATGGCGCGATGAACGCGAAAGCAATGGAGGCTGGCGCAGACCTGTTTCAGGCGGCAGGCGGCGGGCTTCCAAAGTTTGAACCGTTGGGGGCCGTTCGATCAATTCTTGGGCTTGGATAACCATTAGTCTTTACGCCGCGGCCATCGGCGTCATGCTGATGGCCGCTCTTCATTCACGTTCGGAACAACTCTCCGCCGCGGCGCGGATTATTTTCGTCAATTGGGCGGCCGCGCTTCAATTGTGGCTGGTGCTTGGCGGCGCGGCGCTGACCGTTGGCTATATCGTCATCGACGCGATTACGATGGCGTTGTTTTTCCGCATGTCGCGGGGACGCTGGTTTCCGGCGCCGCTATGTTTCATGCATGGCGTGCTGGTAATCTATCACATCGGCACTCTGCTGAATACAGGCGGGCTTTTCTGGGAGAAATTCGTTCTGAACAGGCTGTTTGATATTGAGCTTGTTTATGTGACGGCGTGCGCGCTTTACCGCATCGTTGCCGTCAATCGCGCCGGGCGGGCGTAAGGCGTTTTAAAACTCAGGAAACATCAATGATATTGACGCCCTCACCGCGCAGGAAATCCTCGCTGCGTTCAAACACCCGGTCGTAGCGATAAAACGGCGTGCGCGGATAGATATGATGGATCAGATGGTAATTCTGGCCGAGCAGCGCAGCTTTCAGCATGGGGCGTTTCCAGCCTGTGCGCGCGGCGAAAACGCGTGTGCCGCCGAGCAGCGACTTGTCCTTATGCGGGTGGTGGACAATCCAGTCGAAGCACACGCCGAGAACGCCGACAGCGAGGACGAGCGAGCCGAACCAGGCGATCAGCGCAACCTGCCACAGTCCCGCCGAAACAAGCACGGCGACGCCAATCAGCGTGGGCGCCCCTTGAAGCGCAATTTTCGCCAGAAACTTTACCCCGCCCGGTTCTTTCAGTTTGTTGCCGATCGTGAAGGACCAATAGCGCCAGGGCAGCGTCGCAGCTCTGGCGAAAACGGCCAGAAAGCTGTCCCCACGCATCCAGGCGTCAGGGTCTTTTTTGAAATCGTTGGCGTTCGCGTGATGGGTAAGGTGAATATAGTCATGCATGGAGTAGGGGTAGAACATGATCCACCCGATGATCAGGCCATAGACATGGTTGATCCATCGCATGGAGCGGTTGCGGCCGTGATAATTGCGGTGGGAAGTTTCATGAAGGCCCGTATAGAGCACATAATAAACCGGGAAATTCAGGATCGCTGCAATCCAGACCGGAAGCGCGCCGGCGATGGTCAGGGTGATTATCAGCCCAAAGGCCGCAATCCCCGCCGTCGACAGCGCGATTGTGGGCCAGGCAAGTCCGCCGACTTGCGCTTCGGCGCAACGCTGCACCGATTTCAGATTGCGGATTTCGTCCAGGCCAAGGACGGTTGACGGCGTCCGCAAGGCTGCGCCTTGCGCTTCGGTCTCCGCTGCTTCGCTGACAGACATGATTAACGCCGCTCTCATCAGGGTTTCTTGAAAGAGAGCATATCACCCGGGGCGGGTGTGGAAAAGCGCGGGGGTCACACGTTGCGGATGAATTCCGCGATGTCGTCATGGGCCGCTTTGGCTTCCGATAGCGACCAGTGCATGTGAAACAGGTGGAACATGCCGTCAAAGACCCGGATTGTGCTGTCGACGCCAGCGCGGCGCGCGGCTTCCGCAAGGCGTGCGGCGTCGCCGAGCAGGACCTCGCGTGAGCCCACATGAATCAGCATGGGCGGCAGACCTGAGAAATAGCCATAGATCGGGGAGATCAGCGGATTGTGCAGATCCTCGCCCGGCGCATAGAACTGAAAGAGCTTCTGGACGTTACGGCCCTGATTTGACTTCAGGTGCGGGTCATGGCCGTCAATCGTGCGGTGGGTGTCGCTGGCGCCGACGCCGTCAACGGCGGGAGAGGCCAGCACCACGCGATCGGGCAGCCTGACGCCTTCATCGCGCCAGCGCATGAGATTTGCGAGAAGGATGCCGCCGCCTATGGAGTCGCCAAACGCGACGATGCGCTTGCCCTCATGTTGTTTCAGCGCATCCTTATAGATGCGGTCGACTTCATCGAGAGGCGTGGGGAAACGTCCTTCGGGGAGCAATGTGTAGGAAGCGCCGAGGCAGTGGGCGCCGGTATTGCGGACAACCGGCAGGATCATGGATGCGTTGACGCGCGGCGAGCCGCTGACAAATGCGCCGCCATGAACATAGAACACAAAGAGGTCGTCGCGGCGGTCTCCGGCGGTCTCATATGTAACGCAAGGACGTCCGCCGACTTCAACTTCGTTCATGCGGTATTCGAAGTCGATTTCGGCGAGGCACTTTTCCCATTCATGATTTGCGAGCCGTCTCGCAAGGCCGCGCGTGACAGGATTCATCCATGTCTCGATCGTGGGATAGGCCTTCAGCTCCGTAATACGCTTGCGTGTATTTTTGCTGAGTGCCGTACTGATACGCCGCGCCGCCAGTGACATAATATTCCCGTCTTACAGAATGCGGCATGCGCGCCCCATCTGGAGGGCATTTTCACCGCCCGCCGGAAACATCTGGTTAATCGGCTCGGTGCAATTTTTCCGATAATGCAGAACGCCGCCGCATTTTTCGAATGCGGCGGCGCGATTTTGGTAAGTTGGATGAAAAAAGACTAAACGGGTTCAGGCGTTTTCGAAAAGCTTCGCCCAGCGGCGGGGCTCACGCTTTTTCCAGCCGCCGCGGTGGTAAGCGTCGGAGACGATCAGCGGCGCGACGGAGGTCGCTTCGGCGAAGACCATCTGTTCATGGACGGTTGAGACCTTGCCCCAGCTTGCCGCTTCCTGAAGCGTCGAGGAGGAGCAGGCGCCGTCGCGCACATCGGCGACGGTGATCTGCACAGCGTATTTGTGCATTTCCACGTCGTCATGGCCAAGGATTTCGGCGCAAACGACAGTGTCTTGAGCAAAGTTCTTGGGCACGCCGCCGCCGACCATGAAAAGGCCTGTGGTGCCGGCTGCAAGTTTGATTTCCGTCAGCTCGCGAAAGTCCCCGGCCGAGTCGATGGTGACAAAAGGCTTGCCCGCCTTGCGGCGTTCGACCTGATGCTTGACGATGCCGAATCCGGCGGAGCAATCCGAAAACGCCGGCACGAAAATCGGCACGCCTTTTTCATAAGCCCGCTGGATCAGTGAATCCGGCTTCTTGGCGTTGCCGGCCGCGAGCCATTTGCCGATCTCATGGATGAATTCGCGGGACGTGTAGGGCCGGGGCTCCAGCTGCTCGCAGATCTCGTAGATCGTATGATCCACATGCTGCAGCTCTTCCTCGTCGATATAGGTGTCGTAGATGCGGTCGATATAAAGCGAGCGCAGCGTGTTGTCGTCAGGGATTTCATTCGCCTGGTAATGCTTGAAGCCGAGGGCTTCGAGGAAATCCATGTCGATGATCGAGGCGCCTGTGGCGACCACAGCATCGATCATGTTGTATTCAATCATGTCGCGCCAGACATGGAGGCAGCCGCCGGCGCCGGTGGAGCCCGCCATGATCAGCCAGGGCGAACACTCTTCGTCCTCGATCGCCATATTGAGGATTTGCGCCGCGCGCGCCGCATCGCGGCTGGTGAAGCTCATCTTGCCCCAGGCGTCGATGATCGGGCGGGCGTCGAATTCTGCAATGTCGATATGTTCGACAGGGTTCGCCAGCAACTCAGCTTTGCGGTTGTCTTGGGGTTTGGTCATGAAGTCGGTCCTTTCTCGTAACCGGGTTTCTTAAAGAACCGGATCCGGGCCGCATTCGTTCCATAGGAGCGTCTGCGCGGAGGGCCGTAGAGGTGGCGCTGACCTAACCGATCAGCGCCGCATTTTCCACCGTCTGGCGAAAAGAAACTAAACCGCGCCGCCTAGAGTTCGCCGATCGCGATGACTTTCGCAGAGCGCCGTTTCGGCTTTTGGGTTTCGAAAACGCTCATCATCGGCGCGTCTTCAACTTGCGCTTCGATATACTCGCCAAAGCCGTTGAATTTCGTGGCGAGCGCTGAGCCATAGGCGCCCGTCAGGCCGAATTCGATATAGTCGCCTTCCGAGACATCAGCCGGCAGCATGAAAGGGCCTTCCATGACATCAATGGAATCGCAGGTCGGCCCATAAAGTTTGAACGGGCGCAGCGGACGTCGCGGGGCGCCTTTTTCGCGAAGCATTTTCACCGGATAGACCAGCCCGTCATGGGCGGCGTCGAAGAGCGCGCCATAGGCGCCGTCATTGAGGTAGAGGCAATCGCCTTTCCGCAGCTCGACGCGCACCACATGGCTGCCGGCTTCAGCGCAAAGCGCGCGGCCGGGCTCGCACCACAGATCGGCGTTTTCAAGCACCGGCATGTCTTCGAAACAGGCTTCGATTTCACGCATGTAATCTTCAAGCGGCGGCGGCGTCAGGCCCGGATAGGCGACCGGGAAACCGCCGCCGACATCGACGATATCGACTGTGACGCCGGCTTCGCGGATGAGGCCGCTCACATGGTTCATCGCGACGCGCCAGGCCTCGGGGCGCATGCATTGCGACCCGACATGGAAGGAAACGCCGAGCTCGTCCGCAACGGCGCGTGTTTCGCGCAGAAGGGAGAGGGCTTCAACGCCGGAAGCGCCGAATTTGCCGCCGAGCTTGTGCGCGGCGTAGTCGGATGAAACCGCAAGGCGGACAATCAAATGCAGGTCTTTTGCGCCGCCGGTTTCCTCGACGATCTTGGCGAGCTCCTCACGGCTGTCGAGCACGAAGATGCGCACGCCATAGTCGAAATAGGCTTTGCGGATCGCCGAGCGGGCTTTGACCGGGTGCATGAAGGCGAGGATCACGTCGTCAAAACGGTTCGCGACGAGCTCAATCTCGGGCAGGGAAGCGACGTCGAACCAGCGGACGCCCGCGGCGTAGACCGCGTCGAGAATGGCCGGGTGCGGGTTCGCCTTCACCGCATAGAGAACGTCGCCGGAAAAACGGCGCACGAACCAGTCCGCTGCTTTTTGGGCGGCGTGGGGGCGGATGCAATGAACAGGAAGATCCGGGCGGTCAGCTACGACCAGCGCAAGCGCAGATGTGTGTTTGTCCATCTCATGGAACCTCGCAAAGGCAGCTACAACCAAAGCGCCATTCTTGCGAGTGGTCCCATGGGAATGACGAACGCGCGAAATAAGAACGATGGGGCCCGCTGTAAAGAGAAAAAATGCGGGTGAGGACGATTTTTTGAGTGAGGCTGTCAGCACTGCGTGCGCATGGCTGCTAAGATATTGAAAAAACTTGACGAATTTCGATTTAAACGGGCCTGTCAAGCTTGCCGATTGATGAGGTTTTGAGGCGATAATTCGTGATCGCGTTTTTGGTGATGTAACTTGTGGAGGCAGCTATGGGCGCCGATCATTCCTTTGCGAGGCAGCTTGAAGGCTACCGCCTCGCCACGGCGGAAATTCTTTACCATCTTCCCGATCATCCCGGCCTTCTCCAGTCCTATGTCTGGCAGGACTATGACATCGCTCCGAAATACCCGGTGCTGTCGCGGTTCCTCGCCTTCTGGACCCATGAGCTTGAAGGCCCGATCCACTCAGTGCGGCTTGCCGGTAAAAAGCTGATCGGCGCGGCGGAGTTGAGGAGCGTGAGCGAATACGGGTTGAATTAAACCGCCCATGTCTCGGAAAACACGCGTTTGAAATTCAGCCCCAGCACCTTGTCGATGGCGGCGGCGGCGTAGCCGAGTTTTTTAAGCTCATCGGCGATCACGCTCATGCGTTGCGGCCCGTTGAGCCCCACCACAAACGGCATGGGGCCTTCGCCGGGGGCTGCGATCCCGGCTTCCTTGCGCGCAGCGTTGATCGCATCCCACTGCGCAATGCTCTCCGGGCTGACGTCAAATTCCGGCAGCACGGCGTCGCTCCCGATCCCTACATGATCCTCTCCGCAGACTTTCAGCGCATGGTCGAGATGGGCGATATAGGCGCTCAATGGCGTTTGCTCGTCGTCCGGCGTCAAATAGCTCAACTCATATATGCCAACCACCCCGCCAGTCGCCGCGACGCGTTTCAGCGCTTCATCCGACTTGTTGCGCTGGTGCTGGTAAACGCCCGCGCAGCCTGAATGGGTGACGGCGACCGGCCGCGTTGAGATCGCTATGGCGTCGAACATGGTTTGCTCATGGGCGTGACTGAGATCGAGAAGCACGCCGTTTTCCTGCATTACGGAAACCGCCTCGCGGCCAGCTTCGCTCAAGCCGAGCGGCCCATCCACCGACATGACGCCGGCGCCGAACGGGCTGGTGGTGTTGTATCCGAGCTGCATTACCCTGACGCCTTGTGCGGCGAATTCGGCGATGCGCGATGGTTGCCCGTCATGCATGGTGGCGGCTTCAAATGACTTGATGATCCCGAGCCTTTTTGATGTGTAGGCTTCATCAATATCGGCGACGGAGTTGATCGATCTTAGGATATCGCTGTTTTCTGCAATCGCCGCGTCATAGGCGGCGAGCTCTTCAATCGTTTCGGCGTAGCTGCCGCCGCTGCCGCCCATGGAGAGTTTGATCGCGCAAATACCGGACTCGCGAATTTTCGTTTTGACGCCATCACTCAATCGCCGCTCGCTGTCGAAGGCGATGACCATATTGCCGTTGATCATCAATCGCCGCGCGGGTGCGACGGCATCGGCGCTGCGGCTGTTCGGCGAACAGGCTGCGATTGTGCCGGAAAACAATAATCCTCCCGCGGCTTGAAGAAGGGCTCGTCTGGTCTGGCGCATGGCGGTTTCCCTGATGTGATGGATTTGCTTGCAATAATTTATGTAGGCGCCTACGTAAATTGCCGAAGGGAGTCAATTGAAAATGGCTGAAACGAAAGAATTTAGCGACAAAACGGCGATCGGAAAGCGGCTGCGGCGGTTGTCGGAGCTGATCGATCGTGACGCCAAGAGCCTTTACAAAGACCAGGGCGTCCATTTCGAACAGCGCTGGTTTGGCGTTCTCAATGAACTTGTTGAGAACGGGCCGATGACGGTGAAAGAGCTGGCGCAAGCTTTAAGGATCACGCATGCTTCGGTTAGTGAAACCCGGCGCTCGCTTGAGGCGGCGAGCATTATTGGCGCGAAAGCCGATAAATCCGATGGCCGTCAGCGCATTTTGCATCTGACGGCGAAAGGAAAGAGGCTGGTGAGAACATTGTCCCCGCTCTGGAAGGCGCTTGAAGATGCGTCGACCGAGTTGAACGACGAGGCGCGAAATGTTGTCGCCGCGCTTGACCGCCTCGACGCCGCTCTTGAGCGAAAGTCCCTCTACGACAGAGCCGCCGAGAATTTGCGCGATTTATCCTGAAAGGTGTTTCATAGAGGGACTTGGCGTATTTTCTTCTCTCGCATGACGCCGCGGAATCCGGCTAGAGTTTTGGTGAGGAAGCGAAAGAGCTAACTTTGCCTACCATCTACGACCTCAAGCCGAAATTTCAGGCGCTGTTGCGGCCTTTCTGCCGGCGGCTTGCCGAGGCGGGCGTCACCGCCAACCAGGTGACGCTGATTGCTTGCGGGCTATCAATAGCGCATGGCGCCGCGCATCTCATGAATCCCGGCGCGAAGTGGGTGCTCACTCTCCTGCCGGTCATTCTTTTTGTACGCATGGCCCTCAACGCCATCGACGGCATGCTGGCGCGGGAGTTCGGACAGGCCTCAAGGCTCGGCGCCATTCTCAATGAACTGACGGACGTCATCTCAGACGCGGCGCTTTATTTGCCTTTCGCCCTTATCCCGGGCGTTCCCGCGCTGCTTGTGGTTATCGCTGTCCTGTTTGGCGTCATCGCGGAGATGACCGGCGTCATCGGCGTCCAGATCGGCGCCTCGCGGCGTTACGACGGCCCCTTTGGCAAGTCTGACCGGGCGTTCTTTTTTGGCGCGCTTGCCGTTCTTCTCGTCATGTTCGATACCGGGTTGTGGTCAACGGTGTTGATCGCCTTTGCATGCGCTTTGGGCGCCGCGACGATCGTGAATCGCTCGAAGATGGCGCTGAAGGAGGTGTCTCATGCCGATACCTGACGCACTGCCCGATAACGCCTTTTTCGCCATAGCGGTCATTTACGGCCTGCTGGTCATCGCCAGCATTGTCGTGGCGGTGATGAAGCGCATACGGCCGGGGGAAGCGCAAAGCGAAGCCATGGCGGAGTTGTCCCGGCGCGTCACGTCGTGGTGGTTCATGATCACCATCTTTTCCATCGCCATTGTGACCAACCGGATCGTCTCCACGGTCTTTCTGGCTTTCATGACCTTTCTCGCTTTCAAGGAATATCTCTCGCTGATTCCGACGCGGCGCGTTGACCGTCTGATCCTGCTTTTCGCGTATTGGACGATCCCGTTTCAATTCTATTTCGCACATCGCAATGAGTATGGTCATTTCCTGACCTTCATTCCGGTCTGGACCTTCCTCTTCCTGCCCATGGCGATGACCCTGATCGGCAAGACAGAAGGATTTCTGCGCGCGGTGGGGACATTGAGCTGGGGCTTGATGATCACGGTCTTCGCCTTGAGCCATACGGCGATGCTGCTTTCCACCGATCCAGGCCTTGCGGGGCCGGCGGGCGGCGCGGGGCTTTTGCTCTTCCTCGTGGCGCTGACGCAGTTCAACGATGTGGCGCAGTTCACCTGGGGCAAGCTGTTCGGCAGGCACAAGATCGTCCCGAAAGTCAGCCCGAAGAAAACCTGGGAAGGATTTATCGGCGGGCTCTCCTCGACGATTATCGCCGCGGCGGTCGCCGGACCGTTTCTGACGCCCATGCCGTTTTATTATGCAGCGGTCGCCGGCGGAATTATCGCCATCGCCGGGTTTCTCGGCGACATCACCATTTCAGCGTTCAAACGCGATCTTGGCGTGAAAGATTCCGGCGGGCTCATTCCCGGCCATGGCGGCATTCTCGATCGGGTGGACAGCCTCACCTATGCGGCGCCGGTCTTTTACCACGCCATGCATTTCTTCGTGTTCTCGGGGCGAGTCTGATGAAACGGGCGCTTCAATATTTGTTCTTCTTACTTGTCGTGCGGCCGGTGCTGCTCGTCATTCTCGGCATGAATGTGCGCGGCCGAGAAAACCTGCCTGAGAAAGGCCCGGCGATCGTCGTCGCCAATCATAACTCCCATCTCGATACGCTGACCCTGATGGCGCTGTTCCCGCTGAAGGACCTGCATCTGTTGCGGCCGGCGGCCGCGGCGGATTATTTCCTCGCCAATAAGTGGCTCAAATGGTTTGCGGGCAATGTCATCAATATCATCCCGCTCGCCCGCGGCGCGGTGCGCAAGAACCCGCTTGCGGATCTTGAGGCGGCCCTCGACCGCGATGAAATCCTCATTCTTTTCCCTGAAGGCTCCCGCGGCGAACCCGAACAGCGCGCCGAGTTTAAGCGCGGCGTCGCTTATCTTTCAAAAGCGCGGCCGGATGCGCCTGTTTATCCGGTGTTCATGCATGGGCTTGGCAAGGCCCTGCCGAAAGGCAGTCTCATTCTCGTTCCCTTCACTTGCGACGTGTTCGCAGGTCCGCCGATCAGATGGACCGGCGACGCCCAGAGTTTCATGAGTGAGCTTGAAACGCGCATGGCGGGCCTCGCCAGCGAAGGGCGTTTCCAGCCATGGGAGTAGGAATGGGCGGCATGAAGAACGAGCGATTGTGGTTCGCCGCCGCCGCCCTGTGGGGTTTTGCCGAAGCGACGTTTTTCTTCATTGTGCCCGACCTTCTTTTGACGGCGGCAGTGCTCCTGTTCGGATTTTCCCGCGCTTTCCGCTTCGCGACCATTGCGGCTTGCGGCGCGGCGGTGGGCGCGCTTCCCATGGTCATCTGGGGCGCCGCCGATCCGGACGCTGCGCGCGCTTTTATTCTTTCCGTGCCGCTGATCGGCGAAGATTTGCTGTTGCGCGTTCATGGCGAGCTAGAAGGTTTCTGGCCTTTTGACCTCACCGTCGGCGCCGTGACGGGCGCGCCCTTCAAGATCTATGCGGTGGAGGCAGGGGCGGGCGGCGTCAATCCGTTCCTCTTCGCCATGGTCGGCTATGTGGCGCGTCTCGCCCGGTTTACCCTCGCCATCGGTCTGACGGCGCTGGGCGCGAGGCTCGCGGCCCGTTTCGGGCTGCAGCGTCTGGCGCCTTATGGTCTCGCGCTTGCCTGGGCCGTGATCTACGTTTTTTACGTCTTCAAGCGCCTCAGCGTTTCGTGATGATTACGTGAAAGTAACAAGTGGGGGCGATTTCCACCTTCGAAGCGGTTTTGCCCCGCCCGCGCCATGGGCTAGGGTCCCGCGCAAGCTGCAATCAACACTTATGATGATGAAGGAGTCTCCCCTTGCGTAAGATTTTCCTGCTGGTCGGGGCCGCGGCGCTGGCGCTCGCCGCCTGCGGCAAAAAAGAAGAAGGCGATACCGCTGAAGCCGCTACAGCGGAGACGGCCGCTGTAGACATGCCCGATGAAGCCAAGACAGAAACGGAGTTGAGGGCTGACTTTGAAAAACTCGCGGCCGAGAACCTCGCCGCATCCAATGCGTTCCTCGACGAAAACAAGGCGCGCGAGGACGTGAAAGTCACGCCGTCCGGTCTTCAATATATGGTGCTCAAGGAAGGTCCGGAGGATGGTCTTTCGCCGGTCTCCACCGATCTCGTGGTCGTTCATTATGTCGGCACGCTTACCGATGGCGTCGAATTCGATTCCTCTCGCGCTCGCGGCGCCGCTGCGCAATTCCGCCTGAACGGGGTAATTCCCGGCTGGACCGAGGGCCTGCAATTGATGAGTGAGGGCGATAATTTCCGCTTCTTCGTGCCGCCCGAGCTTGCTTACGGCGCGCGCGGCGGCCCAGGCGGCGGGATTGGTCCCAATGAGGCGCTGATCTTCGATGTTGAGCTCATCAAGGTGCAAAATGCGGCGCGCAATCTTGAGGCGGCGAATGCGTTTTTCGCTGAAAACGCCAAGAAGGCGGGCGTCAAGACAACCGAGTCCGGGCTGCAATACGAGATCCTGACCGAAGGCGACGAGGGCGGCGAAAGCCCCAATGCAGAAAGCACGGTGCAGATCCATTTCGAAAGCAAACTGGTCAATGGCACGGCGCTTGGCTCTTCTTATGACGCAAACAAGCCGGCTGAGTTTCCATTGAATGCGGTCATGGAGCCCTGGGTGGGCGAAGCGCTGCCCTTGATGAGCAAGGGCGATAAATACCGCTTTTATATTCCGCCTTCGCTGGCTTATGGCGAAGCGGGAACGCCTGGCGGACCTATCGGCCCGAATGAAGCGCTGATCTTTGAGGTCGAACTGCTTGAAGTGAAATAGGCAGAGTCGACTTTTATGGACTCAACTTTCGCCCCCGCTCGAACATCGAGCGGGGGTTTTCGATTCCTCATACGGACCTTCCGTAGCGGGATGAGCGTCAAGAGGGATGTGAATTTTTTTTATTGTTCGTTTACCCGCATCAAGATAAGGGGAATCCCTGCTGACAGTTGGTCAGTGTTTCAGGGGATGCTTTCAGATGAGAAAAGCTGTGAAAAGAAAAGCTGCAAAGCCTGCAGCCAAGAGAAAGGCCGTGAAGGCCAAGAAGAAGACGACGGCAAAAAGAAAGACTGCCGTGAAGAAGAAAACGACCGCCAAGAAAGCGGCGAAGAAAACCACTGCAAAGAGAAAGACTGCAAAAAAAGCAGCGAAGAAAACGACCGCCAAGCGCAAAGCCCCGGCCAAGCGCAAGACGGCCAAGAAAACAAAACTGACGGTCAAGAGAAAACCGGCTGCGAAAAAAGCCGCCAAGAAAACGACCGCGAAGCGCAAAACGGTTCGCCGCAAGAAAGCCGCCTAAGAGCCCGGTTTCTCAGTCTGCAAAGTCCCCGGAACAGGATGGACAGACGTTCGCTGGCTAAAGACCGATGCCGATAAGGCTCTTAATCTTGAGAATAAGAGCCGGCGCCGTATCGGGGTTTGGAAATGAACGTCTGATCTTGTTCCACCGAACAGGGATGCTGCTTTCTGGGATAAGGCTCTGAGCGTCTTCAACTTCTGTTGATGCCCCGGCTTTCATGCCGGGGCATCCACGGCAAGCCTTTCTCAGGCAAGGCGAAAAGCCTGATTTTCCTTTCAAAAACAGTCAGAAAGTGGCGCCCCGGGGCTGATAGCGCTTGCCATTTGGGGCGGTCTTCGCGCAACTTGCGCGCATGAACGACATCACCCCCCAGCTTGAATGGATCGAACGGCTCGTCGCTTTCGACACCACATCGCACAAGTCCAATCTCGCCCTTATCGAAGACGTTGAGGCCTATCTTCACGGCCACGGCGTTGAGGCTTTCCGCGTCTATGACGATGAGGGAGGCAAGGCCAACCTTTATGCGCTTGTCGGGCCCAGCGTCGAAGGCGGGGTCGTTCTCTCCGGCCATACGGATGTGGTCCCGGTCGAGGGGCAGGATTGGGCCACCGATCCTTTCACGGTGGCGCAAAAGGACGGCCGGCTTTACGGCCGGGGCGTCGCCGACATGAAGAGCTTTTCTGCGATCGGTCTCTCGCTGGTGCCGGAAATGCTGTCCGCTGGCCTCAAACGTCCGATTATTTTCGCGCTCTCCTATGACGAGGAGATTGGCCTTCTGGGCGCGCCGCGCATGATCGCCGAGATCGCCGAGCGCCTGCCGAAGCCTTCGGCCGTGATTGTCGGGGAGCCGACAAATATGAAGGTGATTGACGGCCATAAGGGTATGGCCTCCTTCGCGGTGCGGGTGACCGGCTACACCACGCACTCCAGCCAGACGGACCGGGGCGTTTCCGCGGTGGAGGCGGCGGCGAAACTCGTCACCAAGATTTCCGAGATGCGCGAGCGCCGTGCGGCTGCGGCGGACCCGTCATCGCCGTTTGTTCCGCCTTATTCGACCATGACTGTGAACGTCATGCATGGCGGCACGCAGCTGAACATCATGGCGGGCGAGGCGGCGTTCCAATGGGATCTGCGCGTCGTTCCCGGCGACAGCCGCGAGGATATTATCGCCGAATTCACTGATTATGCGCGCGGGGTTGAGGCGGAAATGCGCGCCAAGGCGCCGGGCTGCCGGATTGAGATCGAACAGATGACGAATGCGCCGTCGCTGGCGCCCCATGCGGACAATCCCGCCGCCGATCTCGCCAAGGCGATCACCGGCCTGAACTCAACGGATGTCGTTCCCTATGGCGCGGAAGCGGGCCAGTTTCAGGAAGCCGGCTTTTCCGTCGTGATCTGCGGGCCGGGGTCCATCGATCAGGCGCATCAGCCCGACGAATTTATCACTCTCGAACAGGTGGAAGAAGGGACAGTGTTCATTCGCCGCCTGATCGAACGTCTAAGCGCGTAACGCACAAAAACCCACGGAGGAAACCGCGAGATGACATCATTGGAAGCCGCCGCCCTGTGGGTTGGCCTCAACGCCCTGTTGCTGATTGTCTTGAGCGCGCGGGTGGGCTCCGTCCGCATGAAGCACAAGATCAATCTCGGCGATGGCGGCAATGACGCCATGACCAAAGCGATCCGCACGCAAGGGAACTATATTGAATACGCTCCGGCGGCGATTGGCGGGCTTGTCCTCTTGGCGCTCCTGAATACGCCTGTCCTTGCGATCCATATCCTCGGCGGGCTCTTCTTCTTTGCGCGCGTCTCTCATCTTCTGGGGCTTGGCATGGGCGTGTGGCCGGCGGGACGCGCAGTCGGCACCGTTCTCACCATGCTGACGCTCCTGGTGACGGGGCTGTGGCTGATCTGGAAAGCGTTCGTTTAGACTTTGTTAAGCAGTGTAACCGGGGGGTGTCTAACCCCCCGCTTTACAAAGACTTTTTTGCTACTTTTACATTTTATTAGCGCTGTCCTGCGAGCTTTTCGGAAAACAAGGTCTCTGTTTTTCGAAAGGCGCCGACTCCGTGAAACAACTGACGCATTGCCGCGCATGCGGATCGAAGGCGCTGACGCCAGCTTTTTCCATGCCATTAGGCTCACGCAAGGGGCTTGGCCGCAAAGCGGCTGCGTCCGCCGATTATGTTCTCTGCGATCCCTCCCGTGACGCCCGCGCTTGCGGTTTGTTGCAATCGGCGAATGTAGAAGACGACTTCACCTACACGCCGTCGGCTCATCACGCGTCGACACGCGATCATTTGCGTGCGGTCGCGACGGAAGCTCTTGAGATGATTTCCGGCCGTGACTGCGCCGCGCTTGATATCGGTTGCAATGACGGCACTCTTCTTTCCTTTTACCCGCGCTGGGTGGACCGCTTCGGCGTCGATCCTTCCGAGCATGTGGACGAGGTCGGCGACTGGGCCTGGACCGGGAAGTCGGCTTTTCCCTCAAGAGACCTCGACTCGGCTTTTGGCGATAAAAAGTTCGACATCATCACTGCGGTTTCCGTCATCGAACATATCGCCGAACCGCGCGAATTCCTGAAGCGTGTGAAAGACCTTCTGGCGGCGGACGGCGTTTTCGCGCTCGAAACGCTTTATGCGCCGATTGTCTTGACGCGCACTTGCGTTGAAACGCTGCAGGCCGGCGTTTCGGCCGTTTATTCTCTCTCGGTGATTGAATGGCTCCTGCGCGAGGCCGGGCTGAAAGTCTTCAAAGGCGCGCTGACGGCGAAGGAAGGCGGCTCGATCCGTCTGTTCATCACCCACGCAGAGTTCGAAGAATATGACTTCGATCCCTGGTATGAGCGTCTGGCGCGGCTTTGGGATGAGGAAAACGCCCTCGCCATGCGCGCCCTGCAGCCTTATCAGTCCTTTGAACAGCGGGCCGCCGAAGTGCGCCACGACTTTGTCGCCATTCTCGAAGATATCGCGGGACGGGGCGAATGCGCCCACATCCTTGGCGCTGATGCGCAAACCGAAGCGCTCCTGCGCTGGGCCGGTCCTGCGGCGAAAGCGATTACGGCGGCGGTGGATACAGGCGCCGCGCGGGAAAAAGAACGCCTCGGCGAAAAAGGCCCGCGCATTATCTCCGAATCCGAATGCCGCTCAGTTGAGCCGGACTTCCTGATCGCATCGGCCCGCTACAAGCGTGAAATTCTCGAACGCTGGCGTGAGGCGGTGATGCTTGGCGCCCAGATCATTTTCGTGACGCCGAGCCCTCACATAGTCACGTCGCTCAATTTCGCCAGCGAATACGGCAAGGCGATCAATAATGGCGACGGCCCGGCCGGCGCGCACACCTTGCGGGCGATCCTTGCGGCGGCAGGCGGCCCGCGCCTTATCGCCGACAATCCCGACGCAAAAACGGCGAACGGTTAGTCCGCAATACTGAGAAATCGCCGCGTCGTCCCTTCGAGCACAACGGCGGTGAGAAGCCCTCCATAAACGGCGCCGGTGTCGACGCCGATGCGCCAGCCGGCGTCCACCGGTTTGTTGGTGGGCGTATGCCCATGAACGACCACATAGTCAGGACGTTCTTCGGGCGATGCGTTGTGAAAGCGTTTTCTGATCCACAACATATCCGCATCGGTCTGTTCTTCGAGCGGCGCCCCGGGGCGCAGTCCTGCATGAACGAATAGAAAGTCGCCTGCGATATGGTGAAGTTCAAGCGACTTCAAAAAGTCGAGATGGGTCTTTGGCGCGAGCGCAAACCATTGTTCGGCCAGGGCGGGCTTTGGCTGTCCCACTGTGTTGATGCCATAACTCTCAAGCGTTTCCTCGCCGCCCCAGTCGAGCCAGTGGCTGAGATCTTCCGGCTCCTCAAGAAAATCGAGCATCAGTTCTTCATGATTGCCCTTGAGGAAGACCGCATCATCGAAGTCCGCCGAGATCTTGATCAGCCGCTCGATGACGCCGCGGCTGTCGTCGCCCCGGTCCACGTAATCGCCTAGAAAAATGAGCTGCGCCGCCTCAAGAGAGCCGGCGTCCTTCTCGATATCGTAGAGAAGCTCGTCCAGCATGTCGGCGCGGCCATGAATGTCGCCAATGGCGTAAATCCGCTTGCCGTCGGGCACGGCTGCGTTTTTCGGCCAGTTTGAGCCGGATTTCCTCAACAGTCGGTCGATCATGCGCGCCATTATCAGGGATTTCCACGCTAGCCGGTACACTCCGAAATACGAAAAGGCTATAAAAAATCTGATAAAGAATCGTGCTCAATCCCTAATGGAGGAGCGCGCGCCCCTAAATATGAAGGGGGCGGGCGAGCGGATTGGGCGAGAAAAGGCCACACAAGACAGTTGAGGCGGAAGCTGAGCGGCAGACAATGAGCGTTCTCGTGACAGGTGGGGCGGGCTATATTGGCGCGCATATGCTTTTGGCGTTGGAAGACGCCGGAGAGCCCGCGGTTGCGCTTGACAATCTTTCCACCGGCGCCCGCTGGCTGGCGCCGGAAAGCGCGGCGTTCGTGGAAGCTGATGTGGGCGATGAGGCGACGCTGGCGCGGATATTCGACGAGCACGATGTCCGCGAAGTGATCCATTTCGCCGGGTCGATCCTGGTGCCGGAATCGATCCGCCATCCGCTCGACTATTATACGAACAACACGGCGAACACACTTCGCCTTCTTAACGCTTGCGTGACCGCGGGCGTCAAACGGTTCATTTTCTCTTCGACAGCGTCCGTTTACGGAACGCCGGAACGAACGCCCATTTCCGAAGACGCACCCATCCGCTCGATCACGCCATATGGCGCCTCGATGGCCATGAGCGAACGCATCCTTGAAGACGCCGCGGCGGCTCATGGAATTTCTTTTGTCACGCTGCGCTATTTCAATGTGGCGGGCGCCGATCCGCAAGGCCGCGCCGGGGAAATCGGCAAACCGACCCATCTGATCAAGGCCGCGGCGCAGATCGCCGTCGGGGTTCGAAAAGAAAAGCTTCAGATTTATGGCGGCGATTACCCGACGCCTGACGGCAGCGCCATTCGCGACTATGTGCATGTCAGCGATCTGGCGCAGGCGCATATGGCGGCGCTCGCCCGGGTGCGCGGGCAGGGCGGGGCCATCACGCTCAATTGCGGCTATGGCCGCGGAAACTCCGTCTATGAAGTTGTCGAGGCGTTCCGGCGCGTCACCGGAACCGACATGCCTTATGACGTCGCGCCGCGCCGGGCGGGTGATCCGGCGCAGCTTATCGCCGACAACGCCGCGATCCGCACTGCGCTAGACTGGCGCCCGCGTTACGATGATATCGACTTCATTGTTGAAACCGCGATTGACTGGGAGCGTCATCTCGCTCAGCAGGATGCGCCGCCCCGGGTCAAGAACAAGGTATGAAGCGCATTTCCTATTTATGGCCGCGCATCCTCTTTGCGTTGTTGTTCTCGCTTGTCACCTATCTGACGCTGACGCCCAATCCTGAAGATACGAAAGCCGGTTTTGCTTTCACGCGATGGATCTCGACGACGCTGTTCGGCAATCCGGCGCTCGCTGACAAGGTCGCGCATTTTCTCGCTTACGCCGCGCTCGGGGCCGCGGCGGTGTGGGCCCATCTGACCGTCTTTTCAAAGCGCCGGGGATCGGCCCTGGCGCTTGCCGCCTATGGGGTGCTGCTTGAATGGCTGCAAGGTCTCGGCGGTGTGCGGTCGCCGGAGCTTGCCGATGCGGTCGCCAACGGGCTCGGCGCCCTCTCCGGCGCGACCGGGGCCGTCATCCTCGCCAATTTGGCGCGGCGGGTGCGCAAGACATGAAAGCCGCAATTGTCATCCCCGCCCGCTATGCCTCGACGCGGCTGCCGGGCAAACCCCTGCTGGCGGAGACGGGAAAGCCGCTGATCCAGCATGTTTATGAAAATGCCCTGAAGGTGAGAGAAGCCGCGTGCGTCATTGTCGCCACCGATGACGCGCGCATTTTCGACGCCGTTACAGGGTTCGGCGGCAAGGCGGTCATGACCAGCGACGCCCATGAGACCGGCAGCGCGCGCATCGCCGAGGCGGCGGAAACGATCGACGCAGACATCATCGTCAACATTCAGGGCGACGAACCCGAAATTGAACCGCACCACATTGACGAGTTGATCAACTTGCAGGCGACCAGCGGCGCGTTTGCGTCAACGCTCGCCTGTCCCTTTCCATCGGATGCGACAGCCGGGCCGGGATCGCCCGAAGATCCCTCAGCGGTGAAAGCGCTTCTGGGCGCCGCCCTTGACGAAAATGCGCGCTGGGCGCGGTTCTTCACACGTCATCAGGCGGTCTGGCCGCGCGACGCAGATGGCCGGATTACACGCCCGGAGAGATATTATCTCCATATTGGCGTTTATGCGTTTTCAAAGGCGAGTTTGATGGCGTTCGCCGCCGCGCCTGCCGGCGCTCTTGAAAAGGGTGAAAGGCTTGAGCAGTTGCGTATTCTCGAGCGCGGCGAAAAGATCGCCGTCGGTCTTATTCCTCGGGCCTCTCCGGGCATCGACACGCCGGAGGACTACGAAGCTTTTGTTGCGAGAGTAAGTAAAGGCGCCGCCTGACAGGTGGGGGAGTGGGTGTCGTCGGCGGCGCCTTCGGTTAGCTACTGTGGTTGGCGGCGATTACGCGAGGGACGCATAAGCGTAAAGCGCCGGATAGGCCGCAGCAGCCAGAACGGAATAGATCGTCAGTAAGGTCAGTACGCGGGTCATGGGTCTCTCCTCGTTTCTTGTTATGACGGGGAGATAGGCGTGCGTGTTTTGCGTTGGAAGTAGTGCGCAGCACAGTTCGGCGCTCCAAAAAACCGGTTCATCGAAATGACGAAACGGCAATGCGTTTTATCGCGCCCAGCCTTCGCTTTGTCGCCAAAGGCGCCGTTAATCCTTTTCCGACGCCTTCAATTTTCGCCATCCGTCTGGAAAATCTGCATTGCTTTCCTCTGCGGCGGCGCGAATGGGCTCGGACGCCAGCGCATGTGAGCGGAGACTTTCGAAAGGCGCCGCCTTGTGTTCGAGGAAGCCGAGATGGTGCAGTCGCCGCGCTGAATATCCCGTGAGCACATGGGAATAGTGCCAGGGCAGGGCGCCGGGAAAGGCGCCGTTTATCGACTTGACGAGTTCGTTGGTGCAGTTCGATGTGAAGGTGTTGTAAAAGCGCGGATGGTCTTCCAGCTCATTGGTGCGCTCAATGAAATGCATCAGGATTTCGCGCCCCTGTTCCGTCGTGACATCAAGCTTATAGGCGTAGAGGTCGTGTCCGAGGCCCACGGCGATGCGCGTTAAGACGTCTTTTTCCGTCGACCACAAATAAATCAGCTCGAATTTGTTGAAGAGGCCGTTGAAGCCGGAATAGACCTCGCCCCGCTCTTTTCTGGCTTCGACGGAAATGGCGATCGTTTGATCGGTGTCGCCGCCGAAAACAAAGCTGATAAATGTATGGGCGGCGCCTTTGAACGCAGGAAACGGCTCAACAAAGAACCATATCTCTTCGAGATCGGCCGGATTGAGTTTGGTGTCGCGCCAGTCCTTGGCGGCATGGTGCTGGGAAAACTCGAAAGCGCGCAAATTCTGAAGCCGCCAGTGGCCATCCGCCATGGGCTCAAAGACAGGCATGCGCGATAACCCGACCACCCAGTCGCGATCATGCCGCGGGGTTTTCAGGACAACCGACAAGATAAAGCCCAGCGCCAGCGCAACGGCGAGGGCGATCGCGATTTTTGTCATCGCTTGGCTCCTTCAGCTTGTGATGATGCCGTTTTTCGGGGGGCGAGACCAGCGGTCTTATTTACCGGGGCGCGAGGCTAATGCTTGATCCGGACCGGCGAAACATGGCCCAGTAACCGGAAAGTTCACGCAAGCGGAGGCGCGGAATGGAATCGCTGTTATCGCTGGAAAATCTTTTCACCCTGTTGATGCTGATTATGCTGCAGGCGGTGCTGGGGTTTGACAATCTTCTTTATATCTCGATTGAATCGAGCCGGGTCGTGGAGCAACGCCAGAAAATTGTGCGGTTGTGGGGCATCGGTCTCGCTATCGCGCTGCGCCTTGTGCTTATGGTGATTGTGCTCGGGCTGATCAATTCCCTGACCCAGCCGCTTTTCGGCGCTCATCTCGACGGCGTATTCGAGGCGTCCTTCACCTTTCATTCCCTTGTCTCAATTCTCGGCGGCGGCTTTATCATGTGGACGGCGACCAAGGAGATCATGCATCTCCTGGCGGTCGATCATGTCGAAAATCTTGGAAACGGGCATACGAAATCCGTACCGGTTGCGATCGCCACGATCGTCTTTATGAACCTGATTTTCTCTTTCGACTCGCTGCTCTCAGCAATTGCGCTCACCCATGTGGTCTGGGTCATCGCCACGGCGATCATCATCAGCGGCGTGATGATGATCGTGCTCGCTGACCGCGTATCAGCCTTTCTCAAACAGAACCGGATGTTTGAGGTGATCGGCCTTTTCATTCTGTTTATCGTGGGAGTGCTGCTGATCACCGAAGGCGGGCATCTCGCCCATATGCATCTCTTCGGCTTTGAAGTCGTCGCCATGTCCAAGGCGAGCTTCTATTTCGTTATCTTCGTGATGGTGATCGTCTCGACGGTGCAGACGCGTTATCGCAACAAACTTGAAAAGCTCCGCGCGGAAGAACGCGCAGAAGCGCCGCAAACGTCCTGATATGGAAACGGCCTGGCGCTGAAAGGGCTGGGCGCTGAAAGGCGCCGGGCTTTAATCGATCGGGCGGAAGATCAGGGTCATGACGACGCCGACAATGCCGATGACGCCCCAAAGCGGCAGCCCCATGATGGTGCTGATGGCCTGGGAAATCCCGCCGGGGGAATTCTTCGCGATCGCCGCCCCGTCTATGCCGATCAGCCCCAGAACGAATTCAGTGGACCGCATCACCGGCTCGCCGGTTTCCAGCGAGGATACGCCGTCGGCCCCCAGCAATGCGATCGCGATCGCGACCAGAACCCACGCAAGAATACGAAACGCCGCCATTGGATGGCCCCCTCAAATGGTTAACGCAACCTTAACTGGAGCCAGAATAGCCCGGCGGGCCCCGGGCTGCAAACCCCTCATCACTGTCCGGGGCGGCATCCGGAAAGCCAGCAAAATTGCGGGGGTCAAAGCCTTGCGCGCCGGGACAGCTTGACTATAGTCCGGCGCTCTTAAACGGACAGGTGGCCGAGTGGTTGAAGGCGCACGCCTGGAACGCGTGTAGGCGGGTAACCGTCTCGAGGGTTCGAATCCCTCTCTGTCCGCCACTAATTCCGATCGCTGAGATCGCATAATCAAACCAGGGGAACTTCGCTGAGGCGGGAGATTTCAAACGCCTTTTCATTTCCTCTTCCGCCATGATTTTAACCAGCGCTTCGCCTTCCCCCCAACACTCTGCGGCGGTGCGAGCCTCACGCTTTTGGCGCTTTGCTGCGCTGCTGGCGGCGCTCTAATCCGACGGAGTCACGGCGTATTTGATGACCTCAACTCCTAAAGGGAGGACGCCGAAGATCAGGAGGATAACTCCCGGTATGGTGTAGCGCTTCTTTTTCAAAAAAGGTCTGGCGTCGTTGGCCGACGCCTTTTGAGGCTGAACTTTCCCTACACTGGCCTCAGCTACCTCGGCGGTGATGATAAGCTTAGAATGCCCATTCTCAAGCGCCTCGAAAAAGCTGCTTTATTCAATTTCGTTAAGGTAAGCGCCTCGCCGAGCGTCAGGCCGGACCGGGATTTGCCGGTTTTCCTGGAGGTGAGCTTGTAAGTAGCCATGGCGACGTACTCCTTGTGGTTTGGTAACGGCATGAGCCGGAGTACGCCTCATGCAACCATGGAAGCGTGAAAAATATCCGAATATGGGATAATTCTATTATGGAATTAGCCCTTGCGCCACTGGAACCCCGCCAATGCGCGCAACATGGCCAAATCAATTTATACAAAACGCCATCAGAAACTTTGCGATCTGCTTGTAGAGGCGCGCAATGAGGCTGTGCTCACGCAGCAAGAAATCGCCGACCAGCTTGGCAAGCCGCAATCTTACGTCGCCAAGGTTGAAGGAGGCGAGCGCCGGTTAGATGTAATCGAGTTTTGGGAGCTCTGTGAGGCTATTGGCGTGAGCCCCCCGCAGCTTATCAACTCTCTGTTCAAGTAAGCTTCTGAAACTAGCGATACATGTCTGCATCCATCCGGAAGCTGTCTTTGCGCCGGTTGGTTGGGATGTCTACTCAGCGCGCAAAAGCGGACATTACTATAGCGCGGCGTTTGCGACTGGGCGTGAAACTCATTACCGCACTTGCAATACCCTGCTCCACTATGGTCCGAGCATGCTCTGTTGCATGACCTCGGACGGACATTCCCTTTCCGATACATTTTTAGCTGTTCAAATTAAGTTGCAACAGCAGCCCGGAAAACCGCGCATCGTCGCGGATCGGATCGTAAAAAGGATTGATCTTGAGAAAGATTACGCCTCTCGATCTGTCTCCGACGCCTTTTTCCAGCCATATAAACGCTTCGTCATGTTCGCCGAGATTGGCGTGAATCTGAGCGATCAACGGCGCTGGCACATAGTCACCGCGGTTAAGGAGGTCTTCCAAGATGGCTCGCGCTTCCTCCTTTCGGCCGGCGCGGGCAAGCGCGACGGCGAGATCGGATTTAGCAATGGCCGCACCGCCCGTCAGGCGCGCCGCGTTTGAAAAGGATTCGATTGCCTCATCGGCTTTCCCCAGCATAAGCTGGGCGCGCCCGAGCACTCTGTATCCGTCGGCGAAGGCGGGGTCTTCCGACAGTACATCGCTGGCCTCCCGCATGGCGTCGTCATAGCGCCGCGCATTGAAATACGCCCAGGCGAGATTGTTCCGAATTCCAATATCGCCATTGATTCCAATATCGCCAGCGCCGTCTTCCAGTAATTTTTTCAAAATTCGGATCGCGACGTCGTGATTGCCCACAATAGAGTTGGTTAATGCATAACCGAGCGGCGGCGTTCCAGAGAGCTCAAAAGCGCGTTCATAGGCTGCGAGTGCGCCGGGCCAGTCCCTGTCGTTCCAGGCCAGAACGTCGCCATAAACCGACAATGCCGAGGCGCGAGTCACAGGGTTGGTTGCCGACACGCCGTAAACCAGCGATGCCTTCACTTTCGGAATAGCCTCCGCAGGCGTCATCCAGCCATAATGCGTGCCGGCGAAATAATACGCCCTGCCCATAGCAAGCCGGGCTTCGGCGAATTCTGGATCAAGCGCGACCGCTTGTTGAAAAAAGTCTATGGAACGCCTGTTTCCTTCAGGCGTCCATTTACGCAGTTCATGTTTGCCTATGAGATATTGCTCATAGGCCTCGAAATTTTCCGTCGGCAGTGTAGTCAGAAGGTTGCGCTCCGTTTCACTGATCTTCTCGACAAGAGCGCCGGCGATATTGACAGCAATGTCCTGTTGAATCGCCAATATGTCCTCGGCGTCCCGGTCATAAGTCGACGACCATAAATGCGCGCCGCTCGAAGCGGAAATAAGCTGGGCGGTAACGCGCAACCTGTCGCCTTCGCGGCGGACGCTGCCTTCAAGTATATTCGCAACGCGCAGGCGCTGGGCGATTTCCGTTACCGAAGCCTTGCTGTCGCGGTACTGAAAAGAATCCGTGCGCGACGCCACGCTCAGCGTATCGATTTGCGAAAGCGCATGCAGAATTTCCTCGGCCAGCCCGTCCGAAAAATAGACGTTGTCCGGCTCGGCGCTCATATTGACGAATGGCAGGACGGCGATGGTGTTCGGGTCCAGCTCTGCGGAGTTATCCGCATTCGCCGTCTCGTTGGTCGGCTGGCGCTGAAAGAAAGCGATCGCGCCGGCCGCCGTAACAAGCACGGCCAGGATTGAGGCCAGAACCGCGCCGCGCCAGCGACCTGCGTGAGCGCGGACCTTCAGAGATTGCGCCGGCTTGATGTTGCGCTCGGCGGCTGGCGGCGGAGCGGCGGCGTCAGCCTCTGGCTCAACCGGCGCGCAGAGCCGGTATCCCTGTTTCGGGATCGTCTGAATCAGCCGGCGATCCGCGTTCGTGTCCTCCAGCGCGCGCCGCAGGAGCGATATGGCGTTATTGAGGGATTGATCCGCGCCGGGCGCGCCGTTCCATACTCTATCGATCAGTTCCTGGCGGCGAACTGTCCCGCCCTGCCGCTGTGCAAGCGCGATCAGTACGGCCATGACTCGCGGCTCTACCTCGACGGTGGAATTCGCCGAAACGATGATTTGCGCGGCGGGATCGACCCTTCGGCCGGCAAGCACGAAGGGCTGACCCAGCTCCGGTTCCCATATGCGGACGTTTGACATGGCTTCACCCGTCTCGAACCGGCCGGTCCGGTCGCGCCCGTGACGAATGCGAAACCGCCAGCCGAAAGCGTCTTGCCGGCGACGCCGGCCCGTCAGCCCTGCAAATGATATTTATGCGCCAGTGAAGAAATAAATCAACGCATGCCAGCGTGATTGCTGGAATCCGCCTTCAGCTTTTCTTAAGCTTTCTTCCGCCTAAATTATGTTTTCTTTCAATACATTACACACTTGTCTCCATAAGCTCCGAACATGAATGGCGGCGGTCGACGGCCCTGGCGGGCGCGCCGGGGGCAGGCGATCTCGCGCTTCACTCGGCGCGCTGCGCAGGAAGCGGGCCGCCTGCGGGTCCTGCGGAGGCCAGGAAGGGAGCGAGGTCATTATGTTGCGTGGAAATCGAGTTCTCGCGGCGGCGGCTTTGTCATCATTGCCGTTTGCGGTTTCGGCGCCGGCTATGGCCGGACCGATTTTACTTGAAGCCACGCCGGTTTTTGACGGGTCGTTCTTCGAATTCGAGGCGCACATAGCCGGCGCCGATGTTGAAGCTGCCGGCGCCGATATCGCGACTGTTCGATTGGGCAGGGATGGCGGCGGCGATTATGTCGTCTTCGAGGTCATGTCCGACGTTACATTTGCGCTGGATCAGGGGCCGCTCGGAGGAGCGCCTATCGAGCTTTTGACGGACGAACGAAGCGCAATTGCGATGGGGCGGTTTTCGGAAGACCAGGACGGCAGTCTTCTCCCTGAGGGCAACCTATTCGTAACCAACCTGGCGAATGCCGACGCCGGTTCGCCGGACGCCTCCGGCGATTTCATCGTCTACGCCGCCAACAGCGCCATTCCGCCCGCAGAGCCCGGCGGCGACGCCGACGAGGTCTGGTTGCGCAACCTTCGCACCGGTGAGCACGTTCTCTTACGCGAAGCGGCTGCCGGCGACGTCAGCGATGTGCGCATCGCCGACGACTGGGTCGTCTGGAACGAGGGGGATGTGACACTCGCCCTCAATGTCGCCAGCATCGGAACGGGAACGCCGCCGACCACCGTGCGCGGGCCGGTTCCGGCGACGGACGATGCCGAGATTGACAGCCGGTTCATCGTCTGGACCGAGCAACTTTCCGAATTCGGATTCGATGCGGAAACCCGCGCGCAGGAAATCGGCGGTTCGTCCTTCTTCGTCACGCCGGACGGTCTGGATGACGGTTTCGATGAGATCGAGCCCGCGACCTGGGGCGATCTCATTGCTTTCGGCCTGGTTGATAGGGCGACCGGTTTGGGCGATATCGTTCTCGCCGATATTCTGGCCGACACGACCGAGACTTTTGATCTCGATCTTGAAGGGCTTTCCTCGCTCGCCCTCACCGGCGAGTTCTTGACCTTCAATGCGCTCGATGGCGCCGGGATTTCACAGGCTTTCCTGCTTCGGATCGCCGACGGCGCGCTTTTGCAGCTCACCGACGGGCCGGAAGGCGGCGGCGTGGCGGACGTGTTCGGCGATCTCGTCGCTTATATTTCGGGCCGGCAGCTGTTCATTGGCAAAATCGGCGAGGCCGAAATTGTGCCGTTGCCGCCTGCGTTTGCTCTGTTCGGCGTCGGGCTTGCAGGTCTTGCAAACTTCCGGCGCAGGCGTTGGCGACAATAGAAAGGGCCGCTGCACGATGGGGCGTCTGCGCAGGAAAACGGGCCCTTGGATGCGGGCTAGTTGTTCGAGGGGAACGGCCGATCGGCCGCGAGGAGAACGACATATGAAAAACACCTTGCTTGTATCCCTCATCGCGGTCGCAGCATGCGCTAGCGATCCTTTATACGATGACCCCGTTCAAGATGCGTTCCGCGAGCTTGAGAACAACCGTAATGCTAATGCGAGGACGTGCTCCTACAGATTTGACGATGTCGAGGCTGCGGCGGCGACGCTCGACGAGGTGATCCGGGCGGGCGATGCAACCCGCTATGCGCCGGACCTGGATAGGCTGAAGAGGGCGTGCGACGGATTCTACAGCGTTGATCTTTTTCCCGATTCTCTCCCTCGCCCCCGCTCCGCTTTCATCAAAGGGAGTTGCGCCAATGCTTTGATGAAAGCCGGAGACCCAACGATCGGCCGGCAAATGGTCGAAAGAGCGAACGCACTGTGCGAGGCCGCTCGCGGCCTGCCCGCAAACATGCCCGATCAACCTGGCGGATATGAACAATAACAAAGAAGCGAAGAAGTTTTTTAACGGCCGGGGACCGGCGCGACGCGCCCGTGAATATCAGAAATGAGAATATGGCGCGTTTCGCCATACAGAGGAAATCGAAATGAATAGAGCGGCCTGGAAACGAACAGGGAGCAGATCACGACGCATTGGCGTATTGACCATTTTCCTGACGGCAGGCGCAGCTTTGGCGGTATCCGCCGCGGCGAACGGGATGAAAAGCGGATGGACGCAAGACGATATCGCCGCGCTGTTCCCCGCGCCGCTTGAGGGGTGGAAAGCCGAAGGCGCCGTCGTCGAAGAACGCGACACGATCACAAGCGGGTTTGAATCCTTTGCGCTTGCCCCTCTGGCCGAAACTGCGGCCGTCGGCGTCAGTGTCCGGTTAAGAGTGACGCAAGCATACCGTTCCGGAGACAGGGCGATCGCTATTACAATCGACACGGAAGATATAGAAACGGCCGCGATGGTCGACGCTGTCGACGCTGTCGCGAGCGCCGAAGGCGACGGGCCAGAAGAACTCGTCGCCTTGGGAGAAGAACTACTCGCCGCGGGCGTATCGCCGATATCGCATGAAGGTCATCCTGGCGTTTCGGCCGAAGCCGACGGCGAAGCCGGCCGCGCGTTCAAGATCGGGTCGGCCGGCGCGGTCTCACTGGAATGCGCCTATCTCGATTGCGGCGACGACCTCGACGCCATGATCGAAAGCCTCGATTTTTCCGCTATCGCGGAGTTCGCCGCCTTCGATCATCGGCGGTGAAGGGCGCGGCAAGGGGAGATAGATCAATGGAACGCTTACCGATTATCACCATCGCAACTTGCGCCGCGGCGCTCTCCGGCTGCGCCGGCGTTGATTGCATGTCTGTACCGTCATACCGCATAGGCAATATTCAGTATTATGAGCAGATCGACTCCTCGGGCTGCGCCGCGTATCAGGCGGAAAGGGAGACGTACGCCTACGGTAAAGAGCGGGCCGAACGACAGGCCAGGAACGGGTCTTCCTATGACAAGTACAGCCTCGGCGAAAAATACGAGACCGGCGGAACGGCCTTGATCAAAGATGTGGACACCGGCGCCTGGCGCGGCCAGAGCGTCGATCTGCAAAAGAGCCGCCGGCGTGCGGTCTACTGGTACAAAGAAGCCGTCAAACAGGGCGGCGCCGGCGCCGGCAAGGCGCGTGAGGCGCTGATCCGCCTCGGTAAGACGCCGCCTGAAACCCCGCCGGAAACGCTCGCCGCGCAGGGCTATGACGCGCATAAAAGGGGCGACGACGCACAGGCAGCGCGCCTGTGGCGGCAAGCGGCGGAAAAAGGAAACGCGGCCGCGCAATATAATCTCGGCTGGGCGTATGAGAACGGCCGCGGCGTTGAGCAGAACGGTGTTGAGGCCGCTCGCTGGTATCGTCAGGCAGCGGAACAGGGTCATTCGTCAGCGCAATACAGTCTTGGCGTGATGCACCTCGCCGGGCGTGCAGTCTCGCAGAACAGCGGGGAGGCTGCGCGATTATTTCGATTGGCGGCGGAGCAGGGCCACGCCTCCGCCCAAAAGAATCTCGGCTTGATGTACAAAAACGGCGATGGCGTCGGGCAAAGCGATGTCGAGGCCGTGCAATGGTTTCGCCGGGCGGCCGAACAGAACCATGGGTCCGCGCAGTTTTCGCTTGGTCTGATGTACGAGGAAGGGCGCGGCGTCGAACGCAATCTCGACGAAGCGATCCGCTTGTACCGCAAAGCTGCCGAGAACGGAGACGAGAAAGCACAAGACGCGCTGGCCCGCATCGGCGCCTCGATATTTCGTCATGATTGATGGCGCTGCAAAGGGAGAGTTCGTTGTGCCTTTTCTATCTCTTCTCGTCGCGCCGATAATGGCCGACGCACAAAACGGCCCGGCCGCGAGCGCATGCCAAGCCGGCGCGACCGGCCATCGGAATTGGGGATTGGGCGGCAAACTTGTCTTCGCCCTTTTAACTGCCGTCGGCATTGCGGCAGCGTCGCCGCCGGCATTTGCCGTGTCCGCCTGGGAGATATGCAGTGACGGGCGAGACGTCAAAAATGATTCCTGGGAAAAGAAGATCGAGGCGTGTGAAAAAGTTCTTCGCAGGGAAAGCGATCTCGAACGTCTCGCCATCGCGCATTTTTACATCGCGGAAAATCTTGGCCACTCTTACTACGCTTTCAGAACAACCGGCAAAACTGATCCGTGCAATTTCGATAAGGAGAATTTCAGCTACCAGGACGAACGGATTATGCAATCGGGAATATGTTATGGCCCTGAGTTGGCGCCAGCGAACCGAAAATTTGATTACACGCTTTCATACAATGTGCAACGCATCGCCGAGCCGACGACGACCGACCATGACGCAGTGCTGGCTGAATACGACAAGGCGCTCTCATATAGTCCCGGCGATGAAAGAATAAAAAAAGCGCGGGCGGAGTTTGTCAGCCTCATCCAGGACCATAATGACGCAATTGTCGCGTCCCTGAATAATGCCGGGCGCGATGAATTCCGGGATCAGCTTGCGCGCGACGAATTCAACACCGTTGCGAAACAAGCCGAAGGAAATTTTCGGGACGGCGACTTCAAAAATGCGAAGGTTGACCTCGACAGGCTTATCGCCGACCCGCTTTTCGCCGGTCAGAAAGCGACGTTTCGCCAAAACGCCCATTTGATGCGGGGCATGGCGCGCCTGCAGCTGAACGATCCGTCCGGTGCGCTTGCCGATCTCACGAAATCGATCGACATCAATCCGAAATGGAACGGGTACTTTCAGCGTGGTCTTGCCTATGCGGCGCTCGGCAAGCCGGAGGATGCGGCCGCCGATTTTACGCGTGCGCTCGAAACAGCGCCGGACGATAATGCGATGGCGGATTTGCTCTATCAGCGCGCGCTTGCGCGGTATGCGACGAAAAATGCGGACGGCGCGCTGGACGACTTTAGCGCCGCCATTGCAAAGATAGAGAACGGCGTCCTCTACGCTGCGCGGGGCAGGCTCTATCTGGACCGTCAGGACTATACGTCCACAAAGGCCGATCTCGACCGCGCGCTGGCGCTCGGCCTGCCCGACGCGGCGCAGCGCGCCTATGCCTATGAGTTGCGCGGCCAGGCTTCGGCCTATCTTCAGGACTATGACGGCGCCATTGCGGATTATACGCGCATCATCGATTTGTCCGCGGCGTCCGCGGCCCGCAGGCTCGACGCGCGCCTGTCGCGCGCGATACTTCATCACATGCGCCGCAACGGCGCTGAGGCCATGACCGATTACGACGCTTTTTTCGCACGAATGGACGAGGGGAGCGAGCAGGCGCGAAGGAAAGCGAACGCCATCATAGACGGGCTAAAGCGCGGCGGTCTTTATGACGGCGAAGGCGACGCCTATGACGAAGCGCTGCGCGCCGCGCTGATGCGGTGCGTCGCCATGCCGTCCTGCGGCTTCTAACGCACGGCATGAGAAGGGAAATCGATGATGACAGCGTTCTCTAGCTTTTCCGCAGCCCGGACTTTTATGTCCGCCCTTGGGATAGCGCTGATTGCAGGGTGCGGCGGCCCGGAATATCGGACGTCGCACGAAGTCACGGCCCGGCCCGGCGCGGCGCTCGTCGTGCCGTTCAATCAGCCAGTCAAAGGCGCGCCCAAACGCGCTTTGGGCGCTATTGAGGCAAGGCCATTGATTAGTCCCAGTCCGTTGCCGCAGGGCGCTGAGCTGTTGGATTCGAGCCTTTACTTATTCGGCAGCGGCGATGTCGGCGGCGACATATTGATTTACGTGCCGGAAACAGCGTCCGGCGCGTTCACCTTCTCTCTGGCCGCTTCGGGCGACGGGCGCGGGCAAAGCGCGAGTTTGGTGTTTTTCAAGACCGAAACAACCGAGGTGACTGTAAAAATCGAGGGTGCGCCGGTTGAAAACTCATTGCCGCCAAAGCTTGCCGGCGCGTGGACGCGTGATGATGAGGTCTGGACGTTTGAAGGCGGGCAAATCCCGTCATTGCGCATTCGTTATGCTTCGGGCGAGGAGAAAATCATGCGCTATGCGGCCTATCCGGACGGGGCCGGGCGATGGTTTCTCGTCGACTATGATCCGGCGGGCGCGACCTATTGGGCGAGCCTTGAAGGTGACGCGCTTTTACTGGCGTATCCCGATGTTCAGTTCGAGCCGTTCGCAACGCTTGTGCGGCAATAGGATGTGTTGCACGCGGGCGTGGGCCTTTTGAGCCCGACCAATTCAGCAGAAACGCACCGATGAGCGCCGCCGCGCCGCGAATGTCCGTTCATATCATGCCTGCCGAATCCTGATGTGTATCGCTTTATTCCGGTTTGCGGCCTGGAACGGCCGCCATTTTTTCCTGCTGAATGTCCGCTTGGAGGATCATGTGGAATTGGTGGTTATCTGATCTGCTATTGGTTTGGCTCTCTGGAAATAGGAGCCAATTATGTCAAGTACCCATGCAAAATCAGATAAGATTCCGTGGAACCGAGGAAAGCTTGTTGGGCAGAAAGCGCCGCTCAAACCGCCAGAGGTGTGGGCAATTCGAGTCCGACTTGAGCTTGCCAATAATAGGCGCGACCTCGCGCTATTTAACTTGGCAGTCGACAGTAAGTTGCGAGGATGCGACCTTTTGCGAATTCGGGTTTCAGATGTGCGAACAGGCGGCGAAATCCGTAGGCGGGCGAAGATCCTCCAGAGCAAGACAGGAAATCCAGTTCAATTCGAAGTCACAAAGTGCACGCGTAACGCGATTGAAGATTGGTGCAGGTTCAAAGGATTACAATCACACGATTGGCTATTTCCGAGCAGAAAAGATCGAAATAGGCATTTGACGACTAGGCAATATGCGCGATTGGTCGAGCAATGGATTAGATCGATTGCTTTGCCCCGATCATCTTACGCTACGCACTCTATGCGGCGGACTAAAGCTACACTGATTTACCGTAAGACCGGAAACCTGAGAGCTGTGCAACTACTATTGGGGCACACTAAGATTGACAGCACAGTGAGGTATCTCGGTGTGGAGGTCGAAGACGCGCTAGCGCTTGCCGAGAGTATCGAGCTTTAAGCTCGGATACGCGCAAAGGGAGATATAATAAGCTGGGCAAACGAATACCAATTAGGAATCCTAACAGACAGCCGTTAGGGAGGCTGTCCCGATGGGGGTAGGCCAACGCTCTATACGCCTGTTGCAGAAGTGTCGGTGGCGTTCAGCAAGTGAGTTTACGATGAACTAGTAGCCTGTTTGACGCGCTAGAAGATTTTGGTGAAATTTTTTGGGCATCAGTGTAGTCGCGCTAGACAATTGCACAGCAAAAACAATGTCTTGATATTTTCGTTAGAAAAATATTAAGCATGTCGTGAGGACGCCGCCTTCAAGATGCGGCCATTCTTCTCCCTGTTTCGCGCAAGGGGGAGATGTTGATGCGTCACGACGGTCATAGACGGGCGTCCGCCGTTTTCGGCGCCATACTGGCGCGGTGGCGGGCCGTGCTGATTGCATCGGCAGGGCTCTCCATTCTCCTCGGCTTTCAGCTGACGCATCTGGTCAAGGATACGTCGATCGACGCCTTCCTTTCTCCCGACAATCCGGCGCGCATCTATCGGGACACGGTCAAGGATGTTTTCGGCCTTGAAGACGCCATTGTCGTCGCCGTCGTCAATGACGCGCCGGGCGGCGTTTACGCGCCCGACAGCCTCGCGCTGGTTTCCTGGCTGACCGACAAGATCCGGATGACCGACGGCGTCGATCCTGAGCGGGTGATCTCCGTTGCGACCGAAAAGAACATATACGGAAAGGATGATGAGCTGGTCATTGAGCCGCTGCTGGCGCCCTCGGCGTCGTTTGGGGCGGCGGCGTCCTCCCTGCCGCGCGCTATCGAGCGGCTTCCGCTCTATCATGGGACATTGATCTCGAAGGACGGGCGGGGCGCGATGATCATCGCGGAAGTCCTGCGCGCCGAAGACGCCGAGGCTGTCTATGAGCGCATTCTGTCCATCGCCGATTCCGCGCCGGCGGGCGGCGAGGTCTATGTCGCCGGCGAAGGGGCGGCGCAGGGCTATCTGGCCAGTTACATCGACGCCGATGCAAGGAAGCTTCAGCCCCTGGCCTTTGTGACAATTCTCATTGTCGTCGCCATCGCTTTTCGCAATGTCTTCGCCATTCTCGCCTCGCTGGCGATCATCGTCTTCACGGTCTCCAGCTCCCTGGGGTCGATGGCGGCCTTCGGCATTCCTTATTTCGCCATTACGGGCGCCTTGCCGATCATTCTCATCGGCATGTCGATTATCGACGCCGTTCACATTCTGAATCATTACTATGCAAAACGGCGTCTTCAACTGCATCAGGAAAAGCGCGAAGCCATCGTCGAAACGATGGCGGAAATCTGGCGTCCGATCGTTTTGACGACATTGACGACGATCGCCGGGTTTGTCGGCGTTGCGATTACAGCCGCCATGCCGCCGATGATTTACTTCGCCCTGTTCGCGATTGTCGGTCTCGCCGCCGCCTTGATCGCCTCGCTGACATTGTTGCCATGCCTTCTGCTGATCTATCCGGCGCATGACAGCGCGGCTTACAAGCCGAGGGAGCAACAGACCGGCTCTCAATCATGGCTGCAGCAGATCGGCGCTTTTTTCACCGACAGGCATATGATCTCGCTCGCCTTTATGGGGCTTGTCGCCCTCATGGTCGCTTCGCAGGCCAGGGAATTGACCATTGACCGCAAGCTCATCACGAATTTCAAAGCGGACGAGCCGATCCGGATCGCTGACGGCGTGATCAATTCGCGTTTCGCCGGATCGAATTTCCTGGACGTTGTCATTGAAGCCGATGCGCCCGAAGGCATTCTCGAGCCCGAGGCCTTGCGCAAAATCGAGCGCCTTCAGGAATTTGGGGAAAGCCTTTCTTTCGTATCGAAATCACAGTCGATCGCCGACTATCTCAAACTCATGAACCGTGCGGTCAACGCGGATAGCGACGACTATTTCACCTTGCCGGAAACCTTTGAAGAGGCCGCGCAATATATGCTTCTTTACTCCGCAAGCGCCGATCCGCAAGACTTTGCGGAAGAAATAGATCCTCACTACGAAACGGCGCTGGTGCGGTTTTATCTTACGACAGACCGGTTTTCCGAATTCGCGCCTGTTGTCACAGGCATGCAAAATTATATCGACGCCAATTTTCAGGACAGCACGCTCACGGCGAATATGAGCGGTCGCGTCGCTCTTGCTTATGAATGGATAGCGCCTCTCGGCCGCAATCATTTCCTGTCGGTATTCGTGTCGCTATTGTTTATCACAGCGCTCAGCACGCTCCTGTTCCGGTCCGTTTCAATGGGCCTTCTGACGGTTGTTCCCGTCGTTTTGACGCTCGTCGCCATATACGGCGTCATGGGATATGCCGGCATCTGGCTGGAGCCGGCCACTTATATGTTCGCCGCCATCGCGCTCGGTCTTGGCGTCGATTTTTCAATTCACATGATCGAGCGCATACAGTTTTACATGGACGAACGCGGCGAAGGGTTCGACAGCGCCGCCAAAGCCGTCTATGGCGGTCCGGCGCGCGCCCTGTTCACGAACTGCACGGCCGTCGGGCTTGGATTCTCGCTTTTGATGTTAAGCGAATTGCCGACGATTAACCGCTTCGGTTTTCTGACCGCCGTGGCGCTCGGTGCAAGCTTCCTGTTTTCTTTTTTCTTTATTCCCTCGCTGGTCAAATGGGTGAAACCGAAGGCGATTTTTCACAGATCCGGCGCGCCGCGGAGCGCGCATAAAAGCGCCGCCTTCATTGCATTGCTATGCATTGGCGCGGGCCTGACGTTCCTGTCGCCGCAAGCCAGGGCTGAGGCGCTGCCGTCCGGCGAAGAAGTCTCGAATCTTATGCAGGCGAGAGAAGACGGCTCTTCCTTCGCCGTTCGCCTGGAGATGACAATGGTCTCGCGCAAGGGGCGCGAACGCCGGCGAACCGCCAGAATTCTCCGCCTGGACGACGCATCCGTGCGCAAACTGATGATCCGCTTCATCGAACCGGACAGCATCGACGGAACGGCCTTCCTGACATTCGACTACCGGGACGCCGGCGAAACGGACGATCAATGGATTTACCTGCCGGCGTTGCGGCGCGAGAGGCGAATTACGCCCGGCGACCGCGGAGACTATTTTTTCGGCACGGATTTTACCTATGAGGATGTGAAAGACTCGACCAAATTCGACCCCGCCGATTTTGAGCTTGTCCCCTTAAAACGCGACAGTTTCGAGGGCGCGGACGTCATCATTGTCTCGGTGTTTCCGCGAAGCGAGAAAATAGCCGAAGAGGTCGGCTATTCGCGCGCCCAGGCGTGGATCGATCCTGAATCCTGGATGCCGGTGCGCGCCGATTACTGGGATATCGCCGGCAATCCGCTGAAGACGATCTCGATTGTCTCATATGAGCGGATTTCCGGTTACTGGACGCCGCTCAAGATCGTCGCGGAAAACGCCAAAACCGGCCACAGCACAGTCTTCGACTTTTCCGACATCACTTATGACGCAGCCATTGACGAAGGCGACCTGACCGTCCGCGCCATGAAGCGGAATCTGTAGGCATGGGCGATATTTCAAAATCCGTTGCGGCGGCATTTGCATCGTTAGCGGCGCACGCCGCAGCTATGCCGGTTAGCGCACAGGATTTCGAACTTCAAAACGAAGCGGATATGTTCATCGCCCTGCAAGACGATGAAGAGCCGCTGCAGACAAGCGAACTCACCTGGAAAAGCGTTGCGAAATGGCGCCCGTCCGAGACCGTCCGTTTCTTCCTGTCGACCCGGATTCGCATCGATCCTGTCGACAAGCTCGAGCCCGGCCGCCCGGCGCAGGAGATGCGCTCTGATATAAACAAACGACTCCTCATCGGCGATTCGATGGAAGTCGAACTTCGCGAAGCCTATGTTGCGCTGGATGTCCTCGACACCGACTTCACACTCGGAAAGCAGCAAATCGTGTGGGGACAGGCCGACGGGCTGAAAGTGCTGGACATTGTCAATCCGCAAAGTTTTCGCTCGTTCATTCTTGAGGATTTTGACCAGTCCCGCATTCCGCTTTGGTCCGTGAAAGTCGCGCGCAGACTGGGCCCTTTCGATATTCAGGGGCTCTGGATTCCCGACCGGACCTATCATGAAATTCCCTCGCCAGACGCCGCGTTCGGTTTTACATCCCTGAGGTACTTGCCGCCTGTAGGACCGAACGAAACGCTCGTTGCGCTTAACCCTGCGCAGCGGCCGGACCGTCTGGCGGGGGATGCCGATTACGGCGGCAAAATTTCCGTTTTCGCCTGGGGGTGGGACATCGGTCTTCATGCTTTGCGCCATTACAATGATCGTCCGGTTTATCATTTGCAGCCGGCGAATGGCGGCTTGACCGCGACGCCCATTTACGACCGCCAGACGACCTATGGCGCGTCATTCGCCAAACCGGTCGGCGGAATCGTTTTTCGCGGGGAGCTGGCCTATGCGTCCGGCGTCGCCTGGAACGCCGCCCCGGCGGGGCCGCCGGAAGAGCGAATAATCGAAGAGGGAAAATTTTCCTATGTTGTCGCCGCGGATTGGCGGGGCATAGAAAACACCTTGCTGAGCCTGCAATATTTTCAGGACCGGGCTTTTGTCGGCTCGAAGCCGCTGCTTCGCCCGAAGAACGATAATTTCATAACGTTTTATGCAAGGCATGAGACGCTGCAGGACAGGCTCACGGTGGATTTTCAGTGGCTGACCAATCTGAACGACGGCGATGGCCTGTTGCGGCCGAAAATCCGCTATGAATTAAGCGACAGCCTGCGTTTTATGGTGGGCGGAGACTGGTTCTACGGGAACAGGCAAGGCGTTTTTGGAGAATTCCGCAATGTCAGCCGGGCTTATCTCCGGATCGAATGCAACCTTTGAACGCGGGCGCCGTCTATCAACGCGCTTGTTGATTGCGAATATGCAAAACCCGGCTTTGCGGCGGCTTGTTCCAAAAGGCGCCATAGGCTGGATGCGCGTTTAAAATATCTGCATCGGTTGGAAAATAATACGGATTATAGAGCAGGAACGGCGCTTCATTCGCGGCTTCGAGCCATTTTGCGGCGGCGTCGTACTCGCCGATCCTGCTGAGGATAAGGGCGGCCAGCATCGGTGTCAGCGGCGCCGGCGCTGCGTCGAGGGAACCCTCCATTAGGCGTTGCGCAAACGGGCTTGTCTCGCCCTTAAGGTCGGCGATGAACGTCGACGCCAGAATTTCGAGATATTGTTTTCTGTTCACGCCGACAGGATCGCGTTCGGACAGCGCGAGCCCTCTTATGTGTCTGTCGAAGTCCTTTAGCGGCTGTTCTTTTCCACTTCCATGCAGAATCATGAGTTTGAGTTCAAGGCTGATCGGATGGGTCGGGTCGATCTCCAAGGCGTTATCGATCGCCTCTATCGCCTGTTGATCCTGGCCGACGCGCGCATAAGCGAGCGCAAGGTTATAATGGTTTGACACGAGCAATGGGTCTAAACGCGCTGCCTTTTCTTCGGCTTCTATCTGTCCGGCGCTGCGGTCCAGCATGCCGAGCAAATCGCCATACCAATTAAACGCCTCTCCGGCATTGGGGTTGATGTCGATTATCTGTCTGAAATTGCGCTCCGCCTCTTCAAAATTGCCAGTTTCCATGGCGGAAATCGCCTTGGCCGTCAGCGCCAGGATGTTGTCCGGTTCAAGTTTCAACGCTTGCTTCGCGGCCTGCTGAATACCGGGTTCAGCTTCGCCGCCCCGCTCTGACGCAACGCTCGATAATGTTTGCAGCACCTGCAACGTGTAGGCGTATTGCGCCCAGCCGTCGGCAAATAAAGGATCGGCGCGCGTCGCCCATTCAAGCAAGTTGCGCGCGGCCTGAACATCGTCAACGCGGCGCGTCGAGGTCAGCGCGCGCGCTTCTAGATAGGCGTCGAATACCGAAGGCGGCGGCGGGCGCCGGCGTTTGCCGGCGGGCGGCAAAGCGACATGCAACTGCGCCGCTGTTTCTTCCGCGATGCGGCGTTCCAGCGCATAGAGTTCTTCAAACGGCTCCTGGAAGCTGAGCGTCCAGACGGTGTCGTTTTCAAGCGCGTCATACAGACGGACAGTCGCCAGGACGGTTTCTTTTTTTCGTTGCAGCGCGCCCAGAAGGATATGCGACACGCCCAGCCGCCTTGCCGCATTCTGAAGCCTGTCGGCGTCAAGCTGCGCGGGGAACTGCGACGAGGACGCGTGGCTTGTCACAAACAGATCGTCGGATTGCCCCAATTCATTGAGGACTGCTTCCGCAAAGCTGTCTCCAAAGGGAGAGCGGCCGGATTCAAAAGCAGCGTCGTAGAAGGGCAAGACGGCGAGCGTGTTCTCGCTTTCAACCAGGTTCGCGGGGCGCTCCTCGAGGCCGCCCCATACTAGGACCGCGACCAAGGCGAGGATGAACGCGCCCGTTAGCCCCGCCGCAAGGAAAACGGTTTTGCCGCGCCGCCAGCCTGCGGGCGGAGGCGGCTCCGCCATTTGCGGGACTGTCTCGTCCGCGATTTTGGATATTTTCGCATGCAGCGCATAGCCGGTTTTGGGAACGGTTTCTATCTGCGGCGGATCGGCCGAGCATGCGCCGAACGCTTTGCGCAAGGTCGAAATGGCGTTTGTCAGGCTCTGATCCGCGCCATGACGGCCCGGCCAGATCGCGTCGATAATACCCGCACGTGAAATTGCGCGCCCTTCATGCGCGAGAAGCAATCGCACCACATGCATGGGGCGCGGCTCGATCCGATATTCCGCGCAAAGCGGGCCGCTCAGGACGTTCCTGCCGAAATCAATGACGACGTCATTGGCAAGAACCTGTTCTCCCCCCAAGTCGTCTAACCTCATGTCAACGCAAAGTGATTCGTGTCGCGTGCGTCATGCGTAACGCCTTTCTGACAGCCCGCACGCCGCCAAAGAGGCCGCTGTTGAGCGCGAATAGGCAAAAAGACGCCAAGGCGCCGCCGACCGCGCCAGACGCATTCGCTCCTGTCGATGTTGCGCCCCTTATCTAAAACAGATTGTTGCGCCCCGCACCCCGGGAAAATGGGGGGTTATGGATCGATCAGCCCCGCCATTGTCGCCCTTGCGCAGGTTTGGGCGCGGGTTGACGCGCCAAGCTTTTTCGCGGCGTTGCGCAGATATTCATTGATGGTGTCGTCAGACAGCTTGATCCGATCCGATATTTCCCGTGTTGAATAGCCGGCCGTCGCCCAACTTACGCATTCACGTTCTCTTGGAGACAGAAACGGGCGTTCAGCGTCATGCTCAAGAACTAGTTTGTTTGTCCGCGTGGCTTCGCATAGATAAGCGTGGGCAATTTGAAGTTGGTCAAGATGGGCGGAGAGAAAGGCTTGAGCTTCACGAACCGGCGCCGTCATGTGCAACGCCATGCCATCCAGTGTTCCACCTTGCAGATTCAGGTTCGGGATAAATATGCCGACATTAAAGCCAAAAGAGTAATATATTCTTTCGTATTCACGCTCCTCGTCGTTAAAGCTGCGGAAGAGTTCCGACCCTTCCCATCCAACGATTGGTCTGCAATTTGGCGTTACGCGTTTCGGCATTGGGTCGAGATGCGAAATGTCATTCTCGACGATGTAATCGTGAAATTCCTCATTCAAAAAACATCCGAAGACATGATCGGGCGCAGGAAACTTCAAGCCATTGCCGGGCGCGAAATTCTGCGGCAGCCGGGTGTTTAAGACGAATACGGTGTCACCGCCCGTGGCGTATTTCAGTCGCTTGATAAGGTTATCGAAGACGCTTTCCAGACTTTCCGAGTTTTTTACAAGGAGAGCCCACTCAATGGGATTGAAAAGTTCTGATGCTTCACCACCGTTTCTCATCATCCAGGTCCCGGATTTCTGTGTCTGACAGAGTATCCTCAAAAGCAATGCGCCATGCGTGCGTTCTGTTCCGAGCGTTCAATTTCCTTACTGCGCTTTCAATATATCCAGACGCCGTCTTTTCACTGATGCTCAGCAAGGATGCGATATCGCGATCGCGTTTGCCGGCGCCGGCCCATAACAGGCACTGACGTTCGCGGGCCGTCAGAATGCTGACTGCAATATTTGATGCGCTGCGCATAGTAGGCGCATTGTACATATTTAGCCGTTCAATTCCACTCTGGCATATGCGCGAATGAGACAGAAGATTCCATCAGCAGACGCGATCCGGTCTAACGAAATTGGGTTGCGCGTAACGAGAGACTGAATTGCTCCGCTAGCGCCGGGTTGAGGATTTCCTCTGACAGTTGTTAGGTGCGCGATCTGTTATTGGATCGATTGCCTAAAATAGAAGCTAAATATGTCAAATGCCGATACAATAGCAGAGAAAATTCCTTGGAATAGAGGCAAAATTCTCAGACAAAAAGCGCCGCTCAAACCGCCTAAGAAGTGTGGGCGATCCGTGCCCGCCTTGAGCTTGCCGACAATGAGCGAGACCTTGCGTTTTTTTACTTGGGGTCGATAGCAAATTGAGAAGCTGCGATCTCTTACAAATACGAGTTTTAGATTTGAATGCGGGCGGTGATATCCGCAGGCGCGCCGATTGGATGAAACTGCAAGGGCGATCTCTCAATTTGCGCCCGAAGCTCGTCACTGACTAACCGATCAAAGCTATCCATTATTCGCGATTTATGACTGGTCGCGGCACGCGCCGCTAACGTCAGCTTTGAGGATTTTTCGGACATTCGTTCAGCTTGCGGAAGCGGACGTTGAAACTAAAGAAACTAGACAGTGATTGAGAGCCTGCCGTTGCTTTCCGTTGTTTGAGCCATCCCTTCCCAGTGCAGTGCGGGTGACTAAGGAGCCGAGGCAATTTTTCCCATTTTCATCTCTAGGCATATACGCGACTAGCCGCCTTTAAATCTTCAAAACAGTCAAGATTCCGTATTCCGGTTTTGACGGCGCGTAGGCGCCTGCCTGCACCGCCAGCCAGAACACCTCGTAAGGCGGCGGCGTTGCGGGATACTGGATCGCCATGTCTGACAGGACGACCGCGCGCACGACTTCAGTATCGCCGGCAAGCAAGTCGAACGCCGCCGTCAGATCGCTGCCGCCATAGCCGCTGATTTCAAAACGCTCAAGCGCCTCAATTTCTACGACCTCATCCGCCGTCACGCCGTTAGAGGCTTGCACGATGCGCACATGAGAAGCCCCGCAGGCGATCGCCGAACTTTTTATCAATAACAAGAGCCGCGGCAGCGCCTTCGCCATGGACCCTGAAGTGTCGAGTATCAGGTTGATTGTCCAGCCTTCGTTTCGCCGTCCCGGCAAAATAATATCGCGTCTTGCACCTTGGCGCCGCGACGCCCGGCTAAAGGTTCTGAGATTCGGCGCCATCATGTCAAAGCCTCGCTGCAAGGCAAGTTCGATGGGAATTTTGTCGCTGGTTTCGATAATGTCGAGAAGGGCGGTGGAGTGCGGATAGTTGATATCCGGGTGACGCGCCTGCAAGGCGGTAGTGACAGCAGCATGGGTGTTGAGCGCTATGTCCGCCGCTCTTTTCAGTGCGCCCGTTCGCGCGGTGATATCAGCAGCCGCGTCTTCCAAGGGGGGGGAGAGCTGCAAGCCTGAGCTGGGGTCGATAGAAAGCCGCCTCAAATCTTCGTCGGTTAAAATATCGCCCGGGCACTCGCCTTTTTCGCCATCGCGGCTCTCGGATTCATCTGGCGCAAGGCCCGCGCCGCGCAAGGCGTCGGCGAAAGGCGATTGCGTCACTGGTGCCTGTGGCGCGCCGGCAGCGGCGTCCCAGACGGATTGCTGGCGAACTTCCGGCGCGGACCCGTCTTTCAGCCAGCGGACCATTTCCTCCGCAGAGTGGTTATCGGCGTCGTAAAACCATAGACCGTTTTTGGGCGGCACGATCCCGAGTTCATCGGTCAGGATCTTGTTGATAATCCAGTCATGGGCGATGTTGACGAACCACGCATCTTCGGGGCTGGCGCGCGCATGGCTTTGCAGAACGAGATGCCATAATTCGTGAGCGATGACATAGATCGCTTCCGGCCCCGAAAGAGACAGAAACCAGTCAGGATTGACGAACAGCCTTCCGTCGGCGGTGATGCCTGCGGTCGGCAGGCGCGGCTCGACGAAAATATTCACGATGTCTGCAAGGTCGCCGAGATAAGGCTGAAAATTGCGGACATTGTTCAGCGCCCTTTGCGCATGTTCTTGCGCCAGTCTCAGATTGTCAGCGCCGGCGTTCATCTGAGGCCCGTCGCTTCGCGCAAGGAGGAGAGCAGGCTTTCGCCCGCGCCAAGCTTGCCCCAGGCGTCAACCAGCCCCACCAGCATGGAAAACCTGATTTCGCTAGGCAAGGCGGACAGGAAGCCTTCAATCTCTTCGGCGGAAAAGTTGTTCAAGGATCCTTCCGCCACTAGTTTCCGGATGATGCGGATGACGAACCATTTCCTTGCGGGCTCGTGGGGCAGAAGCGACGGGTCCTTGATATAGACTTCGGGCGGCTTCAGATTTTGAATATCGGCTTCGGTGAGCCCGCAGAAAAGGCTGGCGTCGCCGGCGCTGATCTTGCCATAGGCGAGGGCGCGGCGGACTTCATCCGTTAAGAGCCCGGCCTTTTCGGCGAGATCGAGACTGGCGGAAAGCGACGCCCATGCGCGAGGAGTTGAAAATGGAACCGGCTCGGCGGGCGCAGCACGCATCAACGCGTCCGGCACGGCGGCGATGAAGGCGATGATTTCCGAGCGGACATTGTTGGCGCGGGCCCAACTGATCCATTCCTCATTGTCAGCGCGGACATGCAAAATCAAAACGCGATTGACGAGCGCTGACGAAATGGTCCGCACCAGCGCGCGATCTTCCGCCCGATTGCCTGCCGCCACGACCCATGTGCCATTGGGAAGGTTGAACTCGCCGATGCGCCGCTCCAGCAGCAAGGCGTAAAACGCTTTTTGCACATCGGGGCTGGCGGCAGGCAATTCGTCGAGAAAGAGGCAAAAGGGCTCGTCGCTTTCGGGCAGTAAAATCCGCGGCGGACAAAAAACGGACCGGTCGCCGTCGATTTTGGGAACGCCGCTCACATCTTCAGGCGCGATTTGCGTGCCGAGAAGTGAGCGGCACTCAAGGCCTGCATCGGCGGCGGCGCTGCGCACAATATCGGATTTGCCAAGCCCCGGCGATGACAACAGGAGAACGCTCTCGTCAGCGGCGAGCGCCTTGATAATCTGTCTGGCCTGCGAAAGCGTTACGGTCTCGCTCAAGTCATTCATCTGTTCATTTCCATTCATCAAAAACATCCGGCGGGCGGTAAGTCCTGTCCCACGTATCAAACGCGCTAAGTCCGTCAATCGCCGCTCTTTTGGCGGCGCGCAGTTCCTTCATCGTCCGCGGTTTTGGCGAAAAGCGGCTCCAGTGGAACCAAGCGATAATCAATGGCGCGAGCGGATGGGCGGCATCCTCCAAAACATTCTGTTTCTTTCCGTCTCCGACAGCGCCGAGCGCAAGATCGATCAGGCGATAAAGATCGTCTAAATCCGGCAGCGCATGGGGCCGCGGCGCGATGACGCCAGGCGCGCGATAATCGCTCCGGCCGGCGCGCTTCGCCGTCAGGAGCAGGCACAGGAACCAGAAGGAATCCACGTCGAACGGGATGAGGGGGCGGGCGATCTTTTGCGGGTCATGTTCGATCAGTTCGCCCAGCGCGTCGGCGATGCGCATTTGCGCACGCGCAAGCGTATAAGCGGTGGCGATTTCGGGTTCTTTCAGTATCCAGTTATACTTGCCAATCGCGTCGATATCGCGCGAGGCGATGAGCTTTCGGTAGGCGCGCCAGGCCGGGCCAGGCCGGTCTTCCGGCTCCACATGGATGTAGTTGCCAACGGCGATCCGTGCGACCGCAGAAAGCCCGTCATCGGCGCCGGCGATGACGTTTGCAATGGCTTGCGCGATTGCGCTCGTCTCCGCGTTGGCGACATGGCTCGCCGCTGCTTCGAGCGATTCGCCGGTATCCGGCGCCAGCCGCGCCAACCCGCCGAGCGTATCGGTTGACGCCTCCCGCCGGGCGGCAAGGCGAGTCGTAAGATCGGCAATGAGGCTTTTCGCCTCCGTCGGCGCACCGGAGTTTTTGCGCGGGCGTCGCGGACCGGAGTCCCAATTGTCGAACTCATCTTCAGTTTCATGATCGTCCTGGTCGTGCTCACGCATGCGCTCCCAGTAAAAATCATCGCCGTCATGAAAATTCCATATGTCGCAATAATCATGGTTGGAAAGCCAATGAATGTCTTCAGCGCTCAGTTTATTATTGCGCCACAAATAGCTGATGAGTTCATCTATAACGCGCATGATCTGCGGTCCCCGGGCGGTGTGGGCGGCGGCTTCCGGCGCTTCGACCGTCTCGCCAACACGGGCGAACCATAGTCCGCAATGAAGCGCATCATAACTGATTGCGCTGAGAGGTGAACTGACAAATCCGGTTATGCTCTATTGGCTGATAACCACCAGAATATCGGCAGCCTTGTCGCCGGCGTTTTTGATGATGATCTCCACCGGATCATTGTTTTCTGGCCGCCATCTGCAAATCAGAAAGCCATGGGGGCTCGCGTCCCGGCAAAGCTCTGCCGCGACGGCGTCCCTTATGGTGAGCGAAACCTTGCTGGCGGCGGCGCTCTCAACATAGACGATTGCGCGCTTCGCAGGCGTGACCTCCAAGGGTAGGGTCTTTGTTTCCGCCGCTTCGAGATGAAGCGTGTCGAAATTACGCTGCAAGAGGAGCGTTCCCACGCCCTTGCCAAGCAAATTGCCGAACACCTGCCCTTTCCCGTCAGCGGTTCGTTGCTCATGCTCGGCGACAAGCGAGTCAATCGCCGCAAGCACGGCGGCATCGCCAGCGGCGGCGCGGCGCGCGCCCTCAAGCATCATCTCGGATTTGCGCGCAATTTCATCCTGCACTTCCGGCGGCAGGTCTTCATTGTTCGCGGTCCGACGCTTCAGGGCGGCGCGCGCCATGATCATGGCCGCTCTCTCGCCGGCAGCCATCTGGTGAGGATCTGCGGCGCCGTCATCAGCAAGGGCGCGTTCGCGAACGAGTAGTTCCAGCCCCGACCGGTATTCCTCGGACGCCTCGTAAAGCGTTTCCGCAGCGATTTCAGCGTAGGATTGCGATGTGCGCAATCTGGTTTCCGCCGAGGTTGACGATTTGTCGCTGGCGCAACCGGAAACAAGCGAAGCCATGGCGAGCGTCAGGCTTGCGGCGCATCTGGCGGCGTTTTTAAGGCTTTTCGCAATCTTCAGCATCAGCTCCCCGCTTCGTTCGGCATTGATAACCGCAAATGTTAGCTACGAAAATCAAGAATATCGAGTAGACTGATTTTTCGTCCTGCTGGCGAGAGTAATGATGACGCAAGATACTAAGACAGATAAAACCCCGCTTGAAGGTGCGACGGTGCTGGTTGTCGAGGATGACGCCGAGGATGCTCGTTTCGCCATGAAGCTCGTCGAATCCCTGGGCGGGCGCGTTCTCCATGCGGATACTGTCAGCGCGGCGCGTGTCCATTGCGCCGAAAACGATCTCGCCGTCATCCTTCTCGATCGCATGCTTGCCGACAGCGAAGACGGTCTTGCCCTGTTTGACTGGTATCGGGAGCTGGAGGCTGCTGCGCCTTGCGTGCTCATCACCAGCCGTCTTGCGACAACCGACGATCATGTGCGCGGGCTCGATCTTGGCGCCGATGATTATATCGACAAGCCATTCGACCTTCGCGAGCTTTCCGCGCGATTAAGAGCGTTGATGCGCCGCGCGGAAACCCAACGTGCGCCGGCAAGCGTGTTCATTTGGGGGGATCTGGAGATCAGGACGCTCAATGAACGCGCGCTCTGGCTCGGCGAAGTCATCAAATTACGGCCCCAGTCGTTCAAGCTGCTCAGTGCGCTGGCCGCCTGCCGGGGAGAAGCGGTCAGCCGCGCAGCGCTGTGGCGCGAAGTCTGGCCGGACTATAGGGGGCTGCCGCCGCAGGACGCCGTCATCAACACATCGATCAACCGTTTGCGCAAGAGCCTCGCCGAACTTGACGCCCCGCCGCAGATCGTCAGCGAAGATATGGGCTACCGTCTGGTCGTGTGAAGGCGCTCAATGGGTAAGATTTCGACATCGCTGGAGACGTCGCCGCCTGAGCCTGGGCCGGGCCCGCGCCGCTCGCTGTTTGGTCAGGCGCTGGCGCTTAATCTGGCGCTGGCGGCCCTTCTTGCGACGGCGGCGATTGCGGCGGCGTTCATGACCGTGGGCAAGGCTGTCGAAAGATCCGCCAAAGCCGATGTTGAAGCGGAAATCCGCATTCTCGAACAGTACCGGGAAGAACACAAAGTTCTGGGATATGCGGAAGCGATCGATTACCGGATCCTGCCCGAGGAAGACGGCGCGCCGGCGATCTATGTTTATCTGCTAGCGCGGACGGATCATTCGCCGATTGTCGGCAGTCTGAACCGCTGGCCTGAAGGCGTTTCCGTCAATAGCGAATGGACTCGCTTTGACGGGCGTGAGGCGGGCGCCGCGCCGGGCGCCATTCTGGCGAAAGTGATTATTGTCGACGAGCGCTTTCCGCTTATCGTTGGTCGTCGCCTCGTCACCTATGAAGCGCTTTATCGCAGCTTTCTTCCCGCATTCATTGTCCTCTCACTGTTGATGGCGGGGTTGACCGCCTATCTGACGATGCGACTGGCGCGGCGTTTCCGAAGCCGCGTGAACGCAATGAACGACGTCTTTCAGGCGATCCGGGCGGGCGACGTCAAAGCGCGCATTCCGGCAGCTCTGTTGGAGCCGGGAGACGAACTCTCCCTGCTCGGCGGGGAGATGAACAACACGCTGGAGGAAATCACCCGGCTGATGAAAGGGCTTGACGCCGTCAGCCAGACCGCGGCTCACGAACTCAACAAGGAGGTCGGCAGGCTGCGTCAGCTCGCCCTGGAGGCGGGCGAACAGGACATCGCCAAAGGCGCCGATGCGCTGCTGGGGCTTTTGAGAGAAATCCTTGAACTTGTAAAAGTGGAAACGACGCCGGATACGGATATGAGACCCATGTCTCTTTCCACCGCCGTGCAAAGTGCGATTGATCTTTTCGGGGACGCCTTTGAAGAGAAAGAGGTATCGCTGGAAAGCAGGTTTGAGGCGCCGGCGCCGATGATGCTGGGGCGCGCCGCGCTGGTGACGAACGCTGTTGCAAATCTCCTCGACAATGCGCTCAAGCACACGCCTTCCGGCGGCGGCGTCGTCATCAGTGTTACGACCGAAGGAAATACGCATTTTCTTACAGTGTCAGACACAGGCCCCGGCGCGGACAGCGATGATCTCGGCGTGCTTGCCCGGCGCGGCGCTGATGCGGGTGTCGCCAGCTACGGTTTCGGACTTCGCTTTGTACAGGCTGTCGCCATACGCCACGGCGCGCGCGTACGCATCAAAAACAACCAGCCGGGATTTTCAATCTCGATCTCTTTTCCTGCTTCCCGGGCGGGCGATTAGTGGGGCGGGAAAGAATGGGAAATAACTACGCCAGCTTTCAGCGCCATCTGTGGCGCATTCCATAAAGAGGGGATACAGACCATGTTAAACGCGAATTTGAAAATGCGCGCGCTCTCCGGCGTCAAGGCGTTTGGGGCGGCGCTTGGCGCGTTCATCGCCTGTGTCGCAAGCGACGCTAAGGCCGGCAGTTGCGAGGACGGCTGCATGACCCTATGCAACAAGACAGGAAGCACTGTCTGGATCGCCACGTTGCACCGAGTGGGCGGGCTGGGATGCGCGTTTTCGGGCAACGGGTGCGCCAGCGTGACCGAGGGCTGGTGGAAGCTTGATCCGGGGAAATGCTTTGAGCCGGACGCTGCTCTCTTCTGGGAAACCTATTACTCCATTTTCCGGGAGGCGCCGGACGGAAGCCGCATCTATCCGCAATGGCCAAAGGATCAAGGGGTGCTGAACGGAAACAAGTATAAAGGGCTCTCCGGCTATTCGGGCTACTCCATGTGTGTCGATAAGGATAAAGCCTTTCGCCGCAAAATTTCCGGCAAGCCGATCACAGCCTTTAACGAAACATGTCCCAGCGGCTATGTGAAATCGCCAGTGAATCTCTATACCCGCGCCGAAGCTGGCTATAGTCTTTCCTATTCCATAAAATAAGCTCTTCCATTGCCGAATGGCGGTCGAAGCCGGGATCCGCGGTATCAATCGCGTTTTCCGCACAATGAAGGATTAACGCCAGTTATGGAAAACAACCTGGACGCCTTGTGGCGGCGTGCAGCGCTCTGGCCCGATAGCGCGGCGAGCCTATTGAGCGCGGCGCGCGAAAGCCGGCGCGCGGACGCCGACGTCGATGACCAATCGAAAAGGAATTTGCACGGCGCCTATTTCGGCGAAAGTCTTGCGAAAAGCAATGATCAAAAACCGATCGCTGTCGCCGCGCTGGATGCGCTCGCGCCATCGTCGGATGAACAGGCCGTGCGCAGCGCCTATGCCGCGATCAGGGACGTCCTCATCAGTCCCTATGGATCGATGGAATGCTGGGACGCCGTCAAACCATCGTTCTCGGCATGGGATAAGGACCGGGTCTGCGCATCGTTTCTTGAATTCGTCATTCTCGGATCGCCGGACCCGATCGCCGTTCATAACGCCATGCTGTTTCTCTCTTACACCGGTAAGGCTCTGGGGGCTGCGGAAATTGAAATTCTCGGCTGTGGTACAAATCATCTGATTGCGGATCGCGCCTGCAAACTCGCCATGCAGTCGACTTTGCCTGCGGCCGAGAGGGAGCGGCTTGCCTTTGAATGCGCCAGGCATGGAACGCAATTCGCTGAAAGCGAAATTCTCAAAAACATACGCCCCGAAAGCGACCGGCGGATCAAGGACTGGCTGTTGCAACAGCTTTTCGCCGATATGCGGCGGGGCTTTGCCTATATCATCGACGATTACGTCGACTTTATCCTTGACTATATCGAGAGGGGCGACCTCTTGTCGGCGCTCAGGGATCCGGCGCCGCCGGACTGGCTGATCGACGGCGCGCTGAAATTGTTTGGCGATCATTTGTGCAGCGGTATTGACCGGGGCGTGATCTGGCTTGAGCCTGGCGATGACGCGTATGCGCTTGAATGCCTGTTTCGCCTTGTGGAACATGCGACGAGCCGCGCCCTGTCGACTCGTTCCCTCAGGCATTTATCGCAAATTTACTATATCGCATTTTCCCATGCTCATGAGGCGGCGTTGGCGGACGAGAAGGAGGCGCTGGATCAAGGATGGCTCAAGGGAAAAGACGAAGATCTGGCTGCGGCCGCCAGCATCCTCGCCGCCCTGCAAAAGCCGGACAACAGGAAAGAAATCGATGCGGCGCTTGAATCGACGGACAGTAAAGACTTTGCCGACGCGATAGAGATTGTCGAGAATGTATCTGCAGATGATTATTTTTCGACTCTGTTCAACGCTGTCGAGAAAGGCTCTTATCCTGCCTGGCTGAACGGGCTGCGCCGTTCGGTTAAAACAGTGGAGCAGGCGCGCGATGTCATTGCGTGGGCTGAGAAATGGTGCAACGTCCATGAAAACGGCTATTTCTATTATCCCGGCCGGGGCCACGAGCGTGTGCTGCAGGAAATTATCCCGCTGGCGGGCGATTATCCGGGGCTCGGCGGTCCGCTTGTGTTGGCGGGGTTGGAGTATCGATCACCTGCTAAAGATGAAGCTATTCGCGCGCTGCTTGCGTGGCCGGTCAATCTATGGCCGCCGCAGGCCGGCGACAGGCTTCGCCTGGCGCTGAAACACAATACCAGCACGCACGAAGCCTTGAAGGAGGCGTTACAAAAACTGCCGCATAAAGGATGAATCGGAATGATCGCGATGAATATACGTCACGGCGCCTATTCGTTTCTTTCTTCTACAGAAGGTGAAAACCTGATGCGATCGTTTTCCATAAACTCTATTTGAGTTTGTTCAGCGTGTCTTTGTGCTGGTCGATGGCTTGCGAGATTTTTATCTCTTCGGGCAGCGCCAGATAGATTTCATGGACGCGGCTTCTGTAATCGCTTTCGGATATTTCATTTCGATCCGAGACTTCCGTTTCTATATAAAAGGCGAGGCCGTCATTTCTAAATAAGATGGCCGTTTTGGGATCAATGGAATATGTCTCCACAATAATCCCGTCTTCCCAGACGGTTTTCACGGGTCTGTTGTCGAAAAGAAAGTATTTTACGCCGCTGAAATTTTCCATGAGTGTCCAATGATGATGCGATGGTGAAAGCCGGAATAAACCTGAGGCCCTTTAGGGAAGTCAGTCACCTCTAATGGCAGCTTTCCGCATAGACCGGTTCTTTGGTGGTGTATTTATTGCCCACCAGCGGATCACAATAATAGTCGAGCCGTTCATCAGTGTAACGCGAATTGGGGCTGCATTTGCCGCGGCCTTTATTGCCGCTCTGGCAAGTCCATTCATAGGTGCATTCGCCCGCCAGCGTACAGCCCGGAATGGTCATGCTGGAATAGCAGCGCACCATGCGGCGATGGACTTCATTGCGGCATTCATTGATCGCTTTTTGAACGTAAGGTGAATGGGGCGACGGTTCGGCGTCATCATTCGCATTATTGCTGCTCAAAATTGCAGCGATGATGAAGCCGGCGGCGAGCGCGGAGGCGATATCCGGTTCGGTGTGTTGAGACGGACGCCAGGCGGGATCGTCGCAGTGTGAAGAGGAAGCCTTTGTGCGCTTGTCCAGGTCGAGGACATATCTGTCCGGGTATAAAAACAGGGCGCATTCATGGCGAAGAAGGCGCGAATGCGCTGCGGGGTCGCGGGCAAAATACAAGTCGACATATTTCCGGATCATCACCCACGCTCTGTCGCGGTCTTTTTCGACGCCATACCCGTAATTGTAGAGAGCGCCTATTTCCTTGTAGGCGCGCGGTTCATTTTGTTCCGCCGCCTTCGCGTACCAGAACATCGCCTTGCTGAAATCTTCCGGAACCATGAAGCCGTTGCGGTGTTTGTCGCCTAAGGACATTTGCGCGCCAACATGGCCGCCTTGCGCTGCTTTGGTGAGCCAGAGTATGCTTTTCTCGCTGTCCTTGGGAGCGTCTTTCCCGGTCGCATATGTCAATGACAGGGAATATTGAGCCTCTTTGTGTCCGTTTTGGGCCGCTTGCTTCATCCAGTAGAGGCTCTTTTTCAGGTCTTTCGGGACGCCGTCAAAACCGTAACGATAATCACCACTCAATTTATATTGGGCGCCCGCATCGCCATTCATCGCCGCGTCATATGTGGGCGAGGGCGCCTGCGCCATGGCCGCCGCCGGCATCGCAAGCCAAACCGCCGCGGTTGCGATTTTCAGAATTTTCATGCGTCAACGCCCCTTTAATTCATCATATAGACTGTAATGGCGATTTATAGGCTACCCCGTCATGGCGCCGCAATCGACTAACATCTCCGGTTATGGGGCGGGCAGGTTGTCTGGAGCCATGCAGGCGGCGTGTTGCTCAATCCTTGCGCCACGAAAATTTTATGGGGCCATGAACATCCGGATCGTAAGGAACAGACCGCGCGCGATCTCGCCATTCATAAATCGCCAAGGCGAGCCCGTAGAGCGCCGCCATCAGCGCTAGCGGGCGGTCGCGATCGCCAAGAGCGGCAAGGCGCAATGCGTAATCCTGAAAGCCGCCGCTGCGGATTTCGCCAGGCGTTGCATGCTGATGGCTGTTATCGAGCATGAAGGCGAGGGCGCGCCCGAAAAACGGTTCGTGTTCGAGATACTCCGCAAGCTCGCGGTTCAACGTTTCATGGCTATCGCCTGATAACAGCAAAGGTGAAAGCTGGCTGGGAATCCAGTCCTCGTCGCCTTCTGATAGCGCTTCGCTCAGCACCGCCATGTGCATGAGAAGGTCCCGGTCTGCGTACAGGCTCCCAAGCCGGAGTTGAAACCGTTCGTGCAGCCTCTCCACGCGTTTCGATAGTTCCGGCATCGGAAAATTCCTTTCAGGGCGCATCTATTGCGTTCTCCCGCCACGGGGACAGGTCTCAAATATCGCAGGCTGGCGCCATCGTCATCGCAAAGGGCGTTCCTAACCGCAATTGTTAGCTGCCAGCGTTGGCCTGCGGGGCTATCTTTTATCGGCAGGAGGAGAACCGCAATGAACCGCAACGCAATCACGTCATGGGTATTGATGCTTCTCGCCGCCGCTGGCTGTGCGACGCAGGAGGCGGCGGATGGACCGAAAACTGATGCGCAAGCCTCGGCGCCCGCGCCGTGCATTGTCGCCCCGGACCGCGCTTCCGAGATTGCGCCGTCCTGTTGTTTTACGGTTGCCGATCTGGGTGTGGGGCTGGATAGTGAGGATGTTCGTTACCGCCTAATCATCCCCTTTATCCCGTCTTCCAAAATGCGCGACTTAAAGCGCGTACTGCGGGAAAAGGGCTGCGACGCGGTGAAGTCAAAGGAAACCGGCATGTCCGATGCTGAAAAATCGAATGATCAAGAGACTGGCGCCTTCACGCCGGAACAGCGCCGCGCGGCGGTGCGTCAGGCGCGCACCAATATCGCGCAATCGCGCGATGTGGAGATTAGCCGGGCGCTATTGAACTTTGACGCCGCGTTGTCGGCTTCGGAGCGGCTGGCCGAGCAGCGCGCAGCGAATTTCGAGGAGGTCATGGGACAGGCCTATCAAGTCATCGGGATTTTGGCGTTTGAGGCGGGCCTTGCTGATTCTCCAGAAGTGCAGCGCGCGCTTGATTATTTCGCGGCGAATGCATTCTCGGAGGATTTTCTTCCCTTTGCGCTGGCCGGAAAAGATAAAGATGCGTTGACGCAATAAGGGCGTCTTTTATAGAGGGGAGAAGGGGGATACGCATGACGCCGAAGAAGGAGAATGGTTTAAAGCGCGGGCTTGGCGCGTTCTTCTTTACAGGTGCGTTTCTCGTGAGCGTGATCTGGGTCGCGATCTGGTTTGCGGGGGCCCAGGCTGCCGCCCAGTCTCCGGCTCAATCCTCAGCTTCGGAAATAAACAGCCGAAATTTATCCGGCGCCGTCAGTTTTTTCAAAGACGCCCGCGCCGAATATTTTCATATTGTCATGGAGTTCCGGAAAGGCGGCGGCCTGAAGAGCAATGTGATCGCCATTTATGACGTTCCGGACGGGGAGCAATTCATGGCGGCGGATTATTTTCCGGCGACGGACGGGTATGGCCGCCCGGGTTCCGCCTACAGGTTGCATCCGGAAGAAACCGACTATTTCAATGAAAAGATTTTTCCCGCGCTTGTCGCTGCCTTTCCAGCCTATCGGGATATTCCTGCGCCGCAAACGGGCGCCGGCGACATTCAAATCCTTGGCTATGCGAAAGGTCGCCACTTCGAAGACACAGACGGTTTTTTCAAAACCGCCCGCAAGAATGGCTATGTTCCCGAACAGCCGCTGATCCAGATGGTGTGGCGGCGCAATTCCCCATCGGAAAAGTTCCGCCCGTTTTATGAGGTGATGGAACGCGATGGCTGGGACCGCGCCACATTCTGGAACAGTGTTGGGGAAGCAAAAGCTGCGCGAACGGAAATTGGCGCCATGAGCGAAAGCAAGGGCGAGCGCGCGCTTGAGGTCTACCGTCAGCATGAGGCCGAGAAGAAAGCGCGTCAGGAACGCACGTTAGCGGATCTTCGCCGCAAGATGGAGGCCGCCCGACGCCCCGGCGTCGTCTACAAGTCCGGCAAGTTCTGGTCGGGTTTTGATGATTTTGAAACGCCCCGGCGCGTCTTCGAGGGAGATTTTTACGGCGTCAACACGACATACGCCTTCGCCAGTTATTTTGCCGCTTATGTCGAGGAATTTTACAAAAACTGCGAAAGCGCTGTGCCATCGACAAAGGTTCCTTATGACCGCCCGCTGGTGGATGAAGAAACGGGCGAGCGCATCACGATTGAATCCTATGTGGAAATGGACCCGCGCTTTTACAAAGCCTACGCACGATATGAGCGCCGCCGCACGGCGGGGCAGATGGCGGATGGCCTTGGCGATATCGCCGACGGCATGGCAAAGGGGGGCGAGGCTGGCGTTGAAACGATGATCAAAGGCCTGGCCCAGGGCGCAGCCGCTGCGCTCAATCACGGCAATCAAATGGCCGCGTTTCTGCGTGGGCGCTGCAAAAGCGCTACGGTCAGGCAGATGGGGGAGAACATGCTGCGCGCCGCGAAGGGTCAACCTTCGGTGCAGGCGTCCGGCTCTCCCATCGAAGGTGCGGCGGCGGAAAGCCAGCCCTATTCGCAAGAGGATATCCGGCGCGCGTGGAAACTGGGGCTTTTGAAAAATGCATTGGCGTCGAACCGTCGCGGGGATGGCTGGCCGTACTACACCGAACGACTTTACCCGTTAATGCGAATCTACAGCGATCATGTGGATCTCGACAGACTCATGGCGAATTCGGCGTTGCATCAGGCTTTCAACGATCTTGCCTTGACCAAACCGCCGGTGCTCCATTGTTATTACGGCCCAATGGCGTTTGAGAAGGATGGGGGCGTGAAAGCCGAACAATATGTCTTCTGGTACAAGGCGAAACCGGACGGCCTGGCGGCGCTGCTGGCCGCTGATGAAGGAATTGGCGCGCTCGGGGCTGGGTTGCACTTAAGCGCTGAATCTTGTCCGGACACGGATATAGAGGCGCGCCGGATTACATCGGCCGCGAACCAATAGGCCAAATTTTTGTCCTGCCAATAGGAAAGAGTTGAAGTTAGCTGATGACGCCCCCTCCTGGATTTGAACCGATTATGCGGAATGGGCGGGTTGTGCTGCGCGCCCGCCCGTCCTGGCAGTCTTACTGGAGCGCTGGCGTTTTGGCGTTCGGTGTTTTCGCACTCTGGCTTGTGCAAAGAGAAGTGTTCAACGGACTGGCGGACGCAGTGGGCGCGCCAGCGTCACTCTCCGCAATTGGACTGTTTATTGGTCTCGCGCCCATTGCCTTTAGCGTACTTTATCATCGCTTTACCCGCTCTTATGAAATTGAAGAGGGGCAGACGTTGCGCGCGACCGCCGGGTTTGTTTCGCGCGCCAAGCGCCAATTTTCGCTCTCTGACAAAATCCAGTCGGATATGGTGCAGTCCATCCCGGCGCGTTTGTTAAACTACGGAACCGTTGTGTTCTGGACCGGTGACGACAAAAGCCGGCTGGTATGGAAAAACGCGCCCGACCCTGACCGTATTATCGCTTACATAAACGATCTCAAGAATCCGGGGAGGCGTTCCGCAATGGGGGGAGGCGCCGCGCCGCAAGGAAGCGGACATGCGCCAGCGTCACAAGCGTCACAACTGCAACCGGTGAGTGCGCCGCCGAGCCTCGCCGAAGCGAAAAAGAGCCATTACACTCATTTTGGTTCGAACCCGACTTACAAGCCCCGCGCCGAAATGGTCGCCAAACGGTTTAAAACGCCCCGGGGATATTATCTCGATAATGATGACGGCACCGTCTCTCATGTGGAATCCTCGCTCATGTGGATGCGGGCGCCATGGGGCATGGTCTGGAATGGCGCCGGTTTTGAAGGCGAACCCATTAAATTGAATTGGGCGGAAGCCTGCCGGCTGTTCGGCCAGGGCGCGGCAGTGGGCTATAATGTCGGCTCAACCATGGCGTATATGGGCCTTGAAAAGCTCGCCGCGTCGGCTTTTGAAAACGGTTATGATAAAGGGCGATGCACTGTTCATGCGGCGGGGTACAAGGACTGGCGCTTACCAACGGCGGCGGAGCTAAACAAGATGACGCCTCATATTCGCGACTATCGGCGCGATAGTGTTGAGTATGAGGAGATAATGAGTCAGCTTACGGATGAAGAATTCTCCAACTGGAGATATAGCGGCAAGGCTAACAAAGCCATACGCGCCCGTCTCTATCCGGAATTTATGCAAAACCCGACCCATTTGTGGACAGCCACAGGGCTGGGCGGCGGGCTTGCATGGGCCTACGACGGAAGCCTCCCGCCGGGCGATCACAAGGCAAGGTCTGAAATGGGCGTCATTTTCGTACGCCGGATAAAACCAGGCGAGCTTGGCGCGCCCAAAACCATTGATGAGGAAGTCACATGGTGACGCCGCCGGGGGAGTTTCAACGCTTTCAGCGCGGCGGCGCCAGCATTTTGCGCCTGCGGCCCGCCTGGGGGGTTTACTGGCGCGCATGGATCGCCTGCGGCGGCATCATTGCGCTCTGGCTTGTGCAGCGCCCCCTTTTTGATGGCCTTTCCCGGGCGCTTGGCTTTCCGGCGGAACTGTCGGTGCTTGGCGTTCTCATCGGGCTCGCGCCCATTATCGTCGGCGTACTCTACCACCGTTATACGCGATCCTATGAAATCGAAGACGGCGTGAAGCTTCGCGAAAGCGTCGGCTTTGTCGCCCGCATCAAGCGCGAGTTTTCGCTGACAGATAAAATACAGGCCGACGCCGCCCAATCGGTTCCCGCCCGTCTTCTTAATTATGGAACGATCGGTTTCTGGACAGGCGATGACAGGAGCCGCCTTGAGTGGATTGGCGCCCCCGACCCCGACCGCATTGTCGCTTATATCGACAGCCTGAAACATGGCGGCGACAGGCGAGAAGAGCATGCGTTGGTTCAGCCGCAAGTGGAGCATGGCGCCTCTAACGCCGCTGTGAGCGCGCCTGAGCCTGCTTCATCCTCTAATCCGGTTGTGGCGCCGGCCGTTCCCGGGTCGCTCGAAGCTTTCGCCGATGCCGAAGAGGTTTTTGTTCCCCTCGCAACGCCAAGCATCAACATCCTGCTGCTGTTGTTCGTTGGTGAAGGCATCGACTGGGACGACAAAAAGCTCACGCACAATTTCCGGATCAAGCGCTGGCTGAAGTCGAAAGGCGATTACGTCGCCAAGAATGAACCGATCGCCATTATCGATGGCGTGCCCATGCGCGCTAAAAAGGAATATGCGGGGCTCGACCTCAAGGACCCGGTCGTCTATGCGCCTGAATCCGGCCAGCTCGCCTATGTGGAAACGCGAACGCCGCCGATGATGATTTTCGGCGCCATAAAATCAACGCGCGCGCTGATGGTGGAAAACATGGATATTCCTTTCCGCAGCGAGTTGATGGAGGCCGCCGAAACGGCGCTCACGCATCTCGGCAGTCTGGGTTTTCTGGCGAAACTCAACGCATCCTTCACGGCGGCGAAGTCGTCTGATGGGCGCCGGGCGCCGTCTTCATATGTTCTTCTGGATAAGGACTATGCGAACCGCATCCTATCCAACCTTCCTTATGAGTGTCACCTGATCAATAAGCCGCTCAGTGGCGGCGCCTATCCGGAGGACGGATATCTGATCGCCCGCTCGGAAGAGTGGAGCCGCGCCGCTCATCGTATGGAGGCGTGGAAATTCGATTTTGACGCGGCCGGGCTGCCGCGTCAGCAGAATGTGCGCATCAGGTCCTGGGAAAATGAAGATCAATAAGACGCAAGAAAATCTTATTGAACTGTTACTCTCGCGCACCGAAACTGAAATAGCGTGTTTCTGCCTCCATGCTGCGCGCTTTTGTCCTTACGAAGCTTTCGAGATGTATGCTTCAACGCCGGAAGATGGCGAACGGCTGGAAAAGCTTTTTCGCGCCGTTCTTAATAGCAGTGCGCAAGATGGCGTTTCCATCGTCCTGTCGAAGCGCGATCTGGGTACGGTCAGTTGCGCCGTCGGCGCCATGAACGTGATCGGCCCTGAAGACTCCCACTCGGAATTGAAAGACATTGCGCCGGACGAGACCGTTCTCGATGAATTCTCAGAGGCGCTCTATGCGGCTTGGACTGAAGTTTAACTTGCTTCATAAGCCTTGGGCGGAATTGAAGCGAGTTAGGATTGTTCCCCGTCAGCGTGTGAGTGGCAATTGAGGATTTTTGCTTAAGGAGGCTTTCTGGTTCATCGTAGCCCACCAAGGGAGCGAAGATGAAACAGAAAGCCGATGGTTGGGAGACGGCCGAACAACACGTTAAGAACATTCGTCGCAAGACGCGCAAACAGCATGCAACGGAAGAAAAGATCCGCATCGTCCTGTCGGGCCTTCGCGGTGAGTATTCGATCGCTGAGCTTTGTCGCCGCGAAGGTATCGCCCAGAGTTTGTATTACACATGGTCGAAGGAGTTTCTGGAAGCCGGCAAACGCCGTCTGTCGGGCGACACAGAACGTCAGGCCTCGAGCGGCGAAGTGAAGGATCTGCGTTCGGATATGAGCGATCTGAAAGAGGCGCTCGCCGAAACTCTGCTTGAAAACCGCCTTCTACCGCTGGTATGATCTCTACGCCCGCTTCGGCGAGCAGGACCTTGAAGATCGCCGCTCCGGGCCAGGCCGCGTGTGGAACCGAATCCCGGACGACATCCGCAAAGACGTTCTCGACATGGCGCTGCATTGGCGATGGTACAGTGTTGATGCAGCGCCGCCGTAAAATCCGCCAGCAAGAAACAGTCGATGTTGATGCGCGAATGATCTCCGTGAGGCGCGCCTCAATATCGTCAGCTTTAAGCCGGCGCCAATGTTAATCCTTGCTTAGAAAGGACTGTCCGCTTCGGTTTTTGACACACGGCAAATCCGAGACCCTTGCAAACCATGCGGATAGTGATTTCAGATTTGAATCGATGGTTAGGTGAGCGCCAGTTATGAATATCACGCCTGCGAACAATGAGATGTCAGCCAGAGAAAAGTTGCGACCGGCAAGGAATGGTTGCTCTCCGAGGGCCTTGTCGAAGTAAGGCAAATTCTGGAGAGCCAGGGCGCCCCGCCGCGCGCCCCAAGCTTTTTTCTCTTCATCGTTCCATTCCGGCATGCGCCATGGCTGTAGAGCGGGGCCAAGGCCCGGCGTTCCGTAGTGGAAATAGTCGTCTACAGGGTCCAACACCATTATTTCAACGCGGCGATGCATCATATGAATGAACGCCTTCTCCCGCGGCGTGCAGCCGGTGAGTGTCGGGCGCCCATCCAGATTGTCGAGATACTCCGTGATTGCGACAGACTCTGAAATTGCGGCGCCATCTTCAAGCACAAGCACGGGGGTCTTCCCCGTTGGGTTCATTTCCAAAAACCAGTCTTGTTTCTGTTCGGCGGCAACCAGATCGACGGGGTGGAGCTCCACACCGCTCTCAAGGCTCTTTTCAGCGAGGACAATTCGGATGCGCGCCGCGTTTGGCGTGCCGGGGCAATCGTAAACCTTCATCATCAGCTTTCTCCTGAATGCCGGCGGACATCGTATATATTGGGCTTAGTCCTTCTCAAAAGGCTTTCCCTAACTTGGACCGTATCTTTAGCGCCAAGTCCGAAAATCTATATCGGCAATTGTTCGCTTTGTCCGCGTATTTCGACAAATTCCGCCGGATGCATTCAATATTGATCGCAGAGCCTTCGCCATGATCGGAGCAGGATAACACGCTGCGAGACTGCACATGGGCGATGAAACGAAATCTAGCCAGTTGATGAAAGGCTGGGCCGCCAACCGGCGCGAGATCGTGGCCGGCGGATTGATCTTGGCAGGCGCCGCTGCGGCGGGGCCGGCCTTGGCGGCCCGTCAAAGTGCCGCCGGTCATCGCGTCCCACATTCCAGCTCAGGAGACCAAGCGATGAATTCAGATAACTTTGTCCGAACGTCAGACGGCGCGCAGATCTATTTCAAGGACTGGGGACTGAAGAATGCTCAAGCGGTGATGTTTCATCATGGCTGGCCGCTGTCTGCGGACGAGTGGGACGCGCAGATGTTGTTTTTCTTGCAGCATGGCTACCGCGTGGTGGCTCATGACCGCAGGGGACATGGGCGTTCAAGCCATGTGCCGCACGGGCACGATATGGACCACTATGCGGCTGACGCTTTTGCAGTTGTTGAGGCGTTGGATCTGAAAAATGTCGTGCATATCGGTCATTCAACAGGCGGCGGTGAAGTCGCTCGCTATGTGGCGAAATTCGGTCAACCGGCAGGCCGGGTCGCCAAGGCGGTTCTGGTCGCAGCCGTGCCGCCTTTGATGTTGAAAACGACCGGGAACCCGGATGGCCTTTCGTTGGATGTCTTCGACGGCTTCAGAAAGTCGCTTGCGGATAACAGGGCGCAGTTCTACCTCGATGTTGCATCCGGTCCGTTCTACGGTTTCAACCGTGAAGGAGCGAATGTGTCTCCCGGCCTGATCCAGAACTGGTGGCGGCAGGGAATGGAGGGTAGTGCGAAAGCGCACTATGACGGCATAGAGGCGTTCTCGGAAACAGACCAAACAGAAGATTTGAGGTCGATTGAAGTTCCGACGCTGGTCATGCATGGCGACGATGGCCAGATCGTGCCGATGGGAAATTCAGCCTTGAAGGCGGTAAAGCTTCTTCAGAATGGCTCCCTCAAAACTTATTCCGGATACTCGCATGGGATGCTTGCAACGCATGCTGAGGTTCTGAACGCAGACCTTCTTTCGTTTATTCAGAGCTAAGAAAAGGATTCGGCCCTTTGTACATGTGTTGCGGCGGGTTGTTCCTACACCCGGCAACCGCCCCGGATGCCGGTTTCTTCAAGGCTAATTTCGGAGGGTGGATGAAGTTCACGCTCAGGCACTTTTCGCCCGCCAGTTCCGGAAACTTTATCTTAAAGTGGCCATGAAAATGGGGCTGGACACAATGCTGGGCGCTCTGTTTTGAGCACCAGCAGCTTTGAGTTAGATGCAAATAGAGAAGAGTTGAAGATACGGATATTCCCTGCAACGGGCATTAATCTTCCCTGTTAGGGCGATTAGAGAATTTCCAGCTAACTATCGGTAATTGCGGCGACAGTTCCGGCGAAAAGACGGGGAGCGGCCGCAAAAGTCCGGTATTATGGTGCAAACGCCGGGCTCCGAAGGCGGCGTTGAAAACCGTCATCCATCAGAACAAGCTGGCCTGACCCATCGAAGTGCTCCGAGCCATTTGTTAGACTCGGCGGGTTGTGGGGTGGCGCTCATGCCGCCACGCCCTGAGCGTAAGGCGGCATGAACGGTCTTGGCAAGACGGTTTTCGGCGCG